>CAZOAL010000016.1:0-153850 GCA_964577695.1 uncultured bacterium | reverse complement strand
AGACTTCGGAAGTCTGAGGTGATAAAAATGGGATTATTTTATTTTCTGTTTTTCGTTTTGGCTTCATGGGGGCAGGTTTCAGATGTCCAATTTGTCGATGTCACCCAAGAAGCAGGGATTCATTTTCAGCATGCCGGAGGGTTTGAAAAACGGGTGATTCCGGCAATCGTTGGATCAGGGGCTGCATTTGTCGATTATGACAATGATGGAGACCTGGACCTTTATATTGTGAATAGTACGGTTGCGTCCCTCCGATCTCTGACTGGGGTTGAGCATAGTGGAGTGGAACAGACCGACGACGCCGGGGTAACCCCCCCCCGAAGCGCCCTGTATCGGAATAACGGAGATGGCACCTTTACAGATGTGACAGAGGCGGCCAGTGTTGGCGATACAGGCTGGGGCATGGGGTGTGCATTTGCTGATTACGACAACGATGGCGATGCAGACCTGTATGTAACGAACTATAAAGCCAATGTCTTCTATAAAAACAATGGAGATGGGACGTTCGTTAAGTTCTCAGCGGGTGCCGGTGGATTGGGGCATACCGGATTCGGAGCAGGGGTCGCGTGGGCAGATTATGACAACGACGGATATGTTGACCTTTATTTTGCCAATTATCTGGATTATTCCAAAGTCCCACAGGGCAAAGAGGTCTTTTTTCCTTATGATTTCTTTGGTGAAGAGAATGTTCTATTGCTCAATAAGGGTGACGGGAAGTTCATCAATATGACGGATTCAGCGGGTATTGGGGGGGGATTCCATCTCAGCCTCGGCGTTGCATTCGCCGACTACGACAACGATGGAGATGCTGACCTTTACATCGCCAATGATACAGACCAGAACATTCTGTATCGCAACAATGGGGATGGGACCTTTACCAATACGAACCTTCCGGATGCCAGGAGTCATACCGGAGATATACGAGGCGGGATGGGGATTGCGTGGGGGGATTACGATAATGATGGTGATTTAGACCTCTTTGTCACGAACTGGCTTGACGAAAACAACGTTCTCTATCGCAACAACGGGGATGGGACTTTCACCGATGTCTCCGCTCAAAGCGGGGTCTTTGAATCGGGTATCGGGAAGACTTGTTGGGGAACTGAATTTTTTGATTACGATAACGATGGCGATTTAGACCTTTTTATCGCTTGCGGACATATCGACCCTGCATCCTGGGAACCCCCCGGCCAATTGGATATCCTGCTCCGAAATAATGGTAACGGAACGTTTACTGATGTTTCAGAGGCTGTTGGTCTGCATCGGCTCCCGCTCCGAGTGGGGCGTGGAGTCGTCACTGGCGATTACGATAACGATGGAGATGTGGATGTGTTCATCGTCAATAATGGTGACAAACCGACGCTTCTCCGTAATGATGGCGGAAATCAAAACAATTGGTTAAAGCTTCGCACAATTGGCACTGTAAGCAATCGAGATGGAATCGGTGCCAGAGTGAAGGTGATTGCTGGGACACTAACACAAATCAGAGAAGTCGCCAGCGGAGGAAGTTATCTATCGCAGAGCAGTTTGGAACTGGAATTTGGGCTTGGGAAAACCACAAAGGTCGATCAGATTATCATACAATGGCCCAGCGGCATCACCCAGATTTTAACGGATATTGAGGTCAATCAGATGATTGTTGTGACTGAACCATCAGAATAAGGATGAATCAGGTTTCGCAACAATCTAAAATTTTACTTGACAAGCCATCCATTCCATGCTAAGATAGAGACATTGATTTTAGTAGCTAAACTCTTCATTAAAACCACTAACCAAGGAGGGGTTTTTCAATGAAACGCAAATCACTATTAATCTTTGCCCTGACCGTTTTTTTTACGGTGTTGCATGCGCAGCATGTGATTTCCAAAGAAGAATTTCGCGTCAGAGGCGGTAAGGTGGAAGATTTCAAAGACTCCAAAGGGCGCATCTGGCGTGGCGGTCAACAATCCAAACAGCCGTGGGGAGGCTGGATTGAGCAACTTCCCCAGACCGCAGAGGTGGCCCAATTAACGCCCGATGCTCAGAAGAAAGCAAAAGCCGCTGGCTATGATGACGACATCTTTTTTGCCGTCAGTTGGGCAGCATTCCCTGCGACAGTCAAGTACCAAATCAATACAGGCAACGGTCTCTTTGATGTCACCTATTTGGTTGGTGAACACTGGTCACCCAATAACAGAGGCTACGACATCTTCATTGAAGACAAAAATGTTCAGCCACTTTATGTGACGCCGGGGCAAAACGAGATTGACATTAAGAAATACGAAGGAGTTGAAGTCAAAGACAAAGTGATGGACTTCCATTTCGCTGGCAATCCCAAGACCGGCAAAGGCGACCTGAACGCGATGTTCAGCGGCCTGGAAGTGGTCCCAAGCGCAAAAGCCGTTGACCCTAAGCAAAAGCTAACCACAACGTGGGGCGCGATTAAACAAAATCGTCAAGATTGACGAAAAGGAGATATTACCGATGAAAAGTAAATCGTTTTGCATTTTCGGCTTGGCAATTTTTCTCACGATACTGTGTACCCAGTGTTTGATTGCCCAAAAGGAGGTTCGCGTCAGGGGCGGTAAGACAGACGATTTCACAGACTCCAAGGGACGCACCTGGTTTGGGGCACAAAAAAGCAACCAGCCATGGGGTGGCTGGGTAGAAAAGGAACCCCAGGTAGCGGAGGTCACGACCTTGACGCCCGATGCTCAAAACCAGGCCAAAAAGGCTGGCTATGATGTAGAACTATTTTATTCCGTCAGTTGGGCGGCATTCCCTGCGACAGTCAAGCACCAACTCGAGACAGGTAATGGCACTTTTGATGTCACCTATTTGGTTGGCGAACACTGGTCACCTAACAACAGAGGTTTCGACATCTTCATTGAAGGCAAGAATGTACAGCCACTTTATGTGACACCGGGCAAGGATGAAATTGACATAAAAAAATACGAAGGAATTGAAGTCAAAGACGGGGCGATGGACTTCAATTTCGCCGGTAATGCCGCGACTGGCAAAGGCGACCTGAATGCGATGTTCAGTGCGCTGGAAGTTGTCCCATCCAAAGCCACGGCCGTTGACCCCAAGAAAAAACTCGCCACAACGTGGGGCGAAATTAAACGTCGCCACCAACCTTGACAAGGATTAAAATTATTGTGGTCTCATCTTTTCCCCATCGGTAGGAACACCGATGGGGTTTTTTATTGTCACTGTTTCTACCGGCAAAATAGGGAATTTGAAACATGCCCCGTTTTAGTTGAGAACCACCTTCACCGGTCTACCCTCTTCTGCTGACTTCCATGCCGCTTCCGTCAATTGGATAACGCGCAGTCCGTTTAAGACATCAATTGGGTTGTCTTGACGTTCTCCGCGAATCAACTCAATGAAGGCGCGATCTTTAGCCCCACCTTTGGGAAGCTGGTCACCGGTCACTTCAACCATGCCTGTGCCTTCTTCCTCTCGATAGAGTTTGCCATCGCGGACGAAGAGTGTGCCTTTTTCCATCCAGATTGTGAAATCTTCGCGCATGCTGCCGGCGGCATGCCCGACAACACCAATATTGCACAACGCGCCTGTATCGAACCGGATGCACATTGCAGTGAGGATGTCCACTTCGGAGTCCAGATAATCCATCATGGCAAACACTTCGCTCGGGCTTGCCTCCAAGATCCAAAGCAGAATGTCGATCAGGTGGCTGCCTGAATCGTTGAGCTGCCCACCGCCACTGAGGGATGGAACTTGTCGCCATCTCCCTTTTGTACCACGATACCAATTCTGGCACTGATGGGCCGTCACAAAGTGAACTTTGCCCAGCTCACCACTCTGCACCACCTGGCGACAATACATATAAGCGGGTTGGAGATGCCGTTGATAGCCAATCATCAGATGCTTGCCGGTTTCCCTGACTTTCTGGATGACCTGCTTCGCGTGCGCAACCGTGCAGACCATCGGCTTTTCGGTATGCACATGACAGCCAGCGTCAAGCGAATCCATGCTCTGCTGAAAATGAAGGGTATGGGGGGTGCTGATCACCACTGCGTCGGGTTTAACGGTGGCTAACATTTTGGCGTGATCGGCAAACGTGGGAACATCGTCTCCTAAGCCAACGGTCGTTTTGAATGCTTTTAGCGCATCCTCGCTGACATCAACAAGCGCAACGATTTCTGTACCGGTGATTTGTGCCACGTTGCGTCCATGCCCACGCGCATTTCCACCGCAACCAATAAATGCGACACGTATTGTGTTGTTATGAGACATTTTCACTCCTTAAAAAAATGAGGTTTTATACTTTGACTTTATTAAATTCAAAACGGATGCCCTCGTAGCCTAAGATTCTATCTTGGCCCCGTTGTCCAAGGACCAAGATAGAATCTTGGGCTACGGGTAAATCTAACAAAGTCAAGATACCAGTTTTTCAGAAACGAACCCACCGGTGGGAACTGTAAATTGGACGTTGCAAAAACACAAGTGTTTAGCCTTTAACCCCGATCTTTGATCGGGGTTTGAAACCTTCGGAAGGATCTAACTCTATATCTAACGTTTCGCTTGACATCTATGGGAAATATGATACTATTTCCATCATGAAATACCCACCGAAATATACACACGGCGTCACCGTAAAATCTGTCACGCTTGCTCTGCTCCTCATCCCGATCAACTGCTATTGGATCATGTACACCGAGATGGTGTGGTGGGGGCTTTTCCCGACCACGATGTCGTTGTTCTTCAACGTCATATTCTGCCTGTTCAATGTAACGTTGATCAACCTCGCCGTGCGACGGTTCAAACCGAAATGGGCGTTGACACACGGCGAACTGCTCGTCATCTATGTGATGCTTTGTATGGCAAGCGCAGTGGCATCGCATGACCATGCGCAGGTGCTTATCCCTTTAATTGGGCATGTCTTCTGGTTCGAGACACCCGAAAATGAATGGCAGGAACTCTTTTATCGATACATGCCCAAATGGTTGACGGTGCAGGATAAGCGAATTTTGGAAGGGTACTACCAGGGCGAATCGACACTCTATCGAGCGGAAGTGCTGCAAGCATGGATTGGACCGACGCTTTGGTGGACGAGCTTCATCGTTGTCCTGCTGTTTGTGATGATCTGTATCAATGTCCTGCTGCGGAAACAGTGGACTGAACGGGAAAAACTGGCCTATCCAATTATTCAACTGCCGTTAGAGATGACGCGGAACAGCGGGGCGCAATTCTTCCGAAATCACCTCTTTTGGATGGCGTTTATCCTGGTGACGGTACTCAATCTGGTCAACGGGTTAAGCTACTTCTATCCGACAATTCCGGTGATCGGCGTTCGCCTGCGGAACATCAGCTATCTCTTCACCGAAAAACCGTGGAGCGCCATCGGGTGGACGCCGTTTTCGATCTATCCGTTCGTGATTGGGCTCGGGTTTTTTATGCCGTTAGATTTATCGTTCTCATGCTGGTTCTTTTACCTCTTTCGCAAAATGCAAGGGGTGATTGGAGCGATTCTCGGCATCCGTTCGCTGCCCGGTTTCCCTTATGACCGGCAGCAATCGCTTGGGGCATATCTCGGCCTGTCACTCTTCGCGCTCTGGGCAAGTCGAAAGTACATCGCTGAGATCTTCAAGCAAGTCACAACGGGGCAATCGAGGCTTGATGATTCCACCGAACCGATGCGTTATCGGACAGCCATGCTGGGGTTATTGTTCGGGTTAGTGTACCTGATTGGATTTTCGCATAAGATGGGACTCAGCATTGGGCTCGGGATTGCCTTCTTCGCCATTTACTACGGGCTATCGACGGGCATCACACGGATGCGCGTCGAATCCGGTGCCCCCGCCCACGACCTGCATTTCATGGGGCCCGATTACGCCCTGCCAGCGATTTTGGGGACGCGAGGGATGGGCGGAGAAAATTTGACGGCACTTGCCTTCCTTTTCTTCTTCAACCGCGCCCACCGCAGCCATCCGATGCCCCATCAACTGGAGGGATTCAAACTTTCAGAACGAACGGGATTCAACCCGAAACCGCTGGTTTGGGCGATGGTGCTGGCAGTTTTCGTCGGAGCGATTGCTTCCTTTTGGGCGTATCTCCATGACGTCTACCGGTTCGGCTCGGGCGGCGGTTTTGCATGGCACCCGTTCAATCGCCTTCAGCAGCAGATGACGCTACCCGTAGGCCCCAATATCCCCGAGGTCACATTCATCGGCGTCGGTATGGGGTTTACGTTCCTGTTAATGTTTCTGCGGATGAAGCTTTTCTGGTGGCCTTTTCATGCGGTTGGCTACGCGGTCTCTGGCGCGGCAGATTGGTGTATGAACTGGCTCTGGATTTCTCTCGTCATCAGCACCATCGCGAAATGGATTATCCTCAAGCACGGCGGGCTTCAGACGCATCGGAAGGCAGCGCCGTTTTTCCTGGGATTGGTGCTTGGGGAATTCGTCGCGGGCAGCCTGTGGAGCATCTACGGGATGATCGCTGAAACGCGAATCTTTCCGTTTAAGGATTGGTAGAAGGGATAGAAACCGAGTTTTTTCTGGGGCCCCAATCGCTTCAACACCACAACGTCATCACACGCCACTCTCTCCGGTTCGAGAGTGAAAAACTCGGTTTCTGACTGGCTTAACACTTCTATTTACCCAAGTCAAGTGGGGGTAAAACATGGCGAATTTACGGAAGCTCTTCGGACAAAGAGTACGAGAATTTAGGAAAGCTCAGAAGCTTTCTCAAGAGAAATTAGCGGAAAAGGCAGATTTGCACTACACCTATCTTGGTGCTGTCGAACGAGGTGAGGCGAATCTTTGCTTTGATAACCTGGTGAAGATTGCCAATGCGCTCAGAGTTCCTCCCAAAGACCTTTTCAACTTTCCACTCGAAGATGAGCTTGTGACTGAAACCGAACGTTTGCAAGCTACAATCTTAGCCCTCCTTGAGAATCAAAGTTCTGAAAAGTTGAAGCTCTCCCTGCGTGTGTTGAACGCAATTTTTGAAGAGGAATAGTCGCCAACAATTTGCTTTTGCGCTTGTCCTGCCAGCCAAAATTGGATATAATATCGATAAATTCCGGCTTGTTTCAAATTCCTGAAAAAATTAGTTTACACTTTCAATCTCAAAGTGTCAACATGTTTTTGAAACATGCCTTTATACGGGTTCATTTTTTAAGCCCTGTCATTTTCACGAAAAGGAGGCTCTCACTCATGATAAAAGTGGAAATCATCGCACAACTCAAAACTCTCCCTGTAGGAGAAAGGATTTCAATTCTTCAGGAATTATTAGAAACACTCAAGCCCAAAGACGCAAGAGATAGTTGTGAAACGCCTTTGATGACACGGACACTCACACCAGAAAGCCTCTTCACGGCATTGGCGTCTCAAGGCAAAACAATTCACACCGGCTTGTCCTTGGCGTATGATGGGCCTGTAATGGGCGCAGGTGGAATCACGCCCATGTCTCCTCACCAACAAGGAGATGAAAATGCTTGAATTAATCCGATTTCCTGACCCTCCAAGAACAGTCCTGGGTGTTCTCTTGCCGGGTGCCAAAGTCGTAAGCCCCGCATTAGTTGATACGGGGGCAGACCTGTGTGTTTTACCTTATCAAGAGGGGAATCGGCTCGGACTTCCTCCTGCCCTGCCCGACGAACAAGCGGTTCTATTGAAGGATGTACCTTGTGTGCGACGAGATATTCAAATCGCAATACCGACCTCTAGCGATTATTACTTCATGAATATCCCGTTCATGTGGGCACAAGAACCTAATCCTGTCCAAAAGCCTGTATGGGACCTGATTTTGTTGGGACGCTATGGATTTCTGGACAAAATTCATCTGTTAGACTTATATCCTATCGGCTTTATCCTGTTCGATAACGAAGGCTTCTCAGAATTAGTTCAAGTGCTCAGGACCTTCGATTCATGAAAGGAAGGCACCCCGACTGCAATTCCTGGGAAGCGGGGCCGCATCGCACGACCCCAGTTGGGAGTTATCCTGCGGGTGTCAGTCCATACAGCGTGCATGACCTCGCAGGGAATGTATACGAGTGGGTGCCTCAAGTTCCTCAATGGCCAGCCGGTTCAAGACCTGAAATTTTGAACCCATCAAGACCGCCGATTTGGTCATCAACCCAGCATCGTGGACTATTCTCTCCAATTTATCCTTCAGTTCCCGACAATCCTTATTGTCCCCATCAATCAAAACAACGATTCGCCAATCTTCTGGCAGCCAAGCCTTATATCCCTTGAGGCGGCCGGTTAACTTTGCGAGCAGATCTTGCTTGCCCTGGTGCGGATGAATCACGAAAGAAACATCTTGTCCTAAGATTATAGGCACAAGGTTTTTAAGGGCCGCTTCAGCCGATGGCTCCTCTACTAAAAATTCGATGTGCATCTGATCTGAACTCCTTCAACATTCTCCTGGGCTTGGATGCTTCGGACCACCGGCAGCCGTCAGCGGGTCGCCGACTTCAAAGTATCCCTCCATCCAGAGGTGTCCGAGCAAGGCACCGTGCTCCATGAATTCCTTAATCCCTCGCATGTCAACAGCCCGTTGAGCCTGGGTATAGCCATTTTCATCCCGAAAAAGGACCCACAGTTCTTCAGGCTTGAGCCCATTGACGAAGAATGGCGAATGGGTCGTGACCATCAACTGTGTACGTGCTGATGCTTCTCGGCACTCTTCAGCCAGTTCTGGCAACAGGCGGGGGTGAAGATGATTTTCGGGTTCCTCAATACCGATCAATTGCGGCGGTTCGGGGTCATAGAGAACCGTCAGATATGCCAGCATTTTGAGTGTGCCATCGGAGGTAAATTTGGCTAAAATTGGGCGTTCAAAGGGGGCATCCTTGATCTGCAACAGGAGCCTGCCGTCTGCCAGAAGTTCGGCGTCGACCTTCTCGAGCCGGGGCACACGGCGGGTTAGCGTCTTTAAGATGTCTTCCAGTTGGGGTTCGTGTTGTTCCTTGAGATATTGAATCACGTTAGGCAAATTGTCACCGGAGGCAGATAGCCGCTCGTGGGGACCCGCTTCCGGGACGGTTCGGGTGTTATCCGCCGTCAGGTAGGAAAGGTACCACCCGGTGATGAAGCGGCGCAGGGCACTGACACGCGGGTGCCTTGCGAACTGCCCAAGTGTGTTCACCGCCAGCATTTCTGAGGAATCTAATGCTTCCTCAATACGCTCACCCTGCTCATCTGGCATGTCTCCGGTAATCACTCGCCCAGCACCTTCTTTGAAGTCGAGGAACCGGTACGGTTTGCCCCGCTGTCCACGTCGCCACTGAAGCCATTCCTCTGCCACGTAAGGCCCCCTATGGCCTTCTTCAATGGCGAGATGGTAGGTGATGATCGGTACTCTTGGTTTCTCACGATACTTCAATTCAACCACAATTGGCCCATCAGCCCCTCGGGTACGGAGTTCTTTGAACCTGCCGCGCCGGTCCCAGGCTTTCCTGAGACCGACAGAAAAGCACTCCGAGAGAAACGCAAACACATCAAAGACCGTAGACTTGCCACTTCCGTTGGGGCCCAAGAAGACCGTCAAAGGGGTGAGTTTTTTGAGCTGCAAATCCCGGAGTGCCCGATAGTTTTTCACAGATAACCCTTCAATACGCGGGACAGATGTTCTGGTAAAGTTGCTCATTCCTATCCTCCTTATAAGACAAGAACAGCGAACATTTTAATTCAGGTCAGCCTTCCGACAATCGCGCTCGCCAGCAGCGGAATCATGATTTCATGATGCCCCGTGAAGGTGTACCCCTGCCCACCGATGTTCGTCGGGCGTTTGACGACGTTTTCCAGTGGACGATATTGCTGAATCATGTCGAAATTCGCCGTGGTAAAATGGGTCACGCGGTTTCCTAGGTTTCGCGCAATGGTCAGGGCTTTGAGGAAAACCTCCGGCAATATCACCGCCGATCCAAAATTCAGGACAACCCCACCGTCTCCCAACTCCGCAACGATGGCGGTGAGGAGGCGAAAATCGGTGAAGCTCGCCTTCCCGATAGCGGCACCATCTGCTGACGGGTGTTGATGGATAATGTCCGTCCCGATGGCAACATGCACCGTAATCGGGGTGCCAAGTCGAGCGCCAGCGACGAGGAGGCTGTAATCTCCATGCGGGACATTGAGTTGGAGCAATTTCTTACCAAGCCCTTCCCCCATGCCGAGCCCCGCGTCAGCAGCTTCACGGATGGCTTCATTCATGAAACGCCCTGTCTCCTCGACCATGCCAAACTGCCCTGTTTGAATATATTCGCCGACATCTTCAGAGGTTTCACCGATTAAGGCAATCTCAAAATCGTGGATGCTGCTTGCGCCGTTGAAGGCGAGGGCGGTAATGATTCCGCGCTCCATCAGGTCTATCAGAATCGGGCTCAGACCACACTTAATCACATGCCCGCCCATCATCACGATGATTGGCTTACTCTGTCGATATGCTGAAACGATTCGGTCTACCAGTTCTAAGAGGTCTCCTGCTTTGAGGAGCTTGGGCAAGCCACATAAAAATTCCCTCATGCCATCATTGGGCGAAGGACGGGCGGCGAAATCGTGGATTGAGACTTTGTTGACCCGCTCACGAATCGGGTATGTTGTTACTTGATTGAGATTAACAGGTGTCCAATTTTTTTTCATTGTGGATGAGCCCCTTTGTGTCAAAATGTGTCACATAACAGACGATACCATGAATAAACCAGAACATCAATAACGGTCGTTGATGCAGGATGTGATCGACGAGCCCGTATACCAGGACAGAGATCAGAAAACCGCTGCCTCCGATAAATAAGCCAGCCCCCCAGAAGTCGTCCATTGGGCGCAAGGCAAAAAGTTGGCGGGAGAGCAAAAATAGTATCCATAAAAATACAATGAGCGACGGAACCCCCTGCTCAACGGCAACCTGAAGGTAAATGTTATGGGCATGATACGGCTTGTGATACATGCCCGGTGGCCCATGCAGTTGGTATTCATAGCGAAATCTGCCCAATCCAATGCCGGTGATTGGATACTTCGCGATGAGTTGAACGGAGGTTTTCCACCATTGGGGGCGTTCGCTCATAAAGCCTGGCGGATGTTCCCACATCGTCTGGAATCGATCTTTGACAGCACGGGGCATCAAGAAGGGGGATAGGAGGACGATGACCAGCAATCCCCATAACAGCCGCCGCTCAAAATAGAGCATGATATAAATTGTCGCAACGAGGACACCGACCCATGCCCCCCGTGTGAGTGTGAGCGCCATGTTCGCGGCCATCACGCATAAGATACCGCCTAAGACGGCAGTGAATTTCCAGCTTTGGCGTGTGCGCCAACTCATGACAAAATAGCCGATCGTCATTGGCAGAACGATCACGAGGTAAGCGCCAAGGTCGTTGGGCATCTTGAACGTGCCAGCAAGTCGTGCTTCAACGATATAAACGGTGAACTGATTCTCACCTTGCCCCGATAGATCAGGATTCAAAAGCAACCTGACAGCATACCTCCGATTCCTTAACGGATCGGTTATCAACCAATCGCCATATTCCTTTGAGGGAGCGATAGTCGCACCTGGAGACAGCCGAACCCCTTTATTTTCAAACGCTCGCCGCACATTCTCCGGGATACGATCGCCCTCGTCTAAGTCGATTTGGAACCTGGTATCACTGTTAAACAGGAAATCAGTCCCCAAATGCGCCCCGTTTGCATAGTACCAGAGCCCGAGGGCCGAAGAAAGTCCGCCAGCCAGGATGAAGGCAAGGATGATATGCCGCCATCGTGTTCCCAGACGGCTATGAATCACCGCATAAAATAGCAATATGGCTCGAAGCAACTTCCAGAAATATCCAAGGCTACTTGTATCTCGATGCGGCGCGAACAGCGAAGAAATGAGCGCAAGCCCTAGAAAAACAGCGATCGGGATATCCAAAGGCGTGCGTTTCCATTCGAGTTTGCGTTCGTAGCAAACTCGCCCAATCCACCCCAACAGCGCAAGCAGCAAACCCGCATTCAAAATTCCCGTCGCATCGCCAAACGGAAGCGCCAGAACAAAGATGAGGAAGCCACCGTAGATGGCAAGATTAAAATACTCGTTGAGGGAGAGATTACGGAATATGAAAGCATTTTGATTTTTATCCCTAAAATGAGCAAACCATCGCATGCCTGTATTTTAGCATGATTACACAAACAAGTCAATACCCCAAAATTCCCTGAGACGGCGACCTCATGTCGCGACTTGAATTTGATTTAACGGACAGATGGTGGCATCATTTCAGATGATTCCAATGATAGGAGGGAAAATTATGAAAATGCAAAACGCTTATATCGTGACAGGTACGCTCACCGATGCTCACACTGTGACGTTGGACGAGTCGCTCCCCTTGACATCAGTGAAGGTGCGCCTGGTGGTGGAACCCCTTGTTAGCTTTCACCTTCAACCTCCGTATCAAAAGGTCATTACGGAAATTCGAGAACGGCAAAAGGGGCGTGGACATCAACCACCCACCCGACAAGAGGTTGATACTTATTTACAAACCGAACGAGATAGTTGGTCGGTAACGCAAGGCGTCGCAAATCACTTTCTTGACAGAAGGTATGCCGTATGTTATACTCCCTTTCGCTCATGATAAAATTCAAGGAGATGATGTGTGATGCCACAACAAACTTCCCCAGACATTCGTTCCCTTCCGACCGATCGGAGGGTCAGATACCCTGAATCCGATGGTAAACCCATGGCAGAGACTGATTTCCACCGCCTCCCGATGACGGACTTGATTGAGATTTTAACTGACCGCTATCAAGACCGACCCGATGTGTATGTGTCAGGAAACCTCTTTATCCATGACCAGCCCAACAAGCCCAGAAAGAAGCCCATTGCTCCCGATGTGTTCGTGGTCTTCGGAGTGGAAAAGAAAAAGCGTCGCAACTACCTGGTGTGGGAAGAAGGCAAAAGCCCCGATTGGGTGCTGGAGATCGCCAGCCGAGGAACTTTCCGAAAAGACCTCAACGAAAAGAAAGAGCTATACGCGACAGTGTTGGGGGTGAAGGAATATTTCCTCTATGACCCTGACCACAAGTATCTGCCGTCGCCCCTGATAGGGTATCGTCTGGAAGGGGAGGGTTATGTTCCCATTTCGCCAGTTGACACTCGATTGCCTTCTGAGGTGTTGGGCTTAGAACTTGGCGAAGTGGAGGGCGAGTTGCGGCTCTATGACCCGCTGAAGCAGGAGTGGGTGTTGAGACCTACCGAAGAAGCCAAAGTGCAAGCCCAAGCCCGACAGCAAGCGGAAGCTAGAGCCCAACAGGCAGCCCAAGCCCGACAGCAAGCGGAAGCTAGAGCCCAACAGGCAGAGGTAAAAGTCCTACTGGAAGTTCAAGTCCGGCAGCAAGCGGAGATAAGAGCCCAACAGGCCGAAACCGAATTAGCCCGATTGCGGGATGAACTTGAGCGACTACGGAATTTGCAAACGAGCCAATGAGCAAAACTGCCATTGCCCCGGTCGGCAATGACGCCTTTGCTCATTGGCTCATGCAACATGGAATTGGGAGGAAAGCTATCTGATGGTTCCTTTCAGTTTCCCCCACAGCGTGGCGAACTTCCCCGCCGGGGTGACGCTGGTGGGGCTTGCGGGGGGGCTGGGGTCAAATTCGTACACACCCGCGTGCGCTTGATCATTCTCCCCGCCGCCGCCAAAGATATAAATTTTTCCATCGACGAGGCTGGCACCGAAACCCCAATTCGGGGTTGGCAGGTCAACTCCAAATGTCCAAGTATCCGTCGCCAGGTCATAGATTTCCACTGTCGAAAGCGGCGGGAAACTGCTTCTATCCTCTGATAGACCTAATCCGCCGAGGACGTATACCTTTCCGTTCAAGAGGACAGCCCGCTGCTCTCCCTTCCCCCTTGACATATCAGCGAGCCTCGTCCAGGTGTCCGTCACCGGGTCGTACAGAGCTGGTGAAAGGGTTATCTTCTCATTTCCCCCTCCGAAAACATAAATCTTCCCATTCACCACAACGGCGTCATGATTTAATCTTGCATCCGGCATGTCGGCTTTCTTTGTCCAGGTGTCTGTCGCCGGGTCATACATCTCCACGGTCGCTAGTGGTTGACCGGGTAGCGCACCTCCTATGACGTAAATTTTCCCGTCCACCACGCTAGCGGATCCATTTCCTCTTGGAGTTGGGATATCCGCTTTCCTTGTCCATGTGTCCGTCGCGGGGTTATATGCTTCGACTTCTCTAGTAGCATCAACAGTCTCGGAACCGCTAAGGACATAAATGATTTCATCCACCACGGCATATTGAGTCGAAGTCCTGGCGGTTAGCATATCGGCTTTCCGCATCCACCGGTTCGACGCCGGCTCGTATGCCTCCACCGTTGCCAAGGCTTTGCTTCCATCCCACCCCCCGATGGCATAAATCACACCATTGACTACAGCGGTGTTAAAGAAAAATCTCGCCGTCGGCATATCCGCTTTCCTTGTCCATTTCCCCTCTTGCCCCGGCGGGGCGAAGGCGTTCAACGGTTCAGGCTTGGGCTTCTGTCCGAAATCCACCTTCCCCGTCTCGCTGGAGAGGATGGTAATCTCAGTAATCTTTATCACATCGACAGGGATTTCACCCTTCTCAGCGACCTGCGTCTCAGCAGGCAGCGCAGAACCGTTCAGCCTACCAATCGGGAAAATCGGGGTGAAGGGGACGCTGAGAATCAGCAGGAGAGCGGTCAGCCCCGTTGCAATGGAAAGCCCCCACGGCAGGGCGGTTTTTTGTATCCCTGTCTGGATTTTGGTCTGCTTAATCTGTTCCACAATGCGGAACGTAAAACTCGGCTGCAATTTATACGGAGCAAAGGTTGCGCTCATCATGGTCAATATCTCCTCTTTGAGTTGTGCTCTGGCGCGACTGAGACGCATGTTGATAGCCGTCGGGGAGGTTCGCAGAAACTGGGCGATCTCCTGACTGGACATGCCTCCCAGATAGTAGAGCGTTAAGACTTCTCGATAGGTCTCCGGCAAAGCCGCTAACGCTTGGTGGACTTGCTCATGCGCCGCCCCCGCTTGACGCGTCCATTCTGCTTGATAAGCCTCGATCGAAGGCGCGTCCAGAACCGCTTCGTCCTGGTCTTCGAGGTATTCACGGTCGGGACGGTTGGAACGAGAACGCCTCCACATCTTGCACAAGTTGACAGTGATCGAGTAGAGCCAGGCGTAAAAACTATCCCATCGCTTCAGGGCATTCAGTTTCTCGTAAGCGGTGATAAATGCCTCCTGGGTTACATCTTCGGCGTCGTGGAAGTTTCCGAGTCTGGAGTATGCCAACGCATAAACGCTCTGTCTGTATTTGTCCACGAGAAAGCCAAACGCTGCGGAATCCCCGTCGAGGCACTTCTGGATGAGATGTCCATCTTGCGTGTGCACGGTTTGCCTCCTTCATCCATATAGATGCAGCAGAGGGTTCCAACATAACAAGAATTGCAAAAAAAATCAATCTATTTTTTCGGTTTTCGGTTTTCCCATTGTCAACGATTGATTGGAAGTGTTAAAATAACTCAAAGTGCCACCGATCGAGATCGATACTGGTAGAGATAGCGCAAGAAGGTAACAATTGGCAATCCAGATCGAGTGGATGGAATGTTTTATTTTTTGGAATAGCCTAAATTCGTGCGATGTCCCTATAACCCCTGGAGGTGTCTCAATGGCCGAACCTACCCTCATCCAACAACAGCGCGATAGCCTGGGCCCCTTCCGCCAAGCGAGTGTCAAGGATACTCAAGATGAGCAGGCGAACATTATCCCTACAGGATTCCCAGTGCCTGTGTCGGAAACATTGCCAGACACTGTTCAACGAATCGTCCAGGTGCTACGGCCTGAAAAAATTGTTCTCTTCGGTTCGTATGCCTATGGCACACCGACTCCGGACAGCGATGTCGATTTGCTGGTGGTGATGGAAACCGGCTCGCCACCTCGGGAACGCTATCTGGCTGTCTCGCGTCTTTTGCGTCCGCGTCCTTTCCCGGTGGATATCCTGGTCAAGACACCTGATGAAATCACATACGCCCTGGAGACAGGTGATTTCTTCATCCGCGAGATTCTCTCGCAAGGTCAGGTCTTGTATGAACGAAATCAATAATCCCTCTGCATGGGCGGCTCGCGCAGAGGAAGATTACTCTCTGGCTCGTTCAGCTTTACGCCGGAAAAACCCTTTGATCTCTGGCGCATGTTTTCATGCTCAACAATGTGCGGAAAAGTATCTGAAGGCAGTGTTGGTCGCTAAAGGACAGGCATTTCCCAAAACGCACGACCTGTTGGCTCTAAAAGATTTGTGCACGCAGGCAGGTCAGTTTTTAGCGGTGGATGCGAATCAACTTGATGTCCTCTCTTCCTACGCCGTACAGGTTCGCTACCCTGGCGCATATCCCATGCTTGAGGAAGCGCGACAGGCCCTGGAGACAGCGAAGGTCGTGCGCCGTTTAGCAAAGAGACTGCTGGAGCTTAATAGAAAGCTCCAAAATCAAAATAGAAACGGAAAAAAATGAGGGTGAACGATAGCCAATTAAAACTTGTTGTCGGGGTGTTGATAGCGGAGCCCGGCAAAAGAATCAATGGGTATTTGAAAGTGGGGACCCTGCCGGATGGGACCCCCGTGCGATTGCCGGTGGTTTTAATCAACGGAACACAGCCGGGGAAAACGCTCTATATACAATCCATTAGTGACGGCGATGAACTCAACGGAATTGCCGTCATCCATGAAATTTTAAGCCAGGTTCGCCCTGAGAACCTTCGGGGCAGAATCATCGCAGTGCCCATCGTGAATTTTCACGCCTTTCACGCGAGGCAAGCCCATAGTCCCGTCGATAATATGAAAATGAACCGATGTTTCCCGGGGAAAGCGGAGGGGACATCCAGCGAGCGAGTGGCTTACCGGCTATTTCAGTCAGCCATCCGCCAGGCAGACTACTGTATTGACCTCCATCAAGGGGGGGTCCATCCGATGATCGATGAAGTGAGGGTCCGCGTCGGTGAAAAGCATCCGCAGCATGCGGCGTGCCTTGAACTCGCCCGAATTTTTGGCATCGGTTACATCTTCGATGAGAAGGGGCCGAAAGGTCAACTGGCTCAAGCCGCTCCCGAGATTGGCATCCCAACCATCGACCCGGAGCTGGGCGGGTGCCACGGTTGGGATGAGTCCAGCATTGCGAAAGGGGTGCGAGGCGTGCTGAACGTGCTAAAATCCTACGATTTTATCGATGGCGAGCCGGAACTCCCCCAACGGCAGGTTGTTATCAATCGGTTCGTGACGCTCTTGAGCAATCAGGGCGGTTTCGTGTACTACCAGGTCAAATTGTATGACCGCGTCGAGGTGTATCAGCCCATCGCAGAAATTCAGGATGTTTTCGGGCAGTCGCGGGAGATGATTCGCGCCCCTGAGAGTGGAATCTTCTGGTCGCGTCCCGTGTGGCCGATGGTTGCCAGCGGTGAGTCGATAGGGAAGATTGGGATTCCGATTCAATATATTTGACGTGTGCTATTACTCAACCCTTGAAAAAATTCGTTCAATGGCATGAATCGACCATCCGACAGATCGGGTGAAGCGTGAAACGTGAAACGTGAGCACGGGTTTCCATCACGTTTCACGTTTCAGGTACGGATGCAGTGTGTATATCCTCAAAGTCCCTGTTTCCCAAGCAACAAGGGCAATCGGATGGCAATCTTTAATCCCTGAACAAGAGTATATGCTCCTTGAATTGCGCTGATGGCACACACACCCTTTGATTCACTACTGCGCAGTAGATGCCCATTATAGCATGTCGGGGTTATCCCGTCAATGATAATTTCCGTGCTTAACGAGCCACTGGACCGACAGAAAACTGATGACTGGGCGTTTTTTGATCTTCATCATACTCAAGAGTCACTGAAACGGAATCTCCAGGGTGAGCCTTTGTTGGGTACGATATGATGTAGGTCTTATCAATATGGTTAGCGATTCTCGTGTATACCTGTATCAGGGCTTCAGGAGTGGGAGCAAAAAAATAAAGTCCTCCTGTTTCTCTTGCGATTTCCTTCATGACTGCCTCTTGAGCATTCCCAACACCCACACTGAAAATTGGAATGGAGTTGGCTTTAGCGAGTTGAAGTATGTCGTTCAACGAGTGAGTTGATAGATTGTCCTCTCCATCCGTGAATGCTAACGCGAATTGAAGCGATTCTCGATGTGTTTGATTGAGATCCTCCAGGGCTCTCCAGATAGCATCGAAAAAAGCAGTCCCTCCACCACGAAGCGGGGGAGAAAACAACGCATTTTTCAGCGACTTTCGGTCGGACGTAAAGGGGTGCAGAACGGACACTTGACCCCAAAAATCGATTATTTGAGTTTGCTCATGCGGGGGCATGCTATCGATATATGTTTGGAGAGCGGCATTAATATGTGACAGATCATTGTCACTTATGCTCGGTGAAAGATCGCGAAGTAGGCAACTCATAATCGGAATGTCTGCTGCTCGGGCTGTTTTGAGAGTAACGGTTGAAGCCGGCATCCGTCTTTTAGTGGAGTTGATACGCTCGACAACTGTATATTTGTCAGGCTTTAAACTGGGGGCTGAAACCCACAGCATGGTGCGATTCTGATTCGCAAAAACTTTCAGGATAGATCCCCTCTCCCTAACAGTAATGATGAAAGATTGCTCATCCCCTGTTGAAGCAATGCCATCCTTGACGGTTAAGCGCACCTTATTCTGCCCTATATCCTCATGGGACGGCGTTCCACTTAATACGCCGGTCGAAGGATCGAATTTTAGCCATGATGGCAAGAGTTCGGCTTTGAACTGAAGGGAACCATAGGCGTTTGTACTCGTTGCAACTACAGTGTATGTGTAAGGCATACCCTCTGTCGCTTTGGTGATCGGCTGACTGCTAAACTTCGGAGTTCTTAAAATCGGATCTCTTTCCTTAGCTTCAGTTTTGATGCGGCGTTGAGGCGCGGTCTGTTGGATGATTTTCTTTTCGGCGGCAATGCTGGGAAAAGAATTGAGGAACATCACTGTGAAAACAAATAGAGCAATTTGCTTGAACATGGTCATGACTCCTTTTGTGGCGTAAAGCGTGAAACGTGAAGGGGGGTATCAGGCATTAGGCATTGGGATAACACCTAATACCTGATACCTCTTTAATTCTGCGTAATCGGCGTGACTTTCGTGAAACCGAGCGGTCCATTCAGATCGGCATCTTCTATCGGCTTTGGCGGTTTAATCTCAACGCCGTTTTTTAGAAGGTCGATCATCGCTCGGTGATCGTATGTGAATTGGAGCAGTTGAGCGTTTCGGTGTTGGAAAAACAGTTGATACCACCGCTGGATCATTGAAGCATGATAGGCATCAACGAAGTTGTCTTGGATCGGAAGCATCAGCACCTTCAATGGAACGCTAGCAGAATTCGGAGCGATGGAACTGAACGGCGAGTCGGGGTTAGAGATCCACGAGTTGCTTGGCACGCCATCTTTCCATGAAAATGAGCGATTGATTTGTAGCCCATCTGTCAGGAGGACAAGCACCATCTCGTTGTGTGGTTTCGCGTTAAAGCGAGCCATAGCTCGAGAGAGCGCCGCGGCGATGTCTACGATTTCTCCTGGGGGTGGATTGTCAATGAGTTTGAGGAAGGTAGCTGTCAGTTGGTCGACTGCCACCTGTTTCATCTTTCTCTCCTGGAGCTTGTTTTGCTTCTCCGGGAGATCGAGCGTGACAATTGGCTGATTGTCCGTTGTGAACGCATGAATCGAATCCCCTCCATTTGCGGCTTGGATGCGGTAGAAGATTAGCTCCGCATCCTTCTCCAGCGTCTGAGGGTCACGATTCGACTGCACAATGAAAATGGTCCGCGTTGTTGCGGAGGCTTTAGCAAAAGCAAAGTTAGAAAGGAAGCTGATCAGGATGATCGCCATCCCTCTTGTTGCCATTGTTTGAAATGTCTTGTGGCTCATGAGATTTCCCTCCTCCGTTTGGTCCGTTTGGTTTGATTGGTTTGGGAGATGGTTGAGATAAAATCGCTTCGGCTATCGCAATTTCCGATCGATCGCGAGTCAGAAGCCTTTGAATTGCCTCTTCTTTGGCTTTCGCCATCTTCAAATGAAAGTCCGCCATGAGCACGGATCGCGTCTGCTCTGCCCACGCTTTTTGATAAGCATCAAAGTTGTCAATCTCCTCAAGCTGGGCAGCCAAATTCGATGCCTTGGTCATCTCAGCTTCGATGTCGGCTTCAGTTTTGCGGATCTTCCCCTCAAGGTTAGCGAGGTCAATCCGTGGCTTGAGACGCTTCTGGATGCTGATTAACATAGTAGAACCGAAGCAGAGCTCAAGGAAAACAGTGAAGATAAACGCAGTGATAGTGCTTCCGTACTGCCAGATCTCAAGGGCATCTCCCTTTGATTGAGAGCGCAGGGAAAAATTCCCTGAATTTGATTGAGTCTGATGAAGGTCTAGCAGAGAAACGCCCCTTCCGATGGCAAACGATAGCGCAACCCCTATGAAGAAGATGAGGCCGATCCAGTTTAAGCGATTGAAGAAACGGAGTCTTTCCTCATCAGGCTTTCCCCAGTAAAGGTTGTTGACTAAGTACGAGCCTCCAATGAAAACAAACGATGTAATCCACGCGAGGACACGTCCCTGTTCAGCGAACAACATCTCCGCCGTCCAGCCTGCCGCAGCGAACATCGCGATTAACAAAATTCCATAGATTGCCATGTAGATCCACGGGGAGCGGCAATCTTCGGCGTTTGCCAGGTGTTTCGCCTTCTGATTCTTCAGAGAGGAGTAGTTCGCTTCGCGTTCTTCCCTGCGTTTATGAGATTCGTCAAGTTGCATTTGGATGCTTTCGCGGTTAGGCGCCCCTGCTTTCATCCGACCTTCTTGAACCGTTTGTTCGATAGCTGAATTGAGGTATGAGGTAAAATGTTCCTCGGCGGTCTTCTCGGCAAGAGAGAGTGTGCCTGCGAGTTCAGTGCCTATTCGTTTCACTTCTGCACTGTGAGGTGCGAACAGGTTATCTAAATTGACCTTTGGGTTGGTGTTCAAAGTTAGCCTCCTTTCGGGTTCGTTGTTAAAACTTGTCGCCTTAACTTAATCCGTATGCCAGGCTTGGTTCACTCCCACTTAACGCAAGGCCCGTGCCAAGGCATAAAAAAAGCGTCCCAACATCAGTCAGGACGCGGAAAACGCGGTATATAACATTTCACTAGAAATTCGTGGCAACCTGTGTAAAAATCTCACACGGCGCGGATTGACAATTGGCACTTTATCTGCAATTGCTCGACCTCAAAAGGGTGTGTAAAAATCTCACACCCCGCCATGTGTCCTTTTTCCACAGGCATTATTCTTCAATCCCCAATTGTTTAATCAACTTAATCAAATACGGGCGATCCATGTTCAATCGGCGTGCCGCTTCGCTACGATTGCCGCTGCACTCTCTCAGTACCTGTTCGACGTATCGCCGTTGAAACTGTTTCATCGCTGCGCGCAACCCAGAGCCTTCTGAAATTACTTCCTGCATCAGCGATTCCCCGTGGGTGAGCTCCGGCGAAAAGTGATAGGTCTCAAGCCGCATCCCTTCCTCCGCCAGCGCCACCGCCCGGTGAATCTCATTCTCCAATTTCCGGATATTGCCCGGCCAGGCGTAGCTTGAAAGCAGATCCAACACCTCGGGCGCAAACCCATCGACCTCTTTCCCCTGTTGACGAGAAGCTTGCTTGAGGAAATGCTCCGCCAATAGCGGGATGTCATCGATCCGCTCCCGCAAGGGGGGCACATGGATGCAGAACACGTTCAGCCGATAGAAAAGGTCTTCCCGAAAACGCCCGGCACTCACCTCCGCCGCGAGCGCTTTATTGGTAATCGCAATCACCCGCACATCGATGTCGCGAGACTTATGTTCGCCAAGCCGCCGGACTTTGCGCTCCTGCAAGAGGCGCAGCAAGTGAACCTGGGCTTCCTCCGGCATCTCGCCAATCTCGTCCAACAGCACCGTGCCGCCGGAAGCCGCTTCAAACAACCCCATCTTATCTTCGGTCGCCCCGGTAAACGCGCCTTTGCAATAACCGAAAAGTTCGCTGGCAATGAGTTCTTTGGGAACTGCGCCGCAGTTGAGATCGAGCAACGGTTTGTCTTTGCGCGGGCTGTTGTAGTGGATGGCTTTGGCGACCGGTTCCTTGCCAGTGCCTGTCTCACCGGTGACCAGCACGGACAAGCCACTGTCAATGGCTTTCTCCATCAGGGCACGGACCTGTTTGATCGCCGCCGAACGCCCGATGATATTCTCAAACTGATACTTGCGGCCCGCCTCACGTCGCAGATAATCGACCTCGGTGTTCAAGGCGGCCAGCTTGATATCGCGGGCGTCAAGTTGAACAGTCACACGTACTGTCGCAGGTTCAGAATAATTCAGATCTCGATCTATCGCTCGGACCTCGAAGGTATAGGTGCCTGGCTCTTTTGGTGTCCAGTCGAAGTTGGTCTCTTTTGTGGGACGGCACCAGTCAGCGTCGATTTCTCCCGATAGCTCGGTATCTCGCTTCGCTAGAGACTTGATGCGATACCGATACTGCCGTTTTTCAGGGAGGGTTTTGAAGTCGATGGCGTTATATTTGATGGTGACACGCTGGCTTGTTGTGATCGATGGAATTGCCTGAAGATCCAGATACTCCTTATCTGTTTGCACAGAAACGATAAGAACCTTTGACGTAGCGGTACTCCGACGATAGCGCGTAACGCCTTCGTCTGTTCCAAACCATAGGAATCCTTCAGAATCTTGGTGAATCGATCCAACAGAGTTGCCTGCCAATCCATCCCGTGTATCCAATGACATCCATGAAACGCCATCATAGCAAGAGACACCACCACCGTGTGTCCCAAACCACATCGCTCCATTAGAGTCTTGATAGATGGCTCTAACAATATTCTCTGCCAATCCGTCTTTAGTGGTAAAGTTGACAAACCTCTTTCCATCGTATTGAGAGACACCGCCTGCTGTCCCAAACCACATCACCCTCTTAGAGTCTTGATAGATAGCTCTGACAGTATTCTCTGCCAACCCGTCCTTTATACTGAAATTAACAAGTTGATTCCCATCGTATCGAAAGACACCAATTATTGTCCCAAACCACATCGCCCTCTCAGAGTCTTGATACATAGCTCTGACATCGCCATGTGGCATTAATCCGTCTTTGGTAGTAAACTTGACAAACTGTTTTCCATCGTACCGAGAGACATCTCCTCTTGTCGCGAACCACATCACACCATCTGGGTCTTGATGAATGCCGGTGACCTCGTTATGTGCCAATCCGTCCTTGGGGGTGAAGTTGACAAACTCCTTTCCATCGTATCGAGAGACACCACCACCGTATGTCCCAAACCACATCACCCCATCAGGATCGCGGTGGATGGCCCACACATCGTAATGCGCTAATCCGTTTTCGGTGGTGAAGTTCTTGAATTCCTTCCTATCGTATCGAGAAACACCGCCCCGTATCCCGAACCATATCACGCCATCTGGATCTTGATAGATGGTCCTGACAATATTCTCTGGCAATCCGTCTTTGATGGTAAAGTTGACAAACCCCTTCCCATCGTATCGAGAGACACCACCGGCTGTTCCAATCCACATTATGCCATCTTGATGAATGGCAGTGACCCGGTTATGCGCCAATCCATCTTTGATAGTAAAGTTGATAAACCCCTTCCCATCGTATCGAGAGACACCCCTTGCTGTTCCAAACCATATCACCCCATCTGAATCTCGATGAATGGCACAGACGTGATTATTCACTAATCCGTCTTCGGTAGTGAAATTGACAAACTCCTTCCCATCGTATCGAGAGACGCCGCCGCCCCACGTCCCAAACCACATCACGCCATCTGGGGCACGATGGATGGCAAAGACATGGTTATTCGCCAATCCGTCTTTGGTAGTGAAGCTGACAAACTTCTTCCCATCGTATCGAGAAACACCACCGACCCATGTTCCAAACCACATCACCCCATCTGAATCCCTATGAATGGCACGGACAGTTTTATCCGCCAATCCGTCTTTGATGGTGAAGTTGACAAACTCCTTCCCATCGTATCGAAAGACGCCACCTTTCTCCGTCCCAAACCACATCACCCCACCTGGATCTTGATGGATAGCCCAGACAAAATTATTATCTTTGATGGTGAAGTTAACAAACTCCTTCCCATCATATCGAGAGACACCATCTGCTGTCCCAAACCACATCACTCCATTTGAATCTCGATGGATGGCACAGATATGATTATTCACTAATCCATCTTCGGTGGTGAAGTTTTTGAATTCCTTCCCATCGTATCGAGAGACACCACCTCTTGTCCCAAACCATATCACACCATCAGAATCCCGATGGATGGCAAAAACCTCGTTATGCGCTAATCCATTGAGGAGATAAGCGTAATTTTGCCATGCCCCCTTCTTGAAGGGGGCGAAACGGAAATCAATGTTTTTGAGGGGTTTGCCGCGTGTAACGGATATGACGTCTCCCCCGTATTCTCT
This sequence comes from uncultured bacterium, assembly GCA_964577695.1. GTDB lineage: Bacteria > Poribacteria > WGA-4E > WGA-4E > PCPOR2b > CAZOAL01. The sequence goes on along the minus strand of CAZOAL010000016.1, from coordinate 129,372 downwards.
CCTAAGAAGAGAAGGGTTATCGGAACCATAATAGACATATCCGCCCAGAACCTGGCAGCGTATCTGGTATTGCCCCGGCTTAAGGTTGATAAACCGATATTTCCCTCCCTCATCGCTTAACGTTGTCACAACAACTTCCAATTGCGAATCGCCAATTGCGGCTTGTGGACAACTGTCGTCGATTGACTCATTTGCGGATTTGCTAATCTTCACCGCTTGGACAGGGACAGCTACATGGGGGGTGGTATCATCGAACATAAACAGGGTTCCTTCAATGCTAATTGCCTTTTTCAACGTGAGATTTAGGATTTGGTGTTCCCCCTCACGCAGGGGGATGTCCAACCGCCACTCGCCTTTTTCACCGTCTGTGGCCGAGAGGTCATACCCCCCAGGCATGGGAGAGATATTCAGGCGGTAGCTTCCTGTTGTGTCTGTTGTTGTTTGCGCAATCTCTTTTCCATCATGTTCTAGGCGCACCGAGGCATTGGGGATTGGCTGCCCTGCCTCATCGGCAATGACTCCTGAAAGTACAGCCCGGTTGGAGGATAACATCGTCATCCGCATTGCAAAGAGCCAATCAAGGGTCAACTGAGATACCTTGACCATACAATCATTTGACCCCGCTTTAAAATCCACCTCAAACACGTCCTCATCAAGGGTGAGAGGACGGCCAACAGGGTTGTTATGCACCCGTTTCTCGTTTATCCAGACCGCAACGCCGTCATCACTCCCAAGACGGATTTCGGCAGTTCCTGCAGCATCACATTGCAAAACACAGAAGGCATAAGCGGTTGTGTATTCATAATTTCCGATAGCATCGAGCAGATCAACGATGTTTCCTTTGGCCGTGTACCGCTTCCATGTCAGGGAGGTTCCGTCTGCGGTGGTGACGGTATCGCCTTCTTGAGGGTGGATGTTTGCTTCCCCGCCCACATCAGCGAGGAAATCCTTCTCCAGATCGTCTGAGAAGAAGGGACCCACCACAAGCCACTCTCTGATGTACTCCCTATCAATGGGGTGAGTGGGAACGTTTTTGGGGACAGGTACGACGGAACATTTCATACTTGCTCCTTTTCTGATATGGATTCCAAATCCGAGCGTCTTTCTCAGCAAGTAACGCTTTCAGGATACAAAAAGTTGTTGAATTTTGGAGCGATACCCCCCCAAGAAAAGGATTGACCTTTTCGTATTGGAAGGTTACACTATACCAAACAAAGAAGAATAAGTAATGGAATTCATCAAACGCGGTAAAATCCAAAGATGCCATGAAATACACATTCAATATCGCTGCTGAACATATCCCTCCGAAATTGGTATTGACGAAGGCAGAAGGCGAATCGGAGGGGCACCTCATGTTGAAGTTCTTATCGTATCTCTTGTATTATCGCCCCGGCATCAAAGTGGAATATCGAATTGAACAACATTTCCAGCCAGATTTGATTGTCGAAGGCGATAATTTTCAACCGCTATTATGGGTCGATTGCGGGAATACGACTCTCAAGAAACTGGACAAGGTTGCAACGAAAAATCATCACTGTGATATCTATATCGTCAAGGAGAATGAATATCAGCTCCGGGTTTACTATCAAAAAGCGCAAAAACGTGTGAAGCATGTTGAGCGGGTAGAGTTTATTTGTTTTGATGATACGTTCGTCTCTGTGCTCGTTGAGGGTTTGCAGCGAACGAATGAAGTCAGAGTCAATACGTTGGAACCAAGCAAATATCTCTCGTTGACGTTCAATGATCAAATTTATGAGAGTGCGATTAAGAGCATCCCAACTTAAATTTTTATAAGGAGTCACGACCATGCTCGAAAAAGCGTGCGAAGTTTTGCAAGTAAAAGAAAAACATCTCACCCCGTTTGAAACTGAAGACCCCTTCAATAACAATAACCTGAAGGGATTTCTGTGCCGCGTGTCAGACCATCGGTATGGAGCCATGTACTTGACGCATGTAAACGGTATAGAAGCGCCACAACTCATTTATGCCACTCCCAAATTGCGCTACCCATTTGACCGCCTGGGGCATTATCGCTTCCCACCGGCGGAACTGGTAGAAATCTATGAAAAGTTGGATGGAACCAACGTCCTTGCGTATCGTTATACCTGTCAGGGACAGCGCTATATCAGCTATAAATTGCGATTAACCGCCGCCGTGCGAAATAGTCGCTTTGGCCCATTTCTGGATTTCTGGTATGAGATGTTGACTCGATACCCTGGCATCCCGCGCTTGCCTGAGATAAACGATTGTAATATCAGCTTTGAATTGTACGGGTCTCGGAACAAACATCTGATTGTATACGATGTTCCGCTTGATGCTGCAATTCTGTTCGGTATTGATGACGAGGTACGCATCCGACCACCGAGCACCCTGAAAACGCTTGGCATACCGGGTGCGCTGCTGCACGGGCGTATAGAGGGACATTCGGATTATCAACAGGAATATCAAGCCCATCAGGCGGACTGTGAAGCCATGAATCGCGAAGTCGAAGACGGCACCATTGAAGGCACAGAAGGACGAGTCTGGTACTTGCACGATATTCATGGCACCGTCGTCATGTTCAAATGCAAACCCGAATCGGTCGAACAGATTCACTGGGCGGGCGGCGGGCTTTCTAAAAACGTTGTTCGCGCCACCGCGTACAATGTGCTGGAAACCGATGAAGAACTGACGTACGCGGGGGTCAAAGAACTTCTGCTTGAGGAATATGCTGAAGATGTCATTGAAGGCTTCCGTGCGCATATTGAACAAGTCATTGCACAGGTGACAGAAGAAGTGAAGTTTAAGGAGGAAATCGTAGCGGTTTATCGTCAACTGGGGATGGATTTGCGCACTGACAAAAACGCGGTGATGCGGGCATTTGCGCAACGGTATCCTAAGAAATTGATGCGAAGGGTTTATTCCATCCTGGAACAGGAAATCCAAGCAATGACGAAAGGAACGTAAGCGTTCAGATCGCCCTGTATCTTGTCAGGGACCATGGATAGGACGAAATGGCATGTTTCAAATTTCCCCCAAAATGAGTTGACAGTTTGGATTCAAGATGCAAGATGCAAGTGAATCTTGAATCCTGAATGTCCGCTATGCGAGACTCTTCGACCTGAATCCTGAAGCTTGAATCTGGTCTTCATGAAGTGTCAACCTATTTTTGAAACATGCCGTCTTTGTGGGCAATGAGGAACCACTCCTCAGAATAAGTGCTTTCATGGCTATCGGGCATACATCACCACCCCCCTTTCTAAGATTTCCTTGATGAATTGATTTCCGCGTTGTAATCGTTCTGCGATTTCAACCGGCGAAAGAACAATGAAATCAAACGCATAACCGCGACGGACTTCAGAAACCAAACGCTGCACCTCAAAGAGTCGCTGAAAGAAAGGCTGTGGCGAATCCTTGACGATCAGGAGGTCAAAGTCGCTGTCCGCGCCTGGAGTGCCATAAGCATAAGAACCGAAGAGGACAATCTTCTCAGGCTGATACTCTCGAACGAGAACATCCACCATCTTGGATAAAACGTCCGGTGTTTTGGATTTTGCGCTCATTTTTGAATCTCCGTATTCGATTTCACGTTTCACGTTTGCAGTTTCTCAATCATCTCGAACAGGTTTTTGAGGCAGATGCGAGACGCTTCCTCTCCGGCCTGGGAGAACGCCTGACCGCCCGGACGATTGAGCAGAGCATCGTTAATCTTCAGGGTTGGACGCCAGTGGGTCTCCAGGCAGAGATGCCCTTCGTAACCGTCATCAACGAACGCCTGAAGCTGCCCCTGCCAATCAATGACCCCTTCACCGACAGGAACGGATTCCATTTTGCCCGTTTCGGGATTTTTGCCAGCGTCCTTTAGATGGGCATGAATCATCAGCGGCTTGAGGCGATTGTAGGCATCGGGATAGGGTGTTTCACCGCCTTCCGCGTGCGCCTCATTCGCGGGGTCCCAAATCGCGCGGACGTTGGGAGAATCGATCTCCCGGATAAAGCGTTCCGTCAATTTGGCGGTCGAAAGCGAAGTTGAAGATTCGTTCTCCATGCCCAGGATAATCCCCTCTCCCGCCGCAATCCGCACCGGTTCATCGTAGGCAGAGATAATTTCGTCCCACCGCGCCTCCGTATTGGGGGGCTTCCAGAAGACAAAGGTGCGAATCAGATGTATATCAAATTCCTTTGCCCGCTTGATGCACTCTCTCAGGATGCCCAGATGCGCCTTACGCTCCTCCATATTATCAATGTCACATTTGAAGAACGGCGAGGCAATCCCAATAATCTTGAGGGCTGTGCCGTCTAGGGTGCGCTTCATCTGGTCTACATCCCCTTGTGTTAGTGCCTGCGGCGGCTTATCCCAGACCGATCGGAGCTCGATCGAATCCAGGTTAAATTCCTTCGCCACATTGACAACCGTTTGAAAGTCCTGTGAAACCTCATCGCCAATAACGCCTATTTTGAACATGGTTTTCTCCTTATGCGTAAAACGTAAAACGGAATGCGTAACTGGTAGGTAAAAAGCCTCTTATCTTACGCATTACGCATTACGCATTACTCAATGATACGAATGTTCCTCATCAGGGAATAGCCCCTGCTGAACCTCTAGCTTATAGTGCGTCACCGCACGCTGAATCTCTTTCCGCAAATTTGCATACTGTTTCACAAATGTCGGCGTGAAACGGTCAAAGAGTCCGAGCAAATCATGAATAACCAGCACCTGACCGTCACACACAGGGCCCGCGCCGATTCCGATGGTCGGGATATGCAACAATTGGGTCATCTCGGCGGCAAGTTGAGCCGGTACAGATTCGAGGACGATAGCGAAGCACCCCGCCCCTTCTAACGCCTTTGCGTCGTCAAGGATTCGTTTCGCTTCGGTTGGCTTGCGCCCATGCACCCGAAATCGCTCACTCGTCTGCGGCAACAGCCCGACATGCCCCATCACCGGAATGCCCTCCCCCACCAACCCACCCACAATCTCCGGCTTGTTGCCCTCCAGCTTGACCGCATCCGCACCCGCATCGCGCAATAAGCGCGCATTTTCGATAGCTTGCGCCGGCGTTTCATAGGCCCGGTAGGGCAAATCTGCGACCAGTAAACACGTTGCGTTGCCGCGCGCAACGGCTCTGGTGTGATGGCGCATGTCCGCCATCGTCACCGATCGCGTGTCTTCATAGCCCAAAACCACCATGCCGAGCGAATCTCCCACAAGGATGATGTCAACCCCGGCATCGTTCAAGATGCGCGCTGTCGGGTAGTCATACGCTGTCAGCATGGTAATTTTTTGTTTCTCTTGTTTCAACGATTGAATGAAATTGATTGTTTTTTTCATGTTTACATCACATCTTTCTTTGGAACCTAACTTCGATTGTGAGGCACCGAAAAGAGGGTGCAAATGGGTTAATATGCTTTATACGTGCCCAGAAAGCATCTCCTCTTTTCAATCTTTGGGTGAATTTGCGTGTGTATTTCCAGGGAATATATCCAAGTTTTTCTCCTGTCCGTGTTTTCACTATGACAGCATTTGGATTAAATGGGTTATCAGGCTCTTTTTCAAGAGTTAGCTCTTGTTCATTTTTCAACCTGCTGATTACTTGTGGACCATCATGATACTGCCATCCATGCACATAGCATTCGACAGTCCAGTCTTGTCGATAAAGTTGGTCCCCACCTGATTGTCCTTCGACAAAACGTTCCAAACGTCGGATCTGCCAGTCATACAGTTGAGCCTCTTTTTCTAATGTTTGAAAATCTGGTTCCTCAAACCAACGCATAATCTCCCCAAAACTGTTGCGAAACTCAGGAAATGTTCTTTCCCAAAAATCACCTAATGCCCGCGTCAATACTGGCGGTGTCAAACCTAATGCTGATAAGATTACTGCAGACGGCGTTTTGACGCCGAATTTTGCGTAAGCAGGAAGCAAAGCCAAGTCTTGACCTAATGGTGTACGAATCAGGTCAAGTGAATCTTCTGTTTGGGCGATAGAGCGCAAGAGCAACCAAAATGCGCTCAATCCCCAAGGGGCTTTGTAAGTTATGGCATCCTGAATATGTCGCATGAATTCCCCAATCCGATTCTTGCCTATCCCCGAAAAATACTGTCGCTCCATCTTATCAAGATTATGTTCCCAGATCCAATCGGCTAATATTTCCTCCGGTTGCTTCAACTTATACTTTCTTAGATTCGGTTGTGTTTCTGGAAGTTCATAGATCATCTGTGCGATGGCAACTAGCATTTGAGGGGTCAGAGGTTTCTCCGTTTCCTGACTGTATTTGTGCCAGAAAATACGTGTGCTGTCCATTAATTGCCGACACGAACGGACGCTGAACCCTGTTTGAGAATAAAGAGCTATTGGTTCATCAGGTATTGAACGGAATGCTTGCGTATTACGATGGACGAACTGACCGACGGTCTGTCTAGCACGCTCACTCATTTTACCAGCGAAGCTATTACCAAGTAGTTCAATAAAGTCCTTCTCTTCTTCCGCTGTCCATTGATGGGACGAACAGAGCAGTGCAAAGGTTTGCAACCTTTCGGCGACCTCCCTGTGCTTTTCGTATTTCCCCCACTCCCCGGACAGTAATTGCTCTTCGGTCAGATGTCCTTCGTCTATTGCCTCCACCATGCCTTCAAGCGCGGTCAACACTTCCTCATCAACCAGACTGCTCCGAATTTCTTCAGGCTCAAGCGGAAGGTATTCCTTAATTTTCCCCTCATCACGTTCACTATTCTGAATCATGATGACCTGCCCCTCTGTTTCAAACCGTGCTCGTCCGGCACGCCCTGCAAGGTTACTAAAATCAGCTTTGGTTAGCGTTGGAGACTTAGGACCAGGGTGCACACGATAGTCTCCAATCAGGAGCGTCCGGATAGGGAAGTTGACGCCCTCAACCAAAGTTGATGTAGCGACCATAATCCGTAGCCACCCTTGTTCAAATGCATCTTCAAGTTCAGCACGGACATCAAGCCACAGATCTGCATGGTGAAATCCGATACCTTTTGGAACTGTTTTTAATAGAAGATGGCCAGAAGGCAAACGGGACTTCAGAAAATCGAGCATTTCATCGTATTTTTGTCGTTCTTGGGGAGTGATTTCCGGTTTAATCGGTTGAGATTCTTCGGATTCGTACAACTGTTCAGCGATGTCTTCAGCGTCCTGCTTTTTTGGGCTATAAATCAGAACAGTGCCGAGTCGGGCAAATTTTAATGCTGCTTTGATTGTATGTTCCATGTTACCGTCGCTCTTATCCCAATCTATTTTATAGTGCGTAGGCTTTAACCACCTTCGAGAAGTGATAATGTTCGGGATTTTCAGCGGCGATTTGAGTTCGTTACGACGGGAAACATAGAAAAGACTTCCGGGAAAGTCTGTAGAACATGGCAATTCCGTGAGGGTTGGCCATGATGGCTTATCAAACTTGATATATCCTTTCAATACCCTTGTTGGTCGCCAGGAAGTATGTATGGGTTCGTGGAGTTCCTCTACATCCACCCATGTTCTAATGGCAAAGTGGTTGGGCATCATCGCAGACATGAGTAGCATTTTTGCGTTACGGGTCGATTCTTCAGTCAGAAGGCATGTCACAATTTCCTCATACGTCCACCCTCTTCCCAGTTTTTTTTCTTTGTTATTGAATTCCATTCTGCCGATAGTGTGAATCTCATCAAACACAAATAGGCTGCATCCATATATAAAGGCATCCTCACGTCTAAAAAGGAAAGAGAGTTTCTCAGGCGTGATGATAAGAACATTGATTGGTTTAAACAAACCGCGTAGCAGATCTTCTTCATAACCGATGCCCTCAGTATCTCCAACTAAGGATGAAACACGCATACCGATAGGCTCCAAACGTTCAGCAAGTTTGCGTACAATTTGTTCACAGAGTGCCCTTGAGGGAGTCACATAGACAATTCGCCCTGAAGGTTCATTGAGGAGCGTTTTCACGATTGCAAGCTCTGCCAATAGAGTTTTGCCCGAACTTGTTGGCAATGAAACCACCACTCGCTTGATTCGATCGTCGAGGTATCCACCTTTCAGATCTGGCAGATTCGCTCGCATTTCCAATGCCTGCAACTGAGAAGTCCAGAACGAGACAAACCCATCTGAGACTAAGGAGGTGAGATAGGATTCCGTTACCTCTGAATCGGGGAAGATTCCTCTGAGTCGGTTCCATGGGCTGTCTTGCCATTGCCGTCGGAAGATGTCCTGCAGCGATCGCAATTGCCAGGAAAGCTGGTAATCCCGCAGATACCGGGCATGCTTTACGGCGTCCGTTAAAAGCTGACAAGCGGTATTCACCAATTCCCCTTTCCCATGATATAACGCTTTCATTTGTGTCAGCACTGCCTCGATTTGGTCCATCGACAGAAGGGCTTGTATCGTCTCGCGAGGTGAAAAATGCTTTCCACGACTCATAGTACGCCGCAGATGATCTTTCAGTGCCGCAATTTCAACAATCCGTTTTTCAGACCAGCCTTCAAAATCGTCCGCATCCTCCACTTTTACCCAATTTCCACTTAAAAGCTCACAGGTCAGGTAGGTCGCCCAAGTCGCAAGGTTATTTACAGAAAAGGCTTTTGTGCGAACGTCTTCCCATCTTTTTGCCAATCGTCCCATCAAAACAGCCGTGAGTGGCTCATAAATTCCTAAACGATAACACAGACCAGCCATGAAATGATAAGATTCAGGGGTCTCTAAACGCTTGATGTTGGGATAGTCTTCACGCCAACGCCCCACCAAATCTCCTAAAAACTCAAACAACATTCCCGCTAAGGCCAAAGCGTCTTGCGAGACTTGCAAAGGCGGCACATTGCCAAGCGAGACACCCGGCAACTGGCTTACAAGTTCCTCATCCACGATCAACGGATTTGTGTATTGAGTTGCCAAAAAGTGTGCTTCTTCGGCAAGCTCCCGCATCTGTTCAATATACTTTTCATTTGGCTCAAAAGATTCCCCAAGAGACAATTGAAGGAATCGGTGATGGAGCAGTCGAATATGGTCGGCATAAGAAGTAAATGTTATCCCTTTAGGTGGGGCAAATCTTAAAATCTGTTCAAGCTGGGAAGGTTCTAAAATGTAGTCCATTTTAATCACTTGAGTTCCATTTTGCGCCACACAGCGTCGCGCAAATCCGCAAAATTGGGTAGCGCGACAAAAGTCAAATGGTGGCAACCAATCGGGACATTTGGAGGACGGTTGGGTAAATCGCGCAAGTAGGGCTGTCTTGCCGCGGCATCATGAGTGATAAAAAGTCCGTAATGAATCTTTGGCGATCTCTGTTTTATAAGCGCAGGCATTGAACGCAGGACAAGAGCGTACCGTCCATCACCGATTCCATCCTCTTTGAGAGATGCGGCTCGATCATTAATCAGATATGGTGCTCGTGTGGGATAGTCATCCAATTGCTCGTAAGCATTGAAAGCCACACTTGAAATATTGTCTTCCGTTGCTTTAGATTCCCATAGAATCGCAAACCAATCACCCTCTTGAGGCAAAATAACCTCAACGAGATCTATACGCCCTTGATCAGAAGGTTGAGGTGAAGAAGGAATGAACCGTTTCTCACCATCTCGAAAGGTTTCCTCGATCCATCGCAGCAAAGTTTCAGCGAAGTTGCCTTTAGCTTTCGTAAGACCTAACTTGGGGTCGGGATGATCTGCAACTTCACCATTTTTATCACAGAAAGCATTCTGCAACTGATCGAGCATATCGGTACGGTCAGGATGTAAGCTCGTGTTCCATTTTTCCCAGATCTCATCTTGATTACCGTACATAGGGGAAAGCCAACAACTCACAAAATATTCTGCTAACATCACGGCGAGTTGTTGAATTACGTTCGTAACGTCTTCCGATACATCAACAGTGTAAATTTTTTGCTCAACACCGTTCTGAAGTTTTGAAAGGGTTTCGGTTAAAAAATCTCGTAAGTTAGGCAAGGGAACTATCCTCCGCGCGCAACTGCCGTTTTTAGAACTTTAATCCCAGGTGAATGTACCGCTTGTATCAATGCCGACTTTGATGAGGTGTGAGCGGCTTTTCATTTAGAACAACCCCTGTACCAAAAGGTCTTCAGCCAGTTCGTCCATCGTAATATGCGCCTTTTTTGCTCTGTCTTCAAGTGCTTCAAGGATGTATGGCGCAAGATGTAAAACAACACGCTTGCGTTCCAGCCTTATCGGTTCATGCTCCCGCGCCAATTTTGCTAGGGCTTGATAGGTTTTTCCTTCTGCTTCAGCAAATTTTTCCCAATCTTGGGCAAGCTTTTCGTCCTCAGCGGTAATTTCATTTGTCCTCTGGTTTTTCATCTTCTGATTCCTCCTTATACTCACGATAAAAACGTCGTTGGTCTTCAGTCGCATCATAAGCCGTTCGTACATGCGCCGTATTGTTGCGCTGAATGAAGAAAAGTGCTAACATTCGTGATTTTCGTGTCATTCCAATTAACAATTTCGTTCTTCCTGAACTACGCCGCGCCTTGGGCAGATGATTGTAAAAAATATCGAAAACTTCCCAGGCTTCTACCCGATGTATCTCCCAGATCTTTTGTTGAACAGAATCGCTAATATACACTTTCCGAATCATGTAAGACCTCATGTTGAATTTTGCCCTTGCAACAACATCTAAATTCTGCTACACTTCCCAATAACGAATCATCGAATGGGCGAATCCACAACGGAATGGAAAAATGCAAATATGCAAATGTGCACATATGCAAATGAGGAAATGGGGTTTCACGTTTCACGCAATACGCATTACGCATTACGTTTCACGTTTCACGTTTCACATCTCATTTATCTTATCATGCTTTGCGTGGGTATGTCAATCCGTAACCGCACATTCCATGATCTGAATTTTTATAAAGGGGGAGATAATCATGAAGCGGCAAGTCTACATCATCTTCACGCTCATCTTATCATGTTTCGTTTTGGGATGTCAATCGGGCATGTTGAGTCACCTCGTTTCAGCGCAGGCGTGGAGCGAAAACTATGCCACGCTTGAGGGCGCGACCTGCACGTCACCGGAGATGATCGACGGAAATCTGGAAACGGTTGGGCAGCGAAGCGGGGGACATGAAATTACCGTCACGCTACCAACCCGAAAGTCCATCCATCGGATCGTTATCAGAGGGACCAATATCGAGGATGTGATTGTCTACATGAGTCTCGGTGGCGAGGGAAATTGGAAGATTATCAAACAGGTGAAGAATAATCGAAACCCGACAATCGATCTGCGAGTGAGCGTTGTAACGGATGGGATTCGGTTTCGGGTTGGCGGGACACTCGATGATAAGCGGGTCGCCGGAGCTTACTCCGCGCAGTACGATGCCGTTATCAACCGCCAGGTGAAGCGCGGCTATCCGACGGCTCAAGAGATTGAGCTATACGGGTTGGCTGAGAAGAACGCACCGCAAGCTGAAAAGCCAAAAGAGGTCGAAAAGAAAAAAGAGGCACCAACGGAAAAACCGGAGGACATCGGTGAGGAAACGCCAGAGTTCTAAAATGCCCCAACGCATCCCGATTTTTCGGCACACCGGGAGTTTTTTATCATTAATGCGTGACAAATTGATTCTCAGCAACGGAGACTTGGGAACAGATGAATACCACAGACGACACCGAACAAAACAGCGTTTCTATTCACCGGTGCATGAATCCAAAGCCAAACGTGCGACGATGTGGATACAGCAGCAGGTAGGTCAGGCTGTGCCTGACGCCGCCAACCAAGTCAGGCAGAGGGTGTGTGAGGAGTCCAACAAATCCTTCGGAAGGTTCATTTGACAGAAATTGAGACAAATGGCATCGTTTCATGCCCCAATCATTGCGACTCGTCTTTTCAACCCCGATCACAGATCGGGGTTAGCCAAGAACTCCTTTTCACGCACCCTCTCAGTCAGGCGCAGCCTGACCTACTCCCTGAATGTTAGGAGCAGGAGTGCTAAGGGCATGAAACGTGATAAGCTTGCCTCCCGCTCCGATCGGGACGAAGGGTGAAGCGTAAAATGAAAGAGAGAATTCGGACATCTTACCACAGAAGCAATTTAATCACCACTACTGAACTCATATCAGACTTTCTCATGTCAAATTCAATATCAACGATTCCTTCGCTTAAAAATGCTCTTCTGTTGCGTGCGGCGCGTCGCCTGCCGGTAGCGCGTGTCCCGGTGTGGATGATGCGCCAGGCAGGGCGTACAGACCCCGCCTATCTCGCACTCAGAAAAAAGGTCAATCTCCCATTAGAGCAGTTGTTCCGCGATGTCGAGCGGGCAATTGAAATTTCGCTCTTACCGCAACGTATCGGGGTCGATGCCATCATTATGTACCAAGATATCCTGACGCCGCTCACGCCGATGGGTGCCCACTTTCGATTCGCACCAGGGCCCGTCTTGGAAACGCCCATTCGGACATGGGGACAGGTCGAAGCGCTGCGTCCCGTTGACCCGTCCTTGCAGTTGAAATTTGTCGGGCAAATTTTAAGGGGATTGCGCCGGGAGTTAGATGGGGCGTTGCCGGTGATTGGTTTTGCTGGCGCACCGTTGACCCTTGCTCTTTTTATGATTGCGGGCACCAGTCCAATGACAAAAGGGGGGGGAATTTCAGATGAGGCGAAGGTGGCTTTTCGGTTGATGAATGAGGAGCCGCGTCTGTTTCATGAGCTATTGCAACGTTTGACCCGACTGACGATTGATTATCTCAATTATCAAATTTCGGAAGGTGCTCAAGCCGTGCAACTGTTTGAATCGGTGGCAGACCAGATTGACCGACCCCGCTATGAAACCTTCGTCCAACCTTATCACGAACAGATCTTCGCTGAGTTGAACCCCAGTGTTCCGTCTATTCTGTTTGCCAAAGAATGTACCTACCTGGATTTAATGCTGAAAAGCGCATCCACCGTTTTGAGCGTCGGGAAATGTGTAGACCTTTCGACAGCACAGGCGGAGGCGAAAGGCAAAGTGGCATTCCAAGGGAATGTGGATAACGGGCTATTGCGAGACGGCACCCTCGACGATATCACGGCTGCCGTCAATCGCTGCTTACAACAGGGCGGTAAGATTGGGCACATCCTGAATCTCAATCATGGATTGGACCGTGATACCCCGTTTGAGCATGTGAAACATTTTGTTGAGGCCGCAAAAGCGTATGTCTGGTCTGAGGCGGCAAATCAAGAATAGGTGGATAGGCATGTTTCAAATTTCCCGGAAAATAACTTGACCCTCCAGATCTGAGAAGATTGGCCAACGCTTCAGCGTGCCGTCGATCTTCTCCTGCAAAAGACAAGGCAACATCATATTTTCTCATTTCTCAGCATTCCTCCAATAATTGAGCATTGTTAATCTCTTTTGGGGCGTGCCGCTTCTTCCACGATAGCAATCTCCTCCGGTGTCAAGCCATATAACTCGTAGACCTGCTGGTCGATTTCGTCCTCAAGGTCGGTTACTTCAGTATTTGGATTAACTTGTTTTATAGATAGAATTCGATCAACGAGTGCTACTATCTGATTGTGTTTTGCTCTGTCATCAGAGTTAGCAAGGTTTAGGTCATAGATGGGGATAGCTTCAATTTGCGATTTTTTTATTTTGGGAAATAGGGTTTTGAAGTCAGAATTATTCTTTATCCAGAACCACTTTCCCAATTTACTGTTTATTATTCCAAGGAAATATTTCAACGAGTACCCATCATCCAAGCCAATTAAATTATAGATTGTGTTCAGCGTGTAAAATTGTTCTTCATCGTAAGTAGCTATCGGCATACTTCCTATTTGACGAATAATTATCTTGGGATTCAAGAAATATCTTTCATTTCTCTTACGATGAAGCCAGTTGCCATATCGAACATAAAGTCCTTTCCAGCTTTTCTGGTAAGAATTTATATCCTTCCCATCTAACATCTTCTTATATGTCTCATCTTTCTTGATGCTAGAGATAAAACTTTCCTTAGAATCACTACCTGAACTTCCACCAAGCTGAATACCGATGCAAATATCAGAAATACTACCCAGTGGCACAGATAAGTTATTAATATTTTTGATTAAATCTACAGTTGGCGGATCGATGTTAAGGTTAAAGCGAAAATCTGCATTTTCAGCAAAAAAAGATTGGGGAATACGGAAATCTTTTTCGCCCTTGATAAGAACCTGATCAGATTCATTATCATTACCTTTTTTAACAATAATAACAATACTCTCAACCTGAGTAGTAAATACCTTCGAGTTAAATGTTCTGATGATTTTAATACTTGTGTTTTCGAGAACTATTCTACGCATATTTTGTGCATTTACATTTACTAAAAGGGTATTTGGCAAAATGTAAGCCAACAGACCATCTGTCTTGAGTAAGAGAATCCCCCTCTCGGTGAAGTAAATGTATAAATCATACTTTCCACCATAGGCTTCGTAGTTCTCGGAAAGATACTTCTTCATCTTGTCTCCAAAGGTTTCCCTTCCCAACACATAAGGCGGATTCCCAATCACCACATCAAACCCCTCCGTGATTCCAAACATCCATTCCGGGTCAAAGAAATCAGCGGAGGCGTTCTGGTCGTAGGGGTTCCAGTACGCTATCTTTTCCGTCGTCTCACTGGGAAAGCCGTCGCGTTTGAGCAACTCGCTGATTTCAGCGCGGATGCGGGCGTCGAGTTCACGGTATTTGGCTTTGGTCTGAGGGGTGCGGGCGGTGAAATGCCTCCGGCGGATGTCCGCCAGTTCCTTCTCCTTCCGATCGATCTCCGGGTTGCGGAGCGTGAATTGCGCCGGTTTATCCACCCCGATGAGCGTGTTGGCCGCCACAAACTTCGTTTCCAGATTGGGCAGGGGGCGAACCCCTCGATTCTCCCGCGACTCGTCAATCCTCTGGTCTACGATGAGCGAAATAAAGAACCGCAGTTTGGCAATCTGCACGGCAATCGGCTGGATGTCCACGCCGTAGATGCAGTTTTCAATCAGGTAGAGCTTGCGTCCGTAGTCCAGCTCATTCCGCTCAAACGCCTCATTGATGCTCTCGATCTCTCGCTCAAGGTCACGGAGGGTGTTCTCACGAATCGTGCTGTCGTCGATCTGTTCCGCCATCTCCATCGTTTTGAGGACTCGATCAATCTGTCGCTGTTTCCACCGGGCGTTGCGCGGGTCGAGTTTGCCCAGGATAAACACCAGCTTGTGCAGCACCCCCATCGGGAACGCCCCCGAACCGCAAGCGGGGTCGAGGATTTTGAGGCTGTCGATGGCTTTGATCAACCCTTCCGTTTCTGCTTCGCTGAACTGGTGGGGTTCGTCGTTGTAGGCGATCAGGTGGCGGAGGCGGGGTTCGATTGCGGATTGCGGATTGCGGATTGTGGATTGAAGCCCCCTTTCTAGATAGGCAACCAGCGACTCGTCCACCATGTAGTTGACAATCTCGCGGGGGGTGTAGAACGAGCCGGTCTGCTTCCGGGCGGTTGCGCCGGTTTCGGGGTTGTAGGCGGCGAGCAGGTTTTCAAAGACCTTTCCGAGCAGCTCGGGGTCAAGTGCCACCTCCTCCTCAATGGGCGTGTTCTCCTCAATCGTGAATTTGTAGCGGCTGAGAATATCAATCAGCCCGCGCACCTTGTACCGCTTCCCGCTGGTCCCATACGCCGTGTTGAGGTCAACGTACCGCTCTTCGGAAAAGAACAGGAAATTGGGGACATGGAGCGGGTTGTCAGGGCGGTCAGAGAAGCCGTCAACGCGGATAACCTTGGGGGGATTATCCTTGTCCAAACACTCAAATAGCCCGCCGTTGAGGAACGGAATCGACGCGAACAGACGCAGGGCTTCGGTCGGGTCGGTGAAATATCGCTCATATCGATAGAGCGAGTGCACCATGTAATGCTGGTCGCGTCCCCCTGTCCCTTTCGCCTGCCCCCTGAACTTGCGGTTATCCGGCTTGTCGGGGGTGTTCATCTCCGTGTTGAGCGTGGCGAAGAACAGGTTCTGGAGGATGGCCTTGTAGTACGTGCTCGCCCGCGGGTCGGTATCATTGAGGATTTTTCGTATCTCCCTGTCGTCAAAGAGTGCGTCAGGGACTAACCCTTTCTCCTTGACGAACCAGACAAAGATCAGCCGGGTGATGAGCCGGATCACGCTCCCCCCCTGCCCGCGGGGGGGACCAAAGATGCTCCCCTGGTCCCCCCCGTGGACGGGGGGGGATGCGTTGCGAACTGCTACATCTTCCCCCGCACCTTCGGGGAACGTCACCTCGTTCACCGCCCAGAAATACCAGTTGGCAATCTCACTGAAGAAACGTTTGTTGAGTTCGGAACTGTCGAGCGTTTTCTGCCACGCCTGATGCAACTCGACGAAGTTTGAGAACCGATGCTGATGATGCAACGGCTCCAGTGAAAGATCAAAGAGGATGTCGATATGGGCGCGGTGGGGCTTGGCGAAATGGATGTCCTTGATGAGCGTGACCTTTTCCAGGACATCGCGGGACTCATCGCGCTTGTGGAGGCGGCGGTTAATGACAGAGAACGTCAACGCCTCGCCGTGCTGAAAAAGTAGCATGACCGGCATCGGGAACAGCTTATTGATTTCCCGCGTAATCTGCGACAGTTGCGTGCGCGTATAGGCGTTGCCCCGCAGTTTCAGGGCAAAAAAGAGATAGGACTCAATGATCGTGTTGTTCACCCGTTTACCAGTCTCAAAGAGGAATCCAAGTTGGGAGCGGTTCGTGATTTCGTCGCCGGTCAATTGGAACAGCAGATCAATTACCTCCCATTCCGCGACCCGTGCCTTTTCGGTGTTGAGTTTCCCGGAGGAATTATACGCATTGAGGAACGCCTCGGGACGATTGGCATCCAGCTCGATTCGCTTATCGCTACGGTAGCCTAAGACCTCAAACAAATCGATGGCATTCTGGGCGAGGGGGCCCCGACAAAAGTTTTGCAATGAATGGATAATCGCTTGTTTGTGTTGTGCTTCCGTCATCGTCATGTCGTTTCCTCTCAATACATTTGCCGTCACCGCGACAAGAGCGTTCCAAGTTTCTGTAAGACCGCATTGACCGTCTCCGCCGGCAAAGAACAGATCCACTCGGCATCTCTCTCCTGCCAGTCCAAACTCTTGGCCTGATCGGCGAGGATGACCCCTGCGACAGGCAGCCCCGCAGGGATAGCGACCTCAAAGGGATAACCTTTCACTTGATTGGTGATGGGGCAGAGAATCGCTAACTTAACCTTGGCGTTATAGGTGCCTGGCGAGAGGACGACAGCAGGACGTCGCCCCGCTTGCTCATGTCCGGCTTGTGGGTTGAGGCTGATCCACACCACATCGCCACGTTGAGGAACGTATTTGGCTGACCTTACCATACTTCACCGCCGACCGCAGGCCCGGTATCAATTTCACCGTGCCGGTTGTGCTCGGTCACTTGTGCTAACAGGTCTTCAAGCTGCAATGCGGGGCGCGTCATCGGCGTAATGATTAACTTTCCGTCCACAAGCGATAATTCGACTGGCGAATTGCCTTCCAGCCCAATCGCGGCGGCAATCGGTTTGGGGATGCGCAAGGCTAAACTATTGCCCCATTTCTGCACACGGGTTTCCATGTTTCTCCTCCTTTTCGTATATACAATAAAGATACATTGGCGGGCAAAGTTTGTCAAGGTCAGATTTCATCGAATGACCAGCCAGGTAATCAGTTCAAAATCCGTCATCCGGCTGACCTGTTTCTGTTGGGATGGGATGAGCGCATCGCGACTCGACAGAAGATGAGCGACCGCTCGCTTTTGGAATGATCTCCCAATCGAGTCGATGGCTTTCTGAAGCAGGTCATTGTATTGCGTCATATTTGCGCCGTCCCCCGTCTGCTGATCGAACAGGGCGCACAGTTCCTCATACGGCTCGCTCCTGCCCGCACACAGGGTGCGGCACATATCAAGAATCTGTTTGGGTTGGGCAAAAGTAAACCGCACCACCCCGTCCTCCCGAATGTAGACGAGAAAATAGGGCTGGGTTGGGTTGACCCTCTCGTTCCCAGCCGAATCGCCTTTCTGCCTGAGACAGAAGACGACGCCGGGCGCAATCATCGGATAGTTCGGGTGGGTCGGGACAACCGTATAAAGTCCGAACGGGGCGTCCTCTAGGATTTTCCGGTTGCTCTCGATATATTTCATCAGTTCGATTCGGAAATCGTCAAGCGTAAATTCATTGAGGGCAACGCTTTCACTGAAATCCTCAAGGTCTAGCACTTCGTTTTTCAGGCGCAGGAGTTGCTTGTCGCGGTACTTGAGGTCATCTTCAAGCAATTTCCTGATGTTCTCTGGCTCCAGCAGGTTGTATTCCAGGGTGGCAGCGATGTCTACCAGCGCCATGCGTGCCTCAACCCGATTTTTCAGTTTGATGTAGCGGTTGAGGTCGGGCGTGGGCCAGAAGTTGACAAGCTGTACGCTGTGGTTGAGGCTACCGATACGGTCAATTCGCCCGAACCGTTGAATGATACGCACCGGATTCCAGTGGATGTCATAGTTAATCAGGTAATCGCAGTCTTGCAGGTTCTGCCCCTCTGAAATGCAGTCAGTGCCAATGAGTAAATCAATTTCTCCTTCCTGCGGCATCGATTTCATCTGGGCGCGTTTCTTGGCGACCGGAGAAAAGTTAGTTAGAATGTGACTGAATTCATTCCTGCCGAAAGTCGTCTTGCTCCCCGACGTGCCTCCTGACACCATCGCAAGATGAATCCCCAGTTCTTCTCGCGCCCATTGATGCAGAGCGTTGTAGAGGTACGCGGCGGTGTCCGCAAACGCAGTGAAGACCAATACCTTGCGATTGGGTCGTCCCTGCTTGTCGATCGTTGGATTTTTGACCTTTTCGCTAATCAATTTCTTCAACTCGGCCAGTTTGGCATCCCGTTCTGCTGTGATGTCCTTTGCCGATAGATAAAGCAGGTAAAGCCCATCCCTATCTTGCTTCAAGTCTTTCAGCCACGCCTCAACATCAAGATGCGCCATCTTGAATACCAGTTTCTCACCCACCTGCATTGCGGCTTGTAATTCTTCGTCGTCAAGGTCCTCAATCGCCACCGTCTCCAGGTCCACCTCGGAGTTTTCATCGCGGAACCTTTGAAATCGTTTGATTCGCGCTTCTAACGCCTCGATTTTTTCAATGGTGCGGTCCATCGTAATGGCAAAGGAATGAACCGAACTTTCCAACCGCTTGAGAAAGTTTACCTTCATCATGCCAATGAGATAATTCTCACGGTCACTTTGCGTAAAGTTTTTGACCTGTCCCACATCGTAGAGAGAACGGTATTCCGGGCGAACATATTTTGAGGGATTGAACAGGGAAAGCTGATAGTTGGAGATCTCATCGTTCAGTTTATCATAAGACATAAACCGTCCCTTGCGGTCAATTTCGGGAAAGATCGAGACAGGTGCCCGCCGCTCTGGAAATCCGCCAATTTCCTTGAGGGTATCGGGATAGTATTTCTGAATGTGCTTTCGGGAGCGGGCGATGGTCAACTCGTCGAGCAGCCTGAAAAAGGCGGTACTGAATCTTTCGAGAAGTTCGCTCGTGCGCCCAGCCCCCCCCTGGACGGGGGGGGTGCCCTTCGTTTTCGTCCACTCGGTGAAGGTGCCCTGCGCGGTTGCGAATGTCTCTTTCAAACTGAGGATTCCGAGCGACTCGCGGAAGGCGTCATCCCGGCCTTCGGTGAGAAAATAGAGCTGGTTGCGTAAATCTTTCAGGTCATTGTTGACCGGGGTCGCGGACAAAAGCAGGACCTTGGTTTTGATGCCGCTCTGGATAATGTCCGCCATCAAACGTTGATAACGGCTCTTGCGGATGGGGTTGCCGTCTTCGTCCCGTCTCCCCGGCGTGTTGTTGCGAAAGTTGTGCGATTCATCAATGACGACCAGGTCATAGTTGCCCCAGTTGATGGTTTCGAGGTCGATGTCTCCCGACTTCCCGCTTTCACGGCTGAGGTCGGTGTGTGACAGAACGGTGTACCCGAAGCGGTCTTTAAGGAACGGGTTGAGTTCGCTGTTATTCTGCGCCTGGTAAATCGTCCAGTTGTCACGGAGTTTCTTGGGGCATAACACAAGGACTCTGGAATTCAGCAGTTCAAAGTATTTGATGACTGCCAGCGCCTCGAAGGTCTTGCCCAAGCCCACGCTGTCAGCGATGATACAGCCGTTATGCGTCAGGATTTTGTTGATTGCGCCTTTCACGCCATCCTTCTGGAACTCAAAGAGTGCGTTCCAGATTTCCGTATCGACAAGTTGCACCTTTTCGGTGAGTAACCCGCTTTCCGCCTGTTGCCCCAGGAATCGCTCAAAGATATGAAACAGCGTTTTGTAGTAGATAAACTCCGGCGCGTGATTCTGATAGAGTTGCTCAAGGTATAACAGCACTTCCTCCCTGACATCTTCGACCAGCACCTCGTCATTCCAGATTTCATCGAACCACGCTTTCAGGTCCCGGCGGTCACGGTTGCTGTCCACCTCCAGATTGAGTTCGATGTTATTGCCGGTGGGACTCAAACCCAGTCCGCGCACGGTGAAGTTGGAACTGCCCATAATGGCGTCCTCAACGCCGTGATTCGCTATGTGATACATTTTCCCGTGCAGCAGATTAAATTCCTTAATTGACCGAATCTGCACCTTCTCCCGCATCCACGCCGCGCATTCCCTGGCAACCCGCTTTTGCTCAAGCCGGTTGTGGAGGTGCAGCCCGTCGTCCTCGATTTTGAAGGCTTTCTGGTCCGTTTTTTCAGGGTCGAGGTTTTTGAGGAAACGGGGCTCGCCAA
Organism: uncultured bacterium; assembly: GCA_964577695.1. Classification (GTDB taxonomy): domain Bacteria; phylum Poribacteria; class WGA-4E; order WGA-4E; family PCPOR2b; genus CAZOAL01. The sequence continues at coordinate 108,649 of CAZOAL010000016.1, read as the reverse complement.
ACAGAAATCGGAGTCCTTCAATCCCTGTCAGGGATTCTTTCAGGGCGTCGTAGGCGTAAATCGTGAAGTATGCCGATACAATCGAGAGTGATGCGCCGTTCTGGATTTTGGACTTCAGGAAATCGCCAACCGTTCCCCGACGGTGGTTATCCCGAATGCCGGACATCTGGAGGAGGGGATGATGACGTGACATGGTTTCCTCACGATTGACAATTGACGACTGACGATTGGGAGAAAGAGAGGGAACGGAAGGAAGGGTGGAACAGCTCCCTTTTCCTTCCTTTCTTCCGTTCCATTCGTGACATCGGCGAGTTAATACAGCCTTTTGATACGCGCCCACGTTGTTGTGAGCTTATCCAGGGGCTCAACCGGACGCGCGAAGTCGCCCGTGCCATCCACCATATCAAAAACAACTTTGGCTTCCTTCGCGTCGTTGGAGCTCAATGCCATACCGGCGACAATTTTGCCTGTCATTTTGATTGTCGCCGATGGCCCAAGCCCGCCCCCTGCTTCCGCCCAGGCTTTGCCGTCTTTCGACGTAAACGTTGTGAGTGTATCTCCTTTTCGCGTCATTTTGAGGTAGAGCGGCAAATTATAAGGAACGCCGGGTTCTCCCGGCCCTGTTGGACCGCCCTTCGTATCCCGATGGATGAGCTTCAATCCGTTATTCTTTGTCAGGTTGATGAAGGCGTTTGCGGCATCCGCATCGACGCTTTGACGAATCATCAATCCCGCCTTGCCCCAATCGGGGTTCGCGGGTTCATATTTCGGCATACGGGCAGAAATCTCCATATCCCCGCTTGCCTCTTTGTAGACATACATGGCGGTATCTGCCGCGTCCCAAATGTCGCCGGTGATTGCGGTGACGGTGATCTCGTCACCTTTGACTTCACCGTTACCTTTTGTGCCGACACCAATCTGTTGGGTTTTCCATGCGGCTCCCCACGCATTGGCAGTCAAACCAATAGCGAGGAAGATGCCCCATATCATAGTTTTGTTAGTGATTTGCATTTTTCCCTCCTTTACAAGTTTAGGAATTCTCTTTGACACACTGAATAACCCAAGTTTTTCGGTTAGACTTCCGAAGTTTGACACCCAACCTGCGCGGGACGGTTCCTTCAAGGTTTCGCATTGTACCGGCTCACCTCGTCTGTTAAAACTTCGGAAGTCTGGGTCTCACTTTTGCGTATAACCGAAAAACTCGTATGAATAACCCAAGTTGCCACTTCTCCCGATTTCTTTTTGCCGGTGATAATACCAAGCATTCCATCATTCACGATAGGTAGCGACATGAGTTTAATATTATAACATATAAAAACGGCTCAAACCCATAATGAAAACTGGGTTTGAGCCGCTTGTCGGGATGTCTGTTAATTGAATTGATGAAACATTTTATAAGCGTACGAAATCGCGTCAGCAAAACCAATGTTTACCTCGGCGAATACCTAACTAACTTTTAAAAATAAATGATACATTTCAAAACCGCAGATGCCAGTTTCCGTGCGGATTTTTTCAATCGTCAATCGTCAATCGTCAATCGTCAATCGAAAATTAGTTAAACATTCAGGCTTTCAGCGTAAACGCTCACTTTCTTGCGGTATTTATCTTTCCGTTCAAACTGAACGTAGCCGTCAATTTTTGAGAAAAGCGTATCGTCTGACCCGAGCCCAACGTTGTTGCCGGGGTGAAGCCGTGTGCCGCGTTGCCGGACCAAAATACTTCCAGCCGTTACAAAATTGCCAGAAAACCGCTTCACACCAAGCCGTTTACTGACGCTATCTCTTCCATTGGTCGTGCTACCGCCACCTTTTTTATGAGCCATTTTCGTCTACCTCCTCAGATGGGTGATTCCCGGTCTGTATTTCAGTAATTCGTAAGCGAGTAAATCTTTGACGATGTCCAAGTTTCCGCTTGTAACCCGTGTTTTTGGACTTGAAAACGATGATCTTTTTCTCTTTCCCTTGTTCAATAACCTCGCCAATAACAGCCGCATTTTCAAGGTAAGGCTGACCCACCTGAACCTGGCCTTCGCCGTTCCCTATCGCTAAGACCTCTGGCAAGGTCACTTTATCACCCACAGACGCGTCCAGCTTTTCAACATCAATCAGGGTACCTACCTGGGCACGATGCTGTTTCCCGCCTGTGGCAAATAATAGGGTAGACACCGCGATTCCTTGATTGCTCAAGGAGTACCGTATGTCCCCCTCCGAACCGTGCTTGCACCTTTCAGCGCACACGGCTCTCTAGTTAGATATTCTTAGGTTTATACCTTGTATCGGGTAGTTTACCAGCACCGAGAAGGTCGTGACATTCCGTGCAGAGAATTAGCGTTTTCCTTCTGCGGGCTATCATTACTTTTTCCCAATACTCCAGATGGGGTTTGGATTTTAAGTCTTTCAATTTTCTCACATGGTGTACTTCTGTTGGAAGTTCTGTTTGTCCACAATATTCACATTCTTTGGCATTCATTCTGCGAATTAACTCGCTTCTTGATAATGTCAAAAAGAGCGTGTTTGGGATTTCATCTTCCACATACTTTGGCTTCTTTTCCATGTGTTTTAGTTGGAATACTCTATTTTCCCTAAATCTTTCCCCATCTTTGTATCTATGGGCAAATTCATTTCCTTTGCTAAGTCTACTGATGATTTGGACTTTACTACTTTTGTGTTTTCCTGACAGTGTTTTGAACAGGCTATATTGGGAAAGATATTGTAACTTTCCCAATCGCTTCTTTATGTTTCCTGCTAGGCTGTAGTAGTTTGCCAATCCTCTAAGTTCTGCATTGTATGTTTCTATTATTTCAATGTCTGAACCTTGCAGTAGTTCGGCTCTGTGTTTTGGTTCATTAGATTGCCAGTCGCCATACCCATATTTATCATTAAAGGATATTACTTTTTCTGGTGGTACGCTCAGTTTGATTGACTCATTTATGGTTCTTCTTGTTGTATACGTTCCTCTGACTTGGATTTTGACGATTTTATTGTCACTTCTCTGAGTGCTGATTTCATAGCTAAGGAATTTTATTCCCTCTCTACCCGATACTATTCGGGTTTTATCATCAGCTACTTTGAGTTTCAGTCCTTTGTCTAGGAAATCTGCCACTTTGCTTTTGATCTCTATGGCTTCATCTTTTGTACCGATGATGCCTAATACGAAATCATCAGCGTATCTACAATATTTGAGTCTCTTAAAACTGTCTGAGTGTGTGTCGCCAGAAGGTATTTCCTTTTGTCTCTGGTTGGCTTCTTTTAGTCTCTTGACCAATTCATGTTGCTGACCTTTCCGTTCGATTTCCTTCCTGAGTTTGTGTTTCAGGTTCTCCAGTTTTTGGTATTCGGGATTGTCTGGTCTCTTTTTGCCTACTGTGAATTGGTTTGTGAGTTCTTTTATAAACTCGTCCAACTCATGCAGGTAGATATTCGACAGAATTGGTGAGACGATACCGCCTTGTGGTGTTCCACTATACGTTTGATGGCATATCCAGTCCTCAAGGTATCCTGCTTTTAGGAATGCCTTGATTAGATTGGTGAAGCGTTTATCGTCTATCTTCTTTTCCAGCAAATGAATCATGATGTCATGACTCATATTATCGAAAAAGCCTTTGATGTCAAATTCAATAAGCCATTTAATTCCTGTCCAAGTTTTCTGGACTTGCTTTAGTGCGGTGTGACATGATTTTCCTATTCTGAATCCATGAGATGTATCTAAGAACACTGGCTCATAGATTCTCTCCAAGATAATTCTTATCACTTCCTGCACTAATTTATCATCTCCTGAAGGAATCCCAAGCGGTCGGAGTTTTCCACTTCGCTTTGGAATGTAAATTCGCCTCACAGGTGTTGGCTGATACGTTTCCTCTTTCAGGGATTCTATGATACCATCTAATCTCTGGAATGACGTTCCATCAAGTGTGTTATCGTTGATTCCCTTTGTCATTGCACCCTTATTACTGTAGATTCTGGCGTATGCTTCTAGCCATATCTCAGGTAAATACAGCATACAATGATAGAGGTTTTGTATCTTATACCCTTTTTTTGAGGCATCTTCTAATCCCTCTAATCTTTTACTCAGTCTATCGAACGCCATTGGGTCGTTCTCCTTTTCATTGTTTAGAGTTAATCTAACCTACTCCACTTCCCCCTTCTCCCCTTCGATTTTCGTTGGGTTGCCTTACCTTATGTCGTTGGGATAGGTCAGATTGGGTACTGACTGTTTGGAAGCCTTTTTTGACTTCTCACTTTGGGTACTATTGGAGTTCTGTCACCTTATTGGCATTTCTGCCAACTTAGGCAATCCCGCATTTTCAGTGAGTCAAAGATATGATATACTTAGAGTCCCTTTCGTCCCTTTAATCCATCTCGTCGATGGCACGCAGAGAAGGTTGAGTGCGTGTTGACTAAGTATATGTCATCGGGAAATGCTGTATTTCCCTCGCACTTCTCTGTGTAACGTTTCAATCAGTCGTGAGCCATTACCTCGCAACTGTTCCAGTGAAACCCCTACGTTACCGCCACATGTAATGCCGTGAGGACTTGGGTTTCTGGCAATTCAGCCTTGCTCATATATATCTTACACTTACGACCTTCTAGGCTAGGGTATTTCGCCATCAATCGCATTTTGCCTACATGCTATGTTCGGCTTCACTTTTCAGTGTCTCAGCCCCTTCTTTTCATATATTTCGGGGCAAACCTAAGTAGGTTGTGTAATGAATATCTCAACAACTCATGCTAACCTTGTTAGCACTTCTACTCACCGCTGATGCGGCGCACCAGCATACATTTTGTTCTCCTTAACATAAACGACTAAAAAATGGTGTCTCTGATGCTGATGTTCGAGGGTTGAACCCTCGAACATCAGAAACGTGACGACTCCCCATGAATCAATTCAGGGGCTTCTAGGTTCCGGTGCTGTTGGTCTCGCTTCGAGACCTTACAGCACCGTGAATCCACGATTCTCTAAGCACGAGACGTGCTAAGAGAATCGGGACTTGCGTCGCTTCCAGCGCTGGAAGCGACACAGCCACGCATTGTCATCCCAATGCGATGCAAATATTATACACGATTTAAGCAAATATCCGCACATACTTTCTTGCGCGATTCATCCCCAGATCTGAAGAGCGGGGATGAATCGCGCTCTATGGTAAACGAAAAGTATAACAAAAATCATCTCTCCTGTCAATGTTTAATCTAGGTAGATTTCACAATTGGTATCTTCAGCGAAAATCCGATAGTCTTCCAGATGCACATCTTCATCCCCTTGAAGCCTAATTTTTAAGTTCATTGATTTCTCAAGCTGGCTCAGTAGATTTGATTTTTCATCAAGAAGGTATGACACAATCCGCGCATTCGCAATGACTTTCAGCTGTCGTTTTCGTGATTTCCGATGGGCTTTTTTGATGGCGCGCAGGAGGTCTATGGCAATGGTGTCTATTGAAAGGACAAAGGCATGCCCATCGCAGTAGGGACAGGGGGTGGTTAGCAAAGTGGCAAGGCTAGGGCGAGTCCGTTGCCTTGTCATTTCCACCAGTCCCAACTCAGAGAGGTGCAAAATATTCGTGCGTGCCCGATCTCTTTTCAATCCCTGCTGCAACATCTTGAAAACCATTTGCCGGTGATCGGAATGCTCCATGTCAATAAAATCGATCACAATGATACCCCCAAGGTCTCTCAGCCGAATCTGCCGGAAAACTTCCTCAACCGCCTCAAGATTGGTGCTCAGAATGGTATTATCCGGGTCTGCCTTCCCCACAAATTTTCCCGTATTGACATCAATCGAAACCATCGCTTCTGTTTGCTGGATAATGATATATCCACCACATTTGAGCCACACTTTTTCACTCAATGCCTTTTTGAGCTCTTTTTCAATTCCATAAGCTTCAAAGATTGGAACGGATTTTTCATAAAGTTTGACTTGCGGGCAAAGTTCCGGCAAGGCCAAGGAGAGATACGCGAGGGTTTGTTGGTACTGTTCCTTTGAATCAATGACAAACTGGGTCACGTCGTTCGTGAAAAAATCTCGAATGTTTCGATCTATGAAGCTAAGGTCTTTATGCACCAGACTCGGGGCAGGCATTTTATCCGCGCGTTCACGAATCTCTTTCCACTGGTTCGTGAGGAATCGAATTTCTGTTGCAAATTCGGTTTCGCTCTTTCCTTCAGCGGCGGTCCGAATAATAAATCCGCCTTCCATATCAGAGAGCAAGGCTTGACCAATATCCTTCAGTCGTTGTCTTTCTGCTTCTGATTGAATCCGTCGAGAAATTCCAGGTCGCGTGTTCGATGCCGTCGGCATGTAGACAACATGCCGACCCGGAAGGGTAATACAGGCTGTGACGCGCGGTCCTTTGGTCCCAATTGATGGTTTGTCAATCTGCACAAGAATTTCCTGATTCTTGTGAAGCAGGTCGCTAATCGAATAGTGATACCCCCTTCCTGCCTTCGGGGAATCCTCTGAATCCGACCTGCGATTTGGCCGTAACGACTCTTTCTCTAATTCCTCCTCATCAAAATTGTAACGGATGTCCGAAACATGAAGGAAAGCGTGTCTTTCCAATCCGATATCGACAAAAGCGATTTGCATACCGGGGAGAACGTTTTCAACACGCCCTTTATAAATATTGTTTAAAATATGTTCTTCTTCCTTACGTTCAATGAAAATTTCAGTAAGAACACTGTCTTCAAGTATGGCACATCTGACTTCGTATTCATCGTCAGAGATAATAATCTCTTTTTGCATTGTCGCCTCCAGTCTTAGATCTCAGATACAATCTAGACGTCTCGGTCACAAGACTCACAACAGATGGAACTGTGGAGGCAACGAACAAAACAATCCGGTTTAGGGCTTGTCAAAAAACAATCTTTCAGTTAACAATCATCATTCACATCAAGCGTCACAAGCCATTCGATACTGTCACATTTTGTAAGAGATGGGGTGTCGTGGTTGGTAAGTCGTTCATTATCCGACTCCAAATAAGAAGAGATCTTCTTCCCTTTTAGCTCTACATGGCTTCATTTCATTCCCCACACGAAGGGGACGGACCGAATACAATCGTTAGATATTGGGGATGTCTCAGAGGGTAGGTGAGAAGTTCCGCCCAAGGCTTCGGAAGTTTTGATGAACTCTGGCATGTTTCAGAAAGCGCACTGTGAGTGGAAGGATGGAAGAGTGGAAGTCATCGCTTCCATCCTTCCATCCTTCCATTCTTCCAAAGTGTCAAGTCATTTTCCAGGGGATTTGAAACATGCTCAATTTTATACTGAATTCACCAGTGGATTGAAAGATTGTGCTATTGCTCCATTCAATTACGCTGTATCACTTGACAACATTTGCTTAAAACGGGTTAGCTTTGTTCGCGCGGAGTCATTGTGACTAATGGGATAATCAATTCTCCTGTCGAGATGCCTCCATGCTGGAAACCACCTCGAAACTGTCGCGTATATTCATTAAACTGATTGGGGTAAACGAAATAATAATCTTCCTTCGCTATAATATAGTTTTTGCTTGCGCTTTCAGTAGGTAATCTGTATTCGTTCGGGTGAGCGATATAAATGGCTTGATTCTCATCGCATCCTAAATTCGTACCGACTTTGAAGCGAAGGCTTGTGGAGGTTTCGCGGTTACCAAACGCTCTGGAAGGTCGGTTGCATAAAACGGAACCGTGGTCTGCTGTTAAAATGACAACCGCGTTTTGGGTCGCGATGATTTTCAAGATCTCGAAGAGGGCAGAGTGAGCAAACCACGACCCGGTGAGGGACCGAAACGCGGATTCATCCGGAGCAATCTGTTGAAGGATATCTGACTGCGAACGTTGATGCGTCAAAATATCGATAAAATTAACGACCAGGGCCGATAAACTGACTTTTTCAAAGGCAGAGACCTGACGTATGAACTCGCTGCCGCCTTTGGAATCGAAGATCTTAAAATATCGTAATCCCGGCCTCAGTGTCAAGCCGGCACTTTTTAACTTAAGCTGGATGAGTTGTTTCTCATACCGATTGGTACTGGTTTCATCTTCGGATTCCTCCTGCCAATACTGGGGGAATCTTTCTGCGAGTTCTTGCGGAAAGAGTCCACTAAACAGGGCGTTGCGCGAGTAAAGCGTGGCACTGGGTAAAATCGAAAAGTAGTAATTCCGGTCGATATAAAAATAGGGTTGAAGCAACGGCTCAATTGCCAGCCAATGGTCTAACCTGAGGCAATCCACAACAATAAAATACACCGGTCGTTTTTGGTGCAGATGGGGAATCACAAATTGATCTAACACATCAACAGACAGGATTGGAGAATCCTCACCGTGTAACCAGCGCCTGTAGTTTGCCTCAACATAATGAGAAAACAGGGCATTACACTCTTTTTTCTGCTCTAAATGGGTTTCTTCGAGTCCGGTTTGTGCCACGTGATCGAACTCGAGATCCCATTCCACTAATTTGAGATAGATCTCGGTCCATTTCCGCCAATCCGGGCCAGACTCCTTGGCGAGTCGAATTTGCTGAAAGTCTTGTGTATAGTTGCGTGGAACTTGCCCTTCAATGATTTTGGTTTGATCTAGCACGCGCTTCAATGTCGAAGCAATCTGAGCCACCCCAATCGGCTTCACCAGAAAATCGTTAATCCGTTTCCCCAACGCTTCATTGACCAATTGGTCATCGCTGCTTTGCGTGACCATGATCACCGGCAAGGTTGGGGCAATTTCGCGAATCCGATCGAGCGTTGTCATGCCATCCTGCCCTGGCATGACCTGGTCTAGCAGGACCCCATCGTAGTGAAATTCTTTGAGAAGCGAAATCGCATCATCCCCATTGGAAACCGGGGTGACTTCATAAGATTTCTCACTCAGAAAAAGGATGTGAGGTTTCAATGCTTCGATCTCGTCATCGATCCATAAGATTTTGTGAGCTATACTTTGCAAACGTTCATCTCCCTTTCGTGTCTGTCTGCCAATCGATTCTCAGCGCGTCATAAGTACCTGCCCCACAATTTTTGCGCATTTCCAAGTTCAGCCCCTATGGAATGCCCATTGGAATCATACTTGCTGTGAAAGTAAGGGGCAGTTGAACCAGATTGATATTACAACATCCACCGCGCCTTGGGCGATATCCACCTTTTGGCCTCGGCGGATTCTGCCAAACCGCGTAAGGTAATGGGTGCCCTTTGGAGTCCTTTTCTGTCAAACAATAAGTGATAGAGGAAACTCATTGAGGAGCCATAGTTCTCTGGAAAAAAATATGCCTCAAAGTGAAAGTCGTTCATATCTTGCATCCCGAACTCCTCGCCAAATGCCTCAATAAACTCAAAAGCATCGTCACCATCTATTCCTAAATCGTCGAGCAATTGCGCGTCCGAGGTGAGCTTTTCCTCTGCTATGAGTGAATGTTTTGCGACGAAAGCTTTGACACGGGCGAAAATCTCGTCATTCATAAAGGAATCTCCTCTATCGAACCTGCAAAAACTTATGTCGATGTACATACGACGTAATGCGTAATCCGTAATGCGTAAGAAGACACTGGGTTACGTATTACGCATTACGTTAGAAGCCTTCATCACTCGAACCGCTACTGGCAGTACAATTTCAAAAGTGGTGCCCGCTGGACCGGTTTCGATTAAACGAATTTGCCCGTGATGATATTCCTCAACAATGCGCTTAACAAGCGTCAACCCGAGCCCCCATCCATGTTTTTTCGTGGTCACGCCGGGGTGAAAGATTTTATGACGCCCCCTCCGCTTAATCCCTTTTCCGTTATCCCTGTATAGAATGATAATCTGGTGCCGTTTCTCATCAAATCTCGGAGCGATCTCAATCAAGCCCGCCGCTTTGTCCATCGCATCCAGCGAATTCCGAATCAAGTTCTCAAAAACCCATTGTAACAGGTCTGCATTCGCGAAGATATAAGGAAGTTCATGGGGAGTGACACGAATTTCCACCTGTTTGCTTCGATTGGGTAGGCGTTTCTGAAAGTAGATAACCACCTCTCCAATCACTTCATTGAGCTCGATCTCGGTTTTTTGAGGATACGATCCAATTTTGCCGAAACGTGCTGTAATTTTCTGTAACCGGACAAGATCACTTTGCATATTCACATAAATTTCGATCGTGGTCTGGTCCCCCTTCTGCTGGTTGCGCTCCACTAATAATTCCAGCCACCCCATCAATGCAGAGATAGGCGTCCCTAATTGATGGGCTGTTTCTTTTGCGAGTCCACCCCAAATGGCGGCTTGCTCACTCGATTTAATCCGGCGATAGCTTAAAAATCCGACAGCCAAGAAAGTTGAAAAGACAACCACCAATAGAATGGGCATCACGATGATGCCGTAGTAACGCGTCTTCTCATAATAAAAATTTCCCTGGCGAAGTTCAGGAGTGGTTTGAAGTGGCACATAAAGCCCCTGTGCCTTGGAATTGCGTACCAGCATCTCAGCTTGAGCATACTGTTCAGGCGTGGCTTCCTTAGCCGTGAGCAATCGCTCCCAGATTTGCCATTTCTGGGGTTTATCATTCAAATCCGTGAAGACAAACGGGATACGATCAATCGCCGTTGTGTCCGCCTCCCCATGATAGAAATACCCATAAACCGTTCGATTTTCGAGGAGATAGGGTATCTCCTTTGGTTCTTTGTTCTTCTCCTTCATCCGCTCCAAAACCGCTTGGAGCTTGGATTGTTCAACCGGAGACAATGGGATAGGCGGGTCAGCGTTAATCTTGCGATCGATGGTTTCATCAATGCGCTTGGCGATGATGATGCGATCATCGCTGGCATCCGTAATGATGAATGACAGACGACTGGCATTCAACAGTTGCATCACAATTCTGTTCAATTGGTCTTGAAGTCTAAATTCATTGACGCCCGGAACTTCAGCCGCAAGGTCTGCCAACGGCCCTACTTGTTCTTCAAGGTCTTGATTCAGTTGGAGAATCTGCTTGGTGTAATACACAAAGGCAAGCGACAAAATCACCAGCCCAACAATAAAGGAAGTGAGTAGGAATTTGGAAGCGGTATAACCGACTGGAACGACCCCTTTATGCTTGAAAAACATCTATTTCCCTCGCTCGAAAGCACCCCAAAATTTGGAAGTATTGTATCAGACAAGACATGGAAAGTCAAGAATTCGTTTTATTACGTTGGTATTTTTCAAAAACAGGCTTGACATCGAATTGAGATTGCTTTATAATCAACCTCAACTTTGTATAGCCAGAAAGGTCATAGATGAAATAAGGGGCTTTTACCCTTTCTGTGAATCCTTTACTTCAACAGTCAGTATCCCCCATGTTGGGGATAATTGAGAAAACAAAAGGAGATTAAACCATGAAAACTAGAGAGTTCATGAGCGTTAACTCGCGATTCGGTTTACAAATCATAACCTTATGCGTTACCATCTTGATGGGCCAGGGCATTGTGGCAGCGCAAATTGTGATCAATGAATTGATGTGGGCAGGTGACGCCACAGGTGATAGCCACGAATGGATTGAGTTGCGTAATACAACGGCTGCTACCATTGATCTCAGTGGTTGGGAACTGACCAGGCTCAATAGCGGCATCGAAGTCAGGATGTTGACAATCCCTAACGGGAAAACAATTCCTGCGGGTGGTTTCTTCTTGATTTCTAACAATGGCCCTGATGATTCTCAATTGGCAGTAACACCCGATTTAGTGGACACAGCCGTCTCGCTGGCAAATACCCAGCTTCAAATCCGGCTCTATAATGGCCTTTTCGATTCGGGTGGCACTTTGATTGACACCGCTGATGATGGAATCGGAGCACCTGCTGCCGGTGAAAACCCGGGAACATTGGACAGAAAATCGATGGTACGTAACGATCCGCCAGGGAACGGAGCGGATGCATCAAGTTGGCATACAGCCGATCAGTCATTTGGCTGGGATCCGGGAGCAACAGAGCTCGGAACGCCAGGGAATGACAATTCGTTGCCGGTCGAATTATCTCAATTCACGGCAACCAGCGCAGAAGATGGCATCCTTCTCCGATGGAGAACTGAGTCAGAAACGAACAACCTTGGGTTTTTGCTCTATCGTAGCGATAAACGGGATGGGAAGTATGTTCGGATTAATCCCGTCATGGTCCGGGGGGCTGGCACCTCAGCCGCATCACACACGTATGAATTCAAGGACCGTGATGTTGAAGGGCAGATTGTCTATTACTATATTGAGGATGTTGCCCTTGACGGTTCGACATCCCACTCCCCAATTATCCAGGCACGGAGAGCCATCGCGCTCAGTGAGATGCGCCTCCTCCCTTGGGGGCAACTCAAACGAAACTAATTTTCAAAAATAAACTTTACCTTGAGGAATGGAAGGATGGAAGAAAACACTTCCTCCTTCCATTCTTTCATTCAATTCAGATGAGTTGAGTTCGATGGATGACAGCCGTATTCAGCAGCTTGAAGAGTTACTCCAGACGAATTCAGATGATGCCCTGTTACAATATAGCCTTGGTTTGGAATACTTAAAGGGCGGCGAGGCAGGGCAAGCAATTCCCCCGTTACGTGCGGCGATTCGCCTTCAAGCGAAGTATTCCGCTGCCTATCGTGAGCTGGGAAAAGCGTTAGAACAAGCGGGCTTGACAGAGGAAGCCTTGCAGATATATCAGCACGGAATCGACGTTGCCCAGGAACGAGGCGATCTTCAAAAAAGGAGGTCCCATGAAATATCCTATATATAATCGCTTGATACGCATTGCATTGGCGCTCTTTGTATGCCTCTGGATTGGCTGCCAGGCGAGCACGCTTAATATTGGAGATATCGGCACCAGCGAGAATCCCCTGGAAAAATCGGGGACATTGACGAAGAGCGAAGTCTGGTCAGGAAACATCTTCATTACCGGCAATGTTATTGTGCCTGAAGGAGTGACGTTGACCATTCGCTCCCGCTCGATTGTCGGTTTTGAGCCCACAATTGGGGGTGCCCATCAGTTAATCGTGCGTGGTACCCTGTACGCCGAAGGTGAACCGGATGGGTTCATCATATGGGGGTCGCTCGGTTCTGATGCTGGCCCCCCCAAGGCGGGGGATTGGGAGGGCATCCTGTTCACAGAAACAAGCCTCAATTCGCGCCTCACCTACTGTCGTATCCAGCACGCCAGAGGAATCATCTGCCGATCCAACTTGATACAGATCGAGCATTGTTGGTTGAGTGATAATGATCTGGCAATCCTTTGTGATAATGTGTCCCCGTTGATTTCGCAGAACGAAATCAACAGGAACGGTACAGCCATCAAATGCCTCAAGGGGGCGTCACCGGAAATCACACGGAATGCGATCCGAGCGAATAAGTTCGGGATAGTCTGTGATGACGATTCCAGGCCGATGATTCATCTCAACGAGATCTCCAGCAATTACCAGCACGCCATTGTGTGTTACTCGACCGCCTCACCGGAGATTACTTCCAACAATATTATTCTGAACGGCGGGTGGGCTGTGTATGATGGAGGTCGATTGCGGGACAATTTTATTCGCGGGAACAATGAGAGGGGCCCGGATGTTATTGAGCGCGGCACCGGACGGGATAGCGGCCAGTTCTACGGTGTGGACGAAGTGTTAGACCCACGCCCATCCCCTGTGCCAAATGCGGGGGTTGAGCGGGAAGGGTACTAAGAGGAAAGAATGGAAGGAATGGAAGGAATGGCAGAAGGGTAAGGAGAGGAAGGAAAGGAAGAAAGGGAAGAATGGAAGGAAAAGAAACAGATTTCACGTTTCCGGAAATTCACGCAATCCGAAAATGGAAAACATTGTCAATCCTGCACCAACACCATCTGAACACCACAACTGGGACGCTTGGATCGGCACAGATGAAGCCGGCAAAGGGGACTATTTCGGACCATTGGCGGCAGCCGGGGTATACGTCAATATGGAGATGGGCGAACAATTACGCGCATTAGGAGTGCGCGATAGCAAGAAAATCTCTGACGGGCAAATCCGAAAACTCGCTCAAGAGATTCGGATGCGTTATGGTCATTATGTCTCATCCGTTGAGGTAACACCGTTGCGCTATAACGCCATGTATACCTCCTTCACAAAAAGTGGAGGTAATCTAAATCATCTCCTTGCGTGGCTGCATGCCAGAACGATTCGGAATCTCCTGAACCGGGTGGATTGTCGATACGTCCTTGTGGATGTCTTCGCCAAGCACGAGGTTTTGGCGTCACAGTTGCAAACCGTACAGCCAAAAATCGATCTGGTGCAAGTCCCGAAAGCGGAGAGCGATATTGCCGTTGCCGCTGCATCGATCATCGCACGCGACATCTTTTTAAGGCGGCTAGACCAACTCTCTGAACAGTATCAGATGAAACTCCCCAAAGGTGCATCACAAGTCATCGAAGCCGGCAGACAATTTGTCGAGCGGCACGGCATGGATTCTTTACGCCATGTCGCCAAGCTGCACTTCAAGACGACCGCCGATATTTTGTCTGTCGTTTAGTTTACTACCCTGTCCGCTCTTGAACCCACAAGGACAGAATGTAATTGGATTCGTATCAATGAACTGGCAAGAATTTTTAGATAAAGCGCGAAGTAATCTGAGAGTCGCCGAACGAGCACTGATGGATGGCGAACCCGACCCCTCTGTAAGCCGAGCCTATTACGCCGTCTTTCACGCCGCCATTGCTGCCTTGTTGAAACTCACGGATTACCGTCCGAAAGAACAAACCTGGGACCACGCGAGTGTTGCGGCAGAGTTCAACCGGCGATTGATTAGACAACGGAAGGTGTTCAAAAGCGATCTGGCTCATATTCCAGACGATTTGCGTACCCTTAGGCATCAGGCCGACTACGATAGCGAGACCATTGGGAAAAAAATCGCTGGACAATGCCTCAGAGACGTACAAAAATTTGTGAAGGAAGTAGAAAATCAATTAGGAGGACAATCATGAAACGCAAGTTGAAAGAGAACTACGGCCCCTATTTTGACCGGCTTTCAGCGCCCGAGCAACGGGCTGTCGAAAAATATATCTGGGCGATGGCGAAACCCTATCCTCAACTGGCCGATGCAGCGACTGCCGGCCCTGGGAATGAAGGTGAAGTTTATGTCTATATCCCTCGCCCGTCCGATGATGATGAATATCTCAAGATTCTCAAAAAGATGTCTAAGATTGGACTCAACATCTTGCTGGATGCTGGGGTTTCCATTCTGTTGATGCGAGCCAGGCGAGAGCGACGAGAGTGTTCTGCGAACTATTGATGATAAGGTTTTGTAGAGCAGGACAGACACAAAAGGAATATTGAGGATTGATTATGGAAAACGTATTTATCGTTCACTACGGTGAAATCGGATTAAAAGGAAAAAATCGATCTTTTTTTGAGAATCACCTCGTTCGGAACATGAGGCGAGCCCTGCAAGATACGGGATATGCAGAGGTTCGGCGAATCTCCGGACGCCTCCTCGTGACGCTTCTACCGGAGGCGGATGTCGCGACAATTCGGGAGCGATTGGGCAAAGTCATGGGGATTGCCCATTTTGAAACCGCTTGTGCGACGGAACAGAATATGGAGGCGATCAAGGCGGCTGCGCTCAATTGGATTCAGGGCAAAACGTTTCATACGCTCAAAGTTGAGACCAAACGCGCCAACAAAAATTTTCCATTAACGTCGCCAGAGATCAGCGCGGGGGTAGGAGGACACCTTCTTAAAAACACAGGGGCGCGGGCTGACATGCACAACCCCGATCTCCTCTGCACTATTGAGATTGTCGAGAACTCAGCGTATATCTACACGGAAAAAAATCAGGGTGCCGGCGGCTTGCCCGTCGGTGTCAGCGGAAAGGTTCTCGTCATGCTCTCTGGCGGGATTGATTCACCGGTTGCGGCGTGGCGCATGATGAAACGGGGTGCAAAAGCGATCTACGTTCATTTTTACAGCTACCCTTACACGGACAAGTCATCCCTCGAAAAGGTGAGGGAGCTGGTTCGCGTCCTGGCAACGTGGAATTATGACGGGCGCGTCTATCTCGTGCCGTTTGCGGATATACAGAAGGAGATCGTCACGAAAACGCCCGCGCCGTTTCGGGTGCTCCTGTATCGCCGCATGATGGTCCGTATCGCGCAACGGATCGCCGCGGCTGCGAAGGCACAGGCACTGGTCACGGGTGAGAGCCTTGGACAGGTCGCCTCACAAACGCTCGGCAATATCCGGGCGATCGAAGATGTCGCCACGATGCCTATCCTTCGTCCCCTCATCGGCGATGATAAGGCGGAGATTATGGACCTCGCTCAACGGATTGGGACGTTTGAAATCTCGACGCTTCCCCATCAGGATTGTTGCTCACTCTTTGTCCCCGAGCACCCGGCAACGAACGCCTCCATTGAAGCCGTTCGAGAGGCGGAGGCGAATCTGGAAGTCGATGCCCTCGTGGAGAAGGCATTGAGTGGGGTCGAACGGGAGGTTGTTGAGGCGTGAAACGTGAAACGTGAAGCGTGAGTAACCTTCAGGTGGGAGGGTGAGGCTCCTGCCGAACCTGGCGCGGCACCGGAACGGTTACATCACGGATATGATGTTTCATGGCACACGCTTGCTTTTGTTCACTTTTGCTTTTTGAAACTCCTCATCAAACTGGCTCATATCGATCTCGGCAGCGGGCACGCGATAATATTCAATGATGGCTGTTCTTGCTAAATCCAGGGCTTCTATCACAGCTTCCTGACTTACCCCCCAAAGTTGAGCGGCTTCGTCCAACGTGTGTCCTTCCTGGAAGCATGCTAACACACCATCCGGGGTTTTCCTTGTCCCCTTAAAGGTCGGTTTGCCGAAAGCGATTTTCGGGTCAGCGACGATATACTTGCCTAACTCGACACGTTTCCTTAAAGGATCGTTTGGTTCCATATCTGCAACACATTCAATAGCTTTCATTGGCACTTCTCCTTATGACTCACGAACGTTAAGTAACTTCCAATTAATTCCTTACACGTAACCGTTCAGGTGGTCACCGTAGAACATGCCGTGCTCGTCCGAGAATCGGACTGGCTTGTTCAAAGCCCCCGCGAAGACCCGAAACAAGCTGGCAGCATGTTCTACATCTACCCAATCCGCTGAACGGTTACTGACCGCTAGGATTTGATAGAACGCAACTGAATCTCTACCTGTGCGCCCAACGCCTCGGTCTACTGCCTCCCGCTGTGACTTGCGGGCGGTTTTTGCGGAGTGCAGACAGGCTCAAGCACCAGGGTTCTACCTTTCACCCAAACCCGAACTTCATCGCCGGGCTTAACCCCAATCCGCTTCAACCAACTGGGGTGGAGACGCAGGGTTTGGCCATCTTCTCCAATCCGTGTTATATAGACCGACTTGACTTTTGTTTTCCCGGCGTCCACGAGTTCCCAGCCGTCCTCGCCTAACACTTCAAAAACATCGTGTGTATCCCAGAATGCCCTCTCTTCTTCGAGAGATTTGAACTTTGGCAACTTCGTTTTTGTCATAATGATCTCACTTTCCTTCGGAATCGTCGGTGTTCCGCATCTGTCATCTCCCGGGCCGTGACCACGCGATAACGACCCCCTCCTAGCGGTGCTAAGACAACGAACAGATAACGCCCGTTCTCACTCTGACCTAGCGCACAATATCTTCCCTGACGCCCTCGCTCGAGCAGATACCTACCACTGAAAAGGCTGTCAACTTCATCAGGGTCAATGTTATGCCTGGCGATGTGCTCAATGCTGGCATCATCCCAGTCAATCTCTATTTTAGGCATTATCCTCCCCCATCGGACACCGATTGTAAACTATCTTAACAATTGTTAAAATCTGAGATTTCCATAAATTCATCTTAAAACTAACGAGGAACACGCGGGGACGAACCACGAAAGCCTCTGACTTCTATCACACCCAAATGGAACTAAGGGGTAACAAGTCCTGCGCAACGAAAACCGACGTCGCCGTACGAGTTCGTTGGGGGGCCGCAGTTGTAGCGGCCCGCCACGCGCCCGTAGGCGCTGCCGAAGACCTGCCAGCCACCACGCAACACATGTCTGTATTTAATAACATTCGTAAAATTATTATTAACAAATGATATAATACCACCTGCCACCGGATTGTTTTTGGGACTCTTTGCGTAAAAGCTTGAGTCGTATTCATCCATGCACAACTCCCACACGTTGCCTGCCATATCCATCAGGCCATAAGGACTTGCCCCAGAGGGGTAGCTGCCGACAGGAGTTATCTCACGTACAGATAAACCGGTATTACATTTGCTACTATCCCATTGGTTACCCCACGGCCAAATCCTGTCATCCGTGCCTCGCGCGGCTTTCTCCCATTGCGCTTCCGTCGGCAGCTCAACCCCCGCCCATTGACTATACACGGCCGCATCGTACCATGTCACATCCACAATTGGGAGGTCATCTTTGAGCCATCTCCACAAAGGCGCGTCCGGCATCTTGTGTCCTGTTTCCTGGCAAAACTTGCGGTACTGCACAACGGTCACCTCGTGTTTGTAGATCCAGTAGCTGTCGAGATACACGCGGTGTTGAGGCTTTTCGTCATTAAACCATGAATATTTCCAGTCTGGAAACTGTTTCGACAAAGTATTAATTTGTGCATCGGAGGTGCCCATGATAAACTCGCCTTCGGGGATGTAGACCATCACAGCCCCGTCTTTGGGGTTAATCCGCTCCGTCACCTGAACGGGTCCGCCTTGCGGACTCCCGGAACGGAACTGCGGTGTCGTATGGGCCCTTGTGGGCGTTGAGGTCGTGGGCGGCTTCTGCGCGGTCGCGGACGATGCGCTCACAGACGGCTTGGAAAACCAGCGACGCATTCGCTCCACGAGTCCCATCGGTCCGGCAGGGGCTTCAGACTCCGGTGTTTGGGGCAAGGGAGGTATCGAGCGTATCTCTTCCGCGCTCATCACCCCCAACGCCAGCGCCCAACTCTCCACGGCCCAGCGAGCGAATTCCTCCGCTATTCCAAGGTTGTCATACAGACGTTTCGAGAGCCGCGCCAACAGGAGTGGTTTGGTCATATTGTTCTGTAAGTTAAGCAAGTCGGCGGGGACACGCTCCTTGAGCGCGAAAACCAGCAGATGAATCTCGCGGCTGTGTTCACCACGGAGTTCGTCGCGGAGAAACGCCTCACAGCGGCGGGGTTCATCGCACAGGGCGTGACCGTATTTTTTGATAATTTCGCAGAGTTTTTGTCGTGGAAAGTCGTTCATGTTTCCTCAATTCCCATAATCACCAGCGGTTGTAATTCTGACCCCTCCCCCGTCCCCTCCCCGAGACGGAGAGGGGAGAAAACTCCCCTTCCCTCCGCGCCCACCCTCCTATCCCCCGTCCACGGGGGATTATAGGGGGGTGCGGGGAGGGCCGGGGTGGGGGGAAGGGGGCCGGGGGGTTAGGTGCGTTACTTAAACAATGATTTCCGCAACGGTTCCACCGATGTTGAGCTGTAATCCCGCGTTAATCGGACGGGCTTTTTGCGGGGCGACCTCCACCATCGTGCCGTCCGGCAGCGTGGCTGTCCAAGGCGTGTTTGTCAGGTTGCGTATTCCCCAGACGTGCGGGTTGGCAGGATTCTGCACAACTTGACCAATCACCTTTGAGGCGTCCGCTTCAGCGATATGATTGATATGTCGTTCCAGGATGGTTGCATCCTTCCTCAACAAAACATAATGCTTCCCACTCGCGTGTGTGAACACTAGCTTAGGCGGCAAAGGGATCGGTTCTGTACAATGCCAACAGTTCAACGCTGTCAGACCCGGTTCCCAAAGGTTTTCGGCGTGGCAATTGGAACACGCAATGCCCCCGTCTTTCAGTTGTAGAAACAGACGCTGCCATTCGCCCTCCGTCACGCGATTCACAGGTTCCGTCAGCCCGATGGTGAAAGCGCGCGTGAATAGTGCTTTCAACGACTTTGGACAATATTCCCACCGTTTGCGTGCTGTGGCGTAATCGGGGTCAGCCGGCAGTCGGTTGCGGTCATCTGACGGGTGGAAAACAAAAACGGGGGTTAAGCCATAAACCCGCTTCTTCGCCGGAAGGTCCCAGGAGTGAAATCGATACTCCAGCTCGCCGTGCATCGGATGGTGCCAGACCCACAGATGGAACAGGAGCACCGCCAGCGAATGCAGGTCGGTCTCCGTCGAAGGGTCTGCCTCTCCCCTGACGATCTCCGGTGCCATATATTCCATTGTTCCCCAAACCTGGCACTTCGACTGCCGATTCACCCCAACGTTATCGTTATCGCAAATGAGGACGTCCCCTGATTTGGGGTCGAACATCAGATTGCCAGCCGATATATCCCGATAACAGTGCCCGTTGAGGTGCAAGGCGCGATAGCTATTGGCGGTTTGGTATGAGATCTCGCAAAGTGCGGGGAACCCAGGAGCGGGTTTGAGGTGCGCCCAAACCTCTCCCAACTCCGCAAAGCGTTGTGTGTCGATGAGCGGCATCAAATATCCGAATCGTGGAGAATCCGAAACTGTTACCAGGTCCAGTGGCCAGATGAAACGACGCCCCGCAGTCCCTTTGGGCGGTCCGGTCTGGACCAGGTATCGGATAGCGGATTTTTGCTCCTCGGTCGATTGATCAGCATTGTACCACTTCAGGGCATACGAGTGGTGTTCGGCTTCAACAAGGTGGACGATGCCTTGCCCTCCTTCACCGAGCTTTTCCTTTACGGTCAGGTTCGTGTTGAGCGTCTCCGCTCTGACTTGTTGTCCGATTGCAAGTGTCACAGTAACCTCCTTCACGATTTAACCTTGAAAAGGTTTCAAACCTTTTCAAGGTTAAACCAACTTGACTTTGGTAAATTAGGGGAAAGATCGTCTCGTAGAGCCTGCCGTGCTCGTCCGAGAATCGGACTGGCTGGTTCACCGGAGCTCGGAACAAGCGAGCCGCATGCTCTACAACTGGATCATGCTTGCAATTTACCAAAGTCAAACTGGGTTGATATGGACAAGAGTTAGCGTAATATCATCTCCACTGCCTTTTTCAGAATAACTATCCAGCCAATGGGGGATGGAGGCAGCCACTTTAAGCATCCCAAACTGATCGATACGGTCCTGCAGGCTCCTGGCGAAAATGTGGAACTGCGCTTCATCAGCGAAAGTGTTGGCCAATCCGTCGGTTGCCATGAGGAGAAGTCCTCCATCTCCCCTTTCCAGCACGGCCGTTTGCCATAGCTTTGCCGCATCCTGAGAGGAGAGGGAATACGTTGCGGTTCCGACGAGGGTGGGGTCTTTTTGAAGCGGGGCGTCAACGCTTCCGTCGTGCCTGACAAGTAAAACGTCGCCATCCCCAATTTGTCCGATGAGAACGGCATCCGGCGCAACCAGTGCGACCAAAAGCGTTGTGCCATAACGAATGAAGAGTTTTTGGTTCTCATCAGGATTGTCCGAAATATCGCTTTCCAAACGGACTTTGGCATCCTCAAGGACAGCGCTCCGCCATCGTTGTCCGACTCGGCGTGGGAAATCAGCCTTGAAGTGTCCCTTCAAAGCAGACTGAGACCCTTCGAGTCCAAAACAGACATAAAACGAGAACAGTTCATCCACACCCGCTTTCACAGCCAGTGATGCGCCATATTGGCTCAGGTCATGGTGCTTGTCACCATGTCCATCAGCAACGGCAACGATCAGGCAGGGAGTTCCCGAAGCAGAACCAGACCAGATGGAGTAAGCATCCTGACACGGCGTTTCGCTACGAATATGGGAAGCCCCTCTGCGGCTACATCCAAAGCCCCAGCCGAGGCTTCCATCGTATATCGGGAGTTCGATAGGTTGTACTGTCATGGCATCCCCCTAAAATTCATCCGTGCTTGATGTGATCGCGGGTTCGTCGGGACGAGACAGGATGACATGGGTGCTGTCGTCGATGGCGGTGCCTTTGCTTTTACCCTGCGAAGCCCCCACCGAGGCGGTGACGCTTGCCCATTTGATGTAGGCGACGAGTTGTTGAACATTATGTGCCTTCAACACGCCGATCTCCTCGTGGCTGACAAACTTCAATAATTCATCTTCGTTGTAGTCTGACTCGTCTCCAATTGCAATCGCCAATCTGACGGCTTTCAAACCCCATGGGAGTTGTTTTAATGCCGCTATGGCACCATCGTATTCTTCCTGGGGGTCTGTGCAATGACCGTCTGAGACGAGGACACACACCGGCGGGTAACCCCGACGCGGCATTTTCTCAAGGGTTAATTCGGAAGCCAACAAACGGATGGCCTGGGCGGTTGCCGTGGTTACAGCCGTGCGGAGTTCGGGCCAAACGAACTGTTCTAACGGCACAGGTTCTGGGCCGACATGCCATTCGGCGTTGTCGGCAAATTTAATCGCCCGCATCATCATCTGCACTTGTGGGTAATTGGTAACTGCCCTCCGAACTTCCGGTAAGGCCTCCCGGATGGCTTGATTTAATGTGGCGATCTTTTTCCCACTCATCGAGCCTGAGTAGTCCGTCAGCCAGAAAAAATGTAAAGCTCTCCTGGTGATTTCGCCTTCGGGAACAGGGATTTCTGTTGCCATATTCGCATCTCCTTCTTATCGATTTTGAACGTTGCTGTTTCACCGTTTCATGATAGCACAAGCGACTGAAATCGTCAAGTATGTCTTAATCCTTGAAAAGGTTCGCAACCTTTTCGAGGGTGTTGAGACTCAGTCGTTCACAAGGTGGGGCAGCACGGAGCTAAACCTCCGTGCTGATGATCTGAAACCCCCGTAAACGGGGCTGACTGATAGCCGCATTCATGCGGGTTGAAAGAATTAGCCCGAAGGTTTAGCTTCGGGCGGTTAGGGAACATGTGAAGTACTGAGGGTGTTGAGATCTTTCGCTACGCTCAAGATGACATGAACCTGTGGGGGAGAAAGTTGGAAGGAAAATTGCACATTATTTCCCTTATTTTTTTTCTGCTTGCCTCAAGCGTTACCATTCACAGGGCTGCAAAGGAGAGTTCGCTTGTTCCCCTGAAGGTCGAAGACTCACGGGACGGATGTGTAGTTTGCCACTTTGTCAGAATCGTGCAATTTACGCGGAATACGGCTGACATTTTGTCAAAAAAAGTAATCTACTCTGAATCGGATTGACATTCTGTCGAAGTCGGTGGGTCAGGAGAAAGGGAAACAGGAAGGAAAAGAAGGATGGAAGGGAAGAAATGGAAGGATGGAAGGAATGGAAGGATCCGTTTCACGTTTCACGTTTCACGTTTCACGTTTCACGTTTCACGTTTCACGTTTTACGCCTGACACATCTCCTGCATCACTTCTGTTCATGCTATCGCCTCCTTTTCCTTTAGCCGCTTCAACTCGCATGTCGGAACGATTCGGCGGCATTGCTTTTGCGCATTACTTCGTAACTCAGGCAGGCAATTTGCTACATGGTATCTCATCATTTTTGTCGCGACATTCGCGTTGGAAAGTTACTGATCAAAAGTGGTCCCTATTTTCATGAAGGTTTCGGACTTGGCGTAAAAAACTGAGCGAAACCCACTCACTTTCAAGAATGAACTTCACCCATGGTACAGGGCGTTTCAGCCGTGCTTAATTTGCAATGTCATCATTGACAGAAACGCTCGCCTTGGGGAAGAACTACTCTCTCTAAAAAACGGAGGTTCTATATAGCATGGCAGATTTAACCCAAATTGCAGAAAACGTCATTCGCGGGCAAGCCCCCAAGGTCAAGGCATTGGTTGAAAGCGCCCTCGCGGAAGGGACACCAGTGGCCAGCATCCTTCATGAAGGCTTAATCAAAGGGATGGGGGTGGTCGGAGAGAAATTCAAGAACAATGAATTTTACGTTCCTGAAGTTTTAATCGCCGCACGCGCAATGAAAATGGGCATGGCACTCATCCGCCCACTCCTTGCGGATGCTGGCGTTGAACCGATTGGCAAAGTCGCCATCGGTACGGTCAAAGGCGACCTGCACGACATCGGCAAGAACCTGGTCGGAATGATGTTGGAAGGGGCCGGCTTTGAGGTAATCGATCTCGGGATTGATGTCTCCGCTGAGAAGTATATTGATGCAATTCAAACAAAGGGGGCACAGATTATCGGCATGTCCGCGCTGTTGACAACAACAATGCCGGGGATGAAGACGACAATTGATGCCATCCGAGAAGCAGGGTTGAGAGACCAGGTCAAGATTTTGATTGGTGGTGCGCCTGTCACTCAGAGCTACGCGAACGAGATTGGAGCAGATGGATACGCTCGTGACGCTGCAAGTGGTGCAGATCGCGCGAAGGAGTTGGTTGGAGCATCGGCCGCTTAATGCGAAACGTGTATCAATTTAGGTAACACCTAATACCGATTTAGGCTTGGGATTGCCTATATGAAAGGAAGGAACGAGAGCAGGGAACCTGCACGGAGGGAAGGAAAGGAAGAAGGGAGTAGAGGAGTGGCAGCGAGTTTGTGAGAGCCTGCATTGAGCGTAGCGAATGTGTCGAAGCGTCTCGGACGGACGAGCGGGGGAGCGAGTGAACTCAAAACCACTCATACGTCTGCTCGCCTCCTCGCTCTCTCGCTCTCATCCTTCCATCCTTCCATCCTTCCCTTTCTTCCATTTCTTCCCTCAGAGAAACCTTTTGGGAAAAGTCAACCCTAAATCAGTCTAACACCTAACAACCGAGGAGCATCAGCATAAGATAATGGAACAACGATTATCCCCGATGCCTGACAGTGGGAAAACCGATTCCCCTATCCGATTGACAATCCTTCCTGAGAATCAGGTGGTTGAGGTTGTTCCAGTCCTGAGCTCACGAAGTATCAACTTGATGGACGCGCTTGGGAGCGCAGGAATTTCCCTCACGGCACCCTGCGCGGGAGAGGGGACTTGTGGTAAGTGTCGTGTGCAGGTTACTACCGAAGTTTCCCATCCAACGACATTAGAGCGTGAACTACTGACGTCCGTTCAGTTACAAGATGGGTTTCGCCTCGCGTGTCAAGCGCAGATCTGTGCGGATACAAGGGTTCATATCCCGCCCACTTCACGCGCCAGTGAGATGCGCATCTTACTCGGAGGCGCATCGCGGAAGGTCGTACTTGAACCGAGTGTTGTCAAACGTTTTGTCCAGTTGCCATCTCAAGCGCTCGGGGGTGCCGTTTCAGAAATAGAGCTATTGAGGAACACCCTTGATTTACGCGCAGACCTCCGCGCCGAGCCCGCTATTTTGCGTGAATTGTCACTCATCCTGCACTCGGCAAATAGAGGATTGACGGTTATTGCTTGCGATGACCGAATCATCGCCCTTGAACCGGGGGATACCATTGATTCAGTCTACGGTTTAGCGCTTGATGTCGGAACGACAACAGTTGTCGGTGTGCTGATGGATATTTCCACCGGAAAAGATTTAGCCGTTGCGTCCGCTGTCAATGGGCAAACGCGGTACGGGCACGATGTGATTGCCCGAATTAAACACAGTATAGAAATTGACGATGGATTGGCAGCATTGCAAGATGCCGTGAAAGATACCGTCAACCGCATCATCATGGAGGTCGCTTTCGTTGCGAATATTTCTCCGGCTGAGATTTACGAGACCACGGTCGTCGGGAATACAACCATGTCCCATCTCCTGCTCGGAATTTCGCCCAGGTCATTGGGACACTTACCCTATGTCCCCGTTTTTAGTGCGGCTCTCAATGTTTCGGCTGCGGAGCTCGGCTTCAAAGTCAACCCGAAGGCAAATGTGCATGTTTTGCCAAACATCGCCGGTTTTGTTGGAGCAGACACCGTCGGGGCGATTCTCGCCGCCGGTTTTGACGAACCCGATGGACGCACCCGTATGTTGGCGGACATCGGCACGAATTGCGAAATCGTGTTGCGTCACGGGGATGCGCTCTACGCCTGCTCGACCCCTGCGGGTCCAGCATTCGAGGGCGCGAAGATTCGTCACGGTATGTACGCCGGAGACGGGGCGATTGAACAGATTCACCTTGAGGAAGGGGATAACCCGCTGAATGAGGGAGATTGCACTTACAAAGTGATCGGACACAAAGCACCACAAGGGCTCTGTGGTTCGGGGCTCGTGGATATTGGGGCAGAGCTCTTGCGGGTTGGCATCGTCGATTTGACCGGGCGCATGTTACCGCCAGAGGAACTGCCCGAAGAGTTGCCGCAGGCACTGAAGAATCGCGTCATTGAACGGGATGGGCAAATTCAGTTCGTCATCGCTATGGCTGAAAATGGCGAACCGATTACCCTCACGCAACGGGATATGCGCGAACTTCAACTCGCCAAGGCAGCCATACGCACAGGGATTGAAGTCCTGCTTCAACACACCGGATTGTCTATTGACGCCCTGGATGAACTGTGTATCGCGGGCGGATTCGGCAGCTATCTCAACAAAGACAACGCCATCCGGTTGGGGCTGATTCCCGATTTGCCACGCAATCGCATCCGCATCATCGGAAACGCCGCAATCGGGGGCGCAAAGCTCGCGCTGATTTCTCAGGAGATGCGACGACGCGCTGAAACCGTTGCCCGGCAAACGCGGCATCTCCAGATTGCCGAAACACCCGATTTTCAAACCCAATTTATGGAGGCGATGCTGTTTGAATAGTATGAGGCGTGATGTATGGTATGTTGCGTCATCAGTATCAGGAGCTGAGACGGAATTAAGAAACCGAGTTTTTCTAAAAAACTCGGTTTCTATTTACCTCCACAACATGGGAGAAAGAATGAAATACAGGTTGTCCTTTATTGCTTTGATTTGTGCACTCAATATCAACTTATGTTACCCCATAGCCGCCCAATCCGACGATGACAAGATGGAGCTATCCGGGCAAATCCGAGCACGTAGCGAGTTAGATGGGAAAGATTTCAATAACGATACCCCTGCGAAACGCACCACTTTGCTTCGTGTTCGCCTCAACGCCGCATTTCAACCGGCGGACAAAATCTCTACATTTATCCAATTGCAGGACTCAAGGGAATATGGCACTGAACCCGGCACATTGGCTGATACGCATAATGTCGACCTTCATCAGGCTTACCTGCAAGCCAACGATTTCTTAATTGATAAACTGACCCTCAAGATGGGGCGTATGGAGCTCATCTACGCAGGGGAACGCCTCATTGGTGCCGTCGGTTGGGACAATGTTGGACGAGCCTTCGACGGCACTGTGCTTCGCTATCAGGCAAGCCGTTCGTTTACCGTCGATTGGTTGGGAGCAAAGATCGTGGCCCAAGCGGATGCCAAAGTACCGGATGACACGGGTTTCTACTTTGGTGGACTCTATACAACCTATCAACCCAAGAAAACCTATCGCTTGGATGTCTACGCGCTCGGGGAGTGGAATCGTAAACAGACGATGAAAGACGAAGATGACCTCCGCAGGATTACCTTCGGCACGTATGATCGAGGGGAGTTGAACGCGATTGATTACGAGGTTGAAGTCGCGGCTCAACTCGGTAAACGCTATCATCCCGGCAGCAAAAAGCGCGAAACTATATCCGCATTTATGCTGACCGGATTGCTCGGCTACACCCTCGACATAGAGCAGAAGCCTCGCATCGCTGTCGGCTATGATTACTTGTCTGGACGCGGAGAGGCGGATGAGGATTACACAGTCTTCGACACGCTGTTCGCCACAAACCATAAATTCTACGGGTTTATGGATTATTTCATCAATATCCCTGTGCATACCAGCGGCGCAGGACTACAGGATGTGATGGCCAAATTTCAGATTCAGCCGCACCAAAAACTCACGCTCAACGCCGATGTGCATCAATTCATGTCTGCGAAAAAGGTCAAAAGTGAAAACAACTACGGGCAGGAGGTCGATTTGACAGCCATCTATCGTTATCAGAAAGCCCTCGGTTTTACGCTGGGGGCATCCCTGTTTTTACCGGGCGAACTGATGAAAGCGAGGTTTGGGGGTAACGATGCCCCTGCGTTCTGGTCGTACCTGATGACAACTGCCAATTTTTAACAATTTTCGATTTTCGTTTGAATCATCAATCTTCAATAAAGGAGGCACCATGTTATTTGAAAATGGTTTCCCAAGAACGTTTCCAGCTTTGGGGGAGATATCGACTTCGTTTTTTATTTGATTTTTTACATTGTCGGATTTTGGTTTCTCCTGACCCAAGGCACGATTCTCTATTTCATCATCCGCTATCGTCGCCGAGAAGGTGGCAAGGCGTCCTACGTCCTCGGGGAGAAACTCGAGCAAACCGCCTGGATTCTCGTTCCAACTTTGATTGTGTTGCTGCTTGATCTGGGAATTGACTTTGCGGGGGGGCGCGCTTATGAAAAAGTCAAGGGCGAAATCCCTCCCAGTGATGTCGTGGTTCAGTTGACAGCCAAGCAATTCAACTGGGTATTTACCTATCCAGGTCTTGATGGCGATTTTGGCACTCCAGATGATGTCAAGAAGGAAAATGAACTGAACGTGCCGGTGGGTAAAGTCGTACAGTTACGCCTCAGATCTGAGGACGTCATCCATAGCTTCTTTGTGCCGGCGCTGCGGCTGAAACAAGACGTTGTGCCGGGGCGCGAGATTCCCACCTGGTTTAAGGCAATCGAGACGGGGCGGTATGAAATCGCCTGCGCCGAGTTGTGTGGATTTGGGCATTATAACATGCCCGGATGGCTGGTTGTTCATCCAGAAGCGGAATACGCGAAGTGGCTCGAGGAGAACCAACCGTCCCCCTGATGAATGGGTCCATGAGTTCATTGGTTAGTTCAGGAGAAAACGAGGAAATGAAACGTGAAACGTGAAACGTGAAAGGAGATGTCGTAGAATGAACTATGAAGAGTGGGAAAAGTCGGTTCCTCCTGAAATCACTAATGATTCTCTGTGGAAGATGGAAGCCTATCGTTTAGCGCTCTTTGCTGCTGACATAGGGTGGCATGATGTAACAAAGTTGATGCAGGATAAACGTACACTTGAGTTGTCGGACCAACTCTACCGGGCACTCGGGTCTATCAGCGCGAATCTCGCCGAGGGCTATTCGCGTGGCACAGGCAAAGATCGAGCTCGCTTCTATGAGTATGCGCTTGGCTCCGCCAGAGAGAGCCGGGATTGGTACTACAAGGGGCGACACGTACTGGGGGAAGAGGTCACGGGCCATCGTTTAGGTCTTTTGACCCAGATTATTCGCCTGCTGCTGACAATGGTTCCACAACAACGGCACGGGATGCTACGCGAAGTCAGCCATACCTACGAAACGGAAGGTGTGGATTGGCTCACCGACATTCCCTTTCCCTAATCACGTTTCACGTTTCACGTTTCACGTTTCACGTTTCACGTTTCACGCATCACTTAATCCCTCACCAACTTAAGAGGAGGATAAAATGACAGAACATGAAGTGTTTGAAAGCGAACACACAGCGCATTTGAGTTTTTGGCGTCGGTACATCTTCTCTACCGATCACAAGATGATTGCAAAGCAGTATCTGTTTCTCGGCCTGGTTATGGCACTTGTGGGCGGGTTCACGGCTTACCTGATGCGTTGGCAACTGGCGTGGCCTGAAACCGCGATACCCGGTGCTGGCTGGATTCCTGAACCGGCTGCGATTGGAGGTATCATTCCACCTGAATTTTACAATGCCCTTGTTACTATGCACGGCACCATTATGGTCTTTTTCGTGGCAATGCCAATCCTTCTTGGGGCATTTGGAAACTTCCTCATCCCGCTGATGATCGGTGCCCCGGACATGGCTTTTCCACGACTCAATATGTTGTCCTTCTGGACGATATTCCTTGGGGCGGTGCTGATGATCGCCTCTTTCTTCGTCCCTGGCGGTGCCGCTGCTGCCGGCTGGACTGGCTATGCGCCCCTTTCCGCCGTTCCTGAATACACAGGGGTTGGCTGGGGGCTGAACCTCTGGATACTGGGACTTGCCCTCGAATTTGTCTCTGTCCTGATGGGAGGCATCAACTTCCTGACGACCACGATCACCATGCGGGCTCCCGGTTTGACGATGTTCCGCCTGCCGCTGATGGTCTGGATGCAACTCACGGCAGCGATTATTTTTATGTTGTCCGTGGGCCCCTTAATTGCTGGCGCGGTGCTGCTTCTGTTGGATCGGACAATCGGAACTGGCTTTTTTGTAACGCAACGTGGCGGAGACCCGCTCTTATGGCAACACCTTTTCTGGTTCTTTGGTCACCCAGAAGTTTATGTCATCCTGTTGCCGGGGGTTGGGGTGGTACTGGAAATTTTGCCTGTTTTCTCCCGCAAGCCCATCTTTGCTTACCGGGCAATCATCTACTCCACGATTGCAGCCGGCATTCTGAGTTTCGTTGTCTGGGCGCATCACATGTTTGTCAGCGGTATGGACCCGCGGCTGGCGATGCCGTTTAGCATCACCACCATTTTGATTTCGGTGCCTTTTGCGGTCATCATCTTTGCAATGATCGCAACGCTCTGGCAGGGCTCACTTTGCTTTCCCACGCCGATGCTCTTTGCGTTGGGAACGCTAATCACATTCCTCATGGGTGGTGTCACCGGCATCTTCAACGGTTCAGCGGCGGTTGACATCTACATCCACGACACCTACTTTGTGGTGGCTCATTTTCACTACACCCTTTTCCCCGCAGTCCTCTTCGGTGGATTTGCCGCCATCTACTTCTGGTTCCCGAAGATGTTTGGCAGAATGATGAACGAAACGTTGGGGAAATTTCATTTCTGGTTCACCTTTGTTTTCTTCAACCTGATTTTTCTGCCAATGTTCCGTCTGGGTATGGGCGGGCACATGCGGCGAATCTACAACCCCCTGGTGTATGAATTCCTCAAGCCGCTCCAATCAACTCAACAGTTCATTACGATTGCGTCAGTTCTCCTGCTGATCGGGCAGCTTCCCTTCGTCATCAATTTCTTCCGAAGCATATTTGCCGGTGAACTGGCTGAACGCAATCCCTGGCAGGCGAATACATTGGAGTGGGTTGCGCCTTCGCCACCACCCCATGGGAACTTCGAGACTGTACCAACCGTCCATCACGGTCCTTACGACTATAGTTTCCCTGGGGCTGCGGCGGATTGGTTGCCCCAGAATCAGCAAACGTAATGCGTAATATGTCAGAAAAACCTCTTATTTTACGCATTACGGATTACGGATTACGCAAAGGAGATCTCAAAATGAATGTAACTTCTACTACGATGGATAATCATTTGGAAACCCGCATAAGCCCTGACAGGGGCAAAATGGGGGTTTGGTGGTTTCTTGCTTCTGAGGTGATGACATTTGGCGGGTTTATCGCTGTCTATGTCCTGTACCGTCTGGCAAGCAACGGGAGTTGGACGGAGATGGCGAAGCATGTCAGCACACCTATCGGAGCCATCAACACCCTGGTGTTGCTCACTAGCAGTCTCACGATGGTAAAGGCTGGCGCAGCAGTTGAAGACGAAGATCGAAAGGGGGCTCGAAACTTTCTCGGGTTCACCGTCCTGTTGGGCGTGTTATTTTTGGGAATCAAGGCGTTTGAATATTCTAGAGAAATTATCCATGGCTATACCCCCCTATCTCATACCTTTTGGTCATTCTACTATGCACTGACCGGACTGCACGCGCTTCATGTACTGGGTGGGATTATTGTCAATCTGACGCTTTTTATCATGGCGGTTCGGGGAAGCCTTTGGCCGAAAACGCAACAACGGGTCGAGTACGCCGGTTTATACTGGCACTTTGTGGACATCGTTTGGATCTTTATCTTTCCGCTTCTTTACCTTTCATATTGAGGCATGTTTTAGAAAATAATTTACACTTCGAGAGAACGTATTGCATATCACGTATTGCGTAGAAAAGAGATACGCAACACACCATACGCAAAAGGAGAGTCCGATGACGAATGTGGAACACACACGCCCCAACTATGTTGCTGTATGGGGATGGTTGGTCTTGTTGCTGTTCATTAGTCTGGCTGCGGTCTACCTTCCCTTCTCGCAAGCGGCAGCGGTGGTGATGATTTTCGTCGTAGCCGTAGTAAAGGCGGCGTTGGTTGCCGCGTACTTCATGCACTTGCGATTTGAGGAACGCCTGATTCGGGCAATTGCGCTCATTCCCGTGTTGTTATTTCTGGGTATGACGCTGACCCTTTTTCCAGATATTGTCTTCAACCGTTTCGGGGTCCACTAATTAACCGTTTAGACTTCCGAAGTCTCAAAGACTTCGGAAGTCTATGAAAAACCCGATACGGACTTTTGCCGATTTGGAGGATGGGAACATGGTACAGCCAGAGCTCACGATACATCAACAGGATGAAAGCAGGGAGCGCTTAATCGGGATGCAGGGAGCACCTTCGCCTCAAGCGAAGACACGCATCAACAAATCCCTGCTCGGTATGATGATTTTTCTAGGCACCGAGGTGATGTTTTTCGCAGGTCTTATCAGCACGTTTCTGATTTTACGCGCAGGAAGCGTGAATTGGCCTCCCCCCGGGCAACCACGTTTGCCTGTCGCGGTGACCGGTATCAACACGCTTTTCCTTCTTCTCAGTGGCTATACCATACATCGAGCCCTCAAAACGATTCGCAAAGGGCATCCGCAAGCACCAACGAGATGGCTTCTGGCCACGGGTGTCTTGGGAGGTATCTTTCTCGGTGTGCAGGGCTCTGAATGGATTCACCTTGTGAACTATGGATTGACCTTCACTTCGAGTCTCTATGGCGCAACCTTCTATGCTTTAATCGGGTGTCATGGGCTTCATGTGCTAGCGGCGATGATCGCCTTGCTGGTCACCATCAGCAAGGCTTGGGGAGGGCAATACACGATAGATGAACATACGGGTGTCGAACTGTGCCGGATGTACTGGTACTTTGTCGTTGGCATCTGGCCAATCCTTTATCTCCTCGTGTACCTGAGCTAAGGAGTGACGGCTAAATAACTGAGGCTTGGTCATAATTATCCGGCGGTTGAATTGTAGCCCAAGATTCTATCTTGGCCCCTTGCGCAAGGGGCCAAGATAGAATCTTAGGCTACGACTGCCTGCCCTGGGAATTATGACCAGCCCTCAAATAACTGGGATGGTTCATCCCAGAAATATCACCAATAATTGGGAGTTTTTCGATGACGATTGCACGAGACGCATTGCTTGTTTTAGGAATCGTGGTGACAATTTTACTAATCCCATCCACCGTGGGTGCCTGTCCGAAATGTTTCGGATCGACTGACTCACATGTGCTTCATACCTACTATCTCAGTGCCCTGTTTCTCTCGGCGATACCGTTTGGAATCATCGGTTCGATTCTGGCATGGCTGTTCCTCCAACACAAGCAGCAGATCAACCGCAGCAAGGAAACAAACACCGACCGGCAGGTTGGAAACCCCAAGCGTTGACTTTGTTGAACGAAAATTATTCCTGCATTTAGGGTGGTGGAATCCTTGCGAAGGTTTCAAACCTTCGCAAGGTTGAATGTTCAACTTAATCCTCATTCCTCAATCAATTGGAACGAAAAGGAGATGGAGACCATGTTTGGCAAAACAAAATGCACTATTATCAGCATCATTTTCCTAACCATTATTCTTAGCGGCTGGTTCTTACCGGCTGACTCCCAGCCAGAAAAGGAATTCGCGGGTGAATTCGCCCCCGGAAAATTTGTGTCCAGCGAAGTGTGCGGTGCCTGCCACGAAGCTATTTATCAGATGTGGAAGGAGCACTCCATACACGCAAAGGCTGTGACCGACCCCATCTTCCAAGCCGGGCTTCAGCAAGCGAAAAAGACACACGGTGAAACAATCAGAGAGGTCTGCCTCTCTTGTCACTCCCCAACAACGACCGTGACAAAAGATTATGCGCTCGAAACCGGATTATCGCAGGAAGGGATTACGTGCGACTTTTGTCACTCGATTAAAGAGGTTCAACTCGAAGCACGGAAAGCATCAAAATCCCCGTTCACTCTTGATGTCGGACTTGTCAAACGCGGACCGCTCGCTGATGCCAAACCCAAGCTCCATGAAGTGGCTTATTCTGAGTTGCATACCTCTTCCCTGTTGTGTGCCGGTTGTCACGAATATACCAATGAGAAGGGTGGGCATGTCCTGTCAACCTATACCGAATGGAAGGAAGGCCCTTATCCTGACCAGAAGTTTAACTGCCAAACCTGCCACATGCCGGTCTACTTTGCTGCCCTTGTTGCCAATCCCGTTTCCCAAAAACTGGACCGCAAACTAATCAATTTGCACTATATGCCGGGTGGACACTCCATGGAGCAACTCCAAAAAGCCCTCACGGTTGAGATGACCGATATTGTTCGCGCCCCGGATCGGATGATTGTCAACATCAAGGTTGTGAATCAAGGGGCTGGGCATGCGGTACCAACGGGAGTGCCGACGAAAAAGATGCTTTTACTGGTCGATGCCAAACCGATTGATGGCGGGAAATCCCATCATGAGGAGCGGGTTTATCAGCGGATTCTCGTGAACGAAAAGGGAGAAGAACTCAAGACCGAACCCCAACTCTTCCTTGAAGCCAAACGGGTCCGTAGCGACAACCGCCTGAAACCGGGCGAAAGCCGACTTGAGAAATTTACCTTCCCCATTACCCCCGGAACGAAAGTCACTGTCGCTGCAAAATTGGTCTACGTTGCGACGCATGGGGATTATCACCCGGAAGAGGTTACGGAAGTCTATTCAATCGAACGGGAATCGGAGTAGATAAGGAAATGAAAGGAAGGAAGGGAAGAAAAGGATGGATGGAAGGAGAAGAGGTGGTTGGGTGGTTGGGTCGGGTGGTTGGTAAAAAAAACCAACCACCGAACCACCGAACCATCTAACCACCCATTCACGTTTTACGTTTCACGTTTCACGCATCACGTTTCTTAAGGAGATTTTTATGACACATCGAGAGCGTTGGGTTCGCACGATGCACTTTCAACCGGTAGACCATGTGCCCGACGAGGAGTTTGGATATTGGGACAACACCTTCACGGTCTGGCATGAACAGGGGCTATCTAAGGAAGTGACGCACAACGGAAACTGTGACCCCTATTTCGGATTCGCTCCGCGTAGCGGCGTTCCTACTCATGTCGGTATGACCCCTGGCTTCAAACATGAGGTACTGGAAGAAACGGACGAATATCAAATCGTCCGCGATGGCGATGGCGTCGTGAAGCAGATTTTCAAAAGCGGAAAGGACTCCATTCCCCACTACCTCGATTTTCCGCTCAAGGGGCGCAAGGAATGGGAGGAACTTTTCAAGCCGCGTCTGGATATCAATCTCAAGAGTCGCTATCCCGAAAATCGTGAGGACTGGAATGGGCTCAAGGCGAGGCTCAACGATCCGAACTGGGAGCGACCCGTCGGCATCGGAATCGGGAGCCTATTTGGTTGGCTGCGCGACTGGATGGGCTTCGAGCATATCTCTGTGATGATGTATGATGAACCCGACCTCATGCACGAGATGATTGAGCACCTGGCAACGCTGACCTGCACCGTGATTGAACGCGCCGTCAAAGAGATTAAAATCGACTACGCCGCTGGGTGGGAGGATATGGCGTTTAACCAGGGGCCGATTATCTCACCGTTGATGTTCCGCGAGTTTCTGACGCCGCGCTACAAAAAGATTACTGACCTTCTGCGAGCAAATGGCGTGGACATTGCCTATATGGACTGTGATGGCAACATCAACGATATTCTCGACCCATGGTTGGAAGGCGGAATCAACGGGATTTTCCCTGTCGAGGTGCGTCCCGGCTCAGACCCGATTGCTATCCGCGAGAAGTACGGCCAAGAGATCGTCATTCTCGGCGGCGTGGATAAACACGCCCTCATCGAAGGGAAGGAATCCATCCGGAAATACCTGGAGAAGATTCATCCCTACATCGAAGAAGGCGGCTGGATTCCCCATGTCGATCATCGCGTGCCGCCCAATGTGACCTTTGAAAATTACGTCTACTATCTCCACCTCAAGCGAGATCTCTTCGGCATTCCCCACCCGGAGCATTTTGAATCCCGCCCGGAGATCCGGGCGATTAAGGCGAGGATGGGGCTATAGGACGAGGAAATGGGGAAATGGCAGGAAGGGAAGGAAGTAGAACGGGCGGCTCGCCCGTTGATACAAAGAAGGGAAAGGATGGAAGAATGGAAGGAATGGAAGGAATGGAAGGGATGGAAGAATGGAAGGAAAGGAAGGATGGAAGAATGGGAAGGAAGGGAAGAATGGAAGGAAAGGAAGGATGGAAGAATGGGTTAGAACACGGATTGATAGAATGAGCGGATTCCGCCGGATTGAGCCTGTCGAAATCAAGCCAATCCGCTCATGCTGCAAATCCGTGCTATAGTCACATATCATATATTAACGTTACGCATTAGACTTTTACGCAAGACGCATTACGTTTCACGCACGCATCACACGAAAGGAGCATTCAACCATGTCCATGACATCTCGGGAACGCATTTTGATGGTGCTGAATCATCAAGAACCGGATCGCGTTCCTATTCAAGATGGGCCTTGGGGAACAACAGTCGCGCGTTGGCGCAAGGAAGGTTTGCCGGCGAATCAAAACCCGGATTCCTACTTTGGTTACGAAATGACAGCGCAGGGGTCGGATACCTCTTTGCAACTGCCACACGAATTGGTCGAGGAGACGGACGAGTATACCATCGTTAAAAACGCGAATGGCGCGCTGGTACGAAACTGGAAACATCAGACCTCCACACCGGAGATGATTGATTTCACAATTAAAGACCGGAAAACATGGGAGGAACACAAGCCGCGCATGGCTTACAACGATTCGCGGGTGGATTGGGGTAACGGTCTCAAGTGGAACCAAGCCATCCGCGAGAGTGGCAAATACCTCTCTTACTCCGGCGCCATGGGCTACGATAAGACGCAAGGGATCGTTGGGTCGGAAAATCTCCTGATGGCAATGCTAGAAGACCCGGTGTGGGTGGCGGATATTTTCATGACTGGTGTGGATGTCTTGATCGCTGCGGCGGAAGAGATGATGGCTCGCGGCTTTGTTTTCGATGGCGCATTTCTCTACGATGATATGGGCTATCGTAACGGCCCCCTGTTTTCGCCCGCCTGCTATCGCGAATTGCTCTTTCCGGCGCACAAACGGGCCTGTGACTTCTTCAAGGGGAAAGGGATGCCGATTATCTTGCACAGTTGCGGTGGCATTCGCCTGCTGGTCCCCCAGTTGGTTGAGGCGGGATTCACCTGCCTGCAACCGCTGGAAGTCAAATCCGGGATGGACTTAATCGAGTTGAAACAGAACTTCGGCGATGTCCTTGCGTTCATGGGAGGCATCGATGTGCGGAAGATGGCGGACCCGGACCCGGCGCAGGTTGAGGAAGAGATTCGGACGAAGGTGAGCGTCGCCAAAGTCGGCGGCGGATACATTTACCATTCAGACCACTCGGTGCCGGATAACGTCAGTT
Organism: uncultured bacterium; assembly: GCA_964577695.1. Lineage (GTDB taxonomy): Bacteria > Poribacteria > WGA-4E > WGA-4E > PCPOR2b > CAZOAL01. The sequence goes on along the minus strand of CAZOAL010000016.1, from coordinate 71,401 downwards.
TCCAGCAGTATTGCCGGGTCATCGAATTGGTGCATGAATACGGAAGATATACGTGATGCGTAATGCGTAAAATGCCGACAGAGTATTACGCATTACGTTTTACGTTTCACGCATCACAAAAAAATCCGCAATCCAAGTGAGGAGGAGTTGAATGATGAGGAAACTATCTAAACTCTCTATAGGAGGAATAGGGCTCGTGTTGGTGATTGGCGCCATCTGGATAGCCTATCATTTGAGGGGGAAAGTTGAAGAGAAACCTTTTCTGAAAGCGGATGAGAGAGAAGTGGAACGGACAGAAAAAGGGGAAATGGATCAAAGACTCTCAAGAGGGCAGTCGCGATCTTCCACCTCTGGAACGGTTGAACCAAAGGCATCAGGAATGGTTGAAATGAAAGGTGAAATCTCTGAAAAGAAAAGTGAAACCTCGGGAATACCCCAAATGAAAAGCGAAACAGATGAAGGGATTGGCAAGGCTGGGGAAAGGGCGGATAAAGGGGCTGAAGAACTATCCCCGGAACTGCAGAGAAAAGTTGAAACATACGCGGAATTGGCGAAACTACTTCCCATAGCCAAGCGGGAATTTGAAGTGATGGTGACCTTTCCAGCCGGGGATGCGAATCGAACCCCGGAACAACTTGCATTTATCCGAGAAGCGGCAGAGAGGGATACGTTGGGCCGAATTCTTGCGTTGGTTGAGCCGGTTATGGGTCCCATTGGCCCCCCCGCGATTCATAGAGATGAAAGAGGGGTCGTTCAGCAGGTCAACATGGGACCTTTGTTCACTCAGATTGCCGCATACATGGGCAAGGAATTGCCATTTGATGGGAATTCCGATTACTTCTCTACTAAGGATTATCAAGGTGGCACAGGAGGATGGTAATGTGAGGAAAATTAAAAGATCTTTCTGTGTTGGCATGTTTCAGAAAACAGTTTACATTTCATGGATTCAAGATGCAGGATTCAAGATGCAAGATACAGATGAATCCTGAATCTTGAATCCTGAATCTTGAATGAAGCATCCCAAAGTGTCAACTGATTTTTGGCGAAATTTGAAGCATGCTTACAATTCAATCAAGGAGGTCAATTGTGATGAAAACCGCTACTACAACCAGAATTGATCGCTCAAGAGAGTGGCGTTCTAAGCTCGTCATCGCTGTGACGGGCATTCTGCTTTTTGAAACGCTGACCGGGCTTTCGATCTACTTTTTGCCCTTCAGCATTCCAAACCAGATGATGGTTTTGCTACACACTGTTTTCGGTTTGCTGTTTGTTGCGCCGTTTGTATGGTATCAAATTCGACATTGGTTGCTTTATCGCCGATATACGATGACCCACACCGTGCTGACGGGGTATCTTGGGATGGGGGTGGCGGCGATCTGCGTCATTTCAGGGGTGGTGCTGACCTGGCAATCCTTTTTCGGCTATCGGATTAGCTATGCCTGGGATCTCGTCCATCTGTTGAGCACCTTCGCGGTGATCGGCTTTACCGTGCCCCATATCCTGCTGATTGTATGGCGGGATTACAAATCAAGGGCGCGTGAAGAAAAGGCAGTATCCGATTTAGGCGAAGGCGAGTCGCTTGGCGTCCCAATCTTGTCAGGAAGTTCGCCCCTACGTGCTGCTCAGAAACGTTACGGTTGGGGCATGGGGCTGATTGCCGTTGCCTGCTTTGGGGTGACAGCCATTTGCATTGCGATTTACAAACCGGTCAAATTGGTCAATAAATTTCCAGCGGATTACCACTATGTCTACGGCGAGGACAGGCCCTTTGCTCCAAGCCTTGCCCGGACGGCCACGAATCGTGCATTCGACGCACGGTCATTGTCAGGCTCGGAGGCGTGTGGGACAGCGAGGTGCCACGAACAGATCGTCAAGGAATGGTCTGTCAGCACCCATCGCTACGCCGCAATGGATACCGCCTTTCAAGCCATCCAGGAGGTGATGGGAAAACAGAACGGCCCGGAGTCCACGCGCTATTGCGGTGGGTGTCACGACCCCATCTCCCTCTTTTCAGGAACAAAGAATATCTTTACCGAAAACCTGACGGGATTACAAGGTTATCAAGAGGGTGTCTCCTGCCTTGCGTGTCATGCCATCCACGAAACGGATCTCAAAGGCAACGCAAACTATGTAATCACGCAGCCCAGGCGGTATATGTTTGAACTGCATGATGGGAAGAGCGCCCAATTTTTACGTGATTTTCTCCTCCGTGCCTATCCACGCCATCACGTCGAAAGCCTCAGCAAGCGCATCTTCAAAACCCCCGACTATTGTGCTGCCTGCCACAAACAGTTTATCGATCAGGAGGTCAACAACGTCGGTTGGGTGCAACTGCAAAATCAATATGATAACTGGCGCAAGAGTCGCTGGAACCATCCGGGCGATCCAACGAAGACGATTGAATGTCGCGAATGTCACATGCCCCTGGAGGATTCCACAGACCCGGCGGCAGGTGATAGTTCAGATTACAACCGGACCGCAAACGACAAAAAGCACCGGAGCCATCGGTTCATTGCCGCGAATCAGTTCATGCCGGCGCTCCTCAAGTTGCCGGGCGCGGACGAGCAAATCGCGCTCACTGAGAAGTGGCTGCGAGGCGAATACGACATCCCTGAGATTGAACATAAATGGGCGAAGGGCCCCATCGTTTCCCTTGAATTGGTTGCGCCGAAACAGGTGACGCCCGGGGAGTCCGTTCGGGTGAAGGCGGTGATCACTTCCAACAAGGTCGGTCACGACTTCCCGACAGGGCCACTTGACATCATTCAATCGTGGGTGGAGCTCGTTGTCACAGACGACCAGGGGAATGTGGTCTACCAATCTGGAACCGTTGATGCGGAACACTTTATTCAAAAAGGTTCGTTCATTTTCAAGGCGGAACCCGTGGATCAATACGGCAACCTGATTGACCGCCACAACCTGTGGGAGATGGTGGGTGTTCGTTTCCGTCGCTCCTTATTCCCCGGCTTCTCCGACTCCGCCGAATATACTTTCGCCTGTCCGTCATCCGTTCCAATGAAGGAAATCCCCACTGCTCAGGAACGGACTTTCGACATACAGCCACCCAAGAGCGTCGGTGGCACGCTCCATGTGTCCGCGAAATTGCGCTATCGGAAGATTGATCAATACCTGCTGAACTTCATGTTTGGGAAGGAGGCGGGAATCACCACACCGATTACGGATATATCAGAGGCACAGACCACGATTCAACTGGTCAAAGCACTGTAACTTTCAAAAAGAAAGGCATTTTCAGACTTCCGAAGTCTTGGAGACTTCGGAAGTCTGGGTCCAAATGAAAGGTTAAATTATGTCCAATTCTCAGCCGAACATCCGACATCTGAATATCACAGACCTCGAACGCATCGAGCGATTTCGCAGAGCCGGTTACGGCGGCAGCGTTTCCGATGCCCTCGCTGGTCTGGGGGTACGAGACACCGTTTTTTCGGAGCGCTTCAAACCGCTTCGCCAGGGCATGCAACTGGTGGGTCGCGCCTTGCCTATCAAACTTCATTCACTCGTAGAAGGGGGACTCACCCCTGAACAGCAAAAAGCCCAACAGAAAAAATGGGAGGCAGAAGGGGGGCACCCCCAAAAGCGAATGATGCGAACGGTTGATGAACTTGAAGACGGCACAGTGCTTTGCTTTGACTGTGGTGGGGACATGCAGCCGGCGCATTTCGGTGAGATGAGTTGTCAGCTTGCTTATGCTCATGGCTGCCGGGGCATGCTCATCGCCGGCAACTGCCGCGACACCCAGTACGTTCTCAAAATGCCCGATTTCCCCATGTTCACCTTTGGGACTCGCCCCAATGCTTTCGGGGGTTGGGTTATCACTGATGTGAACCTCCCCATCTACCTGCCCGGCCACCTGACCCACTACGTCAAGGTCATGCCCGGCGACTTCATCTTCGGGGATAACGATGGGGTCCAACTTATCCCCAAAGACCTGGTGGATGAGGTCCTGTTGCGGGTCGAGGCGACCTTTGAAAAAGAAAACGATGAGCGGGAAAAACTTGCCGCCGGTATGCCCATTGACGAGGTTTACCGGGTCTTCGGCGTTTTGTAAAGCATCACGAATCAGAAACCGAGTTTTTCAGAAAAACTCGGTTTTTAGGCTCCACAAGGAAAGATGAAAGATATGATGCCACGACCACTCACGCGCCGGAAAAAACAGTTAATTTTTACTATCATTGGAAGCGCAATCTTTGTGATTCTCATCGCGGGGGTCATCCTATGGACCCGTCCGCGCAATGAGGTCTACCGCCCCGGTGAAAAAATTGAGGGCATCACTGACTCGTTGGGACGGGAGCTACCGGCGGATTATCCGCATATTCACTTTACCGATGTCACGAAGGCTGCGGGAATTGACTTCCGCCATTTTTACGGTGAACGCTCCACGCAATTGCCAGAGGACATGGGTTCCGGCGCGGCATGGGGGGATTACAATAACGATGGGTGGGTCGATCTCTACATCGTAAACATTGCGGGGCCATTGACGCTTTCCCCCGATGAAAGTGCGCGTTCTCCGGCGTCGAATCGGCTGTATAAAAACAACGGGGATGGCACCTTCGCCGATGTCACGGAGGCGGCTCGCGTGGGTAATCGCGGTTGTGGCATGGGAGCGGCGTGGGGCGATTATGACAACGATGGAGACCTCGATCTCATCGTCACCAATTACGGCACCAACCTGCTCTATCGAAACGATGGAGTTGGTGTCTTCACGGAGGTCGGTCGTTCAGCGGGTATTGGCGGCGTGGAAGGGTTTTGGACAGGTGCCAGTTGGGCAGATTATGATAACGATGGCTATTTAGACCTCTACATCTGCGGCTATGTGCAGTACAAGTTTGACCCTGCGGATGTGACACGGACATCGCAGCAGTATGAGGCAGTAACACCGGCCACGCTGAACCCATCCTCCTATCCGCCGGAACGCAACCTGCTCTACCACAACAACGGGAATGGGACGTTTACAGAGGTGGCTCAAAAGGCGGGTGTCGATAATGCCGCTGGACGCAGCTTCTCCGCGTCGTGGTGCGATTTCAACAACGATGGGTGGGTAGACCTTTATGTTGCCAATGATGTGTCAGACAATGTAATGTACCGGAACAATGGAGATAGGACGTTCACCGATGTCAGTCATGAAGCATGGGTGGCGGATTATCGCGGGGCAATGGGGCTGGCAACCGGGGATTGGGACAACGACGGGGATATGGATATCTTCGTCACCCACTGGATCGCCCAAGAGAACGCCCTTTACAAAAACCTGCTGACTGAGCTCTCACAGATGCCCGCTTCCACAAATCTGCAAATGAGCAAATCTGCAAATGAGCCGGTGGAGGGCAATCCGCAATCGAAATCACCGTTTACCCGTTTTACCGATATGGCAGATGCCTACGGATTGGGACAGATCGCCCTCGACTTCATCGGATGGGGGACAGCGTTCTTTGACTACGACAATGATGGGCGGTTAGATATCTTCGTGGTCAATGGTAGCACCTTCCAAAAGCCCGATAATCCTAAGTTGCTCATTCCAATGCGCAATCAGTTGTTCTGGAATAACGGGGATGCGGGATTTTTTGAGGTGGGAAGTGTCAGCGGCGATGTATTCAAAGAGGAATGGGTTGGGCGTGGCGCAGCCTTTGCAGACTATGATAACGATGGCGATGTGGACGTTTTCATCGTCAATCACGGAGCACCACCGAAGCTGTTGCAGAACGATGGGGGCAACGTCAATCGCTGGTTTAAAGTGCGGTTGAAAGGGACAAAAAGCAATCGATTCGGTGTTGGATCCAAACTCGCTATCGTTGCCGGCGGTGAGCGTCAGATTCGTGAAATCGGCGCAGGTTCTTCATATCTATCGCAGAACGCACTGGAGGCGGCCTTCGGGTGCAAGGGCATGGCAGAGATCACTTCTCTGAAGATTGTATGGCCCAGTGGGACAACACAGGAACTCACTTCGATTCCCACAAACCAGATTATTGAAGTCACGGAGGGAAAAGGTTGGCAAACCGTTGAAACGAAAACCGGAAAGCCGGAGAGCCGGAGAGCCAGAAAGCCTGAAGACCTGCCAATCGGTCAGACACCAGACACAATCGACATTGCACACGGCCGGCAGTACACGCGACCGAATCCCAAATTGACGCGAGAGCAGACAACACAGTTCTGGGATGCCTATCGCCGTGCAATCAACATCATGAAAACGGAGAAAGATTGGGACAAATCTGCTGCCCTTTTCCGCGAGGCACTGGCGATCGATCCAAATCATGAAGATTCAATTTACTATCTGGGCAATTGCCTGTTCGAGCTCGGGGATTACCCAGGCGCGCTCGCGCAGTTCCAGCGTTTGGTCGAGATAAATTCGCATAGCCTGCGCGGGAATCTGCAAATCGGGGCTGTCTACGCTTGCCCCGATTCAGGGAAGCTATTCAATCTTGATTCAGCGGAACATGCCCTGCAACAGGCGCTGGCGATTAATCCTGAAGAGAGCGGTTCCCTCCTGCAACTCGGCGCAGTCGCGCTCGCAAAGGGGAATCTGGAAGGCGCATCGAAATACTTTTCGATGGCACGCCAACTGAACTTCAAAGCGGTCGATGCCTACTACCTCGACGGCTACATCCAATGGAAGCGAGGGGAGGTGGATGCAGCAACAACGCTGTTCCACAAGGCGATTGAATACAGCCATGCCCCTCCTCCCCCATCCGCCCCTCCCGAAAGCGGAACAAAGGGGAAGGAGCAAGGTGCCACCTCGCCTCCACACATCCTCGGCGAAGGGGACACGAAACGAGCAGATCGAGGGGCGTTGACCTCAACGACGGTACACCAACGACGCCTGTTTGGGGAACAGCTTGATGCGCTCAAGAAAAGGGACGCAAGCGAGGTCATTACAAAGAAGAACGTTATTGAAGAATATCAACGCTTGGGGCAGTATCTTGCCAAGTTGAAATAATCTGAACCTCTCCCCTGGCCCCTCTCCTCGAGGAGAGGGGAGAATGTCTCCCCCTTCCCGTGTCGGGAAGGGGGCCGGGGGGTTAGGTATTAGGGGTTAGGGACCCAAGTTCTGATAAGGAGGTGAATACGATGTCTCACCCATTTTTACTCATCGGCAGCATCATCTCATTGGCAGCGATATATGTGCTGCTTCCCCAGTATCTGGGAACCTTCTTTCACTATCGGAGGCCCAAAATGGTAACGTGCCCTGAAACGGGCGAGGGTGCCGAAATTGGTATTGCCTCCCACCGAGCCGCTTTGACTTCGCTCTTTGATAGTGAACAGCGTCGTGTAAAGAACTGCTCGCTATGGTGCGATGGGAAAAGCTGTAACGAGGCATGCCTCAAAAACCTTCGGTAGTCGGCAACAGTATTTTGATCGCCCCTCAAACGCCCACAAGGGGCTAGGCTACAAGTAGAGCGGGCGGCTCGCCCGTTTGGAGCAAGCCACCCGCTTTACCTATAATGAGGAGAAACCCTTGAAGCCACTCACGCATCATCATTCGATGCTTTCAGATCAAATAAATCGAAATTCCACAAAACCACCCCTGCGGTTGTTGTTCTGGGAAACAACGGCGGGGTGCAATTTAGAATGCATCCACTGCCGACGGCTCGAAGTGAGTCATCAATTGACTCAGAGCGACTTGACAACAGAAGAAGGGCTGGCTTTCATCGATTCTCTAGCCCAGACGCAGAAACCGATTCTCGTTTTGAGCGGCGGCGAACCCCTTGTGCGGCCGGACATCTTTGACCTCGCGGCGCATGCGGTGAAGCGAGGATTGACCGTCGCACTGGCGACCAATGGGACGCTGGTTACCCCGGCGATCGCGGTGAAAATTAAAAATGTCGGGATTGAGCGTGTCAGCATCAGCATTGATGGTGCAAACGCCGAAACCCATGACGACTTCCGACAGCTTTCGGGCTCTTATGACCGCGCGTTGGAGGGCGTTGCGCATCTGCGCCGCGCTGGCGTTCCGGTTCAAATCAACTCGACCGTCGCGAAACATAACGATACGCAACTCCCTGAAATTTATGACCTCGCCATCATGGTTGGGGCCGTGGCATTACACCTGTTTATGCTCGTGCCCGTCGGGTGCGGGATGCAGATTGCGGACGACATCATGCTGTCAGCCGAACGGCAGGAGGAGGTGCTGAACTGGTTTTATGACAAATCCCAGGAGAATGCTCTGCAAATGAAAGCCACCTGCGCCCCTCACTACTACCGTATCATGCGTCAACGCGCAAAAGAAGAAGGCACCAAAATAGAACGCTCGACCCATGGTATGTCAGCCGTTACGAAAGGGTGTCTGGCTGGGACGGCGGTTTGTTTTGTCTCGCACAAAGGGCAGGTGTTTCCTTGCGGATATCTCCCCATCGAAGCGGGCAATGTGAGGCATCAGCCTTTTGAGGAAATCTGGGAGAGCGCACCGGTATTTGATATGCTCCGTCACCCCGAATTGTTGACGGGCAAATGTGGCATCTGCGAATACAAAAAGGTATGCGGTGGCTGTCGGGCGCGTGCCTTTGGACAGATGGGCGACTTTTTGGCGGAGGAACCTTATTGCATCTACCAGCCAACGAATGGGCAAATGAGCAAATGAGCAAATCCCCCCTGCCCCCCTTTGTAAAGGGGGGTTGGGGGGGATTTACGCAATACGCATTACGCATTACGTTTCACGTTTCACGCATTACGTATTACGCATTACGTTTCACGTTTCACGCATCGCGCTTTATGAAAGGAGAACCACATGACCCATCGTGAACGTTTATTAGCCGTTATTGAAGGGAAACCGCCGGATCGGATTCCTTGGGTGCCGCGCCTGCTGCTCTGGTACACGGCGCATCAGAAACAAGGGACGCTACCGCCCAGATTTCGTGGCATGAGTCTGCGCGAGATCGAACGCGATTTAGGCTTGGGAGCGCCTGCCCGAGATGGCCGCATTTTCAAAACCCAGTTGAACGGTGTGGAAATCAAAACCAGACAGAAGGGCATTGAAACATTAGTTGAATATATCACGCCAGTTGGCACGGTTTCTACGCTGCATCGCCATTCGGAAGAGCTCGCACGGGTGGGGTTGCCCACGCTGGAGATCGAACACATGATCAAGCGAGCGGAGGATTACCCCGTTGTTGAGTACATCATTGAACACACCCAAGTCATTCCCACCTACGACGAATACCTCGCCTACGAGAAGGAGATCGGCGACGATGGCGTGCCACTCGTGCAGATTGGGCAGTGTCCGATGCACCGCATCCTGCGCGAGTTTGTCGGGTACAACCGCGCTTATTATGAGTTATATGATCACCCGGCGCAGATTGAACGTCTGCTTGCCGCTCTGGACGAATACGCTGTCAAACTTCAGCGCGTCGCGATGGAATCCCCTGCGAAGATGATTCTCTACGGTATCCACTTCGACTCCCAAATGACCCCGCCTCCGCTTTTCAAGGAATACTTCCTCCCTCACTTCAAAGCGTTTTCGGAAGCCCTCCACGCTTATGACAAGATTCTCGTCTGCCATGCCGATAACGACACCAAACTCCTCCTGTCACTCATCAAGGACGCGAGGTTTGACATGGCGGAATGCTTCGTCACCGCCCCGATGGTGCCGTGTACGTTAGCGGAAGCACGGGGTGCGTGGGGGAAAGACATCATCATTTGGGGAGGCATTCCGTCATCGATCCTTTGTCCACCGGTGACGGATGAGGCGTTTGAGGCGTACATGCTGGACCTCTTCCGCACGATTGCGCCCGGAGATGCCTTCATCCTCGGTGTGGCAGATAATGTCATGCCCGATGCCTCTATCGAACGGGTCATCCGCGTGGGTGAGATGGTTGAGGCGTATGGAAAATATCCTGTGCAGGTTAACAGGATTGTAAAGGGAACATAGGTGCATCAAGGGGCGTACCTATTGACACGGATAGGAGATACACATGATAGTTATAGATACTGCCAATTTTGAGACGCAGCTTAGTTCCTTGCTTGAGCTTGATCGAATGGATGCTGCAGAAGCTGGAGAAAAACAGTGGGATTGCGAGAAAAGCAAGTCACTCTTCCTTGAAGACGATGTCGTCATCGTCGCCCGGTCCGATGTTCAAGTCGTTGGATTCTGCAGAGTGCGTGTCCATTCACCCTTATACGGAGTGATCTGCAAAATATTTGTCCATCCTGAATATAGAAGGCAAGGGATTGGCACATCGCTCATGGTAAACGCATGCGATTACATACGGAATCAAAGCTGTGACCAAGCCTATCTGGGCGTGGACGCAGAAAACGATGCTGCGATTGCCTTGTACAAGAAGGTCGGATTTCGGCCAACTCGCATAAATATGGCTAAAAACCTCTAAAAATTGTGGAGTGAGAAGGTGGGGGAGTGTTAGGGCGGTTATAGAACGCGCTGGTATCAATCAACTTGACAAGGAGGTGCGCTATGGTTCTTCAGAGACGCCTTGAGGCCCTTGAAGGAACAGTAGTTGAAATTTTTTGTACTGACGGGCCGGAAGTTATCGGTACGATTATTTTTGCCGGAGATGACTTTGTTGAAATACAATCTGATGACGATAGAAATCTCAGGGAATTGTATCTCTATCATATAATTCATCATATACGAATTAGCTCTCAACAGATACAACCGAGCGGATGTCCGCCCGCGGGTGTGGATGAAGCGAATGTCAGTTGAAGAAGTAATAACCCAAGTTGCCACCTATAGTGAAGATCGCTCGTAGTCTAGCCCCTTGTGGGCGTCAATCCGCCCAAACGCCCACAAGGGGCTAGACTACACCAGGATGCCGGGTTGAGCAGGTAGCAACTTGGGTTAATAGGAGGCGATAGCAAGTGACATTGGAACAAACGCGGAACCGCGATACAGTTCGGGAGCTAGCCAGACAGGTGGTCGAGTTAGCTTCCAACGAAGAATATGAGGCGCGTCGCCAGCGATGGCGCGATGTGAATGCGTTGTGTAAACCCGATCGCGCGCCTGTCTGGTGCAGGCCCGTGGGGGCGTGGTCGGAACTGCTCCCCGAAAGTAGTTTGACGTGCACAGACCCGCTGTGTCGAGGCGTCGAACGGACATTCCGGCAGCATCTCGTGAAACACGCCATCGGTGATGACTCAGTGATGGAACCGTGGTGGGGTGTTTCGGCGGTCTTTGACCAGCACACACCGCACACATGGGGGATTCCTGTCCGACGCACTCCAGCGACCATCGCTGGTGGTGCGTGGAAGTATGACCCACCGATCAAATCGGAGGAGGATTTTGACCGCCTTGCTCTGCCCAACTATACGTACAACGAACCCAAAACGCAACGTGCACTATCCCAGATGACTGAATTGCTGGGCGATGCTATGGAAGTCCGTTTGACCTGCAATCCCCCTCTTGGGCCAGGACTGGGGGGAATGGCGGCAGATCTCCGGGGGCTTGATCAGTTAATGTACGATATGGTGGACAGACCGGATTTAGTCCATCGCTTAATGAAACATTTGCAGGAAGGGGTTCTACAGGCTCAGAAAACTTATGAGAAGACAGGATTGCTCACTTTGGATAACACAGGCCCCATGTATTGCAGCCATCCGCCCCGTGAAGACGCGCATCCGGGCAACATTGCTCTCCGTGACCTGTGGGGGCATACCGAGAGCCAGGAGTTTCAGACGGTATCCCCTGCCATGTGGAAGGAGTTCCTCTTAGCGTATCAAATCCCCATCCTCTCACAGTTCTGGCTGGTGAGTTACGGTTGTTGTGAGGAGCTAACCCACAAAATTGATGGTGTGTTGAGCATTCCCAATCTGTGGATATTTGTGAGTTCAGCATGGACAGTTCTAGAGGAGGTGGTTGATGCCGTGGGTGACCGGTACACTATCATGTGGCGTCAGAAAGCGACCGATGTCGTTTTTGCAGAGGATATGACACCCATTCGGAAGCATCTGGAAGAGGGAATGCGGATAGCCCAGGGTTGTTATGTCCAGATTGTACTGAGGGAGCTTCAAACTCTCAACGGCAGACTGGAACGGCTTGCGGAATGGGCAAACGTTGCAAAGGACGCTGCCGCAAAGTACGCTTAATCTTTTTGGACGATTGAGTTTAACGTTTCATGACAAATGAGAGGCGTGATTTTGTACCCGTGCTAAGTGCCTATCCGGAAAGTCTGTTTTCACCTTCAACGCTCCTGTCGGATTATGGGGAATTGCGGATTTGGGATTGATGATTGCGGATTGAAAGACAATGCTTCTTCACTTCACTTCACTTCACTTCGATAAACTCAGTACAAGCGATAAACTCAGTACGAGCAATTCCGCATTCCGCAATTCCCCAGAATCCGCAATTCCCCAGAATCCGACGGTTCGGGCGTGGATTGAGTAGGCGAAGCCGTATCGAAATACTTGGATTGAGTTCATCGAAATCTTGGCAATCCACGACGAGCATTTTCCGGATAGGCTCTAAGAGCCTATCCGAATAACCCCATTTTCGGGTATACTTTACCTGTCGAACTCGCTTGTGCTCTCATTGCTTTTCGGGCTGCCGGGTTATTCGGATAGGCACTAAGTATAACGCCAATAAATCCGCCGGCATGGCGGCAAAGAAAGGAGCGATACGGATGACTTCACGAGAAAGGGTGCTCACTGCACTCCGTTGCGAGGAACCCGACCAGGTTCCCTACTGTGAATTAAGCGTTGATCGCGCCCTCGCCCAGAAGTTGATGGGATGGGGAGAGCCAAAGAGTCAAGCGTTCAACATAGAAGCCAACATCTACACCATTGAGGAAGCCAAAGCACTTGCTTCCTTTCTGAAGTTGGACAACCTCTTCTACGTTTTGCGAGCCCCCGTTTATGTCCACAAGATACCGGGGCAAGACGGGCGTTTCTTCTACGGCGATGGGATGCTCCAAACCCAAGCAGACCTGTCAACCCTTCAACTCCCCAACCCGGACGATGACGCCCTCTACGCCGAAGCTGAAGCGTTTACCAGAAACAAAGGAGAATACGCCGCGTGGTTCATCACGCGCATGGGAATCTTTTCGACCATACTCGGCATGGGTTTTGAAAACTTCAGTATTGCCTTATATGAGAACCGCGATTTCGTCGAAGCGGTGCTGGAGCGGTACTGTGACTGGGCGGTGGTGGTTGCCGAGCGCGTTTGCCAACTCGGTTTCGATGTCTATGTCACCACCGATGACATGGCCTTCAATACCGCCCCCATTTTCTCCCCTTCAATTTTCCGTTCGCTGGTGCTGCCGCGTTACCAGCGTTTGCGGGAGAAGGTGAAGTTGCCCTGGGTCATCCACAGCGACGGGAATATCCTCCCGTTCTTGGACGATCTCATGAGTTTGGGCATCACAGGCATCCATCCGATCGAAAATGGTGCGATGGACATCCGCGCCATTAAGAAAAGGTACGGCGATCAGCTCTGCCTGCTAGGAAATGTTGATCTGAACATACTTGGAATGGGTACACCGCAAGAGACTGAAGCGGAGGTTCGCGGGCTGATTCGAGATGTCGGGGGTGGAGGCGGTTACATCGTGACCAGCGGAAACAGCCTGGCGGGCTACCTGCGTCCAGAGAACGTGATTGCGATGTCGGAGGCGGTACAAAAGTACGGCAGGTATCCATTACGGGTGCTCTGACCCGGTGAGATATGACAGCAAATCGAGAGGAGAAAACGAACTTGATTCGATCACCGGTCTCGGTTAAAGACACGCTGCACAATAACGGAGCTATTCAAGTAGGCACGATGAAATGAAGCGATACAACGATTTCAATTCATTCCTGAGACGCACGTTTGGATGCCGTGTGCAGAAGGTCACCATTGACGCCGGCTTTACCTGTCCCAATCGCGACGGCAGGGTTGGGTGGGGCGGGTGTATCTATTGCGACGCGCGCGGTTCCGGAGCGTTCGGCATCGAACGACGCCGCTCTGTAAAGGCGCAAGTTGAAATCGGGATGCACCGTCTCAAAGAGCGGTACAATGCCCAAAAGTTCATCGCCTATTTTCAAGCCTTCACAAACACCTACGCGCCAGTGGAGGTCCTCAAAAAACTTTATGACGAAGCCCTCCAATTCGATGACGTGATCGGGCTCGCCATCGGCACCCGTCCGGATTGCGTGCCAGAGCCTGTGCTTCAGTTGATTGAGAGCTACAGCCGGCGGTATCAGGTATGGGTTGAGTACGGCTTGCAATCGATTCATGATCAAACCTTAGCGTTGATTAACCGAGGACATACTTATGCCGACTTTGTAGACGCTGTGCAAAGAACCAAGGGACGCGGCATTTTAATCTGTGCCCATGTCATCATCGGACTTCCGGACGAATCGGATGCGGAGATTATGGAAACAGCGAAAGGTGTGGCGTCGCTGGGATTGGACGCAATCAAAATTCACTCCCTGTATGTCGTGGAAGGGACCCCGCTGGCAAAACTGTATCGGCGGGGAAAATTCTATGTGGGAGGTATACCCTTGTGGCGTACCCTTGATTTTGATGAATATGTTGAGCTCGCCTGCGATTTCCTCGAATACCTGCCGCCGCAGATGATTATCCAACGACTTGTCGGGGAAGGTTCACGAGACACGCTGGTTGCGCCCCTCTGGATACTGCAGAAGGACGCGATTTTAAAAGCGATTGACAGAGAACTGGAAAGGCGTGATTCTTATCAGGGGAAGCGGTACGTGAAGCGTGAAACGTGAAACGTGAAACGGGATGGAAGGAAAGGAAGTAGAACATGCTGCCAGCTTGTTGAAGGAATGGAAGGGGGGAAGGAAAAGTGGTAAGGGGGTCGGATAAAGCGTTTTAGCGGCGAACCGGACGTAAATAATGAATCCGGACGGTTTGGTGCGGACCATCGTGAGTGATGCTGAGTTGATTGAGGACGTTGCGTCCCAGCAAAATGTTTCGACGCTTTGAAGCAATCACGCGGACGCTTAAAAACCTCCGCGTGCCAATCTGAAGATCAACATAGTAGACAGGACGCATCGCCCATGTGTCATCGTAAGCGCGCCCCCGAACATCCACCTGCTTAACAAGATTCCATTCGCGAACAAAGTTTTGGGGGATGACCGTAAGGGCCGCACCTGAATCCAATTTCGCACGCATGTTTCTGAGGGGTTCGGATTGATGAGGAACGCTAATTTGTAGGTCAATGTAGGGCGCAGGAGGAAATTCGCCTGTTTCATAAGGAAAAATGAGCATCGTGACCTCAATCGATATCCATGCCAGGAACAATCTCAATCGGGATAATCTCTTCTACAACGCGCTGCATATAAAAGGGCGTGTAGTAACCATACTTTTTCATCATCCGACGGTGGAGTATAGAATCGTTCGCGTCGGAGTCCACCAGCTTTCCGTCATAGATAGCAACCCATTGTCCCCTGTAGCGTTTCAGCAATTCGGGGTGCATCTGCCGGAAGGCGGTGGCGTTACGCTCAAAGATGGCTTCATATTCTTCGGGCGTCCATTTGTGCTCAACGGCTTTCTTGGGCATCAGGGATCACCTCTCTTTTGCTTTTATTATACCGTAAAGCCCCCTGGAAGGCAAGCATTCAGTAAAGGTATCTTCTCAAAAAATAGGGGAGACTTCCGAAGTCTGAATGCCATTGCCTTGATTTCACCAACATGCCGCAGACTTCGGAAGTCTTGTCCCCCGAAATATTGAGATGATACGTAAAGGATATTATCATGCGTATGGCTTTAATGAAAGTGCCTGAAGTTGGCGATTTTGACATGACAAGGCGGCCCCAAAGCAACGGGGAGTGTCACCGACATCAGACAACAAAGAAGGAGGTTGAGTTTCTATGAAATTGAGCTGCATCCCCATTTGCTTCTTTGACGATCTCATTCGCAACCGCACGCTGTCGTTGGGCGATTGGGTTCAGATGGCTCGCGGGTTGGGCCTGGATGGCATTGAGATGTACAAGCCCTATCTGAGAGAGGATGAGCGAGACAAGGATTCCATGTCCCGCATCTCTAACATGATTCACGCGGCGGGTTTGGATGTGTCAATGTTCACCAGTTATGCCGACCTATCCCATCCTGAACCCGTTAATCAGGAGCAGCAGATGGCTTCGATTCGCTGGGATGTGGATGCTGCTGTCGCCTTCCGCACCTATGTTGTGCGTCTTACGGCAGGTCGATGGCATGAAGGGCAAAGCCCCGAACAGACGCTTAGGCGCATCGTGGAGGGTTTGAAGGGAAGTCTGGACTATGCTGAGGGGAAGGGGGTCATGCTCGCATTGGAAGACCACCCACAGGTCGGGACAAAAATCGCCGACTTCGTGCGGATTCTGGAACTGGTGGATGATGAGCGGCTGAAGGTCAACCTAGACACCTCCAACCCGATGGAAGCGGGCGATGACCCGGTGGAACTGGCGAAGCTGGTCAAAGCGCGGGTGGTGCATGTGCATGCGAGCGACCGGAGTACCAATTTGCAGCATCAAGTTGTGGGTGAAGGGGCAGTGGATTTCGTCTCAATTTTTCATGTTTTAAAGGAGGCTGGTTACGACGGCTGGCTGTCTTTAGAAGCCGGCGGGAGAAAAGGCGAGGATGCCCTTCGTCAAGCCCTACGCTTCATCCGGGAGGCATGGGCAGCGGCGTAGTGCGCTGTTACTTTTATTCTGATTCGTTCATCATTCCAGACTTCGGAAGTTTTCAAAGGAAGAGGGTGACTTGCGATACACAGGTTATGCGGTTCTGAGATAATCGTCTTTTCAAGGGGAGGGGACAGTTTTGATACGTAGGTCGAGATTCACATTTCGACGATCGTCGATTTCGACAGGCTCAATCCAAGGATTTTGGAAAATCGACCTACAATCTTATCAGGGGATAGAGATCATGAGCTTGTCTGTGAACACTTCAAATTTTGGAGGTGAGTTGTATGAGGAATGACCTCGGATTCATAGGAGTAATTCCTTACTTCTTTATGGGGGGCTGTTCCGCAGATCAGGATATCGAGGTTGATACAGTGACTTTTATTCACCCCGATGAGATGATGGAAGGAAACGGGTTCATTGTTCTCGCGGATCGCCGGATATTTACCGTAATGGCTTTTATGAATGCGATGGGATACGACGAGGAATTGGGGCGACAGATGCATCCGGTTCGCGTCAAGGTGCGCGAGATGATGGCGAACAACCTGGTCAAGTATCCTGAAAAGCTGCGCGCTTGGCAGGAATATTACCAAAAGAAGGATCTTCGTTCCTATCACTACCTGAACTTTGCTCTGAGCCTCAACTCAGATTATCCTTTCAAGCGCATTCGACCGGATCGGGAGTTATGGTCCCCTGTTTTAGCCAGCAAGTTAAGCAACTTTCCTGATGTTCTGAATGACTTTTGGGCCACAGTCGAGCTCGAAAAGAGCTGGAACGAAGTGAAGCTGGATTATATTGCGGAGCTCAGGAAGTACGACTTTGACAAGATGAATCGCCAACTCTCCTTTCTGTGGGAATATTTGAGAATGGAACGGAGCGATACGTATGTGCTTGTCAATATCCCTAACCTTCTTAATGGTCACTATCAAGGGATAGGTTCTCAGTATGAGAACTACTACTATAGTGTTGAAAGTCCAGGAGGTATTTTCTATGCCTTGAATCTCCACGAATACCTACATTCTATCATCAATCCTATCGTGGAAGCCAATTACGATAGATACAAGGAGAAGCTTGGAGAATACTATAAAGCGGGCAAAGATCAGCAATTTGCGAGAGACTATCAAGACCCCGTTATTTTTGCCTTTGAATGCCTTGTTAGAGCATTGGATCATCGACTACGGATGAAGATGGATGACGCCCCTTCAGTCAAGAAGAGATTGGAAGATAGCATCGCACACCAGACTGAAGGGGGACTAACACTCACACAACCCTTCTATCTCTTGTTAAGTGAATATGAAACGAGCAACAAGAATTTTGAGCAATTCGTCCCGACAATGTTCGCGAAACTTCCGAAATACAGGCATTGATTTGACCGGGAGGCTATCAATCACGTTTCACGTTTCACGTTTCACGCATCACGAAGAATGTGCTCAGGAACTTCTCAGAGGATGGAAGGAAAGGATGGAGGATTGGAAAGAGGAAAAGTGGTCAGGGGGTGGGGTAAAGTTTTTTAGCGACGAACCGGACGGAGATAATGAATCCGAACGGTTTGGTGGGGACCATCGTGAGTGATGCTGAATTGATTGAGGACGTTGCGTCCCAGCAAAATGTTTCGACGCTTTGAGGCAATCACGCGGATGTTTAAAAACCAGCGCGCCCCAATCCGAAGATCGACATGGTAAATAGGGCGTGTCCTCGGCGTGCCATCGTAAGCACGCACCCGAGCACCTTCGTGCGTAGCCAGATTCCATTCGCGCACCAGGTTTTGGGGAATGACCGTGAGCGACGCACCCGAATCTAATTTCGCACGCATGCTTCTTCGAGTTTCGGATCGATGGGGCGCACTGACTTGCAGATCAATGTAGGGCGCAGGAGGCAATTCCGCTGTTTCATAAGGGAAAATGAGCATAGGGGCCTCAATCAATGTCCATGCCAGGGACAACCTCGATGGGAATAATCTCTTCGACAACACGTTGTTGATACCATGGCGTGTAGTAACCATATTTTTTCATCATCCGGCCAAATAGCTTTGAGTCATTCGCGTCGAAGTCCACCAGTTTTCCGTCATAGATAGCAACCCATTGCCCCCTGTAGCATTTCATCAATTCGGGGTGCATCTCTCGGAAGGCGGTGGCGTTGCGCTCAAAGATGGCTTCATATTCTTCGGGCGTCCATTTTTGCTCAACCGCTTTCTTGGGCATCAGTGCTCACCTCTCTTTCGCTTTCAGGGGTTCATTCATCATTCAGGGATGTCCAAAGCAATCCGCAAGGCTTTGTTGAGAACCTAAATTTTTGCTGGTGATAACGTACCAATATAATTCGTGAGCATAGACTTGGGGAGACTCATGAGGGCGTCACAGTGGATACTGCTATCGTGTTTCAACCCCTCATCTATGCCAACTGGCACCTGGGTGGACAAGCCATCATAAGCGGAATACACGGGGGCACAAATCACCGTTGAGAACCGCGTCGCTATTAAGGCTTGACGACTCACGACAACAAATACTCGGGATTTTTTCGGGTCAGCCGCTGATGAGTGCGCTACACGGTATAAGTCGCCACGCTTCATAGGGGCACCTGATAGGTGAGAGCGTCCATCGTTTCTTGATTCAGATAATCGGCGCGACGGTTAATAATTTCAATGTCTTTGGCTGTTTGCTCGTCATGGTGGAGTTGTGCAATAAAAGTCCACGCCGCTTTTTCGAGGAAGACCGAGCGATTCTGATACTCTTCAGCCAACTGCTCAATTAACTGGTCAATGGCTTGAAGTAAGTTTTCAGAAAGTGTGATAGAAGTCTTTACTTTCATACGACTATTATACTTTCATTTCTCCTCGGTGTCAAACTTTTAGTTCTAAACGAAAGGAGTCTTTCAATGAACGCGAGAGAAAGATTTTTAGAGACCATGCGGTTTGGCGAGCCAGACCGCGTTTTTTTGATGCCCCAATGGGTGTGGGGAGCGACGATTGAACGCTGGCACTCCGAGGGGCTGCCAAAAGATGTCCATATTGATGAATTTTTTGGCTATGACCGATACGAGTCCATTCCGATTAACCTCGGATTTGCCCCTTTGTTCGACCCCGAAATCCTCTTTGAGGATGATAATTATCGCATTGTTCGACGCGCCGACGGGGTGTTGATCAAGGAGTTTTATCGGCGTCCAGACATGAGTATGCCCCAGTGGTTAGATTTCCCCTTGAAAACGGAGGCGGATTGGGAGAAAAATATCAAACCGCGGCTCAACGCCAATTCACCTTGTCGCTATCCGCTCTGGTGGGATGATTATGTGCGTTGCGTGAAAGACCGCGACTATCCGCTGGGAATCCACGGTGGCTCGTACTTCGGCTGGCCTCGAAACTGGATGGGGCTGGAGAATTTCGCCTATGCCCTGTATGACATGCCCGATTTAGTGCATGAGATTTGCAACCACATCGCCGATTTCGTCTTACAAACGATTCAACGCGCCGTTGATGAGATTAAGCCGGATTTTGCGCTTTTCTGGGAGGATATGTCGATGAAGGCAGGCCCGCTCTGCTCTCCAGCGCAATTCCGTGAGTTCATGCTCCCATGCTACAAAAAGGTGACGGGCTATCTGCGCTCTCAAGGGATTGACATCCTCATGGTTGACAGCGATGGCAACAACGATCTGATTGTGCCGTTGTGGTTGGAAGGGGGCGTCAATGGGCTCTATCCACTGGAGATTGCATCGGACACAGACCCGGTAGCACTGCGCAAACAATATGGGAAAAAATTGGTGATGTTCGGCGGCATCGATAAGCGCGTCCTGGCGAAGGATAAAGCGGCAGTTGAGAAACATGTGTTATCGTTTGTGCCGTGGATGATCGCGCAAGGTGGATTTACACCTTTCCCGGACCACCTCCTGCCGCCCGATGTGCCGTTTGAAAACTTCACATTTTACTGGGATTTGGTGAAAAAGATTGCCGCCGATCCGGAGGCTTATATTTAGTAGAGCGGGCGGCTCGCCCGTTCATCACGGATTGCCACGAACCCGCCAGCGGCAGGCTCTACAAAGAACCCGCCAGCGGCAGGCTCTACAAAGAAAAGGAGGTATCATCATGACATGGCGTGACCGCTTTTTGAAAATCTGTCGTTTTGAACCGAACGGCGAAATCCCGCTGCCGACGCTCTTTCAACGCTTTGAGCGGGAGACGATAAAACGGTGGCAACGAGAGAAATTGCCAAAAGACATCCATCTGGCGCAACATTTCGGTTTCCATCGGGTTGAGCTGGTCCCCCTGAACATCGCGCCTCTGCCCCCTTATGAGCGGGAGCAGCGGGAGGAGGAGATCGAAGAGTGGCGCGTTGGGATAGATCGGGGATTAACGGAAAGCGTTGGGCAGAAGGTGGACAACTTAGAACGCCGATTTCCTATCCACACCGAACGCGATTGGGAGAAATTTCAGAAACTGCTCAACCCTGTCTCCCCGGCGCGTTATCCACGATTTTGGGACGATTACAAACGCCGCGTAACGGATCGGGATTATCCGCTCGGGCTCTCTCTGGGAAGTCCCTTTGGCTGGCTGATGGACTGGATGGGGACGACGGAACTCAGTCGGTGGGTGCGGGACAATCCCGCTTTTGTGGGTGGCATCGCCGACTATCTCGCCGACTTCCTCATCCAGGCGGCACAGCGCGCTGTAGAGGAGTTGGACATCGATTTTGCCATCGTGCAGGAGACGGCTGCCTATCGGGGACTGAACGTCCTCTCTGTGGAGTCGGTGCATCGTTTGATGTTGAAACCGTATCAACGGCTGACCGAATATTTGCGGTCTCATCACATTGAGTTCATCCTCGTTGAGGCGGGTGGGAATGTGAACGACCTCGTCCCCCTCTGGGTAGCAGCCGGCTTCAACGGTGTCTATCCGCTGGAAGTCGCCGCGGGGATGAATCCGACGAAGTTGCGAGAACGATATGGCAAAGAACTCATCCTGATTGGCGGCGTCGATCAGAACGCGCTGGCGTGGGGGAAACGGCATATCGAGGATGAGGTGATGGGCAAGGCCTCGGTTCTGTGGAAGGAGGGCGGCTACATCCCCGCGCCGGATGGGGCGATCTCCGCTGAAGTGTCTCTGGAGAACTACGAATATTATCTCGAACTGCTGGGGCGGGTCGCAAGTTGAATCATGGAAGACACGGCGGATTTTTCAGGTTTCTTGTATCTGAGAGGCACTCAACTATCTCTCACGTCAAACTTCTGGTTGGGAGATGGGTGTGGAAGGATTTTTTCCGTGATGAACTGTTCTCCTGCTTTGCCTTCTCTTATCCTTGCAACTTTGTTGAATTGCCACTTTGGAATCTCCATCGGAATCGTACGGAAGCTGGAAATTTCCAACAACGATGCCGGGCACGGTAATATCTTCATCCAAAGATTCCCATCGTAGCGCATAACCGTCTAAACGAAGCGTGACCTCTTTCAATTGTTCATCTGTCGCATTTTTCAAAATCCGAAAGCGATCTGCTGGGAATCCAACAATACGTCCATCTGTGAGTTCAACAAAAACAGTTCTTCTCTCTGTCCAGGCTCGGATTGCTGTTGGCTCAAGGCTGATTTCTTTCTCAACGATGATGGTACTCATGGTACTTTTCCCCTGTCTACCTTCGCAAAAGTAAGCAACAAGTTGATTATATCATGAAGTGCTTGCTTCTTTCCAGTGAATCCTGCCATGAGCGGAAAAACATCGGATGCCTTAATTTGATTTGTTGGGGAGAAACGTCTCCTGTCTGCCTTCGGCAGGCAGGCGAACAAGTTCGGGCGTCTGACTTTCCGGATAGGTTCTAAATCTAGGGTAATGCCGTGCTAAAATATCGAAAGCATCGAAAATCAGTAGACGAATCTCCGAGTGTTACCACTCGTGCTGTTTTAATCGCGCTGGCGCTCATTCCCTTAAATAGCTTCTGGATTATGCAGATTGAGATCGTCTGGTATTCAGGACACCCTACGTGCGCGTCGCTCTTTTTCAATACGGTGTTTATCCTGCTGTTACTGACCGTTTTAAGTTTAGGGATTAAGCGATTTTTCCCCCAATGGGCGTTTAGTCAAGGTGAACTATTAACGGTATACATCATGCTCAACATCGCCTCATCGATTGCCTCGCACGATATGCTCCAGATTCTAATCCCGCTCATTCCGCATGTACTCTGGTATGCCACCCCTGAAAACGAGTGGAACGAGCTTTTTGCTAAAGATGTGCCGCATTGGCTTTCAATCTGGGACAAACGCGCCTTAGAGGGATATTATCAGGGCAATTCGACGCTCTATTTAGCTCAACATCTCAAAGCGTGGTTTATGCCGATGCTCTGGTGGGCGGCATTTATCTGCGTTCTCCTTTTTATGATGCTTTGCATCAACATTTTAGTGCGCAAACAGTGGACTGAAGATGAGAAATTGGCGTACCCAATTATTCAGTTGCCACTGGCGGTCACTGAAAACAGCGGCAAGGCGAGCCTGTTTTCAAGCCGAATGATGTGGCTGGGGTTTGCATTGGCGGCAGGAGTTGATCTTCTCAACGGCATCAGTTTTTTTGAGCCGTCTGTTCCGTCTATCCCATTAAAATGCTCCCAGCATAACATCGGCAAATATTTCACCGAAAGTCCGTGGAGTGCTGTCGGATGGCTGCCGCTTTCGTTTTATCCGTTCGCGGTGGGGTTGAGTTTTTTCCTACCGCTAGATCTGTCCTTTTCGATCTGGTTTTTTTATCTATTCCGTAAAGGTCAACAGATCTTAGCCAGGGCATTGGGGATGAGTAGTCTGCCCGGCTTTCCGTATCTTAACGCCCAGTCATCGGGCGCATGGATAGGATTGGCGATTTTAGCAGTTTGGATCAGCCGACGACATTTAAGCGCAGTCATCAAGGAAGGGCTCTCTTCCTTTCAAAGGGAGAGGTGCAAAGCGGGGAGTGGGGAAGGAAAAAATGGAAGGATGGAAGGATGGAAGGATGGGGGAAGACAACCTTCCATTCTTCCATCCTTCCATCCTTCCAATCCCCTCTCTTATCGTTGGGCGCTGGTGGGGCTTCTTTCGGGCTGGCTCTTTTTGCTCTTTTTTTGCGTGAGAGCGGGGATGTCGTTTTGGGTAGTTGTAAGCTTCTTCATTCTCTATTTTGGCATTTCAACTGCCATTACGCGGATGAGAGCAGAACTTGGTCCACCCACTCATGAGTTGACCCCCATGAACGCAGGGCACATCCTCGTGGATGTTTTCGGCACACGGAGACTTGGAAGCGCAAATTTGACACCGATCTCTTTCTTCTGGTTTTTCAATCGTTCATATCGTAACCATCCGATGCCAATCCAGTTGGAGGCGTTCAAGATGGCAGAGCGAACGGGGATGAACGTCAAGCGTTTAACTTGGGCGATGATGTTAGCTGCCATTGTTGCCGTGCCCATTTCCTTTTGGGCGCTTTTGCACATCTCCTATCGCGAAGGCGGAGCGCCAGGCAGGGGGTTTGCGTTTGAGAGTCTAAATCGCTTGCAAGCGTGGGTGGCTTTCCCCACATCATCCAACTCCGCAGCGATTGGTTTTATGGGGCTTGGGATGCTGTTCACGTTTTTGTTGATGGCGATGCGAATGCGATTTTTATGGTGGCCGTTTCACCCAGCGGGATATGCCCTTTCGACCAACTTCGGCGTGGACTACATCTGGTTTTGTCTGGTGATCAGCTCGGCTGCCAAAGCGTTGATTCTGCGATATGGCGGGCTTAAAACGCATCGGAAGGCGGTGCCCTTCTTTTTGGGGCTCATTTTGGGAGAGTTCACTGTTGGAAGTTTTTGGAGCGCATTGAGCGTTTTATTGCAAACAAGGACATACACATTTTGGATCTTCTGAGGAAGGGTTTATACCGATTTCCGCTGGATTGAGCCGTTGTCCTGAGCCTGTCGAAGGGTTGTCGAAATCAACAGCCTTTGCTTTGCCTAACAACAGGCATAGGCGTCGGAGCTGTGAAGCACGTTTGAGTCGGGCCGTAACGCCCCGGGCAGACATATCAACTTTCATCCGTATTCTCCGTGAAACATATACTGCGGACGGTCACAAATGACGTTTTTGTATCTTGAATCCTGTATCTTGCATCTAGCATCTATGCAACATTCAAGATGCAAGATGCAAGCGGTAAAAAGCGCAATTGATGCCCGTGCTGAATATAGTTATCCTATCATGTCAAAGTAAGCATCGTCAAGGATATATTCCTGTCCTCACCGTGAAATGTGAAGAATGAATTCACGTTTCACACCTCATTCTCAAGGAGGTTCCAATGACATCACAAGAAAGAATCCAGATTATCCTATCAGGCGGTGTCCCCGACCGGGTACCGTTTCAAGATTCCTACTGGGCGACGACGATTCAGCGATGGCGCCGTGAGGGCTTGCCCACAAACGTCTCCCCGGACGAATACTTTGGATGCGAGATTGCGCGGCTCGGCGGCGACTATTCGCTGCAATTTCCAGTGCAAACGATAGAGGAAACCGATCAATACCGAGTCTACATTGATGATAACGGTGCCACGCGGAAGGTGCTGCACACAGCGGATGGCTGGACGCCGTACTGGCTGGACTTTACGATCAAAAACCGGGACGATTGGTATCAATTCAGAGCGCGCGGCACCTACAACCCATCGCGCATCTCCAAGGGAATCGTGGACGCCTATCGTTGGGCGCGTGAAAATGGGAAGTTCATTACCTATTCTGTCCACGCCTGTTTTCACCCCACCTGGCACAAGATCGGCATGGAGAACATGATGGTCTGGATGCACGAAGACCCCGATTTCATTACGGATATGTTTGCAACGCACACGCAACTGGTCATCGATCTCTATGAAGGCATCAAGGCGTTGGGGGTTCAATACGATGCGGCATGGTTCAGCGATGACCTCGGGTATCTGGTTGCGCCGTTGATCTCTCCGGCGATGTACCGTGAGCTCGTCATGCCTTACCACAAGCGACTCTGCGACCATTTCGCCAAAGATGGCTTGAAAACGTTCCTGCATTCGGACGGAAACGTGGGGCCGCTCATCCCCGATTTTCTGAGAGCGGGGTTTGCCGCATTGCATCCGCTTGAGGCGAAAGCGGGGCTGGATGTGCGTGAGCTCAAGCCACAGTATGGTGAGCGGTTGGTGTTGTTCGGCAATATCGATGTGCGCCAACTTGCCACTGGCCGAGGGGCAATTGAGGAGGAAATCTGCACGAAGTTTACGGCTGCCAAGCCGGGCGGCGGGTACATCTACCACTCAGACCACTCCGTTCCTAATGATGTCTCACTTGAAAACTATCGGTTTGCGGTTGAAATGATTCAGAAGTATGGGAGCTATAAATAAGGTGTGATACGTGAGTGCGCGGTGAGGCTCTCGCCGAATCTACCCTTTTTGCGAAGAACCGGAGGAAATTGGAAGGTTGGAAGGTTAGAAGAATGGGAGCAAGGTCTTCCACCCTTTTGGATAATTCTATGAAGAAGTTCATTATTTCAGGTGTTTCGCTTGTTATTTTTTTACTCATAACCGCCTTCCCGAACCCGCTTTATTGTGATATGCAATCTATCGCCGTAAATCCAGCGATTCTATTTTGCTCTACACAAGAAACGGAATACAGATGGATAGATCTTGTTTACCTGGCCGAGTTGCATCAAAAGGGTTTTGAAGTCGACTACATCGACACGCTTGCGGATTTAACCTGGGAGCGAATCAATAAATATAATGTGCTCGTCATTTATGCTTCTCCGCATACCGAGGCGTTTGTGTCTCTAATAGAGAATTATCTTTCCGCCGGTGGCGGCGTATTGATGATGGCTTATGAGCATAACATCGGTAAGCAAACGATGGCGGATGTGACTGATAGATGGGGAGTAAAAATCGCAGTCGAGCGAATCGTGGAAAAAGCTCCAAACAAACTGGCGTCATTTCGTCATACGAATTATCCCGCTGCCTTTACTGACCAGGTGTATCCTTCGCCGGTTAGCCAAGGGGTCAAGGGAATCTGGTATCCGTACATACGGGCATATAATGCGCAACAAACGTGCCCGCTCTGGGTGAGTGATGATTGGCAGATAGTTGTAACCGCTTCCGAGACCGCCGTTACCGAGCCCGTAGACTTAGAGCACTCCCCGTCGGGCCCTGTGGAAAATCCTTTCATCAGGCCGGATGGCGTCAAGTCACCTCCGCTATTCGCTATCCGCACGTACCCGCCGGGTGGAGAGGGACGCATTGCTTTCATCAGCCAGTGGCCGCAATTCTCCGTAGGGCAAGGGACAAAATGGCTCTATAATCGTGAAATATTAAGCAAGGGGCTGAAGGACATACCGAGCGATTTTGGTCAACTGCTTGAGAATACATATCGTTGGCTGGCTGAACCATCCCTGAAAAATGGGGCACTCGGTGGCTATAAAACGCTGGCTGAAAGGCTGCTCCCCCCCAACAAACAACCTGATGCCAGGCGGGGTTATGAGGAAATTTCCTGGACGGATTCGGAACTGAGTGGCTATGGTCGTCCATCTCAGGGGACAAAGCTGTTTCGAGGGCTCATCGGTGTAAAGTCAAGCTACAGCACTGGCCAGGGCACGGTTGCCGAGTATGCCGCTACCGCACAGCAGGCGGGACTGGATTTCATCGCCTTCATGGAGGATTTTGATCATCTGACCCCGGAGAAATTTGAAAAACTCAAATCGGAGTGTCAGAAATATTCCAATGATAAAGTGTGGCTTTACGCGGGTTACACGATTCGGAATAACATCGGCAACTCTTTGTTTTTCTTCGGACCGGAAGTTCTCTGGCCGCCGGAGCGATGCCTCACAGGGCCGAACAACACCTTACTTAATCAACAAAACCAGGATAAAGATGGCAACTTCCTGAATAAGCAAGGCCCCGTATTAGATTGGTTGCTGACCGCGTGTCATTTAGGAAGTAACAAGGCTCAAGTGGGATTTTACAATTTCGCCGGCAGCGGCCGTGGGATGCGCATGACCGACCTGAGAACTTACGGAATGGCAGCCGTTCGTTTCTATGACCATGGCAAGCTAATTGAGGATGTGACGGATGACTATTTGACCACTGCACAGGGAACGCTTCCACCCGCCCCCGCCAGTGTCAACATTGTCACCTCGCCCGACGAGTTGTTGAAGGAGGCAAAAAGCGGTCGCTCTCTCATCTATGCTCAGGGCAGATCTTTGGCATCCCTTTTTGATGAAAGCTTGAGATGGACACACCAATACGATGGCGTCAACGTATTCATTTCCGATGGGCCACAAATTCTCGCATGGCCGAGATGCCACCGAGTGGGTACTTTGGGAAGTGAAGAGTTCGTTACAGGGCGCATACTGATGCCGTCAGCGATATGGGTGAAA
This sequence comes from uncultured bacterium, assembly GCA_964577695.1. Lineage (GTDB taxonomy): Bacteria > Poribacteria > WGA-4E > WGA-4E > PCPOR2b > CAZOAL01. The sequence goes on along the minus strand of CAZOAL010000016.1, from coordinate 43,501 downwards.
TCGGAAAAGGGCCTCAAAGAGATACGAATCTACGACGGGCAAAACCTCTTCCGCCGGTTTAAGTTGGATGGAGAAAAGGAGTGGGAGCAGACGCTTTGGCTGGAGGGGGCTGTCCAAAAGAATCTGGTGCTCATCGTCGAGGATGTTGCGGGTGGGGTGGCAGTTAGCTTTGCCCGGCGCTGTTGGAAGGATGGGGCGCGGGAGGTGGCATTTTGCTCCGACCACGTAAACGACTGCAAAAGCTACGGCATGTTGCTGGGACGAGGCCCCGCTACGGTGCCGGTCAGTATCCCACCGGACATCCCTGTCGACGTTGCGGGCTATACATGGGACGGTGGGCCGGCAGGTGTTCTGCCACTGGTCGTGTTTCAGGGAAATGAGCCCATCTTGGATAGCGACCAGGGCGTGGAAGACGGAACTCGGTTCAATCAGATTCCAACCCTTGAATTTTCGGATGAGGGGGCGGTGGCAGTAGCCAGTGTTCGCAACGAAATCTTCGACGAATCGGTGCCCTCCGGCGAGGTCATGAATCCCTGGCATGGCTACGGACCAAAAGGTCCTTCCCGGTTGTTTGCGCACACGTTGCGCTATCGAGAGTTTGTCACACCGACGGTCGGCGTGCCGGAAACCGGATGGGCGGGGCCGGGTGTCAGGGAGGGCGCCAACGCCTGCCTTTTCCGTGGTGAGATTAGGTTTAAGCGGGACCTGAAACTAAAAAGTTTACTGCTATTGCGAAACTGGCATGTTCCGAAAGTCACACCGGTGTTCCTAGTTGTGAAAACTCCAACGGACATCAAAGAGATAGATGTGACGCAACTGTCCACAACAGAGAAGTTCATTCTGCAAAGTGGGGATTGGTTCGGGTTTTATAGTCCGGGAATCAGCAACAGTCACATCTTTGTGAATAGGAGTTCATCTCTCAGACTTGAGGTAACGAATCCGGACTTGGGTGGAAACTGGGTGACCGTTTGGGCTGAAGTAGAGGGGATGGACGTAAAGGGGAACGATACTTATACCTACGAATTATCCTCGATCGCTTTTCCGGTGGATGTCGAAGTAAAGCGCGCACCGGATGTTATCCACGCTCTCGACTACGTTACGCATCCAACAGGGATGTCCGTGCAACAAGGGCGTCAGGTCGATCTCCCCGGTTTGCTGGAGTTCGTGCCGACAGACCATCTCGTGGAAATTCGAGTCCCTAAACCAAAGGACCGAACCCACCTCATCCTTCCACTTCGCGTGCAGGGGCTCAATCGGCACTGGTCTGTCGGGCTGTTTCAGAAAGCGGGCTATGTCAAAGGGGATTACGGCACTGGCGATAATCGTTATCGACCGTTGGGCCTCGACCTTTATGGGGTTGCTTATGTGCCGCTTTATGTGGATTACGCGGAGCAAACCCATATCGTTGTCGGTCACCCGGTCGTCGCTGAACCAGAGGGGAAAGACCTCTTCATTCAGGTCACACACGTCAATGAAAATCCACATCGCTGGCATGTTTCCGTCAACAACCCGACTGACAAAGCAATTACGACGACATTACGCAAAACCATGGATGTGCCGGGGTTCGAGTTCCCAACGCAAAGAATCACGGTGCCACCGGGCGGCTATCTTGTTGTGAAAGCGTTCTGAAGATTCCCCTTAAACTCCTAACACTCCCCTGCTCAGAAGCCCGCATTGGTAGAACAGGGCCCAATTTGAATCCGATAATGTGACATTGGCGAAGTATTACGCATCACGTATTAACACTACAATGTCACGTCGATTGTAGCCCAAGGTTTCGACAAGCTCAACCCGGCGGATTCTATCTTGGTTTCTGCGAAGGGTGCCCTTGGTTGGCCAACTTAGAAAGTTGGGCTACGATTGGATCTCATTTCTCATGTGACATTGTAGAATTAAGCTGAGGATGTTATCATGTGGTCATCTCTATGCCTTCTCGCTTATCTGTTTAGCCCGGCGCAAGGGACGAGCGGTGATCTGACGCTCTCGATTGCGGAAGTCGCACCGATTACTGCGCTGGAGCGAGAGATTCCAATTCAGGTCACGCTCGAAAACAGCGAATCCGGGGATTTGCGTGGCAGCCTTCGACTGGACGTTATTGACCGCTGGCGAATCGTTGGCGAAGCTGTCAAGGCGTTTCGTGTGCCCCCTGGCGGGCGTCAGGCACTCCAGTTTATCTGCATTGCGGGCGAGGGAACCTATGCCGCTCACTATCCTATCCACGCGACAGCGATTCTGGAGGCCCCGGAGGGCGAGGCGCGCGTTCACACAGTGCTGGTCATTGAGGTGACGCAAGAGGCGGTTACGCGCTCTAAACATGGCGAAGGGGTGCAGACGATTTTGACCCTGCAGGCTCCCGGGCGGCTTGTCCTGGATGCAAAAGAGGCACAGGTCTCCTTCGCGCTTGGCGATTCAGGCGACGTACAGATGCAACCTGTGGGGTGGAGCGGGACGGACGCGACAACCGGAACGTCAGTGCATCGTGCAACTGTCTATCGTGGGGAGAGTCGCAGGGCAATCGGTGTCCACCCGCCCTGGCGAACCGGGTGGGGTCAGGCGGGGCTGGATTGGTCCATCCGCTTGCCGGATGCACGTCCCATCTTTCTTGATTTTGCGACCGCCATCCGCGACCACGACCCACAGCGAGAGCCGCCGAGCGATGGGGTCCAATTCCAGGTGTGGGTCGCGCCGATGGGAACGGAGAGGTTCACGCAAGTTTTCGACCGATTCTCTGATGCGAAGCGTTGGGAAGCCGCGCAAGTGGAACTGAGCGATTTCGCAGGACAAACGGTTCGCCTGCGGCTGCTGACACACCCCGGTCCCGCACACGACACAACTTGTGACCAGGCATACTGGGCGGAGCCAACGCTCGTCGCCGGCGTTCTTCCGCGTCCTGTCGAAACTGACCAACAGCGCGAAACGCGCATCCGACAGGCAGGGGTGCTGGCTCGGCGGGCGTTAAATGGAGAAACCCAAAATCTTATGTGGCGGTTAGCTTCGGCAGCGAGCGCCGCCATCGTCCCCGGTCCTTATGGTGCTATTGACGGCATCTTGAGCATCGCCACGCCGAAGGGACAACTCACCTACGAGGGCTTTGGCGTGGAGGTGGATGGCCGCCGCGTTGACGACTGGCGGAGCGGGTTTGCGCACGGCGAGCCGCGCATGATTGATAACACGTTTTTCCTCCCTGTGACGGATGGCGAGGACGCATTCGAGATTGCCACTCAGGTGTGGAGCGAGTCGGGGGGGCTGCGTCTCCGATTCTGGCTGGAGGGTGTAGAACCAGACCTCAAGGGACACCCGCGTTTGACGCATATCTCCTTGGGACGGGTGAGTGAAAAGCTGCGACGACTCTATGCCGGACACGGGAATGTGCTGGAAGCACCGGGAACGCTGGAACTGCGGTACGATGGCTTTCACCTATCGACCTCCTTCGTCGGGTTCGACTTCGCAAACGGCGTGAGCCTCGTACAGGCGACCGACATCCCACCCGATGGACTGCGCGTGGACGCTGAAGGGAACATCGCCACGCTCGAAGCGCATCACAACGTCACACTCACGTTAGTGCCCGCAATGGAGGGTGCGTTTGCAGCCGCGCACCGCTATCGCGAGCTCATCCGTTCAACAGGGGTGGAGGCGTGGCGCACCCCAACGGTTGAGGTGCTCCGGGGGAAGATGTGTCTTGACCAGTGGGACGGCGATTACGCCCGCGCGGCGGAGGACATCGAACGCGCAGCGCGCTATGGGCTAACGGATGCGGTTTTTGTCAAGCACGTTTGGCAACGGTGGGGATATGACTATCGCCTGCCGGATATCTATCCGCCCGCCGGGAGTATGGAGGATTTTCAAAGGTTGGCCGATGCCTGTAAACGGACCGGCATCCTGTTTGCTCCGCACGATAATTACATCGATTTCTACCCCGACGCGCCGGGCTTCTCTTACCGGCACATTATCTTCAATGACGATGGGACGCCTCAACGCGCCTGGTACAACGAATGGCGCGACGCGCAGAGTTACCGCTGGCTGCCCCACGCCTTCCAGCCCTGGATGGAGGAGAACCTGAAACGCATCTGGGAGGGCATCGGCCCGTCGAGTTATTTCATCGATGTGTTTTCCGCCATCGCGCCGATGGACTACTACGATGAAACGGGACGCTTTTATCCAAAGACGGAGACCATCGCGCGCTGGGGGGCAGCATTTGATCAGACACGGGAAGCGTTCGGCGGGGTTCCGACCATCAGCGAAGCCGGCCACGACGCGCTCATTGGGCATCTGGACGCCGCACAAGCAGACCACGCCGGCTGGACCCCTGAGAATCGCCCCTGGACATGGAACGTCCCAGCCGCGGATGGGGAGCGCGTCCCCTGGCACGACATGGTCACCCACGGGCGGTTTATCCTGTTTGCCGGCGGATTGGGGTCGCGCTATGCTGGAGACGGCGCTTTGGAGACCCACGGGTACGGCAGCGACGACTACCTGTCGATGACCGTCCTGGGCGGGCGGAACCCCATGTGCGACGGTCCGTTCAATCGGCGCGCGGTGATGACCTACTGGCTGCTGCACGACATCTGCGCGGCACTGGCACAGCAGGAGATGACGCAGCACACCTTTGTGGACGACGACATCCATCGACAGGTCGTGCACTTCGGTGAGGAGGGCCAGGTGGTCGTCAACCGGGGGAAAACGGATTGGGAAGTGGATGGACAGGCACTTCCGCCTTACGGATTTATCGCGCGTTCCGGCGCGCAACGGGCGACCATCGCTCGACGCTCCGGGCGCATCTGCGCGTGGGCGGAGGGGCCGAATGCCATTTTCGTCGACGCGCGTCCCCCAGAGCATTTTGGTGCCCTCCCGATACAGGTAGAGATTCTCGGCGTCGAATCGCTCGGCGGGCGGCGCTTTGCCCTTTCGAGCCGCTGGCATGTGACCTCCCCGGTGGCGCAACAGGGCGACACATTTATCCATTTTGTGAACCCCCAGGTGGCACCGGATGGGGAACAGATTGCCTTTCAGGCGCGTTTTCCGATTGGGCCGGAGCAGTGGCGACAGCCCGGCGTGTACGACGTTCGCGCGGAGGGGGAGTTGCCGGCGAACCTGCCGTTGGGCGCGTATGACATCCGTTTCGGGATATGGCAACCCCAACAGGGGGGCGGGCGGCTGATGTTGCCGGGGGGGCGCGACGCCACGGGCAGACGGATGGGAGGCACACTCGTCTTCGCTGGGGTGGAGGGCACCCGACTGACCGTGCGGTACGAACCGCCGCCGGAGGCGTCGGAGGAACGCCTGAACCTTGACCGGCGGATGGTTGAGTTTGACGCCATCACAACGGACGGCGCGTTTCGGCTCTTGAAAGACAAGTGGCTGCTGATTCCGCTCCCGGGGAGTGAGCCGTTTCAGGTCACCCTTGACCTCGTCGTGCTCGGACTCCCCACGGAGGTGAGGCGAGTAGAGTCACTCAACGAAACCCTGGAATCGCAACGAGAGGTCGCCTTCACATTGGAAAATGGGCGACTGCATTTCACAACGGATGACGAGGCGTTTGCCTATCGATTCGGTCAGTGAGGAAAGAGACACCATTGTCATGAGATACGCACACTTCATCTTGTTCATTATTGTCGCATTCACGATGACCGCGACCCCGGAGGAGACCATGAGACCGCAACGTCTATTTGACAGAAGCAAGCCATACGCCCTTATGACGGACAAAGGCGCTGTTCAGTTTTCCGTGGATTCGGAGGCGCTGGGAAGCGTTCACTTCGCCATACTTGGGGTGGGCTGGGTCTATACCGACCAGGATGCGGCGACGATTGAGGAAGATTCAGGAGTTGAGAGCGGGGCGGCCCGGCGGTTTGTCGGAACCCTGAATATCCCCGCCGCGGAAGGTCGGGCCATCGAATTTACCCAGACCGTCACCGACGCAGGTGAGGAAGGTTTAGCGCTGCGCTACCGCCTCCATTTCCCCCAATCTGCGCCGCTGAACAGCTATCAGATTTCCTTCACGATAAAACCGGAGCGGTTCCGTGGTCAAAAGCTCGTCCTCATTGGTGAGGAAACCAAAGAGATTCCCATCCCTGCGCAATACAACGCGATGCAACTTGCATTTCATCCCGTGCGGGAAGTGCGTGTTGCGCCGGGACACCCGGAAGGGTTTACGTTGACCGTCGATGAGATGTCTCCCGTGCTGATACAGGACAACCGCGCCTTCGGAAGTGCTGATATTGAGTTGCGATTCCCACTTCATTCAAGCGGTGTGGGCGAGGAAGTCCCTGCTGGGGAAACGGTGGAAATAGGATTTCGGTTGCGTTACAACCAGCCACTGTTCGTCATCCTCAATGAAAAGGGCTTGACGGGACAGAACGATACAACGGCGTGGGTCCCGTTTGTTTTGCCGTGGGACGACGCGCCCATTGATATTTCATTCTTGAACGAGAAACCAGCGGGGACACACGGTTTTCTGACGGTTCAAGGGGATAGATTTGTCTTTGAAGATGGCACGCCCGCAAAATTTTGGGGGACCTGCTTCTCGGCAGGGGCCAATTTTCCCACCCATGCGCAGAGCGAAAAAATCGCCCGTCGCCTGGCAAAATTTGGCGTGAATATGGTCCGCACACATCACGCCGATGCGAACTGGGCACAGCCCAACATTTTTCAGTTCGACCAGAACAACCCCACGGACAACACGCTTACTTTCGACCCGGAAAGCCTCGATCGCTTCGATTATCTGCTTTACTGCCTGAAGCGGGAGGGAATCTATATCTACCTCGACCAACTCGTCCATCGCCAATTCAGACCGGCGGACGGCGTGGATGCCGCGGATGAACTGGAAAATGCCGCCAAGCCCTACACAAATTTTGACCCGCGCCTCATCGAACTGCAAAAGCAGTACAGCCACGAACTTTGGACGCACCTCAATCCCTACACGGGCGTGGCGTACAAAGACAACCCGGCGATTGCGCTGATGGAATTTGCGAATGAAAATGACCTGTTCACACAGAAAGTGACGCTGGAGCCGTATCGCTCCCGTCTGGAGGAAAGGTATCGCGCATGGGCTGAAGCGCTTGGTATAGCAGTTGGGGGCGAGCCGGTGAATTTTACGCAGTTCACGGAGCCAATCGTGCGTTTTCTGCATGATGTGCAGCGAGCCTATTACGAGGAGATGCACACCTACCTCCGCAGCATCGGCGTCAGAGTCCCGATGACGGGGAGCAACTGGAGCCGCAATCTCGCGCTGCTTTCCTCATTGCAGGTCGTGGACTATACAGACTCCCATAGCTATTGGGACCATCCAGCGAGGGATAACAGTTTCAACAACCGTCCGATGGTGGCTTCTCAGACGAACGTCTTCGCCTGGCTGTCGTTTAACCGGACGTTGGGGAAGCCGTTCTTTGTCTCGGAATGGGACCAGCCCTGGCCGAACGAATGGCGCGCCGAGCACCCGCTGGCGATGGCGGCGGTCGCGGCTTTTCAAGGGTGGAATGGCTTAAGCGCTTACACCTATCGTCACAACACCTCCGTTCCAGTCGATGCTTTATCGGGCGCCTTTGAAACCTTCAACGACCCGGCGCGATTCGGGTTATTTTATCACGCCGCCCTGCTGTTCAGACGGGGCGATGTGCGTCCAGGGGAACAGACCGTTGCGGTTTATCATCCGGAGGCGGAGATTTTCAAGACGCCCAATCCAACGCCCTGGCAGATGCTCGCGCTGTCGGCGACCGCAGAAAAGCATCGATTGGTCATGGCGTTGACTGGTCCGCCCGACACCATGGATAAGCTCCTGTCCGCGGACGAGCGCTCTATCCCGGTGGATGTGACCGAAGTACATTCCGACACCGGAGAACTCTATCGAAGTTGGGAAAAGCGGATAGGAGTGATTGACACCCCGTCCACAAAGGCTGCCTACGGTTTTATCGGGGATGTGGATTCCCCGCCCATTGATGGATTGACGCTTCACGTCCGAACACGGTTTGCCACGATTGCCATCAGCTCGCTCACGGGGCAGCCCATTGCCCAATCGTCCCGTATGCTACTCACGGCGGTCGGCAGGGCGGAAAACACCGATTTTCGATATAATATCTTGCACACCAAAAGCCTCGACCGGGGACATGGCCCCATCCGTGTCGAACCGATCGAAGCGACGATTGCGCTTGCAACAGAGGTTCCGAGTTTAGAAGTTTGGGCTATCGGCGCAGATGGCCAACGGGGCCATCAAATTCCCGCGAAACAAACGGATGGTCAGTTGGTATTTGATATTGGCAACGCAGGTCAGACAATCTACTATCTCATTGGTCATTTCGATTAAATCTCTAAGAGGTAACAGATGAATTTAGGATTAGGTATTGACACAGGCGGCACTTACACTGATGCCGTGTTGCTCGATTTCGGGACAGGACACATCCTTCGGAAAGCAAAGGCGCTGACCACCTATCCCAACCTCGAAGCCGGCATCGCGGCGGCACTGGACGAGTTGGAGGGCGGTCAGGGGATGTTTCCGGTTGATGACATCACCCTTGTGGCGGTGTCCACAACATTAGCGACGAATGCGATGGTCGAAGGGAAAGGTGGGCGCGTGGGGCTGCTGGCGGTTGGATTCCTGCCCGGTCTGCTCGAAAAAAGAGGATTGGATAAGCAGCCGTTTGTCGAACTTCGCCATCTTATAGGCGGACACAACACAGATGGTGAGGAACAAGCTCCACTCGATCTCTCCGCCGCTGAACGTGCCATTGAGGAGACAAAAGCCCTCGTAGACGCTTACGCGGTGGTCGCACTTGGCTCGCCGTTCAATCCCGCCCACGAGATCCGGCTCGTCGAGCTGGTGCGAGAGAAAACGGATGTGCCCGTCGTCAGCGGCATCGAATTCAGCCGTGAACTCGATTCAGTCAAGCGTGCCACGACTGCCCTGTTCAATGCCCGTTTAACCCCACTCGTTCAGCAGTTCATCCGCGCGATGCAGCAGCTTTTGTCCGGGCGGGGAGTGACGGCCCCGCTGATGGTCGTTAAAGGCGATGGACATCTGATACGTGCGGAACTCGCGATGGAACACCCGATTGAAACGGTGTTATCGGGACCAGCGGCGAGTTTCATCGGCGCTCGCTACCTGTCTGGTTTTCAGGATGGTATTGTTCTCGACATCGGGGGGACAACCACGGATATTGCTGTCCTGAAAGATGGCGTGCCCCATATCGACCCCAAAGGCGCGGTGGTCGCGGGCTGGCGCACCAACGTGCGTGCGGCTGAGATTCATACATCAGGGCTCGGCGGTGATAGCCACTTGCGACTCAATCCGCACAATGAAATCACTGTGGGCCCCCAGCGGGTGATTCCGCTCGCATTCGCTGGTGCCTACTATCCGGGCGTCCTGGCACAACTACACGAATTGGAATCCGCCGGATGGGATTCAATGCTAGTGCAACCGTGTGATTTTCTGGTGCTTCGGACCTCTCCCCCGGCCCCTCTCCCCGATAGATCGGGGCAGGCTCTGGAAGGAGAGGGGAGAAAAAGCTCCCCCTCCCCTTCACTCCCTCTCCGTCCACGGGGAGGGTGGGGGTGGGGGGCGGAAGAGGGCCGGGGGGTTAGATTAGTAGAGAAACTACAAGATGGTCCCCGCTCATTGTGGCATCTCGCTCGTGAAATGGGAGTTACTCACCCGTCGCTACTTAACACGACAGAGATCGAATCGAGAGGCGACCTTGCTCGGATCGGACTGACACCGACGGACGTCCTCCATGCGCAAGGCTTCTTCACGGATTGGAGCGTCGAGGCGGCACAGTGTGGGATAAGGCTCTACGCAAAACGCTTGGGGATGTGTGTGGAGGAAACAATCTCTGCCCTGCGAGCTGCTATTGATGAAAAGATAACCGCTGAGGTGATGACTGTGCTCCTCAATCAAGCAGGGGTGCAGGACGGGTTTGGCAATGGACACCCCACCGGCCGTGATGTTTCAATTCGCGGTTTTCTGGTGAAACGGGTGTTGAATCATGCACAATCTGGGCAGGATAAGGGTTCCGCTTTCGCCGGGGGGGATAATGGCTGGTCGATTGACCTCAAGGTACATTTGCCTCTGATTGGCATCGGCGCACCCGCCCACGCTTATCTTCCCCCGATCGCTTCGGCGTTGCAAGCAAAAGTGACGATACCAGAACACGCAGAGGTCGCCAATGCCGTCGGGGCAATTATCGGCGGAATTGTTGAAACGGTTGAAATTGATGTGCATCCCGTTTATAATATAACGGGTATTGATCGTTACGAAGTGCGCTCGCCGGTGGGGGTTTGTACCTTCCAAAACCGGGAGCTCGCATTACAGCACGCCATGAAACTTGGGGAACAACTTGCCACCGAAAAGGCAAAGCGGGCCGGTGGAGAGCAAATCGAAGTGAGGCTTGAACGCAGTGACCAAGATGCCGCCGCTGGGTCTGACTCCAGTGAGCCGATCTACCTGGGAACGCGGATTCAAGCGACGGGCGTTGGGAGGCGAATGGGCGAATCCGTGAATCGTTAATTGATGATTGACAATCCGCCATTGAGTTGACAGGTAAACCTTCAGTTTTTGCATGAGGAGGTAAATATTATGAATCTGCTTGAAGATATCCCCAAAGAGATTAAACCAGAGGAATTCGGTAAATTTTTGGAAGTGATTGAGAAAGAATTTCCTGCCAACGAATTTCCAGAACTTTTTGTCCACTACCAAACAAACAACTATCAGATTATTGTCCTCGCCGTTGGTAGCAGCAATGAATGTGCTGAACAGGTGGTCCATGTTTTTAAGAAATATCCAAACCTTCGGGCAGGGAGCGGAATATCCAAGATGATAAGGGTGCCCAAAACGAAGTTCTTATTAAGGAGAACCTGAGATGTCAATAATCCTTGAGATGGATGGAAATTATCCTGTGAAACGTGAAACGTGAAGCATGAAGCGTGAGAATGAGGTATTAGGTAAAAATGCAAATGACAAAAACACCGAAACAAAACGCAATCACCGCGCTGGAACGCGGCATCCCCGAAGGGCTTGTACCGACCTTCGAGTTGGAATTTCAATTGACGCAAGAATTGCTCGGCAAAGAATATCACGTTGGCTCGGTTTGGCAGAACGCAACCGAGAAAGAGAAAGAGCGGATGTTCCACGAAAACGCCGAGTTATTCATCGAAGTGGCGGAGACGTTGGACTATAACATCATCATGGACACGCGCTCCCCCGGCGAAGCAGGCATCATCCGCAACGCTCAACTCATCCATGAGTTGGTTGGGGACAAGTACCTCCTCATTATGCACGGCGATGCCACGTACAGTATCCCCGATGGAAACAATATGACCGATTTCGTTGTGCGGATGTTCGAGCACCCCGATGAGATGAAGCGCCGGGCAGATGCGATGGTGGACAATGCCATTGAACGCGGCAAAAGACTTGTCGATGCGGGCATCGATGGATTCGCGCTCTGTGCGGACTACTGTTTAAATACGGGACCTTTCCTCTCCCCATCGCTGTTTGCCGAGTTTGTGACGCCGTTTCTGGCGCGACTCATTGCCGCGTATCGAGAGATGGGCGCGTACGCGATTAAACATACCGACGGCAACATCATGCCGATTCTGGACCAGTTGGTGAGTTGCAACCCTCACGCGATTCATTCCATTGATGTTCAGGCGCAGGATATGGACCTCGGGGTAATCAAGCGGCTCGTCGGTGATCAGGTCTGCTTGATTGGTGGGGTGCAATGTGGGCTATTGCAGACCGGCACCGAGGAAGAGATTATCGAGAATGCCCAAAAAGCACTCCGAGAGGGCATGCCCGGCGGCGGCTACATTTACAGCACCAGCAATGTCGCTTTCAAGGGATTGCCGTTGGAACGATATTTGCTAATATTAGAAGTGCGGAAGAAGTACGGTCGCTATGCGCCGGATGGCAGCATATATTGGGATAGCAAGTAGCGTATGCAAGGAAGGGAAGGGAAGGAAGTAGAGCGGGTCCGATTCTCGGACGAGCACGGCTCGCCTGTTCATCAGAGTGGAGGGAAGAATGGAAGGATGGAAGGAAGGGAAGGATGGAAGGAGAAGAGGTGGTTCGGTGGTTGGGTCGTTGGGTGGTTGGTAAAAAAACTAACCACCCAACCACCGAACCATCTAACCACCCCTTCACGTTTCACGCAATACGCAATACGTTCGATGCAATAGGGTAGCGTTCATCATGACTGAACAAGAGTTCTTAGTCCGAATTGGTTTATCGATGGTGTGTGGCGGTCTATTGGGACTGGAACGGCAACTGACAGAACATCCGGCAGGTCTCCGCACGTTGATTCTGGTATGTATGGGCTCTACACTCATTGGCTCAACGGACGTCTACTTGCATACAACCTTCAAAACCCAGGATACGTTCCGTCTCGCCGCGCAGGTCGTTACCGGGGTTGGATTTATCGGCGGAGGTGCCATCCTTCAAACGAAGGCGACAGTCACGGGGCTGACAACCGCTGCAACCCTATGGATGACCGCTGCCGTTGGTTTAGCCCTGGGGGTCGGATTTTACGCGGCTGGGATTATCACAACGGTACTGGCATTGTTCACACTCAGCATCCTTGCGCTGATCGAACGTCACCTGCCTTCCACACGGTTAAAGCGGGATAAGGAGGCAGGGGATTCAGGTGAATCTAACGTAAAACGTAATGCGTGATGCGTGATGCGTGACCGGGGATACAGAGATGCACGATTCACAAATTCAAGAAATGAGGGTAAATATGAACTCAACCAGCTTTCAAAACGCTTTGAACGGCGATGATTTTCTCGTCACCGTTGAACTGTTGACAACCCGTACCGATGGTCTGGAGAATTTCCATCGCTTCGTTGATGATTATCAATCGCACCACAACGTGCGCACCTCTCCCCCGGCCCCTCTCCTGGAGGAGAGGGGAGAAGACTCCCCCTTCCCAAAAGGGAAGGGGGCCGGGGGGTTAGGTGGGGGGAGCGCGTCGAAACCGGGGGTTGCAAAAATTGTAGCGATTACAGCCCCTCACAGTCCCGGTGGGGTCCCAACACTCGACCCGTACACAGCACTCAGCGCAGTCGCACCGAATCTTCCCCCTGAATTGGATGCCATTGCACACGTCTCCTGCAAGGATCTGAACCGAAACGGCTTGGAAGCCCATCTGCGAAATCTCCGCAGTATTGGCGTAAGAAATCTCCTCGCTCTGACGGGGGACCTTCCCGTAGACAGCAAGCCCGTCTTTGAATTGGACTCGTTGGGACTGCTTCGCCTGATCATCGATGTGAATGCCCAAACGATTGCCCAAACCGATCCGGAGCAACTGGACAGCATGTTCCAATTCTACCCCGGCGCGGGCATGAATCCTTATAAATATACCTTAGCCTCTGCCTGGCAACAGTACGCCAAAATGGTGAAAAAGATCGCGTCCGGTGCGGAGTTTCTGATGACTCAAGTCGGTCATGATACGATCAAAGCGTCCGAGCTCATCCGCTATCTCCGAGCGCACGACCTCAACATCCCTGTGTTTGGCAATGTGTTTCTGCTCACGAAACCAGCAGTCACACGGATGGCTGAAGGAAAACTCCCCGGCACCTACGCTTCAGAGACGCTTTTAGAGAAAATCACAACGGAATGGGGAACCAAAGCAAAGGGCGAAGCGGCGATGCTTGAACGCTGTGCGCAACAGACGGCTTTCTTCCGAGAACTGGGGTTCAAAGGGGTCCATATCGGTGGGATGGGGCTGACGTTCAGCCATGTCACGCATATCATGGAACGCGCCCAGGAAATTTATGAACACCAAGAACCAGAAGCCTATCAGGCTAACATCCACTTTCCATCCCCTGACGCCCAATACTTTATCGACCTGGAGGGCGAATTTGTCCTGCCTGACACTCCCCCAAAACCGAGTTTCAAACAGCGGGTGATGGGATTTGCCCACGACCATCTGGTCAATCCAGATTCCCTCGCAGGCAAGTTGGTCATTGGGAAAAACGTCCCGGGCGCTCCCGATGAGAGAAAGGGGTTAAGACAGGCAGTGGTCTCAGGGGTCGAGCGTTTGACAAAAGGGCTGTTGGTTCAGTGCCAAAACTGTGGGGATTGTCTGTTACCTGAACAGTATTACGCGATATGTAATGAATCCGCTTGCACGAAAGGCTTACCCAATGCGCCGTGTGGAGATAGCAACGCAGTCACCGGAATGTGCGGCAACGATGATGAGACGGTGTGCGCGGGAGAACTGGTTTTTTATGCCGCCTTCGCCGTCGGCAAACTCGGTGAATTGAGCCAACGGATTAATTCACCAAAGATCGCTGAACTCCGCCACACCTCTGCGGTGATGAATTACTTTGCTGGCATCGATCATCGGAGCAGAATTGCCGGGAAGGTTCGCCAAAAGAAGCCCATAAACCTCATTGAGATTGGAGAAAGCATCCATGCGCAAATTCCACGAATTTATTGGACGATGAACGATCTGCTTCAAAGAGGTGTAGGGCAGGCTGCCAGCCTGTCAGAAACGGGCAAGGCTGCCCGTTCTACTGTTGGTCAAGGGGGCACCCGTATGAATGGTAGCCTTGCTTATCTGACAGATGTGATTACACGCCAAATTGCTGTGGGCGCGGATTATATCGCAATCAACGTTGACGCCTTCCCCCAACAGGTGCGCCCGGGTCTCATGCAAAAATATGTCGCCTTCGTCAATTCGCTGAGTGAAGACATGGGAGGCATCCCCGTTTGCATCGATAGCTCCGATCCGGTGACAAAAAGCGCGGGTCTGGAGGCGTATTATCGCACAGCCAAAGCGCCGGAAGCCAAATTGCCGATCGTCAATTCAATCAATATCATCCACCCGCAACCGGTGCTAGAACTCAAAGCCGAGTACGATTTCAAGGTCATTGCCATGTTGCATGATCGGATTGATGCGTCCGGGAACCCCGTCAACGTCAACACCGTTGATGAGGTGCATGAACTCGCGCGACAACTTTATGAAATCCTGATTGCTACTGGATTTACTCCCGATGACATCTTCTTCGATGCAGCAGTTGTCCCCATTGCCACTGATATAGAAGCCACTCACACCCATAAAGTGATGCACAGCATTCAGAGAATCATGAGCGACCCATACATGAAAGGCGTTCACACCGCCATGGGGTTATCAAACTGCTCTCACATGATGCCGAACCGGCTGGCGATTAACCGGGGCTACCTCCAGATCGCCATGGAACATGGACTGGATGCGGCGGTGCTCGATCCGACAATCGACTACGGCATAAAAGACCCTGGCAAACAGATTTTGAGCATTATCAAAGACCTGGCCGAAAACGATGGAACGGATATGATGAAGAGCTTTGCAATCTTTGAACGGATTGCGGAATATAGCCGGAAATATGGGAAAAACCGGGAAACGTGAAACGTAAAACGTAAGGGAAGAATGGAAGAAGGGAAGGAAGGGAAGGAAGGGAAGGAAGGGAAGGACCGCTTTTTCTTCCTTTCCCTCCTTTCACGTTTCACGTTTTACGTTTCACGTTTCACGCATCATGTTTTAGGAGAAACATTTTATTATGCTCAGTAACTCAGAAATTGTACAGTCAACTCACAAAGAACCGATTGTCAACATCGCCCGCAAAATCGGGCTGATGGAAGATGAAATCGAAACTTACGGATCCGACAAGGCGAAAATTTCACTCAATGTGTCACCTCGGATTGCCGACCATCCCTCCGGCAAATATATCCTCGTCACCGCGATCACCCCGACACCGTTGGGTGAGGGGAAAACGGTCACGACCATCGGGTTGAGCATGGCGTTGAATCGGATCGGAGAGCGAGCCATTGCCTGCATTCGTCAACCGTCGATGGGGCCAGTCTTCGGGATTAAAGGCGGCGGCACCGGCGGGGGGTATTCACAAGTTATACCGGCGGAGGAGCTAAACCTCCACTTTACAGGGGACATGCACGCCGTTTCAACCGCTCACAATCTGCTGGCGGCATTTTTGGACGCCCATATCCATCATGGGAATCCGCTCAATATCGACCCTTCCTCCGTCATCCTTCGGCGCGTGATAGACCTCAGCGATCTCGTTTTGCGTCACATCGTTGTGGGGCTCGGCGGCGGTGGGAATGGGACTGTCCGCGAAACGGGGTTTGATTTGACTCCGGCCTCCGAAGTCATGGCGATCCTCGCCCTCGCCTCAGACCTGAGTGACCTTCGTCGGCGGCTCGGAAAGATTATCGTAGCGATAGACCGAGATGGCGGACTGGTCACAGCGGAAGATTTGAAGTGCGCGGGCGCGATGACCGTCTTACTCAAGGACGCGATTAAACCGAATCTCATTCAAACGCTTGAAAACACGCCGTGCCTTGTCCACGCGGGGCCTTTCGGCAACATCGCTCACGGGAATAGTTCAATCATCGCCGACAAGATCGCGATTAAACTGGCGGATTATGTCGTGACCGAATCGGGATTCGGGGCGGATATGGGGGCGGAAAAGTTCTTCAACATCAAATGCCGATACAGCGGCTTGAAGCCTGATGCCGCCGTGCTCGTTTGCACCATCCGCGCCCTGAAAGCGCACAGCGGACAGTTCAAAATCGTCCCCGGCAAACCATTAGATTCGGAACTATTGGAAGAAAATCTCCCCGCGCTTGAAGAAGGGGGGGCGAATCTCGTCAAACAGATTGAAAATGTTCGGGCTTTCGGCATTCCCGTTGTCGTCGCGGTGAATCGGATGACCGAAGATACCGAGGCAGAAATCGAAGCTATCAGACGGCTCGCCCTGGCTGCCGGTGCCGAAACCGCCGCTGTGAGCAATGTATTCGCGAAAGGCGGCGAAGGCGGAATTGAACTGGCGGAAGCCGTTGTCAGCGCCGCCCAAAAGAAAAGCACTTTCAAACCATTGTACTCCCTGAAATCATCAATTCGGAAAAAGATCGAAACGATTGCGACACAAATGTACGGAGCGTCGGGCGTTGAGTATCTTCCGGGGGTGCGAACGCGAATCAAGCGATACGAAGAGTGGGGGTTAAGCAACCTCCCGATCTGTATGGCAAAAACACATCTTTCTCTCTCACACGACCCGAACCTCAAGGGACGCCCCACCGGTTTCACAGTCCCGGTGCGGGATATCCTTGCGTCAGCGGGAGCAGGGTTTCTGTATGTCCTCCTCGGTGAGATGTCAACGATGCCGAGTCTGCCTTCATCGCCGCGCGGACAGCTCATCGACATTGATGAGGCAGGGAATCCGGTGAATCTGTTGTGAGTCATGGAAGAATGGAAGGGAAGGAAGGAAGGATGGATGGAAGGATGGAAGGATGGGAAGGAAGGAAGGATGGAAGGGAATAGGCTTTTCACGTTTCACGTTTCACGCATCACGTTTCACGTTTCACGTTTCACGCATTACGTTGGAGATGATAACCATGAGAACAATAGACTTCGATGCACATAACGCGGAAGTGACAGCAGTGTGGGATGCCTATCATCGTGGCAAACCCACACGGGTGCCGATGATATTGGGAATCAATCCACGCTATACACTGGAGATACCGGAGGCGAACCCAAACGACGTCAATTTTGAAGCGTATTCGACGAATCCGGATGTGATGTTACAACGCCAATTGGAACATCAATTCTGGATTCGCCATCACATCCCCCAAGATACCGAGATGGGACTTCCCCAAAACGGGTGGACGGTGTATGTTGATTTCCAGAACGCCTACGAAGCGGCATGGTTCGGATGCAAAGTCGAGTTTCGAGGGGGACAGGTTCCCGATACCATCCCGATTCTCAAGAAGGATGAGCAAAAACGGATACTGTTTGAGCACGGCCTCCCCGATCCATTTTCAAGTGGAATGATGCAGCGCAACTGGGAGTTCTTCGACGCCTTCAAATCGAAGCAGAGTGTAGGTTACACCTTCAAGGGGCTACCGATTGTCAACGTCCTGCCGACGGGGTTGGGAACGGATGGCCCTGTGACGGTCGCTTGTAACTTGCGCGGCGCAACGGAATTTATGACCGATCTGCTCGCCGATACGGAGTACGCCCTCGAACTCCTTGATTATATCACAGAGGCGACCATCACGCGCATCAAAGCCTATCGAAAGCGGTTGGGCATCCCGTTGAAGACCCCCGGTTGGGGATTTGCGGATGACTCGATTCAGTTAATCTCTACCAGAACTTATGAAGAGCTTGTGCTTCCCTTCCACAAACGTCTGGTCGATGCGTTCTCCGAAGGGGGCCCCAACTCCATTCATCTGTGTGGCGATTCAACACGCCACTTTCAATTGTTGCGCGACGCTTTGAACATTAAAAGCTTTGATACTGGCTACCCGATCGACTTTGCGTGGGTCCGCGGTCAGGTTGGACTCGAAGTCAATATCAACGGCGGCCCCTCTGTCCCCTTCTTGCAAACGCATACCCCTCAAGCGGTCCGTGCGGAAGTGGCACGAATCCTCGCGTCCGGTGTGATGAAAGGCGGACGCTTCGTTTTGCGCGAAGGCAATAACCTCGCGCCGGGCGTCTCGCTGGAAAACCTCTGGGCGATGTATGATGCTGTAAAAGCGTATGGGATTTATCGTTAATCAGCGAATAGCGAAGTGGAAGGAAGGGAAGAAAGTAGAACGGGCGGCTCGCCCGTTCAAAAGGAAGGAATGGAAGGATGGAAGAATGGAAGGATGGAAGGATGGAAGGATGGAAGGGAAGGAAAGGAAGAATGGAAGGATGGAAGAAGGGAAGGATGGAAGGATGGAAGGATGAGAATCACCTCTTACGTTTTACGTTTCACGTTTCACGTTTCACGTTTCACGCTTCACGCATCACAAAGGTGGTGAATCATGACACACAAAGAACGACTGCTCGCGGTATTTCGGGGGGACTGTCCCGATGTCATGCCCTGGTTTGCCGATTTAACCTACTGGTACGGTGCCGCTGCCTATCGGGGAACGTTGCCGGAGAAATACCGAGGTGAAGGCGTCGTCCAGCTCTACCGCGACTTAGGGTGCGGCTGTCACGAACACGCCCTCAACCTCCCTTGCCGCATCCAGCACCACGAGGTTGACACCCGAGTGGATGAAGAGAAGGATGGACATGGACGCCCCTATCGACAACGGGTTGAGTGGCGTACGCCCGTCGGGACACTCACACAGGTCAAACAGTATGAACCGGAATCCTGTTCGTGGGCTTATCGAGAGTATCCGGTGAAAACGCCAGATGACCTCAAAGCCCTACGCTTTATCTTCCAGCACCTACTGGTGAGCCCGGATTACACGGTCCAGAATCGACAGATCAAGATGTGGGGCGATATGGGGGTGGCAAGTTCCATTCCTCCCCGCAGTCCACTTGCCAACCTCATCGTCATTTGGATGGGGGTGGTCAACACGGTTTATGCCCTTAACGATGCGCCAGCGGAAGTCGAAGCAACATTAGAGGCGATGGCGCAGGCAGATGACCCCATTTATGAATCGATTGCGAATTCACCCGCGCCTCTGGTATACTTTGGTGAAAATATTACCGGGGAGGTCGTCAGTCCGAAGTTGTTCCACCAATATTACGCGCCCTACTATCACAAGCGGGTGCCGGGGTTGCACGCGAAGGGCAAATATATCTTCGTCCACATTGATGGCACCATGCGCACCGTCCTGCCCTTGATAGCGGCGACCGGCATCGACTGCGCTCAATCCTTGACCCCTGCGCCGGTTGGCGATGTGTCAATTCAAGAGATGCGCCCGCTTGCAGGGGACAAACTCATCTTGTGGGCAGGCATCCCAGGCGTATACTTCAGCCCTTTATATCCGGTTGAAGCCGTGCGAGAGATGGTCATGGATTACATGAAGTGCCACAAGGAAGGGGCGAAATTCATCCTGGGCGTATGTGACCAGGTTCCGCCAGATGGGGAAATTGACCGGGTGCGGATGATTTCTGACCTTGTGGAGCAATATGGTAGGTATGACTGAAACGTGAAACGTAATGCGTAAGAAGAATAATGCGTAATGCGTAATGCGTAAGAAGAGGAACTTCACTGGTAAGGCCTCTTAGTACTACTTTGTCATTTACAACAAAGCCGTTGGCGATGGGTGAGTGGTGAGGAGTGAGTGGTGAGTGGTGAGGAGTATTATAGAGTGAGGAGTAAGTGGTAACAGGTCATGACCATTCTGCCACTCTACCACTCTACCACTCACCACTCTACCACTCTACCACTCACCACTCACCACTCACGAATGGCCAACCGCTAATTGACAAAGTAGTATTAGTTACGCATTACGCATTACGCATTACGCATCACGCATCAGACTGTGACGAAGGAGGCTGAATCATGCACTTAAAAATTATCTCATGCGAGGTTTTTTGTCGGGAATTTCGGCATTTTGCCGCCCACTCCGAACACCTCATCGACATCGTGTTTCAACCCTTCGGCCTGCACGATACCCCAGACCAACTGCGGGAATTTACACAAAAAGAGGTCGATGCCACCCCTGAGAACCGATACCATTATATCCTCATCGGTTACGGGCTGTGCAGCCGGGGGACAGCGGGGGTGACAGCCCGTCATACGCCTCTGGTGATTCCGCGCGCCCATGACTGCATCACGATGTTTCTCGGATCGAAGGAGCGGTATGCCCAACACTTTCGTGAGTCGTCCGGGACGTACTACTATAGCTCTGGCTGGATTGAGCGAAAGGATGGATTGACAGAACAAGGACACCTGCGGCTCGTCAAGGAGGAGGAGCGCAAAAAACGCTTCGAGGCGTATGTCGAGAAATACGGGTTGGATAACGCGCAATATCTCATTGAGATGGAAACGCAGTGGCTGAATAACTACGGACGTGTTGCGCTCATTAACCTGGGAATAGGTCGTGAGGATGTGTATCGCACATTTGCGAAGAACGTCGCTCAAGCGCACGGCTGGGATTACGCAGAGATTCAAGGGGACACGGGGCTGATTCAACGCTTTCTCGACGGCGATTGGAGCGATAAAGATTTCCTCATCGTGCCGCCGGGGTGTCGGATCGTTCAGACGTATGATGACGACGTTCTTGGTATTGAGGAGGCAACAGGTGAGGGAAATCCTTGAAGTGTGAGGCGTGATGCGTAATAAGTAATGAGTAATTCCTTTATTGGGTTGTGAGTTATAATTAAACCATTACATGAGCAATCTGAGTGGTCGATTTCCTAACCTCGACTCGGGTATCAAGACTTCCGAAGTTTTGGAAACTTCGGAAGTCTGACCCTATACGGACTTGTGAAATGAATCACTGAGTTGCTATTTAACGGAGATTATGGAGATGACGAAAAGATACCGAGTTGGGATTGTCGGATGCGGCAGTATCTCGAGCACCCATCTGCATGCGTATCGGACGGTGTTTGCAACGGATGTCGTTGCCGCGGCAGATATTCAAGCGGAAAAGCTCAAGGCGTTCTCTGAAGCCTATCGAGTCACGGCACTCTACACGGATTACCGGGAAATGCTCGATAAGGAAAATTTAGACCTCATTTCAGTTTGCACCCTGGCGGACTCGCATTGCGACATCACGGTCGCCGCCGCGGAACGAGGGGTGCACGTTTTGTGTGAGAAGCCGATGGCGCTTGATTTGGCAGAAGCCGATCGGATGATTGATGCCTGCAAACAGGCGGGGGTGAAGTTGGCAGTTGACCACCACAGACGGGGCGATGCCCGCTATCACAAAGCGAAGCAACTCGTCGCAGATGGGGCGATCGGTGAATTGCAAGCCATTATGGCAGAAGGCGCAACTGCTGGTGTTGGGCTGATGGAGACCGCCACTCACTTGTATGATTCCATCCGCATTTTTGGCGGAGACGTTGAATGGGTATTTGCCCATGTCACCACAAAGGGGCATGATATGTCCCCCGGCGATATTGCGCATGTTCCAAGAAGCGGTCTGGTTGCCGGGGACAACGCGCCTTCCTATTTTTATTTCAAAAACGGCGTTTATTCCATGGTCACTTCATCCGGCGATTTCGGGGTCGAGTTAATCGGGACGAAGGGGAGAATCCTGCTTAAAGAAGGCTATCAACCGCGTCTGTTGCCGCATCTCTTTGGCATCTGGACGCATGAGAATCCACCAGGGGAGTGGCAGCCCATCGTCACCGAACGAGATGAACTGATTATCCCGTCCCATTTCCGATTGGCTTATGCCCGAATGGTGCAGGAAATGATCGATTGCATTGAAGAAGACCGGGAGCATTGTTCCAGTGGCGTGGAAGGCAGAGCCGCATTGGAATTGATTATGGCAGTCTATGAATCCCAACGGACTGGCGCGAGGGTTCAGCTCCCCCTTGATGTGAGGATAAATCCGTTGAAACTCATGAGTGAAACGTGAAACGTAATGCGTAATGCGTAAAACGTAAGAAGATAAGAGGTTTCTTTTTACGTTTTACGTTTTACGTTTTATTCCTAAGGACATCGGGTGTGTGACGCAAACACCCGACGTCAAAGACAGTCGGGGGTTGGACAATTCTCCATCCGCTGAACTGCGTAAGTCCTAAAGGAGAAAAACAGAGAATGCCAAAAGAAACAATGACGCCCAAAGAACGCTGGCTTGCTATGTTCACGCGCGAAAAGCCAGATCGCGTGCCGATGGATTATTGGTCGACAGGCGAGACCAACCAAAAGTTAATGCGCCACCTGGGGTGTGAAAACATGCAGGAGGTGTTTCAACGCTTACATATTGACCGCGTGATTGGTGTCGGCCCAAGATATGTTGGCCCCACGCCTCCGTCCGGTGAAGACATTTGGGGGTGTCGCTATGAGAACATTGATTATGGCTCCGGCATGTATTCAGAATGCGTGTATCACCCGTTGGCGCAATATAAATCCGTCGAAGAAATTGAACGCAACTACACCTGGCCCAGTCCAGACTGGTACGATCATTCCACTATCACTCATCAGATTATCGGTTGGGAGGATTATCCCCTTCGCGGCGGGGGGTCGGAGCCGTTTTTGATTTACAAGAACCTGCGTGGTCAGGAACAGGCGTTCATTGACCTGATTGAACACCCTGACATCGTTCACTACTGCTTGGATAAAATGTTCAATCTGGCATATCAGAATACCCGCCGCATCTACGAGCAGATTCCGGGCAAAGTGATGTTGAGCTATGTCGCCGAGGATTTGGGAGCGCAAGAGGGACTGATGTTCTCGCTTGCCCATATCCGTGAATTCCTGCTGCCGTGGATGAAACGAATAATCGACCTTGCGCACGAGGCGGGGGTTTATGTCTTCCATCACAGCGACGGGGCAATTCGGGACGTGATTCCAGATATGATTCGGAGCGGGATAGACCTTTTGAACCCCATCCAGTGGCGTTGTAAGGGAATGGACCGAGAGGGATTGAAGCGAGATTTTGGGAAAGACGTCGTTTTTCATGGCGGCATGGATAATCAGTACACGCTTGCTTTTGGCAGCGTCGAAGAGGTGAGGCAGGAGGTCAGGGATAACTTGCGAATCCTCGGTGAAGGCGGCGGCTATATCCTCGCGCCGTGTCATAACATTCAGGCAGTCAGTCCGCCAGAAAACATTGTGGCGATGTATGAGGAGGGGTACGCGCTAGGGTGGAGTTATAATTTCTGAATGAAAATGCCGCATGGTGTCAAGAAATTCAAAATCCAAGATTCAAGATTAATCTGTCTCCTGAATCCTGCATCTTGAATCTTGCATCTTAACTTCGATGAGGGTATCAAGACTTCCGAAGTTTCCAAAACTTTGGAAGTCTTACTCTATCTTGACTTTGTTAAATTCAAAACGGATGCCCTTGTAGCCTAAGATTCTATCTTGGCCCCGTAGCCCAGGAACCAAGATAGAATCTTGGGCTACGGGTAAATCTAACAAAGTCAAGCTATACGGACTTGTGAAATGAACCACCTGGTATCAGGTGCAACGATGACCGATCAAAAGTTACCCAAAGCCATTGATAATCGATCTCTCTTCTCAGATTACTACCTGCAATCGCTCATCCAGGAACAGCCCGAATGGCTGGACACGCCAGCGCTCGAGTCGGTTTACGCGGCAGTCAAGGTCCTATACAAAGCCATCCAGCCGATGGCTGAAAAACGGGTCGAAGCTCAAATAGAGCGAGAGTGGATCCAACCGATACTGAAGTTGTTGGAACACGCCTTTGAGATTCAGCCGACTTTGCCCACATCGCAAGGGGCGAAACGCCCCGATTACGCCTTCTTCGCCGATGCTGACGCGCTCAACGCCGCGCAATCGCAGATTAACACGAAGGCGTTCTTCAAAACGGCGAACGCTATTGGTGACGCGAAGGCGTGGTCGCGCGATCTCGATCGGAAGACAGAGGGGAGTGGAGATGCGTTCACCAACAGCAATCCGAGTTACCAGATCGATTTTTACCTGCGTCAGGCGGATAAGATGTGGGGAATCCTCACGAACGGTAGGCAGTGGCGGCTCTACCATCGGCAGACGAGCTATCGCCTGGACTGTTTCTATCAGGTGGATGTGGCGGCGCTGATTTCTTCAAATGAGACTTCGGAAGTTTTTGAAACTTCCGAAGTCTATGAAGCCTTTCGCTACTTTTACTGCCTCTTTCGCCGGGACGCTTTCCTGACGGGGGCTGATGGGAAGTGCTTTCTCGAACGCGTGCTGGAGGGGAGCCGGCAACACACCGTCGGGGTTTCGGAAGATCTCAAAGACCGGGTGTATGAGGCGTTGCGGTTGCTCATCGGTGGCTTTCTGAACTTTCCGCGCAATCGCTTTGACGCCGCTGAGTCGCCGCTAGTACCTGACCAATTTAATTCTGATGGGTCACCCGTAGTAACGACTTCAGTCGTTGTGAGCGCGGCGAAAGCGACTGAAGTCGCCACTACCCATCAAAACTTTTTTGGTCATGTACTAGAGGGGATTCATGAAAACAGTCTGATTCTGTTGTACCGACTGCTGTTTATTCTCTATGCCGAGAGTCGTGGACTGTTGCCGACTGAGAATCAGGATTACGCGACGGGATATAGCCTCGCGCATCTGGCGGAGGACATCTATCGGAAACTGGATAGCGGTCAATTGATTATCCCAACGATGAGCGATTACTGGTCGCGTCTGCAAGGGCTTTTTGAACTAATCAACGATGGCTGGGAAAACCTCATCCCGCAATATAACGGCGGGCTCTTTCATCCGAAACGTCACCCATTTCTGGAAAAGTACCACCTCGGCAACGACGTGCTGGCAAAGGTAATCAATCTCCTGACGCGAACAGAAAATGGCGAACGAATTGTGTATCGCGATTTGGAGGTGCGGCATCTGGGGAGCATCTACGAGGGGTTGCTGGAGTACAAACCGCGTTACGCTGTCGCGCAAGTTAAGCAAAGCGAAATCCCGATAATCGGGGCTGCCGGCTTGCGCTTGGGCAATGTATACCTGGAGACGGACAAAGGCGAACGCAAAGCGACGGGCAGCTACTACACGCCTGACTACATCGTGCGATACATCGTCGAAAATACGCTTGCGCCGTTGTGTTCGGGGAAAAGCGTGGCGGACACCCTGAAACTCAAGGTGCTCGATCCGGCGATCGGTAGCGGGCATTTTCTTGTCGGCGTGGTCGATTACCTCGCGGAGGAGCTTGCAACGCACCCCAACGCCCCGCTGATGACGGAGGGTGACAGCGATACGGAGATTGCGTACTGGCGTCGGCGCGTGGTGGAATCGTGCGTCTACGGCGTTGATGTGAATCCGATGGCGGTGGAACTCGCCAAACTCTCGCTCTGGCTGCACACTGTCGCCAAAGGGGAGCCGTTGTCGTTTTTAGACCACCATATCCGCTGCGGAAATTCGCTTCTTGGCGCGAAGATTAAGGATTTGCCGCACTTACCGGTGCTCAAACAGAGCAGGCGTCAAAAATCGGAAGCACAGACGGAATTTGCGATGGAGTTCCCGTTCAGTGGGGCGGTTGCCAGAGCCATCGGACACTACCTGCTGATCGAGACGACGGAGAGCCGAACCGCCGATCACATCCACGCGAAGGAGCACGAATTGGACATCGCCCAGACGATGATGCGCTATCACAAAGGGGCGGCGAATCTCTGGACCAGCGTCTACTTTGGAAACGAGGTCTCCCGCGCCGAGTATCATCAGGCGTTGGACGCGCTACGAACCGGGAATCCTTCAGCCATCCTTGAGGCGATGCCGTGCTATCAGCAGGCGCAGGAGATTGCCGCCGAGAAGCGGTTCTTCCATTGGGAGATGGAGTTCCCTGAAGTCTTCCGTGACAGGTACGGTCGAGAGAAGGATCATCCGGGGTTTGATGCGGTTGTGGGGAATCCGCCGTATGTCCGGCAGGAAACGCTTGGGGAGGCGAAGAAATTCCTATCGACTTACGAAACGTACAGCGGTGTCGCAGACCTCTATGTTTACTTCATGGAGAAAGCGCATGATCTGATGAGATGGGGCGGTCATTTTGGGATGATTGTGTCCAACAAGTTTATGCGAGCCAACTACGGCAAGGGGTTGCGAGGTTATCTTTCGACAAACACAAAACTGCGAGAGATTGTCGATTTCGGTGAGTTACCCGTCTTCGCGGAGGCCTCTGCGATGCCGGCGATAATTTTGACCCGAAAGGAACCGGTCAAGACGCAAGCTTTCCGATTCGCCCAGATCCAAACCCTTGATTTTAAGTCGTTGGCGCATGAGGTGGATGGAGTGAGTGAAGAATTGGATCAGGATGCGTTAGCTGATGGAAACTGGACGCTTGCCAGTGCTGCTGAAATCAGGATCTTGAACCGGATCCAACGGAATAGCATTCCCCTCAACGAATACTGCGAAGGCAAGATTCGCCGCGGCATAATAACAGGACTCAACGAAGCGTTTATCATTGATGATGTAACCCGTAGACGACTCATCAACGCAGATCCAAAATCTGAAGAGATTATCAAGCCGTGCATCGTTGGCGATGACGTGCGGAAATACGAGATTAAGTTCAACGAACGGTATCTGATCTGGACCTACATCGGCATCCCCATTGAGCGGTATCCGGCTATTTTCAATCATCTGAAGCAATTCCAGGATCGGCTGGAAAAACGGTGGGATAAGGGGGAACATTGGTGGGAATTGAGAGCGTGCAGCTATTACGATAATTTTGAAAAACCCAAAATCATCTATCCAGACATCGGCATGAGTTGTCGATTCTGTCTGGATGAATTGGGATTATTTTCAACAAACACGACCTATTTTATTCCACTTCGTGATTTTTACCTGCTCGCCTTGCTAAATTCCAGCCTTATTTTCCAGTATCTGAAGCGGATTTGCGCCGTGCTTGGCGAAGCCGATCGGCGCGGAAGATTGCGGTTCTTTGGACAATACATGGAACAGCTCCCCATCCGCCAGATCAACTTCACCACGCCCCCCGACGAACGCGCCCGTCTGCGTGAAAAGGGCAGAACCCTCTACGAACGCTGCATGGAGGAAGGGAGCACCGATTGCGTCCTCGGCTTTGTAGAGCACCACCTCGCCGCCGATCCGGAGCGCTCCGACGTTGTCCATGATCTCCTTGCCTTCCTTGCCGAAGAGATGATCGAAATGAACCAAGCGAAAGGGGAGGAGATTCGCGGCTTCCTGCGCTGGCTAGAGCGGGAGATTAAGGCGCCGATTGATACGCTCAAAAACAGGACCGCTCTCCAAAGCTACTACGAGAAAGATCTGACCGAGCTCATCGACATTCTGAAGCAGAATCGGCGGGCGATTGGCGTCGATCCTTCCGAGCGAGCGTTTCAGGAACGGTTCGAGCGAGAGTTTTCGGCGAGCCGCGATAAGCTGAAGCCGTTGATGGAACGCATCCGGAAAACGGATGGGCTCATCGATCAGGTCGTCTATCGGCTTTATGGCTTGACGGACGAGGAGATTGGGGTTGTTGAGGGTAGAGCGTGAGGTCTAATACATGCGTTGCTTTGGCAAAATATAACTCGCCAATGTCACATTTCATTGTAGCCCAAGATTCTATCTTGGTTTCTTGAGGGACATTGGCTCAGTGGCCAACTTAGAAAGTTGGGCTACGGCCGTCTCTTAATGTGACATTGACGAATTACGATGAAACTCATTTTTCAATCTCAGCAAACCGTTATGCGGCGCGTCATCCAGATGATTCCGGGTGTCATCGCTGCCGTGGGGGTACTTCTTCTCTGGCTGTGGTTTAGTAGCAGCCCTAAGAAAGAATGGACGGCGCGCATCCCGGGCGCGGATGCCACCATGACCGCGGAGGATTCAGCCGAAGGTACGCCCGCTGCATTCCACGGCACACTGGTGAAATCTGACGGCGTGCCGGCGGATGTGTCCGGAGCCTGGCCACGATTTCGCGGTAAGAACTTTGATGGGGTAAGCACGGAAAAGGTCAGACTTGCGAAAAGTTGGGGAGAGGGAGACCCCAAAGCCCTCTGGGCGATTGATGTGGGGGAAGGATACGCCGGCGCGACGATTCTGAATGGGCGAGTGTACCTGCTGGATTACGAGTCCGGCGCTCGCGACCCACGCGGCGAATCCCCCCCACCCCCCTTTGAAAAGGGGGGAAGGGGGGGATTTATCGGGGCAGATGCCTTGCGCTGTCTCTCGTTGACGGACGGGAAAGAGATTTGGCGATATTCGTATCCGGTGAAGATTAAACGAAATCACGGAATGTCTCGCACGGTTCCAGCGGTCACAGAGAAGTACGTTGTGGCATTGGGGCCAAAATGCCATGTCATCTGCCTGGATTCAATCACAGGGGAATTGCGCTGGAAACTAGAACTGGTGAAGGATTTTGGGACGGAAGTGCCGCCGTGGTATGCGGGGCAGTGTCCGTTGATCGATGACGGAAAAGCGATTCTCGCCCCCGGTGGGGATAAGGTCTTAATGATGGCGGTGGATTGTGAGACCGGCAATACAATATGGGAAACCCCCAACCCGCGCGGTTGGAATATGACCCATTCATCGATCATTCCCATGGAATTTAAGGGGCGTCGCATGTACATCTATTGCGCCAGTGGTGGCGTTGTTGGCGTTTCGGCTGATGATGGGTCGATTTTGTGGGAAACGACCGCGTGGAAAATCAGCATCGCCGCGGTGCCATCCCCGTTGCTCGTCGGCGACGGACGGATTTTCCTATCGGGGGGATATAACGCGGGGAGCATGATGTTGCAGTTGAAAGAAGATGCGGGTCAGTTGACTGCTGAACCCCTCTTCTCGTTAGAGCCGGAGATATTTGGTGCGGCGCAACAAACCCCGATCCTTTATCAGGGCTATATCTACGGCGTGAGACCCGATGGAGAGCTCGTCTGCCTGAATCCCAAAGGGGAACTGGTGTGGACCAGCACGCCGTCGCGTCGTTTTGGACTCGGGCCTTTCCTGATTGCCAACAGACTGATTTATGCTATGAATGATTCTGGAACCCTGACTCTCATTGAAGCAACACCCAAAGGCTATAAACAACTGGCTCAATCCCAGGTGTTGAACGGGCACGACTCGTGGGGGCCGATGGCGATTGCCGGAGGGAGGCTCATCGCGCGGGATATGACCCGGATGGTTTGTTTGGATGTCACCGAAGATTGAGGAAAGCTTATGATAAGGAACTTTTGAAGACATGGCAAGATTGCGAGTGGAATCAGGCAACCGAATCACCCTTCCTTCTGAGGTTGTTCAAACCCTGGGGCTTGAACCCGGTCGCTTTATTGACGTGAGTTTCCCTGAGATGCCCAAAGTGGGACATGGCCTTGGAACGGCTACTCAATGGCGACATCTTTCAAACCAACGGTTAGCGGATGCAGAGGTTCTGCTGGCAAGCCGCAAGAGGCGTTATAACGGGGCTGTTTATCTGGCTGGATACAGCATTGAGTGTGCGTTGAAAGCTGCTATCTGTGTACAGAAAAACTTGACACAGTTGCCAGAAGAATACAAAACACATGATTTCAACGAGTTACTTGCCGCAACAGGATTGACCTTGCCGGTCCCACTCGTCAGGAAATTTGAAATTATCAACACCTGGTCGGTAAACATCCGTTACCAAACCAGAGCGTGGAATGCCCAAGGGGCGCGTGAGTTCATCAATCATGTCAAGGAGGTCAAAGGATGGCTCGAAAGGTAGACCATACTCAAGTGAAAAAAGTGCTTCTCGAAGGGTTAAGGGAGTTTTCCCCAGAAGTCCAAATTGAGCAATGCACAGAAACAGGATATCTCCACATTTTGATTATTTCCGATGCTTTTGAGACGTATTCGCTGATGAAACGGCACAACCTCGTTTGGGATGTGTTAGAAAAAGCGTTGTTTCATGATGCAATTTATCCGACGATTACACGTTTATCTCCGGTGACCCAAGCAGAATTTATGGAAGACTTGGGTTACTCCCCCGCTCCGCGGCGAGGAGAGGGCGTATCGGAATGCCGCTCTTGACGCCCGGCGTCGCTTAATTTGATACGAATGGGGGAGGCGAATCGCATGAACAGACAAATCAGGTTTTTCACAGTCAACGTCCTTATCGGCGCTATTGTGACGCTGGCAATCGCCGGCGCGATTATCGCTGTATCGCGTCTCCAGACGAGAGATAAGGAAACCAGTGGCCTGAGCGACGCATTTACTTATGACCTGAAGAACCTTCGCAAAACTGACCCGAAGTTAATCCAATACGAAGAAGGTGCTCCGATACAGACGGGATTCCGGGATGTATTTGGTATCGCCCTCGGACCCAACGACGCTATCTATGTCGCTGGAGACGGTTCAGTTCGAGCCTTCAATGGAAACGGGAGTCGTCTCTCCGAAGTCAGATTAACCGATTCCCCCCGATGCCTGGCAGTGGCCGACGATGGAACCCTCTATATCGGCATGAAAGAACATATAGAGGTCTATGACCCCAAAGGCGTTCGCAAAGCTAACTGGGAAAGCCTGGGCAAAAATGCCCTTCTTACCTCCATCGCGGTCTCGGGGCATGATGTATTTGCGGCGGATGCCGGGAACCGCGCGGTCCTCCACTACACCACTTCCGGGAAGTTGGTCAATCTCATTGGCAAGAAAGATGAAACCAGAGATATCCCCGGCTTTGTGGTGCCGAGCCCCTATTTCGACCTCGCCCTCGCTCCTGACGGCCTGCTGCGAGTCGCCAACCCGGGGCGTCACCGGGTGGAAGCCTATACGTTCAACGGGGACCTTGAGTTCTGGTGGGGGAAGGTATCTATGGGAATTGAAGGGTTCGCTGGCTGTGGGAATCCCGTGAATTTTGCCCTGCTTTCGGACGGCACATTTGTAACGTGTGAAAAGGGCTTGCCGCGGGTCAAAATCTACGCCGCGGATGGGGATTTTGTCGGTGTCGTCGCTGGAGCGGAGCTTTTCCCAACTTACACGTATGACGGATTCTCCAGCGAACAGACCGGGGAACTTGATGTCGCCGTTGACTCCCAAGGGCGCATCCTGGTGTTGGACGCAGTCGAGAAGACGGTGCGGATTTTTACACGAATTAAAGCCGGTTAATCCAATGAGCAAATGAGGAAAAGGAAGGATGGAAGAATGGAAGGATGGAAGGACTAGAATGGAAGGATGGAAGGATGGGGGGATGGAAGGACTAGAATGGAAGGATGGAAGGATGGAAGGATGGGGGGATGGGAGACCGCCCAATCTTCCAATCTTCCAATCTTCCAATCTTCCAACCCCTCAATCAGCAGGAGGTGCAGAAATGTCAGAACAGGATAGGAACATCACTCGGCGGAAGTTTATCAGTACCGGCATTCGAGGGGTCGGCCTCGTGGGCTTGGGAGGTACAGTTGGCGTCGTGGCGAGCCGCTATCTGACCGGCTCAACAGATGAGAACCCCATCGGAGTTGGGAACGCCCCTACCGCCCATCTGGGAGACTATTCCAAAGTCGATCCGGCACGGGCTGGATATGAAGAGGTCGGTCAAATCAGAACGAAATTTCAATCGCTCCGCGGCATCGCGGTTGGCCCCGACGACCACATCTATATCGCCGCAGACCAGCGCATCGGTGTGTTTGGCAAAGACACAAGCACGCAGTCGGAGTTGAAGCTAAACGGCTCACCTCGCTGTTTGACGGTGACTGAAGAAGGGACGGTTTATGTTGGGTTGAAAGACCGTGTGGAGGTTTATAACGCCAAAGGAAGGCATGAAGCGAGTTGGGATGAACTGGGACAGAATGCCGTTCTCACCTCCATCGCCGTTTCAAAGGACGATGTGTTCGTCGCCAACGCGGGCGAGCGGGAGGTCTTGCGCTACCATCGGTCGGGAAAGTTTATCCGCCACATCGGGAAGAAGGACAAAGCCAGGAACATCCCCGGCTTTGTGGTGCCAAGCCCCTATTTCGACCTCGCCGTCGCCCCTGACGGCTTGCTACGCGTGGTGAATCCGGGACGCCATCGCGTTGAGGCGTACACGTTTGATGGGGATTTCGAGCTTTCCTGGGGAGAGACCTCCATGCGCATTGAAGGATTTTGCGGTTGTTGTAATCCCGTCAACTTCGCCTTGCTTCCCGATGGAAAATTTGTGACGAGTGAAAAAGGGCTGCCACGAATCAAGGTCTATGATGTCGATGGCACGTTTGTGGAAGTTGTCGCCGGACCAGAGCATTTTAATCAAAACCAAAAGGCTTGTTGTCCTGCGGACCGGGTCACGCCGGCTTCTCTTGATGATGTTTCCAACTGTCAAAGTGGTGGGCTTGATGTCGCCGTCGATTCCCAAGGGCGTGTGCTGGTGCTCGACCCGGTTGAAAGGATTGTGCGAATTTTTAAACCGATTAAAATCTAATTGAGGGTTGGTCATAATTCCCAGGGGAGGCAGTCGTAGCCCAAGATTCTATCTTGGCCCCTTACGCCAGGGCCAAGATAGAATCTTGGGCTACAATTCAAACGCCGGATAATTATGACCATACCTTATCTAATTCTGGAGGTGGGATGATGCGTACACGGATGGATGAAGAACAGAGCCGCCGCGAGTTCCTGCGAGGCGCGGCGCGTTACGTGACTTTAGGTGGGCTGGTATTCATAGGAGGCACTCTCTTTGCCCGAAGCAAGTCATCATCGCCGGAGACGTGCATTAACCTTGAGGTCTGCAATGGGTGTCGCGTTTTCAAGCGATGTGAACTGCCGCCAGCCGTATCGAAAAAAGGAGTTCGTTCGGGGGTTGAACCCCTGAACAACAGGCGAGGTGAACCGTATGCGAGAGGATAAGAAAAACACAACGCGGCGTGAATTTATTAGAGGTGGCGTCCGCGGGGCATGTCTACTCGCTCTGGGTGGCGGCATTGGTTTGCTGTCCAGCCGCAGCCGAGCGAACGATACTGTCTGGCAGATTGACCCTTACACCTGTGTCTCCTGCGGAAAATGTGCAACCAACTGTGTGCTGGAAATCTCAGCGGTCAAGTGCGTTCACAGACTTGCTATGTGCGGATATTGTCAGCTATGCACCGGCTACTTCGACCCGGAACCGAATGCCCTCAATACCGGTGCGGAAAACCAACTCTGCCCCACAGGGGCCATCAGGCGCAAATTTGTCGAAGACCCTTACTACGAATATACGATTGACGAGTCGTTGTGTGTCGGATGCGCCAAATGCGTTAAGGGGTGCAATGCGTTCGGGAACGGCTCTCTCTTTCTTCAGGTTCGCCATGACCGGTGTTTGAACTGCAACGAGTGCGCCATTTCCAGAGCGTGTCCCTCGGGGGCATTCAGGCGGGTTCCGTCAGATAAACCTTACATACTGAAAGGAACGGTTGACGCCGTATGATGCGCTTCGCTTATATCACACTCCTCATAGCCCTTCTCTCCGTTTCGTCGGGAGTTGTCTTTGCTGTGGAACGCTTTCCGCCTCCTACCTTCGATTCCGGGCATGAACTTCCAGTGACGACAACGCCGGAACCTCGCGCGGATGTGTATGAATACTTGGATGTGGTCGTGCTGTTAGGGACGCTCTCGCTGGTTTCATATCTGGCACTCAAAAGACGTTCACGACGGGGTATTTTTTGGGCCGGCGTATTCTCACTCATTTATTTCGGCTTCTGGCGCAAGGGGTGTGTGTGCTCGATTGGTTCCATCCAGAATGTCACCTTAGCGTTGTTCGATACCCGTTATGTCGTGCCGATGACGGTTGTCGCCTTTTTCATACTCCCCATCCTGTTCACCCTGTTTTTCGGCAGGACGTTTTGTGCGGGCGTCTGCCCACTGGGAGCGATTCAAGATATTGTCTCTGTGCGCCCGAAAAAGGTTCCGTCCTGGCTCGAAAATGGGTTAGGGCTATTGCCCTACCTTTACCTGGGTGGGGCGGTTCTCTTTGCTGCGACGGGCAGCGCGTTTATCATTTGTGAGTATGACCCCTTCATTGCATTTTTCCGTCGCAGTGGCAGCCTGAATATGTTTATTCTGGGCGGGGCTTTTCTCCTGGTGGGTCTTTTCGTGGAACGCCCCTACTGCCGTTTCTTTTGTCCCTACGGTGTCCTGTTGAATCTGGTGTCCCGGGCTTCCAAATGGCATGTGACCATCACGCCGGCGGAGTGCATTCAATGCCACTTGTGCGCCGATGTTTGTCCCCTGGGCGTCATTCAGAAACCCAATACAGGTGAAGCCACACTCCCCGCCACGGTATTGTCGGGTCGTCACGAAGGGATGAAACGGCTCGCAATGTATATCGTCATTCTGCCGGTACTGATTGTGTTGAGCGGTTGGCTGGGCGTTCGCATTAGCCCGTTCTTCTCCCGTGTCAACACAACGGTCAGCCTTGCCGAGCGTATCTGGCTGGAGGACGCAGGCAAAGTGGAAGAAACAATCGAAGCGAGCGACGCATTCCGCGGCACGGGTCGCCCCACGGAGGAACTCTACGATGAGGCTTTGAATCTGAAAAAACAGTTTGCCTTCGGCGGAGGCGCGTTCGGAGGTTTTATCGGACTGGTCATCGGCATCAAGTTGATTTTCCTGTCGATTCGACGCAAGCGAGTGGACTACGAGATTAATCGAGGCGGATGTGTGTCCTGCGGCCGATGTTTTGCCTATTGCCCCGTCGGGAAGGAGATAATGGACATGGAACTGTTACGGGCATTAGGAGAGAGGGATTGAACGTGTCAACTGAACCGAGACATCAAACAGACCACTCCGATGACGACCTCACAAAAGCCTGGTATCAAGCGGCTATGGGAACCGCTGTCGTTGCGGGGCTGTTTTCGCTGATTGTTTCTGCGCTGCTTATATTCAACTACTTCCAGAGCCGTCACGCGGATGCGCTAGATTCTAAGGAATTGGATGCGTTAAAAGCGGCGCTTGCACAGGACCCCCGAAACGATTCAATCAAGGCGGAGGTACGCACGCTGGATTTGCAACTGAGAAAGAAATACTTTCGGCACCGCGAGTTTTCCAGGAAAGGCGGGTTTCTGCTCCTCGGCGGTATCGTGGTCTTTCTGATAGCGATTAAATCTGCCGCCGCGTATCGGAAAAAATTACCGATGCCCCCTCACCCCTCTCCCCTCTCCCCACTTGGGAGAGGGGCAGGGGGTGAGGGAAGGGCCGCGATGATCGCGCGCTGGTCGGTGGCTGCCTTCGGCTTGGTGATGGGCGGTGCAGCCCTGGCTCTGGTCATCATTTCAGAACGCGGTTCAACCAAGGAATTCCTGGCAACGATTGAAGGGACTCAAACCCCTGCTATGGAAAGGGCGCGCACCCCCCCGTCCACGGGGGGGCCAAGGGGAGCGTCCTCGGTCCCCCCCTTGGAAGGGGGGGGGGCCACCCCAGAGGAGATTCAGCGGAATTGGCCCCGGTTTCGTGGTCCGGGTGGGCTTGGCATCTCCGCTTATACCAACGTTCCCTCCTCGTGGAACGGTCAGACTGGCGAAGGAATTCTCTGGAAAACGCCCGTTCCGCTTCCGGGGGAAAGTTCGCCCATTGTTTGGGGGAATCGCGTGTTTCTCACCGGTGCGACCGAGGAGAAACGCGACGTCTACTGTTTTGACGCGGATTCAGGCAAACTCTTATGGCAAAGCACTGTCGAAAACATCCCTGGAAGCCCTTCGGAACCGCCCGCGGTGACGGATGAAACAGGATTTGCCGCATCGACTGGCGTGACCGATGGACGCTATGTGTATGCAATCTTCGCAAACGGAGATATCATCTGCTTTGATTTTAACGGCAAACGGGTTTGGGCGAGAAATCTCGGTATGCTTCAAAATACCTACGGTCACGCCACTTCGCTGGCGATGTATCGGGATACGCTTCTGGTTCTGCTTGACCAGGGTTCTGGTGATGATGGGCTTTCCGCGCTGATCGCCCTTGAGGCGCATTCGGGAAAAACCGTTTGGCAGACGCCGCGCCCGGTGCCGAATTCCTGGGCGTCGCCTATCGTCATCAACACGGGGGGGCGCGAAGAAATTATTACCTGTGGTAGCCCGTGGGTCATCGCCTACGACCCCGCCACCGGAGCGGAACTGTGGCGGGCCGATTGTCTGGGTGGGGATGTCGCCCCATCGCCCATCTATGCGAATGGGCTTGTGTTTGCGGTCAACGCAAGTTACTATTTAGCAGCGATTCGGCCCGACGGTCAAGGCGATGTCACCAAAACGCACATCGTTTGGA
This sequence comes from uncultured bacterium, assembly GCA_964577695.1. GTDB lineage: Bacteria > Poribacteria > WGA-4E > WGA-4E > PCPOR2b > CAZOAL01. Next base: position 7,012 of record CAZOAL010000016.1, on the reverse strand, counting down.
CTGCGGAGGAGGGCCTTCCAGATATCTGTAGCCCCGTGAGCAACGGCGAACTGGTATTCGTGTTGACCACGTATGGCGGCATACTGACCTGCTACGACGCTCAAGACGGAAGCTTCGTGTGGGAAAAGAAGCTGGGAACCTCTTTTCGCACCTCACCCAGTCTAGTGGGGGAGCGGCTTTACCTGATGAGCCAGTCCGGCGTTATGTTCATCGTCGAAGCCGGTCGAGAATATAAAGAACTCGGCAGCGCCGAATTGGGCGAGGCGTCCAATGCCTGTCCGGCTTTCCTGGACGGACGCATCTACATCCGGGGCAAGGAACATCTCTATTGCATCGGCGAATTAGGTGGTTAGGTGGTTGGGTGGTTAGGAACCCATACGCATTCAGTTAAGGAAAAAATGCCCAATTCAACACATAATGACACAACGACAAAACAGGAGGACAAAAAATGAAACATCAATTTCCGCTGCCGCTCATTGATGATGCGGCGCTGAAAAAATTCTGCGTGGAACATGATCTTTACGAAGCTATCGCCGCTGGCTACCACTACGCACAAAAGTTTTTTCCGACAGCGGAAAAGATTAGCCTCCGTTTTCATGAACCCTATCGTGACGATGAGCCAGAGGACGCAGATATTATATTCGATATCGAAACAGATATGACGGTTGACGAAGCTCTCGCTGCCAGACACCGATTCATCAGAGCCACAAATGACATTCCCGGAGCATTCTATATTGTCACCTCCTTGAGGTTCGTCAAATGAATCATCTTGACTTTCTGGATACGGCCGAAAAACTTATGGTCACTGATAATCCAACAGAAGCAGATATCCGAAGTGCGATCAGTCGCTCCTACTATGCTGTATATCACCATGTCCTGACGTGGTGGCAGAGCAATAATCGATTTCCAGACTATCAGGACCGGGGGCACGCCAAAATCCAAATGGCATTGTATAACGCTGGCCTCCCGGATGCTAAGGATTTTAGCACTGATCTGAAAGAACTCAACAGTAATCGACGAGATGCAGACTATAAACTGGCACTCAGATTCAATCTTGGAGACGGACAAGCGGTCCTCAATCTGGCGCGTCATGCCATTGCGACTTTTGATGCGCTTGACAAGGCTGCATTGAGGGAAGGAGTCGAAGACTATCTCCGTAAAACCAATCAAATCTAACACTACAATGTCATGTCCTCTGTAGCCCAAGATTCTATCTTGGTTTCTATAGTGTCTACCAACTTAGAAAGTTGGGCTACAGTTGAGTCTCGTGCTTCGTATGATATTGTAGAACTAATTCGCATAAGGATTTGGCAGCGCTCTGGAGGCAATGAGTCATTACAATGATAAGCGGCATGTCCAAAGAAGAAAACACACTGATACAGACGCAAGCAGGACTGGACCTCTCATTCGTGGAGGAAACGGTCGAGGCGATGGGACGAGGACCGGAAGCAGCGATTCCCATCCTGCAGGCCATTCAGAAGCATTACCGTTATCTCCCTGAAAAAGCATTGCAGCGGGTTTGCGAGCTGACAGAGATTACGCCGTCGCAGATTGTGGGTGTCTCGACTTTCTATTCCCAATTTCGACACCGTCCGGCAGGGGAGCATATCATCCGGGTATGCGTCGGAACAGCGTGTCATGTGAAAGATGCTGACTCGCTACACGAGGCATTCCGTCGCCACCTCCATCTTTCGGGCGACGAGGATACCTCCGCGGACAACCTGTTTACGGTTGAAAGCGTGGCGTGTCTGGGGTGTTGTACACTGGCACCGGTGGCTCAGATTGATGACGTGACCTATGGTCATCTGAGCCCGGATACCATTCCGCGTATCCTGAGCGATTTTCTGGCGGTCAAAGTGCGCAGAGCAAAATCTTTGGGGAGGGGCGAGGTTACCCCGCCCCCGCGCCAAAAGGGGTGGGGGGAGATTCGCATTAGTTTGGATTCCAGTTGCATTGCCGGCGGAAGTGACAAGGTGTATCAGGCGATGGAGCGCGCGGTGATAGAACTCGGCGCGCCGGCAATCGTCAAAGAGGTTGGATTCACGGGCATGTCTTATCTGACGCCGCTGGTAGAAGTGGTTCCACTCGACGGTAACGGCAGCGTGACCCGTCCGCAACTTTACGCGCGAGTCGCTCCGGACGATGCAAAATCCATCGTCTTGCGCCATTTCAAACCAAAGGGTATCGTACAAAAGCTCCGGAATGTTTTTTCCAGAACTCTCGAAAACTTATGGACCGATGAAGCGTGGGAGCCGGTGACCCGATATTCGATTGAAGTGCGTGACCCGCCGATTGCCGCGTTCCAGGATAAACAGAAGCGTATTGCGACTGAGCATAGCGGAGAGATTCATCCCATCAACCTTGATGAGTATCTCGAACACGACGGCTTCAAAGCATTGGAGCGATGTCTCAACGACCTCACCCCAGAACAGGTCATCGAAGCGGTTCAGCGCAGTGGTTTGCGGGGCAGAGGCGGGGCCGGTTTCCCGACGGGAACGAAGTGGTCGATGCTACGACAATCGAAGGAGGATGTGAAATATATCATCTGCAACGGCGACGAAGGGGACCCGGGGGCTTTCATGGATCGAATGCTGTTGGAATCTTTCCCGTACCGAATCATCGAAGGGATGGCGATTGCAGCGTATGCGGTCGGTGCCACAGAGGGCTATTTTTACATTCGCGCCGAATATCCGTTAGCCGTCAAGCGGATACGCGAGGCCCTCCGTCAATGCGAAGCGCGGGGATTTCCAAGGGGGAGGAGTGGTCCACCGCTAAAGCTCCGGGTCGTTGAAGGGGCAGGGGCTTTCGTCTGTGGCGAGGAGACGGCGTTGATTGCGTCCATTGAAGGGAAACGGGGGACGCCGCGGCTCCGTCCGCCCTATCCGACGGAGTCCGGTCTCTGGGACAAGCCAACCCTGATTAATAACGTGGAGACCTTCGCGGTCGTGCCATGGATTATCAGGAACGGCGCGGAGGCGTTTGCGGCGTATGGAACTGAGAAAAGCAAGGGGACAAAGGTTTTCGCCCTCGCTGGCAAAGTGGTGAGAGGCGGGCTCATCGAAGTCCCGATGGGAATTTCCATCAGAGAGATTGTCGAGGAGATTGGGGGGGGACCACCGGACGGCAAGCGTTTCAAAGCGGTGCAGATCGGTGGGCCTTCGGGCGGATGTGTCCCCGCTGAATTGGCGCATACGCCGGTGGATTACGAGTCGCTGACCGCTGTGGGGGCAATCATGGGGTCTGGCGGTTTGGTGGTCCTGGACGAATCCGACTGCATGGTTGACATCGCCCGCTATTTCATCAACTTTACGCAAAAAGAATCGTGCGGAAAATGCACCTACTGCCGAATCGGGACCCGACGCATGTTGGAGATTTTGGATCGAATCTGCGAAGGGCAGGGCAAAAAGAGCGACCCTGATACACTCGAACAGTTAGCCCCCCTGGTCAATCAGGGGAGTATCTGCGGGCTCGGAAAGACGGCACCGAATCCGGTGCTTTCGACGTTGAAGTATTTCCGTAGTGAATATGAAGCGCATTTGGAGAAGCGGTGTCCGGCGGGCAAGTGCAAAGCGCTCATCACCTATTCGGTGACGGACGCCTGTATCGGCTGCACTTTGTGTTCGCAACACTGTCCAGCCGACGCCATCCCGATGACTCCGTATCAGAAACATGAAATCAATATGGATAAATGTACTCGCTGTGATGCGTGTCGGAAAGTTTGCCCGGTTGATGCGGTGAAGGTGGAGTGACATCCTGAATTCCTGAAGATGAGGCAGAAACATGATCGACCCACAACTCGAAAACAAAGTGGTTCTGATTACCGGTGCCAATCATGGCATCGGGGCAGCAACAGCGAAAGCCTTTGCATCCCAAGGCGCAAAGGTATTTATCACATACTACCGCGACGCATGTCCCTACTCGGAGAGGGAGTTGGAAAAAGCGCAGAAAACCGGAGTCGGTGGCGATGTGTTGTATCGGGCGATGCAGCAGAAATCGGCGGATGCGCTCGTTCAGGAGATTCATTCCCGCGGCGGCGTTGCCATTGCGCATGAAGCCGACCTCGCCGATCCAAACAACATCCCTTTGTTATTTGACTTGTGTGAAGCGGCGTTCGGCCCCGTCGAGATTCTCGTTAATAATCACACCTACTGCGTTCTTGAGACCTTTGACCCAGCACTGACAACCGATGGTGGGAGCGGCATTCATCTCATCACCGCCGCCACCATTGATGCCCACTTTGCCGTGAATGCCCGGGCATACGCCCTGATGATGTCCCAATATCTCAATCGTTATCTCAAGCGGGAAGCGGAGTCGGGCCGTGTCATAAACGTTAGCACCGATGCCGCCCACGCTCATCCGGCTAACATCAGCTACGCCGCCAGCAAACATGCGATTGAATCTTATAGCCGGTCCGCTGCCGACGAGATGGGCAAATACGGTATCACTGTCAATATCGTTGCCCCAGGTCCCATACAGACCGGCTACATTACGCCTGGTGCCGAAGCCGATATTGCTGCGAACACATCACTCCGGCGCGTGGGTGAGCCGGAAGATGTCGCCGATGTCATCATATTTTTCGCCTCTGAACAGGCCCGCTGGCTAACGGGGCAACTGCTCTATGTCGGTGGCGGCTGGCGGATGCATCAGTAATTCACTCAAATATGCCCTCTTCCTCTGAAAGAAGATTGAAAAAAATGCCAAAACTAACGATTGACACTCATCACGTTGAAGTTTCAGCCGGAAGCACGATTCTCCATGCCGCTCGGAAACTTGGGTTGGATATACCGACGCTCTGCTTCCGCGAAGGGTATCAAGCAGGTACATCTTGCATGGCTTGTGTCGTCAAAGCCAATGGGCGAATTGTTCCGTCCTGTGCGACGTTAGCAGTGGATGGGATGGCAGTCGAGAGCGAAACCGATGACGTTCACGAAGCAAGACGGGTGGCGATGGAACTCCTGCTGAGTGACCATCTCGGTGATTGTATTGCTCCCTGCCATAGCGCGTGCCCGGCGCAGATGAACATCCCGCTCATGATTCGCCAGATTGCTGATGGTCAGCTTCGGGACGCCCTCATCACCATCAAGGAGGACATCGCCTTTCCTGCGGCTTTGGGTCGAATCTGCCCGGCACCTTGCGAAAAGGGCTGTCGGCGCGGAGCTTATGATGGCCCGGCGGCGATATGCCTGTTGAAACGGTACGCGGCAGATGTTGACTTAGCGGCCGAAATACCCTATTTGCCGCCTCGTAAACCGCAAAACGGGAAGCGTGTCGCCATTGTCGGTGCCGGTTCAACAGGTTTGTCAGCCGCTTATTACCTGCTTCAAGAAGGTTATGCGTGCACCCTCTTCGACGAACACGAAAAACCGGGCGGAACCCTTCGATATGAACTCTCGGAAGCGGAGTTGCCGCACGATGTCCTCGATAGTGAAATCCGCTATATTGAAGCACTGGGCGCAACTTTTGAAATGAACACCAGGGTCCCGAGGAAGTCGGGATTCAAAGCAATCGGCGAAGCCCTATCGTTGGAAGCTTTGCGAAAGGATTACGATGCGGTGCTGATAGCCATTGGCAGGCTGAAGGAAGATAAGGGTGACATTTGGGGACTGAAAACCTCCGCGACTGGCATCCAGGTTGATAAGAGTACACTTCAAACTGAGCAAGACGGTGTCTTTGCCGGTGGCAACGCCATTCGACGGAGGAACAAGCTGGAGGTATGCTCCGTCGCCGATGGCAAAACCGCCGCTGTTTCCATTGACCAATATCTCTCCGGTCAACCGGTTACCGGACCGAAGAAGCCGTTCTCCGTCCACATTGGCAAGCTGCATCCGCACGAGATTCAAAAACTAATGGAAGGCGTCAGTGAGGGAGAGCGTGTCAGCCCCCCCCCCTGTCCACGGGGGGGACCCAGGGGAGCATCTCTGGTCCCCCCCGCGGGCGGGGGGGGTGGAGGTGAGGCGGCTGGCCTTTCTTTTGAAGAAGCCCTCTCCGAGTCACTCCGATGCTTGCGTTGCGGGTGCCTCAAGGCGGATGACTGTCAGTTGAGGCGTTATGCAGACACTTATCAGGCCAATCCGAATCGATATAAGGGAGAGTGCCGGCCACTTGAGCCGCCGAAGCAATACCTTGAAATCTCTTTAGACCGCTGTAGACCCCATGTAAACCATGGCGTCATTTATGACCCCGGCAAGTGTATTTCTTGTGGACTTTGTGTCCAGATTGCCGAGGAAGCGAGTGAATCCCTTGGGCTGACGTTTATTGGTCGAGGGTTTAATGTACGGGTGGATGTGCCTTTCAACCGCCGTATTGAGGAAGGGCTTCAAAGCGTGGGGGCCCGATGCGCAGCCGTCTGCCCGACGGGGGCGCTCGTGTGCAGACGGATGGGGAGGGCAGTTCAATGGGGACCATTGAAATATACTCGGAATTCGATGATGGGCTTTCCCTGAAAGTCACGCGATATCCCGCAGAGAACAAAATGAGAATTTTAGAGATTCTCAAGGAACAACCTTTGTGTTGGAATTATCTTGGAGACGCTTTAGACCATTGGTTGCCAGGGTTTTGCCACCTCAAAGTCTCCAAAGCGCAAGAGCACCTTTGGTCGGCTTTATTTGTGGCTGGATTCGGAAGTCCAATTACCTGCTTTTACTCACAAACAGAAGGGTCCATTTTCCTCCAGTCATATATCGAGATTTATAAATTGGAGCGAGAAGAGGGGCGGATTCTGAATTACTACGAAGCAGAAGATGGCCAGATTTTGGGTATTTTCCGCGCAAATGATGAGCTGATCGTTTGGCAGGAACAAGCGATTGTTAAGCTCGATTTTCGCCTCCATCCGTTGTGGGAGCATCACCACAGCGAAATCATTAGCGCATTGGAAATGTCCAACGGGCAAATTAAAATATGTGATTTTTCGGGGCAGCGATTTACCTTTGAGGCAAAAACCGGTTTGAAGCAATAGCTCTAAATAATTCCACGAAAGAAGTTTATACTTTAGCGTCAATAAGCGAAGCGACAC
>CAZOAL010000015.1:0-153961 GCA_964577695.1 uncultured bacterium | reverse complement strand
CACACTTCTTGCACGTCGCATGAAAAAGGTTGCTTTGAATCCCGCAAAGCGGGGGTACTCTCCACCGTGATGATGTACTCACCTGCTTCGTTTCACTCAATGTTCAGCACTCGAACGTCAGGTTGCTTTGAATCCCGCAAAGCGGGGGATATCCAGGGGAATTCTGATTATGGCAGACATCTTTCGGTTCTCCTCGTTTGCTTTGTCTTGTGGGGTTACTCCTGGTCTGTCATTCTACCACCTTTTTCCGTCTGTTCACACCACTACATCTTGTGGCTACCACAGAAATTCCCAAAGAACCCACACATTTTCGCACTCGCTACCTTTAAGGTTTCTAAAACCTTAAAGGTCTAAACGACGAAAACTTATGTCTTGGCACTTATCATTAGTTGAGGGGTGGTCATAATTCCCAGGGAAGGCAGTCGTAGCCCAAGATTCTATCTTGGCCCTTGCACAAGGGGCCAAGATAGAATCTTGGGCTACATAAAGATTCCATCCGAATTATGACCAACCCTCATTTAGTTAGCGATTTGTTTCTTCAACAATCTTCAGAATCTGCCGGACAGGAATATCCGTTAATTTTGAGATGCCCCCACTCGGCCATCTCACCTCAATTTCATCGATACGTTCATAATTGCCCAAACCTAAGTGCGCCCTCAAGTCGTTCTGCGACACATAACTACTGCCAGACCGAATCTCCCGCATCTGAATCCGGTCACCGGTTTTTACACGGATGATAGCCCCAATTCCTGCCCGATTGCTGATCGTTCCTTCGAGTTGCACAATCAGCCAGTTTCTCTGTACCCCGCCATCGTTTCTGAGCAACGTCGGTGGCGCATCCATGTTGGTGATGAGAATATCCACATCCCCGTCATTGTCGTAGTCGGCGAAGGCGCAGCCACGACTCGATAGCCGCACTTGAAAACCATGCCCCGCCGCTGATGTCACTTCCTCAAAGTGGCCCGCGCGGTTTTCAAACAGTTGATTGATTTGGGCATAGGTTTCGCCATATTCTAAATGGGCGTCGACTTGTGGATAGATATGCCCGTTTGCAATGAACAGGTCTAAATCGCCATCGTTATCGTAATCGAAGAAGCCTGTTCCCCAACTCATCGGCAGATATGTCGGTTGCCAAAGTCCAGCGGACTCCGTGGCATCCTCAAAAAACCCATCGCCAAGATTCCGATAGAGCGTGCTGCATTCGCCGCTGAAATTGGTCACAAATCCATCAAAATCCGCATCGTTATCGTAGTCCGCAAAATCTACCCCCATGCTGGCTTGGGGAGCGCCGGAGCCAGCGACGGCTGCATTTGCATATAGCCCCACTTCGATGAACGTCCCATCGCCGTTATTCTGGTACAGATAGTTCGGACCTGCGTCATTGGCAACGTAAACATCCACATCGCCATCCAGGTCATAATCCGTCGCGCAAACCCCTAATCCATAAGCCTCGCCGATGTCAATCAGTCCAGACTCAACCGTGGCTTCTGTAAAGGTGCCGTCACCGTTGTTGCGGTAGAAGGCGTCGGCAGCTCCCTTTAAGCCACGGGGCCCCGTCATGACTTTCGTAACGCCATTCCAGTCCAATGATGGCTCCGCGTTCAACACGTCTTCAATCGAAGCAGTGACATAGTTGACAACATACAGGTCTAAATCACCATCCCCATCTGCATCAAAAAACGCCGCTCCCGTGCTCCAGCGTTCATCCGCAACGCCTACCTGTGCGGCGACATCTGTGAAGGTGCCATCGCCATTATTGCGGTACAGGCAATTTGGGCCAAAGTTCGTCACATACAGGTCGAGCCAACCATCGTTGTTGTAATCCGTTGCGCACACCCCAACGCCCCAGTTGTCATCGCCAACGCCAGCCAGGTCCGTGACGTCCTCGAAGGTGCCGTCTCCCTTGTTTCGGTAGAGGACGTTTTTGCCTCGAATCGACGGCATTCTATCGGTAATCTGCCAACCGTTGACGAGGTATACATCCGGGGCACCGTCGTTGTCGTAGTCAAAGAACGCCACGCCACATCCCACTGATTCGAGCAAATGCCGCTTTTCCGCGCTTCCACTGTAGGTGATGGACTTGATACCCGCTTCGTTGGCAACATCGGTAAAAGTCGGAGTCGGCAAGGCTCCTGCCTCCCCGGTGCGAGAATCCGCCAGAGCTATCGAAAGGGCAAAGAGAGGGAGAACCAGGAATGATAAGTAGGTGGACATGATTTCCTTTCTGACCCATAGGGATCAACTTAAGGGATCTCGACGCCTTGAACTCAAGTTCAGGCTAAAAGCTCAAGTCCACTGAAGTGGACTGAAACCAATCTCATTAGGCTTCAGCCGACTTCAGCTATGAGCCTGCGAATTGATTCGCAGGCTTAAGTCCATCCGTATGACATGATTTCCTTTCTGACCCCACCCGCTCCCTTTCCTCTCAACCCTTTTCGGAGAAAGGTAGGGAAGATGTCACGGGGGAGGAGTTTCCGTTAATCGTGAACTGATGAGGCTGCCATTATAGGATACCCGTGAAAAAAAGTCAAGCGTTAAAAGTCCAGTTTTTGGATTGCTCTCGAATCTGTTTTTTGGTATACTACTGATGATACAAATGCCAATGAAGTAAGAACACATCGATAAACAAAAATAGTGACATTTCTCGTGAGATTATGCTTGGTATCGAAACAATTCAAAGGACAATTCAAGCGGAGATTCAATAAGTCTAATGAATATCAAACTAACTTGACTTTGTTAAATTAAACTGGCAATCTAGTCGTAGAGCATGCGGCTCGCTTGTTCCACTCCCTGGTGAACCAGCCAGTCCGATTCTCGGACGAGCACGGCAGGCTCTACGAGACGATCGTTCCCCGAATTTAACAAAGCCAAACTAAGAGCCTATCCTAAAAATGATCGGCGTGGATTGCGCTCAGTCTGGATTGACAAATCCAGACCCCGCCCACACTGTCGGATGTGGCAATCCGACAGGAGCGAAAAAGGTGAAGACGGACTTTTAGGATAGGCTCTAAGTCACAACCAACCCCGATCTGTGATCGAGGTTGGAAACCTTCGGAGGGCTCTGACCTGAAAATGAACGTCAAACAGATTTCAATCTTAAACGCTGATGAGGCAGAACTCCTGCGCATCAGCCGCGAGGGATTGCTCTCGCTGAACCAGGCCGAAATGCAAGCCATCCAAGCTTACTTCGCCCAATTGGGAAGAGACCCCACCGATGTTGAGCTGGAAACGCTCGCCCAAACGTGGTCTGAACACTGCGTCCACAAGACCTTTCGTGGCTTAATCGAGTATACCGAATTCCCCTCCCCCCCTGCCCGCGGGGGGGGACAGGAGGGGGGGGGTGAAACGGAGGTTATCGACGGATTGCTCAAGACAACAATCATGCGAGCGACGCGAGAGATTAACAAAAGCTGGTGCGTCTCCGTCTTTTCCGACAACGCCGGCATCATCGAATTTGATGAGCGGTATAACGTGGTCTTCAAGGTCGAAACGCACAACCATCCCTCTGCCATTGAGCCTTATGGCGGCGCGGGCACCGGAATCGGCGGGGTGATTCGGGATTCGCTCGGCACGGGACTTGGCGCAAAGCCCATCCTGAATACCGACGTTTTCTGCTTCGGTCTGCCAGACCTGCCTTATGGCGAGCTTCCCAAAGGGGCACTTCACCCGAAACGGGTTTTCAAGGGCGTCGTCGCTGGTGTGCGTGACTATGGCAATCGTATGGGCATCCCGACCGCAAACGGTGCCATCCTGTTCGATTCGCGTTACACGGGGAATCCGCTGGTCTTTTGTGGCAACGTTGGGCTGATTCCGAGGGAGCGATGCGACAAGCAGGTGGAACCTGGCGATCTCATCGTCGCCGTTGGCGGGCGCACCGGACGCGATGGCATTCACGGGGCAACGTTTTCTTCGTTGGAGTTGGATGATACTTCTGAGAACCTTGGGAGTGTGGTGCAGATCGGCAACCCAATCATGGAGAAGAAAATTGTCGATGCGCTGTTGCAAGCGCGGGACCGCGGGCTCTACCATTCCATCACGGATTGCGGCGCGGGAGGTTTCTCCTCCGCGGTTGGGGAGATGGGGGAGGAAACGGGCGCGGAAGTGCATCTGGAGTGCGTGCCGCTCAAGTATGAAGGACTTGCGCCGTGGGAGGTCTGGCTTTCGGAAGCGCAAGAGCGGATGGTAATCGCTGTGCCGCCTGAGAATCTGGATGCGTTGATGTCGATCTGCGAGGGGGAATGGGTCGAAGCCACAGTGCTAGGGAAGTTCACCGACAGCCGCAAGCTGCGTGTGTATTACGAAGGGGAAATTGTCGCCGAGCTGGATATGGATTTCCTCCATCATGGTCTGCCGCGTCTCACGAAACAGGCAATCTGGAACCCACCGCAACACCCCGAACCAGATTTGGAGTGCAAAAGTTCTACTTTTGCACCGGCGAAAGCAGAGCTTTCGCACTCCAGAGAGTTGACCGAAGACCTCTGTCAAATCCTCGCCAGCCCCAACGTTGCAAGCAAGGAGTGGGTGATTCGGCAGTATGACCACGAGGTTCAGGGGGGGCTGGTCCTCAAGCCGCTGGTCGGTGCCGAAAACGATGGACCGGGTGACGCTTGCATCGCGACTCCTGTCCTTGGTTCACGAAAGGGCGTCATCATCGCCAATGGCATCAACCCCAAATATGGGGACATTGACCCGTATCACAGCGCGGCCTCCGCAATTGATGAAGCGTTGCGCAACGTCATCGCTGTCGGCGGGGATGTCGAGCGGACCGCCTTGCTCGATAACTTCAGTTGGGGGAATCCCGACAAACCCGATCGGCTCGGGGGCCTGGTGCGTGCGGCGAAGGCTTGCTACGACATCGCAGTTGCCTACGGCACGCCCTTCATCTCCGGGAAGGACAGCCTCTACAACGAATACCGCGATACCACCACCGGCGAACAGCTTGCGATTCCACCGACGCTGCTGATATCTGCCATCTGTGTGATGCCTGATGTCAGCAAGGCGGTGTCGATGGATGCAAAATCTCCGGGGAACCTGATTTATGTCGTCGGCAAAACTTACGCTGAACTTGGGGGTTCACACTATTATGCCATACACGGCTTCATCGGAAATAGCGTGCCAGTTGTGCGCCCTGATGAAGGGAAGCGGACGATGCGCGCGTTAAGTCGCGCTATCGATCAGCGGCTGGTTCGTTCCAGTCACGACTGCTCGGAAGGCGGCATCGGCGTCGCGGCGGCGGAGATGGCGTTCGCCGGGGGACTCGGTATGCAACTCCATCTCGCAAACGCTCCCCGCGATGCAGCCGTCACCGCAGATGACGTCCTGCTTTTTTCCGAATCCAACAGCCGATTCATTGTGGAAATCGCGCCTGATAAACGGGCGGCGTTTGATCAAGTCATGGCGGGTGTCCCGATCGATTGCATCGGGAGGGTGCTCGAAAGCCCGGATTTTGTCGTCAAAGGCATCGACGGGGATGAGATCTTACAGACGACGACGGATCGGCTCAAGGAGAGCTGGCAAGGAACGTTTCGCTGGTGATGAAGCGTGAAACGTGAAACGTGAAACGTAATAATACGTATTGCGTATTGTGCAAGATGATCTGTCAATTCATTGATTCGATGATTCGCCGATTCAAGGAAAACTGCCATGAGTGTGGGTTTACATGTTTATCCATTCGATGAAAAAGAATTAACGAAACAGGAGTTAGAGGCCGAAATTCAGCGGCAGATGGGAAATTCTGATTTCCTCCGAGGATTTGGGCTCTATCATTTTCGGAAGCGCGAGATCTTCACCATGTCCTCTGACGAACCTATCCAGCCGGATAATTTTTACACCTTCATGCATCCGGAGCCTGGAATCGCTATTTATTTTGATGCCGTTCCGTTAGAAGGCCCAGATGACTTGTCAAGGGAGTACCTCCGTTGGCTGATTCAACACAACAATATCGGTGGAGTGCTCCAAAAGAAACTGATTCAGCAAGTTGAACATATCCCGTCCTATTTTGCTGTGTCGTTCCTGGTTCGCGCAATCCCGGGGAGACTTATGCAGTCCTATTTTCAACTTGTGCAAGCGTTAGGAGTCGCTCTGGCAGTCTTGACCGATGGACTCATTCTCCCTGATTCTGCTTTTGGCCCTCCTGATAGCCTCTACACCCCTTCGCACTTTCAAAGCCTGCGAGTGCCGCAGATGACATCCCGATATGCGCCGCGTCAACTCTGCCGGTGAAATTTTCTGTAGAACATGCTGCCAGCTTGTTCAATCACATCTGGGGGGCAAGCAGCACAATACGAGGTTTCCCCCTCACCCTAACCCTCTCCTCCCCCTCCTCTGTCACTTCGTGACATCTCCTCCCACAAGTCTCTAGCGAAGCGAGACCCCGTGTAGCGGGGGGGAGGAGAAATAAGGAAGGGATTTGACGGAGGGCGAGGGAACTAACCGAAAAACTCGTATGGTACTGTCATTTCGGGGGAAGGAACTGCCAGAGCAGGATTTGCGTATTTTACTTAATTCGGACTCTTCTCCTCATGATGAAATTGACAAATAAGGTGATACAGATGAAACCCAAAGTCCTCATCCTTCGCACCGCAGGCACCAACTGCGATTATGAAACTGAACATGCCTTTCAACTCGCCGGGGCGGAAACAGCCCTGATTCACATCAATCACCTGATCGCCGGTAAGACGCGCCTCACCGATTACCAGATTATGGCGATTCCCGGTGGCTTCTCTTATGGTGACGACATCGCCGCGGGGATTCTATTAGCAAACGAGATGAAACACAAGCTCGCTGATTCGCTGACGGAATTTGTTGAAGCTGGCAAACTAATCATCGGCATCTGCAACGGCTTTCAGGTGTTGGTGAGAGCCGGATTGTTGCCACGTCTGGATTCGCAGATGACGCAGCAGGCAACGCTCACGATGAATACCTCTGCGAAGTTCGAGTGCCGTTGGGTGCATTTGCAGACGCAAGCGAGTCCGTGTGTTTTTACGCAAGGTTTGAAACCCCGCGTTTATCTCCCCGTCGCCCATGCGGAGGGGCGTTTCACTGCGCCACAGGGCGTTGTTGATCAGATCGAATCCAATAGACAGGTTGTGTTTCGCTATATCTCACCCAGCGGTTCAGCCCCTGAATATCCCGGCAACCCGAATGGTTCTGACCGCGACATCGCTGGAATCTGCGACTCCACCGGCCGGATTTTCGGCATGATGCCTCACCCTGAACGCTTCCTCACGCGATTCAATCACCCCCGCTGGACGCGGGAGGAGGTGCCAGACGAGGGAGATGGGTTGGTGCTCTTTCGGAATGCTGTGAATTATGCCACGCGGAACTTATAGACATTATCGGAAATCGTATGACAGGAGGTAATGAAAGATGAAGATACCCGAAATAAAAAGACCCTCTAAGGAAATTCTAGCAATGGTCCACTCGTTAAAGGGACAAAAGGGTATGTTTGCAATGATTGAACCCGACACTGGAGAATGGTTTTTGGGGCAAACGACACTTGAAGCTCTGAAAAAAGCAAAGGGAAAATATCCGGAGCGAGTCTTTTACTGCATTCGTGTTGGCTTTCCTTTTGCCCACGAGCACAAGGGGGGTATTAACAAGATATGAGAGTACGCATACTTATGGAAAACAAAAACTACTACAAGCTTCTACAAGTTGATCCTTCTGCTGAATCAACAGTTATAGAAGGTGCTTATAAACGACTGGCTCAGAAGTATCACCCAGACAAGAATAAATCCTCCGACGCCACGCGCCGAATGCAAGAAATCAACGAGGCTTACGAGGTACTGAGCGACCCTGCCAAACGCGCACAATACGATAGAGGACAGTCTTCCCAATCCTCATATGAAGCAGAAGAACAACGCAAAAGAGAAGAAGCAGAAGCCGCACATCATCGTGCTGAAGCGGAACGACAACGAAAAGAGCGAGCAGAAGCAGAACGGCGTCGCGCTGAATATGAACAACTCACCCTCAAAAATAAAAAAGGGCATCGACTGGAGCGCCTGCATCGCCGACTGTTGCCTTTCTATATGAAATCTATCATCCTGATCGCGTTCATCGTGACTTCAGTAGTGGGGTTTTTCATCTGGTCACGGATCACCGCTGTCACCCTGGCGGGTCGGGCCGATTCCCGGTGGTGCATCATCGGTTTCGTACTCGGCACCGTCCTGGGTTATGGTCACGGCAAATGGACGGCGCGCATGTGGGCTCGGGAATATCTGCGCGTGTTGAGACGAGAGATTACATTTTGGGAAGCAAAGGGAGCAACGGGAACAACCGTTTATGTGATGCTTGCACTCGGTATCCCAATTTTCGGGGGCTTAGTCGTAGAGCAATCTTATGACACGTTGATAGGAATTCAATCATACATCTTCGGTTTTATTGGCGGGATGAATCTTGCGCTTTACCTGTGGGTGCGGCGACTACCCAGGTGAGGCTCGGTCATCATTTAGAACCCGTGCATCTGTGATTCTATCTTAGAGGAAATTGTCCCAACTTCTAATATCCCAATACCTAACCTTGGCGGAATCCAATGTATAATCAAACCCCATATAGACGGCGTACACGTATCTCATTCACTATCTCTTTATTTTTACACCTCATGGTGGCTTTTGTGATTGTCATAAAACTCCCGGACTGGTATCAACCGCTCACACCTATTCCGGAGCCAATTGTTGCTGAACTCATTGAAGTCCAACGGCAGACCCAACTCATCCATGTATCAGCGCCCCAAAGGAACGTCGCTCATATCAAGACGCAGCCCCGGCGACTTGCAGAAAGTATCCCTCGTCCCAAAACGCAGGCCCAGCGACCTGCAAGGCGCACCCCTTCCAGTGCTCATAAGGAGCCAAAGATCACAGACCGGCAAATAGAGCGAATTGCGCAACAGCCTCCCACGATCGCGCATCCACTCCATACGGATGTACAATTGTCGCCAACGGTGAACTCCCCATTCCTTGATCAGAACCAAGCGAGAGAGGATGCACAGGAATCGATTAACGAAGCTGTCGAAATCGCTGTCGAATCGCCACAATCTCACCAGCAGGTAGAGATTAAACGGGACTTTTCACAAAAGCAAGAAGCCGTAGCGGAAACGGGTGAGGCACAAACCGTTAGCCGTGATGCGCAGATGGGGGCTGTGCTACAGACGGTTGCCGGAGGCATCGCGAGCGGGACCAGTTCATCAATCGTTGATATCGTCTTCTTGTTGGATGCCAGCGGCAGTATGGGGGATAACATCCAAGCGGTGAGAAATCATCTGGTCAATATGGTGGAGATTTTTCAACAGAAACCGCTCGATTTCACCCTGGGGGTTGTGACGTTCAAATCCTCTGCCAAAGTCTTTCCCCAAACCCGGGATTATCAGAGGTATGAACGCTTATTAGAGAATGTTCAGATCGGCGGCGATGAGCGGGCTTACGATGCCATTGTCAGAGCGATCGCATGGGTGCAATTTCGGCCAGAGGCTGAACGACGTTTCATTCTGGTGACCGATGAACCGTGCAAAGGAAGCTACACCTTCTTAGAGGTCCTGAAACGGTGTCGAGAAGCGCGAATCAAGGTGGACGTCATTGGTATCAACGACCCCTCACAAAGGGTTTTAGCAGTTCAGACCGGTGGGTTATGGTTGCCGATACCAGGGGACTAAGGATGGTGAGTGATTGAGTAAGGGGATGGAATGAATCATGACTCCTGTTGATTCTTTTTTCAGGCTGTGGTATAATGCTGATAGATATAGGAGTTACGCAGTTGGGAATGAAGTGCGTAACTCCTAAGATAGTGAAACATGATGGTTTCGATAGTCGTATAGATGGAAAATGGTATAAAACATAAGGTAGGAGGACACTGATGAACGAGGTATTGACTCATGTGGAAATTCATTCACGCTTTGATTCGGAGTGGGTGCTGGTCGAAGACCCGGAAGTAAATGAGCACATGGAAGTCGTGCGCGGTAAGGTAGTTTGCCACAGTAAGGATCGGGACGAGGTTTATCGGAAGGCAGTTGAACTGCGCCTGAAACACTCTGCGTTTCTTTACACCGGAACAATACCCAAGGATACGGTAATCGTCCTATGAGCACAATGTTCAATCCACACGAGGGGCTTATTATCGTACAGGCACGCCTGTGGGGACCAACGGGCGATACCCAGGCTCGACTCGCACTTGACACAGGGGCAACACGCACAATAGTCAATGCAGCGATACTGGTATCCATCGGCTATGACCCGGCAGTTGTCCCGGGTCGTGTGCCAATGACGACCAGGAGCGGCGTTGAGTTTGTCCCGCGCCTTTCGATAGACAGAATTGAGGCGCTCGGAAAGGTGCACACAAACTTTCCTCTCATCTGCCATACGTTGCCGCCAACCGCTCCAGTGGATGGCGTCCTCGGACTAGACTTTCTGCGCGGCCAGCGTTTGACGATTAACTTTCGCAAGGGGCGTATCACCCTCACGTAACGGTGCTCATAGCGGCCTCAACACCCACAAGGGGGGTGGGGGGTGAGGGGTGTCACGCCATCACTGACCACTCACCACTCCACTACTCACTTGTAGAACCAATGACCACAAAAGTTAGTAAAGTTAAAACTTCCTCCAGTCTATAAACCTCATCGCCGCAACCGAAATCAAGCCAATGTGATGGTGAAATCCCTGTTCCCGCCTTGAGTCAAGTGTATCGTTGCGGTATGTAGAACATCGTTAGGGGCAATGACCGTTACATGATAGCGTCCGTAAAATCCTCGGAAGCAGAAATCGCCTTTCTCATCAGAAACGCCGGATGTGTGGGTTTGCCACTCCGTATGGATGAGTTTGCGTAAAATCTTGTAGATACGCTTTGTATAGAGTTTTGCCCGCAAGAGCCCACACCCTTCCTGTGAAGCCCCCCCCAGTCCCCGTCCACGGGGACAGCCCCCCGCGGGCGGGGGGCTGGGGTCAGATAAATCTGCCCAGCTAATCGCCTCAACGTTTGGATGGCTGAAGCAGATTGTATAAAGCGCAACGGCGTAATCCGCTTGTTCTCTTTCTGTCCATGCTCCCTGCTTCCACGAGTTGCGAATCGGCCGTCCATCAGAAGGCAGCGCCAGTTGCGTGATATGGATGGGTAAGCCCCACGTTGCATATCGGTCAAGCGTCCGCAACACCTTTGCCGGCGCTGGGCGCGTCCCTAACGGTTCATGAATTTGAATGCCTATAATATCAATTAGGGTGCCCTCTCCCAACGCTTTGTAAGCCGGATCGCCGCCTTGAATCTCACTGAGGAATGGGGCAAATGTCCCTTCGCCATCCATAACATCCCTTCCGGTGAGAATTAACCTTGCCTCTGGATGGACGTGACGGGCCCACTGATAACACTGTTTGACCCGCTCAACCCCGATTTCATCGGGATTCAAAGCAACTTGATTCAGAAAGTGTGCGGGGTCACTCACCACCTGCCAGTGATTAATCGCACCTTTATAACGCGCCATCACCTCGGCGATCTGATTTCCGACGGAATCGCGTTGGCCGGACGTCGTGACGAATAAAGCCCCTTTCATCATGATACGATTGGTCCGGCACCACGCAACAATCTCGTCCGTATGAACATCACGATCCGGTTCTGACTCCGGTTCATCAAAGCCAATCGTCGCATAATTGAACAGCCTTGCGAAATATTGCTTGTACTTCTCGTTCTCTCTGGGAGTCTCGAACCGGTCAAACAGATTCAGATTGCATCCGAAGCGAAAATCGTGTTCGTCCTGTTGAACCAATACATCGACTTTGGGCAACGGCTGACCCTCCGCTCCTCTCAAGTGAAGGACAGCCTCGCCTTTTCGATACCTCTCTATATTCTGTTGAACGCGTGTCATCAAGTGTTGCATCATCTGTCGAAAAAAACACGACTTGCTCACTTAGAGGGTGTTCCAGAACCCCTCCCCCGGCCCCTCCCCGAAGCGGAGAGGGGAGAAGACACCCCCTTCCCAAAAGGGAAGGGGGCCGGGGGGTTAGGTTCCATCCCAGCTAAATAATTCCACGAAAAAAAACAGGCTCAACTCTGAATGAACAGAGAGAGCCTGCATAAATTCATTGAGAAGTTTACCCGCGTGGTGTCGGCAATCCACAGGCGATACGGTGGTCACGCAGCGCCGTTTTCTGATGCGTCCGAATACAGAGATCCGAGCGAGGTTTTCCCGTACAGAGAAGCACAAAGCCCGCTTCTGCGTCTTCAGGGTAATATCGGCGTGAAGCTGATTGGTCTACGATACCCTCACCAACCAGCCGCCCCGCACAGGTGATACACCACCCCATGAGACACATCGACGGCAAATCAACTCCTTCTCGGTAAGCAACCTCGAGAATCACCTCATCTGCGGCGACATCTAAACGGTGCTTATTACCATCGGGCAAAATCAACTCAACAGTGTAGTGACACATGCTTGTGTCCGTTCCAAGTCAACTAGGGATTGTAGAAGCCGGCGTTCTTGCTGTATGGCGCTTGGCCCGGTGTGCCGCGGCGGAAGTGCCCGGATGGCCGGACGATTCCATCACGTTCCTTACTGAGCAGTTCGATGAACCAAGCTTCGTGCTCCACCTCTTCATTCAGGATGCGGGCTGCCATGTCATAAGTCCGCGGGTCCTTGCCGAGGGTCAGTTCACAAACCTCACTCCATGTACGGACAGCGCACCGTTCCGCCTCAAGCAGGACGGTCAAGATATTCGTGGGGGTGGGGTCATCAGGCAAGTACGCATCGGGACAGCCTGAGCGATCCGCGAAATCCCGAATGTCCTTCGGAATACCGCCACCGAGTTCGTAAATACGCGGTGTGATCAGTTCAAAGTGGGCGCGATCTTCGAGCCGCGCATCCTCACAAATTTCCTTATAGTCCTCATTACCGGCCAGGTACATCCGGAGGATGGTATAATAATAGTAAGTGGTGAACTCCGCACCTGCTGCATCAATCAGCAGTTCGAGGAGTTTCTCCACATCAACACCCTTCGCACGAATCTGTTCAACGCCAACCCTTTTCGTCAGGTCGCCTGCTTGAACAAGACCCGTTGCATGTCTCTTCTCAGCCATTTTGTCTCCTCTGTAGCTCGTTCGTGTCCCCCTCAACCGGGCAGCGTCTCTTGTTGCCCCAGAGAAAGGCGCGAACATCATAGATTACTGCAATTGGGGCACAGACCATACAACTCCAGCTTGTGCCCATTGATTTCAAAACCATTGGCTTCCAATTCCTGTGTGTTAAGCTTTTCCAGAATCGATGTGTCAACATCAAAAATCTGATAGCACTTTGTACAGATTAGATGATAGTGGTCGCTCAGGTTTGCCTCGAAACGGGAAGATTCTCCATGCGCTAGCCGGCGAATCCGACCCAGTTCTTCCAGAATCCTGAGATTCCGATAAACTGTGCCCAAGCTAACGTTCGGAAGGCGCACCTTGACGGCATCATATACCTCTTTCGCGCTGGGGTGACATTCCCGTTTTCGTAGCTCGTCGAGGATAATCTGACGTTGACGTGTAAATCGATAACCTTCACCCCTGAGCGCTTCACTCAGGTCTTCAAAGAACTTAGCACACATGATGGAATAACCTTTACTTGTTATTAGTAACAATTATTATTACTAACTAGAACATTATTATATCAAAAGAAAACGGATTGGTCAAGTGAAAAGTTAGAAATTTGGGCATGTTTCAAATTTCTGAAAAAATATGTTGACACTGTTTAGTGAAACGTGAAAAGAATCACGCTTCACGCATCCGGTTCCGCCGGATTTAGTGTATCGAAATCTCAAAGTATCAACCGTTTTCTGAAAATGCCTATTTCACCGAAAATGCAGTTTTTTCTATAATCCAAAATCAGAAGAGCTCGTCCAAATACAACGTCTCATCAGTAAAGTAGGCACAATAAGATATTCTGAGATTTTCATTGTATTTTCTGGTAACAGACAATCGAAAGGAGGATGGAGATGGTGAGGAATTTAGTTTCTCTTCTAACAATGTTCTGCCTCGCTGGAATCATGGGGTATCCAGCTACTGCAAAGATTGATTCGGCAAATATCGTCGCTGTCTGGCTCTGCGATGAGGGGGCTGGAAAGACAGTTGCCGACTCTTCTGGCAATGGGCATGACGGCAAATTTGTCAGCAAAGAGGGCTGGACCAATGGAAAATTTGGAAAGGCCCTGGAGTTTGCCGGAGCCCCCGGCAACTATGTGGAAATTCCGCATGACGATGCCCTCACGCTGAAGGTGTGGACCATTACCGCCTGGGTCAAGCAACAACCGACGGGAAAATGGTCGGTTGTCCTAGTGAAGGACCCCGCAAACGGCATTCAGAACTACGCCCTGGATATGAACGAGGGTGGACTGGCGTTTTCAGAGATTACCAGCGGAGGCAATTGGAGCGATTGTGGCTCGGTCACAAACGTCCAGGATGACAAATGGCACTTTCTCGCGGCGTCTTACGACGGCAAGACTCTTCACGTCTACGTGGATGGGAAGCAGGAAAAAGAACAGCCCTTCGGCGCGGGAGATGTCAATAAAGCATCGATCACAATTGGCGATCGCCTGGATAAGAGTCAGCCCATTAAAGGATCCATGGATGACGTGGGACTCTTTAATGTCGCATTGAGCGAAAAGGATTTGAATACGGTCATGAACGAGGGGCTCAACCGACAGCTTTCGGTAGACCCCGCCTCGAAATTGACGACCACCTGGGGTCGTATCAAGGTTTATTAAGGAGGATTCAGATGTTAAACAAACTGTTTTGTCTATTGCTTACACTCTGTATCGTAGGTTTGATGGTGCCTTTTGGCGATGCAGCCATCAACCGGGCAAACGCCGTCGCTATCTGGCTCTGCGATGAGGGTGTCGGTAAGACGGTTGCCGACTCTTCTGGAAATGGGCATAACGGCAAATTTGTCAATAAAGAGGGCTGGACGAATAATGGGAAATTTGGGAAGGCCCTGGAGTTTTCAGGAGAACCTGGCAACTATGTCGAGGTGCCGCATGACAACTCCCTCACCTTAAAGGAGTGGACCATCACCGCCTGGGTCAAGCAACAACCGACAGGGGCCTGGTCGATCGTGGTGGTGAAAGACCCTGCGAACGGCGTACAGAACTACTCCCTGGATGTGAACGAGCAGGGTCAGGTGTATGCAGAGGTCACGAGCGGCGGAAACTGGAGCGATTGTGGCTCGGTCACAAACGTCCAGGATGACAAATGGCATTTTCTCGCGGCGTGCTACGACGGCAAGACTCTTCATGCCTATGTGGATGGGAAGCAGGAAAAGGAACAACCTTTCGGCCCAGGAGATGCTAATACTGCATCGGTCACGATTGGGGACCGCTTAGATAAGAGTCAGCCCATTAAAGGGGCCATTGATGACATCGGGCTCTTTAATGTCGCATTGAGCGAAGCGGATTTGAAAACGGTGATGGATGCCGGTTTGGGCTCTGTGGCGACAGCGGTTGACCCCGCCTCGAAATTGGCAACCACCTGGGGCCGGATGAAGGTTGATTACTAACCAATGGTTCATTTCGTTAGGACTTACGCAAGGGCGACGAAAAGTATGCGTCCATGCTGCATCTTGCATCTTGAATCCTGAATCCGATGCAAGATGCAGCAAGCGATTGGCACACTTAAAGTGCGTAACTCCTATTCGTGTCGAAGATACCGAATGGCAAATGGAAGCAGGAGTAAAAATCATGACAAAACCGCTTTAAGTTGGAGAGCTGTCTTGATCGGCAGTGCGATTATCGGGGTAATCGGTTACCTTTGCCCGATAGTTGAGCAGTATGAGTGGGAGATCGATTACACACTACCGGCACCGCCTGTATCTGTCATGTTCTTCTTCTTTCTCGTTGTCATGGTCAATGCGCTACTGTTCAAGTTCTCCCGCAGATTCGCCTTAGACTCAAACGAACTTTTGCTCATCTATACGATGACCATGGTGGGGGCACCGTTAAGTTCCTTCGGTTTCGTACAGTTTTTAATCCCCAACATGGTCGGCCCGATCCATTTCGCGACTGACGAAAATATGTGGCGAGAGGATTTCTTGCGCTATGTCCCGGACTGGTTTGGGCCGAGAAATGTGAGTGTCATAGATGGGTTCTACACGGGGGGGTGGGATAGCGTACCGTGGCAAGCATGGATAAAACCGCTGGTGATATGGTGCGTTTTTGCTTTTGCACTTTGTTTGGTTCTGCTTTGTATCAGTGCAATCATACGCAAACAGTGGGTTGAACGGGAAAGGCTGACCTTCAGAATTTTGGAAACGCCGCTGGCGATGGCTGAAGAACCGAAAGCGGGTGACGCCTTAAATGCCTTCTTCAGAAACAAGATGACGTGGGTAGGCTTTTCTATCCCTATCCTCATACAGCTTACCGTCGGTCTACACCATTATTTCCCAAGCTTTCCTGCTTTCAAAATCATGCACGTCAGATTGGACCAGTATCTGACCGAAAAGCCATGGAATGCGGTCGGGTATTTTCACGTCAGCGTCATGTACTCCATCATTGGGATTGCCTATATGGTTCCCGCGGATGTCTCCTTTAGCCTCTGGTTTTTCTATCTGCTCAACAAGGCAGAGCACATCTTTGCAGCAGCGATGGGATGGCGCGGCGGTCAAGTCAGCGGGGTTTTAACTAGATTTCCGGATGTGAACGACCAGGCGGTGGGGGCTTTCTTCGCCCTGTTTTTCTTGAGCGTGTGGATGATGAGACGGCATCTATGGAACGTGATGAAAAATGCCTTTAGCCGCAACGCTTCTGAAGATGCCCAGGAAGCCATGTCGTATCGCACCGCTGTATTCGGTTGTTTCTTAGGAATAGCCCTTTTGATAATTTGGACATGGGTCGCTGGCTTGTCTCTAATATGGGGGCTTATCTTTTTGGGTATCTTCCTTATGTTTCAGACCGTCCTCGCCCGGATTCGAGCGGAGTCGGGGATGGCATGGCTTTTTCTCCCGAAAACGCCGAATGACGTGATGGTGCTTTTCACAGGCACTGCAAAGTTAGGGGTTCAGAATCTTACGATTTTGTCCGCTTTGAAATTCAATACATTTGAACAAAACGGCTACATCATGCCGTTTCAACTTGAAGCGCTCAAGGTATCAGATGCGTCTAAAGTGAAAGGACGCCACTTGACCCTGGCGATACTCATCGGGATAATTCTTTACATTGGCGTGTCCTCGTGGTCTTCACTGAATCTCTATTACCGATATGGTGCCGATGCTTGTGAACAGTGGCGGGTTGAAAGCGGACAATGGGCGTTTGATGAACTCGAAAGATGGTTGATTAACCCACTTTCTGCCTCTCCTGCCGCGCTGTTCTTCATCGGAATGGGCACTTTGTTCTATACTTTTTTGTCGCTGATGAGATACAGGTTCTTGTGGTGGCCATTTCATCCGGTCGGTTATGCCGTGGCGAACACTTTCACCATGCAATATCTGTGGTCGTCATTCCTTTTTGGCTGGCTCGCCAAGGTCATCGCGCTAAAATCTGGGGGGATAAAATCCTATCGAAATCTTGTGCCGTTTTTCCTCGGCCTCATCATGGGAGAGACCGTCGGAAACGGCTTTTGGGTGACGGTTTTAGGGGAAATCTTTGGGATTCACGGTTTCGCGTATTTCGAGTTTTAGGGTGAAGATACGGTTTTATTTGGGTGATTCGCCATATTCAGTAGATGAGAAAACTCGCAACTCTGTTGCCCTGATCTCAAGATCGGGCTTATAGCTCAAGTCGGCTCAAGCCCAATGCTACTAAGAATTCGCAAATTGTTGGTTTGTCTCGTTCCCACGCTCTGCGTGGGAACGCCGCCCGGACGCTCCGCGTCCCAGATTGCTTTGGACGCAGAGCGTCCAAGACTTGCTCCCACGCGGAGCGTGGGAGCGAGAAGGGTTGGCGAAAATATGAAAACTTAGTAGCATTAGGCTCAAGCCGACTACAACTGACTTTCAGTCCACTTTGAGTGGACTTTAGCTTTGAGCCTGAACTTGAGTTCAAGGCGTTTTGGCGACTTTTCCCAAGTACTGATATTTATTCCTGGACCAGCCTCCAGGATACCAGAGATTTTTACATTATCAACGGGGTAGTGGGCTGGCACCGACCCTATCATCTAATTACTAAGGAGAAACAAAATGCAAAAAAAACTTTTCTGCTTCGGCAGTCTAAGCGTTTTCATAGTTATGTTGCTTGTGGGGGCTGTTGCGTATGCTCAACTGGAAAGCTTGGATATAGGAGATGCAGCGAATCTCCCTGGCTCGACTCAAATAGAGGGTAAGAAGATTACCATTAAAGCAGGCGGTCACGATATCTGGGATGATGCTGATGGATTCAGATTTGTATATAAAAAAGTGAGCGGCGATTTTGAGGCTCAAGTGCATCTGATCTCGCTTGAGATAGTGACTGAGTGGACAAAAGCCGCCATCATGGCTCGGCAAAGTATAGCCGCTAACTCTGAACATGTGATTGCGACAGTGACCGGTGGTGGAGCGAGCGGTTCTCAAATCACCTGGCGTAAAGCCGGCGCAAACGATGAAACCGATGACCTCGCCCCTGGCGACTGGAAGACGACGGGGGGCTGGCTTAAGCTCACTCGTAAGGGTAACCAGTTCCAGGGTTATATCTCCGAGGACGGCAAAAATTGGCTAGACCTTGGATCGCAAACCCTCGTGATGACTAACCCTATCCTTGTGGGTTTAGCAGTGTCAGCGCTATCGACCAGTCGGCTGATAACGGCAGTGTTCGAGGACTTCAGGATTGATGGTGTCGATGTTGTCACGGCGGTCGAACCCGAAGGAAAAGTGGCCGTAACGTGGGGGAAAATCAAGTCACGGTAAACTTATACCATTTCTGAATGAAAATGCCGCATTACCCCCAAGATTCAAGATTCAGGATTCATTGTATCTTGCGTCTTGAATCCTGAATCGGATAATGCTTGGTTCTTAATCAGAAGTGGTATTACTTCGCCAATGTCACATTAGAAATTGGATCCAATGGTAGCCCAACTTTCTAAGTTGGCTCGTGCGGAGTGTCATTTCGGAGAACCAAGATAGAATCTTGGGCTACGCTGAAATGTGACATTGGCGAATTACTTTGACGAGTGAAACGTGATGCGTGAAAAGTGAAAATCACGCATCACGTTTTACGCATCAGTCTGACAAGAGGAGGAACTAAAAATGCCAAGAAAGCGACTCTTGAAGCGACTCAGTCTTTTTATCGCACTGTTTCTTGTGGGTTATACGGCGTATGCCCAGGACCTGGTTAGCATTGATATAGGGGATGCAAAGAATACCCCGGGGTCCACTCAAATCAAAAATGGAAAGTACACAATCAAGGGTGCCGGTCATGACATCTGGGATAACGCTGACGGATTTCGATTTGCGTATACGAAAGTCAGCGGGAACTTTGAAGCCGTGGTTCGTCAGGTCTCCATTGAGCTGCCTGCTGAGTGGTCAAAGGGTGGAGTACATGCTCGGCAAAGTGTTGACGCCGGTGCGCCCAATACCCAGGTCATCGTTACCGGCGGCGGGGGCGGAGGCAGTCAAATCACCTGGCGAGCAAAGGCTGATGGCCCAAGTGAGGAGTTCCTTAATGTTGCCCCCGGCGCTTGGAAAGATGGTGAATCCTGGCTTAAACTCACTCGTGAAGGCGATGAGTTCCACGGCTATATCTCCAAAGATGGGAAGAAATGGACGGATTTGCAATCCACCACCGTTAAGATGACTGACCCGATACTGATTGGTTTAGCCGTTTGTGGGCTTGATAACGTGGCAACCGCCGTGTACGATAATTTCACGATTACGCAAAACGGCAAAGCGATATTCCCGTTAGCGGTTGAATCCGAAGGAAAATTGGCTACAACCTGGGGAGAAATTAAGTTACGTTAAGGTGAGTTTTGAGGCATGTTTCAAATTTCCGAAAAAGGTGTTGATACTTTGGATTCAGGATTCAACTGCATCTTGAATCTTGAATCTTGGATTCATGGAATCATGTAAATCACACATTTGTCCTGCTCAAAATCATAATGCTGCAATAGACGAACATAATGAGCAAAAACTCGATTGGCTCCCTGACGCCTCGCGCTTTTTTGATTGGGATTGTATGTGCGGTGGGTATCTGCTTGATTACACCGTACAACAACACCTACATTGGGAGCAACTCTTATCCTTCGAGCAACCACCTGCCACTCGCTCCACTCTTTGCCATTATCATTCTGGCGTTCGGACTGAATGGCTTTTTGTATTGGATACGCCCCACATTTGTACTGACTTCATCTGAGCTCGCGGTTATCTGGTGTATGATGATTGTGAGTGTCAGCATTCCGTCCAAAGCCTTCGCAGAGTATCTCCTCCCGACGCTTGTCGCCCCTTACTATCTCGCCACCCCAGAAAACGAGTGGGGTGAGATTTTCCACCAATACCTTCCGCAGTGGGCGATGGTGGGACAATCTCAAGCGGTGCAGAACTTCTATAAGCAACCGTTAGGGGAGGCGAGCATTCCGTGGACGGTGTGGCTCAAACCCCTGATGGGGTGGGGGGCTTATGCGCTTTCGCTCTACCTGATGATGTTATGTCTGTGTTCAATCCTGCGAAAGCAGTGGATTGAACACGAACGCATTACCTTCCCATTAGCCCAGTTGCCAGCACAGATGATGATGCCTTCAGAGGGGAAAGGCTACCTCAATTCATTTTTCAGCCACCCGGCGCTGTGGGTCGGATTTTCGATCGCGGCGGTCATTCACCTCATCAACGGGCTTCACACCCACCTGCCTGTTGTGCCTTCCCTTCCAACTGACTTTCCACTCAACGCCATTTTAACCGATAAGCCGTGGAATGCGTTGCGCCCGTTGCCGATGCACCTTCAGCCTTCCGTTATCGGCGTGACCTTTCTCTTGTCATTGCGTGTATCGTTCAGCGTCTGGTTTTTCTTTCTGGCATACAAATCGGAGTGTTTAGTCGCCGCGATCATGGGCATCCCGGTGCAGAGTTCGCCAGGCGAATTCGGATTTACGCGCACCTTCGCTTCCCATCAGGAGATGGGGGCGTTCATCGCCATGAGCGTTTTTCTGCTGTGGGGTAGCAAAGCCCACTTAAAAAACGTGCTGCGGCGCGCGTTTTCAAAGCAAGTTGAGCCAAGCGTGGCCGTCTCCGATGCCGATGAAGCCCTATCGCATCGATGGGCAGTTTGGGGATTCATCGCCGCGCTCTGCGTTCATGTCTCTCTATCGGTTTCCATGGGGATGTCGTTCTTGATTGCTTTTCTGGCAGCGATCATCTTCATCATGATAGCGATGCTCTTCACCTGGCAGGTTGCGAGCGCGGGCATCCTGCGGGTTGACTCGACATTTGACCCGATGATGCTACTCATCACGACGTTGGGGCACCGGGCAATTGGCCCAGCCAATTTCACGG
Organism: uncultured bacterium; assembly: GCA_964577695.1. Classification (GTDB taxonomy): domain Bacteria; phylum Poribacteria; class WGA-4E; order WGA-4E; family PCPOR2b; genus CAZOAL01. The sequence goes on along the minus strand of CAZOAL010000015.1, from coordinate 132,573 downwards.
TTGACGCCATTCAATCCAAAGGCTTTCGGACCGATATTTCCCAGATGACGATGCCCCATTTTATGAACGCTTTTAAGATCGCTGACGAAACCCGTATGAATCATCGGCAGTTGACCTACGCCATGATTGCAGCGATTCTCATCTGCTTTCCGATTTCCTGCTATGCCTTTCTGCACCTTGCCTATACGCATGGGGCTGAGAATCTCACCTCATGGAACTTCCAAAACGGACCGAGGCTTGCATACACGGATGTAGTCTCCCGAATTCTCCATCCCCTTGAGACCAATTGGGGGGACATCGGCTTTATCCTCGTTGGGGTCGCCTTTACATCGTTTATCATGCTGATGTACCATCGGTTTTTATGGTGGCCGTTCCACCCAATCGGTTGCACAACGGGTAGCAGTTGGGGGATTCAAGAGATGTTCCTTTCCATCTTTATTGGCTGGCTGATGAAATCCATCCTGCTGCGGCACGGTGGGTTAAAGGGATACCGGAGCGCACGCCCATTTTTTCTGGGGCTGATTATGGGGGAATATACAATGGGAGGTGTTTGGATGGTCGTCGGGTGGATTGTCAAACGGGGCTATCAGATTCTGCCGAATTAAAGACGACAGGAAAAGAGGAAATGGGGAAAGGAAGGATGGAAGGGAAGGAAGTAGAACGGGCGGCTCGCCCGTTCAAAAGGAAGGAAGGAAAGGAAGAAAGGAAATGAGGAAATTCACGTTTCACGTTTCACATTTCACGCACTATGTGATTCTCCTGATCACTTTTTGGCTTCCTTCCATTGCCTCCGCCGATCGCGGCGATGACCTTTTACCGCTCGTTCAATCGGCAACCCTCAAAGCGCACATCATCGCCTTGCAGGAGAATGTTCAGGCCCCCCAGAGAATTGCTTATCGCACACGGAGCACCTACCGCCGTGACGCTTCCGACAATGCGGCCCAGTACATTGCCAGCCAGTTTCGCCGCTCGCCGCGATTGAATGTTGAATTTGAGACGTTCAGCGGTATGAAGAATGTCGTTGCGAAGTTGCCCCCTCGCACCGGTTCAACGAGCAATCGAATCTTTATCCTCTGCGCCCACTATGACACCCAGGCGGATGGGGAGCGCGGCTGGAATCCGTTGACATCGGAAGCCCCCGGCGCGGACGATAATGGGACAGGCGTCGCGGCGATGCTTGAGATTGCCCATCTGTTGAGCCAGTACGATTATGACCACGAGTTGCGGTTCATCGCCTTCGATGGCAAAGAGATCGGGCTGATGGGGAGTCGGTATCATGCCAAGAGAGCATCGCAGGTCCGCCCTGCGGACTCTCGGAACGGATCCGGCGAAAATATCGTTGCCGTTTTCAATCTCGACATGATCGGCTTCAACTGGAGAACAGATTTGGTTGAGGTGCTGACAGATGATGCGTCGGTGTGGGTCAGCGAAGCGTTGCGAATCGCCAACAATTGGTATGACGTTGGATTGACGATTCGGCGGAGCCGCGATGGGTCGATTGATAACAGCGACCATCAACCGTTTTGGGATGAGGATTATCGCGCGGTGACGCTGACTGAAAGCACCACGCCATGGCAGGATTCCCGCGGCTACGAAGCCAACCCATTTTATGGCACCTCGCGCGATACGATTGATAAAATTAACCTACGATTGGTCCGTAAAGTCACGCAACTTGCGCTTGTGGCGCTGGATAGTTTGGCAAGCCGATCGTTTCAAACAACCACGCAGGGGCCGAGGATTACAATCGATCCGATTCCCGTCGCCCATCAAAACCCGGTTCAAATCACCGGTCATTTTGAATCCGCTTTCCCTATTGAAATCGTGGTGGACCCAGGAAATGTCCCTGCTCAAGTGGAGCGGTTCAACCGCACCTATTCGGCAACTGTGGCATTGAAAACAGGGGCAAACCGCATTCGGGCGTCCATCGTGAATCCATTAGGGGCAGGTTCTGTTGAGCAAATGGTCCAGTTTGAACCTGATTTTGAATGGACAAGCGTGCTCGTCTTTCCCAACCCATCTCGCTCCCCCGATGTGCTGACCGTGTTCCGGGCAGAGGGAAACTTACCGATGGAGGAGATGAATCTTGTTGTCTATGCGGCTGACGGTTCTCTGGTGAGGCGTATCCAAGGTGTCTCGGATTCAGCGAACCCTCGTATTTGGCGGGTATGGTGGAATCAACAAACGGCTTTCGGGCTGGCGGCTGCCACAGGCATCTATGTGTGCAGATTGGAAGCGCATGTCAACGGAAAATCCTACTCACACATGGAAAAGCTGGCGATTATTCGGTGACATAGAAATTTGCAAATGAGCAAATCTGCAAATGGAATAGGCTCTGTTGACGAACTCGGGGAAATGCACTTGTAGCCCAAGTTTCTAACTTGGTATTGAGCGCGTAACCAAGATAGAATCTTGGGCTACCACTGGTTCAACGATTCGTTCGTCAACACCCCCTAACGCTACAATGTCACGCTCAATTGTAGCCCAAGATTCGGCATGTTTCAAATTTCCATTGATGGCAAAAGAAGATGGACAAACAAAGAAGGATTATGCTATCATTTAGTCCCACAACTACTTTTAAGAAGGTTAGAAGAAACCGAGTTTTTCACTTAGACTTCCGAAGTTTGATACAGATCTTTGCTTTGTCAGTGTCCTCACGGTTTCGCATCGTCTCAACTGAACTCGCGTGCTGAAACTTCGGAAGTCTGGGCCTCACTCGGTTTCTCTCAAAAGTGTTGAAACCGACTCGTGAGTTATCTGACCAAAAAACATGAAAGAATGGAGGTGATTTGAATTGGCCAGCCCTCAAAAGCAGAAGGCTATCCGCGCGAAACGCAGGAGCCAGATGCGTCTGATTCAGAAAAGACGGGAACGAAACTATCCGCGGAAATCCGCACTGAGAAAAGCGTTGAAGCAAACGGAAGTTGCAATCTCAGCAGGGGATGTGCAACAGGCACAGGCGTTGTATCGTCAGTCTGTTGGCCAGCTCGACAGAGCGGCACAGAAGGGCGTTATCAAAAAAGGGACAGCGGATCGTAGGAAGTCCCGCCTGTCCCTAAAGCTAAACAAAATCGCTGTCGCTTAAAATGCGCAAAATTTTGTCCACCTACTGTATCGTAGCGAAAGTTGTGAACCCCTTTCGCCTTTGATTCCCCATAGGGGCGAGCGTGTGAGGGAGTGGGGGAGCGAGTGTGGTCGTCTTGACATGTCCCCACGCTCGCTCGTTCCCTCGCTTCCCCGTTCCCTTGACCTACAGGCCGGGGTAGTTGACAAACCCGGTTCATGGATACCATGAAAGTTAAAATCAAACGTCTTGATAAGGCTCTTCCCCTACCGAGATATGAAACAGCCGGTTCCGTCGGTTTTGACCTGCTCTGCCGTGAATCCGTGACAATCGAGCCACGAACTGTTGAACTAATTCCTGCAAACGTCATCGTCGAAACACCGCCTGGATACATGTTAATGGTGACACTACGCAGTGGTACACCCCGCAAGCGTGGATTGCTCATTCCGCATGGGGTTGGTGTTATTGATCAAGATTATTGCGGTCAGGATGACGAAATCAAGATTCAGGTCTACAATTTTACGGAACACCCCGTAACAATCGAACGCGGCGATCGGATTGCACAAGGCATTTTCGTAAGGGTGGAGACGGCAGAGTGGTTAGAAGTGTTAGAAATGGATTCCAACACACGCGGTGGGTTCGGGAGTACCGATCAGACGACAGCGTGAGGCGTTTAGGCTTTTGCAGCGAATTTACACAAGCCACCAACGAAGGACTGAAAATGCCGAAACCTGCGGACACAGACCGTACAACCGGCGTGCTGTACATCGTCAGTACGCCGATTGGCAATCTGGAGGACATCACGTTGCGGGCGTTGCGCATCCTCAAGGAAGTGGATGTCATCGCCGCCGAGGATACGCGCCATACACGCCACCTGCTTTCGCACTATGAGATTCACACGCCGACGACCAGCTACTTTGAGGGCAACCAGATTCAAAAGGGTGAAAAGCTCATCGCACAGATGAAAGCGGGAGATTCAATCGCGCTGGTTTCTGAGGCGGGGACGCCGACGATTTCAGACCCTGGCTATCGCCTCGTCGTACAGTGCATCGAAGCGGATATCCCCATTGTGCCGGTTCCGGGTGTCTCCGCGTGTATCGTGGCAGCTTCAGTGGCCGGGCTGCCGCTGCACAACTTTGTCTTTGAGGGCTTCCTTTCGCCCAAATCTGGAAAACGGAGACAGCGGTTAGCAAACCTGTCCGATGAAAGCCGAACGCTCATCTTTTACGAATCTCCGCACCGGTTGATGTCATTCTTACAAGATGTTCTGGAGATTTTCGGCGAACGGCGGCTGGTTGTCGCGCGTGAATTGACGAAAAAGTTTGAGGAGATTTTTCGCGGCGTGGTGAGCGAAGCTATCCAGAAGTTTCAAGAAACACTACCGCGGGGGGAGTTTACCATCGTGATTGCTGGAAAAGAATCTGGTTAAAGGGACATGTTTCAAATTCCCTCAAAAAATGAGTTGACACTTTGAAACGTAAAACGGAAAGCGTAAAACGTCATGGCCGACCTCTTTACGTTTTACGTTTTACGCATTATGTTCTTAAAGTGTAAACAGGTTTCTGAAATATGCCTTGTTGCTTGATACACCTCTTTTCATCTATAAGGATACAATTATGGCTACCTTTCAAGTCCCTTGGACAAACGGGTCAATGTCCCTGAATGTTCCGGAGCAAAATATTGAGACGGTTGTCAAGCCGCCAGACTTGCCCACTTCGGGTGAACCGATTGACCTCGTGAAGCGGGCAATTGAAAAGCCGATTGGGTGCCCTCCGCTCACAGAGGCGGTTAAATCTTCGGATCGCGTCGCACTTTTAATCACAGACACCATGGATAGTTACATGGGGCCGCCGCACAACATCGGCCCGTACCTCTTGGGGCAGCTCAACAAGGCTGGTGTGCCAGACTCACACATTACCGTCGTTCATGCCGCTGGTATGCACGGTCACTCCAGAGCCGCGCAACGACTTGGTGAGGACTGGCTCCGCCGTGTGCGCTATGTCGAGCACCACCCGTATAAAGCGGAAGATTTGGCGTTCGTTGGGACCACGCGCATGGGAACTCCGGTATGGGTCAACCAAGCGGTGGCGGAGGCGGATTATGTGTTTGGCGTCGGGGGATGTGCACCTTCGCTCTTTGGGTTTCACGGCGGAGCGGGCATCATTCTACCCGGCGCGTCCGGCCGCGATACCATCCGGCACAACCATACTTACATCCTGATGAACCGTCCCATCAGTGGCTGGGGGCCTGGCAATCCGCAACGGGAAGATGTTCAAGATGCAGGTGACCTGTCGGGCTTTAACATGAAGATCGACTTTACCGCAAATACAGTTTTTGCGGGGTATCACCGCGCCGAATGGCCGACTGCCGTGAAATATTGCCAGGACCATACCATGACGCCGGTCGAACCGGCGGATATTTATATCATGGGGATTGGCGCAAGTCCGAACCTCGCCTGTCTTTATATGAAGATTGAGATGGCTGAACAGGTCACGCATGAAAACGGAATTGTCCTCCTCCTCTGTTCCGCGCATGAACAACCCGACCTTTCGGATTGGTCGGAAGCCCGCGCCCTGCAACAGACGCTCGATTCGACTAACGCTTGGATGCAAAATACCGGGGACTTAAACGTGGGTGGGAATGCGGGAGCGCTCGATCAGCTCGCTCGCTTCCGGCTGATGCAGCTTCCGCTGCCGCGTCTCGCCCAAATTCTGACCCGTCGCGAAGGTGAGCCGCGAAGCACCTGTATGGCGTGGAGCCATCGCCGCGCCATTGAGCGCAGGCGGACGTTCATCGTGACAGAAATGACCGAAGAGCAAGCCTCTTCCTACGGCTTTGCGTATGCAACGCCTTCTTTCGATGATGCCCTGAACAAAGCCTTTCAAGCGCTGGGGAGGGATGCGCGAATCATCGTAAATGCGCCGTTGCTTGGGATGCCACTGCCCCCGCAGAATCGGGTGGAGCTTGGGAACATAGCATCATAAGAAGACGGGCATGTTTCAGAAGTCAAGGGATGGATCTATTCATACACAGGATAAAAGTTCTGGAGGAACGGAATGCGTATAATCAAGGGGGTTGATGTCAACGACCCTGCCCTAAAGGGCGAGGCTTGTAACTCGCTGCCACAGTTGTTACGCGGCTACATTAGGCTGGTTGACAGACAGCCTTTGCGGTTTTAGACCGCAGTGTGTTCTCGGTTGAACGTCGAATGTTTTACGCATACAACGGTTGTTGTCTTTTAGAAACCTAAGACAACGTTACTGTATGCAACCTTATACATTCAGTTTTCAGAGAACATGGGTGCTTTTTTAACTGTTAGCTCCGATGAAAGAGAGGAGTGCCTTACACCAACAGATATTATACCACAAAAACAGCACACGGAACAATCCAATACAAGGAGTTGCGGCTTCCTCCCCGTGCTCGTCCGATTCTATCGGACCGTAAACGGCGAGGTTTCCGCCGCGAAGATTTCTATGAGCGAACCGATCAGTGACCGGGAAAATTACCTTCGGACCGTTGAATTTCGCCATCCGCGGTGGCTCATCTGCCGAATCGGTTTGATGCCGGCAACGTGGCACCGTTATCGGGAGGATTTGGAGGAACTGGTTTTGCGCCACCCGCTCACATTTCCGGGCTTCAGAAAAGGAAGCGTCAACTTTGACAGTTTCGGTCCGGCTTACCGAGAGGGAGAGTATTACACGGACAAGTGGGGTAGCGTCTGGTTCAACATGCGGAGTGGAATGGAAGGGCAGATCGTGAAACACCCCTTGGAAGATTACGGTGCCCTCGCGACATACCGACCGCCTGACTCGCTTGTTTACAGCGAACGAGGGGGACGGGGCGATTGGGAACAAATTCAAAAGCATGTCGAAGCCGCCCGCAAAGCTGGACATCTCACCACAGGCGGCGGTGATCGTTTCTTCGAGCGGCTGCACTTCGTGCGGGGTTACGAGAACCTGATGACGGACTTTGCCGACGACTTGCCTGAGTTGGGCCGGCTCATTCAGATGGTGCTGGACAACAACATGAAACTGGTGGACAAGTGGCTGGAGATTGACGTGGATGTGATGGGCTTTGGGGATGACCTGGGCACGCAGACGGCAACGATGATGAGCCTGCAACACTTCAGAAAACACCTGAAACCCGGCTACGCCAGGACGTTCGGGGCATGCCGAGCCGCCGGCGCTCATGTTCGGCTGCACACCGATGGGCACGTCCTGGAAATTGTCGATGACCTGATCGACTGCGGCGTTACGATTCTAAACCCCCAGGTTCGTTGCAACACGCTGGATGGCATCAAAATGACATGCAAAGGGAAGGTATGTGTTGACCTCGACCTGGACCGACAGGGCTTTCCATTCTGGACGCCGAAGGAGGTCAAGACGCACATTTACGAGGCCGTTGAGATGCTCGGCTCGCCTGAAGGAGGGCTTATGCTTTACGCCGAGTGTGAGCCGGATGTCCCGCTTGAGAACATTGAGGCGATTTGTGAAGCATTTGAGGAGGTGAGGTGTTAGGTATCAAGCAAGTACATGAACATATTTAATTTCATATTTCGGACTTCCCAAGTCTCTGAGACTTTGAAAGTCTGGACATGGGAATATGAAAATAATTTGGGTAAGTAAGTTCCAAAGTCAAGTTACATGAGGGGCAAAATGGCAGCACAGTTGAGATGGAAGGCACACGCAGATCTAGCAATCAAGAAAACGATGAGCGTTTGCCGAGAGGAATACCTTGATTACATGACGTTCAAGGCGAACGCGAGGCCGCTTTTCACGGAGATCTTCGGGCCAATCATCGGTTTGAAGGAGGAGTGGCTCGCCCAGGGCGCAACGCCGGAAGAACTGGATTTTTCTGCGTTTCGCTACCGCTGCCCGATGAACGGCGGCGTGCCGGTCAATACGGGTTGGATGGGCGGCGAAGCGGGAGGGGTGATTGAGGAAACGGAAGCGCATATCATCTCACGTGACCGGATGGGGCGGCGGATGAAGCTGATGAAAGGCGTGGCCACGCTTCCGCTCCCAATGAACTATCCCGTCAAGAACATGGATGATTGGCTGAAGATTAAGGAGCGTTATGAATTCTCTGAGGCACGTTTCGGCAAGAACTGGGAAGTGATCGCCCGCGACCATCTCAAAGCAGGTCGAGTTGTTACGGTGAGTATCCCCGGCGGCTTCGATGAGCCGCGGCAGCTCATAGGCGAGGAGCAGCTCTGCATCGCTTATCACGAGCAGCCGGAGTTGATTCACGACATCCTCAAGACGATTGGCGACACAGCGTTTAAGGTCTTAGACCAGGTTTCCAGAACAGTGCAAATTGACCAGTTCAGTGTCCATGAGGACATGGCGGGCAAGAGCGGGCCCCTTGCTGGCCCAAAGCAAGTGGCGGAATTTATCGCTCCTTACTACCGCCGCATCTGGGATATGTTTCAGGAGCGAGGTGCTCGGCTTTTCGATCAGGATTCCGATGGCGACATGAACGCTGTCATTCCCGCGTTTCTGGATGCTGGCGTCAACGTCATGCACCCGATGGAAGCGGCGGCTGACATGGACATCGTCAAAATCCGTGAGACTTATGGGACGCGGCTGGCTTTCTACGGCGGCATTGATAAACACATCATACGCCGCAGCAAAGCAGAGATCGTCGCGGAACTGGAGTACAAAATCCCACCGATGGTTCGCACAGGCGGGTGTGTGTTGGCGCTGGATCATCGCATCCCAAACGGCACGCCGCTGGAGAATTACCGGTTCTACATTGCAAAGGCATGGGAAATTATGGAACAAGAGCTATCACAGCGAATTTAAGGATTTAACGAATAGCTTTCGTGCAAGATGCAAGATATACCAATTTGTTTTATCCGCTTGATTCGTTGTTATATCACGCATCACGTTTCACGCAAGAGGAGGTATTCAACTTGACGCCAAGAGAGCGCGTGTGGCATGCAGTCAATCGAGGGAATCCCGACAAAGTGCCCAAGGAGGCGGGTTTCACGCCCGCTATTATGGAACGGTTCCGGCAAGAGACGGGGAGCGAGAGTCCGGCTGATTACTTCGGCATGGAGACACGGCATGTGGGCTTCGCGTCGTTGCGGACGGAGGATTCCCCCGACTTCTCCGAATACTTGAGGGAGATGCCGCCGAATGCCCGTTTGATGAGCGAATACGGAACGGCTTCTGTCCCCGCCAATTTCCATCACTTTTGGGGGTATGTCTTTCCCCTGCGCAAAGCCCAAACGGTACAAGAGATTGAACGATATCCCTGGCCGGACGTGACACTCGATTACCGTCACAACCACCTTGAAGCGCGAGTTGCGCAACTTCACGAAAAAGGTTACTTCGTTACAGGCTTTGCCGGGCATATCTTTGAGACATCGTGGCAACTCACCGGTTTCGAGAAGATGTTTGAGGATATGCTGGTGAATCCAGCGGTGGTGGAGGCGGTGCTGGAGCGCATCACCGAAGACAACTGCTTCCGAGCAAGGCGATTTGCCCAAGCGGGCGTGGACATGCTGAGCACCGGAGACGACGTTGGGATGGAAGACCGCTTGATGATGCACCCGGAGATGTGGCGCAAGTACCTGAAGCCGCGTCTCGCCAGAGAAATTACCGCGGCGCGAGAGGTTAAGCCTGACATCCCCGTTTGGTATCACAGCGACGGCGACATCTCACGCATCATCGACGACCTGATAGAGGTCGGTGTGACGGTGCTGAACCCGGTGCAGCCGGAGTGCTTGGACGTTCATGAATTAAAGCGTCGCTACGGTGACAGGCTGGCGTTTTGGGGAACCATCGGCACCCAGACGGTGATGCCGTTTGGGAGGCCGCAGGATGTGAAGCGAACGGTGAAGCAGATGATCGAGCTGTTCGCGCCGGGGCTGGTGCTGGCACCCACACACGTTCTGGAGCCCGATGTGCCGTGGGAGAACATCGTTGCTTTCTTTGAGGCGGTGGAGGAATATGGGCGACTTGTCTAACCCAGAAATTCTTGACAGACCAATTAAAGGCGTGATACATTAACGAGGGGTTTCAATAGCTCCTTCAGCTACTATACTGAAGAACAAACCGCACAGGTTACATCGTTGATGAGGCTTTCATGATAACAATTCACGATAGCGGCTACAAGAAGCTCTTCTCGAATCGGACCCTCTTTCGCCAACTGATGGAGACGTTCGTCGGGCAAGAGTGGGTCGATGAATTAGATTTTTCGCAATGCGAGACGGTTGACAAATCGTTCATCTCTGATCATTACAAGGAAACCGAAAGCGATCTGATTTACAAGGTCAAGTTGAAAGACAACGAGATTTACATTTACATTCTCCTTGAATTTCAATCGACGGTTGACCCGTTCATGGCCTTGAGGGTGTTGAACTACATCACGAACTTCTACATGGACTACATTGCCTCTCATAAGGGGGTGAAGAAGTTGCCCCCCGTTTTTCCAATTGTGCTTTATAATGGGGAGCGTCCCTGGACGGCACCGGTGAACCTGAGGGAGTTGATTGAGGAAGAGCCCCCCTGGGGCAGTTTGCGTTAGCGTTTCAATACTTGAAGATTGCGGAGAATGAATACAGCCAAGAGGCGTTGTTGAAAATCCGAAACATCGTTTCGACCTTGTTTTTGGCGGAGTCCTGTTACGAGATTGACCTGTTAGAGACGGAACTGGTCAATCTGTTTGAACGGGAAGAATACAAGGATGCGGTCTCTTTATTTCTGAACTGGTTCAAACAGTTAGCCCTTCATGGGCGAATTCCCCCTGACGATTATCAGGCTTTGGAGCATGTTTACCAAACGAAAGAGGAGGTGCAAACCATGTTAATTACGGCTTTACAAAGAGAGCGGGAAGAAAACCATCAAAAAGGTCGGCTGGAAGGGAAGATGGAAGGTTGGCTGGAAGGAAAGATGGAAATTGCAAAAGTCATGCTTTCAAGGGGAATGGAGATTTCCCTGATCACTGAAATCACTTCCCTTTCTGAAGCCCAAATCTCCCAGTTGCAATCTGAACTCCAATCCACCGCGGTATCAAATGACAACGATTCACGATAGCAGCTACAAAAATTATTCTCAAGCAGGTAGTATGGCGTGAAGCACTTCTTCTTCCACACCGACGGCAACCTTATAGAGGTGATGGAAGACCTGTGATGAACGGTTGACGAGAAGGGTTACTATCACGATGAATCTTCATCAGTTAATGGTGGATGGGTTCGATTACCTAGCGACGCTCGAAGGCGTTGGCAACGATAAGGATTTGATGTACATGGTTCTCAACCAATACTTGAATAAAAACTTACCCGATGAATTCTAATTTGACTTTGAATCGCAAGTTGAACCCCGATAGCCGGGGTAACCCCGATGGAGCGGGGTTTCGCTTCGCTCAAACTGCGCGAAATTCCGTATAGCGAGGAAAATAAGTTAATGCAAAAATTGGAGCGCGGCGTGCAGGTTTCCTGCTCTCTCCCCATAGATAAATCTAGGGGCTTCCGCCGCGGAGATTCGTGAGGTCCCTATGAAACATGAGTCGGAAGTGCTCGTCATCGGTGGCGGAGTGGTTGGGATATGTTCCGCCTACTATCTCACCGAGCGAGGTCGAACCGTTACGGTGATTGATAAGGGCGAGGTCTGTTCGGGGAGTTCTTATGGCAATGCCGGGCTGATCGTCCCCAGCCACAGTGTCCCGCTGGCTGCGCCGGGGGTGGTATCCCAAGCGCTGCGATGGATGCTGAATCCGGAAAGCCCTTTCTATATCAAACCTCGTTTCGATCTCGAGATGCTCTCATGGCTATGGAAGTTCCGCAGCGCCTGCAACAAACGTCATGTACAAAAAGCCATGCCGATCATTCGTGACCTCAGCCTCGCCAGCCTTCAGTTGTATGAGGAATTGGCCGCCCTTGAGGGCCTTGAGTTCGGTTTCGAGAAGCGGGGCATGTTGACAGCTTTTAAGAGCGAGAAGGGGTTTAAGAAAGGCACCGAAGAAGCCCACCTCATGGGAGAAATCGGGATTGAGGTCAAAATCCTCAACGATGTAGACATCCATGCGCTCGAGCCCAACCTCCGGGTGAATGCCATCGGCGGCGTATTTTATCCGCAAGACGCCCACCTCATCCCCGCCAGATTCGTCAGGGAACTGGCTCGGCATATCGAGAAGAAGGGGGTCAAAATCTACACCACCACCGAGGCCCTCGGCTTTGAGACATCAGGGCGTAAAGTGATAGCTGTCAAGACCACCCGAGGTGATTTTGTTACGGGCGAGGTTGTACTGGCGGGCGGTGCCTGGTCACCCGGCATTGCTCGGGAGTTGCGGTTGAAACTGCCCATTCAGCCCGCCAAAGGATATAGTATCACGGTGAAACGGCCGGAGAAATGCCCTACCATACCGTTATCGCTCGCCGAGGCGAAGGTCGGTGTGACCCCCATGGGCGAGACGCTCCGCTTCGCCGGGACCCTTGAAATGGCGGGGCTGGATTTCTCTGTGAATCAGCGTCGCGTGGACGCCATCCTCAGAGCCGTGCCTGATTATCTTCCTGACATTGTTCCAGCAAATCTTGAATTGATCGAGCTCTGGCGCGGGCTCCGGCCCTGTACGCCAGATGGGCTTCCCTTTCTTGGGCGTTCTCGAATGTACGAAAACCTCACCGTCGCCGCTGGGCACGCGATGATCGGCGTGTCGTTGGGGCCTATCACGGGTTCGCTGGTCTCCCAGATTGTGGGACATGAGAAACCCTCAATCGATCTGACCGCACTCCGCGTGGAGCGATTTAACTGAAGTAAAGGATTTTTTACAATGATGCCTGGAATGGAAATTGCGTTGCGCACGCTGAATCTGGAGCGCGTGGAAGAGCCATGTATCTTGAGTTGTTGGGTGATGAAGCCGGAGTTCTTTGAGGCTGTCACCGGCAGGGATTTCTTCAGCGACCCGGTCGAGGTTGCCTGTGAGACGTTTCGGCGGGTGGGCGCGAACCTGTGCCCGCAGTTGGCGTTGCCCTACGCGAGAGGGAATCCCAGCACGGGGGATTGGGAATCGGGCTATGCTGCTACACTTGCGCGATGCCAGAGCCCGGAGCAAGTCAAGGCGTTTATCGAGTCCTTGCCAAGTCTGGATGAGGTTCATCGCACCTTCAATATCGAGAAGGCCGGCGAGGATTATGCCGGTTACATTCGGGGGATGCGAGACCGCACCGGCGAAGACCTCCTGTGGATTTCGGGCTTTGGGCAAGTAGACTTCATGGGCGGTTATACGCGGTGGGGGTATGAGAATTACCTGGAGTGTCTGGCGTTGTACCCTGATTGGATGAAACGCTACTATGCGTTCAGCGGGGAGCAGGCTTATCTCTACAATTGCGCCGTCGCCGCGGGTATCAAGAAATATGACCTTGCCCCGTTTGTCTATGGCGGTCAGGATATCTGTTTTAACGACGGGCCGATGTGTTCCCCCGCGGTCCTACGCGAACTTTACTTCCCCTATCTCAAGCGGGCGGTCGAGCCGCTCATTGCAAACGACATCCGGATTATTTGGCATTGCGACGGAAACATCCTGCCAATTTTGGACGACCTGATTGAACTGGGCGTCTCCGGTTTTCAAGGCTTCCAGGAGGAGTCTGGTGTCACCTTGGAAAAGATGATACGGGTAAAAACCCGTTGGGGACGCAAGCCCATCCTGTGGGGAAGTGTGTCGGTGACCACGACCCTCCCCTTTGGAACGGTTGCGGATGTGAAGCGGGATGTCGAACGCTGCTTTGACCTTGCGGCACCTGGCGGTGGGTTCGGTCTAGCGTCCACCAGTTCCATCCTTCCTGAAACGCCCCTGGAAAACATCCTGGCACTGTACGAACACGGCCGGGAATACGGGAGGAAGGTTTTGCGTGAAGGTGTGTATAAGCCATCATCATACACGGATTTTTGATATGATATAGGACTTACGCAGTTGACATGCCGCGAGCAGTGATGCTGCGTATTGCGTATTGCGTAGACATCCCTGATACGCAACACGCAATACGCAATACGACAGGGTTTTTGTAAACGAAGTGCGTAAGTCCTATGATATAGGGAAAACGTTAGGGATGAAAGCGGCGATTGTGTGCTGCCGATGGGTTTATGGGTTATGTCGTTTCCATTCTCTATCTTGCCGTGAGGTGAAGCCATGCTTAAACGACGGGAAGACTTTCGTTTCGTGGCAACGGACTGGACGGAGTTGCAATCCATCTGGTCCGAGTTGTCCCTGTCGCCCCCGCAGTTTCGCGGTGCGGAAGTGGGTGCCCAGGAGGCGGGATGGGTTTTTGAGGGGTGGGTTTACGAAGCGTTTCGACTCAGCGGCGCGGAGGTGCAGTCGCCTTTTACAGTGAGAATAGCCACCTCGCTCATCGAAGAAATTGACGGGGCGGTGTTCGTCCCGTTTGGCGCGTTTCTGGTGGAGTGCAAATTTCAAGAGGCGAAGGTGACGATTGAACCCATCGTCAAACTGCGGAGTCAACTGGAACGACGTCCGCCGGGGACGATGGGTGTAATCTTCTCGAAGAGTGGGTTCACGGAGGAGGCAACCATCCTGTTGTCTCATCTGTCGCCGTGCAACGTGCTGCTTTTTACAGGTCGTGACATTGAACGTGTGCAACGCCATCCCGCTTCAATGGTCGAAGCCCTGCGCATCAAGTATCGTGCCGCAGTGATGGAGGCTAAATCCTTTATAGAACTTCATCGCACAGAAGAATTTGGAGGTGAATGAATATGAAAGACTTTCAGGTAGCAATTGTTGTGGATGGCAAGAAGTACCTTCCCATCGTGCAGGCTTTGCTGGCAGAGGCTGTTCGTGACATGAAAGTTGACTGGGACGCATCTGACTATTCCGCTCTGATTAGCGCGATGTCTGCGCTGATTATGCAGCGTCGCCCGGTACTGCTAGTGCTGAATTCAGAGTTCAACGACCCTGCGAAAGGGGAATATCGCCGCTCTCTCGCACACCAGGGGCTTTATGATGTCGCCGACCGCGAGTTCTGGGAGGTCGCCATGGCAGAACCCAACATTGAGGCGTGGCGGGTGGCGGATGAGCGCGAGACGGCAGAGTTAATTGCGAAAACACCCGACCTGCGAGCCGCCGTTGACTTTTTGGAGCGCGTCAAGAGCGGGGCAGTAGTGGCAAGGGGGTAGGTCTCCGCACGCCCATCGCGGAGGGGGCGATTCGCAGAGTACATGCCTGTTTCTTTCCTTTGTTATAAGTGATATTGGGACTCAATTTCAAGTAATGGCAATCCTATTACAAACAGGTTGATGTTTGATAACACAACAATAGGCATCACGAGTTCTTATCAGTTTTGAAAAATATGGAGGCATTAATGAAAACAATCCGCGAACCAGCAAAAGAACTACCCGTGGTCGCTGAATCCGACGTGGTTGTAGTCGGTGGGGGGCCGGGTGGCATCATGGCTGCCCTTGCGGCGGCACGAACCGGAGCCAAGACGTTACTGGTCGAACAATACGGTTTTCTAGGTGGCATGGCGACAGCTGGGCTCATGACGAGTTTCAACGGCTTCCGCAACGAACACCCACCTGACCACATCCAGACGGTCCGAGGGCTTGCGCAGGAACTGGTGGATGGGCTGCGCGAAGCAGGTGGTGCATGTGCGTGCACAGCCCATGGACATTTCGGTGAGTTGAATCCCGGCGAGTGTCCGTATGCGGTCAGTTTCGATTCGGAGATTCTCAAGCGAGTGGCTCTGGAGATGCTCTGCGAAGCCGGAGTCAATCTCATGCTGCATACGCTGTTTAGCAATGCGTTAGCCGAAGGACGAAACGTAAATGCCCTCATCGTAGAAAATAAGTCAGGGCGGGGTGCGATTCAAGGACGCATCTACGTGGACGCCACGGGCGACGGAGATGTCGCCGCTCGCGCGGGGGCGCACTACGAGAAAGTCGAAAAGGTTGGGGAGCGGATGATGGGCATGACGCTGATGTACCGGGTCGTCGGCATCCCTGAACCTGCTCCAGGCGAGCGTCGCCTCTGGGTCAATGGCATCACAACCCGCTGGGGGCCTGGGGTCGGCGGGGCTGACGGTTCCGATGCTATGGATTTGACCCAGGCGGAGATCCGCGCCAGACGCGCGGTGGAGGAGCATGTGAAGAATCTGCGCAAGGACTTCCCCGACGCAAGGCTGGTGGAGACAGCGACGACTATCGGTGTGCGGGAGACGCGACGGATTGTCGGGCTCTACACGATTACCGAAGAGGATGCCCTCACCGGCTGTCCACAACCGGATTCGATTGCCGTCAGTTCCAATCCCGTCCCCGGCTATTATGGTAAGCGACACTTCTTCGACCACCTGGGCTTTGAAATCCCTTACCGTAGCCTTGTGCCAGCAGACTTGGACAACCTGTTGCTTGCGGGGCGGTGTATCTCCGCTTCTCAACCCGCGTTCCAATCCGCCAGAAGCATGGCACCCGCCATGGCGATTTCGCAAGCCTCCGGTACGGCGGCGGCGATGTGTGCGGCTGCAAACTGCCGTCCAGCAGACCTTGACGTCACCGCGCTCCAGCATCAGTTGGAAGCGGATGGAGCCGTCGTGCGCATCCCGCCGGAGGAAAGGAAGTAGAGTGGGTCCGATTCTCGGACGAGCACGGCTCGCCCGTTCATTTAGCCGAAAAGAGGAAAGGACAACAAGGGACACAATACACAACACGCAAGGAGGATAAACTATGATTAATCCTATCCTAATCCGCAAACGTCCGGACACAGAACGTGTCACAGACCTTCGACACCGTGTTCGCGCGGCGATGGAGCAGCCACCGGTGAAATGGGACTGCCCGGCGCGAATTGATGACCGCTATATAGCGGAGCCGCTGCCGGTGCGTAAGGCGCGCGCGATTGCGCTGAAGCTTTCTCAGATGCCCACCGATCTCTGGGAGGGGCAACTGTTCGCCGGTTCGATGACGTTGGAAGAACCTCGCCTGCACGCTGAATGGGGCTTCCCCGACTACACCACAGAAGCGGAACGGACGGAAGCCGCCCAAAAGGGAATCAGCATCCACTCCGTATTCGGTCACATTGTACCGGATTATCCGCGCTTATTGAGCAAAGGTCTGCGAGGCATTCTCGCTGACGTAGAAGAACAGCGCCAGCACGCTCAACACGCTGAAGAAAACGCCTTCCTTGATTCCGTCGCTATCGCGGTTGAAGGGGTGATGGATTACGCCTCACGGCTCGCCGCACACTGTGAGACGGAAGCCGCAAAGCAAACCAGGATACGGGAGGGTGAGGCTCCCGCCGAACTTTCTCAACGCGTCGAGGAATTGCGCCAGATGGCGGCGAACCTCCGTCAGGTGCCCGCTGGTCCGGCGGAGACGTTCTGGCAGGCGCTCCAATCGGTCTGGCTACTCCATGCGGTCTTCCATTCCACAATGAACGGCAACGCCATGGGACGGTTAGACCAATACGTCTGGCCCTACCTGCAAGCCGACCTTGAGGCGGAGTGTATCGATATCGAGACTGCCGCGGAACTGGTTGATTGTTTCTGTCTGAAATTCAATGAGCGAGCGAAGGCAACGGACGAGCAGCGTCCCGAAGCGCGTCAATCCGAAAAACTCGATTTGGCACGACGGACGCGCCACTACACCTCCTCTCAGCTTGGCACGCATCGCGATCGCCTGGACGCCACGAATCACTGGCTCCAAAACATCGTCATCGGTGGGTTAACACCCAAAGGTACGGATGGGACGAATTCGCTCTCCTTCCTGTTGCTGGAAAGCTACCGCCGCAATCAGATGACCAACCCGTTATTGACCGTGCGTGTCCATCGTCGTTCGCCGGATGAGCTTATCCGTTATGCGTGCGAAGTGCTCAAAGAGGGGGGCGGCATGCCAGCGATCTTCAACGATGAAGCGTTAGTGACGGCGCTTGAACGGATCGGCATCCCCACACCGGATGCGCGTGATTATACCAACGATGGGTGCTGGGAGGTCATCATCCCCGGACGCACCGATTTTCGCTTTCAGCGGTTGAGTCTGATGCTGTGTCTGGAATGGGCGCTCAATCGTGGGCGTTCGCGTCTCGACGGCACCCAGCAAGGCCCGGATACCGGTGACCCACGCGCCTTCTCCAGTTTCGACGACGTCTGGGTGGCGTTCCTCATCCAGTTGGATGCGATGGTGGGTCGGCTCGCTCGCCGGGGCGTGGAAACCATCAATGACCGTCACACCATTGCGCCGGTGCCGTTGCTCAGTGCTTTGATTGACGGCGCAATTGAGTCACGGCGGGACATGACGGCGGGTGGGGCGAAGTTCCGCACGTTCGGGATGCTCGCTGAAAGCGCGGCGCACGCGATCGATTCGCTCACAGCTATCAAGACGGTGGTCTTTGAACAGAAGCGAGCGAGCATGTCCGAACTGTGTGATGCGCTAGACGCCAATTTCGAGGGATACGCCTCTTTGCGGTCAAAGGTGCTTGCGGCACCAAAGTACGGTAACGACGACAGTCAGGCAGATTCAGTCGGGCTGGCGGTCATCGAAGCGTTTATCGAAACGGTGGCACGACACGCCGAAGCGCATCGCTCCCTGATTAAATTCCCATGCGGTGTGGGAACCTTTTCGTGGTACATCGGGATTGGTGAAGGGCTTGGCGCTTCACCCGATGGACGTCTGTCAGGTGAGCCGGTGTCATCGAACTTCTCGCCCGCTCTGGGGCGTGACCTTGAGGGCATCCCCGGCGCGATTCTCTCTTACTCAAAGATGCACCAGAGCAACCTCCCCGCCGGAGGACCGCTAGACCTCCGTTTGGCACGACGGCTGGTGGAGGGCGAGGTAGGGACAGGACGCATGATTGCGTTGATTCGGAGTTTCGTGGATACCGGCGGTTCTATGATGACATTGACCGTAGCTGACACAGAAGAACTGCGGGCAGCCCAACGAGAGCCCGAAAAGTACAGTTCACTGCGCGTCCGGATGGGTGGCTGGTGCGCTTATTTCACGATGCTCAGTTGCGAACAACAGGAACACCATATCCGTCGTCAGGAGGGAAGAACATAATTGACAATTGACAATTGACAATTGAAGAATCATTCTGAGTTGAAGGGGTGAGTGGTGAGTGGTTATTGATAGCTATCACTCACCACTCACCTTTCATGGACTTTGACAATGATTCATCGGCATGAGGAGAACGATTTCACCTTTTTTTACGTTTTCCTCGGCTAATTCCATATTCTTTTTGATTTGCCATTCGTCATCAAGTGGTATCAATATAACATGAGCACCTTCTGGAATTTGCTCTAATATGCTTGGATCTTTGAGAACGTCCAATAGATGGGTGTAGGTTAAATCAATGTTCTTCTCCATCAATCTTTCGTATTCTTCCTGAGTGAGGTTCATCTTTATATACTCCTTTCATATTTTGCTCTGTAGTTCTTATAATTTTCCTTGATATCCTTTACTCCCATTGTGAGAACTTCAGCGGGAGAATGAGAAGGGAACCATTCCTTTTCCTGAGTTCCATCAGGGTGAAGCGTGTCCCGATGAGGAGTACCATGAGCGAGGTTATAGCGCACTAAGGGACCCATCTGTTAGAAATATAACTCTCTTGTTGAACCACGAAGTCAACGATTTTGCCCCTTCGGGTTTCAAATGTCACTCGCATCCGATCCAGATGAGTTAATTGGTGAAGAAAACCTTTGACAGCCAACTGACTCTCCTTATGTTTTTCATTATCAGTACTTATCGCTTTGTTATCAGGATACACGAAAATGCTTTGTATGTCAAGAAAAATTATAACTAAAGATTGTTACCTTTCGTCTTACCCGCGTGAGTTACATGATATTGGATAGACATATTCAATACGGAACTTGCGTGGCTTACGATAAAATCAGGAGGGAAGAACATGACCAACTACGGCACGCTCGAACTCCCCAAAAGCGTACCCACAGCGGGTACTCCCTACACCCACGAGGGGGATGCGCTACGTGGACTTATCTTCGATATAGATACCTTTGCCGTCCATGACGGGCCAGGAATTCGCATGGCGGTGTACCTCAAGGGTTGTCCATTGTCCTGCCGTTGGTGCCATAGCCCCGAATCGCAACGTCCTGCACGAGAGTTAATCTTTATGCAAGACCACTGCACTTTGTGTGGGACGTGTGTTGATATTTGTTCCCGAGGGGTTCATTATGTAGACAGTGTATTACACTATCTCAACTGGGAGCAGTGCCGGGCTTGCGGACGGTGTGTGGAACACTGCCCCCACAACGCCCTGGCGATCAAAGGCTATAAGATTTCGGCTGCTACTATCGTCAACAAAGCCGCGCGCCTGAAGCCCTTCTTTGAACATTCTGGCGGCGGGGTCACACTGACCGGTGGCGAGGTGACATATCAGGCGGACTTTGCCGCGGCTGTGTTGGCGGGGTGTCAGGCTCGTAGGATTCACACGGCCATTGAAACGTGTGGGGCATGCAATTGGCCTCGCTTGGAGCAACTCATCCGCCACACCGACCTCGTCCTCTATGACTTGAAGCTCATCGACGAGGACGCGCATCGTCGATGGACCGGCGCGTCCAATCGAGGCATCCTGCAAAATGCGGCGAAATTGGCGGGATACAATGTTTGGGTGCGCGTGCCGTTGATTCCCAATATTACGGATACAGAGGAAAACTTGCTCGGTATCTTCAGATTCATGCGCCGTGTCGGATTGCCCTCTGTGGAGCTACTGCCGTACAACCCGTCGGCGTCCGCCAAGTACGAGTGGCTCGGCCTGACCTATGCGATTCAAGGCGAACCCCAGAGCCGTGACCGTCTGAACAGTTTTGTCGAGATGGCGCAGGGGGAGGGGCTTGAAGCCAGCATTGGCTGAGATGAGAAAAAAGAAAGGAAGAAGGGCAGGATGGAAGGGGGATGGTCCCCGTATGACGCGCGGCGTGAAGGGCGCGGTTCATTTGCTCAATCTTCAATGCAAAGAGAGAAAAGGGGGTGTATCATGCTGATAGTTGCAGCGATCATGTTAGCAATGATGGGGCAGGTCATCGGTGAGAAGGGGGAGGCTATGTTCTTGCGACGGGAAGGCAATCATTTCGTTTTGGGCGACGAGCCCTTGCGCCTCGTCAGCGTCAACAAGTTCGATCTGTTCTTGCGGTTTCTTGACGGTGGAGAGCGCAAGCAAGGTGCGATTTTTGCCATTGAGGAAGCTGCCAGGCAGGGGTTCAGCGTCATCCGGTTTGCCGGTGTTGGGTTTTATCCGAGCAACATGCGGAGTTGGGCGAACGAGCGGGTGTATTGGGGGGCCTTTGACGAACTGGTGCAGACCGCCAGGAAGAACGGTGTCCGTCTAATTCCCGTCATCAATTGGAACATTTATCTTTTCCCTGATATGGCAAGCGAGTGCGTTCAGGACATGCTCCTCAACCCCGACTCCCGTTCCCGTCAATACCTGTGGCTTTACACGCATCAACTGGTCTCTCGTCACAAAGACGAGCCGGCCATCCTGTTCTGGGAGTTGACCAACGAGATGAATCTTGCCGCTGACCTGGCGTTCCAATCCCCGTTGGGGCGGAGTGAACTGAACCCCGTGCATGAGGGGACTTCCTTCATGCGCCTCCGCCAGGACCATTTCACGACTGACCAGATGATTCCGTTCCTGAAGGAGTGGGCACAGTTTATCCGCTCAATTGATACGAATCATCTCATCAGTACCGGTTTCTCCGCCCCGCGCCCGGCGGCGCAGCATCTGCGATTGGCGGGTGGGAAGGGAGATTGGACGGAAGACAACGAGGGGGAATTGGAAACTTACTTGCGAGACACACATCCGGACCCAATCGACCTCATCAGCATTCACTTCTATCGCGGTCACGACAACCTGCGCCTGGGCAACAGGGATGAAAGTTCAGTGGAGCCCCTCGCCGTATTGATGCAAATAGCACAGCGGATAGGGAAGCCCCTCTACATCGGTGAGACGGGTGATGACTATCCGAGCCACTCCAACGCCCCATTTCTCAAGAGCGTGTTGGACGAAGTGGTGCGGCTTCAAATTCCGTTGACGCTCGTTTGGGACTGGATGAGTCATGATGCGCAGCACGAAGTGAGCCCACAACGCACACCGGAGGTAGTTTCCCTGATGCGTCGAGCAAATGAGCAAATGGGCAAGTGAAATTTTGTAGAGCCTGCCCCGATCTATCGGGGTCGAGATTCATATCTCGACAAATTGAGCGTCGATTTTGGAAAATCGACCTACTACTATCACTACAATGTCATTGCCCCTGTAGCCCAAGATTCTATCTTGGTTTCAGACGCGGCTTTCCAACTGAGAAAGTTGGGCTACAACTGAATCCTATTCTTCGTATGACATTGTAGAACTATACAGGAGACAAAAAATGAAGCTATTACCGCTGTTAGCTGTGACCCTTATAAGCTGCCCGGCGATTCGCGCGGCACAGCCGGAGGAAAAGGCAACTCAAGTTGCTTTGAACCCCGATGAAATCTGGGGCATCCCCAATGCCATCGTGCCGCTCGGCCTGGGCGTCAATATTCACTTTATCGAACCGCCTCCGCGTGATATAGAAATGATCGCCGCGGCGGGCTTCCGCTTTGTGCGCATGGATTTTGCGTGGAGTCATATCGAGCGGGAGAAGGGGACGTATGACTTCTCAGGATACAAGCGTCTCGTGGACGCGCTCGCTGAACATAGCATTCGCCCACTTTTCATTCTGGACTACGGGAACCCGCTCTACGATAACGACCTCGCGCCGCACACGGACGAGGGACGGGAGGCGTTTGCGCGTTTCGCAGGGGCGGGCGCGGCGAGGTTCAAGGGGCGCGGCGTACTGTGGGAGTTATGGAACGAGCCGAACATCTCCTTCTGGCGTCCGAAGCCCAACGTCAACGACTACATGGCGCTGGCGAAGGTCGCTCTCCCGGCGGTGCGTCGCGCCGACCCCGATGCGACCATCGTTGCGCCAGCAACAGCGGGCATACCGTTGGACTTCCTTGAACGCTGCTTTGAGCAGGGGTTACTGGAGCTGGTGGACGCTATCACTGTTCACCCCTACCGTCGTGACCCGCCGGAGACGGCCGCCCGCGACTATCAGAACCTGCGCGCCCTCATCGCCCGCTATGCGCCCAAAGGGAAAGAAAACACCCCGATTCTCTCCGGCGAATGGGGCTATTCAGTGACATGGATTCCAGCCGAGCAACAGGGGCAATACCTGGCGCGGCAGTTTCTCATCAACCTGATGAACGGTGTACCGCTCTCCATCTGGTATGACTGGCATGATGACGGGCAAGACCCGAACGAAAAGGAGCACAACTTTGGCACGGTGACATGGGACTATCAGCCCAAGCCTGCGTATCTTGCCGCGCAGACGCTCATCAAGGAACTGAACGGCTTCCGCTTCGCCAAGACCCTCACCCCCGGCCCCTCTCCCACGCTGCGGGAGAGGGGAGGGGGAGAGGGCGATGACTACGCCGCCCTGTTCACCAAAGGGGATGCCCAGAAGCTGGCGCTCTGGACGACGGGCACCCCACACGCCATCACCCTCAACCTCGACGCGCCCGCTGCCACCCTCGTCAGCATGACGGGGGAGGGGCGCACGGTCAGGACAACGGATGGCAAGCTAACGCTGGAACTCACCGGCAGTCCACAGTATCTTACGCTTATAGGAGGAGCTGGTGATTGGTGAGCGGTGAGTGAAACCAGAAAGCCAGAAAGCCGGAAAGCCAGAGAGCCGGAAAACCAGAAAGTCAGTTTTTACCCACTACGCAATACGCATCACTCGTTACTCACCTTCAGAATCATAACAGGAAATTCGTATAACGGTTTGATGAATGCGGAGGGAAATATCATGTTGTGCGGCGACATTGTATTTAAGGAAACCAAGGACATTTCTCCCGTTAGTTTGCAAGAGCTGTTTCGGAACGAACAATGGAATGACTTTTTCGATCTTGATGAGGTGGAACTGCACCTTGAAACCGCGCTGCATATCGTTTCAGCATGGCATGAAAATCAACTGGTTGGCTACGCGCGTTTGGAAGGAAATCGACTTTCGGTTGAAATCACTGATGTGCTTGTGAAAACAGGGTACCAAGGTCGCGGTATCGGAACCGAGCTGGTAAGCCGGTTAGTAACCAAGATCAGGGAGGTAGACCCCTATTTCATACAGGTGACACCAATTAGCGACCGTGAAGTTCACCTCTACGGAAAGTTTGGGTTTACTGAAATCACGTATTACCGAAGGATGGAACTCATCTCTGAAAAACTCAACCGCAAGATTAAGGCGGTCCGAGGGCAGAAGAAGGGTAAGTCATTTAATCCTTGACTTAAGTTGAAAATAAAAAAAATGGGTGTAAAATGTGGAACGTCAACCATAAGACGATTGACAGGTTTGCATGTTTTAACCCAAATTGTTATCTCTACGAAACCCCTGCATTGAAAGTGATATGTTTTTGAGCCAAGCAGAAGCGAAGCGCATCGCTCAATATCTTGACATAAACGTGGATCCAAACCATGCCGACCTTGCGTTCGTATTTGGCACGAGGTTGCTCGAGCCAGCTTATATAGTGGTGAATCTGTTCAGGTGTGGTGCGGTCAACCACATAACACTGACTGGAGGAAACAACCGTTCCACCGGCGTCAACGAGGCAATGGCGCATTGGGAGATTCTTATCAAAGAAGGCATCCCGAAGGAGCGCATCATTGTTGAAAACGAATCAACCAATACGCTTGAGAACGTTGTTTTTGCCCTACCCAGGATAGACGCTTGCATCGGTCTCGCCAACCTGAAAGCCGTGGTCGTGGTGGCAAAGTGGTATCATTGTCGCAGGGCGATGATGACGCTTAAACGCCATTTGCCCCACGGCATCCGTTATTTCACTAAGTCCTATGAACCAGGCGATACGACTCAGCTGGATTGGTATCTTAGCGAAGAATCCGCCAAGCGGGTGCTCAAGGAATGGCATTGTATCCCCATGTATCTTAAGCAGGGACACATCGCTGAAATACGCAAGGAAGGCGGGGCCTTCGTTTAACATGGCAATCATAATGACGCACTAACGGGGTATGAATTCCAATGAACCGTCGAATATTTCTGCAAGCAACAGCGGGCGTAACCGCCCTACTTTTCAGCAATTCAAATCTCGGTCAAAGATCGAAGGAGGCATGGACAGATATGACGAACGAAGATCTATTAGCAGTGGCGAAAGAGCGCATCCGACAGCATCGCGAAGGAGATGGGGCAGTTGTGGTTCGCGGCGCAGATGGAAACCCCATCGCGGATGCAACAGTCAAGGTGGAGCAAGTGCGGCACGACTTCCTTTTCGGCTGCAACTTCTTCTGCTTCGCGCACATCAGCGACCCGCAACGCGAGGAGGCGTACCGCCAGCGTTTCGCCGCGCTGCTCAACTACGCGACGTTGGGCTTCTACTGGGCGGGCTACGAGCCAGAGCACGGTAAGCCACGTTATGAATACACGGACAAAGTTGTGGAGTGGTGCCGTCAGAACGGCATCACCTGTAAAGGGCACCCCCTGGCGTGGGACCACCCCGCCAGCTCGCCCAACTGGCTGCCCGATAACCTTGAAGAGATTGAACGGCTGTCCACCGGGCGCGTGCGCGACATCATATCGCGCTTCAAGGGAAGCATCGACATCTGGGATGTGGTCAACGAACCGACGGACTTGACGCGCTTTTCAAACCCAATGAATACATGGGCGCGGCAACTTGGAGGGGTGCCTTTCACGGCGTTGCATCTGAAGGTCGCTCGCGCCGCCAATCCACAAGCGACATTGCTGGTCAACGACTACCGCACTGACCCGCCCTATTTCGACATATTGAATAGCCTCCGTATCCCCCCTGTCCACGGGGGGGACCAAGCGGGGGGGAACGGCAAACTCCCTTTCGATGCCATCGGCATTCAAAGTCACATGCAACGCGGCGGGTGGCCGCTTCAGCGCGTGTGGGAAGTGTGCGATAACTACAGTTACTTTGGCGTGCCCATCCACTTCACTGAGACCACCATTGTCAGTGGCCCGCGCATAGACCGTCAGCGTTGGGGGCCCACGACGCCTGAAGGCGAGGCGGCGCAGGCGGACTATGTGCCTCAGTTTTATACGATGCTGTTTGCGCACCCTGCTGTGCAGGCGGTAACGTGGTGGGACTTCTCCGACGACGGCGCGTGGCAGGGCGCACCGGCGGGCTGGCTGCGAGCAGATATGTCACCCAAGCCGGTCTACGAGCGGCTGATGGGGCTCATCAAGGACGAATGGTGGACGAAGACCCAAGGGCACACCAACGCCCAAGGCGAGTTTCATACACGAGCCTTCCATGGCGCGCACCGCCTCACCGTCCAACTCCCCAACGGACGCACGGTGACGAAGGATGTCCATTGGGAGCGGGGAAAGGTGAACCGGTTTGAAATTGTCATTGGCGGTTAGCACCGTGGAGGGGATTGCATGATGATGAAGAGAACGAGGAAGGATTCAGGCGCGATTGAACAGATTTCGCGACATCTACACAGACATGCAGATTGTGCTTGTCCATGACACACCGGCAACGCTACCGCCACTGGTTGAGAACGTGGATTTCGTTGACGATGGGCAAACCGGAAGCGAGCAGGTTGCCGATGGCTCTGACGATGTCGGGATGGGTCATATCCTTACGCACGTTGTTGTCGCGGTAGATGAGGAAGATGCCCGCGTGAGGTCGTCCCTGTACCTGCCAGTCACGATGTAAGTCGTCAAAGTCATCGGGATTATGGGTCAGCAAGACATAGCCGTGGGCAGCCGCATAGGCGAGATGGTCAGGGTCTTTCCACCCTTTCGTGCCCGCTGCCCGCGGCGAGATGACCGTATGACCCGCCTGAGCCAAAAAGGCAATCCGGTTGTCATCATCTGAGCAATCATCAAGGTAGATAGTGAGGGACATGGCTAATCCAGTTTATACCCCTTGGCAATCAGGCGGCGCTTTTCCTCTTCGTTGTCCGCTTCAACGATGTCTTTGTGCAGGATATAGTAGTGCATCGCTTCGAGGACAGCCTCAATGGGTAAGCTGCGGTTTCTGGCTGCCTGTTCGGGCGTCTCGCGCTCGGTGCGCATCGCGCCTATCAGATGCCAAACGGTCATGTTTCTTCCCTTCATCCAGAGTTGCTTGCGCCAGTTTTTTGGGCGGGGCTCAAGATATTTATAATTTTCGCAATGTTGGCACATAATAATCACCTGCCTCAATTTTAGCAGAACGGAAGCGAGATGTCAACGGAAAATGAGTTCACGACAGCATCATCCAAGTCGCTACCGCCACTGATTGAGAATGTGGATTTCATTGACGATGGGCAAACCGGAAGCGAGCAGGTTGCCGATGGCTCCGACGATGGCACGCGGCTTCATATCCTTAGTCACATCGTTGTCCTGATACACGAGGAGGATACCGCCGTGAGAACGTCCCTGTGCCTGCCAATCGCTATGCAGATTGCGAAAGTCGTCAGGATTTTTGGTCAGCAAAGTGCAACCGTGTTGAGCAGCGTATTGGAGGTGGTCGCTGTCATCCCAACCTCTTGTGCCAGCGGTGCGTGGTGTTATGACCGGATGCCCCGCCTGTTGCAGGAAGGTAATCAACAAGTCTTCGTCCGTACAGTCGTCCAGGTAGATGGAGAGGGGCATAGGGCATCCTGATTAGCCTGGCGTGGAGAGCGGCTTGTCTTCGTAAGGGTCCAGACCACCTCGGCGTCGCTCCTCACGCACCTCGGCGTCCACTAACTCTTTGTTCTCGTGGTAATAGCGGATGCACTCCAGCACGGCTTCAATGGGGAGATCGTAACCTCTTGCAGTCGCTTCTGCCGTTGAATTGTTGGAATACATTCTTCCAACCACATGCCTTGCGGTGAGGCCCCCACGTCCTTTGACGTAGAGTTGCTTGCGCCAGTTCTGTGGGCGTGGCTCAAGATATTTATAATTTTTGCAATGTTGGCACATCATAAATCACCTGCACCAATTGTATCAGAACGGAATCAAGATGTCAACTGAATTCGATTCACTGCTTTTATGATAAGGAGGGTCAACCATGTTCTTCAAAGTCGTTGCCTGTGAGATAGCCCACAGGGAAATTTGTTATGCGTCGGCGCGCTCCCATAACCTCGCCGACCTGGAGTTTTTAACGCAAGGCTACCACGATAACACCGACATCGGGCGAAACCGCATTCAGGAACGGATCGACGCCGTGCCCGAAGGCAAGTTCGACGCCATTCTCCTCGGCTACGGACTGTGCAACATGATGCTGGAAGGCTTGACAACGCGCCACACGCCGCTGGTCATCCCAAGAGCCCACGACTGTATCACGTTTTTCCTTGGCAACAAGGAACGCTACAAAGAGGAGTTCATCGCCAACCCCGGCACCTACTACTACAGTTCAGGCTGGCTGGAGCATCGGAAGCGCGGCGGTGAGCGCGTTGAACGCAGACAAGGAACAGGGTTGGGGGAGCAGACTCACTATGAGGCGATGGTGGAAAAGTATGGCGAAGACAACGCCCGCTACCTGATGGAGTTCTTCGATCAGTGGACCAATAACTATAAACGCGGGGCATTGATTCAGTTTGACTTCGCCCGGCACCTGAATCTGAAAGAGCAGGTGCTTGACATCTGCCGTCGTCGGGGTTGGACTTTTGAAGAGCTGGAAGGTGACATCGACCTGCTCCAGCGGTGGCTGGACGGGGCATGGGATGGTGAGGACTTCCTGATTGTACGCCCCGGCGAGAAGGTTGTGGCAACTTATGATGATGGTATCGTCGGTGTCAGGTAGCAGGTATCATGTTTGGATGGAAGGATGGAAGGATGGAAGGATGGGGGAAGACCAGCCTTCCAATCGTGCAGAGCCTGCTCCGATCTATCGGAGTTTCCTACTCTCATTCTTCCAGCTTTCCTCGTAAACTGTCAGCTATTTTCTGAAACATGCCTAAATTTACACCTTGTCCTGCGGCGTAGTTCGCCGCGTGTGAGATTTCGCTGAAATTCCCTCAAATGGAGCCTCTTGCCT
The DNA here is from genome assembly GCA_964577695.1 of uncultured bacterium. GTDB lineage: Bacteria > Poribacteria > WGA-4E > WGA-4E > PCPOR2b > CAZOAL01. The sequence continues at coordinate 103,545 of CAZOAL010000015.1, read as the reverse complement.
TTTTTGTAGCAGACACTTCGTCTGTTGACTTCGTTAACGCTGCAACAATATTTTTTGCATCCACAACCTTTTGAGGCAACTCCTGTTTCTGCTCATCCATTATTTCTCCCTCCTATTCTTCCTTTTCTTCCCTTCCTTCCATTTCCCTATTTCCCCATTTTCTAATTTCCTTTCAACTTCACAATCTCATCAATCTGCTGACGCGCATAAGTGACGATAACACTCTCCGGATAATCGCTAATTAGAGCAGAATACGTCTCCAACGCTTTGGGGACATCCCCCAGTTGCCAACGGTAGATGTCGGCGATTTTCGCTTGTGCCTCTGCGGCGACCAGGCTCTTGGAAGCAATGAGCTGTTGATACGCCTCGATGGCGTTGGTATACCGCCCCCGCCTCTGATGGATTCCGCCGATCAGCAACCAGAGATCGTCAACGATGAGCGCGTTGGGATACGCTTTGATGGCTTCTGCGCAATGTTTCAATGCTTCTTCTGTCTGCCCCCTTAAATCCTCCTGTAACGCTTTCACGTAACGTTTGAGCGGTTCATGGTTGTAATCGGAGTTGGACTGAATCAGGACGATCCCATCCAAGGCATCGTTGCTCACCGCCTCCGCGCTCGTAATATCAAGCACGCTTTTGTATTCTTTGATTGCGTCCTCAAAGCGTCCATCAAAAAGATACGAATCGCCGATCAACTTTTGGGCTTCAGCCTTGAAATTTCCATTCCCTTCGGCAATCGGGCGAAGGATATTCTGAGCGGCGGCATACTGCTCCCGTAAGATGTGGCATTCTGCCAAACGGAGCCGAACCTCCCACCCTTGGGCTGTCGGTAGCGGCTGATCGGCTAATGCTTGATAGAGCGGCTGTGCGGCTTCAACGTTGCGTATTCCATGTAACCACACATGCCCTAAGAGGAGCTGCACCGACGGGTCGCTGCCCTGTCGCGTCATATTCGTTAGCACGACAAGGGCGTCTTGCCATCGCCCCATCTGCTCATAGAGCCGCGCCAATTTTAGCTGCGAGTTCCAGGCGATGGAGCTGTTGGGAAAGAGGGTAATAATCGCCTGGTAAAAGTCAGCGGCTTTGGGATTCTTGTCTCGTTCCAGAATTTGCGCGTATTTATCTAAAATCTGTCCACGGTCAGCGGGATAAAGCGGGCCCAATCGCTTAAAATTTTCGAGCGCTAAATCCAAACGCCCTTGACGGAAGTAGACCTCCGCCAGAGAGAGAACCAGACTCGGATTTTGCGGATCTGCTTTGAGCTCGGCTTGAATCCGAGCGTTCACTTGTTCAAAGAGGCGCTCCTGTTGTTTCCCTTCATAGATTTCCGCGAGGCTATCGATAATCGTGTCGCGCCCACCATAACCAATATCCACTGTGGTCAACGCACGCAGATAGGTGTCGATTACCAGTTCAATCTTCCCTTGAATTTTATACACATCCGCCAGTTGGGTGTAAAGATAGGCACTCCTCGGATTGAGGCGGATGGCGGTTTCGTAGACCTGGATTGCTTCCGCATACATCTGATGAGACGTATAGATCGTCCCTAATTGTTGATATCGATAAAATTGGTTCGGTTCATTCTGGATGATTTTTGCCCATTCGTTAAGTGCCAAATCACGCTGTCCGCGCGCTGCGTACAGATCGCCAAGCTGTTTCAGGATGTCGGCATCGTTCGGATTTTGCTCAAGGGCAGCGCGATAGAGATTGAATGCCTCATCGTATTTGCCCTGTTCCTTGTAGAGGTTCGCCAACTGTTCCATCACATCCGCGTCGGTCGGATTTTGACGAAGGTGGGCATTGAGTAACTTCTCCGCTTCATCATACTGGCGGCGCGCGAGGTATAGCCGAACAATGTTGGAGAGCGCACTCACACGATACGGAGAGCTTGGGAAATTTTCCATAAAACTCAAGTAACTTTTAATTGCCTCGTCGTATTGACTGTTCGAGTAGAGATACAGACCGACTAAGTAGCTTGCGATTGCCGCCGTTTGGGTATTCGGATATTTATTCGCGAGCTGTCTACAACTGAGAATCGCCTCCTTGTATTGATACCGTTGCAGAAAGAGGTTCCCAATTTGATGTACCGCCTGGCTTGCATACGAACCGTTCGGGTCATCATCGATAATACCCTGGAAACTTTGGATGGCAAGCGCATCGTTTCCAAGCGCAGCGTAGGACAGCCCAATATTCAAACGAATCGAATCCTTCGAGTTCTGGCTCAACGGTGTTTTCAAGAGGGCCTGGTAAGCCGTAATCGCCTCTGAATATTTCCGGGCGTAGTAGAGGTCGTGAGCGTCCTGGATTGCCTCAACATCTTCTTGAGGGTTCTGATTTTGGGCGAAAGTGGTTGAGGCTATGATAAGGACAAGTATGAATATAAATTGTGTGCCAATCAACATACAGCGGGTCATTTCGTCTCTCCTTAAAGGGTATGTTTCACAAACCGCTTTACACTCTTTGTTGCTGGAAGAATGGAAGGAGGGGAGAGGAGTTCATCTTCCCCATACAGATCAACTTTAGCCTGCGAATCAATTCGCAGGCTAATAGCTCAAGTCGGCTTTGAGCCTAATGCTACTAAGTTTTCATTTTTTCGCCAACCCTTCTCGCTCCCACGCTCCGCGTGGGAGCCCGTCTGGGACGCTCTGCTCGCAAAGCAATCTGGGACGCGGAGCGTCCGGGCGGCGTTCCCACGCAGAGCGTGGGAACGAGACAAGCTGCGAATTCTTAGTAGCATTAGGCTCACCTCGACTTCGGTTTGAACGGTCAGGTTCAACCCTTCACATTGAGAAATAGATGCGGAGAACCGCTATCAAAGTCGGCGACGCAAGTGATACTGGATGCTACCAGTTTTTCAGCGGTGCATTCTGGCGACCCGATCATTATGGAAAGCGTCGGATAAAAATCCGCATGAGACAAAGCGGCCCATGCGGATTCTTCCTCAACCAGCGGTGCTTTGACAAATACAAACGGCACAACCCCGCGCGCTTTGCCCAAAGCCATCAATTTTTCCCGCGACGGATAATTCCGCAATGTTTCTGAGGATTCCACGACTTCTCCACCACAGACTAATATCCACTCCGCGCTACGCCGCTCAAGTTCTGCATCAATCCATTTCTTCTGAGATTGATAGACTGAGAATTGAATGCGTTCTCGCTCTTCGTCTGGTAGCGCAAGATATTCCGTGAAAGGTAGGGTGAAAAAATCATCCCTTTGCGCTGTTTTCGGAGAAGTTTTCACGAGTGCAGCATGTTGTGTCCGATGAATCCGTTCTTGGAGAATGGCGAGTTCTGCCGGATTCAATTGTTCAATAGCTTTCAGCAATTGTGGCAAATTCACTTCCATCATTGGCATTGTAAAGCCCTCCTTTCATAGATACGTTTTTTCATCGTTGTGTGTCCTCTTTTAAGAACAGGTGAATCCGCAAATTGACGGATTGATTTCTGACGCCTTGCGAATCCGTCAATTCTGAAAATCCGTGCTATCAGATGCCAGACACAAAACGCAATACAACGTGCACCCCGAGCTATCGTAGGAATCGAACGGAACTTCTCGACCATTGCGTGATAGCACAGTACAGTGGGCCCCCCGTATTGTTTCCTGCTCTCTGGCTTACCACGCGACCCAGCCTCCATCGACAGCGATGGTTTGTCCGGTGACCCAGTTGGCAGCTTCCGAGGCGAGGAATAGCACAGCGCCGACCACCTCATCAACCTCCCCAACACGTCCCATCGGTATCCGACGAACGACGTCCTCATAAAACTCCTTGCGTTGCAAAAGCACATTTGCAAGCGGGGTTCGGGTGAAGGCGGGCGCGACAGCGTTCACCGTCACGTTGTAAGGTGCCCATTCGACAGCAAGTCCTTTCGTCAACAGCACAACCCCACCTTTGCTGGCGGAATACACCGTCCGCAGGGGGCCTCCGACAAGTCCCATCGTCGAAGCGATATTGATAATCTTTCCACTTTTCCGTTCGATCATCGGCTTAACGAGCCTTTGCGTGAGGAAGAATAACCCTTTGAGATTCAGGGTGTGGATGGCGTCCCAATCCTCCTCTGTCACTTCGAGAGCGGGTTTGGGGCGGTTCGTGCCCGCATTATTGACGAGAACATCGACCCTGTCCCACACATCGATTGCCTCCTGGGCACCGCGTACAACCTCATCCATTTTGCTGATATCGAAAACGACCGGTTCCGCTTTGCCACCTGTCGCGCGGATTTCCGCCGCAACTGCTTCAAGGTCGGAGCGAGTGCGACTATTCAAGAGGACATCCGCTCCCATCTGCGCAGCGGCGATTGCTATCCCACGCCCAATCCCTTTGCCTGCGCCTGTCACTAACATGATTTTACCTTCAAGACTAAATCCCGGAAATGCCATCATAAACCTCCATTTTTTTATTTTATGTGTAAAACGTGAAATGTAATGCGTGATATGTGTTCCGTATTGCGTGAAACGTGAAAGGAAAAGAAGGATGGAAGATTACCGCCCTTCCTTCCATTCCTTCCATTCTTCCACCCTTCCAATCTCCTTGTCCTATCGTCCCATTCTTTCACGCTGGGTGATTGCTAATTTCAAGGTATTCTCTAACAAAATGGCGCGAGTCATCGGTCCCACACCGCCGGGCACGGGGGTAATGAAGCCTGCTACTTCCTTGACTCCCTCGAAATCAACATCGCCGACCAGTCCATCATCAAGGCGGTTGATTCCGACATCAATCACGATCGCCCCCTGTTTCACCATGTCAGCCGTTATCATTTTCGGTCTGCCGATCGCCGCGATCAAAATGTCCGCATTGCGCGTCTCTGCGGGGAGATCGCGCGTCCGCGAGTGACAATATGTGACCGTCGCATTGCGGTTCAGTAACATCAATCCAGCCGGTTTCCCGACAAGGCTGCTGCGTCCCACGCATACAGCGCGTTTGCCTTCGATTCCCTCACCCGTTGATTCGATGAGACGGATAATCCCTGCGGGAGTACATGGCGGCACCCTTTCGCGATTAATGAGTAAATTGCCCAGATTTGCTGTACCGAGACCATCGACATCCTTTTCGGGCGAGATTGCGTCGATCACCGTCTGCCCATCCATCTGATGGGGAACAGGCATCTGCACCAGAATCGCGTGTATCTCCGCGCGGCTGTTCAATGCGTGGATTTGGGCAATCACTTCCTCTTGGGTCGCCTCCTCTGGCATTCGATAAATCTCTGAGTGAAAATGAACACGCTCACAGTCCTTCTGCTTGTGGTTGACATAGATTGTCGAAGCGGGGTCATTTCCAACTTGAATAAACGCAAGCCCAGGCGTTACTCCCAGAAACTTACTCCCAGAAACGCCTCCCCCATGGAGGCGTTTCTGGGAGTAATCCCCACTGGAGGCGTTTCTGGGAGTAAACTTGAGTTTTCTCACTTGACGTTGAATTTCGCTACGAATCGATTTGGCTAATTGGTTTCCATCAATGATTTCTGCTGACATTTCGTTCAGTCTATCCCCCTATCGAATGATGTCGTGCGACATGGATACGCATCCTTCGCTCATTACAGATTATTATATCACATCTCTTGCTTTTCATCTATATTATATCGCTCGTAAAGCGTAAAGCGTAAAACGTAACGTGTGAAGTGTACGTTTTACGTTTTACGCATGGCTCTCGTCATGATGCGGTGCCAGAGAATTAAGTGATAGCACACCTGTCCAATTCTAAACGTTCAGATAATTTTAGTCGTCAAATATATTTTATAGGCGTAATCGTTACTATAGAAACGGAGAAACCCATGCTGAAAATCATTGACACCCATCAACATCTCTGGGATACCTCAACCCTAAATTACCCCTGGTTGCGGTACAGGGTGCCTCCGATGCGGACCAGCAGAAACTCTTTCACGATAACGCAAAGCAATTCTATCGGATTGAAGAAGGAACAGGTTAAAAATGCCCTCACGATCTGAATTGAAACAGTTAGCGCGGATTAAATTACGCGAAGCAGAGCATCTCTATAATGGCGGCCATTACGATGGCTGCGCCTATCTCTGCGGTTATGTTGTCGAACTTGCGCTCAAGGCGCGGATTTGCCGTGTCCTGGGAGTGACGGTGTATCCAGAACAACCCTTTTTCAAAACACATAATTTCAAGACCTTAAAACTCTTAGCAGGATTAGAGGAACGTTTAGTGGGTGGAAAAGTTTCTCCACAACTCTTAATCCATTGGTCGCTTGTCATTCAATGGTCGCCTGAATTAAGATATTCTCCGCCGGGGACGTACTCCCCTGCACAGGCTTTGCAACTTTTGAAGGCAATTCGTGACCCACAGGAAGGAGTATTCACATGGCTCGCCAAACGCTGGTAACACAACTCAAGCAACTGGTGGAAGATTTAACGATCAGAAAGGGCCCCTTTGCCGTGGCAATGCTTCTACGGGACTCCGGAGGGAGCGGCAGGCACTGGACCTTCTTATCTTCAGCTCCATGGCTGGATGAAATCGGTTTGTACAAGCCTGCAATGTTAGCAATCATAGGAGAATTTGAACGAGAACTTTCTCCAGAGAATTTTCAACAGATCGACTGCATAAACGTGCTATCTCCCAATGACCGGTTTATCCAGCGGCTACTTGAGGAAACGGCTGTTCCGGTTCGGCTCGGTGAGGTCGTGGAGCACTATCACTGGGAATTGGACGGCACTGAAAGCCCGAAAGTCATTTTCTTCGTCGCGCAGTCGCTGGATGAAGATGTGCAAAGGTTTAACCCAAGCACATCAGGGCCCCGAGCTGGTCGTGCAAATCGCCAAACGCTGGTGACACAACTCAATGAACTCTTGAAAGACTTAACGGTCAGAAAGGGGCCCTTTGTCGTGGCAATGCTGTTGCGTGCCAAAGAAGAAACGGGCAAACATTGGACGTTCTTATGTTCAGCCCCATGGCTGGATGAAGTCGGCTTGTACGGGCCGGCGATACTGGCAATGATAGAAGAACTCGAACGTGGACTTTCCCCAGAGAATTTTGGACGCATCAACTGTGTCAACGTTCTCTCCCCCAACGACCGGTTTATCCAGCGGCTACTCGAGGAAACGGCTGTCCCTGTCCGGCTCGGTGAGGTTGTAGAGCACTATCACTGGGAATTGGACGGCACTGAAAGCTCAAAAGTTATTTTCTTCGTCGCGCAGCCGCTGGAGACGTAGAACAAGCTGCCAGTCCCGCGCAGTTTACCCCGATCTATCGGGGCGAGCATCCCGCAAGTTGAGCGAAGCGAAATCCCGCATAGCGGGGGCGGGACTTGTTCAAAAGGTCATGAGTTCATTCACGCCATACGCCTTACGTTTTACGCATCACGCCCGTCGAAGAGCGCTCTCATATTGCTCTTATGCTTGATTGCAAATTTATATGGTGGCTTGTAAAGGATTGCGAATTTCTGTATAATATAAGGAGAGAAGATGAATATGTCTAACCCACATCTTATCTTGATACTATCATTGGTTTGCGTAACAGCAATCGCACAGGAGGAAAATATGTCAAATATTGAACAGCATCACCACGATGAGCTGGCTTATGTCTTCACTGAACCCTCTCAAAAGGTGAACGATGCAAGGGTCCATGAACTTCGAGGCGTCCATACGGAGTACACCTTTCCCGGCTACACCCAAGCAGAATGGTTGGCAAAAGCGGCAGACCTCCGGGAACATATTTGGGTCAGCAACGGGCTGATGCCGATGCCGGAGAAAACCCCGCTGAACGCGCAGATCTTCGGCAAGATCGAACGGGAAGATTACACCGTTGAGAAGGTCTACTTTGAAGCCTACCCCGGCTTTTTCACAACGGGGAATCTCTATCGCCCGAAAGGCAAAACAGGACCGTTTCCGGGGATTGTCAGCCCGCACGGACATTGGGGCAGAGGACGCTTGGAAAATAGCGAATCGGGGTCGATTCCGGGTCGTTGTATAAACTTCGCCAAGCAAGGCTATGTTATCTTTTCGTATGACATGGTGGGCTACAACGACAGCGGTAAACAGATCGACCACAAATACGGGGGCAACCGTGAAGCCCTCTGGGGATTGAGTTTGATGGCGCTTCAACTCTGGAACGGCATCCGCGCTGTCGATTTCCTGCAATCCTTACCTGATGTCGCTCCAGAGCAGATCGGCTGTACGGGGGCATCGGGTGGAGGCACACAGACGTTCATGCTCATGGCGGTCGATGATCGAATTAAGGTCGCCGCGCCCGTCAACATGATCTCTGCGCACATGCAGGGGGGGTGCCTCTGCGAGAATGCGCCGAACCTGCGATTGGACGTCACCAACATGGAGATTGGGGCGATGATGGCCCCGCGCCCACTGCTGCTGGTTTCTGCAACGGGCGATTGGACGAAGAATACGCCATCGGTGGAGTACCCCGCCATCCGTAGCATCTATGCACACTTCAACGCGGAGGATAAGGTGCACTCCGTCCAGATCGACGCCGGGCATAACTATAACAAGGACAGCCGTGAGGCGGTCTACGCATGGTTTGGGAAATGGTTCTTAGGCGAAAACGATGCGATCAAACTCAAGGAAGTTCCGTTTGAGGTAGAGGCGGATGAAAATCTGCTGGCCTTTCATGGGCGGGAACTTCCGCCGCACGCCCTCAATGCAGAAGGGCTCACCCGTGCGCGAATCGAAAGTGCTGAGAAGCAGCTTGAGGCGCGCAAACCGACCAACACGGATGAGCTAGAGAAATTCCGCGCAGAGATGGGCGTCGTCCTGTGACATTCGTTGGGGCTTCAACTTCCCACGCATAAAGAACTGATGATCGCGCAACCTGCGAATCGGGCGTTTGCTCCAACCCATCGAACCCATTTTGAAGCCCACCATCTGCTGCTTGAGCGAGAGGGCGTCGGTGATCAGATTCCCGCCATCTTCTTCATGCCCAAAGCTGAAGCGGAGAAACGCCCCGTGACGCTGATTGTTCATCCAGAGGGCAAGGCGAACCTGATCGACGCTGAAACGGGTGAGCCTGTTCCCTTGATTACCGCGCTCGTTGAGGCGGGACACAATGTTTTGATTATCGATGTGTTTCTGACGGGTGAATACGGCGATGCCCAGCGAGACGAAAGCGACAGATTGTTCACTACATACAACCGCACAACTGCTGCGTTGCGCGTTCAGGACATCTTGACGGCGCTGAGATGTTTCACCGGCAGGGACGATGTTCCGGCGGTCAACCTCATTGGAATCGGACAGGCAGGGTTGTGGAGTTTGCTCGCAGCGGGATTTGCTGATGTGAATCGTGTGGTTGTTGATGCCAATCAGTTTGACAGCAATAACGATGAAGCGTATCTCCAATCCCTGCCCATCCCAATCATTCGTCGCGCCGGTGATTTTCGGACTGCGGGAACGCTCGTTGCTCCTCGCCCTCTGCTGATTCACAACACCGGCGATGCTTTCCAGACGGATTGGATCGCTGATGTCTATCGTGCTGTTGGCGCAACGGATCGGCTGAAGGTGGAAACGGGAAAGCTGTCGCAGGTGGAGATTGCGGCGTGGTTGATAAAATCAAAATGATGTATTGGTCAATGAGATGATGGGCACCTGGATGCCGAGGCTTTAGCCGGAAGCTGTTGATTAAACCGGCTAAAGCCTCGATATCCAGATATCAACCCTCATGTTCTGTCTCGTTCCCACGCTCCGGCGTGGGAATGCAGGTGCTTGCATCCCGATCCATCGGGGTTTTGACGCTCCGCTCGCTTCAGTTGATGCGTATGGGGCGTGTTTCAAATTTCAAATTTCCCATACCTATCAAGTTAAGCAACGCAGAGCGTCAAAATATGAACATACCTATGAAAATAATTCTGTCCAACTACTTACGTTCCCACAATTTCCACATCAAAACCCTCATCCTACTCGTTCTGTCTTTAGCAACCGTTGCGCCTTCTGCGTCATTCAATTCTCGAAATCCCAAAATCTCCCCTTCACTTGATTTAGAAAATTCGGATGAGCAACTTAAAGTTTGGATATTCTTCACTAACAAGGGGGCTTTGACGGAATCAGAGCAAGCGGCGGCCTTAGACCGGTATCGGGCGCAGATGCCAGAGCGCGTGAAGCAGCGTCGCAGATACCGCGCCCATCAGTCCCAGCCGGACGTTACCGATTTGCCCCTTGAATCCCGTTATGTCGAGGCGGTGCTTCGGGTTGGTGGGCGGCTGCGAAGCCAAAGCCGATGGCTGAACGGGATTGGGCTGGAAGCGACGCCTAAGGAAATCGACGCGATCGCACGCCTGCTGTTCGTCCGCACCATAGAGCCAATTCTGCAACACACGGCTGCGTTTAATCTACCGGAGACCCCCTCTATCTCCTCCCCGTCCACGGGGGGGCAAGGGGGGGGTAGGTCAACATCGCCGAGTGCGCCACCTTCAGCCGTTGTGCCGTTAAACTACGGAAATGCCCGCATGCAGATTGCGCAGATTCAAGCGGACTTCCTGCACCAAACAGGATTTCTTGGCGAAGGGGTGGTCATCGGCTTGCTGGATACCGGGTTCAGCCTTGACCACATAGCACTTCAGGGCGTGGATGTGATGGCTCAACACGATTTCGTCAACGACGATGACAACGTCGCCGATGAGATCGGTCAAGATGACCCGGACCAGGATGACCACGGCTCAGTGGTCCTCGGAATCCTCGCGGGCAACGCGCCGGGGAGCCTCATGGGTATCGCCTATCGCGCCAGTTATCTGCTCGCCAAAACCGAGAAGGTGTCCGAAAATGGGCGTGATTTTGAGCGACAGATTGAAGAAGATTGGTGGGTTGAAGGACTGGAATGGCTTGAAGCAACGGGAGCGGACGTCGTTAGCAGCTCTCTCGGTTATTCGGTGTGGTATCGCTTCAAAGACCTTGACGGGAAAACCTCAAAGGTCACGATTGCCGCCAACCTCGCCATCAAGAAAGGGCTGCCGGTGATTGTCGCTGCTGGAAACCTCGGCGGACAACCCCTCGGCGATCTCGGGCTGGCGGGGCGAATCGATGTGCCTGCGGATGGATTTGATGTCCTCGCCATCGGCGCAGTCGATAGCAACGGCAGGGGCGCACGGTTTAGCGCACAGGGGCCAACTTTCGATGGGCGAATCAAGCCGGATGTGATGGCGATGGGGGAAGGCATGACCAGTATCAATTCGTTGACACGCGATCGCTTTGCCAGCAATCACCGGGGAACATCGGTTTCCGCGCCCCTTGCGGCTGGCGTAGTGACACTGTTGTTGCAAGCGTTTCCCCTTGCGACACCGCACGATATTGCGACTGCGCTTCGCACGACGGGCTCACAATCGGATAAGCCAGATAACACAGCCGGCTACGGGATGATTCGCGCGAGAACCGCTTATGAGGCGTTGCTCGATCAATTTGGGGGAACAGGATTTCCTCAACCGATCGCTGTTGATGTTTCACCCACTCAATTGCCGATTACTTTGGGAAAGCTGAAACGGGAGGTGCTCTCTCAGAACTATCCCAACCCTTTCAATGCGGAGACATGGATACCTTTCACGCTTGCATTTCCGAATCGAGTCACAATTCGCATCTATGACCAGGGGGGAAAGCCCATTAAACGCCTTGAACTCGGTGAGCTCCCTGCCGGCGATTATTCCGCAAAAGGACGCGCGGGATATTGGGATGGGCGTAACTTGCACGGCGAACGGGTTGCAAGCGGCAGCTACTTTTATGCCCTGGAACTTTTAGGGGAGACTTATGCGCGGAAGATGATTCTACTGGAATGATGGAGGAACCTTAAGGATGCAGACACCGAATCGCAGGTTTTCTCCGCTTTTCTCTTGTGAAACTGTTGAAAGTGATTCATTATCACGACTTTTTCAACATCCAGATGTAGGTCGGAATCAGGGGATAAAGCAGTCGGCTCAATGATCTGAGACCGAAAAAGAGTACCCTATAATGACATACAGAAACGGATTGTCGCCGCCCGAGCTCCTAAAATTTGGTTGGAAATCACACCGAAAAACGGGATGCGAAGGGTCGGTTGGATTGCACTATCCGTTTTGATGACAATCTCACCCGACAGTTCTCCCGACGGGGCTTTGGGGTCAATCGTTGCGGTGAGGCGGTAGCGAGTTTCATCCGCTTCCTTTGTCACTTTGGCGATGACTGCTTTTGAGCTAGATTCAACGGAAGTGATCAGAAAGGGTTGGTTGTTGAGTGAGGAAATTGTAATAGTGTTGGAAACCGCTTCTGGGACTTTGATCAGTCCAAAAAAGAACCGGTTGGGCGTTGCCCGAAACGCTCCTAGAATCTCACCGAAAACCAGAACGTCGTACGTCGTCTTTTTGCCTTGGTAACTGTAATCAATCTGTAGATGATGCGTGAATGTCCCCACGGGTGACCGCGGCAACAACGACACCTCAACGTGCGGAATCTCACCCGCTTTGACGATTTTGGCAGTGAGCGATTCATTATCGCTTCGCACTCCTAAAATCTGAACCTCACCTTTTAGGTGCAAGGAGACCTTTTTTGTCACTGGACTTTGGGGACGCGGGAGGTTGCCAAAAGCCAAACGCTCCGGGAAGGTTGTAAGGGGGACAAATGCCATCCCTTTTAGCGTTAATGTCAAAGCACTTTGCGTCGGATCATTGGTGAGAACAGAAATGCTTTCTTCGACCGGCGCATTTTCGGAGGGAACTTTGAGAACGGCTTCTATCACTCCACTTGCCCCCGCAGGAATCTCGTGTTGTGAGATAACCGCCGCTGTGCAGGTGCAGGTTTCGGAAACCGAAAGAATCTTTAACGGCTTGTGTCCGATGTTTTTGACGATGAAGGTGTGTTTGATTTGACTGCCCCCGAGTGCTTCCCCAAAATCGTACAATGCCTCTGGGGCAAAAGCCAGCGGCACCGGTTCGGGCTGTGTTGCCGATTTTGTGACATCAAAAATCAGCAGCTCGCCTTCCCAAATGTTTGATAACTCATCCTATGAGAGGTCAGCGTCATATTGATTGACAGGATCGGAAATGCGGACCCCATCTCCCAGCACCTCCTCAAAGACGAGGAAATGATTCCGATTGACATAAGCAATTGCAGGCATTGGCACCTTTTTCTTTTTGAGTGCTTCGAGATTGGCTTTGATGCCTTTGGGAGTTAAGCCTTTGTGCTTTGCGGCATCTCTGAGTCCGAGCATCGTCGTGCCACGATTGGGGTCAAAGCCGGACAGTTTGGCGAGTTCGCTGAAATTCGCTTTGACCTTGAGTATTTCACAAATGCGCAACAGGCTTCGGGGACCACAGAACAATAGGAGGTCATCCGTTTCAGTTTGAGGTCTCTTCGTTGGTGGAAGGCTACCGGAAAAAGGGGGCTTCAACTGAAGTAAATTTTTCTTCCCCTCATAAAATTGGAGGTCAATCTGAAAGAAATCCTTTGGGAAGTCCACATTAAATTCCGCTTCTTTCACCTCAACCGTGGTAACTTGTGTGATGGTTCCGTCATCCTTGTATGTCGTGAAGCGGGTCACCACCGGAAACCACACATCCCCGAAACGCCGAAAATCCTTATATTCTCCCCGAAGCAACAGTGGCTCGTTGCTATCTTTTTGAATCTCAACCCGGCGGATACAGAAAGAAAGCGCCCCATCAACCCAAATCCGCTCCAGGTAGTGCTCTGAGCGAAATTCAAGGATATCGCACTCGGCCCCATCAATGGTCTCTTTCCCAACCCACTTTGCCTCAGTCGGAACACGAGGAAAAGGCCTGCCATACAAGGCAAGGTGCAGGAATCCGCCGTGATAGTTGGAGTTGAAGGTTTCAACAGTGGGCATAGGGAGAACAACGTTCCCGAGGCCCTCTTTCACCTGCTTCTGTGTATCGTAAGTGAGCAGGCGGAACCAGCCGGCCTGGAGATGTTCTGCTTTTCTGCTATCCGGCTCCATATCCAGCCGATCTTGGATGGTCATCTTATATTGATAAACCTTCGGGATGAACGCGAAGTCCTGGTCAAGTATCTGAAACGCAACGTTTGATGCCTCTATTTCAAGGCGTTGGCGGTACCATTCGGCTCCCCAGTTGAGTTGCTCTGTTAAATATTGTTTAAACTCCTTGAAATGTCCTTCAGCGTCATTTGGGGCTCTGCCTGGTAGATAGGGGTTTGGCACGTATGCTTTCAACTCCCGTTCCTTTTCTTGTTGCATCCACACCGCAATTTCTGCCTCGGACTTTTCGGCGGCATGATTTATGGTGAGGGTGAATCGGGCTTCACCGCTTTGAATCTGAAGCCGGGCCTAGTTTACTCCGCGAATGAGCGAGGCAGCGGTGGGTTCATCAGAGTAGCTCAACGAACTGATGCCAAAGAGAATCAAGAAGATACAAAGAAAAATTCGAGACATATTCTCCTCCTCACTGAAAAAATGTACGAGCGAGCTGCTAGCTCGTTGCTGTTGACCAGCTTGCTCTACAATCTCGGTTTACAACGGGCAGGTCCGCTCTGCGGACTCCGAGAAGCGGAGCTGCCCGCTCTACTTCACTGAAGAAATGAGGCGGAAGGCGTGAATGCAAGAGCTGGGCAGGAATCTCTGGTGCCCTGTTAGAAGCATCCCGCCTTCCACCGGGTGTTGGTTGACGCTGTCTTATAGGCAGAAATCTGCGACGCTAGGGGCAGTTGCCGGTCCATGTCCAACAGCCCGTATACGTATCTGAGACCCAGCTATGGTTCACAGTACATAGTGGGGTCACCGTAGGTATAACACTGTGATTTCGTTTGTTTTGCGCATCCCGACAACGGGTCCATGAAGTGACGGTCCCGTAACAGGGGATGCAGCTATAGAGGTCATGATTATACGTATGTATCGAGGTGTCAGGACAGGGATTCTGGGAGTTGGGGGTTGGACAAGAAGCAAAGTCACCACTATGCAGCTAATAGAGATAGTCTGTCCATTTCCCACCGTTTAGCTGATTGAGTTCTTCATCGCTCAAAGCGACCAGATCAGATGAAGCACTCAGGGTTTGGGAAAAAAAGCCGAAACTCGCACAGAAAACTGCGATTATGGCTATGGCTACGAATGCCTTCATTTGAAGTTTCCTCCTTTTAGAATGAAATGTGCCCCGGAAGGGGGCTCAAAATCGCGAATGCACCGCCTTTCGGCGTCTTCGCGCTAAGGGGTTCATTTCTTAACTTCGACTCGGATTCGTAGTGGCGAATTGATTCGCATAAAAACGACTGAAGTCGTCACTACTACCCCTATACGGACTTGCGGAATGAACCACTCAGATGTTAGTGGGTGGCTGCCCACGCTTTATATTCGGGATAGGTTTCAAAAAAGGCTTTCCAGGATGGAATGCCATATTTGTCGAAGAATGCTTTTATCTCCTCATTGAGACGTTGGACTTCGTCCTGAAGGGCGAAGATTCGCGGCCCCCGCTCTGTTTGGCTTGCAATCACTGCTTCCAATTCCTTGTATAATGCCTTTCGCGTCGCTTCATCGTGTGGCCCATTCAGCGCGCCCGAAAGTTCCATTATCCTAAGTGTACCGGATTTATGCTCCATTTTCAGGGTATCAAGCTCCTCAAACACCGGCTGGCTTTTTTCATTCAACGAATGAAACGCCTTAAACAGGGCTTCCAGCTCAGGAGGGAGTTGGGTTTCCTTGATCGCTTCAGAACCCGCTGTATCCGAAACCACTGTTGTTTCTTCCCCCGCTTCACCCGACGCATTGCTAGAATGAAGTGAATCCAATTTTTTCACAATCGGAGCGGACGAGGTATCAGACGAATCGTTTGATTTCACGCGGATGCCCGGTTGGGAAAAAGCGGCAGGCTCTTCCTCTGCCGGCGCGGGTTGTTTTTGCCCTGACCGTACTTGATAATGGGTATAGAGATAGTAGCCGAGTGAAGCTAAAAAGATGAGGAGAGAAACAACTAAAAATTTCCGTTCCATCTCTCTTTTCCTTTCGTGTTCTCTAGTTGACATCTTTGACACACCGGAAGCCGATGGTGTACGCCCTGTGTGTGGGCTTTTCAGCGTATCGGTGGGTGCATCGGAGTTGAAGCCGAATTGAATCCCACCCCCCCCCACGCAACACCTTAGCATCGCCGGTGGTTGGCCCTTTGGGGTTCTTCTTTTGGCTTTGGGCATAGTGGTTTTCACCATACCAATCCGCACACCATTCCCACACACTACCAGCCATATCCAGCACACCGTAAGGACTTGCCCCTTTGGGGAAACTGCCCACTGGCGATAGTTTTTCTTGATGCGGGAAATAGCGGAGTTTAGAAAAGTCCATCTTATTACCCCACGGGTAGGTGCGTTCCTTGGTGCCTCGGGCAGCTTTCTCCCATTCGGCTTCGGTGGGCAGCCGTTTTCCTGCCCATGTGGCGTAGGCAGCGGCTTCATACCAACTCACGCCTATCACCGGCTGGTCAGGGGCGGTGGAGACGGTATTATCACCAAACGCCAGAGGGGTTTGAATGCGATACGTCTCCCGCCGGGGGGAACTGTAGAAAAATCGCTCTTTCTGAATGAACTCCCATCCGGCTTCCGTCCAATACTTTCGAGTCTTGTAACCGCCCGCCAAAATGAATTCCTCAAATTGTGCGTTGGTCACTTCGGTCTTATCGATGTAAAACGCATCCAAATAGACTTTATGGGCGGAGCGTTGGTCGGCGTTAGCTTGGGGCTCATCTGTCCCCATGGTAAACTCGCCGGCAGAAATTAAGACCATCCCCTCGGGCGTTTTGCCGAAGGCTTCGCTCGGTGACACGCATAGAAGAAAGAAAAACACAACACTTTTCAGGGCTATCATTCTTTTTGGATACATTCAAAACACCTCTTTCATCAGAGTGACTCGTAATCATCTGACTGCCATTCCATGCTCAATCTTCGCCCAGTGGCTTGCATACACAAACCCCGGGCTCGTCTCGGCCGTGTGACAACGCCCACATGCCTTCGCGTTCTGTTGGCTATAGGATACTTTTGGCGCAGCCGTGTGAGCGCTGCCTGCCCTATGGCACGCCTCACACCCTACACCTGCCAACTGCGGCGTCTCACGCAGGCTCACAAAGCCGCCAGCCTCACCGTAACCCGTCACATGGCAAACGACACACTCCGGATCATGCTCCCGTCCCTTTTCAATCAGGGTTTCGTAGGCGTGCGCATGAAGGCTCTTTTGCCACGCCGCGTGGTCAACCGGATGGCATGTCTGACACGCCTTGCTGCCCACGTAAGCCGCATGACCATTGAGAGAGGTGGTCACAACCTCGACTCCCATCTGCTGGCTCATGTTCTTCACCATCGTGTGGTACAACGCCATCAACGCCCCCACCGTCGCGTCCTCCGCGTAATCCTCCGAGAGGGCGAGAGATTGAACAGCGCGGCGAACGCCGTTTCTTTCCATCTTTCCTGACTTTAAACGCAGGGCGCACAACCACTTCCCTTTCTCCCCTGGCGTCACCAGCAACGTCTCTCCAACTTGCTGTGCTTGAGCCAGGGGCTGTTCACTGCCTTGCGCCACTACCGCCGCGTACCAGGCACCTGCCGTGCCAGCAATACCGCGTCCTCAAGCGTCCCATGAAACAGCAGCACCGGGATCGCATGCTCAGAGCGCAACGCCTCCAACGCCTGACGCGCTGCCTCAGCCGGGTCAGTCCATGTCAACGAGGGGTCATACAGTTGCGCCTCTTTGGCGCGTTCTATGGACATGACACCGACGATTCCGATGCGTACCCTGCCGACTTCGCGCACCACCCAGCCGGGGAAAAGGGGCTTTCCTTCCCAGCGCAGGTTGGCTGCCAGCAGGGGAAGTGGTTTGGCGGGAGCCTCACCCTCCCGTGTCTGAAGGAACTCCCTGCCCAGGCTCACCTCTCCCACGCCCAGGTTCATCGCCGCATACCCCATCTCCGCCATGGCTGCCAGAGCGGTTTCCAGCTTCAGTTCCTGCTGCCAGCCCGGCTCGGCAATCACACCGCCGTTGTGTACCAACAAGAGCGGTTGTCCGGTTGAACGGAGTTCCGCAATTGCCGTGGCGCGTCGCGCCAGGCCTCCCAACTGCGCCAGGGCGCAGCCGCACGGTTCAATGAAGCCCGCCTCCTCTCCTGAAAAGACCAGGGAGACCTCTACCTCGCTGTCGGAGGGCACATGGCACGAAACCAGGGCACAGACACCTATCGCGTAGAGGAGGGTGAATGAGATGTATTTTACGTTCATGCGTTCAGCAGTTCAAAACAAAAAAGGCGTCCTTGAAGGGGCAAAATTGCCCTTCCAGAACGCCTTGAACACGGGGAAAAAATGATTGCAGAATGGTATGAAACCGCTCCGTGAAACCGGAACAGAAAAATCCCCTAGGGGGTGGCGGTGCCCCCCGCAAATCCAGCCGTGGCGCGGGTTTGAGGGGATTTTTTGAGGGAACTTTTCAAATCTTCATACGAAGCCATCATTTTTTACCCCAAATAAGAAATCAAAAAAATGAAGCCCTTATTTCCAAAATTATTTAAATATAACATACTGCAGATTTTTTGTCAATGAAAAAGGTTGCAAGCGGCAGCTACTTTTATACCCTGGAACTTTTAGGGGAAACTTATGTGCGGAAGATGATTCTACTGGAATGATGGAGGGATTTGAGCGATACAACTGGGCATGTTTCAAATTTCCGCAAAAATGTGTTGAACTGCTTTCGTGAAACGTGAAACGTGAAACGTGAAAAGAATCACGCTTCACGCCTCACCCCCCCCCACTACTCCACCCTTCCATCCCCCCATCCTTCCATCCTTCCACCCTTCCACCCCTCCAGTCATTTCACGTTTCACGTTTCACGTTCAGGTGAAGCTACCTCGCGCCGCAGGCTTGTAGACATGCCTGTGTATGGCCGCGCGACTCGGCGGCGATGACACAGCACTGCTCCAACGAGTAGGATTTGGCACCAATCACCTCCAGATCAATCGGGCCAGTGTAGCCATTCTCATGCAGGACGCGAATGTAGCCGACCAAGTCGATATTGCCACGTCCGTTCGCCTGCATCTCCGGTGCTCCGGGCGACTGCTGGCGTCCCTTGCAGTCACGGATGTGGATGTGCTTCACGCGAGAGACCACCGCGGCAATTGCCTCGACCGGGTTTTCGCCAGCGCGGTGGATGTGCGACGGGTCCATATCAATGCCGAAGGCGGGCGAAGTGATTTCCTCCATCGCGCGGAGGGTCGTCGGCGTGTTGTAGATGCTGGCACCCACATGGGCTTTGACGCACAAGGTCACGCCGTATCGCTCTGCCATGCGTGACAGGCTCCCCAGTGAGTCGATGACTTTGGGCCAGGCCGCCTCGTCGTTGGACTTGCCGCCGGGACCGCAGTTGATGATGGGGATACCGATTTCGACCGCGGCCTGGAAAGCTTGCTCCATTTTGGCCGGGTCTTGTGAAGGCTGTTCCATCGCTAGTAGTTCGAGGCTATATTCTTTGGACAGCCGCTTGAGCTCCGGTGCAATCTCCTTCCACCGTGCGAGAACGAGGTGTTCGCTCATGCCGTCGATAGCCGATAGCTCGATGCCGTCATAGCCAGCCATGGCGATATACTTGAAGGCGGTTTCCATATTAAATCCGCCGAACAGAACAGAATTGGCTCCTAGTTTCATAGGTGTGACTCCTTGTATGAATATGCAAATATGCAAATTGGCAAATGAGCAAATCCCCCCTCAATCCCCCCTTTTCAAGGAGGGTAGGAGGGGCATACGCATCAACTCAAGATAGAAACCTTGTGGTGAAAGGGGGAAGTGGAAAGGGAAAAGTAGAACATGCGGCTCGCTTGTTGGAAGGTTTTAAACAAGCGAGCCGCATGTTCTACTTGCGCTGAATCTTTCCTTCTTTCCTTGTCACTTTCCCACTTTCACTTTTGTCTAGCCCCTTGGATTGCCGTGAAGCGGGGGCAGAGGGTGTGGACGGACGAGTACGCCGCCTTGTTCATAAGACTCCATCGCTGCCCATGTGTACTCCAGGGCTGCCAGAGCATCCCTGCCAGATGCCCTCAATTGGTCTTGGGGCACCTTGTTCGTGATGTCCTCAAGAAAGGCGTGAATTCTTCTCGGAAACGTCTGTCCGAAGTCCGTTATGCCGGAATGAGTGACAACCGGCAGAGGGGTGGAGCCCAGGCCGAGTTTCTCCGGCTGCGCTGCCCCTTCGGTCCCGGGGGCGGGCCAGAACGTGACCTTCTCAATACAATTCTCAATGCAGAACGTGCCCCGGGTCCCGCCAACCTCAACACTCCACCATCCGCCTAAGCCGAAAGTCGTATCACCCCGCTGACTCAACAGGTAGCCAACGCAATCGTTGACAAACCTCAGATGGATGCTGTTGACCGAAAGCATCACATCGCCAGCGTTTTTCCGAAAGCCCGGACGGTTCACGAAAGCTTGGACATGGGTGACGTCGCCGCAGAAGTACCGCATGACGCTGAACGGGTGCGACAGGAAGGCTTTTACATGGAAGTACGGAAAGCCCTTGACCCGGGGCGAGTTCTGCGGCTGATAGGTCAGTTCTCCTCCCGGGAAGCCCATCTTATGGAGGCAGTAGATCTGCTCACCGATTGCTCCCTCCTCAATGTACTTCTTCGCTTGCTCGGCGGGAGGGGTGAAGTAATGGTTCAGGTTGCAGCCAAGGTAAACGCCCTTTTCCTCCGCTTTGGCAACCATCTCTCTCGCTTCATGGACATAGTTGGAGAGAGGCTTCTCGACGAGGACGTGTTTACCTGCCTCCAGCCCCTGCATAGCCGGTTCATAATGCCAACTGCCGTTCTCATTTCCGCCCGTACTGACATCCACGATATCGAGGTCAGGCTCATTCTCCAACATCGCTTTGAGGCTATAGTATGCTTTTGCCCCGAATTTCTCCGCCGTTTTGTCCGCCTTCTCCTTGACAACATCGCAGACCGCAACAAGGTCTGCCAGCTCGTCTTGAGCGTGACAGTTCGCATGGTTCGTCCCGATTCCACTCAGGCCAACAATACCAACTTTCAATGCCATTTTTCAATTCCTCCTGAAGTTTTTGGTTCATGTTAAGAATTAGTGCAAATAGCGTATTAACTTAGTTTCGAGTGAAACGTGAAGCGTGAAACGTGAAACGTGAAATGTAATGCGTAAAACGTAAAGAGGCTCTTCTTACGGATTACGGATTACGCATCATTTGCTCATTTGCAGATTTGCTCATTTTATACCTCTCACGGCCACTGGGTATCGAACGCGCTGCTCCCATCGCCGTACACCAGTTTTCCGTAAGCTTCCCAAAGCGATAATTGCTTCTTATCGTGTTCCGTTCTCGTCTTCAAAGTTGCAAGGTTCTCCTTTAGTTGCGCGACTGTCGTTGGCGCGGTCAAAGCGAGATGGACAGCGGAATGGTGAAGGACGTACCGGTAGCAATCCGCGGCACTTGGTGCCGGCCCAGCCCACTCCGGATGCCCCGCTAACAGAGAGCCCCAGCGCGTACACGTAAAGGCAACCACCGGGATGCCCGCTGCAAGCGCCGCCGGTAGCACCCGTTCTTCCGCTCCCCGATGCGCCATGTTGTAGCGGTGCATCAACACCTCGATTTGTCCACTTTCGATCAGCTTGACGGCTAACGACCGGTTATGCGCCGTCGCACCGACATAGCGGATGAGCCCCTGCGCCTTCCACCTGTGGAGTTCGTCAAATACGCTGCCTGGCCCGAACAGAGTTTCCATGTCCTCCCCAGGGGCGACATACTCGGCGTAGAAAACGTCGATGACGTCTACCTCCAATCGATGACGAACTTGAGAAAGATAGGTACGCAACGCGCTTGGATTGCGGGATTCGCTCCCCGTTGCCACGACAATCGACTCCCGATTCTTTGACAACTGGGGCTTGAGTTCGGCGATGAGTGTGTCAAAGGAAAGGTTATAGAAGAAGAAGTAATTCGCACCGGCATCATAAGCTGTTGCGACGCAACCCTCCTCCATCTGCGGATTCCCCGCCAAGCCGAGCGGCTGGGCCGGTTGCCCAAGAAGCGTTGTGAGTTTAGCAGGTTTTTCCATCGGGCCTCCCTGTATCCGGTTCTGAATTGATGCGTTGAATGCTATGGTAATACGAACTTGCAATCAAAACCTTACTCATGTCATTCTGAGCGAAGCGAAGAATCTCAGCCGATTGTAATATCTTGAAAGCAATTTAGGTAAGTACTTGGACGAAAATTCTTGCCATTTTTCGCTGCCCGGTTTGGATTGGCAAATCCAAACCACCGATGGATTTGGCAATCCATCGGGAGCAACGAAAACTTCTGTCCAGGTACTTATCAAAGTTTAGCCAGATGTCGAAATCTGAACCTTCGGATGCTGAAGATTTTCATCAAGCGGGAAGAGCGGTCGATTGACGCGCTGAAAGGGCAAGGCTCGCATATCCGCGGGTGTGGGACCGGGCAGGTCAAGGACGAAATACCCTTTCATGATGTCGTGGTAGCCAAAGCGGAAGTTCATCATGTTTTTCACGCCGACAAATTTGGCTCGCCGCACATCCATTCCCATGGATTCATACTGCTCATAAGCCCAGTCATACGTGGGGTACGTCATGACGAGGAGATGTATCGATCCGACCGCTAACACCACCGAAGGCCCCATCGACGCCCATGCCCCGCCGAGAATGCCGCCCCGGTAACGAAAACGTCCGTCCGATTTCCGCAACACCTTCGCGGTCACCGCTATGGGGCCGCCCCACTGAGGGTCGAGTGTGTGTCCGATATCGAGCGTGACCGCTTCTCCCTCAACCACGTCCCGACAGCGTTCAACCGCCTCGGGGTCTACCACCATCGCCAGGCAGGGCGCATCCACTCCTGTCTCCAGCATCCCTTTGACCAGACCGATACCATCACCCGAAGCCCCGCCGCCCGTCGTGTCGGCAGTGTCCAGAAGAAGGACAGGGCCGCCCTCAATTTCACGTCCTCTTCTCACGGCATCGGCGACGTCCATCGTTTCGACGACGAATTTGTGCCGTGCGTCCCAGAATTGCCGTGCCAGCGCAACGGCGTAATTCGATGCCATCGTTGCGTCTCCGTCCGTCACAACCACGCTGCTGCAACCGATTTCCGGCACATCAATGTAAGAGCCGACAAAGAACATCGAAGTCGAGAGGACGCCCGATTCTGCTTCCAGTGTTTTCGCGATGCCCATGAGCTGTGCAAACGGTCCATCGCCGAGTGTGGATGCATGAAACGCTGTCAGTAACAGAGGCAGTTTCGCCAGAGCGGTGACCGGTTTGACCTCCCCACGAAGGGCTCGCAACATCAGGTTGGCGGCGCGTACTCCGGTCATATACACGTCATCGTGTGGGTAGTGCTCGTAACCGATGATGAAATTCGTTGCTGCGACCATCCGTGCAGTGACATTGCCGTGCAGGTCGAGCGTCATGCCCACTGGCACCGCGTCGCCGAGGATATCCCTGACTGCCGATGCAATCTCCCCTTCAGTATCGTCTTGATTCTCCGACGCCATCGAACCGTGGTGCGACAAAATCACGCCATCAACATGACCCGCCCCCCGCAGACGAGCGAGGAGACGTTCTTTCAGGTAGGTGTAACAGGACGCGGACAAAGGACCAGATGAATTGCCACGTGCCGCAAGCAGTGGGACTATCTCGACATCGTCTGACCGCTCGAATGTTGCGAGCATACCGCCTATTTCGTTGGCAACCTGCCGTAAACTGAACAGGTCGTCCTCCTCGTAAACATAGCCCGTCGCACGGAAAAAATCGAGGTTGCAGAAAGACGGGACGAAATGGTTCGACTCGGACGAGATCTGACCGACCGCAACGCGAAATTTTCTCTTCATCATGGAAACTGCCTTATGCCAATTCTGATTAAAAACCGAGCAAAATCAGATACAAGATACACAAATGAATTCTGCATCTTGAATCTTGCATCCTGAATCCTGAATCCTGAATCCTGAAGCATCATGCGTCATTTGCATTCAGAAATGATATGACCTGAGTCGGGTGACATTATCCGAAGAATTCCCGATACAGCGATCGGACAGCGACGGGCATATCTTCGGCCTTCACGCTGAACATCATGCTCACCTCACTCGAGCCCTGGTTAATCATCTCAAGGTTAACCCTGGCGCCAGCGAATGCAGTACAAGCGCGCGCGGCGATACCGATCGAATGACGCATCCCTTCACCCACGATCATGATCAACGCGAGCCCTCGGTCCACGAAAACGTCGTCCGCCCGAAGTTCCTCCCGAATCCTTTGCACCACGCGCTCCTCTATTATACGGGGAAAGTTCGATTCTCTCACAATGATTGACATATTGTCGATTCCTGATGGTGCATGTTCAAAAGAGATTCGTTCCTGTTCAAAAATTTCCAGCAGTTGTCGCCCAAAGCCAATCTCACGGTTCATGAGGTATTTACTCACATAAATCGTACAAATTTCGTCTATGCCAGCGATTCCCACGACAGGATTGCTGCCCAGCGTGCGCGTGGTAACGATGCGTGTACCTGGCGCTTTGGGATTGTTGGTGTTCCGAATGTGGACTGGAACGCCTGCACGGAATACGGGTTCCAGTGCCTCATCGTGAAAGACAGAGAAACCCGCATACGCCAGTTCTCGCATCTCGCGGTAAGTAAATTCCGCAATTGGTGCGGGGGTTTCGACGATGGATGGATTGGCGGCGAAGACCGAGTCAACATCCGTGAAATTTTCGTACACTTCAGCATTCACGGCCCGGGCGAGAATCGCACCTGTGATATCGGAACCGCCGCGTGGGAAGGTGACAACATTGCCACGCTCGGAGTATCCGAAGAAGCCGGGAAAGATGGTAATGCCCCCTCTCTCGCGCAGATGCTTTAGCCGTTCATAAGATTGTTTCAAGACTTGCGCGTTACCAGGTTCATCCGAGAGAATCATGCCAGCATCTTTCGGATGGACATAATGCGCATCCACCCCGCGTGCGCGTAAAATCT
Organism: uncultured bacterium; assembly: GCA_964577695.1. Lineage (GTDB taxonomy): Bacteria > Poribacteria > WGA-4E > WGA-4E > PCPOR2b > CAZOAL01. Next base: position 78,665 of record CAZOAL010000015.1, on the reverse strand, counting down.
CTGCGACGAGTCGCGCACAGTTATCCTCGCCGCCAGCCTTCATCGTATCCATATAGACATCTTTATTTTCACAGGGCATCGTTAGTCGTTTCCTGAAGTCTTCTACGATGGGCTCAATTGACGATGCAGGCAACCCCAGTTCTTCAGCGATCTCACGGTAGCGGTCAATGACACACGAGAGCTCTTCCAAGCCCGTTTTATGGTTCAGCCGCGCTTGAGCCGCCTTGATGAGCAGATCGGTCACCTTGATGTCATTTTTATCGCGCTTCCCCGGAGCGGAGACAACAATGAGTCGCCGCTCCGCATCCGCTGTGATAATGTCACAAACTTTGCTCACTTGCTCTGCCGATGCGAGCGAACTACCGCCAAACTTTGATACCTTCATGAAATATCCTCGTTCGCAGATTTGATTTATCTATCATCGATCAAACGTTGTTTGCTGCAAGCGCCACAACTGATACGCGAGGAGGTCTTCGGGTAAATCGACATCCTCCAGTGTGAGGGCTTGACCCCTGGAAACATCGCTCGTCAGTTTGACGTCGTAAGATAAGCCGAGGGGCAAAAGATTCTCACGGCGGCAGACCTCGTGTGTGTCGATCTGTCCGGTCACTTCTGCGCCCCCGCTTCCTGTGATGCGCTCGCCCGCGGAGAGGTCGCGCTTGGCGACAGCGATGACCTCGGCGACAGGCGCACCTATCGGATTCAGCGTGGCTTCACCATAAAAAAAGGCGCGGGCAATCGAATATGGCGTTTCGATGGCGCACAAATGGTATGGACGATAGAGCCCGTAATACGGCCCATCGCCCATCAGCAGATAGGTGAAATCAGCACAGATTTGCGGGTGGTCGCTCGTCACCACCAGATACACGCCGGGCGTCACGCTGTTCTCCATGTCCACGGTCCCGTCGGCTTTGAGAACAGGCGGTGCCAGTTCAACGACGCCCGTTTGATTGAGAATACCTCCATCCGCTTTGGGGCGCATGACATTGGGTATCTCCGCGAGACGGAGTGGCTTTGCATGCGTGCCTCGAACGTCGGGAACCAGCCCTGTGCCGTTAGCAACCACACAGATTTCGACGCAGTGCTTTGACCCATCTCGGAACGATGCCAGCATTTTGGGGTTGATGCCGAGCGCAGCCGCTTCAGCGGCAAGCGTCTGCGGATTGGCATTCCAGTCGATGGGGCGCATACATCCCTTCACCGCCGCCACCACCTTCAGTCCGATCGTCGCTGCCCATTCATACATGCCCCCCAGGACACCGGGTTCGTCGCCAGCGGTCACGGTGTAGACAACGCCGGCGTTCTCTGCGAGACGATTGAGGATGGGACCAATCAAGGCATCGGTTTCGACGTTCATCGTGACGATGTGTACCCGTTGCATGATCGCTTCATACGCGATTCGCGCCCCGGACTCCGGGATGCCGGTGGCTTCGACGATGACATCAAGCGGGGTGCGACATACCATCTGACCGTCCGCCGATGCGACAACCTCGCCGCGTTCGATCGCTTGAATCGCTTGCTCCAGGTCGTCGGTTTTGCAAATGGACGTATCGGCGGTCAGGTTGGATTGGGCGACGCGGGTTGCGCAGTCCATCTCAAGGTCTGCGACAGCGACGACGCGCATCCCCGGCGACTGGGCAACCTGATTAACCACGCCCATCCCCATGCGCCCGCAACCAACCAGCCCCACGCGGATGGGCATTCCCTTCTTTTCAAGTGCTGCTAAACGGCGATGTAACATGTTGAACCTCCATGTTAGGATTCAGGATGCAGGATACAAGATGCAGGATGCAGGATGCAGGATGCAGGATTCAGGATACAAATTCAGAATGCAGGTCGAAGAGTCTCGCCTAGCGGACATTCAGGATGCAGGATTCAAATGCGCCGGTGGAGGACGTCTGTTGTGTGAGTTTTTTCGCTTAATTGCTCTCGATATGACGTGACATTGTATACCTGACAACGGGTCAATTGCGCTTCCGGTTGAAAGGGGGTTGTACCCCTGTCATGGGTCATGGGTGCAACCCTTGACCAACATCTGCGTGTCGGAAAAGGGATTCTTCGCGGAGTTTACCCTGAGCGTAGCGAATGGGCTCAGAATGACGTGACATTGTGATATTATTTCAAGAGGGAAATCGAGCAGGGCAAGTAACCGTTGAGGGCTCAAGAGGACGTCATGATTGGGCGGGATTTGAGGGTTTCAATCTCCTGTTGCTGCTGACTCAATTTTTCAAGCACTATCTGTTGCTGACGTTCAAGGCGTTCTGCCAGGTCTCGAATCTCCGTCCGTAGGTCTTGGAACTGGTGTTGGGTTTCTGTCCGCTGCTCTCGAATCTCTATTCGTAAGTCTTGGACCTGTTGTTGGGTCTCGGCTCGCAGGTCTCGAATCTCCTGTCGGAGTTCGCCTCGTCGGTCCTGGATTTCCGTCCGCAGGTCTTGGAGCTGCTGTTGCGTTTCGGCGCGTTGTTCTCGGAGCTGTTGCTGGAGCTCCTCCCGTTCCCGTCGACTGAGCAGATACCCAAGCACCTGGGGCAAGGCGATGGCGGTTAAGACAATACCGATCAGGATGCTCATGGCAATCGTCATGCGCTTATCCAATTCATCAATCCGAACGTTAACGGCTTGAAATTGAGCGGTTATCCGTCTGTCCATTTCACTCACCGTGATTTCGAGGCTGATGAGGCGTTTGTCCATCCCATTGACCGTCGTTTCGAGGTTGGAGACCTTTGTCTCTAACGCCTGAATATCCGCTTTAGTCGCCTGCTGGGTGGAAGCAGTGGTCGGAAGCCATAGAAAAAAGAGAAGCCACACTGGGGTATATTTGAGATTCATGGGATGCCCTTACTTTTAGATAAGGTGGTTGCCCGTGAAGCGTAAAACGTAAAACGTAAAACGTCAGATCCGTTACGTTTTACGTTTTACGTTTTTCCGTATGGATGCAGCCATCATGCGATTTCTCACGAATTAAGTGATAGCACAGAAATTTGAAACATGCTTCACTATCGATCGGATTTGATCTGTCCAAAGGTCGTGGGCAACTTTCCGAGGGCGTCAACGGCGAGGATGCTATCCCACGGGATGGCTTTGCCGGCAGCATCGGTCTGCTGCACATCGTCGAAGTTGATATGCCCCCACCCACCGGCATTCCGGTCATAGAGCTTGATGACCGCCGTCTTACCTTTGAGCTTGGACACGTCCCATTCGACGCGAGCCATTGTCTCGGTATCTTTACCGGTCATGGTCATCTCCATCTTGCCGTTAATCTCCAGATTGACGCAAGTGGAACCGTCACCCTTCGGATTAACCCAGGGGTGATTTCCCGCACCGACCAGGAAATTCATCTTGTCACCGACAATTTTGAATTCGATGGAGGTGAGGTCTCCTATGGGGGCGTCCCCTTGAATTCCACCGGCAACTTGACCTTTGGCTTTGGGGCCCTGATATTTCTCATAGCCGCCAAGCCACCAATCCCCTTGATGTTGGGAGGGCTGTCCGCGGTTGCGAGCCGTCGGATTATCCCCAAAGGTCGGCTGAAATTCAAAGGAATTGTCATCCTTGCTCCGCGTCCACCCGGTCAGATCACCGGTTTCAAAATTGTGCGTGAGAGCGGCAGGCGGAGCGATGTTGAGCAGCGTGGGCAGATAAAAGACTGGCCCAGGGACAATCGCAGCCTCTGATTCGCCGGCGTGCTTGCTAATCTCTGGATTGAATAGTATCAGGCAAAACACGCTCAATCCGAATCCCGCAAGTGCGGCAACCCCGAAACTGGTCACTGTTTTTCTCATCTTTTAACACCTCCTTTCAGTTTACATTCTATCATAAAACTGGCAGACGTATCAACCGATTTTTAATCCAAAATTTTTCTCCAAAATCTCATTTGCTCATTTGCAGATTTGCTCATTTCAAGCCAGCGAGAATCCTCAAACACTCCTGATGCACCAGGCCGTTGGTGGCAAGAAACGGAACCGTTCCCCCTCGATAAGCGGGAGAATCTGACGGCAACGGGAATAGCGGCTCACCAGATGGGTGGGTGATGACCCCACCGGCTTCTTCCAAAATAACCGTTGGGGCGGCAATGTCCCAGAGTTTGGTGGAGACATCCAGGCTGCCATCAAAGTAGCCCATCGCGATCGAGCAGATATGCAGCGCCGCAGACCCAAGGCTGCGCCCTTTGGCGGACGTTTGCATGAACGGGTGAAGCGATTCGATGATTCCTGACGAAAATCCAAACAGCCCGATTGCGTCCAATTGTTCCCGGTCATTGACATGAAGCGGATTGCCGTTCAGGGTTGCGCCTTCGCCTTTTGTCGCGCTAAACATCCGATTGGTGTTCGGGTCAAACACCACGCCGAGGATGGGGTTGCCTTTGTGCAACAGCGCAATTGCCACCGCAAAGATTGGGAAACTCGCCGCGTAGTTGGCTGTCCCGTCCAATGGGTCTGTGACCCAGCAATGGTCGGATGATACGCCCGACAAACCAAATTCCTCTCCGAGCACCGCATCACCCGGAAACTGTGATTTAAGCCGATTCGTGATCAGCGTTTCCGAAGCTTTGTCTGCTTCGGTCACAATATCACCGACGCCTTTGTATCTGATGTCGCGAATCTTTCCGTAGTAATCCATCAAGATGCTACCCGCTTCACGGGCAATTTCCTCGACCAATTTTAAGCTTGCTGCTGGTTCATTCATTCCGTCTTTTGTTCCTTTCGATTTGATGCCGGTGAAAATCCATCAGGTGACAGTCGCAAAAAGGGTGTCGGAGGAGCCAGGGGCAAGTCCCGCTACGCGAGGATTCCGCAAAGCGGAACCTCTCCCGCTGCCCGTTGACAGGTCAAGCGCAAGCGTGCCCTGGCACTTTCGACCAGTCTCAAAGGATCCGACTTCTAATTTGAAGTCGGAGTTCCGCTGGCCTTTGCCTTCAACGCGTTCAGGTGCTGACGGACCTCACGGTCACTTGGGTTGCTTTTGAGAAATTCTTCCCATAAAGCCACCGCTTCATCTGTATACCCCTGTGAGACGTAATATTCACCCAACGCGATAGGGGCGGCATCTGAGCTTGGGTCCTTCTCCATTGACGCTTTGAAAGCAGCAATGGCGGCGTCCTTGTCTCCCTTGAGCAAGGCAAGCTGTCCCCGCCCATAAGGTATCAGGGCATGGTCAGGGCATTCGGCAGCGAGCGCATCCATCGCCTCTTGCGCCTTATCTGCTTCGCCGAGCTTGAAGGTCGCCATGGCAGCATGCACCCTCGCATAAACAATCTGGTTATCAAGGGCACGCCCTTCCACTTCATTCTTTGCATCTTTCTTTTGCCGTTGGGCAATTCGCGTTGCGGTTTCGTATTTCGATTTTGCCCAGGTGTAGTTGCCATATTTATAACAAAGCGTTGCGAGTTCCGTTTCACCGGCGTAGGTATTGCCTTTGGCATCGGTGAGGTCCTGGAAGATGCCCGCCCGTTCCTGGTCTTTCAGCCGATAATACAGCACTTCGGCAAGGCTCTGGAGCGCGTCGGTGTAGTCCGTTTTGGCAGCGACAGCGCGTTCCAAGGCTTCAACTTCCTTTTGCGGGTCCCCCATCTTTTTGTAGACGAGTGACAATCGCCAGTAGATTTCTGCATCTTTGGCTGGACTCAGTTTCAGAATAGAGTTGTAAGTCTCAATCGCTTTTTCATACTCTTCATTGATATATTGATTCGTTCCTGTGGTAATCACACTCTCAAGGACCTTTTGATCACTTCGTACCGCTTGCTTGAGGACTTCATCGGCGCGCTGGTGCATCCCGAGCTTGCGATAGCAGATCGATAAACGCAGATAGCTATACGGGTCGATCTGTGCCTTATCGTTTTTCGCAAGTTCAATCGCACGGAAGTACAACGCCCCTGCATCACGGTAGCTTTCAGAGTCAAAGCTCATGTTCGCGATCATCAGCATCGCGTCATAGTAAGTCCCCTGGTCATCGCTTTGAATGCCGCCGCCACCGCCGCCGCCCGCTCCCGCGCCTCCGCCTCCAAACTCTCTCATAATCTCGTCAGCGCCCACGCCAAAACCAGAATCTGCGGCCGCTGAAGAACCTCCCATCGCGGGGCTCCGCTCAACTCCCCCTCGTGGACGGTCACGCTCAATGCGCTCCTGTTGCCTCTCCCGTGCACGTCCATATTGGGTTGCCAGTGGGTCTTCCGGTTCGGGGATACTCGCCCCTGCCAACTGGAGCTCTCTTTTGGCCTCGCTAATCTCTTCCTGAGCCCCTTCGACTTTGCCATACTGCTTAACGAGAGATTGGTAGGTCCTCTTCGCTTCGGTTTCATCTTTGAGGTAATCCTTCTGGATTCTCGCTTTGTTGACTAAAGCTTGCGCAGCGCGTTCGCTTTGTGGATTGCGTTGCGCGAAATTGTCGTAGATCTCTGCGGCTTGCTTATAGTTCTTGGCTTCCTCATAGCTCTTTGCCAGTAAGAGTTGCGCATTATGACTGAGCTCGATATTAGGGAATTTGTTAATGACAGCATCAAAAGATTTTTGTGCAGATTCATACTCCTTCGCCTTCAAATAGTAAACTCCCAGGCGATAGTATGCTTCTGCGGCTTCTTCACTGTCAGGGGCAGCAGTGGTGACTCCCTGATAAGCCTGCACCCCCGGTTCCGGTTGGTTCATTCTTTCGATATATAACTTGCCGATGGCTAATTGCGCTCGACGGGCATCGGGAGTCCCCGGTTTTGACTGGACGACCCCCTGATACACATTAATTGCGCCTTGATAGTCCTTCTCTTCAATCAGTTTCTCTGCCTGCTTTGTGCCACTCGTCGATATACAGGCATATTGTGTAATGATTATGACGGCTGTCAAAATGACAGCGCTGAACCTGATGGGTTTCATGGTTTTTCCTCCTCATTTGTGAAACGTAATACGTAATGCGTAATACGTAAAATATGAAATCTTACGCATTACGTATTACGCATTACGTATTAGACTTACTGAGTTGTTGTACATAAACAGTTAATACATCTTCTTTGACGCACATTCATCAATGAGATCCAATACAAACTGGCGGTTATAGCCTTCCCTTTCAAGGAGGGCGTCGCAATTCACCAGATTGCGTTCATCGGGACCCGTACCCGTCTCCAGAATCGAATTTGTCAGCCAACTGGTGCGAACCCCATTGAGTCCGGAGGTGTAGTTTGTATCATACTCGCCTTTGACTAAGCCAACGAGCTGGTCAACTTTGCTGCGCGGATAGCCCTCCGGGCGCGGATATGATAAGGGTTGTGGTTCACCCCCCTTTGGAATAAAACGGATTCCGTCTTTAATCTCGATTGTGCCTTCATCGCCTTCCAGGATGACCCACTCCGCAAACCCGATGCGCGTGTTGCCGAGGATGGTGATTGTTCCGGTTGCACCGTTGTCCATTGTGATATCGGAGTAAGAGTTAATCTCGACGAACTTAGGAACAAGGTTTCCCTCTTCATCCTCAAACTTCATGTCGGTCGTACCGTACACCTGCGTTGGCAACACCCCCGTCATCCAGAGGAAAATATCCTGTAAGTGGCTGCCGGAGTCGTTGGGTTGACCACCGCCAGAGAAACGTGGATCGCCTCGCCAGCCACCGGCGCTCCAGCGCTGGGCGAGATAGACTTCACATTTCTGGAGGTTGCCAATCAATCCCTCCGCAATCGCCTGTCTTCCCGTGAGGTAGACATTCTCATAATGCCGCTGATAGCCACCGACCAGATGCAGTCCCCTTCCCATGGCAATCTTCGTGATTGCAATCGCATCGCCAACGATGTTCGCCATAGGCTTCTCAACGATGACATGGCAGCCTGCCCGCAGAGCATATTTGACATGAATATCATGCAGCGAATGCGGTGAGAAAACACCGACGATGTCGAGGTCTTCCTTGTTCAACATTTCAATGAACTCATATTCGCCGATATAACGTTTGAAACTGTTTTCCTTATAGCTCGGAACGCGCTCGCGCAGGGCGTTCTCCAATCGATCTAAACTCTGTTCGCTGTTGTCAGCCGCGGCGACCAATTCTACATCGTCCCGCGTGGCGAACGCTAACGTATTTCCGCGTCCAGCCCCACCGGGGCCAATGACGCCAACTCTGATAATACCGTTTTGACTTGCCATTATAAAAGTCTCCTTATAAGAATTCAAATCCTACTTGCCTTTTAACTTCCCTAAGGGGGAATTTCCTCGCGCCTTTTTACTTCATGGATTTCCTTAGACTTTCTTCTATCTCTGGATTTAACTCATTTTCCACTTGTTCTTGTTCTCTTGCCTTGTTGTTTCCTTAACAGCCTTTCCGTGTCTGCAGACCAGGGTCTCACTGTTCCGTCAGAGCTGATGCTCGTCAAAGTCTTCCCGTCAGGCGAGAAGGCGATAGAATACACCCGATCATTGTGTCTCATCGTCCGCAGCAACTCCCCTGTCTGCGCATCCCACAGGCATATCGTGTTGTCATCACTCCCGCTCGCTAGATTCTTGCCGTCAGGCGAGAAAGCAACCGAATATACCCTACCGTTGTGTCCCGGCAGCGTCCGCAACAACTCCCCTGTTTGTGCATCCCGCAGGTTCACCCTTCTAGCCCCTCCAATGGCTAGTGTCTTGCCGTCGGGCGAGAAGGCAAAGGTTCCCCAATCACCGCTCCCCACCAATGTTCTTAGCAACTCTCCCGTCTGCGCGTTCCAGAAGCTTACCTCATTGCTTACTATCGCACCACCTTCCGATATGGTACCCCCCGCGGCCAGAGTCTTGCCGTCGGAGGAGAAGGCGACAAAATTTACCCAAGCGTTATGTCCCATCAGTGTCCGATTCCACTCTCCCGTCTGCACGTCTAATAGCTTCACTGTGTGGTTCTCGCCAATCGCCAGCGTCACTCCATCGGACGAGAGGACGACATTTCGGGGGTTGGTCGTTGGCTTCAAGGGAGGGGCTTGAACATCCTCCACAGTGAAGGTAGCTTCTGACGACCTTTCCGGGTGATTGGCTCCATCCTGAACCAAAAAGGTAACTTTGTAGGTGCTCAGCTTTTTGACGGCAGGAGCAATGAATACCTCTTCCCACGCTTCCCAGATTGCGCTACTGCTTTTCCGTTTCAGGTTGACTGTCTCCTTCCTGCCATCAGGCCTCGTGATTTCTGCTTGCACAGCGGTGACGCCTTTAACATTGCCTGTGGCGATGGCGCGGAGCATGACTGTGCTGCTCTCCTTTGACAGGCTGGTAGTGATGGCTTTTGGATTGAATAGGGCAGGCGGCTCAATATCGGCGGTAGGTGCAGTTGCACCGACAGTGGCAAAAGTCCAACGCATCATAAAATCACTACTGTTGACGTTAGCCCAAATCGTAACCTTGTAGACAGTAGCTTGCGATAATGGCTTAACCGGGAGGAGACAGCACACACCTCCCTGTGGATGCGTTGAAAGTGCCGGATGTTCAGGGTCAGATAAGTGAACAGGAACCTTGTTGCCCTCGGCATCTATGAGTTGGGCAGAGACATTTACAATCTTCCAGCCAGTCGGAAACTGAAGGGTAATCGGATAGCCAGCAAGGCCTGAGGCACCTCCAGGGATAGGATTGGGTATCTCACCACTGCTGAAGTGGGTCGGCACACCCGATTGCTCAGGAGATGGGTACGCAACTGGTATATCGTCTGGCCCTATCAAGCTAGATACGTCCATCACCTCTATGGAATCCTCAAAGCCAAAGCCTATCCGCTTCAGATTCGGACGTAATATGGGGGTGCGATGGTATAAGGTTGCCATCCAACTATCCACAGCGGCGGTAGGAGTGCTTGAATAAGAAATAACACTCGCCCTCCCAGCGCGCTGTCCTGCCGGTGTATAACCTGATAGATTAGGAGACTCTTCATGAGCCCCCAGTCCTTTCGTACCTGGATGGTTGCGGTTGATGGACAGATAACGCGCATGTAGCTTACACCCCCTGCTAAGTTCCGGGTCCAGCACAACCGGCGCAAGCCCCAAACCCTGTCGAATTTCGTTCACCCGTGCCACGGCTTGCGAAATGAGCGTAGAAACCTCACCCTCCTTGCTTGCTTCATCCTTCCCAATCTGTGCCATCAGGAGCGAAACAGACATCCCCAAGGAGCTCACGATAACAACCAAGAGGGCAGTGAACAGCGTGCTCACTCGCCAGCGAATTTCCAACGAATTCATAAAAGCCATTGGCAATTCCTCCTTTAATTCATTATTGACCCATATTGAGTAGTTACGCATAACGAAATTTCGATTTATTTTCCCGAATCCTTGATATGAGGGGATCCACCAAAAATAATCGAAACCCTGACCGTTCCTTTTTCACGAATCCCATTACCACTACCGAATCGTAACATGTCTAAGATCCCCAGTTTGACTAGATCTGAGAATAATGAAAAATTTCATATTAACATCGACTCAATGTCGGCAGGTACTTACTTCACGTTTTAATTGCGCTGCTGTCTTCTTGCCGTCTAACTTCAACACACCGCTACCAAGCGAGTCGTATTTGATACCCTTCTCGTCCAGCATCGCCAGGTCACGTTCGCTAATAACGTAAATACCACCCGGCAAGCAATGGAAAGAGCCACCTTCTGTCCATAACAACTCAGAGAAACCTTCCCTCTTAAATTTCGGATGAAACTTGATGAACGGCATACCTGCACCTCCAATGTCTCCATGAATTAACTCCTTGCCCAACCCACCCGATTATTTCTACCCTCTATTGTCTCCTCCTCCTGCGCGGACGAGGTTGGGGGGTTGTCTCTGGTTGAATGACCAACTCGCCTGTCACGTAGTTAGCATAAAGCGAGTGTCCGCGCAGCCAAGCGCGACTGATGAGCACATCGTCCGAATCGTTCAAAACGATAGTCACCTCACGTTCCCCTTCATCACCGATACTGCCGATGCCAGTGAAGACGAGTTGTGTTGTCCCTTCACCAGTTGCCAACTCAAACTCCATCCGGTATGCCAGGTCAAGACCGAGCGTAACTGCCACATCAATAGGCAGTGACAAGTCAGCGCCATCAAATTCAGTGTCAAGGTGCCCGACCAAAGTTGCGCTTCCACGCGCGCCTTGAACCTGTATCTCCAGCAAGGCATTGCCCCAATTGTCAATGTGTCCTCGAATCATAAGGCTATAGCTTTCCGTAGGCTTTCCGACCCACGCGGAAGACATGGAACAGCCCGTCGAAGTGCTTCTGGCGTCCCTTTTTCACGGCGTCCAGTGCATCTTCGCCAATGAAGTATTCCCCGCTCTTGGCTTCGACCGCGCAGGCTTTGTCCAGGTGTTCTTGTTCCAACTCCCTCTTAATTGGGTCATAGATTTCGTGTGCCCGCTCCGTGACCCAGTCCCAATCCACAGGCTCAATGCGAAGCCGTTTATTCTGGTGCTTCATCTTCGTTGCCATACGCTCATCACCTCAATTCTGGTTTCCGGATTGAACTTGTAAATTTTCTACGCATTTTATGTCCTCAATCGGTCTGCCGTTATTGTAGACCGGTAGTTCCACCGATTCCAACTCGTCCAGATACCACCACCAATACGCTTTAGGCATCTTCAGTCGCTCGCGCTCGGAGCGGTAGTAGTCACGGTGAAAAGCGTTTACAATTACCTCTCGTTGCGCCAAGAGGAGTGCGTCTAGTTCCTGCACCTGCTGCCACAGGGAAGCAAGTTCACCCTCAGCGCCGAACTTCTGAAAATCTTTTTCCAGCGTCTCGCGGTTATAGAGCAGGAAGAAAATCTCTTCCCCCACGACATCACTTCCATGCTTGATATCTCGGGGGATAATTCTGGTGAGCGTCACATCATATTCATGCACTTGCTGCTTCATTGATTCCAGATGGCGCTTGCTGATTTTGCGCGGCATTGTCAGTCACCTTCTTTCCAACGCACAGGCTCGAAATCGCTTTGGCGTTGCAAGTATTCTGTGCCATTTTTCCTTGGCACAATGCAGGATTTCAACTCGCTACGCAAACCACCCTCCGGTGGTTGCCAGACAATGACCACTTTCACCTGTGGGTGCCAGAACCCGAACCTCGGCCACCCTTCCCAAGTATATCGGCAAATTAACGTTGACTTACTTTTCAATGTGCGTTCAATGTCCCTGTCAGAGACACGACGCTCCCACTGCTTCTCGGAGAACTCTTTCACGACGTTCCCCGCCTCCCAATCCGCCAGGACCGCGGCTTGAATTGCCTTCGCCTCGTCCGCTATCCCTTCTTGTGGCATCCCTTACTCCTCAATACGAGCCGCGGGTAGGTTCGCCGATTCTATACTGGTCCAGATACTTCACAACACTTCGACGCCCATCTCCAATTTGCTCCCCGCCATAGCCCCTCTTGGCAGTTCCACCGATTCCAACTCGTCCAGATACCACCACCAATACGCTCGTGGCATCTTCAGCCGCTCACGCTCGGAGCGGTAATAGTTACAGTGAAAAGCGTCTACAATTGCCTTCCGCCGCGCAATGAGAATTGGGTCGAGCTCATGTAATCGCTGCCAGATGCGACTGAGTTCACTATCCCATCCATACTTCTGAAAATCTTTCTCCAACTCTTCTCGGGTGTAGAGCAGATAGAAGATTTCTTCTCCAACTGCGTCACTTCCGTGCTCAATGTCACGCGGGAGGATTTTTGTCAGCGTTACTTCATAGCCTTTCAGGTTACGCTCAAGCCAGTCTAGTGCTCGCTTTCCAATTTTCCGTCTGCGCATCCTTATCACCTGCTTCCTCGTCGAATAAGTTTGAAGTTGTCCCGATGCTGCCCATACGCCAACCCGTCTTTGATGTCAGGGATGCAAGACTTCAACTCACTTTGCAGCCCTTCCTCAGCGGGTTGCCAAGCAATCCACATTCTCACTTGAGGGTGCCAAAATCCAAACCTCGGCTGTCCGTGATGACTGTATCGGCAAATCAACGCTGACTTGCTTTTCAGGGTGCGTTCAATGTCCCTGTCAGAGACACGACGCTCCCGCTGCTTCTCGGAGAACTCCTTCACGACGTTCCCCCCTTCCCAGTCCGCCAACGCCGCCGCCTGAACCGCTTCTTCCGATGTCCGATGTTGCGCCATCCCTCACTCCTCAATACTTCCTTTCTTCCGATGGCTATCGAGTCATCATCACCGGCAAAGGGAAATGGTCATGGATAGATCTTATCTTAACAAGAAACACCTGATGTTGTCAATGAAATTCTTTCCGCTCCAGAAATTAGCAAATAAGCAAATAAACCGCAATCCGCATTCTGGCACTCCCTTGGGTGAGTCCAGATTCTAAACATAACATACGTGACGCCAAAAAAGCAAGCCCTTTCTATGGTATAGAAATTTGCAAAGCGTAACGCAAACTGTCAGTTTGCGCTACAATTCACAGTGTCACTTTGTTGACAATCGGCTCAATTTCGTGGTAAAATTCAGAACCCGATTGGTTTGAAACGAAGAGATCCGCTTATGTCTCTCTTCGACACCCATTCTTGAACAGGAGATGCTCCATGATGAGGCCCACCGAGGCGCAACACAAACAATGGAAAGAAAAAGGCTACTTGGTATTTGAAAACGCAATTCAGGGGGACGAACTTCGACGGCTCCAGGGGACCTTTGATTACTGGGCCGAAAAATGCAAGCCGGAATGGCTGGAGCGGGTCGAAGCGGGCGAAACGTCCGCAACGTATTACGACATCCCCAATGTTCTCGAAAAAGATGAGGTATTCGTGAACCTCGTCGACCACCCCAGCTACTACGGCAGCCTCAAGGCATTCACGGATGAGGACCCAATCTTCTTGGCACCGCAGGTTCGCACCGTCCCGACTTGGCCACTCAGTTACTGCGGTTGGCACCCCGATGTGTCACACAGCAATCCGCTGCATATCAAAGTCCAGATTTACGTGAACGATGTCGAACCCAGATGTGGGGAATTTGCTTATGTGCCGGGGAGCCACAAACCAGACGCAGGCCCTTACTCCAGGGTGCATTGGTTAGAAAGCATGCCCGGTCATAAGACGTTTCCCGGAAAAGCAGGGACGGCCATCATGTTTAATTCTTATGGGTGGCATACCGCCATGGATAACCACTCGGATACGCCGAGGAAATCGATCATTCTGATTTACGAGAAAAGAACACCGAACCGTGTGGACCCCAAAAGGTTCGCAAGCATCGGTCATTACTTCACAACACCTGAACGACGCCGACTTTTTGGCATGGAGGAATGATGCCTCGAATTGATTCCCATCTTCACGTTTTTGCCAAGGCTTCCTCCGAGTTTCCGAGGGAGACGAACGCGCTTCTCCCGGCGGACCGGGAGGAGCCTGTTGAAAAACTGCTGGTTGAGATGGAAGCCCACCAGATTGACCAGGCAGTGCTGGTGCAAATTGGCGGCACTGATCTTGACCACCACGCCTACCTTCTTCACTGCCTGAAAATGTATCCTGACCGTTTCCTCGGCATCGGGCTGATACCGCCGGATAGCCCCGAACCAGAGAGATACATGGACCAATTGGCAGACGGAACCGGGATTATCGGTTTTCGGCTTTCTTCAATTGGGGGCCCCAGAGACCCCTTTGCTCGAATGGATGTGACGGAATTTAGAACCTACCGCATCTGGAAGCATGCCGCAGAGAGGGACTATGTTCTCTGGCTTTATCTGCGGGCGATCGACGCCCATGTGGTTCCTTATTTGCTGGAAGCCTTTCCCCAGGTCAGGGTCGTCTTTAACCACCTTGGTGTCTGTCCAGGCAAAGACAAATTTTCCTGGGATGCGAAAGGGCGTCCACGAATACAAACACCGACGTATAACCCCGCGTTGCACACCACCTATCGCCTCGCACGTTATGAAAACGTGACGGTGCATCTGTCCGGCCAATACGCATTCAGCAAGGAAGCGTTCCCCTATCGCGACCTCGCTGGCTGGCACCGGAGCCTGTTCAACGTCTACGGTTCAAAGCGTCTGATGTGGGCAACCGATTTTCCGTGGATTCTGGAAGACCCCGGCTACGGCCCACTCACGACTATCATTAAAGAACTGCTCCCGGATTTAGCTGAATCTGAATATAACGACATCATGGGCGCGACAGCAAAGCGGTTTTTGCGGTTCCCCAATCGCGCAACGGGTTAGGCTTCCGTGCGCACAGAAACCGAGTTTTTTAGCTGAATTGGGCATGTTTCAGAATTTGTGGCCGGAAGGATGGAAGGTTGGAAGAAATGGGTGGGAGGGATGGAAGGATGGAAGATTGGAAGATTGCCGTCCCCATCCTTCCTTTCCCTCCTTCCTTCCCTTCCTTCCATCCTTCCATGCAACGTGTCAACAAATTTTTTCAGAAATTTCAGACCTGCCCGCCTCTGGGGCACTCTAACCCCAGCAAACTCAAGCTATCTCGTTCAATAACTTCGTCTAACAAGGTCTCACTGACACGCGGAAGGGCGGTGCCTTCGACCATCCGGTTGAGGGACTTCAAGCCGCTAAAGGATTCTTCGGGGGTGGTGACGGGGTAGTCACTGCCGAAAAGCAGTTTGGGCATCACCCGATATTCTTGAGCCAGAATCAGGGCGTTGTACAGTTGCCAGGGGCGATAGAACAGGGCGCTGATGTCGCAGTAGACGTTTGGGTGTTTGCGGATGGTCACAATCGCTTCCCCTTCCCAGGGATGTCCCAGGTGCGCCATCACAATCTTCAAGTTGGGGAATCGCGTGGCGACTTCGTCCAAAAGGTAAGGGCGGGAATATTTCAGGGGCGCAAATCGGCAGAAGGTGGTGCCGGTATGAAACAGAATCGGGAGGTTGAACCGTTCACATTGATGATACACAAAATCAAGCCGCCTATCGGTGGGGTCGAAGTTGGCGTAAATGGGACCGAGCTTGACCCCTTTGAGTTTCAGGTCTGACCAACTGTGCTCGAAATCATCCACGAAGTCAGGGTCGTTTGGATCGAGCGACATGAAACCAATGACTTTGTTGGGGGCGCGGTTGGCAAACGCGGCGACATATTCGTTGGGGACATAGATGCCGGTGTAGCGCCCTTTCAATCCGAATACGACGCACTTGTCCACCGCTTCCATGGCTTTCAGATAAGCCTCAAAATCCACAGTCAAGTCTATCGGGGTGTTCCGCATTCGATAAGCGTCTTCGAGAAATTGCTCGGTGCAATGCAGTTGTGCATTCCAGGTATGCGTGTGTATATCAATGCGCATCGTCGAATTTCCTCCTGTCTACTTTCAGGGATTGGTATCAAAAATCACGTTACCGGGGATGTCCCGTCGTCATCAAATCCCGCCAGCCGATGATCAGCCGGGCGGTCCACCATGGTCAGATAACGGTAAGCATACGAACTCCATTCAATTGCCGCTTCAATGGCCTTAACCGGGTCATCCACGCCAAAATCCTCCATCAGGGTGTCCAGATAGATTTTGGAGATTTTAACGGTTGCCGTGATGAGTTCCTGTGGCGATTGAGCGAGTTTTTCCCTCATGATTAAAAGCCCAGGGGTGCTCTTTTGAGAGTATCGAATCAACTCGAGCAATTCATCCGCCAGCAATTCGGCAGCGGTTGGCGGTTTGAAAGTAGACCAATCCAGCTTGCGGTAGTTGAACTTGCGCCGGGTCAATGGGGGCTGAAAGTCGGGAGCAATTTGTCCAGGTGTCACGAAGCCATGCTTTAACCACGCCTGCCTGTCCGAATCGTCGAAAACATCCCTGCCGATGTAAGCATGCTCGATTGATCTTTCAACGGGGTGCGGCGGGATGGGATAGCAATCGGCAAGCCGCTCTCTTTCCCCAGAGAGTTTGGAGATTCCTGTAATGATCGTCTGTTGCCGCTCGTGGTAATATTCTTCCACCAACGTTCCTTCCTCAAACGCCGCTTCAGGCTGAACAAGCGCAATCAGTTTTTCCTCATCCTCAACCAAGAATTCTAAAATCCTTTTCATGAATTGAACACCTCTTTCCAAAAGTTTTCATTCAAAATCTTGTCCCTCACAACGAGAAACAGTTCGGGGTCTTCTCTTTGGAGTTGCTCGGGTTGATACAAAAACACTCTCACCCCCTGAGCAAAGTATTCGTGGGGATTGTCTTCGCCGGAGGGTAAGAACCGCTGTGGTCGCTCAAACAATTTTACAAGTTCCGTAGACGATCCGTGCAGTTTTTCAAACCGCGTGTATCCATCTGAGAAACGTTGGTCTCGCCTTCCTGAGCCATCCCCCAGCAAATCATCAAGCAGGTGCATCACCTCTTCGATGGCAACACCTTCGTCCAAGTAAATATAATCGACAGAAACGACCGCGGTACTGCCATTATAGTAAGCCCCTTCATGCTTGATAAATAGATGTTTCTCCCCTTGAGTCGCCATCAATCGTAACAGTTCCGTTGGCAATTGCTGGAGTTGTCTGAACAATTCCTCCAAAACTTCCGCGTGAGATCGGAATCGACCGCGGGTTTCAGGCCGCGAGCGACTCAATGCTGTCGGGCTCAGGTAGATAACGCTTGTTTCTATCGCATGATGAATTAACTGAGTTTTTTCATCGTTCGGCATAGTTTTTGGTGACATAAGCGTTCAAGGGGTGAGTGGTGACTCCAACACGCAATACGTCTCACCTCCAATGCGCCGTGCAATGTCCAAAGCACAAAGGAACAAGCTGGCAGCATGCTCTACATGAACAAGCTGGCAGCATGTTCTACTGCCGATGCCGCTTACAATACGCCCCCCCGCCGAGCTTGTCCCAGAAACCGAGCTTTGCCCCACACTCCAAACACAGCTTGTTTCTCTGCCGATAGGCGCGTCGCTCTGCGGCTTCTTCCTCTCTGACCTTCATCTGTGAACTTGCGAATCCATTTCCATCATTGTCGATTTCAGCCAATTCGGAACAGGCATTCGACTGATATGATCGACTAACTGACAGTTCAAACACTCAAAGTACAGCGTGACATCTCCCTCCGGATAAGGCTGAATCCTGACATGCAGGCTTTGATGCTGACAGCGTGGACATGTGCCCCAATCAACTGGCTTGTCACTCTGGTAAATCTGGTTCGTAACGGATAACCATTTTTTAAGTGAAGACGTTTGGGTTTTCATCTTTGCTCCTCTCATGTCTCTCTGGTATTCAGGGTATATCGGCGTTGCGCTTCTTGTCCGGCGCTCCTGGCTTTCCTTTCAGACTCAATCACTTGTAATGAGTCGCTAAATCGATTGGTTCCAGCCGCTCTCAGATCGGCGACATGACTGCATTCGTGACCTAACGTGTTTGCGAGTTCTTCAGCGGACGCAAAGGTATCTTCATATAACTCGATACATTGACGAGATCGCGTGTATCCCTTAAAACCTGTGCCTTTTGTCCCTTTAACAATTTTGACCTTGATTCCTTTCAGATCGACCTCAGCTAGTCTAGCAATTCGTTGAACGACTTTTCTTCTCATGGGGAGGCGTGGAGGCCTGACGTGCTTTCTTGAACCTCGCCTGAACACAACGACACCTCCTGAATTTTGACTCTGGTAAATTTACCGCCGATGCCGCTTGCAATACGCCCCCCCGCCGAGCTTGTCCCAAAAACCGAGCGGTGCCCCACATTCCAAACACAGCTTGTTTTGCTGACGATAGGCGCGTAAGGTGGCGGCTTCGTCCTCTCTGCGGCGGCGTTCCGCTTCTTCGGCTTCCCGCTGTTGCCTCTCCTCTTCGATTCGACGCCGCTCCGCTTCCTCTTCCTCAAACTCATGGCGGGTGAGAACATCTTTCCTCCACAACTTCACGGTCTTGTCATTGCTTCCGCTGGCGAGCATCCACCCATCCGGGGAAAACGTGACCGAGTTCACCCACTCGCTGTGTCCGGTGAGTGTCGCAATCTCCCGTCCCTCCCGCACCGACCACAGCTTCACGGTGTTGTCATGGCTTCCGCTGGCAAGCGTCCCCCCATCCGGGGAAAACGCCACCGAGTTCACACTCTTCCTGTGTCCCGTGAGTGCCGCAATCCCCCGCCCCTCTCGCACCGACCATAGCTTCACGGTGTTGTCCCCGCTTCCGCTGGCGAGCGTCCCCCCATCCGGGGAAAACGCCACAGAGCGCACCCAATTGCTGTGTCCCGTGAGTGTCGCAATTTCCCGCCGCTCCCCCACCGACCACAGCTTCACGGTGTGGTCGTTGCTTCCGCTGGCGAGCGTCCCCCCATCCGGGGAAAACGCGACCGAAAACACCATGTAGCTGTGTCCCGTGAGTGTCGCAATCTCCCGCCCCTCCCTCACTGACCACAGCTTCACGGTGTTGTCATGGCTTCCGCTGGCGAGCGTCCCCCCATCCGGGGAAAACGCCACAGAGGACACAACACTACTGTGTCCCGTGAGTGTCGCAATCTCCCGTCCCTCCCGCACCGACCACAGCTTCACGGTGTGGTCGTTGCTTCCGCTGGCGAGCGTCCCCCCATCCGGGGAAAACGCCACAGAGGTCACATAACTGCTGTGTCTCGGTCTCGTGAGTGCCACAATCTCCCGCCCCTCTCGCACCGACCACAGTTTCATACCATAGCCTCCGCTGACGAGTGTCCCCCCATCCGGGGAAAATGCGATCGATTCCACATTAATCCCGTCTCCCGGGAGAATGATAAGTAGCACAGGAGGAATTTGATGAAACGTTTCTTGAGCCTGCTTGAGCAGCGACAAGGCATCCAGGTAGTCGAAATAGGTATCCTTGCGATAGAGGGGCTCGGCTTGCCCGTACAGCCTTCGCATCCCCGCTTCAGCATTTTTTTGCCATGGGTTTTGATAAACGTAATCCTCAAGCAGTTTTTTCACGGGTTCAAAAACTCGCGTCGCTTGCCCCTTTGCCTCATTGTACAAAATCTCTTTTAAGGCTTCGACTTTATCCCGGGCACCATCAAAATCCCTGTCTGCGTCCACCTTCAGGCAGTAGTTCCGCTCCATCAGAATCGCCCGCTTGAGGCTCTGGGTGCAGGTCTCCCCGTCTCCAAGCAGGGCGGCGTACCGGGCGTGGTGGTAGAACGCATCCGGCATCTGGGGATAAACCTCCGTCGATTTCCGGGCGAGCTCCAACATTTCTCTCAGGGGCGCGGTTTCGTCAGCCGCCCCATCTGTCAACAAGCGATCATTCGATTGGGCGTAACACGCAATTGAGGCATGGAGGTATGCCTCACCACAAAGCTTCGCGGCATCGGGCAGACCCCGCATCTCGCTCTGGGCGTAGCGCGCCGCAAGCCGTAGGTGGCGTTCCGCTTTCGGCAGGTCGATCACGCTGTCCATCTCATTCCTGCCGTAGAGGTAGAGCTTGCCGATGTGGTGCTGCACAACGAAATCGGTTTCGTTCTTCTCGGCGGAATCGTGGAGGTCTTTCAACGCCTCCGGCAACAGTCCGCGCTGTAGACGTTCAAAACCGCGTTTGGACAACTCGCGGGCTTGGGTCAGAAGCGGGTGCTTCAGCGTCTCGTGAATCTCGTCCAGCCGATTCAAAATGCCGCTCAACGCCTGGTTCGCAATCAGCAGTTGGTCATGCAGCAAGCCCATCCCGTAGGTGAACTCGGAGCGGAGTGCGCCAATCTCGCCAGCGACGCGGTCAAAGCCCCACTCCAGCGTCCCGTTGACGCGATCAAACCCCGCGCCAAAGGAACGCTCAAGGGCTTCGTTAGAGGCAACCATCCGCCGCGTGCTGTCGGAGATCGCGGTTTTGACCCCTTCGCCGCTTCGCTTGATTTGTCCTGTAACGTCCTGCACAAAAGAGTCGGCTTGCAGGTAGCCTTCCCAAGTAAGTCCTGAACCTCGGTAGTAGATTGCCATGTCAATTCCCTCCCGGTGTGGGTTGTCGTGTGAAGCATCATCCTAATCGAAATCGGAAAATATTTCAAGCGATAATTTACCTTGCCAATGTCACATTCAAATCAAGATCCTTTCGTAGAGCATGCGGCTCGCTTGTTCCAAACTTGGGTGAACCAGCCAGCGGCAGGCTCTACTGGGCGATCGTTCCCCTAATGTGACATTGGCGAATTACCTTGACTTAGATTGACTCGTAGCCCAAGATTCTATCTTGGTTTTTGAGCGAAGGGGAAGGGTCAGCGACCGCACTCCAAATGAGAATCGTCACGGCTCTGGCCGAAAAAGACTTCGGCGGCTTCCATAATGGTTTCCGACAGGGTGGGGTGGGGATGGATGCTGAACTTGATATCGGAAGCCAGCGCGGCCATTTCAATGGCGAGGATACCTTCGGCGATCAACTCTCCTGCGCCGCTTCCGACAATGCCAACTCCCAATACACGTTCCGTATCCAGGTCTATGATGAGTTTGGTTAAACCATCGTCCCGCTCCAGTGTCCTTGCCCTCCCTGAAGCACCCCACGGGAAACGGGCAATTTTTACGGGGCGACTCTCGCTCTTCGTCTGCGTCTCCGTCAGACCGCACCACGCAATCTCTGGGTCCGTGAAAACGACAGCCGGTATCGCCCGCGGCTCAAAGGCAACGTTGTGACCGGCAATCGCTTCAACCGCGATGCGGCCTTCATGGGATGCTTTGTGGGCAAGCATCGGCTCCCCAGCCACATCTCCTCAGCGGTAACATCGTGCGCGGTTGAAATTGACCGTCGATGAAAACCGGCTCGATTCGACTTCGAGCGACACCGAGAATAGCAACCTCGGGGTGGTTCACAATCGGCGAAAAATGCGTGCCACCGATACCGCCCAGATTCGTAATGGTGAATGATACCAGGATGTTCACGACATCGCCGGATTCTATATTTTCACCGAGTTCAGGAAGTGTAAATTCTTTCTCCATAATATTCCCATGTCTATTTTTGACTTGCTTTCGGCATATTGTGCTATCACTCAACCCGTGAGAAGCTGAAGGTGTTCATTAGCTACAACACGCATTATAGCGTATTTATTGAAATCCGTCAAATAAAAATACAACCTTTAAAAGTCGATGGTTGACAGCACTTTTTAATCGTGCTACAATAGAGCAGAAAAGTAAGATAAGCGCGCGAATGAACTTTGACAATGGGCAATTTTGGAGGTGGTTCACTTGAAAGCAGAACTGATCCAAATGAAACAGGAAAATCTATCACAAACAATTGATTGGAGAGCGCTTCGCCCAAAGGTGACAGAGGGGCTTCTCATGGACATCACCAATCGGATTGTGGAGAACTTTCATCCAGAAAAGGTCATCCTGTTCGGTTCGTATGCGTATGGTCAGCCAACCCTCGAGAGTGATGTTGACTTGCTGGTCATCATGAAAAGCGACAATCATCCCGCTGAACGGAGCGCTAAAATAATGAGCGTTTGTCGTCCGCGTCACTTGGGGCTGGACCTGATTGCGATTACGCCCGAGGAATTAGAAAAGCGGTTAGCGGGCTTTGATCCTTTTCTCGAAGACATCCTGAATAAGGGGAGGGTTTTATATGAATCAGCCGGGTGACATTTCCCAATGGGTGCAAAAGGCGGAGGAAGATTACCAGACTGCAGTTACTATGGTGCGCAAACGCAAACGTCAGGTACCTGACAACGTTTGTTTCTGCGCCCAGCAGTGTGTTGAGAAGTACCTCAAAGCGTTCCTGGTTCAACATCGCATTTACTTCCCCAAAACTCACATACTCACGGAACTTCTGGATTTAGTGGTTCAGGTGGATGCCTCTTTGGAGCTCATTCGAGCGGATCTTTCGCCACTGCAACCTTATGCAGTGGAGATTCGTTATCCAGGTT
The DNA here is from genome assembly GCA_964577695.1 of uncultured bacterium. Taxonomy (GTDB): domain Bacteria; phylum Poribacteria; class WGA-4E; order WGA-4E; family PCPOR2b; genus CAZOAL01. The sequence goes on along the minus strand of CAZOAL010000015.1, from coordinate 56,019 downwards.
TTAGTGCGACGGTCGAAAAATCGAAAGAAGCCGTCAAACTGATGAAGCGATTGCGCGCCACCCTTCGCTCAAAGCTAGGTTTGCCCGTTGAGGAAGGATAATTTTGTCCAATCAATACCTGTGAAACAAGAGGTATGAAAAACCTTACGCATCACGTTTCACGTTTCACGCTTCCTATATAAGCAAGGAGTGTTGACAAATGGAATTTGAAAACAAAATCGCCGTTGTAACGGGGGCAGGGATGGGCATGGGGAAGGCAATCGCGGCCGCCTTTGCGCAAGAAGGGGCATCGGTTGCCGTTGTCGATATCAATACCGAAGCCGGCAATGGGGCCGTTAAAGCGATTCGTGCTCAAGGGGGGCAGGCAATCTTCATTGAAGCCGATGTTTCCAAGGCGGCTGATGCCCAACGCATCGCGGCGAAGGCTGTAGAGGCATTCGGGGGAATCGATATCTTAGTCAACAACGCTGGAATTCAGCACTACGGCAACGTCGTGGAGACGACGGAGGAGGAATGGGACCGAGTGCTTGGCGTAAACCTCAAGAGCATCTTTCTCTGTTCCCAATATTGTATCCCTGAGATTCAGAAGCGGGACGGAGGGGCGGTCATCAACATCGCATCGGTGCAGGGGCTGGCGAGCCAAGCGCGTGTTGCGCCCTATTCCGCGTCGAAAGGCGGGGCAATCTCCCTGACGCGAAATATGGCAATCGATTTTGCATCAAGTGGCATCCGCGTCAATTGCGTCTGCCCCGGGTCAATTGATACGCCGATGTTGCGGTGGGCGGCGGAGTTGACGGACGACCCGCAGCGTGCTGTCCAAGAATGGGGGGAGGTACACGTTCTCAAACGGATTGGCCAACCGGAAGAAGTTGCGCAGGTGGTTCTCTTTCTGGCAAGCAATCGCTCCTCCTTCGTCACCGGGGCGGCGTATGTGGTTGATGGGGGATTGACGATTCAGTTAGGTGCCTGAAGCGCGACCTGAGATTTAGTGAATTGCGAAGGGCGAAAATCATGCAACGTGGAATTCGACAAATCCGGGACAAAATCCGAACAGAAGCGTATGATTTAACAATTCATGCGAGAAGTGAAATGGAAGAAGATAATCTGACGGTTTCGGATGTTGAAACGGCGATTCTCAATGGACAAATTAGGCGTCGAGAAAGAGACTTACTTCGGCGGACAAAATACGTCATTGAGGGACTTTCATTGGATGGACGCCCCGTAGGCGTCGTTGGAAGATTTACAGAAACAGGCTTTTTTCTGATTATTACCGTGTATGAAATCACGGAGGAGGTATAATTATGTACGGCTACCGCTGTGAATACTGTGACGGCATTGTTGAGGAACGCATCGTGACAGAAGATTTCCGATATAAGGGCGAATTGGTTATCCTTCATCATGTGCCCGTTGGCGTTTGCAATCGTTGCAAAACGCGATACTACAACGCTAAAGTCCTCAAACAGTTGGAAAAGATTGCCAAGGAGAAGGATAGATTGCAAACAGTTCCTGTGCCTGCTGGAGAATTCCAGTGGAGAGAGGAGGGGTTGACAAATGGAATTTGAAAGAAATGTTGCGCAGGTGGTTCTCTTTCTGGCAAGCGATCGGTCCTCCTTCGTCACCGGGGCGGCGTATGTGGTTGATGGAGGATTGACGATTCAGCTTGGCGCTTAAGATGATTGACTGGACGAAAGGAGTGTTTTATGATTACGGAACTCTGGATAGGAAACTTCAAGTCGTGGAAGGACACTGGGGACTTACAACTGGCACCGCTGACCGGACTTTTCGGCACAAACAGCTCCGGCAAAACAAGCCTCTTGCAGATGCTCCTGCTACTGAAGCAGACGGTGGAGTCCCCGGACCGCCATCGCGTTCTGAACTTCGGCGATGATCGCTCCCTGGTCGATCTTGGCACCTTTTCTGATCTCATTTACGAACATCAGACACATGAAACACTGCGGTTATCGGTGTCATGGAAGCTCCCCCAAAAACTGGTCATCAAAGACCCTGAGATGCAACAGCAAACCCTTTTCACCATTGATACCCTCTCTTTCTTCACAGTAATCAAGCAACAGATGGACGATAGTGTTTACGTCGAGTCTTTCAGCTATAGTTTTGATACATATATGTTTAGGATGGACCAGATAACCGGCGACGAATACGTACTCTATATCGGGGGTTACACGGCGAAGCCGATTCGATGGCAAGAACCACCCCCTCCGCTGCTACCTCCTCCCATCAAGTGCTACGGTTTTCCCAGCGAAGCGAACTTCTACTACCAGAACACTGGCTTCCTGCCGGACTTCGTCCTCGCTTTTGAAGGGCTGTTTTCCCGAATCTTCTACTTGGGGCCTCTCCGCGAATATCCGAAACCCAGTTATATTTGGGGAGGTGAGCGGCCTTCGGATGTTGGGCGACGTGGCGAAGGTGCCGTTGCGGCATTGCTAGCAGCCCGTGCCGAAGGGCTAAAAAGTCCCCGACTGGTCAAGAAGAGACGTTTTCACAAGCCCATTGAAGAGCGAATTCTGGAGTGGTTGCAGGAGATGGAACTAATCCATTCGTTTTCCCTTCAACCCATCGCCGAGAACCGCAAGTATTATGAGTTCCGTGTTAAAAAGAGCAAAACCAGTTCCGAAGTGCTAATCACCGATGTAGGGTTCGGTGTCTCACAAATCCTGCCTGTGCTTGTTCTCTGTTACTATGTCCCCGAACATTCGATCATCCTCCTGGAACAGCCAGAGATTCACCTGCACCCCTCTGTACAGGCAGGTTTAGCGGATGTTTTTATCGATGTGGTCAAAGAGCGGAACGTCCAGATCATCCTTGAGAGTCACAGCGAGCATCTGCTTCGACGCTTACAACGGCGGATTGCCGAAGAACAGATTTCGACAGACAAGACAGCACTTTATTTTTGTTCTATGGAAGACGGTGCCTCTAAAATTGAAAAGCTAGATGTAGATGAATACGGCAACATCAGGAACTGGCCACAAGGGTTTTTCGGTGATGAGATAGGTGACCTTGCTGCAATGACGATAGCGGAGATGAGGCGAAGAAAGGAGAGAGGTTTGTGAGAGTCGTGGTTGACACCAACGTTGCTGTCATAGCGAATAAACGTTCGGAACAGGCATCACAGGATTGTGTGATAACCTGTGCCGAGCGGCTTACGCGGATTACCAGCGGTGTAGACAAATTAGCGCTTGATGATCGGTGGAGAATTATAGAGGAATACCAGAGGAATTTGCATTCCAGTGGTCAACCCGGCTTGGGCGATATGTTTTGCAGATGGGTACTGACGAATCGGGAAAATCCGCAACGGTGTGAAAGGGTCAAAATTACGCCCATCGGTGGTAGTGAAACCGATTTTGGGGAGTTCCCGTCGGATGTGGCGTTAAGTGACTTCGATCCTTCCGACCGTAAGTTTATCGCTGTTGCACTTGCCCATCCGCAACAGCCGCCTATTCTGCAAGTTGAGCGCAGCGAAATCCCGTGAAACGGGACCGTTGATAGTAAGTGGTGGGGCTTCAAAGACGCACTTCGCCGAAATGGTGTGACGGTTGAGTTTATCTGCGAAGATGATATTCAGCGCTTACGTGAGCGCAGATCAGAATCCTAAAATCTTTTCGGGAGGATAAGAGTCAGATGATTGATTGGACGCGATGGCGGGAGCAGTTCCCGGTAACGCAAAAATATATCTACCTGAACCACGCGGGGGTTTCTCCGTTGTCACTGCGGGTTCAGCAGGCGATGCGAGATTTTTTAGATGATGCCACCGTCAACGGTGCTGTCAACTCAGATCGGTGGGCGGCGACGGCTGAAGCCTGCCGCAAGTCCGCTGCAAAGCTGCTCCACGCGGACGCCAGCGAGATTGCCTTTATGAAAAACACGACGCAAGGCATCATCATCGCTGCAAACGGGATTGATTGGCATCCGGGCGATAACGTCGTGACGACGGCTGTGGAATTCCCCGCAAATGTGTATCCGTGGTGGAATCTGAAACGTTACGGTGTAGAGACGCGGATGGTGCCAGAGCGGAATGGGCGCATTCAGCTCGAGGAGATCGAGGCGGCAATCGACGGGCGGACGCGAGTTGTGACCATCAGCCATGTCGAATTTGCGTCAGGATTTCGGAACGACATTGCGGCAATTGGGGAGATTTGCCGTAAAAAAGGGGTCTGGTTCGTTGTGGACGCCATCCAGAGCGTCGGCGCGATTGACCTGGATGTGAAGGCGTGTTGCATCGACATCCTCGCGGCTGACGGGCATAAGTGGCTCCTTGCCCCGGAAGGCGCGGCGATTTTTTACTGCGCACAGGAGAAGCAGGATAGGTTGATTAACACCAACGTCGGTTGGGCAAGCGTGGTCAACGCAAGGGATTACCTGCATTATGACCTCACGCCGAAACCCGATGCGACGCGATTTGAGGAGGGGTCGTACAACAGCGTTGGATTGTATGGACTTCACGCGGCGATCGAGCTGTTGCTAGAGATTGGTATCCCACAGATTGAGCGGCGGGTGTTAGATTTGACGGGGCGGCTCATCGAAGGGCTTCGAGCCAAGGACTATCGGCTTGTGACCCCGACCGGAGAATCTGAACGCTCCGGAATCGTCGTGTTCCGAAGTGACCGGTATTCATCAGCCGAGCTCTGTGCGTTGCTCAAGCGGGAGAACGTCATCGCCGCGGACCGAGGTGGCGTGCGGCTGTCGCCACATTTCTATAACACGGAGGCGGAAATAGATCAGGTGTTGAATTTACTGCCGTAAATGCGAAAGGGACAGCATATTTCTAAGTAATTGGACAGAATTATTTGAGGATGCAGTCGTCCAGACTTCCGAAGTCTCAAAGACTTCGGAAGTCTAAAATAACGAATTAATTTTGTCCAGGCACTTATAAGGAGAAATTTCGTTGATTAATTTATTCAGTATCAATCAGAAACAACGCGGAAAACGGCGAAAGCGGGAAGATTTTTACGGGCTTGCCGTTTCTCACCGTAGAGCGAGCCGCTGGCTCGTTAACGGGCGAGCCGCCCGCTCTACGAAGTACTTGGGCTTGCTATTGGTATGGAATCTCATCGGTTGCACTTTGCCCGGCGGCAACCGCACCCCGCCACCCCAAATCCAGCTCACGATACAGAATACCCTGCCAATAAAGCGCACCGATGTGCCGATTGTGCTTACCCTTGATGCCCTCCGGCAGGTTGCGCCCGATTTTTCGTTTGACGCCTACCTGGTCGTTTATGGGCAACCACCGGCTGAACTGCATAGCCAAGCAGACGATATGAACTATGATGGGCAAAAGGATGAAATGGTTTTTCTCATTGACCTTGAGCCGCAGGAGACGAAGGAGGTTTCGATCCGATATGCCCCCAATAATCAGATGGCTGTGACACTCGAATTTACCAAGCGAACACGGGCTGGAATCTTCCCAGAGTTGAAAGGACTCGCCGCTTTGGAATCGGAACTTAACGCTTATCTCTTAAATTCCAACGGTTCAATCCAGGCCTACTGCAAGAAAGAGGAACTACTGTTTAGCACCGAGGCAACAAGCCAAGGTGACTTAGATTATAGCAGTGCTGTTTCAGCAGATTTGCAGCGGGCGTTTGAAAGTAAGGGCATCCGACTCCCTCCCAATGCCACCATTGAAATTAAAAAGCAAGGCAGCAGTTGGCTGATAACCAATCCGGATAATAAACAAGGGTACTTTATCAGGAAAGGTAATAAGCAGCTAAATATCTACAAAGCAGGGGGGCTATCCCTTGATCGATTCGTCCATCAAACTGCGACCCCATCCGATACGAACGTTATCATGACCGCGCTTCCCGTGGGTAGTTTTGGGTGCGGTGGATTTGCGCTGTGGGATAAAGCCAATCAAAAACTCATGCCCCCTCCTGAAGGGACGCAAGGGTATGTGCGGGTGCTTGCCAATGGCCCTGTTCGCTCTATCGTCCAGTGGATTATACCCGATTGGCAACTGTCAACGAATACTGTCCACTTCACGTCAACGCTTTCGATCTATGCCGGGCATGAATGGGCGGAACATCGCATCAGAGTTCAAGGCTTGGGAACGAGATACCGTATCGCAACCGGCGTCCCCAACCTCGGAATTGAGTCATCAAAAAATGAAAAGGAGGGTTGGCTGTGGACTTTGGGCGAACAGGTCGCAGACTCACGGACCGGAGGGACGACCTCCCCGCCCACCAAACTCGGTATGGGTCTCCTCTATCCGGCAGGACAGTTGGACACCTTTCAAGATTCAGTTTCACCAGATTCCAAAATAGGTAGCTTAACTGTGCTCCTGAATCCAGATGGGAGGGGCGAAGTGGTTTATCGATTCGTTGCTGTTTGCGGAGAGGGAGAAAACAGAATGCAAACAAAGGGTGAATGGGAGCAATACGTTCAGATCACAGCGACAGAGAACCACACCCCGCCGGTGATTAATTTTGTACCGCAAAAACCAGCGAAGAAGTAAAGAAAGCAAATAGACTCATGGGCGGATCGGCAGGGTTCAAAAATGAACTCTGTCGAAAAAATTATGATAAGTGCCTGGACAAAATTAATTCGTTATTTTAGACTTCCGAAGTCTTTGAGACTTCGGAAGTCTGGACGACTGCATCCTCAAATAATTCTGTCCAATTACTTATTTCGATCCCCTTTTTTCCAACGATTCAGCCCTCGAAGCTGGGTCTCCGGTTTTCTGATTTTCTGGCTTTCTGGCTTCTTTCTTCTCCTAGTGGTGGGACATGCGAACGCCGTTCCAAAGGTAACGTTTCAGTTCGATGAGTGGGTTGATTTTGCCCTTGAGAAACTGGAAACGGATGGCGTCACAGGGGGCATCCATCGGCATACGCGCCCCTGGACGCGCTGGGACGTTGCACGAGCGGTTCGTCAAGCGGAGGAGCGAATCGCCAGCGGACACGTTCAGCCAGCACAGATTGATTTGGAGCTCCTCGAAAAGTTGAAGCGCGAGTTTAAGGAGGAGATTGACATCTTAGCAGGAGGGGAATCGGGGCATCGTTTTCGGGTGCGGGCATCCCCACAGTTGCAGCGTTCCCCCACGCTCCCTCCCGCTCCAGGGGGAGGGTCGGGGTGGGGGTGGATTGCTCCTGCTTCCGAAAGCGCGTTCCTCTATGAATTTGGAAATCGGTTGACGCTTTATCAGGAATTTGAGGTTGCAAATTTTCAAAGGTATCCGGTTCAAGGCAAAACCGCCTCACAATACCTTAAACTGTGGCGTGGTGATTATACGGGAGACTTCAAGCGGGTTTATGTTCGTTTTCCACTGATACCCTCCTCCACCTCTCCCCCTTCCCCTCCCCTCGAGGGGAGGGGAGAGGTGGGGGTTCCCCTCCTCGAAGTCTTGATTGGACGAGAGCCGCTCTTCTGGGGAACGGGGTTCCGGGGCGCGGTGGGGATTTCCGACAACTCGCCGCCGTTTGATCTCATCCTGCTGACGGGACAGTTTGGAAGGATTAAAGGCACAGCGTTCGCTGCGCAGTTGGATGGGATGTGGCACGACCAGGAGGGCCCGGCACGACGGTATCTCGCGAATCGGTATCTATCGGGGCATCGATTGGATTGGACAGTGAGTGAGCGCATCGAAGTAGGGCTCTCGGAGATAATCGTGTACGGTGGCGACGTGCGAGGTGTGGAGTGGAAGTATCTCAATCCGATTCTGCCCTACTACGCCAGCCAGTTCAATGCCGGCACCGACGATAATGTGATGTTCCAGTTGGAAGGGGCGATTCGCCCAATTGACGGCTTTCGGCTTTACGGCGAGTGGTTGATTGACGATTTTCAGTATGTCAATGGCAACGCGCCAAACGCCCTCGCCTGGTTGGCGGGGGTGGAATGGAACCGCGCCCTGACCTCGCGTCAGTTGACGATTCGTGCGGAGTACGCCCGAGTGAACCGTTGGGCGTATACGCATCGCGTCCAGGAGAATCAGTATCTCCATTTCGGGTCGATCATCGGTCATCGCGTCGGCGTCGATGCCGACACCTTTTATCTGGAAGGGGGGTATCTGATCAACGCCGATTCTCGCGTCGCCCTCTTTTACGAATTTGAGCGTCAGGGTGAAGCAGGCGTCGAGGACCGGTATCGCGGCGAAGATTACAAATCCATCCCGTTCCCTTCTGGAATCGTTGAGCGTCGGGATGGCGTGGGGGTTCGGTTGGTCTATGAACCGCTTCGTGCCTGGCAGTTGGATTTGGCTTATCAACATGGGCTCACCAGAAACAGAGACCATCGCGCAGGCGTTCGTCAAAACAGCGATGAGCTGGAATTCAGGTTACGTTACTTATGGGACTACGGTACGATAGGACGATGAGAAGGAAGGAAAGGATAGACCCACCCGTGCCAACCCGACTGGGTCCAATGGGCTTGGGTATCAATGGATGTGTGGGGGACAATCCCCTGTTCCCTGTCTTTTTGATGCCAGACGCCACCCATGGCACGAAGCACAGGATTTCAACGAGTTCCTGGTACAGAACAGAGCCACTCCCTCTGACCAGATGAGGGGCGAAACCTAAACCCCTTCATCTTTTTCTTTTCACGCCCTAGCACAAGTTTTGTGAAAATCTCAACTTTACCTTAACTGATGGGCTTGATGATTTATGACCAAGCCTTACCTAATTACCAACGTCAAGTTAGCTTGACTTTGTTACATTAGAAATGGATGCTCTTGTAGCCCAACTTTCTAAGTTGTTGTCTTTTAGAAACCTAAGACAACGTTGGCCTCTCCGCTCAAAAACCAAGATAGAATCTTGGGCTACAGGGAAATCTAACAAAGTCAAATTAGAAAGGAACCGTAAATGCGTCCTGTGATTGGTATTACTTGCAGTTTGACGGCTAACGTTGTCGAAGGGACATATCGCGTTTTAGAACGCAACCAGATCGGGCTTGATTATGTCCGCGCCCTTGAGCATGCCGGCAGTACGCCTCTCGTCCTGCCTTATGTTCAGGATTCGGAGTGCATTAACCACTACCTGGGGCTGCTTGACGGGCTCTTGCTCTCTGGAGGGGTTGACATCGATCCATTGTTATATCATCAAGAGCCCCACGAAAAAATTGGCTCCGTTGACCGATTGCGCGATGACATGGAGATGCAGTTGACTCAAAAAGCGTTGAACCAGGGCCTGCCGATTCTCGCAATTTGTCGCGGCATTCAGATGCTGAATGTCGCTACGGGGGGAACGCTGTATCAGGATATCGCGTCGGACATCCCTTCGGCTTTGTGCCATTCGCAGAAGGGAGCGGGCTGGTATGCTTCCCATACCATTGATATTGTACCGGACAGCCGCCTCCATCAAATTATCGGCAACACAACCGCGAGAGTCAACTCGTTCCATCATCAAGCGGTGAAAGACGTTGGAGAGGGATTGACCATAACAGCCCGAACCAAAGATGGGGTCATCGAAGCCATCGAAAGCCCAACCCACCGATTTGCGCTAGGGGTGCAATATCACCCGGAGATGATGTGGGAACGACACCCCGACGCGCTCAATCTGTTTGCAACGTTTGTGAAGGCGTGTCAATTTTAGTAGGACTTACGCAACTGGAAGTGCCGGGGCTTGTAGTGAGGCGATTTATCGCTGTCCAAACGCGCAATGAATTGCGCTACTACGAACCTTTTGCGTAAGTCCTATTTAGAAACTATCTCAAAACACCTGCGAATCAATTCGCAGAGTTTACTCCGATCTATCGGAGCTCAAAGCTAAAGTCGTCTCAAGACGACTGAGACAGGGTTTCAGTCCACTTGAGTGGACTTGAGTTTTTAGCCTGAACTTCAGTTCAAGGCGTTTTGAGATAGACTCTTAGTTCAAATGAACGTCTACTTTGAACAGTTGCCAGAAGGTCGCTTTCCAACCGGATTCCTCTTTGCGAAGATCGATTTGGCATTCAATGGTCACATTGTTTCTATCAGGACGAGGGCCCTTTTCCGTCAGAACGTCTAGTTTCAGTCGAGTTGATGCCTTTCTGGTATGAATCACATTCATCTGAAGGTCGTGGAACTCAAATTTGATTCGGTTATACTTTTCAAATAACGCTGTAATCGACGGAATCACCTTCTCAAAATTGGCGGGAATCACACCTGTTGCCAGACCGAACCGCGTGACCGGGTCGTCCGCCGCCAGATAGGCTTCCGAAAAGTGCGCCTGGAGCGCCTTCAGATTATTCATGTTCCTTGACTCAACCAGTGCTGAAAGCGTATCGAAGAATTGTTGGATCTCCGCTTCAGGGTTTGTCAGCGACATCAAGGCAATATCCAGGAAAAGGCGATCTACCTTGAGCGCAAAGGTCTGGGTTTGGGGTTCGTAATCGGTTGCTTTCACAGTGAGATTGAGGGCATCCGAATACGCGATCTGCGTGAAGGCATACCTCCCGTCAACCCCAGTCTCCACCGTCTGATTGAATAGGCTGACAACGGCACCGGGGATGGGGTTCCCTGTCCTGGCATCGGTGATAACTCCTGACACAGCTCCGAACTTAGGTTCTTCTGCCACGATCGGGGAGCGGGGAGGGACAGTCGAATCTTTGCTGCACCCGAAAAAAGCGATTGCAAAACTGAGAACAATCAGAAATCGGAGGTTATTTTGGAATTTCATATTCTTTGGGAATTTCACATCCTAAACAGGACTTACGCAACTGATGTTGAAAATGATGGCCCTGTCTGCATCTTGCATCTTGAATGAGATTCAGGATTCAGGATTCAGGCTAAACGTGCGTAAGTCCTACTAAAAATATTATGCAGCCATCAGAAGTTCAACAGCTTTATTCAATGCCCCTGGTTCAATCTTAAATTTAGCCAGTCCTGCCTCATGGGTCACATAAAGGATTGTGTTCTCAAGGTTCATCGGGCTTGCAATCTCTCTGACGATTTTGTGCAGGCGTTTGATATCTGCCTTCTTAAGGCCCGTTTGCTTCTCCACTTCAACGTACAGATCGGTCGTCTCAGTCTGCGTTTGGGGCGGCGGTGGTTCATCCGCTTCTGCCGGCGTCGCTTTAGGAGTTATGGCCGTTGGGCTATTCTTTTTCCTGGATTGGGTCGATCGCTTTCGCGTGGCCTGTTGCTCAATCTTCCCGGCTTCAAGTGCTTCCATCGCACAATTCTTACACAGCTTGGCTGTCACGGGTTCGATCGTCATCGTGACGATCAGATCCGTGATGGAACCGCAACGCTCGCATTCAACGAGATTTTCGATTTTGGTGAAAATTTCCCCCTGTAGTTTGAGAAGTCCCTCTTTATCCGCTTTTGTCGTTTGCTGCTTCCGGCAGATCTCGATGATTCCTTGAGCTGCCGTTTCAATCTGCTGTAAAGCGCCCATCTAGCTACCTCCTGTTCAGCTATTGTATTGTTATATATATTATAACATAATAAAAAGATTCGTCAAGAACAAAGAGGGACAAGGAAGAAGGGAAGGCTGGAAGGAAGCAGTTTTCCAACCCTCATACGGATTAACTTAAGGGATCTTGACGCCTTGAACTCAAGTTCAGGCTGAAGCCGACTATAACTGGGTTTGAGTCCACTTCAGTGGACTTGAGCTATTAGCCTGCGAATTGATTCGCAGGCTAAAGTCCATCCGTATGAGGAAGCAGTTTTCCAACCCTCCATTCTTCCAACCTTCCATCCCTTCCTTTCACGTACTACGACGGTCCTTGTAGAGCTTATATTCCAAGCTGTCTGTCAAGGCTTCCCAACTGGCTTGCAGGATATTTTCGGACACGCCAACAGTTCCCCAGCGGTCATGCCCATCGCTGGCTTCGAGCAGCACACGGACTTTCGCCGCTGTTCCGCCTTTCGTGTCCAGCACCCGCACCTTGTAATCGGTCAGATAAACATCACGCAACGAGGGATAAAAACGCTCCAGGGCCTTGCGGAGCGCGCTATCAAGCGCATTTACAGGTCCATCGCCATCAGCGGCGGTGTGTTCCACTTCGCCGTTGGTCGCCATCACCTTGATTGTGGCTTCGGAGCGCATGCTGTGGTCGCTGAACTTTTCGACAATCACGCGGAATCCAAGCAGATCAAAAAAGGACTGATACCCATTAAATACTTTATGGGTCAGTAACTCAAAGGATGCCTCGGCGGCTTCATACTGATAGCCTTCATTTTCCGCCTCTTTCAAGCGGTTAAAAAGCGCAATCACTTGGGGTGAATTTTTATCGTAAGTTGGATATGCCTTTTCGATCTTTTTTACAATCGCGCTTTTGCCAGCTTGATCGGAAATCAAGATGCGTTGCTCATTGCCCACATGCTCAGGGTCGATATGTTCAAAGGTCAGACGATTCTTACGAACGGCGTCGATGTGCATGCCGCCTTTATGGGCAAAGGCAGATTTTCCAACATAGGGCTGACGCTCATCGTGCGGAAGGTTTGCCAATTCGCTGACAAGGCGTGAAACTTCTGTGAGTCGCTTGAGCTGATCGTCGCTGATGCAATCAAACCCCAGCTTGAGCTTGAGCGTGGGGATAATGGAGGCAAGGTTCGCGTTGCCGCATCGTTCGCCGTAACCGTTGAACGTTCCCTGCACATGGCTCGCCCCCGCTTGCATCGCCAGAACCGAGTTGGCAACTGCCATGCCCGCGTCATTATGGGCGTGGATGCCAATTGGCAAATCCATCTCTGACATGACGGTTCGCACCCCTGCCTGAATTTCGGTCGGCAAGCGTCCGCCGTTGGTGTCGCACAACACGAGGCATTTTGCCCCTCCTCGTGCCGCCGCCTTGAGCGTCTGAAGGGCGTAATCTGGGGCATCGTCCCAGCCATCAAAAAAGTGCTCCGCGTCATAGATGACCCCACGTCCGCTCTCGACCAGAAATCGAACGGAGCTTTCGATCAGGTCAAGATTTTCCTCTGTCATTACTCGAAGCACATCCGTTGCATGGAGTTTCCAACTCTTGCCGAAGATGGTGACAGTTCGCGCCCCCGTATCCAACAATGCTAACAGATTGGGGTCCTCACTCGGACGATAGCGTGGATGGCGAGTGCTCCCAAAAGGCACAACTTCAGCGTGTTGCAAATTCATCGCTTTTGCACTCTTGAAGAATTCAATATCTTTTGGGTTCGAGCCGGGGTATCCGCCTTCAATGTAGTGGATGCCCAGGCGATCCAAGGCTTCAATGATGAGGAGCTTATCCTCAACTGAGAATGCCACCCCTTCTCCTTGACTTCCATCCCTGAGTGTTGTATCGTAAAGTTCAACCATTTTTATGTGTTTTCCTCCTCGTTTTGCTCAACCTCTCATCTGTGGAGGTTGAGGCTTTAGAGCGTGTCTGAAAAGCATCTGTCGTGGCGACTTCAGTCGCTTCTTGATGCCGACATCAAGGGAAGAAACGACTGTTACCACCGGCTACTATTTTTGATTTGAAATGTCCGGATGTCTCGTAGGTCGAGATTCATATCTCGACAAAAGGGTGTCGATTTTGGAAAATCGACCTACAGGACGTTTTATCTTTGAAACAGGATGACCTCACAAAAAAAGCCCACTATCGCCAATCTTACGATAGTGGGCTATACACGAAATGGATCTGATTGCACAATTCATGCCGCAAACCGACACCACCCACTTTCGTAGCATAAGGAGATCGAAATTATCTGATGAATAATCAAGCTGGCGCACAAACACACACCGGGAGCGAGTGTGTATTTTTCGCGCCAATCAACTCCTAATCTACGAAAGGAACGGTTGGTTAAGATTTTATATTTTGTGTTTGCGTCCATTTGAATAACTCCCTGTTCATCGTCAATTGATACCTTGGACAGATTGGTGAATCATGGATGTCCGATAAATGCGCTTATCGGACTTTTTCAAACGGTATTTTTCTTATTCTCCATGATATGTTGCATACTTCTGAGCGCCCATCTTGTAATGTCAAAGAATAAGAGAATTGAGATGATTACTGTCACTCCACTAGCGATTTCTGACACATAGTCTGTTCCTTTCCAACCCAAGAAGAAAAGTCCGACAGCAAAGAGCATCAAGCTGAAGTTATAGATGTGTGTCAATACTCAATCCGTGCGATTCCCAAATCTACACTTTCGCAGAATTTGGTGGTTGACAGCGCACCCGGAAAATGTCTATGCTATTCTATCAAAAGCCGGCAGATGTGTCAAGGCTTTTTTCGTCGCTACAGACTTAGGACGTTTCTGAAACCTTTTCTCAACCCTTTACAAAACGTATCGCAAAGCGCATGATCTGATGGTGTTAGGAGTGACCGTTGGGTCAAAAGAGGGACCCTTCTTCTTCCGCCCGCTTCGCTTCGTCCAACTGTGGCGACACCCCAGTCTGCGAAAGCAAACGCGTCCGCAACGCATGGCTGCTAAGGCTTTGTTCATTTCTCACGAAGCGAGGCAGGCTCCAGTTTGGGGTGTTTTGGGGTTCGATTTCAGTTCAGCGCACTCGGACATTTTTCAGGGGATTATGTTACAATGGGCTGACTTGGGGGTTGACAAACCTATTCATATGGTAGTATCATATGATACCTATGAATGGCTGATATGGAATATCCAGAACTTACCCCTGAAGCTATCAAGCAGTTTAGAAAAGAAGGGGGCATGTCACAGCAGGATTTAGCCACGGTTCTCGGCGTTGGGATTGCAACCATCAAACGCTGGGAAAAAGGGGAAATCAAACCCTCTGGAACGGCAGCGGCTATTCTCAATACCCTCATTGCGGCCTCACTCGGAAAGCCCATTGAGTCTGATGCTGGCGCTGTTCCCGCCGGGGTACCAGTTGCCAAAGCAATATATCAGCTCTTAAAAAAGGTCTTTGAAGGAGAATGAGCTTGTTACGCGGCATTAAACTTAGCTTTCGGATAATTCAAACCAAAGGGGATGTATGATATGAATACAACGTTTGGTTCTGGACTCTGAGTCAAGTATTCAAGGAGATGCCAATCGTAAAATCCGGTCGCTTCGGTGGCAATCCAGAGTGGATTGGCCTGATGAATGTCACAGGCCGCTATCAGGTCGGCAACCCTTTGTTGGAGTTGATTTTCTTTCTCGGTGATAAAACCAATCAGTGCGCCAGCGGTCATTCGTTGAAGCTGACTCAACTGGTTGTGGGATGGGTCATCAAGAGAACCGAATCGCAATGCCGGGTGGATATAGTGTTCCACCTCGGTGAGACTCCCCTTGGCGATGTAGAGGAATCGAATGTAGTCAGCAAGCGTTTGCCGTCCACTTCCAAAGGTTCAGTTAGCCGCAACAGATACGGCGGCACGTCGCATCTGTTGAGTCAATCCGAAGCGCTCGGCGTTTGGGAAGTTTTGAGTGACTTGATAAATCAAAACCGCTAATTCTACAATGTCACGTTCGGATGAGGATACGCTTGTAGCCCAACTTTAACGTTGTCTTAGGTTTCTAAAAGACAACCTAAGTTGGAAAATGAAACGGATGATTGCCATGAACCAAGATAGAATCTTGGGCTACAGGAAACGTGACATTGTAGTGCTAAGTCATCGGCTTTTTGCCAGGCGGCGATGGTAAAGAACCCGCCTCTGGGTTGGCGTCTTTGGTTCATGATTTTGCTCCTGTTGTAAACCCTTGAACCGCAGAACCTTTGTTCCATCGCGCCCCAAGCCGATGATGACCTAATTTTCACCGAACATATTATACAAGGAGAATTTGCGATGAAATCAACAAGAATCCTTAGCGTTATCCTCATTTTAACAATCACCGGCGTGTTAGTATACCCCAACGCCTATGGTTCAGGAAAGTGGACCATTGTGCGAGCCGACGATCTCATGCGTAATGACGGGGTCGAAGGGGATTTACAAGATGTGCAATTTGTCGATGCCAACAACGGCTGGGCCGTGGGATTTCAAGGCTTAATTTTGCACACGACTGACGGGGGGAAAACGTGGACAAAGCAGGTCATTGAGATGGAACGTCCCGTTGACTTCTGGAATGTCTATTTTCGTGATGCAAATGTCGGGTTCATCACAGGGGCTGGCGGCACCATCTTCATGACGAAAGATGCTGGAAAAACATGGGAAAGGAAAAAGTCAGAAACGCGCACTCGTGTGACAGATATGTGGATGGTCAACGAGCAGGTTGGATTTGCAGTCGGTGAAAATAACACGTTCCTCAAAACAACGGATGGCGGGGAGAGTTGGGTCGGTAGCGGTGAGCGCGTGCGAGTGGGTGAAACGCGCAATAATCTGGAACGCATCTATTTTGCCTCTCCAACTCACGGCTGGATTGTCGGTTCATTCGGTACGCTCATACACACAGCAGATGGCGGTGAAACGTGGGAAACTCAGAAGCCCGGCGTGGATAACAACTTGATGGGTGTGCATTTTATTGATGAGAAAACCGGATGGGTCTCTGGACAAGAAGGGGTGATCATCTACACCCAGGATGGCGGAGCGACATGGAGCCAACAAAAGACAGATTCTTACGATAACCTCAACGATATTGTCTTTATCGATTCACAGACCGGTTGGACTGTCGGTGATTTCGGAGCTATCTTTCACACCACCGATGGAGGCAAAACGTGGACGCCTGAACAAACGGGCACCTCGACGACGCTACGCGCCGTTCACGCTGTGGATAAAGAACATTGCTGCGCCGTCGGGGAATGGGGGTTAATCTTGAGGTCTGCCCCTTCAGGAGGCTAAGAGGATGTGTAAAAAATAGCTTCAAAATCTAACGAATCTTGGGTGGTCGAAGGATGCGTGTGTTAATTGTGGAAGACGAGCCGAAGACTACCGCCTATCTCAAGAAGGGACTCTCAGAGAGCGGTTTCGTCGTAGATGTTGCCGACCACGGCGAGGATGGACTCGACCTCGCACGCACGGGTAACTACGATCTTGTTATCCTTGATGTCATGCTCCCGGGACGGGATGGATGGTCAGTCATCGCTGAGATACGACGGTGTGGTAAGCAAACCCCAGTCCTCTTTCTGACAGCGCGTGATTCGGTTCACGATCGGGTCAAAGGACTGGAACTTGGTGCGGATGACTATCTGGTGAAGCCCTTCGCGTTCTCGGAACTGCTTGCTCGGGTGCGTTCCATCCTGCGTCGCGGCCCGACCCGGCAACCCGAAGTCCTTCGCATCCTTGACTTGGAAATGGACCTGCTGCGGCACAAGGCGATGCGCGGGGGAATGCGCCTTGACCTGACACCGAAGGAGTTTTCCCTTTTGTCGCTGTTGGCTCGCCGAACAGGTGAGGTTCTGTCACGGACGTTGATTGCGGAACAGGTCTGGGACATGAACTTCGACAGCGATACTAACGTTGTGGATGTGGCGGTTCGCCGGTTGCGCCGGAAAGTGGATGACCCTTTCACAAAGAAACTCATTCACACCGTTCGTGGGGTGGGATATGTCCTCGAAAACCGCTAAGAACACAGCAGGCGATAGGACTACATTGACCTCCCGTTGGTCATGGTCGATCACAGGACGATTGACCCTTCTCCACACGTTATCGGCTTTCGGAATGCTCGTTCTGTCCACTGCTTTTTTGTATTGGGTGCTTGCAAACAATCTGGAAAGGAAAGACAACCAGTTCCTTGCTGACGAGATACATGTTCTGCGCGTTATTTTGCAGGAACATCCAAATGACCTAAGAGCCTTAGAGGAGGAGGTAAAATGGGAGGGGGCTGCTCTCCAATTTACCACATACTATGCCAGGATTCTGGACGAAGAAAGACATACCTTGATCGAGACGCCCGGCATGGGGATTATCCCTGCATCGTTGTTTCCGGCTCCAACCGGGGTGACGGAAGCATCTGTGAAGCAGGTAAAATGGAGATTTCGTGACAGCAGGTCGTATCTATTGATGTCGGCATGGGCAGCGGTCGGTCACTCCGGCGGAAAACAGCGACTCATTCAGGTTGCCCTTGATATGTCATACGAGGATGCCCTTCTCGCCGACTATCGTCTAAAGCTCGCGATGGTGCTCTTTTTGGGGATTTCGTTTGCTGCTGGAACTGGGATTGTCGTTGCCCGTAAAGGAATGCACCCCCTGGGAGAGATAGCGAAGGCAGCCCAACAGATTACGGTCACCCAGTTTCACAAACGGCTCGAGCCGACACGATGGCCAAAGGAATTGGTCGCGCTTGCCACCGCTTTCGACGAGATGCTTAACCGCCTTGAGGACTCTTTTACCCGCCTGTCCCAATTCTCAGCGGACCTGGCGCACGAATTGCGCACACCTATCAATAACCTGATGGGCGAAGCCGAGGTCGCTCTTTCCAGACCCAGAACGCCGGAGGAGTACCGGCAGATCCTCGAGTCGAATTTGGAGGAGTATGCAAAACTGTCCCGTATGATCGATAGTTTGCTCTTCTTGGCTCGTGCTGAAAGCACAGAGAACTCAATCAAAAAATTACGATTCAGCGCTCTTCAGGAGATCGAAGCGGTTTGTGAATTTCATGATGCAGTGGCTGAAGAGCGAGGGGTCGTGGTCACCTGCCAAGGGGAGGCATTCGTCCATGCAGATGCGACCCTATTTCGACGAGCTATCAGCAACCTCCTCTCGAATGCGCTCCAATACACCCCGCGTGGTGGAAAGATTGCCATTTCTGTCAAGCAGTCGGCGGAGGAATGGGTCGAAGTCAGTGTAAGCGACACGGGTCCCGGCATCGAGCCTGAACATCTTCCGAAAATCTTTGACCGCTTCTACAGAGCCGACCGTTCGAGAGCCCAACATCCAGAGGGGACCGGACTGGGACTTGCCATCGTCAAGTCCATTATGGAGCTCCACGGCGGCACAGTCACCATCCAGAGCGAACCCACCCAAGGAACAACCGTAACCCTCAAATTTCCCCCGCCAGTCTAACCTCATTCCTCAGGGGTAGCCGAAGTCGCACGAGTCGTAGCCGAAGTCACTAGGGCGTGTTGACGAACTGTTTCGCAATCTAACTGTAGCCCAAGATTCTATCTTGGTTGGGGACGAGGTGCCAAGTTAGAAACTTGGGCTACGAGCGCATTTGCCCGAGTTCGTCAACACGCCCTAGACTTCAGGCTCGAATTCGTGGCGAACTCGGCGACGATATTACCTTTTCCCAAGATGACAAAATTGTAATCTTCCAGTCATGCTCCTGTCAGGAACTGTGTGGTATACTTCTGCGCATTCTTGAAATGACTCAATGAAACCCTTAGAGGAGGCAATTTTATGAAGAACCGCCTGAAGGTACTGATTCTATACGTCATCACCCCCTTGATTATCGGATGTGCGGGCTTTCACCCGAATCCCATCTCCGCGTCGGAGGTAGGATTGGCATTAGAAGCTCGCACACTGGACAACCCTGGTCTCAAAAAGTTCATCGAAGCCAATCTCCATCATGAGGTGACTCCATGGCCGCCGAAGTCCTGGGATTTTCAGATGCTCACCCTCGCCGCGCTTTACTTTGACCCCCACCTGGATGTGGCGCGTGCCGAATGGGAAGGGGCCGAAGCGGGGATAATCACAGCGGGCGAACGTCCAAACCCCAGCCTGAATTTCACCTCTGAATACAATACCACTGCGACGAGCGGAGTTCCCCCCTGGATATTAAGTCCAACCATTGACATCCCGATTGAGACCCCCGGTAAGCGCGGCAACCGCGTCGCCCAAGCCAAATTCGCTTCCGAGGCAGCTCGCCTGCAAATCGCGAATGTCGCATGGCAGGTGCGAAGTCGCCTGAGAACAGGCCTTCTTGATCTTTATTCAGCGACTCAGACAGAGCCCTTTTTGAAAAGTCAATTAGCTACGCAAGAGGAAATTGTCAAGTTGCTTGAGCGACGATTCAGCGTTGGTGATGCCTCCCGGGTCGAAGTGACCCAGGAGCGTATCTCCCTGGGTCAGATACGTCTTTCCATGCCTGAAGCGCAAAAGCAATATGCTGAAGCCCGGATGAAGCTTGCCGAATCGCTCGGATTACTGCCGACAGCCCTTGATGGAGTTGACCTCTCCTTTGGCTTTGTCGAGGGATACTCTTCCCCTACGGATGATTCCTTCAAGGACATTCGACATCAAGCGTTGAGCCGGCCAGATATGTTGAGCGCCCTCGCGGAATACTCCGCCAGCCAATCTTCACTGCAACTTGAAATTGCGAAACAATACCCCGACATCCAATTGGGCCCTGGCTACTCGTGGGATGCGGGAGATCGAAAGTGGTCGCTTGGACTCACCGTTTCGTTGCCCGTTTTCAATCACAACCGGGGAGCGGTTGCCGAGGCAGAAGCCCGTCGTAAAGCGGTTGCGACGCGCTTTGCCCTCCTTCAGATCCAGGCTATCGGAGAAGTTGATCGTGCGATGGCTGGTTTCCAGAGCAGCGTTCAAAAGTTAGAGGTAGCAGATTCGATCTTGTCATCTATGGAAACCCAGCTTCAATCGGGGGAGGCGATGTTTAAGTCCGGAGAAGCGGATAGGTTAGCGCTTCTCAGCGCCCAATTTGAATATTATGTCGCCGCGATTTCTCGCTTAGAAGCGCTTGTCAAGGTACAGGAATCTTTGGGTCTGTTAGAGGATGCTGTCAAAAGACCGCTCACTCCATCGGAGGTCTTTCCGGCTGCATCTGAGACAAATCCTCGGGGAAAGGACGAAAACAACAAATGAGACTTAAACGGCTAAAATCCATCATGCTCATTGTTCTGGCGGGGGGCATCGGTGCCCTCCTGATGTGGACCTTCATGAAAGGGCATAAGGGATTCGCAACGGAACAGGACTCCGCCCCCCCTGTTAAAGAGGCAGCGGGGGCATCGACTCAAGGAAGCAAAAGCGTCCTGACCCTTGATAAGGATGCGCAAATTAAAGGTGGAATCGTCGTCGCGCCGCTTGAGACCATCTCCCATCAGGAAGAGGTCCAAGCTTACGGAGTGGTTGTGGAGCTTCAAGACCTCGCTGATTTGTATGGCAATTATTCTGCCGCAAAGGCACAAGTGAAGAAGATGCAGGCAAGCCTTGAGGCTTCCCGCAAAGATTATGAGCGCGTGAAGACGCTTTATGAAGACAACAAAAATGTCTCTGAAAAGGCTTTCCAGGCGGCCGAGGCAACATGGCGTTCAGATGAAGCAAGTGCACGCGCAGCACAAGATGCCTTACATAGCTTGGAAGCCACTGCTCGGCAACGGTGGGGCGGTGTTCTCGCGAAGTGGCTGTTTGAAGTCTCTCCAGCCTTTGATCGGCTGATTAAGCAGGAGGATGTTCTCATTCAAATCACTTTGCCCTCGGATGTGCAGATTTCGTCGGCACCCCAAACCGCCTGGGTTGAGGCCGCAGATGGGAAGCGTACATCGGCCGAGTTTCTCTCCCTCTCCCCGCGCACGGACCCCCGCCTTCAGGGGATGAGTTTTTTCTATCTTGTCCCTGCGCAAACCCCCGGTCTCCTTCCCGGGATGAACGTCCTCGCGTATCTGCCGGTCGGCCCCCCGGTTCAAGGGGTTGTTGTCCCCGCCTCAGCCACCGTCTGGTGGCAAGGTAAGGTGTGGACATACATGCAGAAGGAACCGGAGCACTTTGTTCGGCGTGAGGTCTCCACAGAGGCACCCGTTAAAGATGGCTGGTTTGTGGTGAAAGACCTCTCGGCGGGGGACCGACTCGTGGTGAGCGGTGCGCAACTGCTTTTGTCCGAGGAATTTCACTCGCAGATTCAAGAGGAATAAGGCATGAGGAAGTTTGAAACGTGCCGAAAACTGGTAGCCGAACTCGCCAGAGTTCGGGATTTTGCGCGATTCTTCCCGAGGTCTGGCGACTTCGGCTACGATAGAGATTCCTGATTCACTTCCCTGAAAGGATAGATACGATGCTGAATGCAATTGTCCAATTTTCGCTCCGCTTCCGAGGTGTCATCATTGCCTTAGCCTGCGTATTCCTCGGTTATGGGCTTTACGCCCTCTCGCAGGCAAAGTATGACGTCTTCCCTGAGTTTGCTCCACCGCAGGTTACCGTCCAGACCGAAGCACCAGGTCTGGCCCCGGAACAGGTGGAGGTACTGGTTACCCAACCCGTCGAAAACGCCGTCAATGGTGTAGCGGGTATCGAATCACTCCGTTCCGGCTCGATTCAGGGGCTGTCGGTCAGCACGGTGACGTTTCGCACCGGCACCGACATCTATCAGGGACGGCAGGTCATTGCCCAACAGTTAGCGTCACTCGCCGGGCAATTACCGCAGGGGGTTCAGGCGCCGTCCATGACCTCCCTGACTTCCTCAACGGGCGATCTGATGACGATCGGGTTGACCTCCGACAAACTCTCATTGATGGAGCTCGGTACTATCGCCCACTGGATAGTCAAACCGCATCTGTTAGCTGTTTCCGGTGTTGCCAGTGTGGGCGTGTTCGGCGGCGAAGTGAAGCAACTTCAGATTCAGGTGCGCCCCGACCGGCTCATTCAATACAACCTATCCATTGAGGACGTGTTGACGGTGGCGCGTCGAGCAACGGGCATTCGGGGGGCGGGCTTTATTGACACCGAAAATCAGCGCATCGTCATCCGAACCGAAGGGCAGTCCCTTACCCCCGATCAGCTTGCAAAAACGGTTCTGATGCACCAGAACGGTGCTAACGTGATATTGGGGGATGTCGCTAAAGTCGTTGAAGCTGCGGAGCCTCCCATCGGCGCTGCCTCGATCATGGGGCAAACTGGTGTCATTTTGAATATCTGGGCACAGTACGGGGCGAACACCCTTGAGACGACGCAGAAGGTTGAACGGGCGCTGAAAGAGCTCCGTCCCGCGCTCGACGCCGAAGGCGTCACCCTGACCCCCGATCTCTTCCGAGCGGCGAACTTTATCCAAACAGCTACCCACAACGTCCAGTCCTCTTTGCTGATTGGGGCTGCCCTGGTCATCATTGTATTGTTTCTGTTTTTATTTAACTTTCGAACTGCCGCTGTTTCCTGCACAGCGATTCCATTGTCGTTACTGGCGGCTATAGCAGTCTTGGAATACCAGGGCTTGAGCCTCAACACCATGACGCTGGGCGGACTCGCCATCGCCATCGGCTTGCTCGTAGACAACGCTGTCATCACTGTGGAAAACATTTTCCGGCGTCTGCGAGAGAATCATCACCGAGAGAATCCACTGTCACCCTTTCAAGTGGTACTGGATGCGACTATCGAAGTGCGAAGTGCTGTCGTGTACGCAACGCTCGCAATAACACTGGTCTGTATTCCTTTATTGACCATGTCAGGGCTGGCAGGACGATTGTTCGCACCGCTTGGCATTGCCTACATCCTTGCCACCCTCGCTTCTTTGATCGTGGCACTCACAGTAACACCGGCACTGTGCTTGGTGCTTCTTGGCCGCAGGGATTTGCCGGAAAAGGAACCTCCGATTACACGATGGTTGAAAGAGTGGTATCGCTCTCTCCTTCTTCAGGTCGAGCGGCATCCGCGAGCGGTGATGGGCGGTGTCATAATTTTTATTGTCGCCGGACTGGCAACGTTACCTTTCCTGAAGGGCGGGTTCCTGCCGGAACTTCGGGAAGGACACTATCTTGTCCACTTTTCAGCCATCCCCGGAACCTCGCTTCAAGAGTCACTCCGTCTCGGACGCCAGGTGACCTTTGAACTCTTGAAAATTCCTTATGTTCGCTCTGTCGCACAGCGGGCGGGAAGGGCGGAAGCTGATGACACTTTTGGAACTCATTCCAGCGAATTCGAGGTGGATCTCAAACCCCTGAAAGCGAAGCAGGCAGAGCTCGCACAGTCGGAAATACGCAACGCCCTTGCCCAGTTCCCCGGCGTCACCGTCGCTGTGAATACCTTCTTGACGGAACGGATCGAGGAAACCCTCACCGGTTATACCGCTTCCGTTGTCATCAACATCTTCGGCAATGACCTCGACACGCTCGACAGCAAGGCGCAAGAGATCGCCAGGGTTGTTAGCAACATTCCGGGGGCCGCTGATGTTCAGGTGCAATCCCCGCCTGGAACCCCCCAGCTCATGGTCCGGCTCCGGAAGGGAGACTTGATTCGCTGGGGATTTGCCCCGGTAGATGTCCTCGATGCCCTCAGTACCACTTATGAGGGCGAGGTCGTTGGCCAAATCTACGAAGGGAGCCGGGTCTTCGGTGTCTCGGTAATTCTCGACCCCCAAAATCGGAAGACCCTTGCTGATGTCGGGGTATTGCCTCTGCGTAACCCGGCTGGAACCTATGTCCATCTGCGGCAACTTACCGACACCTATGAGACATCAGGACGCTACATCGTATTGCATGAAGGGGCGAGACGAGTCCAGGCGGTAACCTGCAATGTGGAAAAGCGAGATATCAACTCATTTGTCGCTGAAGCTAAAAAACGAACGCTCTCCACTGTTTCCCTCCCTGCTGGAACCTATATGGAATTTGCAGGTGCCGCAGAAGCCCAGACCCGGTCGAAACGGGACCTGCTCATCCATTCCTTACTCGCGGGCATCGCGATTATCTTATTTCTATCGATCATCATGGGTAGCACCCATAACTTGTTGTTGGTTTTGATTAACCTGCCTTTTGCGTTAGTCGGTGGCGTACTGGCGGGGTTCTTTTCCGGCGGTTCGCTCTCCATTGGTTCTTTGGGCGGGTTTGTGACCCTTTTCGGTATCACGTTACGGAATTCCATCATGATGATATCGCATTACGAACATCTGGTCTCTATTGAGGGGATGACGTGGGGGCTTGAAGCGGCTATCCGCGGTGCCTCGGAACGGCTCACCCCCATCCTGATGACTGCCCTGGTGACCGCTTTGGGGCTGCTGCCGTTGGCTATTGGCAGCGGAGCGCCGGGGCGTGAGATTGAAGGGCCCATGGCGATGGTGATTCTTGGGGGGCTCGCGACCTCGACCGCTCTCAATCTGCTGGTACTTCCAACTTTGGCGCTCCGATACGGACGATTTGCCGAGAGGGCTGATTTAATTGAACTATTACATTTTTCCAGGGAAACTCCAGAATGATAAGGAGGAAAAATCGTATGAAACGGAAACATAGTCTTATACCATTTTTGATTGAAGTTGTTGCATTCCGAAGACAAGATTCAGAGCCCGCTCCGATCTATCGGAGATTCACGATTCAAGATTCATTGGCATTCCTGCTTCACGGGATTTCGCTTCGCTCAATCGGCATCTTGAATCTTGCATTGGCCAATGCTTGGTGCTCAAGGAGAATGGGTATTACACGTAACGGGCGGTTGAATTGTTTTCTCCTTCTGTTAGGTGTGTTGGTACTGTCTACATCCCATACACTTCTTTATGCCGGACAGCCTCTTGAGACAGAGACGTCCCGGTTGCTTAAAGCGCGACAGTTTGAGGTTGAAAACACCTTCGAGCGCCAACTCTCATCGGAGGGGACCGAGACTAGCGTTCCCATGGCGGTTGAGTATGGCATAACCGATAACCTGGAGCTTTTAGCGGAACCCGTTTTCTATACCGCTATTCGTCCGAAAGTGGGGAGTCAAGCCACCGGGCTCGGTGACGTGGAGGTCACGCTCTCCTACCTGTTTTTGCACGAGAGATCGATGTTCCCGGCTCTGACGACTGCTGCTGAAGTAAAGATTCCAACAGCGAATGACATTCTCATCAGCACCAAAAAGACCGATTACACCGGATATTTGATCGCCAGCAAGCGGTTGGGCAAATTCGACACCCACGCCAACATCGGCTATACCATCATTGGAAAACCAGCCGGAGTCCAGTTGAGCAACATCTTTAGCTTTGCTCTGGCCGAAGAGTATCATCTCAATGAAAGGTTTGATATCGTCGGGGAAATTTTGGGCAATACCTCCTCTTCACCCGAGGGCAGTGAAAACGCTGTGGCACCGGAGGCAGCAGGAGGAGAGTTGGTCGGGATGCTAGGCGTTCGCTACCGCATTCAACCTCACCTCCTTCTCGCCTTAGGGGTGAGCTACGACAATAACAACGCGGTTTTGATTAGACCGGGCTTGACGTTCGGGTTTAAGTAATGGGACGTAATACCAATTTGCAATTGAAGAAGTAAGGTACCCCAAGATTCTATCTTGGTATCCGACAGATTGCCAACTTAGAAAGTTGGGCTACAAATCTTACCACATCGAACGCAAATTGGTATAACGGACAGTTCGGGAGATTTATCAAGCAACGTCTCTCCGATTCAGCGTCAAATTTTGGGCAGGCGGCAGATTTCCGCCACCCCGGCGAAAATCTGCCACCTGTCCCCAATTCCAGTCCCTGCCTGCATTCTTTCCAGTTTTCCGAAGATTATCGATTCAATGAGGGGAAAATTCACCGCCCCATCTTCGTTTCATCGCCCACAAAACCTAATAAACACGCCATTTCCGCTTGGCACTGAATTTGCGTAAGTCTATCCATGAAGATACGCTCGAAATAATGGGCGAAAATATTCTAAGAGGAGGATTCTTCAAAATGTTAGCGAAAACACCCTTTGTCGGATTGCTACTCGTTTTCGCGCTTGCCTTTGTCATGGGCTGCGCGGACAACCCCATTTCTCCGGATGTCAGCGGTGTTGCTTTGGCTCCCGGAGCGCAGGGCGACGGTGAGATTACCCTGGAACAGGCGACTCAGATCGCCCTTGCCCAAGTTGCCGGCACAGTCGTTGACACCGAACGCGAAATGGAAAAGGGCGTAGACACGTATGGTATCGAGATTAAGACTGACGCTGGTAACGTCAAAGAGGTTAAGATCAACGCGAATACCGGTGAGGTTATCAAAATCGAAGACGATGATGATGGTAAGTTCATTGGAATCTTCTAGGCTGACACTGATGAGTCATCCGCCAAGAGGGGTTCTGCCCCTTCGTGATTAGGCATGTAACGGAATACAGTCACTTAGAATGGTGTTCTGTTGCGTGTCTAAAACAAACTAACCCAATTTAATGAGGTATAGAAAATGAAAACTACAGTGTTTCTCGCAACAGGGCTGTTGCTCATTCTCGCACTTGGCACCGTCATCGGATGCGGCGGAAAGAGCCCGACAGCGCCAGTGGATAGCACAAGCGGTAACGCCTTAGCGCCGGGCGTCAACGGCGATCTAGTAGCCAACGACAAAGGCGAAACCCCGTCTTACGTTTCTAGCATTACTGTTCCAAACAATGATGCCGACAACGGCGCAGAGGATGAAGCGGGTGAAGCCGCACAACTCAGCACACTCGCGAAAATTACTTCCGATCAGGCGGCTAAAGCTGCTCTGGCTAAGGTTCCCGGTACGGTGGTTAAAACCGAACTTGAAAACGAGAACGGAAACGTCGTATACAGCGTTGAGATCGATACCACAGCCGGCACCAAGGATGTGAAAGTGGATGCAGGAAACGGTAATGTTCTTCACATTGACGCTGGCGACGCTGGTGAAGGCGAGAAGGAAGTCAAAGGTGCTGAGGATGATGGGCCCGGTGGATTTGAGGCGAATCACGAGTTTGATGGCGAAGAAGAAGGAGAGCATTAGGTCGAAGGGATTCGCCCCCTACACCGAACTCACAATTTACGCCCTTTTCCGGTATATCAAATCGCGGCGAAAACTTCCACTCCGATCCTGTCCCCCTAAGTCGGACAGGATCGGAGTGGAGTGAAAGCCGCGACTTTTTTGGCAAAGTCGTACCGCATTTTGTGGTACAAAGGCGTGTTATGAAAAGATTTCTCACCATCCGAATTGATGAAGAGTTATACGACTTTCTAAAGCGTTACGCTAAACAGAATCATACCACGCTGACGGGACTGATTACGCAATACGCGGTGCGCCTTCGGAAACAGGCTCGAACGGAAAATGCGGCTGCAAAAAACGTGTACGCCGCCAATGCGCCTGATAATGAAACAGAAATGTGAGCTCTGAATCACTGCAACGTCTCCAGTGGCGGATCGGACGGATTTTCTCACGCCTCGAATGATACACAAACGAGAAAGGAGGATGGATTTGTGGTTTCTTCTGAATCCACGATAAAAACCTATGAAAACAACAACTGCGTTAGCTATAATTATAGGAATCGCTCTCACCTTTACAGTGGGTTGTGACACTGCTCGCGATATAGTGAAAGAAGGTGGCGATGGGAACGTACCGGATACTACCTATAATCCTGTGATTGCCCCGGCAAATTTTGTTGAAAAGATCGACAATCCCTACTTCCACTTAACGCCTGGCATAACTTTCATCTACCAAGGTGAATCCGAGGATGCCCCCGAAAGGGTCGAGGTGAATATCACGAACGAAACCAAGGTGATTCTGGGTGTCACCTGTATCGTCGTCAGAGACCGAGTTTGGATCGATGACGAACTGGCCGAAGATACCTTCGATTGGTATGCCCAAGACAAAGATGGGAACGTCTGGTACTTTGGCGAGGACTCCAGGGAGATGGAAGATGGCGTGGTCGTCAGCACCCAAGGCTCTTGGGAAGCGGGTGTTGATGGTGCAAAGCCGGGAATTATCATGAAGGCAACTCCCAAGGTTGGCGATTCCTATCGTCAGGAGCTCTACACAGGCGTCGCCGAAGATATGGGGGAGGTACTGGGCCTCAATGAATCTGTTACCGTTCCCTTCGGCACCTTTGAAAACTGTCTCAAGACCAAGGACTTCACTCCGCTTGAACCGGGTGTGGCCGAACACAAGTACTATGCGCCCGGGGTCGGTTTCATTAAATCCGTTACCGTCGAAGGCGGCGTGGGACAGGTTGAACTGGTCGAGATTCGATAAAGGCTTTTCCAAGGGAATAAACCTCCCAGATGGCATGGTGTCTGAAACACCGCACATACGCCGCCGCAGGGGAGCAGAGAGCAGGTGAGGAGACGAGGAAGCGATGAGAATTGTCAAGCCCAGACACACACTCGCTCCCTCGCTCCCTCACACACTCGCTCCCACTCCCCTGCTCCCTTTTTAAGCGGGACCTCCCCCAACTACTCCGAGTTCGCAGAACAGCAAGCTGCTCTTGAAACTTGACCAACTGCTATGAGACTCCATCTCCAAGCCAAAGCCACGCTGATGATTGCGTTGCTCGTCGTGACCGTTTTGACGGGGAGCAGTTATCTTTTTTATTTTACTGCACGCCGCGCCCTCGACGCCGAGATGGGCGAGCGGCTCGTCGCAATCGCGAAAACGTCTGCGACCCAACTTAATGGCGAATATCTACGCGTACTACAGCCCGGCAGTGAGAATACCCGCCTGTATCAAAGCCTTCAGAAAAAATTGCAGTCGATGCGTGATGCATCCGAGGCCCGGGAGATTTACATTTTCGACCTTGACGGCAAGAGTCTTGTCAATCCGCACGATGATGTTCCCATCGGAAGCCCCTACCGGGCGCTCGACGCCGATCGCATGCACATCGAACAGGCAAAGCAGGGAGAAGCGACGTTTTCAATCGCTTTTCACGGAGAAGACGACGCCTTTTACAAGTCAGCTTACGCCCCTATCCGCGATGAAGGTGGAAACGTCGTAGCGATTCTGGCAGTTGATGCGAGTGTGCTTTTCCTCGAAACCCTTGAGAACATGCGGTGGAATATGCTTCTCATCGGTATCGTCAGTACGGTTTTCGCAATCGTATTGAGCCTCCTCTTTGCGCGTTCGATTGTGATTCCAGTTCAGAAACTTTCACGAGCGGCGCAACAAATTAAAGCGGGCGAATTTGGAACACAAGTCGAAACACGCCGCAAAGACGAGGTCGGGGCGTTGGCGGAGACCTTCAATGAGATGAGCATCGCTATCAAAGAGAGAGACCACAAGCTCTCTCGATTGGCAGAAGAACTTAGGCAGATGTCCGCGGGACTCGCACACGAGGTGAGAAATCCGCTGAACGGGATGCGGATTTTCTTGGGCTTGCTCAAGCGTCGGCTGACTGGTGACTCGAAAGCGGAGGAGATGATTGAGCAGGTAGATGGAGAGATTCAATCCCTGAATCGGATCGTGACGGAGTTTCTCGATTTCGCCCGCCCCACTCCACTGCAATGCGAAGCAATCAACCTATCAAGCGTGGTTGATTCCGTCATTGCATGGCTTCAAAACGATTTGAATGAAAACGCTGTCCAGGTGAGAATTGCCGACCTCAAAACCTTGCCGACCATCGAAGCGGATGCCGAGCAACTGAAGTGGGTGTTCACAAACCTTGTGAAGAACGCAATACAAGCAATTCCGCAAGGCGGTACACTCACGATTTCTGGCAAGGTGAACCCATCCGAGAACACGGTTCATCTCCAGTTCAGCGACACCGGCATCGGCATGTCGCCCAATGTGGTCGAGCGGGTTTTCGACCCGTTTTTCACGACAAAGGACACGGGGACTGGGCTCGGACTCGCCGTTGCCAAGCGGTTTTTAGAGAATCATTCCGCAACCATTGAATGCCGAAGTGAGGAAGGGGAAGGCACGACATTTGCCATTTCTCTACCAATCACCCAACGTAATACCATTTCCGGATGAAAATACGGCATTGTCGTAGGAGAGATACATGATGCAGGTCGAAGAGTCTCGCATAGCGGACATTCAAAATTCATTTGCATCCCGCTTTGTGGGATTTCGCCCCGATACATCGGGCTCTCGCTTCGCTAGTGCTGCGCGGCAGAAGTTCCTGGACAGTTCGCCCCCCCTCAATCCCCCGTTCCCCCCTGTGGTCTTTCCCCCCCTATGGTCCCCCCGCGGACGGGGGGACAGGAGTGGACGGGGGACAGAAGGGGGACAGTCTCCTCTCCTCCCCGTCTCCTATCCCCCGTCCACGGGGGATTATAGGGGGGTGGAGGCCGGGTGGGGGAAAACTGTCCACATATTTCTGCCTTAGACCACTAGAGACTTCGCTCAACTTGCATTTTGAATCGCCCTCGATAGTTTGGAAACTGACATTTCTTGAGATCTGGAAGATCAGAATAAATATCAGGTGCTCAAACCTTATTCGGATTCCCCCAATCGCTGCATGAAGACATTTTCATCGTAATGATTCAGAATGGCTTCTCTGTAAAACAGCACATCTTCAAGGGAAATCGGCGTGAGGTTGTGACAATCCACACCCACATTCAGACCATTTCGCTTGACCATCTGTAACTTATGGATGTGACCAAACAGGAAGAATTCATCACTCGGTGTGGCCTCCTCCGGTTCATGAACCAGTTGAAACCTCACGCCATTGACACGGATGGCGGTGTTCGGCTCAAGAATTTGGCAATGCCGTGACAAGAACTCAATCTCCTGTGGGGTTTCGTAGTTGCCGGGCAGGAATAAAATCGTGCCGTGGAGGGAGTGAATCATCGCGGTATCTCCAAAGTCACCGAGATGGTAGACCGTATCATTGGGACCGACGACTTGATTCCAATTCTCAATGAGCGCGGAGTTCATTTCATCAACATCGTGAAACGGTCTTTTGGACAGCTCTAAGACCCTCTGATGCCCAAAGTGAGTGTCGGATGTGAAAAATGTGTTTGCCATTTGAAGAGCTCCTAATACCAATTTGCAATCGAATGTCACTAAGTTAAGGCAATTGTTGTAGCCCCCCGAGGGATCGGGACAGGCTGATCTCAAGATCGGGCTAATAGCTGAAGTCGTCTGAAGACCAATGCTGCTAAGAATTCGCAGCTTGTCTCGTTCCCACGCTCTGCGTGGGAACGCCGCCCGGACGCTCCGCGTCCCAGATTGCTTTGCGAGCAGAGCGTCCCAGACGTGCTCCCACGCGGAGCGTGGGAGCGAGAAATACTGTCAACGGTCATAATGTTGAGGTCAGACACGGGCTGGCCGAAGCTCCCGAACCCCCCACGCGGTTACGCCAACCCCTCCAGCAGCAGGCGGAGTTCAGCGGCATCCCACCAGAAGGTCAGGTTGGGGTCATCCGCCAGGGCGGGGTCCCGCTCGCCGCGCAGAATCGCCTGGAGTTTGGGAACCATCGCACCCGCCCAGGGTGGGGCGTCTGCTCCTGAGAGCTGTGAAAGGAGAGATTCGGCCTGACCTACAGCGTTCTGTTGAATGGCAGCCGCCACGAGCGCACAGAGTTGAGCGCCAGGGTCCCGATTTTCGCCACCCGCCCGGCGATACGCCAAATACGCCTCAACCGCTTTCCCCCGCGCCTCGGCAGCGGCAGCCGGGTTGCCAGTGGCGGTTTCGAGGTTGTGGAGAGCATTCCACGCCTTCCACGGCCCGACGGCGTGACCGAAGGGGGTCAGGCATTCAATCGCACGCACCAGTTCTCGTCGGGCGTCGTCGTATCGCTTCAGCTTGATGAGGAAGTCGGCGATGTTGCTACGAGCTACCCCTTCATGGGCAAGATCCTTGAGTTCGACGCAAATATCAGCCGCCTGTCTGAGGAACGCGGCAGCTTCTTCCGTCCGTCCTATCACACCATAAAGGCTGCCCAGTTGATTCAGGCTGCGCGCTTCACCAGGGCGATCCCCTTCCTGCACACTGATTGCCAGCGACTGACGATAGGCGGCTTCGGCTGCCTCGAATTGACGGGCTTCATGGTGTACTATTCCAATCTGATTCCATGCCGTTGCCACCGAGCGGGGTTCACCGAGCGACGCGAAGTGCGCTTTGACTTCGGTGTACGCTTTCAGTGCGTCATCGAAGCGGCGTTGCCGGTGACGGACGGCGCCGAGGTTGCCTGTGTTGACAGCGACCTGCCTGCTATCGTTGTTCTTAGCTAGTTTAATCGATTCCTGATATGCATCGGCGGCTTCATCAAGTCGGCCTAAGTCCATGAGACAGTTCGCCCGTTCCGCCATGGCAAACGATGCCATCTGTTCGGCATTGGTATTGTCCCCATCCGCCAGACCCTCGAACCGGCGTTGGGCTTGGGTCAGGGGATCGAGCGCGGCTTCTGCCGCGCCGCCCATACCTAACGTCCGTCCGAGATAAGCATACGCCATCGCCGTGTCGTAAGCCGCCTCCGGAAAGGGGTCGTCGCCCGCAGCCAGGCAGTTATCCAGCAGCGTCCGGGCAGCCACGAGTGCCGATGGGAGGTCGCCCCGTTCCAGCAGGCGGTCGATCTCAGCGGATTGGGCAGTGAATCGGGCGTGCGTCCAGCCCCCTTGCGATAACCGCTCGGCAGCCGCGGACCGAATCGCGGAGGCGTTTGCCAGCCCCTGTGACTGACCCAAGCCCGAGAGCAGCGTTTCAACACGGTTTGCCCAATCGACAACCGCTTCCGGCGGCAGGTGTTCCGCGCCCCAGGCCAGGGCTGCCAGCAGGTTCGGGGTTTCCAGCCGCGTCAGTTCCGCCGCCAGTTGGGCGTCCTGATGCTGTTGCTGGTACAGGAAACCGGTCAGATCTCGCATCGCTTCGCCCCAGACCGCTCTCAACCGTTCCAGCGCCGCCGCGTCAAGTGAGGCGGTCAGGTAGGCGGGCAGGGCGGGGTCTAGCCGCAGATGGAATCGGTGAACGAGGTCAGCCAACCCAACGTCAATCAGCGGCCCCACGAAATCACGGAGTTGTTCAGTGGGTATACCCAACAGATCGTCCAAGATCAGCAGATTCGCCCCGCCGTGAAAGGTCGCCAGGACGTTCATCTTCTCCCGAACCGGCGCGGGTAATCGGCGGAGGGAGAGTTCCAGGCTGGCATACAGGGAGTTCTCTCGGTCATCGCCGAACCGTCGGTGCAGGTCTGCCATCAGCCGTCGCAGGTTCTCGGTGGTGGTCGTCACCCCACGGCGCGCCACCTCACGCGCCAGCAGCACCAGGGCCCGGGCGTGACAGTTGACCGATTCGACCAGGGCGGCAATCTCCGCCTCAGACGTGCCGGGGTCTTTGCTGTTGGGCGTTGCGCCTTCGCTCCGAAGCACCTGACTCACCAGTTCAACCGCGTCCGAACGGCTCAACGCCCCCAGACGAACGGTGCGCCCCTCAAACGGGGCGGGCATCGCCTCACGCGAGGTGAACAGGAGTCGGGTCACCTCCGTCGCACGTTGGAGTTTCTGGAACAGCCCCAACAGTGGGTCAATCGGCGCGGCGGTCTGCCATGCTCCCTCCCCGCCCCCCCCTATCCCCCCCGTGGACGGGGGGGTAAGAGGGAGGGTCGGGGTGGGGGCGGGGAGGACGCACTCCATGTTATCGAACAGGAGCAGCGTCGGCGTGTCACGGAGGGCGCGTTCAATCGGTTGCATCGCTTGATTCAGGTCAGCGTTGGGGGCAACGTACCATTCTTCGCCCTCTGGCAAGAGTTGTTGACCCAGTTCGATCAGCACCTGTCTTGGCTCCGTGAAGGCTTCGAGACTGATGAACGCAACACGACCGAACCGATGGGAACGCACCAGCCAGCGGGCAAGCTCAACGGCGAGCGTCGTCTTGCCACACCCGCCCGTGCCGACGACCACGGCGTACTTTGCGCCCCCATCAAGCAGCAGCCGCTCAATCGCCAGCAGTTCGCGGCTGCGGCCGATGAAGGTCTGCGGCGGCGCATCCGGGAGTTTGCCCATTCTCCGGCGACGAGGTTCGGCTTGGGACTCCTGGGCGGCTTCAGAGGGTTGAACGGTAATCAGTTGCGGGTCTTGCGTCTCCTGATAGAGGACGGGGACAAACCAATCGGAGAGGTGGAGGTCAACCCCGCCCATCCCCTTCCCGCGATTGGCATCATCGTAAAGCTCCCCTTGACCTGCCAGCATCGCCGCCCCGACTCGCGCCCCAGCCGCCAACTCCCGATAGAACGCCGTGACGAACCTTCGCGCCGTTTCAACCAGGACGCTGTGGCTCATGGCGACGACGGAAGCCACGCCCTCTTCGAGCAGTTTCGCCGCGACGGAAGCGGTGGGGTTGACCTCTGCCGCGCTCTGGCACGCTTCGAGGAAGACCAGCGGAATTCGATAATCTCGGCAGAGGGCAGCCATCTTTTCGGCGGAGATAAAATCCATGTTTCGCTCGGTGAGTTTATGCCTGTCGTTTGGGTCTTCAAAGCACAATCCGCCCAGACCGTATCGCGGGTCATAGACCCCGTGACCGTCGAAGTGGACGACATCGAAGGGCTCGGTGGCGTTCTTGAGGGCGTTGTCCAGCGCCCCATAAGTTGGCGGGGTCAGGAGAGTCAATTCGACCAGTTCGCCCAACCGCTCGATCGCTTCGACCAGCGGCAGGGCGCTGATCCGATGGTCGATGTAGCCCGTATGCGGGTTCTCTGGTCGTGGACTGACGAGCAGCACCCGAATGGGGAGCGTCGAAGTTGTCGGTGGGCGTTCGTGACGGAAGGGAAATCGACGGCGGACGCGGACGGGGTTTTTCCCTTGAAAGAGAAACGTGCGACCGTCGTGGAGCAGTTCCCAGGGGAGTGAGAGCAGAAGGGTGGCGGCTTCGGCGGTGGCGGCGATTCTGGCTTTGTCGGCGCCCTCCGGCGGTTGGGAATCCACCTCAACAGAGAAACGGCGTTCGGCGGTGGGGGCGGCGTTCTTCCAGGCGTTGAGGGGTTCGTCGGCGGACTCCGCCGCGCAGACGGACTTGTAGAGCGACTTGCCCCATTCGGAGAGTTGCTCCTCGACCCGTTTGGCTCTCTCTTGAAAGATGCCAACCGGCCAGAGGTGATACTGTTCCAGATACCAGCGGAGCTCTGCCGTTTCGATGGGGCCGAGCGGGGCGGTGAAGGTGTAGCGTCGGCTCTCGGTTGCGCTGGCTCTCGGATCGGCGGGCTGATAGTTCAGCGTCGCCGTCCCCGTCACCCGCTGCTTGCCATCGGCGATTTGAACGTGTGCATCCTTCAACTCCAGGATGAGTTCCGCGATTGGTTGTGATTCGATTGGCTGTTGCCGTTGAGGGTCGTCAGGAAGGCGTTCGCCGAGGGCGGCGAGGAGCGCTGACAAGGACTCGGAAAGTCCGCCGGGCTTGAGTGGGATCGGTACGGCGAGGGGCGCTTGGTCGAACCAGTTGCCCAGGGCGGTCGGCTTCACCCCTTCGAGCAGGAGCGGGATGACGCGGTAGCCATCGTCCTTGCGCCGTGCTTCGACCGCTTGGGCATGTTGGATCTCTTTGCGAACCCAGGCGGAGTTGACGGTGTTCAGACTGAAGACGACGAGCACCTGCCGGGCCGCTTCGATGGCGCGAGAGATTTCGGGGTCGAGTTTCTGCCCAGCGACGAGATTGCGAGAATCGACCCAGACTTTTAAGCCCTGACCTTCGAGGGCGCGGCGCAGTTCCGTCACAAATTCGTCGTCTTCGGTGGCGTGGGAGATGAAGATGTGATTGGCGTTCATGGGTTCTCCTTTGTCGTGGGGCAGACTGCCCCCTCTTTCTCAACGGCTTCAACTTGACGCGCCTGCTTTTCGGCTTCTTCAATGAGAGGGTCAAACTCATCCAAAGCGGGAGGGGATATTGACTTGAGGATGACAACATCCCCGTCACCAACAATGAGATCCAATCGTAGCCCAACTTTCTCAGTTGGCCAACCAAGGGCCTCCTTCGCAGAAACCAAGATAGAATCTTGGGCTACAATCGAGCGTGACATTGTAGTGTTAAGAGCGTGTCTGAAAACGTGAAACGTAAAACGTCAGCAGAGCCCCTTTACGTTTTACGTTTTACGTTTTACGAAACAGTGTCAACCTGTTTTTTCGTGAATTTGAAACATGCTCCTAATTTCCCGTATTCTCACCCGCTTCGTAACCCTTCAGTTTATAATGCAAAGATCGAAGGCTAATTCCCAGGATTTGCGCGGTTCGGGTGCGATTGCCGCCGGTCCGCTCAAGGGTTTTGAGAATTAACTCTTTTTCCATCTCTTTCATCGTTATGTTGAGCGAAGCGAAATCCCGCGTAGCGGGACCGGTTGGTATGCTTCCAGTCGTTCGCTTTTCAGGGGATTGAATTTCTTGGGGAAGGTGCTTGGGAAGAATCACATCGCCCTCAGCGAACAGGACCGCTCGCAAAATCGAGTATTCCAGTTCTCGAACATTGCCCTGCCAGTCATACTGCATCAAGAGATCTCTTGCCTTTTGGCTAATCAACCGCGTCGGTTGGTTATGGACTTCGCTGTGTTTGTGCAGGAAGTATTCCGCTAAAATCAGAACGTCCCCTCGACGTTCTCGCAAAGGGGGCAAAAAGATTGGAATCATGTTCAAACGATAGTAGAGATCTCGACGGAATGTCCCCATGTCAATTGCCTTGCGCAGTTCATGATTGGTCGCGGCAATGATTCGGACATCCACACGAATCACTTTTGTCCCGCCGAGCCGCTCGATCTCTTGTTCCTGCAATGCACGCAACAACTTGGCCTGCAATTCAATCGACATATCCCCAATTTCATCCAGAAATAAGGTGCTGCCGTCCGCGCGTTCAAACTTCCCGATCTTTTGATAAGCGGCTCCCGTGAAAGCCCCTCGTTCATGTCCAAAGAGCTCACTTTCTAAAAGATTGTCAGGAATCGCGGCGCAATTCACCACAATCATCTCTTTATGCGCCCGCGGACTATTTTGATGAAGCGCCCGTGCAACCAACTCCTTCCCGGTTCCGCTTTCCCCCTGAATCAGCACGGTGGAGTTTGTGTTCGCCACTTTTTCGATAATCTTCAAAACTTCAACGATCTGTGGGCTTTCTCCCACGATCTCTTCATAGCTATGGATGAGTTCATCCCGGACGCCCGGTTCCGTTGTGTGATGATGCTCTAAGGCGTGGTCGACTTTTTGCTTAATATGTTCCGGCTTGAACGGCTTCTCCAAAAAATCATACGCCCCGCGCTTGGTGGCTTCAACGGCAAGTTGAATCGTCCCGTGTGCTGTCAACATAATCACCAGCAAACCGGGGTATCTTTGATGGATGTGGGTGAGGGTTTCCATCCCATCCATACGGGGCATTTGAATATCTAATAGCACCAAATCCGGCAGTTCCTGGCCAATCACTTCAAGGGCTTCAGAACCATTGGAGGCGGTAATTACCGTATAGCCGTCCATCTCAAGGCGATCCTGTAAGATGACGACGGTGTCCGGCTCGTCATCGACAATGAGGATAGTTTCTTTCTCGTTCATCACTTTCTCTGTCATTGTTCTGCGGTCTGTTTAGCCTGGAGTCGCTCGAGTTCAGACTGCAGGCGGACTAATTCATCCTCCGCTTGTTGTCGGGCTTGGTATTCCTGTTGCGCTCTAGCTTCGGCTTGTTGTCGGGCTCGGGATTCCTGTTGTGCTCTAACTTCGGCTTGTTGTCGGGCTTGAACCTCCTGTCGAAGGGCTTCGTCCGTCTCAGCAGGGGTCA
Source organism: uncultured bacterium (assembly GCA_964577695.1). Classification (GTDB taxonomy): domain Bacteria; phylum Poribacteria; class WGA-4E; order WGA-4E; family PCPOR2b; genus CAZOAL01. The sequence continues at coordinate 18,026 of CAZOAL010000015.1, read as the reverse complement.
ATAACCATTCCTGCCGGTGCGGTTCATACAGTCCCAACGTCCCGCCTTTCAACCCAAGCGATAAACCTAAGACTTCACTCGGCAGCCGACCATCCACCGGGGCAATGGGAGAGTAGATGCCCTCTACCAGCCGATACCCCTGGAGGGGCGGACGCAGATAGCGGTGGTCAGGGTCATACAGAAAATATTCTGTGACCCCCAGCACGCCAGCGTACAACCTTTTCTTTTTCCCCACATCCTGACGATAGGTCGTTTTACTGGCAAGCTCTAATACGAAGTCGGGACCCTTGCCTTCTTCCCATAGTCGGTACGTTCGACGTTGTTTGTTTGGAACGCCCAAAACGACAAATACATCGGGTGCCACTGACTTTTCTGGATTCCCTTTCTGATAATACAACAGCAGATTTCCCGACACATAAACATCGAGGTGAGGGCGGAAGTAAGTCTTGAGCATTTTGATGGTATCGAGCATTAAGTTGAGATGTACATCGGTTTCAGCCATCGGTTTACCATCGGATTCTGGATAAAAATCCTCCCTTTCGGTGGGGAGTGAACGGATTTTGGAAGCTATCGAATTTGTCATTAGCAATCACCTCTTTTACATTGATTATCGATTATTGCCTATTGAAGATTGAGGACTCAACTCTGGCAATATTCAATCGTCAATTCAAAGGAACACTTGCCACATACACCTGCGAGTGACCGGTGCAATCGGAGGTGTAGACCACTTTTGTGCCATCGTGGGTGAAGCAGGGGTGCGGATGGGTCGATTGGGGACCGTAGGTTTCCTCCGTGACAGTGCCAGCTTCCGGGGTGTTGTATGCCCAGCGTGTCCCGCCGTTTGAGCTTTTGGGATAGCACAGCGTGCGATGTTCACCCGTCGCCGGCTGGATGAGTTGCAAGCCAATATCCGGGCATGTTGTATCGCAGACAATCAGTGAACCATCCCGCCGAGCGGAAGCGTGCCATGCGTTAAAGGGTGCGACGACCGATGCTTTTTCCCCATTCTTGTGAATCATTTTGAGGGCGTAGGGCCAATGGGTAAAGATGATCTGCTCTGTTTCTCCAAGCCACGACTCGTGGGTGATCCACTCTGTCGCATCGTGCAAGTACAGGGGGTGCTCGCCCAGGTCATTTTGGTTGATGAGCCACATACGCTGATCAATATCGCTTGAATAGAGAATGAGATCATTATCAATCGGGCAAAATTGGATGTGTCCGACAGCTCGCGGGGGGGTATATACTGCTTCGCTGCCGGTGCCATCCGTCCGAATCGTCGCGATCGCCCGCCGCGAACCATGGCTCACTCCGGTGACGAGGAGACCGCCATCTCCGCTCAGATGCAAATTGCCGGCAACCCCATCGAATGCCGCAAGCAAACGTTCCTCGAGCGTATCGACATGGACTGCTCTGACCTCATTGCCAGCAGTGAAGTAGACCTCACGCTCCCCCCCCGCCCGCGGGGGGGCCAGGGGGATTCCCCTCGGTCCCCCCCGTGGACGGGCTGCTGGCGTTACCGAAAAAGGGTTTAAGTTGTCGCTATCGGTCAACTGGGTGATAACGCCGCTTCCAGCGTCAGCGGTATATAGATTGAGCTCTCTGGCGCGTTCTGAGACGAAGATGTAAGTCTGACCATCATAAGTGCACGAAGGATTGATAAAATAGAGGCTATGATTCGTTGAGGGGTGGTCTGTTATCTGAGTAATTTCTATCCCCGTTTGCGCATCCAGAAACGTTCTCATTTCAGAAGGATACGTTTGACCTTTCGGCATGATGATTCTCCTTTTTGACGAAGCCTAGTGCTTTGTCAAGTTTGTTTTGATGGATGGCCAGACTTCCGAAGTTTCCAAAACTTCGGAAGTTTATCCATCAGTTTAGACTTGACAGACCACTAGCGTCTGTCATGACTTTCCATAAATTATAGCATATTACGAGGTACTTATAACCATCCGGCGATCGTCCACATAACGCTCAACCGGTTAAATGGCGCGCGCAGCAGCGATGCGGTGTCCGTTACCGGGTCGCCGCCGTAGCGACGGACATATTCGGCGTGGATGCGGCGTTCCAATTCCGTCGTCTCAGTCAACGGCAAGTCCAGCCATACATTGCCACGCCCCGCGCTCTCCCGCAGAGCAATCCATAATTCCATGTCTCGCCGAGCGTTTGCCGCACCGTATTCAGGCTCAACGCCCTCCATCACAGCGCGGTGCAGGCTGCGCAAGATGCTCGCCTTCGCCACATCGTCGGCGTGAGAGATTTTGTATGGCGCAAACGGATTCTCCCAGACAATCGGCGGGTCGGTATCCACGCGGACGGCGGTAAGAATCTTCTCCCCGTCAATCTCCTTGTGGACCTCTTTGAAGGGGTATCGCATAAGCCCCCCCTCTCGGTAAAGCACCAGTTCACTTCCTGTCAGATAGCCACCGGTTCCCTCCACTTCCCAGTGACTGCCCCGAGCGCCGGGCGAGGGAGGCATTTCGTAGAGGCAGGTGACGCCGCCCGCAAACTCAATGATGCCGCTCTCCCACCAGCGCGTCGTTTCTTGCTGTCCGCCATAGTTCATGTAGGGCGGCACATCCACCGCTTGGGCATAACCCAGTGCCCGTTGTGGCTCGCTGCCAAGTATCATGCGCACAACGTTGAAGCCGTGATAACTCCCCGACGCATACCAGAGCCGCGCGTGGGTGATTGATCCCAGCCCTCCCGCCTCAACGATTTTCCGTTTCAACTGCTCGTGCGGCCAGCGCCAGACGTTCTCGGCGATTTCCCACTTCACGCCGTTCTCGCGGCATGTCCGGGCAATGGCGTCGCCAAACGCCAATGTGAGGGCGTAAGGGATTTCGGTGATGATATGGCATTTGTGTCTCGCCGCCGTCAGGGCGATGACGGTTTGCCCGTCTGTCGGCACGAGGACAAACACCACATCGGGTTTCTCGGCCTCAAGCATTTTCTCGACATCGGTGTAACGCGCCGCCACCGCGAAACGTTCGCCTGTCGCTTGCAGTGAACCCTCGCTGTGGTCACATAAGGCGCAAAGGGTGTAGAGGTCAGCCAACTTCTGGATAGTCGCCAGATACCCACGCGCCCGCGAGGTCTCATAAGCTCCAACACCGACGACAGCCATGCGTAATGTTGCCATAAGGGGTTTCTCCTTTTTTCCAAAATAATTGCGGGACGGTCATCATTCGGATGAGATCTATTCCGGGTCTAGCCCTTGTTGATTGTCGATTGTCAATTGTCGAATCCAGATTTCACTTTGGCTAATAGCCAATCTTGCTGTTCAGAAATGTTTTCGCTCAAGCGTGCTGCTGCGACGATAGATTGCCAAGTGGAAAGTTGTTGCCGGTCATCGCTCACTCGAAGCCGAAAATAGTGTTTCAGGTAGACCGGATGAAACCAGTGGATGAGTCCCTTTAACAGCCAACCGATGGATGACTCACACGCCGCCGCCCCCAAAAGTAATACTGAAGTTCTGGCGACGTCTGCCAGAGGAGCGCCGCGTGTCGCATCAGTCCAGTCGATGATGACCGGTCCCCGCGATGTCAGCAGGATATTGTCGGGATGGAAATCGCCATGGCATAGCTGAACACCGTCAGGCATTTTGGCAAGGGCCGAAAGTGCGGCTTCCTTCAGGCGGAAAGATAACGCCTTCGCCGTTTGAATCTTGTTTTCCAACCGTTGCCGTTGGGAAGGCAGCTCCGGCACAACGGGGCTGGCGTGCATGTCGGCTTGCAATTCCGCCAAAAGACGCGCGAAGCGAAAGAGCGTCCACGGTTTTGCTTTAGCGGTCTCCGCCATAGAAACCCCATCCACCCGCTCATAAATCAGACCCAGGCGGCCGTCCACCTCAACAATTTCTCCACACGCAGGGACGGGCAATCCAGCAGCATGAACTGCACGAGCGATTCGGGCTTCGTATTCCACCCAATCAGCCGGAACCCAGTCCCGAGACAGCTTGAGAATCTGTCCCTCCTCCCAGGGGTAGATTTCGGCAGTACGACCCAGCGCAATCGGTTTGCCAAGGGATACCATAACTTTCGGTCCTCTCCCAGATAAGCATTTTAGGGCTTAGGTTAGGGGCCACACGCGGTGGATGCCGTTGATGCGTTGAAAGACGCCCTGAAAGATGAGAATCGGTATGTTCGCGGGGATGCGGTTCATGCGTTGCATCGCATCGGTACGCCGGAAGCAAAGGACGTTTTACTGCGTTTCCTGGTGATGTCGAGGTGGTGCCCATTGACCACGCGGGAAAGTACGCATTAGTTTGACTCTGGTAAATAGAACGGTAGCCCAAGAGTCTATTCCTTTACTCTGCTCAAGGGTTCCGGCTTTGTTTTTTAGCGATTCAATTGCGCATTTGCCAACTTAGAACGTTTCTACCTGAAACCAATTCCCTATCTCTAACGTAGTGTCAATATGGAAATTTAGGTAACCAATGGTGCTGTACTAGCACCATTGGTTACTAAGCTTTCTCCTTCCTCAAAAGAGTTCATGAGCACATCTTACTGATTGTTAACATTCTTGCTCAATCTGTCTTAGTAGGTTTTGGAGTACCTTGTCCAGTCTGAGTCGGCTTCTCATCCGGTTTTGGGGTAGGTTGTTGGCTTGGGGGCGTTCTCGGAGGTGGATCCGGCCAAGGTGCCGGACGCTGCACTTTCTCGACTTTTTCAGGAATCCTACCCTTTGGTTTTTCCTTCTTATTCGACATGATTAATCACTTCCTTTTTCAATAGTATTCAATTTTTTAAGCCTCTTGATTTCAAAACCTCATCACGACATAGAAGTAGTAATTTTCTATCGTCTGGAAGACCTGTTTCATCTAATCCGATTTCTGCTCCTTTGATACGTTTATATTCGTCTTCAATTATGTTTATGCTCTTGCTATTTTGCAATAAATCAAGCCAGAGGTTTTCATATTCATATCGAATCTGTGACCACTTTCCTACCAGGTTGAACATTCTTCCTGTTATCTGTTGCCAATTAAGTATCGGAAGTACGACTGCAATGAGTGTTGAAATGGCAGAAAGTATTTTCCATAGAATGTCAATCTCACTCCAAATTCCCCAGCTAGCCACCGTAGAGGAAGACATCACAGCTAAGAATTTTTTAGCGTATTTGTCTAGATTGAAGTAGCGCCGGCTCAAATGGTCCCTGTATCTAACATTTAAGTCGGCATCCAACATCGCATCCCAAACAGTTCTTCTGATATATTCTTCTCTCTCCTCTGGTGTCATCATGTACCTCTTTATTTCTAAATTTCAACCCCAACCCGCCTTGCAGTTTCCACAAGGGATTCCCATGTTGCATCATCAAGCGGGATGCCGTTCGCCAGACGGTCACGGCGGGTGCGAGCCGAGCGCTCACCGGGGATGGAGATTTCATCGTAACCGGGGGCAGTGGGAGAGGCTTTCACAAAGTCAATTAACCGAGCGACATGCCCTTCAAAATCCGCAATCGGTATGAAGTTCTCAATGTTGATGGCTATGGCGAGCAGGGCATTGCCTAACCTGGGCGCAGCGGGACGACTACATCCGGCTTCGCACATCGCGCCGGCGAGGATATCCACCAATAATCCCAATCCGTATCCCTTGTGCCCGGCAATTCCGCCGAATGGGAGCAGCGCCCCCCTCGGCGCGTCAAAATAAACCGCAGGGTCGGTGCTCGGGTTGCCCGCTGAATCGATAAGCCACCCCTCTGGCAACGCCTCACCGCGATTGCGATAGGCGCGGAGTTTCCCGCCCGCGACGACGCTTGTCGTGATGTCGATCAGCATCGGGTCTTCTCGACCGGTTGGAATCGCACACGCCATCGGATTGGTGCCGAGCCGCCGGGCAATCCCACCCCACGGCGCAGTCCCCTGGTCAGCCCCGTGCCCATTGACGAACAGCACCCCGATCATTTTTGCCCGGGCTGCCATCAACACGTAATCCGCCAGTCGCCCGATGTGGTTGCAGTTATAGACGTTCACAGCGCTCACAACGTGGGTTCGCGCTTTCGCAATCGCAATCTCCATCGCTTGCGTGACGATGACTTGCCCAAATCCCCAATGCCCATCAATGACCGCGCTGGAAGGGGTCTCCGGGGGCACAATCTCGATCTCCGCGTCTGGCTGGATGTCCTTGTCCTGAATCATGCGGACATACTGAGGCAGGCGCAGGACGCCGTGCGAATCATGTCCGGCGAGATTCGCTTCGACGAGCAGGTTCGCAACGATTTGCGCTTTGTCTTCCGCAACGCCGATGGCTTTGAAAATGTCGATGCAGATCGATTTGAGTTGGTCTGCTGGAAACAATGGCATGGTCGTATTTTAACCTCGTTGACGTTTCCCGGGCTTTCCGTTTAGTTGAGGCTTGGTCATCATTCTCAGCGGAGGCAATCGTAGCCCAAGATTCTATCTTGGCCCTTATGCAAGGAACCAAGATAGAATCTTAGGCTACAACTCAACCGTCGGCGAATTATGACCAACCCTCGTTTAGTTGAGCGCATCACGGCCGTGGGGTGAGGTGAGATTGAGTGCTGGCCCAACGGGGACAATCTGCGTTGGATTGATATCCGCGTGTGTGACGTAATAGTGCCGCTTGATGTGGTCAAAATTCACCGTCTCCGCGATGCCATCGTACTGGTAGAGGTCTCGTAAGTATCCATACAGGTTCGGGTAATCGACGATTCGACGAATGTTGCACTTAAAATGACCATGATAAACGGCATCAAAGCGGATTAGCGTCGTAAACAGTCGCCAGTCGGCTTCAGTGAGCTGATTGCCAACGAGGTAGCGCTGAGAAGAAAGGCGCTCCTCTAGCTGGTCGAGGGCATCAAACAGGTTACGGACTGCTCGTTCATAAGCATCCTGGGTCGTCGCAAAGCCGGCCCGGTAGACGCCGTCGTTAATGTTCGGGTAAACGAAGGCATTCACTTCATCGCTCCCGGCGCGAAGTTCTTGCGGGCAGAAATCCAAATCACTATCGGTGAAGGCGTCGAACTCACGATTCAACATCCGCATGATGTCGTCATCTGCGTTGCTAACGATCTGACCGAGTTTTTTATCCCAGAGAACGGGAACAGTGACGCGGGCATCGTAGTTCGGGTCCATCGCCTTGTAAGCTTCGCTCAGGAACCGCCAGCCGTTTATCGGGTCCTCGGAGTGCCCCGGCCCCTTGCGAAACGCCCATCCACGTTCGTCGCGGATGGGATCGACGACGGTCATCCCGATGATATTTTCGAGCCGTTTTAGCTTGCGAATGATAACCGTGCGGTGCGCCCATGGGCAGGCGAGCGAGACATAAAGATGGTAACGCTCCGGTTCAGCCGGGTAGCCCGAAGAGCCATCTCGCGTCACCCAATCCCGAAATGGATCCTCTTGCCGTTTGAATTCACCTTCATTATATTCGTTGGGGGAAAGCATATAGGTTGTACTCTCCTTTCAGGACATATTTCAGAAATAACTTTACACGCTTCAATGGAAGGAAGGGAAGGAAGGGAAGGATTCTTTTCACGTTTCACGCTTCACGTTTCACGTTTCACGTTTAGTCGAGAATCTCATAGAAAAAATTTCGCCGCTTGGGGATAAACCCAAATTCCGCGATGGTCCGCTCGATTTCCTCAATCGGCATGCAGTAGACCGTCCCCGCCTTGCTGACGACGTTCTCTTCGATCATTGTTCCGCCCATGTCGTTGGCACCGAATTTGAGTGACAACTGACCAATCTTGGGACCTTGCGTCACCCATGAGGATTGGAAGTTGTCGAAGTTATCCAGCATCAGCCGGGAGATTGCCAACGTTTTGAGATATTCAAAACTTCCCGACGGCGGGATATGTTCAAGGCGTGTGTTCGTCGGCTGAAGCGACCAGCAGATGAAAGCCGTGAAGCCCCCCGTTTCGTCCTGCAACTCCCGGAGGCGGATGAGATGTTCGGCACGTTCAGCGTAGCTTTCGACATGACCGTACATCATAGTCGCACTGGTTTTTAGTCCGACATAGTGCCCTTGCCGCATCACTTCCAGCCACTCGTCCGCTGTACACTTTTTGGGGCTGATTTCGTCGCGGGCGTGGTCGGTCAAAATCTCCGCCCCACCGCCGGGAATTGAATCCAATCCTGCATCACGCAGGCGGATTAACGTCTCTTTGAGAGAAAGCCGGTTAATCTTGGCGAACCAATCAATTTCGGGCGGCGAGAAGCCGTGAATGTGAATCTTATAGTTGGCTTTGATCCAGTGGAGGAGGTCTTCGTACCAATCGAGTTTAAGTTTGGGGTGTAAGCCACCTTGCATGAGGATGAGGACACCGCCCAGATCGATTGTCTCCTGGATTTTCCGTCCCAACTCCTCTTTAGACAGGACATACGCGTCGGGGTCATTTTTGTGGCGATAGAAGGCACAGAAATCGCAATCGACATAACACCAATTGGTGTAGTTGATATTGCGATCAACGATATAGGTCACATAGCCATCCGGGTGTTTGCATTGACGAATGATGTCAGCGGCCTGACCAATCGACAAGATATCATAACTCTTGAAAAGGGTTAAGCCGTCGTCAAAGTCCAGGCGTTCGCCAGATAAGGCTTTATCCAAAATCGGCTGAATTGTTGTATCCATTAAATTCCTCGTTTCATCATAAGTGTGATAATGGGACATTCGTGCATCTTTGCCTAACGCTTGATTAGGCAATCTCGATTCTCAGTTGTTTGCCCACTGCACGGGCAAGACGATCTAAAGTTTCCAAAGTAATGGACGTGTTATCCGGAGCAAGCAAGCGATCCAATTGTGCAATATCAGTGTTCATTTTTTCTGCAAGTCTCGTTTTGCTGAGATTCGCAGCCTGCATGATGTCACTGACCTGTAATGCCAATAGCCGCTTCTGTGCTCTGGCTGACACCTCCTCAAGGATGCCCTCCTCTTCGAGGAAATCGTCGAAACTGCTACCGCTATATTGATTCATGACTGCCTCCCGCTTTGCCAAAGATTCTTTTGAATGATAAATTGAGCAATCATCTTTTATTGTACCACTTCCATCAATCCCCGTCAACTTTAGAAATTTACAATAAGCGAAATTTAAGAGCGCTATAGATACCGACAATCATCCCCCCAACTCCCAACCCTGCAATTGTGTCCAGGGCGTAATGGAATCGGCCGTAGACGGTGGCAAGGATTAACCCCGCGATAATCGGTGCAAGCAGGTAAGCCAGCCGACGCTGCCTGAGCCAGGCAAGCGTCCAGACGACAACCCCCACTGAAACATGTGAGCTCGGGAATGCTCCCCCTCGCGCGCCGCCTCGTCCGGAAACGAAATGCACCAATTGGTAAAAGAAATGTCCTGCAATCGGTTCGCCGGGCGGAGGGAACAGGTAGAACGGGCTATCCACCGGGAAAAGCATGAAGAAGAGATAGCTCACGGAATAGGTGAGACAGACCAGAAAGAGTAACTCGCGGAATGCTCCCATCTTCCGGGTGAAGTACCAATAGCCACCCACCGTTGGAAATAGCAGCACGTAAAAGAAATAGCAGAAGTGCAGGTATTCGGAGAGCGGCACCCAGGCGAAGCGTTCGCTCAAGTAGATACTGGGATGTCCCCGGAATAACTCGGCTTCGAGTTGCCGGATGGGTTCGCTCAACCCCCAATTTCCAAACGCCGCTGCAAAGACTGCTACTTCCTTATAAAACAAGGGGAATCCCAGCACAGGATACCAATCCCGCAGAAATTGAAGGGGGGGCGGTAACTCCGTTCCGAGTGTCCCAATCTTTGATCGGGACCTGCCAGACACAAAGCTAAACGAGAAAATCAATACGCTGACCAGCAGGTGAACAAACACATACGTTTTCCAATGCGGCACCTGCTGATGAAACCACAATACCAGGCCGGCGGTTATGAGTAGATAAGTGGCGATGAGTGTATCCGTTCGCCGCTGCAAATCATTCAACGTTTTTTCCATCCCAAAATCTCTAACTCGCCAATGTCACATTTCCCTGTAGCCCAAGATTCTATCTTGGTTCCCGCGGATGACGTCCTCGGTTGGCCAACTTAGAAAGTTGGGCTACGACGGGCTCTCATTTCTAATGTGACATTGGCGAACTAATACCAATTTGCATTTCAAAATATAATGTGGGCATGCCGTAGAGACGTAGCATGCTACGTCTCTACAAACTTACCCACGCCCCCATATTATACCAAGTCCGAGCTCATTTTGCTTCTCTTTTTGCCTCTTGACATTCAATCGATTTCACGATATGCTATGTGTAAAACGTGATTTGGTAATTATAATAAGGGGGAAAGAAAACGAGATGGCAGGTCCATTAAAAGGCATACGGGTTTTAGACCTCACGCGCGTTTTGGCGGGGCCTTACGCAACAATGCTCCTGGGGGACCTCGGCGCGGAGGTCATCAAGATTGAGCAGCCGGGGGTTGGAGATGAGTCAAGAGGGGTGGGCCCCTTCAAGAACAACTTCAGCCTCTACTTTATGAGCATCAATCGAGGCAAAAAGAGTTTAACGCTGAACCTGAAAGATCGGCGCGGTCAGGAGCTCTTTCTGGAATTAGTCAAGCGTTCAGATGTGGTCATAGAGAATTTCCGACCGGGGACGATGAAGAAACTCGGCTTAGATTACGAATCCCTCAAGGGACATCACCCCTCACTGCTTTACGCTGCCTGTTCGGGATTCGGTCAGACGGGCCCCTATGCCGGTCGGGGGGCGTATGACATGATTATTCAGGGGATGGGCGGTATCATCAGCATCACGGGCGAACCGAATCGCCCGCCCGTGCGCGTTGGCACCTCGATTGGCGATCTCACGGCAGCCCTATTCACAACCATCGGCACCCTCGCCGCACTCAGACATCGGGATGAGACCGGCGAAGGGCAGCTCATTGATGTCGGGATGCTAGATTGCCAGGTAGCCATCCTGGAAAACGCAATCGTTCGATATTTCTCGACGGGTGAAATCCCCAAACCGATGGGGGGACGTCACCCAACGTTTACGCCATTTGAGGTGTTCGAGTCCGCAGATGGCTATGTGGTCATCGCGATGGGAAACGATGGGCTGTGGGCAAAGTTTTGCGCGTATATCAATCGACCTGAGTTGATCGGTGATGAAAGGTTTCGCACCAATTCGTTACGAACAACGCATCACGATGCGCTGTTCCCCATACTGGCTGAAGTGATGCGTCAACGCACAACTGAGCAATGGGTGGAGGAACTGGAGAAAATCGGTGTGCCGTGTGGTCCGGTCAACACCATCGATCAGGTCGCAAACCACCCGCAGGTGCTGGCTCGGGAGATGATTGTGAAGGTCGAGCATGAGGTCACGGGGCCCGTGGAAATACCGGGCATCCCGATTAAGCTATCGGAGACGCCCGGCAGTGTCGATGCCCCCGCGCCCAGCCTCGGCGAGCATACGGAGGAGATTTTAAGCGGGCTGCTCGGGCTGAGTCGTGGAGAGATTGATGTATTGAAGCAGGAAGGGGTTGTGTAAAACGTGAAGCGTGAAGCGTGAAACGTAATGCGTAAATCGGTCACCGGTCATCAATGAAAGAGAAGCGAACAGTGAATCCAAGGGAGATTCAGGCGTGAAAGGTCGGACGTTATGATGCGAATAAAAAAAGCATCGATAGCGAACTACCGATGCTTCATGGTTTGTCTCAAGCGCTCTATCAGCTAACGCTTCTTAATCGCCCCCCACGTTGTCGTGAGATTGTGTTTCGAGGAGAGGGCAGGCGCTGCATTGACGACTGCTCTAAATTCTGGAGGAATCTCATCAGAACCCCCAGCGGGTGTCGGTTCCAACGCAAAATCGACCATCTCGATCTCACCGGGGTCGAGGGTAATGGCTTTGAGAGCGAATTGATATCCCCTCATCACACAAAGGACCCGGTAGGGCCCCGCTGGTAACCCCGTGATGGTATAATAGCCATCTCTATCGGTCATCGCGCCACTCCGTGTCGATCCGAGGGCGATGACGAGCGCCCGGCGAATGGGATTTCCGGTTCCTTTGTCTGTGACGTGCCCCTTGATAGTTGCTGAATCGCCTTTGACAAGGGTCACATTATCGATAGCAGTGTTCCCTTCCACCTGCCCCCCTGTATATGAAAATTCAAAAGCTGAGATACCGTTGTTGAATCCACCAATATATTGGTACCAGTTGAAGCAATTGGAAGGTGCAGGTGTTGAATTAAACAATGCACCATCTTTATCGTAGAGATTGATGGTGACTCCGCTTACGCACGTAAAATAATCCATTGAAAATGACGTGGCATCGTCACCGAAGTTGTTCAAAAAGTTGATTCTAACCGGACTCTGGACTACCATATTACCGCAGCCTCGATTATCGGAAATCCACAGCCCTTCAGGCTGATTACCGCGGTCATTCGGGTCACAAGTGCCACTTGCTACGTAATAGTTTTCAGCATTACTGTTGAGGTAAAACCAACCGTTTAACCAATCCCCTAAAGGATCCGAAAAATCTTCAGTATAGGTTACTTGAGCGGGATTCTGAAAAGAACCTCTTTTGTTTTCGTTTTGTACTGGAGTTGAGACCCTAGGCCCTTTTATATCAGCGGCAACTTGAGCAAATACCTGACAGTTTGCCCCTAACAACATAAGTACTACTAAAAACGGGGGGATCATGCTTCGATTTAATTTCATTTCTTTTATTAGGGAGGAATACAACAGATGGAATCCCTCATCAAAACATTTGAGGAACAAGGCTTCGCCATCCTTTACGATGTGCTAGAGCAACCCGTCATCGAATCTGTGCGACGAGAATGTGTGGCGTTGGTCGACGAGCTTGCGGCGAAATTGCTCGCAGCCGGTAAGATTTCTGACACATATCAGAACGAACCGTTTGAAACGCGGCTGATTCGGCTGTATGCGAATCACCCCAACGAGACCCCCACCATTTTCCGTTCTGAATTGCATCGCGAAGGTTTCTTCGGGCTATTTGCTCACCCTCGGTTGCTGGAGGTCGCTCAGACATTTCTCGGCCCCGAAATTAGAATCTATCCAAACTACTCCGTGCGCCCCAAGCTCCCTGAGAACAAACGCACCGAAGTCCTCTGGCATCAGGACGCCGGCTATACCTCATCTGACGCGGATATTTTGCGGATGATGAATGTGTGGACGCCCCTGGTTCCGGTGAGTGTGGAAAACGGGTGTATGCAGTTTGTCCCGGGCAGCCATCGGGGTGGGGTTGTGCCCCACGAGAAGGACGAATACTACCTGCGCATCCGAGACGACTATATCCAGCCCGTGGCAGATGAGGCAATTAATGTCATCATCGCTCTGGGAGATGTTGTGGTCTTCAGTAATCTTCTGTTCCATCGTGGCTTGCCAAATCGAGCCCATCACATTCGATGGAGTGTGGACTTCCGCTATCAGGACGCGACGCAACCGACCCTTCGTTCCTCACAGGGACACCTGCTTCGGTCTGAAAAACATCCGTCTCGCGTGGTCAGGGATGCAAAACACTGGTCAGCGCTCCATTTCCAGTAAGGACTTTTCTGTTTTTGAATCCAGGCTGGTTCACAATTGGAGGCAGGAGAAACCGAGTTTTTACCAAAAACTCGGTTTCTTCCGCAAAAATGAACCATCCCATGTTAGCAATGAAAGGAGTACCAATGAAAAATCCACTCGGCATAGCCGTCATCGGTTGTGGGCAGATTGCGCAGGCTCACTTGAAAGCCATCGATCGGATGGAGTCCGCACAACTGGTCGCCACGGTTGATGTCATCGAAGGCAGCGCGATTGCGGCCCGGAATGAATTTAACGCCCGCCGTCACTACACCGACGCGGGGGCCGCATTCGCCGATCAAGAAGTCGATGTGGTTGTGCTTGCCTTGCCCCACCACTTGCACGAGCCCATCGCGATTCAAGCCGCGCAGGCGGGGAAGCATATCCTGGTTGAAAAGCCGATGGCACGCTCGCTCAAGGAAGCCGAGGCGATGTGCCGGGCTGCGGAAAAGGGGGGTGTCCAGTTGATGGTGGGTCAGTCAACGCGATTTCTGCCAGCGGTGACGGAGGCGAAAAAACGCATCGTCGCGGGTGTGCTCGGGGAGGTTTACCACTGCACTTACCAGCGCCAGTTTTTGATTACCCGGCTGTCAACGGAATGGCGGTATTCGCCGGAGCTGTGTGGCGGACTCTACCTCCCGTTGTTTGGCAGTCACGACATCGACGCGATCCTTTGGTGGCTGGATGACACGCCCACGCGCGTGTATAGCAGTTTACAGGCTCGGAACGTCGTTTCCGATGAAGGCGATAGCGATGGCATTGTGGTGATGGAATTTGCAGGCGGGAAACTCGCGACCCTTGCGTTTTCGACGACATCACGGGAAGAGCATTACCGGGCGACGATTATCGGTTCGGAGGGAACGCTCGCACTTTCCCGGCATGAACTTTCGGTGAACCAGGAGCAGATACCTATCGAAAAGCACAGCAACCCGTTTGAGGCGCAAATGCAAGAATTCGTTGATGCCATCCAATTCGGTTGGGAGGAAAAGCGGATTGCGTCTGGGAATGAGGTCCTGCGCGTCATGGCAGTGCTTGATGCCGCGAAAGCGTCGGCGGACTTAAAGCAGGTTGTTTCCCCCGCAACATTGAGGTAAGCATACGACTTTTTCGGTTATCAGCAAAAGTGAGACCTAGACTTCCGAAGTTTTAACGGACGAGGTGAGTCAAGACCATGCGACCCATCGACGGAACAGCCCCGCACCGGTTTGGTGTCAAACTTCGGAAGTCTAAGCGAAAAACTCGTATAAGCAGGCAAAAAAAAAGCCGCAAGGTGCGGCGAGAGGAATGCTGAATGCCGGTGCGGAGAGTTGAACTCCGGACAGCACGATTATGAGTCGTGTGCTCTACCACTGAGCTACGCCGGCACACGAGAAAAAAAGGGAAACACGCTTTGAGGAGCGCGCTTCCCTTGAAAAACATTACCATGGTTGCAGGGGTGGGATTTGAACCCACGTCCTCCGGGTTATGAGCCCGACGAGCTACCAGACTGCTCTACCCTGCGTCAAGGTCTACCAAGGACAATTGGTGGGCGAGGAGGGACTTGAACCCTCACACCCTTTAGGGGCGACGGATTTTAAGTCCGTTGTGTCTACCATTCCACCACTCACCCTCGGCGAATGAGGACTTCATGCTTTTATCGCATAAGTCACCAACGGGCTATATTGTAATCTATAAGGTTTGATTTGTCAAGGCTTTTTTTTCTGATATTTTTAGGACTTACGCAAAATGAGTAGACACGAGCCATAAAAAATAGTAGAATAATCAGCACGGAGGTGAATTCGGAGTATTTGCGGCAACAATTCAAATCTCCCTCTATCAAAATGATGCTTGCGTGAGTCCTAACTTTAAGAAAGAACGCGCCAGATTGCGAAGGCTGATGCGGAAAGAAATACTGGAGGAAACGGAGGAGGGCTATCGTTTCCAGGTGCCCCTCGTACAGGTATTCGTCGAACAAAGGGTAAAGGAAGATTAAAATGAGCGAATGAGCAAATGGGGTTTTTCCTCGTTCCCACGCCGGGGGAGGGGTTATCGTCAAAATTTATTTCCCAACGCCCTGTGGAGATACACCTTACGTTGCGACAACAACTGCCGATTTGCAAGGATGCTTGCCTCATGAAATTGATACCCTTTAGATCTCAGTCGATAATAGTAGCGCAAATGCCCCCGCTCCACTCCACGCTTGAGTTCATCAGAGGAGATGGCTAAAATTTTTGCGGCTTCGCTGAGGCTATATTCAACCATGCACCCGCTTACTCGCATTGGCTTTCCTTTCTGGATTGTGATTTGTCAGGAAAACCAACGCTATAAATTTCACACGGGTTACGAGATTTATGACGATCCGCTTGAACCAATAGCAAAAATTGGGGTTCAGGTACTCATCATTAACTAATTTTCAATTGAATATTGAAGAAAACAGCGTGGATTCTGACCCCAGCGCCCGTAAAATGTAAAGTTTATTATTGAAAATTAGTTAGAGGAGGATAGACACCATGAATGACCGTTTCGGTTTCGATGCGCCACGGCACCAACCGCTTGAGGAGTCCATTCGCTGGGCTGCCACAAACGGGTTTCGTTACATCGACTTTCAGGTAGACCTTCCACCCAATGACATCGCGTCGTTTGACGCAGGGCGCGTTCGCACGGTGCGTGACCTCTGCGCAACCCACGGCATCGCCATCGGTATCCACCCCTCGTCCGCGATTAATAACGCGGAGTACGTTCCTATCATGGCGGAAGCGGTGGACAACTACCTTTTCGCCAATCTCGACCTCGCCGTTCGCCTTGGCTGCGGTTGGCTCATCGGGCATGGCGGGTATCATTTCGGCGATGTCCAACACCGACGGGCAACGGCTGTCGAACGCATGAGGCGTCTGGTGGAGAAGGCAGAGCAGACAAACGTGGTTATCTTCTTCGAGAACCACAACAGGGAACCTGACCGCTCCGAAATCCACTACCTCCCACACACCGTCGAAGAGACGCGCTGGTTCTTTGACGCGATTCAATCGTCGCATTTTAAGTGGGCGTTCAATGTCGCGCACGGGCACCTCGTCCCCGAAGGGTGGGGGGGCTTCCTTGATGCGTTCGGAGTTGACAATATCGGACAGGTGCGCCTGAACGACAACCGAGGCGATTACGAGGTCCATCTGGTTCCCGGCGAGGGAACGATTGATTTTGATGCCCTGTTTGCGAGGCTAAAGGAACGAGGTTATTCCGGGTGGTTCAGTTTGGGATTTGGCAACGAAGCGGATAAATTGCGCGTACGAGATTGGTTTGTTACCCTGCTTTGAGTCAATTGTCTTACGAAGTTGAGCTTGACTTTGGTAGATTACCTCGTAGCCCAAGATTCTATCTTGGTTCCGCTGATGAGTGCCAACTTAGAAAGTTGGGCTACAAGAGCGTCCAATTTGAATTTACCAAAGTCAAATGAGAAAGGAACAAAAATCGTGTTAACCGGTTTGTGGACCATTGGGATTAAAGTCCCTGATTTAGAACGGGAGTTGGCATTTCATCGGCAGATAGGCAACGAGATTGTCCTGGATGAGACACTGGAATTTGATGGTGAGTTTTTCCATCTGCCGCTGGTCAAAATGGGCGATAAATATCTCCACCTGGCGGAGAAGATGGTTTACGAACGTCTGTTAGGTGAGGAACTACCGTTGGGTGTAACGCACCTGGTCTATATCAGTAACCGCTTTGAGAAAGATGTTGCACAAGCGATTGCCAGCGGCGCTGTCCTCCTGGGGGACATTGCATCCGTCTCGGCGGGATTCGGAGAGCGCAAGGTGGCTTTCATGCGTTCTCCGAGCGGGTGGATTTTCGAGTTCATCGAAATCAAGCGCAATCTGGTGCCTGAAGTCTGAAATAGGCTCAAACACCCGGTGTCACTTCGCTTCGCTCAGTGCAGAGCCTGCTCCGATCTATCGGAGCTCTTCGGACAACCGGGGTTTGAAAAAACGGAGGGATATTTTGACGAAACAAATTAAGTTAAGCACTTTTAAGAATTATCTGCAAATGATTCACCGGAGCGTCGATTCGGACACCTTTAGAAATTTATATGCGGTCGTCGATGGAGAGGAGAAAGACATTCTCCAGGATGGGAAACTGTCCTGCGCCTATTTCGTCTCATCGGTCCTCTTTCATTTTAAGCTGATAGCAGACTCGCATACGACCGTCAGGGGGTTGGAAGCGGACCTCCACCGGTCGGGGTGGCAAAGAATTGAGCCACCGCGGGTCGGGAGTGTTCTGGTATGGGAACCGATAGCGTTTCCCGATGGCAGCCTCCGCAAACACACCGGATTCTACATCGGCGACGATAGAGCGATCAGCAATCGTACTGTGCACCATGTTCCCAAAATTCATGGCGTGACTTTTGAAGAAGAGGGAACATCGCGTGCCCTTGAAGCCATCTATTGGCACGACCAGTTGGCAGAATAGGATTTGCATTAGTAGGGATAGGTAGATTCCTCACGGAATTTCCCCCCCCTCCAAACTGTACATGCGACGTTGTCTTAGGTTTCTAAAAGACAACGAC
>CAZOAL010000014.1:0-156378 GCA_964577695.1 uncultured bacterium | reverse complement strand
CAGACAGGTGGAAATCCACCTTAATGTGCTGTCCATTTTTTGGGGAGTATTATACTTGTCAGTCTGGCACAGTGTGGGGGCTGCGAAACATATCGCAAATCTGCCAACCACAAGGCTGGACGCAGTTGGCATTCATCCTGCATAGTAGGGGTAGGGTTTTTTAAAATTCAGGTTAAAAAGGAAAGGAAAAAAATATGAGATTGGATCGATTTACGATAAAAGCACAAGAATCTGTACAAGCTGCACAAGACCTTGCAAGCCAGGCCGAAAGCCCTGAAGTCAATGTGGAACATCTGCTGCTGGCTCTGATCGATGGGGAGGGGAGCGTTGTTAAGCCGATTCTCCAAAAACTCGGCGCAGAGGTGGAAGCCATCAGATCGGAACTGAATCAGGAGATTCACAAGGGGCCGAAGGTCGTTGGCGGTAGTCAGGAAGTTTATGTCTCGTCAGCGCTCAAGCGGGTTTTTGACGCCGCATGGAAGGAAGCGACAAACCTCAAGGATGAATACGTGAGCACGGAGCACCTGCTCATCGGCTGCGTCGAGGAAAAAAGTAGCAAGGCGCAGAATATTCTGAAACAGCACGGCGTCACGAAGGAGCAGATTCTCAAGGCGTTGGTCGACATCCGCGGCGGTCAACGGGTCACGGACCAAAATGCAGAAGACAAATATCAAGCCTTGACGCGGTTTGGTCGAGACTTGACGCAGGAGGCAACGGCGGGCAAACTCGACCCCGTTATCGGTCGGGACGATGAGATCCGCCGGGTGATGCAAGTCCTGTCGCGGCGACGGAAAAACAACCCGGTGCTGATTGGCGAGCCGGGCGTTGGGAAGACCGCAATCGTCGAAGGGCTGGCGCAACGCATCGTCAATGGCGATGTCCCGGAAAGCCTGAAAAATAAGCGGCTGATTGCGCTAGACCTCGGCGCGTTGGTTGCCGGTTCAAAGTACCGTGGCGAATTTGAAGATCGGCTGAAAGCCGTTCTCAAGGACATTGAACAAGCGGAAGGACAGGTTGTCCTCTTTATTGATGAACTCCATACAATCGTCGGGGCGGGGGCGGCGGAGGGGGCGGTTGACGCTTCCAATATGCTCAAACCAGCATTGGCGCGGGGTGAACTGCGGTGTATCGGTGCCACAACGCTGGATGAGTATCGAAAGCATGTCGAAAAGGACGCGGCGCTGGAGAGACGCTTCCAGCCTATCATGGTGGAGGAGCCATCGGTTGAGGACACTATCGCCATCCTGCGCGGTCTGAAGGAACGTTACGAAACCCATCACGGGGTTCAGATTCAAGATAGCGCAATCGTCGCGGCGGCGGTGCTTTCGCATCGTTACATCTCCGATCGATTCCTGCCGGACAAAGCTGTTGACCTCATTGACGAGGCGGCATCGCGCCTGCGAATTGAGATTGACAGCGTTCCTGTAGAGATCGACGAGGTGGAACGACGCATCGTTCAGTTGGAGATTGAACGGCAAGCCCTCGAAAAGGAGGAGGATGATGCGTCCAAAGAGCGTTTGGCAAAACTGATCGCGGAACTCGCGGAACTGGAGGAAAATCGCAGCCAACTCAAAGCGCGGTGGCAGAATGAAAAAGACAGCCTCCACCGCATTCGGGAACTCATGGAGCGGATCGAAGCCTTGAAGCTCGAAGAGGAGCAGGCGAGACGGACAGGCGACCTTGCCAAAGCGTCGCGCATCCTGTACGGTGATCTGTTCGAACTGGAAGCGCAACTCAAAAATGCAAAAGCGAGTTTAGAAAAGGTAAAACCTGCTGATCAGATGCTCAAGGAAAAGGTCGATCAGGAGGACATCGCTGAGATTGTGTCCAAATGGACACGCATCCCCGTCTCTCGAATGGTGGAAGGGGAAGTGCAAAAGCTCATCCAGATGGAGGAACGCCTCAAGGAAAAAGTGATCGGGCAGGATGAAGCGGTCGTCGCGGTCTCCAACGCCATCCGACGCTCCCGTACCGGGTTACAGGATGTAAACCGTCCGATCGGTTCGTTCGTCTTTATGGGACCGACGGGTGTTGGTAAAACTCACCTTGCGAAAGCGTTAGCAGAATTTTTATTCGATGACTCGAACGCGATGGTGCGAATCGATATGAGCGAGTACACGGAAAAACATACCGTGTCGAGGCTGATCGGCGCGCCGCCGGGTTACGTTGGGTACGATGAAGGGGGACAACTCACTGAAGCGGTCAGGCGTCACCCTTACAGCGTGGTGCTGTTTGACGAGATTGAGAAGGCGCACCCGGAAGTTTTCAACGTCCTGCTGCAACTGCTTGACGACGGACGGTTGACAGATGGACACGGACGCACCGTCGATTTCAAGAACGCAGTTGTCATCATGACCTCGAATATCGGTAGCCAGTGGATCAGATCCGGCGGCTTGGACGCAAATGAAATCCGCAACCGAGTCATGGACGCCCTGCAACAACATTTCCGTCCTGAGTTTCTCAACCGTATCGATGATCTGATTATCTTCAATCGACTGGGTATCAAGGAGATTAAGCAGATTGTGACACTTGAGCTGAACCAACTCAGCGCGCGCCTCGCGGAGAAAAATATCGCCCTGCATCTCACAGAGGTTGCGAAGGAAGAACTGGCTGAACGTAGCTACGACGAGGTATACGGGGCTCGCCCCTTGCGCCGAAAGATTCAGCAGGTCATCCTGAACCCCTTAGCCGTGGAGTTGCTCCAAGGGAAATTCCGTGAAGGGAGCGAGATCGAAGTCGATTTTGAAGATGGACAATTTGTTTTCCGTGAAGTTGAGAAGCGTGAAACGTAAAAGAGGAAGTGAGTTCAGGAGTGCAGGAGTGCATTGTCACAATGAACCCCTGAACACCGGTGAAAAAAAGAAAGGAGGGGGAAAGATGTTAAAGTGGGCGTTTTTGGCAGCGTTGCTAATTGTTTCGGCAGTTTATATTTTTTTCTTGCCGAACCTGAGTAGTTCAACGTGAACGAAGGCTTTGACCTGTTCCGTGCCGAACACGAAAAATACAGCGCAGTTGACCCAAGTTGATAGTCAAAAGGTACAAAAAGCATCGGAGTTAAAAGACATCACATGGAAGTTGGATGAGAAGTTATCCGCATCTGATAACAAATAGAAGGAGATTGTAATGGTCAAAGACCTGTTGAAGACTTCCGAAGTTTCAAAAACTTCGGAAGTCTGGAGTGTCCGCTTCAACATGTTGTTGACCAATACACACATAGAAGGAGATTCCGTATGAATATCGTAAAAACTGGAATATTGATGATAGCATTGACAGCCCTGTTGATGCTGATTGGCAACCTGATTGGCGGGGAAGTCGGAATGACATTTGCGCTGGTAATGGCAGCGGTCATGAACTTTGGTGCCTACTGGTTCAGCGATAAAATCGTCTTGAGGATGTATCGGGCGCAAGAAGCCAGCCCATCCAGCGAATTATACCAAATTGTCCAGAAACAGGTGCAGCGGGCAGGCTTGCCGATGCCCCGCGTTTACGTCATTCCCACCGATTCACCCAACGCCTTCGCCACGGGGAGAAACCCAAAGCACGCGGCGGTTGCGGCGACGCAGGGAATCATGCGGCTGCTCTCCCGCGAAGAGCTCGAGGGGGTCATTGGGCATGAACTGGCACACGTCAAACACCGTGACATATTGATTAGCAGCATCGTCGCAACGATTGCCGGTGCCATCATGTGGATTGCAAATATGGCACAGTGGGCGGCGATGTTTGGCGGCTTTAGAGGGAGTGATGACGAAGAGGACCACGGTGGCGGAATCATCGGAATGTTATTCCTGATTATTGTCGCTCCGATTGCGGCAATGATAATTCAGTTGGCGATTTCCCGCTCTCGTGAATATGCTGCGGATCGCGGTGGGGCAGAGATTTGTGGACATCCCCTCGCCCTCGCAGATGCGTTGCGCAAACTCGAACGAGGCGTCCAAATGCTGCCGATGGAGGCAAACGCGGCGACCTCCCACCTCTTCATTGCTAATCCGTTGCGCGGTGGGCTCATGGGGCTTTTCAGCACCCACCCGCCGATGGAAGAGCGCATCCACCGTTTGGAAGCGATGGCAGGAATTCGACGCTAAATCTTGATAAACTTCCGAAGTCTTTGAAACTTCGGAAGTTTGGTTATTCTCTTACTTTTTGAAACGCAAATTGGTATTACGCCTCATAATTTTCAGCTTGCTAAAAGGGTACGGCTTTGTTATCATATACCAGACGTGGCGTTCCGGGAGAGATACTGTCTGCTGAAGCATTGCTTTCAGATGTCGGAGTCGCTCCACTAGAATGAACCAGAAGGAGGAAAGCCAGTGGAAGTCATCGTTCGTCACGAAGAAGAAGTCATCATTATCAAGCCTATTGGAGAACTCATTGGGCCCGACAGCCGTGAGTTTAGAAACATGATGGCCGAACAACTCGCTGATGTTTCTGAGTCTACCCACTTTTTGTTTGATTTCGCCGATGTCCCGATCATGGATAGTACCGCTTTGGGTGTGTTAATGGGCCTTCATCAGCTTATGATGTATCAAAGTGGGCGAATTGCTCTCGTCAACCTTGGACCAAAACTCAAGACCCTGCTGGCTCGGGCGAAGCTAACCGATGTGTTTGAATCGTTTCAAAATGAAGCGGAAGCCATGGCGTCACTCCTTCAAACCCCGAATAGTTTATGACCCGACCGTTTCTGGTTTTAAGTATTTTACCATTTTGATGACCGTGCCGGATTGTTCAAACGTGACCTCATCCATACACGATTCCATCAGAAAAATTCCCCTACCGCTGCTCTTGAAAAAGTTATCTCCCGCCAGCGGAGAAGGCACCTGTTCCCGATTGAAACCCGGCCCCTCATCCTGGACGACAACGATGAACTGGTCCGGCCGAATGATGAAATCAAAATGGGCACGTTTGTGAGCCTCCTCCTGATTCCCATGTTTAATGGCATTCGTCCCTGCTTCAACAACTGCCAAATTCACATCAATGGCGGTCTGTTCATCCAAGCCCATCAGTCTCAGGAGCTCTGAGATGAGCGCATGCAAGACGCGAACAGACTCCAATGCGCTTGGGAGATCGAGGGAAATGGTTTGCTCAGTTATGGGTCTCACCCGGTTGCTCCTCTCCTGTCACTTGAGACGCTCACAGGTCGCCTCACCTTGACCTGTTTCAGAATCCCTTCATTTGGATTCCGTAATGGGGGAAATAGCGGAAATATTGTAAATCCAAGGCGTGCAATTGTCAAGTGCTATGTTTTTCACAACTCCTCCACATACGCTCGCAAAACTTCTGCGACACTCCACGCCTGCGCGATGCACCCGCGTGGCGCATGGGGCGGGTCTCCATCGAAGATCTCCGATATCGAGCCAACCCCCGCTTCCTTCACATGCGTGGTCAAAGCGGTGAGGTAGCCCTTCCCGCGCTCCCGCGCGTCCGCCGTTTTGCCGTTGACCTTCATGTAGGCTGTGATGAAGGGCCCAATCAGCCATGCCCAAACCGTCCCTTGATGATAGGCGCTATCTCGGTGATAGGGGCTCCCACCGTAATGCCCGATGTACTTCTCATCGCTCGGTGAGAGGCTGCGCAACCCGAAGGGGGTCAAAAGATGCTGCGCCACGATATCGAGGACCTGACGGTGCCGCTCCTCCACAAGCACACTGTGTGGCAGGCTGATTGCGAAGAGCTGGTTCGGGCGGATGGAGGCATCTCGCAACTCCCCGTTGATGCAGTCGTAAAGACAACCGGTTTCTTCATTCCAAAAGATGCGGTTAAAACTCTCCCTGGCGGTGTGGGCAAGTTCAGCGTACTGCGCAGATTTATCCACCTCGCCGAATCGTTGTGCGAGCGCCTCCATCACCTTGAGGGCGTTGTACCAGAGGGCGTTGACCTCGACCGGCTTTCCGTGCCGTGGCGTCACCACCCAATCCCCAATCTTCGCGTCCATCCATGTCAATTGGAGGCCCGCCTCACCGGCAGTAATCAGGCCATCGGCGTCCATTTTGATGTTGTAGCGCGTGCCTACGATATGCCAGCAGATAATGTCCACAAGCGTTTCCCAAAGCGCATCACGGATAAAATCTAGGTCGCCCGTGTATTCCAGGTATTTCGCAACCGCGTGAAAGAACCAGAGGGTCGCATCGACGGTGTTGTACTCCGGTCGCTTTGAGGAATCGGGAAAGCGGTTGGGGAGCATCCCCTGCTCACAGTGCTGCGCAAATTCCAGCAAGATACTTTTCGCGTTCTCGTATCGTCCCGTGACTAACGTGAGCCCGGGCAGGGCGATCATCGCGTCTCGACCCCAATCCGTAAACCAGTGATAGCCTGCGATGATGCTGTGCCGCCCATCCTGTCGCTGAACAATAAATTGCTCCGCGGCGACGGATAGCAATTCGATGAAATTGCCCCGATCTTCCTTTTCCCTCTCCCCTCCGTTGGAGAGGGCCAGAGCTTGCCCTGAACCCTTCGACAAGCTCAGGGCAGGCCGTAGTGAAGGGGTGAGGGGCATGGAGTCTCCAATGTACTTCCCCTCACCCCGGCCCTCTCCCACAAGGGGAGAGGGAGAAACCCATCCACACTGAACCTGGATGCGCTTACGGCGGTCTATCTCCGCGGCTCGAATTGCCTCCCATTCATCGCCCGCCCATTGCGCCGAGGCAATCACAGCAATCGTTTCGCCAGGGTTCAATACACACGAAAAATACCCGGGGCTATACAGGTCTTCATGGTCATCAAAACCGCGGGCGGTCTCCATCGGGTATTCAAAGTTTTTATACCAATGCGCGGCATCAGATTTAAATTCTCCACCAGAGCAACGGAGATAGAGTGTCGAAGGCGCGTCATACGGCACAATTCGGACGGTGTTGCTATCGATCCTCTGGACCCCTGTATTGATCGTGCTGTTCTCGTAGTGCAAGCTATGGTAATCCCGCCCCGCAATCAATGGACGGAGAGACAGTTGAACCGGTATCCCTTCTCGGAGGGTGTAAGTGAGTACAGTCGTGTTGTGTCCATGCGCCATCCAGAGTGACTTTTCCAGCATGCAGCCGTCAACCGCATAGCACCATGTTGGAAACGGCGATAGCGTGAAGGTTTGTAGGAAACAATACCCCCGCGGGTGAACAACGCCGGGGTATTGATTGCACGAAAGTTCATAAGGTGCATTCCCAATGGACAGCGTTTCCTCCAGCTTGGAAAGCAACACACGCCGTCCGACGGGCGGTTGTGTCGCCGCGACGAGCAGGGCGTGATAACGGCGGGTGTTGGCACTGATGATGGTGCTGGAAGCGTAGCCGCCGATGCCGTTGGTTTCTAACCATTCTTTTTGAATCGCAGTTGCAAAATCACTGCATATATCGTGATTGAATTGAATCATGGCTTGCCTTGATGTTATATGCGATATCACTCGTAATACGTGATGCGTGAGGGGGTTTATTACCCATTACGCATTACGTTTCACGTTTCACGCATAGATGCAGTCATAGTGCACCAAGTCCTATAGTGATAGCATACGTTTTTCTTATATCGTAACTGATTTTTACCTGTGGGTCAATGGGATAATCCGCTTTGAAAAAAATGATACTAATTTCTTGACCCGGTTGATTTCATTATGTTACTATAAAGGCTATGATTGACTGGCATCGCCTCTTTGGTTTAGCCCTGATAGACTTCTTCGCCGATTCTCCGTTCGTCGTCGAACTTGAAAAAGACCTCTCCCTCAAACAACAATTTCTGGATGTGGTCATCCTCAGAAAGCGGAAAGGCAAGTTTTCGGGTCGGCTGCCCGATGGACTGGATAACCTCGCTGACCACAACCTGCTCAGTTATAAATCCATGCAGGAAGCCCTCAATGACTGGACACTTGATGAACTGATCGGCTACTACGTCAACTATCGCAAACAGGTCAGTCCCTCGCTGAACGAGCTCTTACCGAGAGAACAGTTTCGGCTCTATGGGGTCAGCACTCGCTTCCCGCAGAAGTTGGCGAATCAGGTGCAGATGGAGGGGATACAGCCAGGGGTCTATGAAGTGGTGTGGGGAACTCACCCGATTCGCGTGATGGTCTTGAACGAGATTCCCGAAGGCGAACAGAATGCGATTTGGAACCTGTTCAGTGCCGTGCGGGAGAAAGTCGTTTCGGCAGCGGCGCACTATCGCCAAGACGCGAGCAACCTCAGTTTAATCATCAATGATTTATTCGAGA
Organism: uncultured bacterium; assembly: GCA_964577695.1. GTDB lineage: Bacteria > Poribacteria > WGA-4E > WGA-4E > PCPOR2b > CAZOAL01. The sequence continues at coordinate 148,193 of CAZOAL010000014.1, read as the reverse complement.
ATTATCAGTTGGAGGGACTTGTGATGCCATACACTATGGAAGATTATCAACGTGATGTTGCCAGAAGATATTTAGATCAGTTGCCACCGGAGGAGCGGTTGAAGGGACTTTCCATTGATGAAATCCTGCGACGGTTCCCCGCCGATGAAATCTTGCAACGGTTTTCTGCCGATGAGATTCTGCAACGGTTCTCCGCTGGCGAGCGATTGAAAGGGCTTTCTCCGGCGGAAATCCGGACCTACCTCGAAAAGTTGGAAAAGCCGCAGAAACCATAACGTCAGATTCAACTGCCCCCGGACATTAGCGGCAACCGCTACGGCTTTGAGGCAAACATAAGAGCCGATTCCTACAGAGATAGAGAATTCTCTCTACGTTGCAGGGTCGGCTTTTTTTGTTTGTTGCTGTGACCGATTGTGTGTCAAAATTCATTCGGTTTGAATTTGCCCATTCAGCGGAAAAAAAGGAAGTAGAACGGGCGGCTCGCCCGTTCATCCTTCCCTTCCTTCCAGATGGAGACATTCGGATGATGGGAAATGATAAGTTCCGCGTCGCGGAATCCTCGCAAAGCGGGCCCTAAATCGGTATGAGAGCCACCCCCCATCCCTCGACCTACACCCGGTAAGCTTGCCAGGTGCCCAGGCACCCGTGTCCTCGGCGAACGTGCAGCACCCCCTTCGCCGGTTCAGCGATGTAGCCGGAGATGGAGTGCATATTCCTTTCCCCATGCCGACAGATGCCGCCCGGATCGCCCCGGTGGTCAGCGAGGAGAGTTTTCATGGTCTCCACCGTTATCTGTCCCCAATTTTCCTGAATCAAGGCGCGCATACGGGCAAGGCGAGGACAGGAGTCCGGCAGAGAATTGGTCTCGTGTGCTGTGAACTGGGGTGTCAAGTAATGGTTGGTGTGCACGCGACAGTCCGTGTGCTCATCCTCAAAGCGGGCGAGCCCTTCGGGGCGTACCTCGACATCGGCGATTTGCCCCTCACCGTCACACAACACCACGTTCGCCGCCGAGCAGGTCCGGTGCCGCGCCAGCAATTTCACACAGTCTTCGATAGTCCGCTGTTCCAGCATGACTCGCTTGAGGGGGTAGTGAGGGAGCCCGGGACGCCACTGAAAATCATACAAGGCGTTGGCGAAGTGTGCCAAACCGTACTGGTTCATGCCAGAGTAGCCAAGTTGCCCAGCAAAGGTGAATATCAGGGCGCGAGGGCGTCCATCGGTCGGCTTGACGTGAAGCAGAATCGCAACATCTGCGTATTCTGGCTCTAAATCCTGGTTTTGACCTGCCAGAGGGTTATGGTCGGCTGTGGCTGAACCGGTGAGGGCGAAAGCGGTACATCCTCCCTCGTTCACACGGGCGGCCTCCGCGCGGGCCTGGCAGAGCATCGCCTCCTCGAAGCTGATGCCCGCCCCATCCGCGAGTCCACGAACCTCCACCACAAAGGCGGGGCTAAGGACCTCCATCTGATGCAGAAAAGCCATAGCGTTGCGGCACAGCACCTCCCGTGGCTTATGGGTGAGTTTCTCTATCCAGATGAGGTATTTTCCTATCAAATCGGCAGCCTGAACGCCATGCTGGTAGCCCATCTGATAGGAGTCGCCGGATACTTCAATCAGGGGAAATATATGGTGTGTCATGCGCTCTCCTTCTGCAACAAAATGTATTCATAAGAATGACAGACCGGTGTCAGTATCAACTTGCTAAAATGAGAAAAATGCTATAAACTATCCCCTTGGCATTTCGAAAAAGGAGATAGTTTCGGCAACCCTTTTATTATACCCGATGGAATTAAAAGAAAGCAGAATATTCTCAGCCTATATTCGGCATGTTTCAGAAAACAGTTGATACCTTGAGAATAGGAGGCGTAAAACGTGAAACGTAAAACGTCAGAAGCGCTCCTTTACGTTTTACGTTTCACGAAACCGTGTCAACATATTTTTTCAGAAATTTGAAACATGCCCCAAAACAGCCCTCAAATAGCCCTTGACAACTGACCGTCATCCGCATAAAATAGACCAGATAGAAATGGGTGCCTCATCATAACCTCGCTCCGTTGAAGCCCCATTTAACATACACATCCAAAATTGAATTCCACAGGAGAAATACGTTCGATATGATTAAGACCGAAAAATCAACAACACATACAATGACGAGTCCATTACACTACTGTCGGATATTCCAGCATGTAATCGCTGTGGTGCTGGTTGTACTGCTGGCTGCTGTGTCTCTGTCCGTTGCCCAAATCGCCAGCAGCGAGAATAAGCCCATCAGTTTCAACCGCGATATCCGGCCCATCCTGTCGGACAAATGCTACGCCTGCCACGGCCCCGACGCGAAGCAACGCCAGATAAACCTGCGTTTTGACAAAAAGGAGGGGGCCTTTGTGAATCTGAACGGCTACGACGTCATCGTCCCCGGATCCCCCGAAAGCAGTGAACTCGTGTGGCGTATCACCAACCCCGATGAGAGTCAGCGTATGCCGCCGCCGGATTCCAAGCGTGTGCTGACTCAAGAACAGATTGAGTTGCTCATCAAGTGGATCGAACAGGGTGCTCAGTGGGAAGACCACTGGGCTTATATCCCGCCCCGGCGTGCGCCGTTGCCGGAAGTGAAGAACAAAGAATGGCCACACAACGCCATTGACTATTTTATTTTGGCACGGCTGGAGGCTGAAGGGCTTGCGCCATCGCCGGAGGCGGACAAAAGGACACTCATCCGCCGCCTCAGTTTTGATCTGACTGGTCTGCCGCCGACGCCTGCCCAAGTCGATGCTTTTGTAAAGGATGACAGTCCGGGTGCTTATGGAAAGGTGGTGGACCGGCTGATTAGTTCACCGTACTACGGCGAGCGCATGGCGTTACACTGGCTTGATCTCGTGCGCTATGCTGATACATCAGGCTATCATTCCGATGAAAACATCAGCGTTTGGCCTTACCGCGATTATGTCATCCGCGCCTTCAACGACAATATGCCTTATGATCGGTTCACTCGCGAAAATCTGGCCGGTGATCTCCTACCGAACGCGACGATTGAACAGAAGGTCGCATCCGGCTACAACCGGCTGAATCAGACCACCGCCGAAGGTGGGGCTCAAGCGAAGGAGTACCTCGCCATCTATGCCGCCGACCGGGTACGCGACGCCTCCACAGTCTGGATGGGTGCCACGATGGGCTGTGCGCAGTGCCACGACCACAAGTTCGACCCGTATACGACCAAAGACTTCTACAGCTTTGAGGCGTTTTTCGCAGATGTACAGGAGGTGGGCGTATATCGAGGCGGCGGCAAATGGGAGCCGATTATGTTGCTGCCCACTGATGAGCAGAAGGCAGCGCTCAGGAAGATTGAAGATGCCCTGACCGACCTGCAAAAGGAGTTTGACGCCCCAAGACCCGAACTTGACGCCGAGCAGGTGAAGTGGGAAACCGAGACCATATCGCTGCTGTCGTCATCTGAGCCTGCCGATTTTGCCTGGGTCGATGACGAACAGAACAACGGCGGGAGGACAGATGGGGAATGGAAATACATCGGCAAAGATGAAGGCCCCGTCTTCAGTGGAAAGTTCTCACGTCGGCAAAGTATCAAAGAGGAAAAAACGGTTCAGCACCTTTTCAGTGGGGCGAATCGAAAGATGACCCTGAGTGAGGGTGACATACTTTTCGCTTATGTCTGGCTCGACCCACAAAATCCTCCCAAGGCCGTCATGGTGCAGTGGAATGATGGAAACTGGGAACACAGGGCGTTCTGGGGTGAGGATAAGATTGAGTACGGCGTCCCCCCCCCGTCCACGGGGGGGCCAGAGGGCAATCGAAAACTCCCCCCCGCGGGCGGGGGGGGTGGTAACGACACCCCTGCACATAAACCGATGGGGACTTTGCCGCCTGCCGGTGAGTGGGTTCGGCTGGAAATAGACCCCGCCCTGGTTGGACTGAAAGCGGGCAGTGTGCTGAACGGCATGGCCTTCGCCCAGTTTGGCGGCACCGCTTACTGGGATATGGCGGGCATCCGAACCACCCGCGCCTCCCAGACGAGACACCTTCATCCCGAATCGGTATTGAAGGCGATTCAGATCGACCGGGTTATCCGGACGGAAGACCAGCAAGAAGTGATTGTCGCCCACTACCGGACGATTACACCGACGCTTGAGGGCATCCGAAATCAGATTGCCGACTTAAAAAAGAATAAAGCCGAGATTGAAGAGAACGCCCCCTTCTCCCTGGCCACGGTATCGGTGCAACCCCGGACCATTCGCGTCCTGCCAAGAGGCAACTGGATGAATGATTCAGGGCAAATTGTCGAACCCAACACGCCGGAATTTCTGAAACCATTGGGTGTTAAGGAGCGGCGTGCGACCCGACTGGATTTAGCCGAGTGGCTGGTCTCACAGGATAACCCGATGACGGCGCGGGCGTTTGTGAACCGGCTCTGGGGCCTTTTCTTTGGTACAGGTATTTCCAAGGTACTCGATGACCTCGGCACCCAGGGCGAATGGCCGAAGCAACCGGAACTTCTGGATTGGCTCGCCGTGGAGTTCATGGACAGTGGCTGGAACGTCAAGCATATCGTGAAACTGATGGTGACCTCCAACACTTACTGCCAGTCCTCAAAGCCGACCACGGAATTGCGAGAGAAAGACCCGTATAATCGCCTCCTCGCTCGGCAGTCGCGGTGGCGACTCGACGCCGAGATGGTGCGCGACAACGCCCTGTCTGTCAGTGGTCTGCTCGTTGACAAGATTGGCGGCAGAAGCGTCAAACCGTATCAGCCAGCGGGGTATTATTCCAACTTAAACTTCCCCAAGCGGGAATATGAACCCGACCACGGTGAGAACCAGTATCGCCGCGGACTCTACACCCACTGGCAACGCACATTCCCGCACCCGAGCCTGATGGCATTTGACGCCCCGAGTCGCCAGGAGTGTACCGCCAAACGGTCAATCTCCAATACGCCCCTGCAAGCCCTGACGCTCCTCAACGATCCAAGCTATATCGAAACCGCACGGGTTCTCGCCGAGCGCATTATCAGAGAGGGCGGTCCTTCCGTGAGTGACCGTATCAACTGGGCTTACCTTGGGGTACTCTCGCGGCAGCCAGTGCCCAAAGAAATGCAGCTCTTAACAGACCTGTATGAGAAACACCGTAGTGAATATATGGGGGATGTGGCAGACGCTGAGAAGTTAGTCAGCATAGGCGAATCGCAGGTGCCCAAAGACATCGCGCTCGACGAGTTGGCCGCGTGGACCTCTGTCGCCCGCGTCATGCTGAACCTGCATGAGACCATTACGAGGTATTAAGAGCCTATCCGAAAAATCTGAGGACGCCTCAACTTGTTGAGGGAAAATGCCCCGAACCAGTTCGGGCATCCGACTTTTCGGATAAGTTCTAAGTGGTCGATTTCTTAACTTCGACTAGGGTATCAAGACTTCCGAAGTTTTGGAAACTTCGGAAGTCTGGCCCTATACGGACTTATGAAATGAACCACTAAGTGCCTATCCTAAAAATGCTCGGCGTGGATTGCCAAATCCACTCCGTATGGGGGCGGCGAATTCTTCACTTCCACCGCCATCGTCAAGCTGATCTTCGAGATTATCGAGCCGTTTCATGGGCGAATCTTTGACCCCGCATGCGGGGCCGGCGGCATGTTCCTCTCAACGTGGACCGCGTGGACAAAGAGCGCATCGCGGAGAATGTGGCGAGGATTTTGGAGGGACGGGCGTGATGAAAAACCCGGAGGTTGCTTTATGTAAAGTTGCCACGATTGCGATGGGAACATCGCCAAAAGGAACAACATACAATCGCGAAGGGATTGGGTTACCTCTGTTGAATGGTCCCACAGAGTTTGGGGAAATCCATCCGAACTGCACGTTGTACATGACCGATTCAAAGAAGGAATGCGAAAAGGGAGATCTAATTTTTTGTGTCCGCGGATCGACAACCGGTCGAATGAACTGGGCGGATCGAATCTATTCACTGGGACGTGGTGTCTGTTCAATACGTGGAGAAACCCAATTGGACACAAAGTTTATCCGTTTTTGCATTGAGTGGAAACTTGGTCAACTGCTCGGGCTCGCAGGTGGCACAACATTTCCGAATCTAACGAAAGATGACATTAGAAACTTCCCTATTCCATATCCTAACTCAAGACGCAAAATTGCCGCGGTGCTCTCCGCCTACGACGACCTGATTGAGAATAACACGCGGCGCACCCAGATTCTGGAGGAGATGGCGCGGGCGATTTACCGGGAATGGTTCGTCCACTTCCGCTTTCCGGGGCATGAAACGGTGAAGAGGGTGGAGTCAGCGGTGGGAGTGATACCGGAGGGGTGGGAGGTTAGGACGCTTGGTGACATCGCAGAGTCAGTCAGGCGAAATGTGAAACTAAGCGATCTAAATCAAGAAACACCGTATTTTGGCTTAGAGCATTTGCCCCGAAAATCGATTGCCCTTTCAGATTGGATCACTACTGATCAGATTAACAGTTCAAAATTGGCATTCAAAAAGGGCGAAATTCTTTTCGGTAAGATTCGACCATACTTTCACAAAGTGGGTGTTGCACCGGTAGATGGTGTGTGTTCGTCGGATACAATCGTGATTCGTCCCAAGAGTTCAGCGCATTTTGCAATCACGCTGGCTTACGTTTCTAGCGAAGCCTTCGTTGACTATGCGACAGCAACTTCCCAAGGCACAAAAATGCCACGAGCAAATTGGGACGTCCTGGTCAAGTATCCTGTCGTCATTCCTCCAGAGCCCATTCATCAGTCCTTTAGCGACTTCATTCAAAGTGTGGTCACCCCAATTCAGAATCTGATTTTCTGTAACAGAAACCTCCGCCGCACCCGCGACCTCCTTCTGCCGAAACTCATCTCCGGCGAGATTGACGTATCGCATCTTGACATTGATACCCATTAAAGGAACCGCAAATCTGACTTGAGAAATCGTCGTATGTAAGCTACAATAGAAGCATGCAGACCGTCCCCCAATTTTGTCGGAACTCGCCGAAGGGTGCCGAGCGGCATCGGTTCACTGGTATCACGTTTCACATAAGAGGCATTTCTATGTCAATTGATATTACTCCTGTTCAGTCATCATCAGATCTAAAGGCATTCATTGACTTACCCTGGCAGCTCTATCGCGGCGACCCCAATTGGGTGCCGTTGCTACGGAGTGACCTCAAAAAACGATTCGATCGCTCCAAGTATCCGTTCTTTGAGCATGCCCAAGCAGAGTTTTTCATCGCCCGGCGCGATGGACGCATCATCGGTCGGATTGTTGCGATCAAAAACGATAATTATATCGCTTTTCACGAGGAGCCTGTTGGATTCTTCGGCTTCTTCGAGTGTATCCAAGATACGGAAGTGGCGGCGGGGCTCTTTTCTCATGCTGCCGATTGGCTGCGAGCCCGTAGTCTCAAGGTGATGCGGGGACCTATGAACTACTCGATTAACGACGAGTGCGGCCTCCTTGTCGAGGGCTTCGATGACCCGCCGGTGATCATGATGCCGTACAATCCGCGCTATTACATCGATCTCATCGAAGGGTTCGGCTTCCAGAAAGCGAAAGACCTGCTCGCTTATGAAATCACGGATGAGGTTCACCTGTCTGATCGCCTGGTGCGTACTGTCGAAACTATCAAACGGCGAAAAAAGATTACCATACGGCCCCTTGTCAAAAAACAGATTAATCAGGAAGTTCAGCGGGTGAAGGATATCTATAATTCTGCATGGGAGAAAAACTGGGGGTTTTTGCCAATGACAGACCGGGAGATAGACCAGATGGCGAAAGAGCTCATACAGATCGTTGACCCCGATCTCGTGCTGTTCGCCGAGGTTGAAGGGGAACCAGTCGCTTTTATCCTTGCCCTGCCCGATTTTTATCGTGCCCTGAAGCATGCCAATGGACGCTTGTTTCCATTCGGACTGCTCAAAATCCTCTGGTACGCTCGGAAAATTGACGTTGCTCGCGTTCTTGTGTTTGGTATCAAAGAAGCGTACCGTCGGCAAGGGATTGATGCGCTGCTGTATTACGAAGTCTATAAGCGGGGCGTCGAAAAGGGCTATCGACGGGGTGAGCTGTCATGGGTCTTGGAAGATAATACACTGATGAATCGGGCAATCGAAAACATGGGAGCAAAGGTTTATAAACGCTATCGGATTTACGATTATCCGCTGTAAAATCCTTGAGAAACATGAAACGTGATGCGTATTGCGTATTGCGTAGAAGTGACAGGTACACAATACGCATTATACGAATTTGCATTCTATAAAGTAAGTTTGATAAACTTCCGAAGTCTCAAAGACTTCGGAAGTTTGGTGACTCTCTTACTTTTTGAAACGCAAATTGGCATTACGCATTATGTTATACAGATTTGTAGGAAACTAGAAGAAATCCAACAATAGCCGAAAACCAGATGATGATGGAGAGGAGTATGCCAAGTGAGATGTAGATTTTGAGGGGGGGATTGTCTGGGCTCGGTTGGATGGAGCGGCTCAACAGGTAGTAAACGATAAAGAGGACGAGGGCGAGTGAAGCCCAGTGCTCCTTAATTTCAAATAATCCCGTTGCCCAGCGCAGGGAGGAATCGAAGTAGAGGTGGCGCACCTGATAGCGGAAGGGGGGATATAGCCCGATTCCGCCGAGAAGGTAGGTGCAAATGAAGGCGATGAAACTGACTTTGACGTACAGTTTTTCTAACTGGATGCGGCGAAATTTTCCTCTCCAGTAGCCGACAATCATCACAAGGTTGTGTGTGATAGAACCAAGACAAACTATCGCAGCGGCCGTATGTAACAACAGCAGAAATTTTAGCATTGCTTTTGGCATGTTTCAAATTCCCTCCAAAATGAGTTGACAGTTCGGATACAAGATGCAAGATGCAGGATGCAAGAATGCGTTTCTGGGTCCCTGAATCCTGAATCTTGAATCCCTGAATCCTGAATCCCTGAATCCTGAATCTGGTATCCCTGACGTGTCAACTTATGTTTGAAACATGTTCTCCTTAAATCAGTATGAATCAATCGGTGGGCAAGCGCAAATCAGGTTGCGGTCCCCGAGCACTTCATTGATTCGTGCAACGGGGGGCCAAAATTTATGCTCGCGAGTCCACGGGGCGGGGAAAGCCGCTTTCTCACGAGAATATCCGTGACCCCATTCTGTTCGCGTCATACACGCTGCGGTGTGTGGCGCGTTCTTGAGTACATTGTCGGAGCGCTCCGCTTGGCCACCCTCAATTTCGGCGATTTCACCCCGGATGGAAATCATCGCTTCGCAAAACCGCTCCAGTTCAGCTTTTGATTCGCTCTCGGTCGGTTCAATCATCATTGTTCCCGGAACCGGCCACGAGATGGTGGGCGCATGAAAGCCGTAGTCCATCAGCCGCTTGGCAATATCATTGGCCTCAATCCCAGTCGTTTTCTTGAAACCCCGCAGGTCGATGATACACTCGTGCGCCACAAGTCCCCCCTTACCTTTGTAAAGCACCGAATAATAGGGTTCTAAACGTTTGGCAATATAATTCGCATTCAAAATCGCGACTTGGGTCGCACGTTTCAACCCTTTAGCTCCCATCATTGCGATGTATGCCCAGGAAATCGGAAGAATGCTCGGACTGCCCCAAGGGGCAGCGGAAACCGGACCAATTCCATCTTCTCCTCCAACCCCCCCTCGGTCCCCCTCGCGGGCAGAAGGGAAGAGGGGATGCGTCGGAAGAAAACGGACCAGATGTTCCTTCACACCAATGGGTCCCATCCCTGGGCCACCACCTCCATGAGGAATACAGAACGTTTTGTGCAGATTTAAGTGGCACACATCTGGCCCAAAATCCCCCGGCCGACAGAGACCCACCATGGCGTTCATATTCGCGCCGTCCATATAGACCTGCCCGCCGTGCTGATGGACAATCTCGCAAATCTCTCGAATCTTCTCCTCAAACACACCGTGGGTGGAGGGATACGTAATCATTGCCGCCGCAAGTTCCTGGCCGTGTTCTTCCACCTTTTTCCGAAGGTCTGTCAGGTTGACATTGCCTTCGGCGTCGCAGTCTACCACCACCACCTGCATACCCGCCATCACTGCGCTTGCGGGGTTCGTACCGTGCGCGGACGCGGGAATCAGACAAACGTCCCGATGCCCTTCGCCGCGACGCTGATGGTATTTGCGAATGACTAAAAGCCCGGTATACTCTCCCTGTGAACCGGCGTTGGGTTGAAGGGAGATGCCGGGGAATCCGGTAATCTCCGAAAGCCACGCTTCGAGTTGGTGAAAGAGCGTTTGGTATCCTTTCGCCTGTTCAAGGGGGGCGAAGGGATGCAGTTGGCTGAATTCTCGCCAGGTGACGGGAAACATCTCAGCGGTCGCATTCAGCTTCATCGTGCAAGAGCCCAGCGGAATCATAGATGTGGTCAAGGACAAATCTTTCGCCTGAAGCCTGTGGATGTATCTCAACATCTCCGTCTCGGAGTGATAGGTGTTGAAAACGGGATGGGTGAGATAGGGGCTCTTTCGCTCCAATGACTCAGGAATTGCCGGGGCGACCTCCGCAATCAACTCTTCAACGCTGAAGGGCAGTGTCCTTCCGAGCGTAAAAATATCAAAGGTATCACGAACGTCCTGAATTGAGGTCGCCTCATCCAGTGAAATCCCGACACGGGCGTGGTCAAAAACCCTGAAGTTAATCTTCTTCTCCCGGGCTGCTGACAAAAGGGCGTCCCAATCGACAGTTCTTTCGCTGTCGCTCAAGGTGACATTACCCAGGCCGACACGGAACGTATCAAAGTAAGGCGTATCGTCGATGGAATACCCCAATCGCTTTAAGCCTTCACGGAGGACACCGGTGAGCAGATGCACGCGTTCCGCAATTCGGCGAATTCCTTTGGGACCGTGATAAACCGCGTACATGCTCGCCATCACTGCCAGGAGCACCTGCGCCGTGCAGATATTGCTCGTCGCTTTTTCCCTTCGGATATGCTGTTCCCGAGTCTGAAGCGCGAGGCGAGCAGCAGGGCGACCTTCTGCGTCTTGCGACAGACCGACAATTCTACCGGGCATCAATCGCTTAAATTCTTCTCTGGTTGCAAAGAAAGCCGCATGCGGTCCCCCGTATCCCATCGGGACACCAAACCGCTGGGTGGAGCCGACGGCAATATCGGCACCGAATTCGCCGGGGGGGCTTAAAAGCGTGAGGCTCAGGATATCAGCGGCAACTACCAACAATCCGCCTGCGTCATGAACCTTTTGGGCGAAATCGCTGTAATCATGCACCACCCCATCACTCGCCGGATATTGAACCAGGGCGCCCAAAATGGGAGTGGAGCCAAACTCGACCTCGCGAGGGTCGCCGATCATTAACTCAATGCCGAGTGGTTCTGCGCGTGTATGCAGCACGGCAATCGTCTGGGGATGACATCCCTCTGAAACAAAAAACGCCCCCCCCCTGTCCACGGGGGGGACATCTCGTTTCTTTGCCGCGAAGCACAGCCCCATCGCTTCCGCTGCCGCCGTGCTCTCATCTAAAAGGGAGGCATTACTGATAGGCAGCCCCGTCAGATCGATAATCATCGTTTGGAAATTTAACAGCGCTTCCAGACGTCCTTGGGCGATCTCTGCCTGATATGGGGTATATTGGGTGTACCACCCAGGGTTCTCAAGGATGTTTCTCTGGATAACGGGTGGAGTGATACAGTTGGAGTAGCCCATCCCGATAAAAGACCGATACACTTCATTCTGAGCCGCAATTGCTCTCAGCTCCGCAAGCACTTCATACTCGGTTTGGCTTTCACCGAGATCGAGCCCCCCATCCAGAAGAATATCCGATGGAATTACGGCTTCAACAAACGTATCAAGTGAGGCGTACCCGATTTTCTCTAACATCAAATTGATTTCTTCCCGACGGGGGCCGATATGACGGTCAACAAAAGAATCAGGGAAATTTAGGGACTGAATAGTCTGACGCATATCGGTTCCTTCGCTGTCGCTCAACGCTTGCGCTGAACGAAGTAAAGGGATGTCATTATTTGAAATAGAGTTCATTATTACTCCTCTTCTTCAGCCTCGATTACGGTTTGGTATTCATCAGCAGAAAGGAGATCATCCAATTCCTTCGGACTACTCATCCGGATGTGAATCATCCAACCGGAGTCATAAGGGTCCTCATTGACTAATTCCGGGGCATCTTCGAGTTCTGTGTTAACTTCAACAATTTCTCCACTCACGGGGGCGTTGAGATCAAAAGCGGCTTTGACAGATTCTATGATGGCAAACGCTTGGCCCTGTTTGACTGTCGTTCCGACTTCCGGCAATTCAACAAAGACAACGTCTTGGATCTCTTCTTGGGCGTAGTCGGTGATGCCAACAACGACGATATCATCTTCTCGCCGTGCCCATTCGTGGGTTTCTAAATATTTTAAGTCTTCTGGAAACATATAATCTCCTCTGAATGATTGATAATGATGGCGCAAACCTTACGCCTGAAGTTGAGCAGCAAATTCCTCTGGGCTTGCAACCGTTGCGGCTTCAACGACCAGGCGACGCAGCCAAAGCAGATCTTCGATTGTGTCCAGCCCATCCTCTATCGCTTTTCCGGTTTTATAGTCCATCAATTCAAAGCGATTTATCATAATTTCAAGGATAGCCGAACGAAATGCGTTGATTGCCCATTGCCGAACGTCTTGTGGGAGCTCTTCTTGCTTGCCTTTCGGATCAAAAATCTCTTGTACCCATGCAGGTCCCATGATATTCAGACCTCCTGAAATCGTCTACTCAGTGCCTATCCGAAAAATAACCGCTCCCCCGGCCCCCTTCACATGACGGGAAGGGGGCCGGGGGGTTAGATGAGATAGGAAAAAGCAAAACCCAACCAGTATAAGCGATGCTGTATGCCTTACGTTTGAAGTTTAGCCGTAAATTCCTTCAGGTCTGCGACCGTTGTGGCTTCAATGAGCAAACGACGCAACAGAGGCAAGGCTTCGATAGCGTTCAGATTCTTCTCCACCCTTTTTATGGCTTTGGAAGTTAGGCCAAAGCGATTCATCAAAATCTCAATGATGCTCGAACGAACTCCGCGGAGTTCTCCCTGCTGAACACCGTGCTGTAGCCCCTGTTGCAGCCCTTGTTGCAGTCCTTGTTGTGTGCCTTCTTGCATCCCTTCAAGGTAAATCTCTTGTAAAAATGGGGATTCCATGATGTCAGACCTCCTGATCAACCTGTCTAAGATAGGTTCTAACGCTTTCAAACTCCCTAACAATTTGAATGCAAACAGCGTATCCTGAATCAGCAACCTGTCCGGACTCTGTTTGATTTCATCAATCATCTGCCGCAGGCTTTCCTCTGCCGGTTCGGCTAACCGGGTGAGGACAAGTAACGGATAGATTCCAACCAGCCTTCGTTTCAATAATTCTATGCCATCCAATTCCCACAATTTAACTTCCTTGTAACGGAACCTTAAAACTTCCTCATCTTCAGCGATGGGGCACTTCCCGATAAACCAGCCGTTGAACCCTTCATCAGCCGATTCCTTCAAATAAATCACCACCCCACAGACAGGAAGTTTATGGATTTCCCGCAGACGAATATCGTACCCCACCATCCGCAGGTTCATCGGTTCTTTTGACCGCTCCTGTTGAAATTCGAGGTGAAAGACAAAGCGGTTGCCATCGGCATCCACCAGAAGATAAACCACATCCCCTCGTTTCCCTCCAGGGAATTCGGTCCCCAGTTTTTCAATGACCGTGACCGATTCTCCCATCAACCAGCAGACATAATCGGCGATCTGTCTATCGGCTAGTTTTTTTAGAATGTCGTCAAGGCGTGCCATAAGTGATGACGAGTTTACGAGGAATCAGACAGTTGATAAAACGGCGTTCTAACCACTTGCGCCGGGTGACGTTTTCCACGGATTTCAACTTCGATTTTTGTATGAACCTTGCTGTGCTCGATCGGGAGATACGTTAATCCAATATTGCATTTCAAACTCGGCGACGGCCCCCCGCTCGTGACTTCCCCCACGCGCTGGCCATCGTGAAAGACTAGATAGTGGGAGCGGGCGATGCCCCGATCGGACATCTGAAATCCGACCAGCCGACGTTTTATCCCTTCGTCACGTTGCTTCAGCAGCGCGTCCCGTCCAATGAAATCCCCTTTATCGAAGGAGACTGTCCAGCCCAATCCTGCCTCCAGCGGTGTTCTCCTCTCATCAATGTCATTTCCGTACAAGCAATACTTCATCTCCAAGCGCAAGGTGTCCCTCGCGCCTAACCCGACGGGCTCACCGTCAGCAGTGGTTGTGGCTTCATAAACAGCGGCCCAGAGATCTTCGCCGTGAACGGCATCGACATACAGTTCAAACCCAATCTCTCCCGTATAACCTGTCCGTGAGATAATCGTTGGGATGCCAGCCACTTCTCCCTCCATAAACCAATAGTATTCGATGGTTGAGAGGTCAACGTTGGTAAGTGTTTGAAGGATTTTGGGAGCGTTTCGCCCTTGCAACGCAACTAGGACAATCTCATCGCTTCGGTTTTCAACTTCAGCCCCTGTTTCGTTGTGAGCGCGTATCCACTCAAAATCCTTATCAATATTCGATGCGTTGACAACGAGCAGATACCTGTCCTCCTCGAAGCGATAGATGAGCAGGTCATCGACGATACCGCCGGTTTCCGTGCACATCGGCGTATACATCACCCGGCGATCAGCGAACTTGCGTGCGGCATCGTTGGTGATGAGTTTTTGGAGCAACGGCAACGCGCCGGAGCCTCGGATTTCGATCTCCCCCATGTGCGAGAGATCAAATATCCCGGCGTTGGCTCTGATCGTTAGATGCTCATGGATGATGCCGCGATATTGGACGGGCATCTCCCATCCGCCGAATTCAATCAGCCTCGCGCCGAGTTGTTTGTGGATATGGTAAAGCGGTATTCGTTTGAGATTTTCTTGCATGATGCGTAAAACGTGAAACGTGAAACGTAATGCGTGATTCGTTGATCTGTTGTAAACTATAAAGACGACATCGCTTGATACACCCTCACCTTAGCTTTGGGGCGGAAATAGTCAACGATTTCTTGCGTACAAATTTGTTGCCTCGTTTCCGCTGCTACATCGTCAATAACCTGAAGTTCAAGTTTGCCTTGTGCTTTTAGCTTCCTCTCGATTAAACAATGTGTTACGATTCTAACCCATAAATCCGTGCCAAGTTATCTCCAAAAATCAACGCTTCGGCGTCATCTCCCAATTCGAGGCGGCGGATGGCGTTGATGACTTGGATGGGGCGGTATTCCGGCAGATTCGATCCAAAGACAATGCGTTCAGGCCCCAGCGCATCGACAGCTTTCTTCACTTCGGTTGGAACCACCTGATTCGGGTCTGTCCCCCAACGGCGATGGAAACGGAGGATGGTTGTCCCCAAATAGATATTGCCATTGGCTTTGGCGGCTTCGATTCCGGCGTCGAGGTCATCGGGAAACCCCATGTGATCCATGATCACCGGCGTCTCAGGGATCCAGCTTGCTACGTTTCCAATGCGGGTTGGGTGGCAATTCCCGGGCCCCGAATGGATCGAAACGATGAGCCTGTGGTCTCTCGCTGCCTCGACAACAGGCTTGACGATCTTATTATCGACATCGTAGTGGTGAACCGCCGGCATCAGCTTGATTCCTCTCATGCCCCACTCGTCGGCTGCCCGATGCACCTGCCCGACGGGGTCCGGTTCAGTGGGGTGAATGAGTGCGCACCCAAGCACACGCGAATTATTTCTGATGACATCAGCCAGTTCCTGGTTTTGCGGCTCAGGCTGTGTGTTGGGCATGACGACGGCAACAGTCATTTCCGCCTCATCCTCAAGGGCTAACAATTTGTCCAAGTTCAGCTTTCCGCTGTCATCGCGGAATGAATCGTTGAGATAGGCTTCAAAATCTCCTCGCATGAAATACTCCTTTCAAGGGTAATGCAGATTGAGTAGCGTAGCGTATTGAAACTAACGTGAAACGTGAAACGTGAAACGTGAAAATAAGTTCATAAGTTCAGGGGTTCAGGGAGTGGCATTTAGCGCGGCAATCAAGGCGGGCAAGTTGACAGTTTTGACGCCAAAACCCACCGCGTAGTTCACCACGTCAGGCGTCAGAAAATGGTGGTCGTCCACCACGAAATACGCTACACCCAAGTATATGGCGGTTGCCAGGTGCAGCGCGTCTGCCATGAACAAACCGAGTGTCATTTGAATCTCCTTCGTCTGCGTCTTCACATTGGAGACAGGGCACTCCAACAAGATACCCGTTTGAAACATCCCTTCCACTGCGCTGAATGCATCTTCAATGTCGGCATCCACAATCCCCAGCGATGGCTGACGCACTTGCGCATTCTTGAGTCCACGCACAATTTCCAGACTCAAAATTTCGTTGGCGGCGGCTTCAACCTCTTGCCGCTCAATCCGCTGACGCAGGTCCCTGGCTTCCGCTTCGTATCGTTCGCCTCCCTTGAACCACTTCATGCAGATAGAAGTATCAATGCTTATCATAGCGTGGCGTCCTCTTCCTCCCGCGCTTGGAGCAGAGAGTCAGTCAAACTGAAATCCTTTCCTGACAATCGCTCGCGCAACGCATCTACTTGATGCCAAACCTTCGCGCGTTCTGCCGCACGACGCTCGTTGTCCTCCGTCATCTGAGAAATAGGAATCAACACAACCTGGATTTGTTCATTCGGACACAAGTCCAACTCGCGCACCACATTGGGAGCGATGGACAAATGCCCGTCAGGGAGTATTCTGCCGATGTAGCCTGCTGTTTTCATGATGCTTGTCATCTCCTTTCTCTGTATTGATGCTGATGAACGGATGAAGTTGAATTTTACTCCCCCTCCATGGATCGCACTGTCTCATCCCCCGCTTGATAAAACTGAATCCCCGCCTCGCTGACACGGGCGACTTTGCCCATGCGAGCCGATTTCGTTTTGAAGTCGGGCAGACGGAACAAGCGACGAAGGAGATCGGAAATTTCCCCCTGGCGTTCGTTCGGTAACGGCAAGCAGATGATACAGTAACGTCGGTTAGCAGGAACGCGCCGCCAGAAATCTTTCTCATTTGTTGTCACGAAAGTCGGCTGTTTCTGTTGTGCCAGCAGCATGGGAATGGCTTCGTCTTTAATCTTCGTCCCCGCGCGAAGTTCGCGTGTAGGCACAACCTTGCCCTTTGCCCACCGCTTGATGGGCAAAAGAACTTCCTTGTCACCCAAATTTTCATCAAGGACTATCATAATAATACAGCGAGAGAAGCATAATGTTCAACCAGCGTGCGTGCGGCTACCTTGATAGCTTCTTCAATAGCAGGACGGGTTAGCGACGGATAACTCTCAAGAATATCGTCAAGTTTCCGCCCCACTCGCAGCCAATCCAGGATGACTTCCACTTCGACTCGCGTGCCCTTGAACGTCGGTCGTCCTCCACACACGCCGGGCGCGATGACGACATATTCGCCGAGCGGGTAATATTCATACACATCGTCACCCTGCGCTTCGCGCACCAGCTTTAAGCGGTTTCGCTTCTGTGCCATTTGAATCACTCCTTGGAGTTTCAGACCAGACTTCCGAAGTCTTTGAGACTTAGGAAGTCTATATGTTACTTCTCGACCTCTCGTTCCCTGGCAACAAGTCCAGTTTGGGTTGTGTTGACCCGAATCGCATTTGCCTGGAGGTAACTCCGATATGACTCGTAAACAGCCTTTGCATTGGCTTCAACCGGATAACGGATGACGAATGCTATCATCGTATCCATCCAGTCTGTAGATGAACGATGGAGATAGGCTGCCGAAACACCCGGTGTATTCTCACCCAATTTCAGTACCTCTCCGGCTACCGGTAAGAAACGGGAGTAAAGTTTTCTAAAGGCTGAATCCGAGAAGAAGTATTTTTCGCTATTCGGAATCAGATTTCTTAGGGGAAGCACCGCCAACTGGTGCGGTTTTACCGGTGGGTCTTTGATATGTTTGGCAGTTGCGATTGCCAGTTCAATCATGCCTTCCTTAATCTGGGGTGCAATTTCATATCCTTCAACCTGGATGAAGTATTTTCCCTTCCAAAAACTGAGCTCTTTTCCTGAGATGAGCGCCTGGTTTCCCACCCACTCAAACGCATCTTGTGGATAGCGATTGAAGCTATAGAGTCCAAAAGCGTTTTCTGGGCTTCCCATGTCGAAAATCTCGACGAGAATCAACGGCTTGGACCCAAGCTGAGGTGTTTGATACTCAACATCTGTCTGCTCAACAAATCCGTAGGCATGATAGAGCTCCGCATTACCACCGCCGAGCACATCTTGATACAGGTTTTTACCAATATAGGTGCTTGCTTGCCGCGACCTGACCCACTGGAAAGCCTCTCCATCTCGTGGCAGGAGATCAACCGGCCTGGCGGTTGTCATGATTGGAAGTGGCTGAATCTCTCTTGTTTCTTTTGACCACGCTTGAACAATTTGACGTGAGAGGTTCTTTGCTGCCTTAGCGGTTCGGGCATTCCAAACCCCATAGACATACGGACCGTATTGATTCACAGCCGTGTAGTTGCCTGGTTCAGCATGACACGAAAGAAAGAGCAAACTGCCCAAGGCTTGAATCAATCCCAAATACTTCCATAATCGATTGACAATTGACAATCGACAATTGTCAATTGTCAATTTACCACTGTTCAGCGAGCGTACTATAGAGGTCATCGGTTAATTCTTGGATGAGTCGTGCTTTCGCTTGTTCGCGTGTTTCGGGTTGTTCACCCCGACCGGAAACAACATAGAAATCGTGAACCTGGATATAATTATCTTTGCGATCGATAATTTTGTTCCGGACGCGATCGGTAAAGGTATAGTCAATGACTAAGCTCATGCGAAACTGTTCAGGCTGATTGTTGGCATCATAACTCCAAGGTTCTAAGCGATAATCCAGTATCGTCAGATCGAGTTGTGAGTCGTTTCCGTCCCGCCATTTTTGGTTAAAACGCCTGATGAGCGACTCGCGAACAATTTCATCATAAGGTCTTCCCGAAGTTACATCATAAGCGATATCCGGGTCTTGGATATCAACACGAGAGACAGTAATCGTCTTGATATGCTCCAGGTAAGAAGAAGTTGACACATAGCCGCAACTTAAGATTGAACATACGAACATGAAAAAGACTGGGGCGAGAACGAAACGAAGCTTATGGAAAAGGATATACTGTTTCATCTTAACTCATTTTCAAAAACAGAATTGATGTGTAACCGTTCAGGTGGTCACCGTAGAACATGCCGTGCTCGTCCGAGAATCGGACTGGCTTGTTCAAAGCCCTCGCGAATACTCGAAACAAGCTGGCAGCATGTTCTACATCTACTCAATCCGCTGAACGGTTACATTGATGTTTTGAAGGAAGGAAAGGATAGACGAATTCCTTCCCCTTCTGTTATTCTTCCCTTCCTTCCACGGTTTCGTTTCAGCCACTTGACAAAAAAGATAAGTTAAACCTTTGGCGTGGAGCATCTGATGTGGTCATCTGTCGGAGATAGGGGAAAGTGAGGCAAGCATGTGAGTTTTGTGAGGTAGAATGAGAGCGTTTGGGTGTTGTTTCATATCCATTGACAACTGATATGAAACGACGCCTTCCCGCTTTCCCACTCTCCCCCTTGGGCGAGGTTTAGGCGGAGGGGGTTTTTCTCTAATCAGGAGTTTTTTGACATGGTCAACCATCCAATCTTGATATTTAAATGACAGCACAAAAATGGCGATCAGCAGAATTAAGATAAAGGTTAAAAGATAGGTCAACCATTTTTGATCGAACACACTTCTTTCGGTCTTGATGGGTCTTCTGACTGTCCGAATGGGTCTCCTGGCTTGCATCTGAAACTACCCTCGCTGTGTCAGTTAGGTGTTAGGTATGAGGTGTTAGGTGTTAGGCAATACCTCTAATACCTAATTCCTAACACCTGATACCTATAATCCCTAAAAGCGTCCTTTCGGGATTCTTGGCGGTCTGCGTCCGCCTGAGTCGCGTGAATCGTCGTTGCGGGTGGGGCGCGTATTACGGGAGTCACGTCCGCCGCCGCCGCCGCTTCTGCTTCCACTTCCACGACTTTCGCGCTCACGGTTCCGTGAAGGACGACCTTCTAATTCAGTGGTCTCACCGGGTGTCTCACGACCAACAAGCGCTAAATCGACACGCCCTTGGTCATCAATTTTTGAAACGCGGACCGCCACCTCATCACCGACGTTCATGACATCTTCAACTTGTCGGACATAACCATCGCCCATTTGTGAAATATGGACCAGACCATCCTGGCCAGGCAAAATTTCGATAAAAGCTCCAAATGCCGTGGTACGGGTGACTTTTCCTGTGTACTCTTTACCCACTTCGGGGACAGCCGTCACAGCAAGGATCATCTTTTCTGCCCTTTGAGCGGATTCAGCACTGAGCGATGCAATCTCAACCTTCCCATCGTCCTCAACATTGATGGTGACACCGGTTTCTTCTTGAATGCCCTGGATGACTCTGCCGCGCGGACCAATCAGATCTTTGATTTTAGCAGGTGAAATCTGAATGTAATAGATGCGTGGCGCGTAGGGAGACAGTTCCTTGCGAGGTTCTGCGATAATTTGGCTCATCTTATCAAGGACAGCCAATCGCCCTTCCCTTGCCTGATGAATTGCCCTTCGCATCAAATCGGGCGTTACACCGTCGATTTTGATGTCCATCTGCACGGCGGTCACGCCATCCCGGGTGCCAGCCACCTTAAAATCCATATCTCCGAGAAAGTCTTCTGTGCCGAGCATATCGGTCAAAATGACTTCCCGGTCCCCTTCCTTGATTAACCCAACGCCGATTCCGGCGACCGGTTTTGTGATGGGTACGCCTGTGTCCATTAGCGCGAGGATCGCACCGCACACGGTTGCCATTGAGGAAGAAGCGTTCGATTCAAGGATCTCTGACACGACGCGGATGGTATAATGGAATTCATCCGTGGGAATAACGGGCAGAATCGCCTTTTCTGCGAGCGCACCGTGACCAATTTCTCTGCGGCCCGGCCCCATTATCCGCTTCACTTCGCCTGTACTGAAGGGGGGAAAATTATAGTGTAAAAAGAAAGCCCTTTTCTTTTCCCCAACAAGGTTTCGGTTGACATCTTCGTCCCCTTTGGTGCCGAGTGTCGTCACACAAAGGGCTTGCGTCTGTCCGCGAGTAAACAACGCTGAACCATGTGTTCGCGGTAGGAGGGCAACTTCTCCGGTAATGGGTCGAATGTCTTTGACACCACGTCCATCGACACGTTTCCCCTCGTTCAGAATAGACTGACGCATCTCCTCTTTTTCTATATCACTCAATATCGAGATGGTATCCTTTGTAACTCCCGGAGCGGTTTCCTCCGTCTCATCAACGATGATTTCTGAGATAATATCCTCATGGACCTGTTCGAGGTAATCCTCCCGATCTTGCTTATCCGCCATGCCAATAGACGCACGAATTTTTGAAGTGGCGAGGCTTCGGATGTGGGCACTCAATCCCGCATCAATTGTTTTCACACGGTATTCACGAGTGGATTTCCCACACAGTGTAACTAAACCTTCCTGTAGTTTGATAATCTCTTTGATCTCCTGGTGAGCATAAACAATGGCATCAATAATCTCATCTTCCGGTATTTCGTGTGCTCCGCCTTCAACGGACATGACCGCGTTGACGTTACCACTCACGAAGAGTTCAAGTTCACACGCTTCTAATTCTGAGTATGTTGGATTGACAATCAATTTTCCATTCACCCTCCCGACGGTGACAGCACCGACGGGACCGTTGAAGGGTATATCTGAGATACTCAGTGCTGCCGAAGTTCCAATCAGTGCAGGCACATCAGCCGGGTGGGCCTGATCGGAAGCCAGCACTGTGCACATCACCTGAATTTCCGATTGGAAATCTTTCGGAAAAAGTGGACGGATACAATGATCAATCAAACGCGAAGTCAATTGTTCATCCGTACCGGGACGCGGCTCACGTCTGCCATAGACACCTGGGATTCTTCCCGCGGCATAAGAGCGTTCGCGATAATCAACGGTTAACGGGAAAAAATCCAAATCACTCTCTCTTTTATCCGCTACGACAGTCACTAAGACAACGGTTCCACCGTATTGCACCCAAGCGGCACCATCCGCTTGTTTCGCAACCTTTCCTGTCTCGATTGAGAGCTTCGTACTTCCAAGTTGCATTTCTACTTTCAATTTTTTTCCTCCTCAAATAGTCCTACGGTGGATAGCTAGCTCTTCCTTGTTGCAATCGTGTCGCGAATTCCAAGTCGGGCAATCAGATTGCGATACCGTTGAACATCCTGTTTGTAAAGATAACGCAGTAAGCGATGTTGTTTGCCCACGAGCTTTAAGAGTCCGTTTCTTGAATGATGGTCTTTCTTGTGGATACGGAAATGCTCTGTCAACTCTCGAATGCGGGCATTCAGAAGTGCCACTTGCACTTCCGGTGAACCCGTATCCCTATCATGGGTTTTGTACTCCGTCATGAGTTCACGTTTCTTTTCTGAATCAAATGCCACCCCAATTCACCTCCTTTTAGGCATGTTTCTTCCAATACATAGTTCATCTCTTGATAAAGGTTAATATACCACAAACTATATCGTTTTGTAAATTAAATTTTCAATGCCATCCATCTCCGTATGGCGCATTGAATTTTCTCATTTCCTTTTCCAGTTGATCATCTCATGGGTGAAATGAGGTACATCAAACGTAAGAAACACTCCTGATTTGTTACGCATGACTCCTGAATTTACACCACGCTGATGGTCATCGTTTTGAGATTGAAAATTGCTTCTTTTTCTAGCAACATTTCCATCCCCATCAACGCCGTTTCCAAATCTGTTGCGCTCATTTCAACAAAGTAAGGCTGATTATCGACGATGACCTCTCCAATGTAGAACTGCTCCTCAATTTCATTACCATCGGCCAGGGTAAGACTCACTGTTCCAAAGGGCTGTAGCTGCAAGTCTTCCAACAATTTTCTGGGAAAGCAGAAAGACCCGTTGAATCCCGTATCTAAGATGGTTCTCACTGAGATGAGAGAACCATCTTTGGCACGCATAAAGACGTTATCTAAAATCGGATCGAGATCGTCGGTGATGATACCAGTAATCATTTTTTGACAACTCCTACCGATTTCCAAACGGTATTGTATCCGATCCGCTTAAAATAGAATTGCTTGTTGGGGTGTTTTTTCTGTCCCTGAATACCTGCCTTGAGAGGGGTATCTTCTATAAAATAGTCGCCAGATTCGACTTCAATGGCAATGATCTTCCCTTTCAAACCAGGGGGAAGTTCAGGTTGGATTCGAGTATTGTAAATATCTTCCCCTTTTTGGGAGAATTCGGATAAAACCAATTTTGACATTTTGAACTCCTTTCATCACGTATCCTGGTTCATTTCAACAGCCAGAGTTTCTTCATCGCCCAAACGGAAAATATTGGAATTGTGGAAGTTTGGGTTTTCATAGGGGCCAACACTTTCTTGGGTTTCAATTGTTTTGTATCTCCACGTTTCACAGATAAGTGACCTGAATCAGCCGCAACACATCGGCTAATTTGATTTCATCTACCTGAAAACGCGGTCCTTCGTGAAACGAGGTTGCCCCAGGCAGCCAACCTGCGGCGTGTAAATGGTGCAACGGATGGGTTTCCGGCTCTCCGATGCCTGGGTGGTGGTCAAACCGAAAGTAGAAATGGTCTGCATTCCGTTGATAATGGTAGCCATACTTCAACCGGTAAATGGTGGGCTCAACAGTACGTTCATCCCGGTAGCCAAAACGAACAATTTCGTAAAAAACAAGGAAGGAACCATCGGGAAAAATAAGCCCTACCGGATCGCTCCTGGGGCTCATTTTCTCGAAATAAGCGCGGGAAGGCACGTAAACCTCACCAACCCCCTCGTTGGAAATGGTAACAGTGAGAGGTTCTAAGGTTGCTCTCACACTGACAACGAAGGTAGATAACTGAAATTGAAGCGCATAAAGATATTTACTGACTTCATGCTGTTGCTTTTTCGGACTCAGCACTCGTTTGGGCACACTTATTCCCCTTGTTTTTCATCCATTTACGGTAAGCCTTCCTGTATTCCCTATCGACCCGTTTGGCGACCTCTGGATGCTCCATGCCATAATTGAACGTGGCTTCAAGGTCAAGCCCATCGGGACAATCATCCGGCACCTCAATTTCGACAAAGGGGAAGACTAACTTTTTCATCTTGATCACCCCCCACCTTTTTCATGAATCGGACCAGATGCTGCCTGGTCCAACTTTTCTGGCTATATTGTAGCAAAGTTAATCAAGGGCTGTCAATCGTCAAGTAATATTCCTTCTCATCCACTCGACAAGCTTTTGGCACGTATACTCCTCGGTCAGCAAAATATCTTGCTTCCGTTGGGTGTGGCAATGCGGAATCAGTTCTCCTGTATGCCGTTTCGCATCCCTACCATATTTTAGGCGTAGCGCGGTCATATCGGAAGCATTGTCAAAGCCATAAACGACTTCTTCTCCCAACAGTACATAATACGAATATCTTCTGCTGGTTCCGGTGAGGATTTCACGGATGGTGACTCGGTGCTTACCATATCTGCATTCCACGTTAAGCAAGGCTCTGACATCGCTTTCATCTCTCAGGGTAACCTGAACTTCCTCAAAACTGTTTCTTACGAAGTCGATTAAATCGTCAAAGTATCTTGAAGCTTCTTGAGCCATTCCTGTAGTTCCTCGTGGTAGAACTTCCAGTTAATCAGTTCACCTTCCCACATCGGGTGGGTTTTATCCAGTTTCCTGACGAACTTCTCGTCGGTTTCAGTCCTTTTCAGAAAGGAATCAAACGGTTCACCGAATGCTTCTTCCCACCCCCTCACCTGATCTCTCAGGGTATGTATGCGTTCGACCGTTTGCTCGACGAGGAATTTCTGTAATGCAATCTTGACAAGCTGATCGGCATCTCCGAAGGTTTTTAAGGCGTCAAAGTATTTGTCATCAATCGAAATCGTATACATATCAGCACCCTCCTTTTGAGCGAATCAATTCGCCACTACGACCCCTCGTCGAAGTTAAGAAATGAACCACTACTTGACGACTAACGCTCTCCGGACGGCGGTGAAGTCGCCAGCCTTCATGGAGAATAAGTAGATTCCACTGGCGACAGCTTCGCCCTGCGCATTTCTGCCGTCCCAATAGATAGCGCGGTCTTTGGACGTATACATGCCCGCCGCTTTGCTTCCAAGCGCAAGTTCGCGCACCAGCCTGCCGTTGGCATCATAGACCATCAGCACGACGTCCGCGTCCGTTGCGAGTTGGTAGGGAATCCATGTTTCCGGATTGAAAGGGTTGGGGAAGTTTTGCAACAGGAGAGATTTCTCCGGCACAATCAGATCTGTCCACTTTAGGGTGGCAGGTTCTGTGATCGCTTTGATGAAACGGGCATCCGCATCTGCAAGTTTAATGTCGCTCAGGGTGAGCCGGGTTGCCTCTGAAGCTGAAGTGTCTTTCACCTCAAAGATAACTGTCGCGAGTGTCCCGCTGGCATTAACGCCTTTTTTAGCCGCCTTCCTGACATACGTTGCATCAACAATCTTACCCATTCGGTTATCTATCTCTGAGACATACCAGTAGATAGAACTACCGTCTCCGGCAAGCACATCCCCTGCTTTGACGCTCACAACTTCCAGGGCTTTCGGGTCAAAGACGAGATCGAATTGACAACCGTACAAATCTTCAACAGGCCCCGTGTTGATGTCTACCCACAATAAACGCCGCCCTTGAAGTCCAACTTTATTCTGAACCACCATTTGCACGTCTGTTGTCTTTCCTGAGAATACGCCGATTTCAGGTAACGATGAAGCAATCGCCGCGACAACGGTGCGATAATCCTCCCCAAAATGCCTGCCGACCAGAACCAGGTCGAGGATGTTGACAACCCCATCTTGATTCACATCCCAGGGGGGATATTTCGATGCGCTCGTTGTGAACTTCGTTTCCGCTGAATACTCCGACCAGGTTCCCCTGTTATCCTGATGCCGGACATGCCAGTAGTAGGTTGTTCCCGTGTTGAGCGTCCCATCGGCAAGGGTAATGCTGGTCAGGTTCTTGAGGTTCGCGCCGCTGTCGTAGACGGGAGTGGCGTAGTTCCCCGCGGTCACCGTGAGTTGCCACTGGGACGCTTTGTGCGCCGCCCCTGCATCGGGGTCGGAGAAAGGAGAAGACTTGAGTGTGGGCGTCAGGGCGACATCCTTCGCGGCATCAGCGGGCTCGGCATTTGAGGGTTTACGAGGTAGAGAATTGGAGCGAACTTCAGTGGAGAATCCGCTCTCTTTTCCATCGGGATAGTATGCGGTGACGACGAAGGTATAGGTAGCATCGGGTTTCAATCCCGACACGGTGAAGGTGGTCACGTTTTTGACATCGATCGGCGAATCCCCTTCTTTGGCACCCCTTCCCTCATAAGGTAGGTTGGCATCAGTGTCGTAATAGACCTTGTATCCCGCCACGTCTGGATCCGGATTAGCGTTCCATGCCAACTTGACCGAGAAAGCGTCCAAGGTGGTTAAAGCGAGACTTGTGGGTACAGAAGAACCAGGAACCGAGGTGAGGAATGGGACGAAGTTGACAACTCCTTTGCTTACATCGGTGACGAAGTCGTATATGCGCGCGCCGATTTCCGCTTCGTCAGCCGTTCCCCAGTAGTTGTCAGTGGCGTTCATATCTGTCCCTTTTGGCAGATTATAGAAGATGTCGAAGTCGGTCTTGACGTTATAGATAGAGTTGTTTTTGAACTTCAGCGGCACCCACTGAATGTAGATCGCATTGGTGTTCTTTGCATTTCCTGAAGCCACGTTGTCTATGACCGTGTTGCTGCTGAAATTTTGGATGCTACCACCCAACAAAGCAGTTGCAGCTCCTTGAGGAGCCGTATTGCCGTTAATGACGTTGTTAATAATAACCACAATACCATTAGTGTCTATACCACCACCCCTAGAAGAAGCAGTATTTCCCGTAATAGTGTTGTTAGTGATGGATGCAACAGCATCGCTAGAAACAACTATGCCGCCACCAGAGGAAGCTGTATTTCCTGTAATGGTGTTGCTGGTTATTATAACTAGGCTGCGATAAGCACTTATACCTCCGCCCTTATTATCACTGATCTTGCTATTTCGGATGACCGCGTATTTGCTGACCGCGTATTTGCCACCATCCACAAAGCCAGCAATACGCACAAAAACGCCTATACGCGCACTATTTCTTATCGTGCAATGGTCAACAAGCAGATTGGAAGCCTTCACCATCACCGCCGCGCCGATCTCCTGAATGCCGCCGGCATATTCGATGGTAGCATACTCCAAGATGCTGCCTTTAATGTAGTTCTCCGCATTATCCAGCTCGGTAGGCGTACTTTTGTCCGTGAATAAGATATGGCCCCAGGCACCTGGGACTTTATCCTGGGCTGCGGTAAAGGTGATTGGCATCTCACTTGTCCCTCTGGCGACGAGGGTTCCATCCACCTGAAGCGCGGTGTTTGGGTTAAACTTCACCGTCACCCCCGGCGCAATGGTCAGCGTCACACCTTGATTGACGATGAGGCTTCCTGTGGCAAGGTAAGGGCTTTTATCCACCGTCCAGCGGGTATCCTGGGAGATCAAGCCTCGCACCTCCGTGTCCGCAAAGCCCAGGGCGGAGGTCAGCAGGACGGTTAATGTGAGCATAATGGAAAATAGTGGAAATGTGGAAGTTTGGGTTTTCATTGGAATCTCCTTTCTTGAGTTTTGATTACAGCAGCGGGCTAATGAGTTTTCAATAGGAATCGGACCAGATGCTGCCTCGTCCAACTTTTCTGGCTATATTGTAGCAAAGTTAATCAAGGGCTGTCAATCGTCAAGTTAAATGAGGCTTGGTCATAATTCGGAGGAAATGCAGTTGTAGCCCAGGATTCTATCCTGGTTTGAGTGAAAGTGGCCAAGATAGAATCTTAGGCTACGACTGAATGAGCGGATCATGATGTTAAATAAGGGCTGGTCGAAATATTGCCATAGAGAATTATTCCCTTTCCTTCAGGCACAACAGGGCCCGTAAACGTCATCATCACATGCTCTTTCACGCCGCGCTGCATTGAGATTGCCTCTTGCTTGTTGGGCGTGTGTCCAATGAGCTCACCCGTTAATGGACTCAGGTGCTTGTCAGTGGTGACGACTTTTATCACAAGCCATTCGTCTTTGTACCGCTCTTCAATTGCTTGAATCCGTTCTGCCTTCAAATGAATCACCTCCCAATTTCAGCTTGTCACCTCGTTCATCCGACTCAGAATCTCCTTCGCCTTCACCACATCCTGCTGAATCTGATTCGACAGCGCCGCTGGATTTGGGAATCGGCGTTCATCACGAATCTTTTGGATAAAGAAGATTTCAATCTCTTTTCCGTAGACCATCCCCTCAAAATCGAAGAGGTGGCTTTCGATCTGAAACTTCAATTCACCAAACGTTGGCCGGGTTCCCATGTTGAGCACCCCATCAAACGCGCGTTCCTCCAATTTGGCTCGGATGGCGTAAACCCCGTTTGGAGGCAACATCTGGTCTCCGGCGTTGATGTTCGCTGTGGGATACCCGAGTTGGCGTCCCCGTCCCTCTCCCGTTACCACTTCACCGATGATTGCATATCGGCGTCCAAGCAACTGCGTGACTAAATCTAGCTCTCCGTTTGAAATGGCTTCACGGATGCGGGTGCTATGGACAGGGGCTCCGTGAATCAGGGTAGGAGGGACGACGGTCACATCAAAATGGTACTGGTGCCCAAGCCGCTTCAAAACGTCCGCATTCCCACTCCGATTTTTGCCGAACTGACAGTCATAACCGACGATGACCTGTTGCGCCCGCAACTTTTGCAAAAGCACTCGTTGTACAAAATCGTCGGGAGACATTTGTGCCAGATGGTCATCGAAGCGAACAAAGCTTACGATATCAACGTTCATTTGTTGGAGTATCTCAATCTTTTTTTGAAGCGTTGTTAAGGTTGGAGGGCATCTTTCAGGGGCAAGGAAAGCCAATGGATGGGGATGGAAGGCAAGAACAGCACTCAACAGTTGGGACTTCCCCGCTTGGGTTCGGACGTGCTGAATGACAACTTGGTGCCCAATATGTAATCCGTCGAATGCACCAAAGGTTACAACCAGGTCTTGGCGAAGTTCGGAGATGGCTTCCAGGTCGTAGAAAATTTGCAAACTTCAACTCGGTGTCGTTTCATGTAAACGGTTCCCCCCTGAAAATTGAAGATTGTATCTTGACTTTGGTACAATTAGGCGAGTGGTTGCAAGTAGAGCCTGCCGCTGGCTGGTTCGTTGCAGATGGAACAAGCGAGCCGCATGCTCTACAAGCAGATCTCCATTTTAATTTACCAAAGTCAAAGTATTTGAAGATTGTCTATTGAAAGGCATTTGCGCTTCAATATTCAATCTACATTCCAATATTCAATTTTATCAGGGAAAGTGCCGTTGTCAATTTATCAGAGACGACACCCTCCACTTGACAATTGGCGATTTAAGGTTTCAACGACAGTCTCAATCGGCGTCACCGCATAATCGGGAGGGACCGGTTGGTTCTCAAGACTCTCAAATGAGTGAGAATCTTCAATTCTGAAGGGTCCCGACCGCGTCCGGGTCAATTGTGAGAGATGAGCGCCACAGCCCAACGCCGCTCCAATATCCGCAGCGAGCGTCCGAATGTATGTACCTTTTGAACAAACGACTCGGCATCGAACTTCCGGCATATTGATAGATAAAATCTCAAGCGATTCAATGGTGACGTTTCTCGGCAACCGTTCAACTTGAAGTCCCTGACGTGCCAGCTTATATAACCGCTTCCCCTTGTGTTTAGCCGCTGAGAACATGGGAGCAATCTGCTCGATCTCTCCGATAAACTGTTGGGATACAACTCGAATCTGATCGGGGGTGATTCCACTTGTGTCCTTAGTTTTGAGAATTCGCCCGCTTGCGTCAAGGGTATCTGTTGTGATACCTAATGTGAGCGTGCCTTCGTATTCCTTCGTGCCAACCTGCAACGCTTCAAACAACTTCGTTGCGTTCCCCAAACAGATGAGCAGAACGCCTGTTGCGTCAGGGTCTAGTGTTCCTGCGTGTCCAGCTTTTCGGATATTGAACAGGCGTTTCACCCTATCCACTGCTTGTCTTGAAGTCATCTTTGGGGGTTTATTGAGGTTGAGAACACCGTGAATAAGCATTATACATAAAACGTGAAACGTGATGCGTGATACGGCTATTTGTTTATTTGCTGATTCGCTGATTCACCCATTCTTCTTTGCGTATTTGCGATCAGTTGTACGATGGCCGCCTCACAAGGGGCATCAATCTCACAACCGGCAGCCCGTCGATGGCCACCGCCATCAAATTCAGCGGCAATTTCGCTGACATCCGTATACGCTTTACTCCGAAGGCTCACTCTTGACTTTCCGTTTTCGAGTTCGCTCACCAGAATGGCGACCTCAACGCTATCGATCGAGCGGATCTGATTAATAAACCCCTCGACATCTTCACGGGTTGTTCCAGTTTTGCGAAACATCTCTTGAGTCGCATACAACCATGCAATCTTGCCATCCGGCGTGATGCCGAGCGTTTTAAGCACCTCACCGAGCAGATGAACCCTTCCAATTGGCACCGTTTCATACACCAAACGGAACACTTCATCGACAGCGATGCCTTCCTCAATGAGATCGGCGGCAATACGATGGGCCACCGGTGTCGAATTGGTGTATCGAAAACTGCCTGTATCGAACATGATTCCCGTGTAAAGGCACAGCGCCCGCTCTTTTCCAATCGGGCTGCCGTGGTGCTTGATGAGCCGATAAATAATCTCTGAGGTGGATGATGCTTCCACCTCAACGAGGTTATAATCTCCGAAACGATCCGCGGTCGTATGATGGTCAATATTGACAATCGCTTCTGTTGGAATTAAGGAACGACAAAGGTCTTCACCAATTCGTTTTAGCATTCCTGCATCGAGGACCACCAAAATTTCAGGAGAATAATTGATGTCGGGTATCTCCTTTGCCGGGACACTTTTAGGGGACAAAATGGCATCACAGAACGGGAGGAAATCATAGATTTTCGACACGACATCCATGTTGACAATCTGAACCTGTTTCCCCAAGTCCTTGAGAAAGGAATAGAGTGCTAACTCGGATCCAATCGCATCACCATCGGGATTGATGTGCGTTGAAATCGCCAAGCGTTGGTGTTGATGAAATATGTTCAGGATGGCTTGATAGCTCTCCACTACTCTTCCTCTGATAGACTTCCCAAGTCTGAAAGTTTTTCTTCTTCCTCATGCACCTGCTTGAGGAGTTGATCTATTTTCATCAAATCATCAACCGAATGATCTAACTGGAAACGCAATTCAGGGGCATAACGCAGACCAATTCGTTGTCCAACTTCACGCCTGAGAAAGCCGGCGGCGCTTTTGAGTCCTGCCATGGCATCCCGCTTCTGCTGCTGATCGCCGATGACACTGACTTTGACATCAGCATACCTCAAATCAGAAGAAACCACGACCTGAGTGACTGTGCAAAAGCTGACCCGTGGATCTTTAAGACTCCGTTGAATGATGTCGCTTAATTCTCTCTGTATGAGTCCACTCACACGAGTGGCACGTCTTTTTTCTGACATTGATATGAATCCCATCCGCTTGAGTTTGAATCATTTTTCGTTAGGCGGCCTTGATGATTATGTCGAGGTGCCCTTGCGCCGATTCGAGAAGATAGGCGATTGCGCCGAAGATTTCAGGCAGCGCATTGATGGTTAATCTGATTTTTTCTTTGGTAAATTCATTCTGAATCAGTCGCCCGAATTGCCACAATTCGCCATCCGTAACAATGCCATAAACAGGTAGTTCATCGTTCTCGTTTATTTTTTGTGCCGCGACCAGTGCCGACAAACACTGCCCCCATCCACCCTCAAAGTCATTCTTTTTTGCCTCAACAATAACCATCAGGGGCCGCCCTAAAACGGTTTTACCTAACGCTGACTTTGTTGAGATGATATAATCCGGCATGCCACTGAGTCGATCATTATACGATATGGATTTGTGGCTCCACAGCGCGTATTGCTCCGCGTAACTTTTATAAACCTCTCGCAAAATCGGATAAATGATATTCTCGCATCTCGACGGTTCCGATGTAAAAATGTCTATGTGATTCTGACTGAACTCCAAATCCTCAAGAAAGTGTTTAGAAGGCTTAAATTCCTGAATTTGAACAAAATTGCCTTCTGAAAACCTGATGTTAAACGCTTCTTGAACCTCAGAGATACTCTTAAAATCTGTGAAGGCCATCGCAAAAACCCACTTTTCAAGAGAGGTATGTAACGTATCATGGATCGCTGACTAACGATCTAAATTCAGTTGCAAGCGATTGTTAGGCACCCTTTGTCCCGTTCAGTAGATCACCTTCCCACGCATTGCATGATAGCACCCATCAAGAGAGCATTTCAATCTCATAGTCAGTGAGTTCCACCAAATGCGTCTCTTCGATAAAGTTAATCACATGCGACAAAACACGATTCAGATGCTTTGAATCATTTGAAATCGATACAACACCCAGAACCGCTTGCTGATGGGCGTCAAGGGCGTCAACCTCGGCAACGGCAATATTAAACCGGTTTTTTAACCGGTCAATGACGCTTTTGATCACCTGTCGCTTCTGTTTCAGCGAATGACTCTCTGAAATCGTCAGCCAGATTTTACAAATTCCGACGTGCATTGTAAAAGGTAATGCGTAAAACGTGAAGAATAAACCTATCTCAGTGAGCGGGGCACCCGTTCATAGGTGTAACATTCCAACACATCATCCAATTTGAAGTCGTTGAAGGTGCTAATGCTAACGCCACATTCATAATTTGCTGACACTTCAGAGACATCCTCTTTGAATCGGCGCAACGAATCCACTTTTCCTTCATAAATTAAACGATTATCGCGTAAGACCCGAAGGGGGTGATTATGAGCAATTCGTCCCCAATTGACGTAAGTCCCTGCAACCGCGCCCGCGCGTGGAACCCTGAATACCTGACGGATAATCCCTCTACCGATGACAACCTCGCGAATCTCAGGCTCCAATAAACCTTCCATTGCGGAGGTGACATCAGAAATCAGATCATAAATAATGGAATAGGTCCGAACATCAATGCCTTCGCGTTCTTTCGACTGCATGGCTCCGGTGGTCGGACGTACATTAAATCCGACCACAATTGCATTCGATGCCGATGCTAATAAAATGTCGGTTTCTGTAATTCCCCCAACGGCTTGATGAATGATCTTGATTTTGACTTCAGCTGTACTCAACTTTCGCAGAGAGTCACAAACTGCCTGGACGGAGCCTTGAACGTCCCCTTTAACGATAACATTCAGTTCTTTAATATTTCCTTCGCGGATCTGCTGGAAAAGTTCTTCCAAACTGACACGACTATTTGAACCGAGTTGTGCCTGCCGATGCGCTGCTTGTCGAGACTCGCTGATGGTTTTCGCATCTCTTTCAGAAACAACGGCGTAAAAGCGGTCCCCCGCTTCTGGAACCCCTGTAAAGCCAAGCACCTCAACTGGAGTTGATGGACCTGTCTGTTTAATATAATGTCCCCGATCATCGATCATCGCACGGACCTTCCCATGATAACGGCCAGCAATGAAGGCATCGCCAACGTTTAACATGCCGTCTTGCACAAGCACTGTTGCTGCCGGTCCTCGCCCTTTATCGAGTCTGGCTTCGATAGCTGCTCCGCGTGCCGCTTTATTCGGATTCGCTTTCAGTTCCAGCAATTCTGCTTCAAGAATCAGCATTTCGAGCAAGTCATCAATGCCGATTCGCTCCTTCGCGGAAATTTCAACAAAAATTGTTTGTCCCCCCCATTCTTCAGGGACAAGGTCGTGCTCTGCTAACTGCCGTTTGACATTATCGGGCCTGGCACCCTCTACATCGATTTTGTTAATTGCAACAAGGATGGGAACTTTTGCCGCTTTTGCATGATTGATAGCTTCAATAGTCTGTGGCATGACACCGTCATCCGCTGCAACAACAAGGACAACGATATCTGTCACCTGGGCACCACGCGCACGCATTGCTGTAAATGCAGCATGTCCGGGGGTGTCAAGGAAAACAACATTCCCTCTTTCTAATTCGACATGATAGGCACCGATGTGTTGGGTAATGTTGCCGGCCTCTGAATCGATCAGGTTCGATTCTCGAATGGCGTCAAGAAGTGATGTTTTACCATGGTCGACATGGCCCATAATCGTCACAACGGGCGAGCGTGGAACGAGGTCATTCGGATCGTCTGGCTCCTCCTTCAGGACCTGTTCTTCTAACGTCAATTTACGGAGCGGTTCAAACCCGAACGTATCGCTCACTGATTTTAGCGTATTATAATCCAAGCGTTGATTAATGCTCGCCATGACCCCAAGTTTCATGAACCGCATGATCATTTCTGTGCTCTTAAATCCCAAGGTTGAGGCAAGCTGGCCAACCGTAATCCCCTCTTGAATCTGTAGGATTGCTGGAAATTCGGCTTCCTTAATCCCTTCTGCTTCATCAACCCTCTTTTCAAGGACATCACTGGCCCCCTCAGAAGATACAACGCCGGGTTTGGGGGGTTTAGCATTCCGCTCGGATTCAACCCTCTTTTCAAGGACATCACTGGCTCCCTCAGAAGATACAACACCAGGTTTGGGGATTTTAGCATTCCGCTCGGATTCAATTAATGAAACGGTTTCTTCATCGAGGGTGCTCATGTGGTTTTTAACATGAACACCATATCCATGTAACTCTTCGAGAAATGCTTTGCTACTCACCCCATATTGTTTTGCCAGTTCGTAAACCCGAATATTTTTGCTTTTCTGAATATTATTTTCGATTGTGTCGGCTCGATTTCTTTTCATCTATACCTCCTTATACTGATTTAGGATTGACTTTTCCCCAAAGGTTTCTCTGGGGGAAGAAAGGGAAGAATGAGAGCAGGAAACCTGCACGGAGGGAAGGAATGACGGTTCTTCCTTCCATTCCATTCCTTCTTCTCATAGGGCAATCCCAAGCCTAAATCGGTATTAGCGTTTCTCGGAATTCACCAGGTCAAGGAGCTCCTGTTTGAACACATCCACCGCGTGCTTTGGGAGATTCACTCGCAAGAGCGTCGGAATTTTATGCGACTTAAAAGCGGCGTTAATGCACGCTTGAGAGAGGCAAACATAAGCACCGCGTCCCGGTAACTTACCTGTTGGATCTGCTCGGAGGTTTCCGGTCGAATTGCAAACAAATCGAAGCAAATCTTTCTTAGGAAATTTACTACGGCATCCAATACAGGTTCGGATAGGCAACCCCATCATGCCAACCACCTTAAAATTCGTTTCAGATTTCAGAGGTCGAAAGCGTCTTCAATGCGGAGTGGCGAATTTTCTCCGCTGTTTTAGTGCCAATTCCCGGCACGGCTGAAAGGGCTTCTAGCGTTGCGTTTGCGATTAACGCAACGGTTGAAAACCCAAACTCCCTGAGAATCGTTGCAGTCTTAGCCCCCACACCCTCCAAATCCGTAATATCAATTTCAGTATCATTGAGAGATGGCTCCTGCGGCACTCCGGCACCAGACTCACCCATCACTCCATTCGCCTCCACCTCTCCCCCTTCCCCTCCCCTAGAGGGGAGGGGAGAGGTGGGGAGAGGAGAAGGAGTTGACGGGTGATGGAGTGATTCGGCGCCCCTGCGGTTCTCCAATTTGGATTTAATCTCTCCCTGTTTGAATAACTCACCCGTGATGCTTTCCTTCAATTGGGCTTCGACTTCAGATTCACTTTTGATATCAATTTTCCAACCTGTCAAACGTGCTGCAAGACGAGCGTTCTGCCCACGCCTGCCAATCGCTAAGGATAATTGGCTATCCGGTACAACAACTTCTGCACTTTCGTTTTCCTCGTTCGTATTGACGTGAACCACAATGGCAGGCTGCAATGCGTTAGCGATAAAAATGGCGGAATCTGGATTCCATTCGAGGAGATCAATTTTCTCGCCTTCCAGTTCCCGCACAACCATCTGAACCCGTGACCCCTTCACTCCAACGCAAGTCCCAACGGCATCAATATTTTCAGTGGTTGCGGCAACCGCAACCTTGGCTCGATCGCCCGGGTCCCGGGCGATCGCCATAATGCGAACCAATCCTTCATAGATTTCAGGAACTTCCATTTCAAATAAGCGAGCAATCAAACCGGGATGCGTTCGAGAAAGAATAATCTGTGCCCCCTTGGCATCACGTTGGACCTCCAGGACCAGACACTTGAGCATATCCCCACGTTGGTAATTGTGCGGGTGGGGAATCTCACTATAGGGCAATAGCCCTTCCGCTCGCTCCAAATCAAGGATGAGATTGCCGCGTTCAATGCGTTGCAGATGACCCGTAACAATTTCTCCTTCACGCGCTTTATATTCCTGATAGACCTGTTCACGTTCTGCTTCTTTAATTTTTTGAACCAGGATTTGACGGGCGGTTTGGGCTTCAACCCTTCCAAACTCTCTTGGATCCACTTCCACTGTAATAATGTCATTTAATTGGACATCAGGCTTTATTTTTAAGGCTTCCTCAATCGGAATTTCCTTTGCATAGTGGCGCATGATCTCAACCACTTTTTTCGGCACATAACATTTAATGTCACCCATCTCAGGATCGATTTGAATGGATACCCCGCGAGTTGAGCCATAACGTCTCTTCGCTGCTGAATATAAGGCAGCTTCAATCGCTTCCAGGAAGGTCTCCCGTGGTAGTTCTGTCTGATCCATGATTTGGCGAATGATCATGAGCAGATCATTATTCATTGTTTTTTCTCCATCATCCACCCAAGATATTACCACATCAGTTGGATTTGGGCTTTCGTAATCTCTGAAATGCCAACTTGAGTTGTTTCCCCCGACGGTTGATTCAGCAAAACCGCCCCCTCGTTCACCGCTTTCAGAATGCCGCGTAGTTTTAAGGAATGCCCCGTTGAAGATAACGCTTCGATTTGAATCTGTCGACCTAGGTTCCTGCGGAAGTCCGCTTCCGTCACAAGGGGGCGGTCTACTCCCGGGGAGGCGACTTCTAAAGTCCATTTGTCTTTTATCACTTCATGAACGCCTAGAATCGGGCTGACGATTCGGCTCACCTGTTGGCAATCCTCAATCTTGACGCCGCCGGGTTTATAGATTAAAAGTCTTAACACCTGGCGGTTACCTTTGCCTTCATGTTCGACATCAACTAACTCAATTCCTTCATCTGCCAGAACAGGTGATAACAGATCAAAGACGGATACTTTCAATGCAGATGGCATAAAGCGAAATCACTCGGTGCTTACATAAAATAATAAAAAAGCGGGACACTGAATCCCACTCTTCGGCAGGCAGATTAAGAAAATAGCAACCGTGCGCTAAAGATGCGATTTCACGTTGCACCTCGACGCGCCCCAATTCCGGTAGCGAGCGTCTCACCGCTCCCGATCAATAGGCATGGGCGATGGCATTTTTTAACCTTCATTGTCACACAAAATAATTCATACAACGGCTTCCGAAAATCCATAAGACTGGATTTATGACATATAAAAAACCGCGATGCGCCTTTCCACTGGTGGAAAGATTCTTCGCGGTTCACATAAATATTATCATAATGACTCAGATTATGCAAGTAAAAATTTGGGGTGCTTGTTCCAACAGATGCGATAACGCCACATTGCGAAAGCACATTCGGTTGTACGGGCGCGTCCGCTGCATCGACAAGGAGGACTTGGAACTGTCTGCCTGTTTTTTCCGAATAGTCCTGTGAATGTGGAAGGGGGTCATTTCGGGTGAGGTCTGCTTTCGATGGCATCGTTTTGCCTCCTGTTTTGAAGGGCGTTGGGACGTATGGTTAATTAAAAACTCTTGACAAGGATCTGTTCAAATGCTATCCTTTGTTCGCCTTATCAGATAACGCTTCTATTGACACATTTGATTTGAACTTGATTGGCGCTTGGGGAGGATTGTGAATGAGCTGGACTGCACTGGGTTGGCAAGCGTGGACAACGTTAGGCGTTGTAGGACTTGTGGTTGGGCTGTTGGCGTTCACTCGCATCGGCCCGGATTTAATCGTTCTAGCGGGTTTGATTGTGTTGTTATTGGTGGGGGTGCTGACACCCCAGGAAGCCCTTTCCGGTTTTGCCAACGAAGGCATGGTCACAGTCGCCGTGCTTTTCGTGGTGGCAGCGGCGCTAGAAGAGACTGGGGCGATGAGCTTGGTGATGCAGCGTCTATTGAGGCGGCCCAAGTCAGTGGTTGCCGCCCAGGCGTGGATGATGGGTCCTGTTATTATCATGAGCGCGTTCATAAACAACACGCCGGTGGTGGCGATGTTCATGCCGGTGATCGCAGACTGGGCGAAGCGGAACCGCCTGCCCGTGTCCAAACTGATGATTCCGCTCAGCTACGCGGCGATTCTCGGCGGGATATGCACGATGATTGGCACAAGCACGAACCTGGTGGTGAATGGGTTACTGGTCCAAGCCCATCTGCCCAGCTTGAAGATGTTCGACATCACATGGGTGGGGTTGCCGTGCGCCGTAGTGGGTCTGGTTTATGTCCTGCTGTTGGGTCGGCGGCTGCTCCCAGATCGACGCCCGGCGATCAGCCCAACGGATGATGACTCAAGAGAATACACGGTAGAGATGCTCGTGGAGCCATACAGCACGTTGGTGGGCCAGACCATTGAGGGTGCTGGGCTGCGTCACCTGCCGGGGCTATACCTGATGGAGATTGACCGGGAGGATGAGGTGTTAGTAGCTGTCTCCCCCCTGGAACGATTACAGGTGAACGACCGCCTCATCTTTGTAGGCATCGTGGAATCCGTGGTGGACTTGCAAAAAATCCATGGTTTGACGCCCGCGCCCGATCAGATTTTCAAACTTGACACCCCGCGGTCAGAACGTTGCCTGATTGAGGCGGTCGTCTCCAACACCTGTTCACTCATCGGGAAATCCATCCGCGATGGGCGATTCCGCACGGTGTACAACGCGGTCGTGGTCGCGGTGGCTCGCAACGGCGAACGCATCCGCAAGAAAATCGGCGACATTGTCTTGCAGGCCGGCGACACGCTTCTGTTGGAAACCTACCCATCTTTTGTAGAACAGCAGCGGAACTCACGCGACTTTTTCCTGGTCAGCCCGGTAGAGAATTCGACGCCGCCGCGTTATGACCGGGCTTGGGTGGCGCTTGCCATTCTGATGGGGATGGTTGTTGTGGCAGCGATGAATTGGATGAGCATGCTCAAAGCCGCGTCGTTGGCTGCGGGCTTGATGCTCCTCACCCGATGCTGTTCAGGAACTACAGCCAGACGTAGCGTTGATTTGCAGGTGCTGCTGGTCATTGCCGCGTCTTTCGGGATTGGGAGGGCTTTGCAGGTGAGCGGTGTGGCGGAAGCAATCGCCCAAACGTTAATCGGTCTGGCTGGCCAGAACCCATGGGTCGTGCTGGCTGTGGTGTATGGTGTGACACTGGTGATGACGGAATTGCTGACGAACAACGCCGCGGCAGTGCTGGTTTTCCCGATCGCCATCGCAACGGCCGAAAACCTTCAGGTGAACTTCATGCCGTTTGGGGTCGCCGTCATGATAGCCGCCTCATGTGGCTTCGCGACCCCCCTTGGCTACCAAACGCACATGATGGTCTACGGCCCGGGCGGCTATCGCTTCAGCGATTACCTGCGGATAGGTGTGCCGTTAGACCTGCTCATCTGGGTGACCGCTGTGGCAATCATCCCGTGGGTGTGGAAGTTTTAATGTGGAGGTGAACACCTTGTTGACTAAAGATACAGATTTGGAGCGCGAACTGCTCGCAACCGTGCGCGCTGGGGTATTTCATACCGATTCTAATTTAACAAAGTCAAGCTAAGTACCTGCCCAAAAGTTTTTGCATGTGTGGAGATGAAGAAACCGAGTTTTTCCAAAAAACTCGGTTTCTTTTCCCCGCGACGTTTCATGGAGGTCTCAAAAATAATGAACAAAAACCAGAATAGGCGAACCTCTAAAATCGATTACACGCTGATGAGGCGCCGTCAGGTTATAGATTTTCTCGAAGCGATTAAACAGATGCCAGATCTCACTCCCTTTGAAGCGGATGAAAAAATGGAAGAACTGATACAGATGGGTCCCCATGTCCCTTCTGTCCTGTTAGATTTACTGCATCGTTGCGACGACGATGAAACGATCGAGATTATCACTTACGCTCTGGAGTACCTTGGAGATGAAGAGATTGTTGAGCCCCTCATTGACATTTTCGTGGATGCAGAAACCAGTGAGAAGGTCAAGCTCCGTCTGTTATCGACCCTCGCCAGCTACGGCATTGACACGAGAGACCCCGAATTTGCGGAGATTTTCGAGGAAGCGTTCGACGACATCGAGGCAGTCATGGCGCAAAGCACAGAAGAGATGCTCGTCGCGATGCAAAACAGCGATGAAGCCATCACCTTTTTGTTGGAGAATTACCAAGAATTTCCCCCACAGGCGAAAATGGAACTGGTCACACAGTTTGGCGAGAGGAAAGATGCGCGAGCGGTTTCGTTGCTGAAAGTATTAGCCGTTCTAGGGGAGCCGCAAATTGCCGAAGCTGCGATCTCCTATCTCGGAAAGATTAAGAGCCCACTGGCGTTGGCAGCATTAAGCGAAATCATAGCGGAAATACAGGATGCAGCACTCAAGCAGGCAGCCGAGAAATCAGCGCGGCGACTCAGACTGATGGAGGTTCAGCCGCCCCGTTTGACCGAGAATCCACCGGATGGTGAAATCTACAAGATTATTTTGTCATTTTTCGACGGTACAGGCAGTCGCATCCTTGCGTTTTCACGCTATGTGGGAACCGATAAATCGCATGTCGAATCGGTCAATCTGATGCTGAAATCTGGCATCGGCCTGGCTGACTGTTACGGTTCAAAGTCCCTCTCCGGGGTGGAATTCGATGAAGCTGTCGAAGCCTTACAAGAAGAGGTCGGGGGGAGCGAGATTCGCTATGAGTACGGACTCCTTCTGCTCAAAGATGCATTGTGGCAAAATCGGGAAAACGCCCAGCCGGTTCCTCCCACTTTTGTTCTGTGGAAATCGTTCTTTCGAGATGCAGATATTTCACCCGAACCGTATATCCTGCGATGGGCGGAGTTGGTCCCGAATTTTGAGGCCATTCGCTCTAATCTCGATCTGCTCGAGGAATCTTATGAACTTCACGAATGCGATGAATTTATGAACTGGTTAGATCAATCCCCTGAAACGTATCATTACGCAGAACAACTCGAAGCCCTCATGGACAGATACCATGGCAGGCGTCTGGAAAGGGAAATTGACCGGTTACTCAAGCGATACGCTCGCGACGTTTTTGAGCCGCAACGGGAGCGCATTCGTCGAGACCTGGAGTATGCTGCCGATTGCCTGTTTCGACAAGTGGCTTTGGATCCCGATGAAATCGAGGAGGATAAAACGGTGGAAGCAGAGATCGCTTTAGCCGCGGCGTTACACCTTGGTAAGCAATCTATCACTCCATTGGATGAGCACCCTTTCATCATCAGAATGATGGAAGAAAGCCTTGAGAATGCTGTGCTGGACGATAGGACAACAGAACGATGGGACGATGGGGTGATAGGACGATAGAGCAATCGGAGGGAATGGAAGTAAAGGAAGGATGGAAGAATGGATGGAAGGGAAGGAGAGGGGGAGAAAGGGAGCAGTGGGGAAAGGAAGGAAGTAGAGCGGGCGGCTCGCCCGTTCAAGAGGAAGGAAAGGAAGAAAGGGAAGGAAAGAAATATACTCAATACTGCATCAAATTGCGCTTTTCCTACAAGCAATCATTCAGGATTCAAGATGCAAGATGCAGAATACAAAAGCGCAATTTATGGCGGCTCTAAGTATAAAAGGAAGGATTCGTCCCACGCATCACGTTTTACGTTTCACGCTCATCTCTATTCACTTATGTTACGACTCGCAGGAGGGCACTAACAAGCGATGCCTAACGAAACAAAGGTTGCCACAGATGTGATTCAGGCGCTGAAGGAGCAGGTCCAACAAAATCAAAAAGGAATTGAGCTGCTCAAAAAAGAGATTGAGCAGTTACGCGCCGAGCTCGGCTTATCATCAACAGAACCAGATGAGTTTGAATCGCTGTTCAGTAAAGAGGACGTTCTCGAATTTGGGACATTCGGCAATGACCCAATCAAAGGCAAGGTGAATTGGATCACCCCTTA
Organism: uncultured bacterium; assembly: GCA_964577695.1. Taxonomy (GTDB): domain Bacteria; phylum Poribacteria; class WGA-4E; order WGA-4E; family PCPOR2b; genus CAZOAL01. The sequence goes on along the minus strand of CAZOAL010000014.1, from coordinate 105,928 downwards.
CCTCATCAGCGTTACAACGTCCGACGAAGAGTCCCCTGCTGAAGTCTTAATCTTCAAGCAGTCACTCACCTATATTCGCAAACCCCAGGAGAAATCGATTATTGTTCGTAAGGGGATGTACCTTTGAATTGGCGTTCTTGTGGAGGTGAATTGCATGGCAAGAACCACTGTCAAGACAAAACAACCCTCTCCGTTGCCGGTCGCTGTTGCCGAACTTATCCGTCGTATGACCGACCGTGAGCGGTTGGAGTTGGCAAGTTACCTGAGTTGGACAGAGTTGGAGGAGTGGAAGGCGACTGCGGAGACTTTGGTGGACAAGCCGCTCATGCACGCCATACGGCGTGGACTTGCAGATGAGGTTGTAGTCAAAGCGTAACTTCTCATGTCATTATTTAGTTGACGAACGATCGGAATCCACGGTGACATTGATGGAGACTCTTATTGAGCAAGATGGCATGTTTCAAATTCCCCCGAAAATGACTTGACTCTTTGGAAGGATGGAAGAATGGAAGGATGGAAGTAGGCAACCTTCCATTCTTCCATCCTTCCATCCGTGTAGGTTTCCTGCTCTCAATCACAAAAAGTGTGTGCAGTTTCTGAAACATGCCTAACGGTCTATGAAGATAGACCAAAGAAATGAGAGGAGGCGAAACAGTCATGGGATTTTGGGAAGGGGAACGTTGTGAATACTGTAATGGACCTATTGTCGAGAGGAGAGTTGAGCTCCCCCGAAAAATCGAAGGGAGATATATCATTATTGAGAATGTCCCCGCAGGTGTTTGTAAAGCGTGTGGGACACGCTATTATGCGGCTAACGTCCTCAAGACTATCGAAGATACCGTTTGTGGCCGCCGAAAGGCAGAGCGAGAAGTTCTTGTGCCAGTTTACTCACTATGAGTTACTGACTTAGAGGGTGTGTGAGAAGTTCAACGAAACCTTCGGAAGGTTGGTGAAAGCAGAGATTGAGACAAATGATACCGTTTCATGTCACCAATCGTTACAAATCCGCTTTTACCCCCGATCTGTGATCGGGGTTGGCAAACGAGGAGGATGAGATGGACACAGTCCGTTATGGAATTATCGGTTGTGGTGGAATTGCGCGCGGCTTTCATTTGCGCGACATGACAGCAATTGCGGAAGCAGAGCTGATCGCCTGCGCGGATATCACTGTTGAAAAAGCCAAAGCGATGGCAGCAGAATATAAGGCAAAAGCCTATTATGAAGACTATCATCAACTGCTCGCACGCGATGATATTGATGCTGTCATTGTGTGTACATGGCATGAAACCCATGCGGCAATCGGGGCCGATGTCCTCAAGGCGGGGAAACATGTGCTCGTCCAAAAACCGATGACGCTCTCCATCGAAGATGCAAACACGCTCGTCGATGCAGCGGTTGAGGGGCGAAAGCATGGATTGAAGACCTATTGTTTTCCGTACAACTGGAATCCCCCTTATGAGAAGGCGTTGGAGCTGATCAAAAACGGCGACCTCGGTCAAATCTGTCAGGGACGGTGTCGGGTCGCCCATGGTGGCCCAGGTCGGCAATCCTGGTTCTATAACCCCGACATCGCCAAAGTGGGCGCTTCGTTCGATATGGGGGTTTACTCCGTCAGCGCAATCACGGGGTTGCTGGGCCCCGCTGTCAGTGCCGTCGGACTGGTGAAGTCGTTGGAACCTGGTGTGCGGATCGACGATAATGCGATCGTCCAGCTTGAATTTGCCAGCGGCGCAATCGGCTCCGCCGAAACGAGTTGGACGCAACAAGCCGCCCAGGAGGGAACGGCGATCTACGGCACGAAGGGAACGATCTATCTCGGTTGGGCAGGGCATAGCATTTTGGTTCATCTCAACGACCAGCGCGATAAAGGGTGGTATGCCCCTGAACTTCCACCCGGCATGCCGAATGCCCCGCACCGTCATTTTGTCCAGTGCATATTGGAAGACCTGCCCCCCAAAGGAACCCCTGAACATGGCAGACATGTTGTTGAAATCTTGTTGGCAGAACACGAATCAGAGAAAACAGGGAAGCGGGTTCAACTGAAAACCACCTTTGATTGGTAAAGTCCACAGGTGCAGGGGGCATTCATAAAGGGGAGCAACATGAGCGAAGAACCGAAGAAACGCAAGCGCAAATTGCTAAGGGATTATGATATTCCACCGTATCAAGTGCCTGATGATTGGGAACCGCAGAGCGAACTTGTCAAAAGGCATATAAAATTATTAGCAGAAATTCCTCAAGGAATCAAAGACGAAATGTATCGTCTGTACCTTGAGCAACGTCGCCAAAGCGATCCCAAAGGACAGCGTGCCCTTGAAACTTGGAAAGACCGTAAACAAGCGAGAGCAAGCGTACTCAGTGGAGATGTTAATGAGGAGAAGTAATCGAGTACCACAAGAAGGTAGAGTGGCGAGCCAACTTCGCTCCGCAAAGCCTTCGTCAAAACTTCTGCTTATCGCAGAAACTAACTTCTTGGTCGGTTATGCTCTGGAACAGGGAAGTGACTTTCAATCCATTATAGATTTCGTTTCTGCAAATCGTGCGATGACGCTGGCAATTCCGGAATTTGGCTTTAAGGAAGCGCGCTCCACATTAGACCTCAATCTTGTCCAGACACGACACGCATTGGAGAAAACACGAGGTATGCTGCGTCAAGTCGGGCGAAGTGAATATGTTCGCGAAGCAGTACAAAATGCCCGAACAGCATTGACAGAAGTGATTAATCAACTCGAGGCAAGGGATGAAATGATTGATCAGCTCCTCAATGATTTGTCACAGCATTGCCTGATGATTCCATACATTCCAGAAGCAATGGCGAAAGCGCGTTTGCGGTATCTCGCAGGAGAACCTCCTTGTATACAAACCGATTGTGAGCTCTACGAATCCATCCTTAAATTTGCCCGGGCTCAGATTGAGGCTTACGAATATGTGATTTTGCTCACGCTTGACCAGGAGCATTTCGATTACGGAGAAATCCGAGACGAATTAGCCGATTTAGGAATCGATCTGGTCTTTTCAGCGGGTGAGTGCATCGCTATGGCACGATACGCGCTCGGGATGACTTCATGATTGCCAACCAGAAGGAGACAGCCAGATGAACCAGTCAGACCTACTAAAAATCATCTCGCAAGGGGAAAGCGAGATCGTTGAGTTTAAGCAGGAACTTGCGGAAACAAAATCAGCGAATCGCGATATTGCCTGTGAGATTGCCGCCTTCGCAAATTCACAGGGTGGCTCTCTCATCATCGGCGTGCGGGATGATGGCCACATCATAGGCGTCCAGTCGAGCGCCCAGCTCGAGGAGCGACTGATGAATATCGCCTCGGATTTGATTTACCCTCCTGTCGATTTGCGATTTGAAGTGATTGAGGTTGATGGGGTAAAGGTCATCGTAATCGAAGTTCCGCAAGGCTACGCAAAACCTTATTCACCCCGATATATTCGGCGTGGAACAACCAAACGTCAGGCAACTCGTGAGGAGGAACGTCGATTATTCCAGGAGGGGGGATTGTTCGCATTTGATCAATCACCGATTCATGGAACCAGCATCGCAGAACTCAATACTGAACAACTTGACCGCTATTTTCAACGCACGACCGGAAAGCGAGTCGAAGAATTTGAGATCGATCGCGTCCGTCTTTTTGTGAACAAAGGGCTACTGACTGAAGACATGGCAGTTACAGTGGCGGGGATACTGCTGTTTGGTAACGAACCCCAACGATTTCTACCACAAAGCGCAATCAAGCTTGTGCGTTTCAAAGGCAACGATCCGGGGTGTGATTTTATCGATCGGAAAGAAGCTATCGGCACGCTGACAGATGGGATTGAACAAGCGATTGGTTTTATCCAACGGCATACCAATCAAGGTGCGACGATATCGGGGCTCAAGCGGATGGACGTGCCTGAGTATCTCCCCGAAGTGGTCCGCGAAGGAATTGTCAACGCGGTCGTTCATCGAGATTACAGCATCCGGACAGCGTACATCAGTGTTTTTATCTTCGATGATCGCTTGGAAATCCGAAGTCCCGGCGGTTTGCCCAATGCAGCATCACTTGAATTGTTACCGTTTGGAGACCACCACCCCCGCAATCCCCTCTTATTTTTGTTAATCGAAGCCCTCGGCTATGGTGAGCGAGTTGGGACAGGCATCCCCCGTATGATTCGCCGTTGCCGTGAGGCGAACTATGCGGTGCCAAAGTTTCAAGAATGGCACGACGCATTTTGGGTCACGCTGTTCGGCAAGCGGTTAGACGATTGAGGCAAATTTGATTTTAGTTCTCAAACTAATTTGAATAACTTGTATCAATGATAACCGATATAGAGGACACTTATGCAAATCAAAGCCACTTATCTCTCTCAGTCATTCATTTGGCTCTTTTTATCTGTTCTTGTTAATCTGATTTCAACCGCAAGCACCCAGGAGGCATCACCGACGGGGGGCGGCTGGTTATATCTCCAAACTCCTGACTTCCTGACGTTTGCATCGGCTCCATCGAATAGAACCTTAGACGTAGAACTCCAGGGAGAGGCAACCTTTGAGATGTGGTTCTATGTCCGAAGCATGTCGGGCATTAACAGTTTAATTTTTGGTAAAGACGGAGACTTTGGTGTAGAAGGAAGTTACCAATTTAAGCAGTGGGATTTTATTGTCACAGAGGTGGCGACGGGTCGACGCTTTGCGTGGTACTTTTTTATGAGCGGCTCAAAAGGTCCGGGGGAGGAGTTGGCTCCTGCGGCTTACTTCGGCGAAACCAAGCCCAGCTTGAACGAATGGCACCATGTGGCGTTTGTCATCGTCGAACCAGGAAGGGAAGATGGCGGCATTCTGTTTCTTGATGGAAAAGCAGAAACGCGATTTCATGCGCTTCCAATCAGGCCGTCCCGGTCAAAATTCTATTTCATGGGTGGAACAGGTATTGATATGGCCGTGGAAGAGGCTCGCATTTCTAACATCGCTCGTTACCGTTCCAATTTCCAGCCTCCCTACGAACCGCTCGAACCAGATAAACACACGATGGCGCTGTGGCACTTTGACGAGCGAGCCGACGCCACTGTGTTCGCTGATGCTTCAGGGAATGGAAATACGCTCACCGGACATAACGGGGCGCGAATTGTCCGCGGAAAAGGCAAACTGACACCCCCTCAGGCCGTTCATCCAAGAACCAAAATCGTCCTCACCTGGGGGGACATCAAGAGCAGAATGGAAAAATAATTGACCAAGGTCAAACTCTTTGAACAACCTAAACTGGAAGGTGATGAGAGCAATGAACACGAAATTAACAACCCATGACTTATCTAAGAAACTCAAGGGGACAATGAAGCCTATGCCACCCGAGTTTGTTGTGCCCGAACCCCTGGAGCTAACCCGTTCAGAACCGCCTCAATTTATGACGGGCAATCACGTCATTGAAGTCCAACCCCCTGAAGGGATGCGGCTGGTCAAGCCCCAACCTTCGGAATGGATACGCCCCCAAAAGGAGTTATAATACCTAACACCCAACACCTAACACCTAACACCTGACACCTCAAATGTTAAATTTTCGTTCGATAGACCCACTCATAGAACTCGCCCTTGCAGAAGACATCGGCATCGGCGATATAACGACCGAATCCACCGTTTCACCCTCGCGGCGGGGGATGGGCACCATCATCGCTAAGACAGGGGGGGTGATTGCCGGATTACCGATCGCTCAACGGGTTTTTGAAAAGATCGACCCAACGCTCGATTTTCGGACGCTTGTCGCCGATGGGGAGCGCGTTGAGGCCATGACCCAGATCGCGACAGTGACAGGGAACGCGGCATCCATCCTTACGGGGGAGCGCACCGCCCTCAACTTCCTCCAACGCCTGTCGGGAACGGCAACGCTGACTGCGCAGTTTGTCGCTGCTACGGCTAAATACAACGTCAAGATTATCGACACGCGCAAAACCACCGCCGGTTGGCGGGCAATCCAAAAATATGCCGTCCGCGTCGGGGGAGGATATAATCACCGCTTTGGGCTTTACGATGGCGTCCTGATCAAGGATAACCACATCATCGCCGCCGGAGGGATTGCGCAAGCCGTAGAGATGGCAAGAGCGGCTGTCCCCCACACCATGAAAATTGAAATCGAAGTGGAGACGCTCGATCAGGTCAAGGAAGCCTTGCGTGCCGGCGCTGACATTCTACTGCTTGACAACATGTCCGTTGCGCTCATGAGAGCCGCTGTCGAAAAGATTGCGAGGGAAGCCGTCACTGAAGCATCGGGGGGGGTTACATTGGAAAACGTGGAAGCCGTTGCGGCGACAGGGGTGGAGCTGATCTCCGTCGGGGCGTTGACGCATTCAGCGATGCCGTTGGATATTAGCTTGGATTTGGGGCATGTTTCAGAAAATAGCTGACACTTTAATCCAAGAGACCAGATACAAGATGCAAGATACAAGATGCAAGATGCCAGCGAATCTCTGAATCCTGTATCTTGAATCCTGCATCGCTCCCAAGCCCATCTGGGTTTCAGGAAAATAGAAAAGATACACTGAAAATTATACGAAAGGTCAGTTCCATAAACATCTCATGCAAGAATTCTTTAGTCAGTCACTGAATCGGAAAAATCTGATTCGTGGTTATCTGTTTTTTGTTCTCTGTACGATTCTTGGATTATCGGTTAGCTTTTTATGGAGTGGTACGGAGAATATAGGTCGTGTCTTATATTCGATAAATGGGAAACTCTTACTTCTCGCAACGCTTTGCATGATTGCCGATTGGCTATGTGGCGCTGGGCGCTTCCATGTCTTTGCTCGAAAGATGTCACCCCAAGTCACATACCTTGACAGCATTCGTGCAAATTTGGCGACTCTCTGTGTCGGAGGCATTACGCCATTTCAAACGGGCGGTGTTGGACATATCTATATTTTCAACCGGGTCGGAGTGCCCGTGTCGGGAGGTGTGACTTCAGGCATCATCTCCTTCATTGGCACGTTGACATTTCTGATTCTTTCGACAGGGTATGTCGTCTGGCGCGCTCCCGATTCCCTGCCCAAAGGCATCACGTTTGTCAGCCAATACAGCCTGTTAATGTTTCTCCTCGTATTACTCTTTTTTCTCCTGTTAGCGATCAAGCCGGACGTGCTTTTAATCTTCTTGAATCGTATTCGACTTCCCAGAGGGCGGAGGTTCCGCCCTATAGCAAAAGGCTTAGATCGCCTGCTCCATACCCTCGAGAAACTCATCCTGGGGCACAAAGCGTTCACCCGTATGTTCATCACAGACCACAAGATGGTTTGTGTCTTGAGTTTTGTGTTGACGGGTGGTATCTATATGAGTCGATTTGTCGGTGGGTATGTCGTTGTACGCGCGTTGGGTGGGCACGCTCTGTTTTGGCATGTGGTTGCCGCCCAGGTCATCCTGAACTTCGCGACGTTATTTGCGCCGAGTCCGGGGGCGAGTGGAATCGCAGAATTTTTATCTATCGTTCTGATGCGGAACCTGCTCGCTCCAGTAGCGATTGGGCTATATGCCTTGTTGACGCGCTTCTTCACAACCTATTGTGGCGTTGGACTCGGAGGACTCGTCCTGGTGTCGCAATTGGCACAAGATCTCAAGGGTGACAATTAGGACATGGAGACAGGAGAACCCAAGAAACCGAGTTTCTTGGAGAAACTCGGTTTCTTTCCTTCCTTTCACATTTCACATATTACGCGATACACATCACATCATTGCTCTATGAAAGCTTATGTGACCGGTGGCACAGGTTTTATCGGCAGTCACCTTGTTGAATTACTTGTGGCTCAAGGCTATCAAGTGACCTGCCTTGTACGAAAAACAAGCCACTTACGGTGGCTCAATCACCTGTGCGCTGACAAATCCTCACCCATTCAACTGGTGACCGGGGATATGCACGATTCAGATGCCCTGGCCCAATCTCTCCAAGACGCCGATTTGGTTTTTCATCTCGCCGGTGTGACCACAGCGCCTGACGCGGCAACTTATGATTGGGTCAATGCGCTTGGAACAAAGCGCCTGATTGAGGCATGTCTACGCGCGAATGCTCGCTTGAGTCGATTTGTTTATTGCAGTAGCCTTGCCGCGATTGGCCCGAGCCCCACCCCCACGCCGATCACTGAAAACGCTGTCCCACATCCGTTGACGGACTACGGCAGGAGCAAGCTTAAAGGCGAGCAAATCACGCGCGAGTCTGCGGAGCGCCTACCGATAACGATCATTCGCCCTCCGGCTGTCTACGGACCGAGAGACCGGGCTATCTTTCTCTATTTCCAGTTGGTCAACAAAGGGCTGATGCCAATCCTCGGTGATGAGAATCGGCTACTGAGTCTGGTACATGCCAAAGATCTCGTGGCGGGCATTCACGCTGCTGCGGTTTCCCCGCGCGCTATCGGCGAAGCCTATTTCCTGACGGATGGGGCTGTTCACTCATGGAGAGAAATCGCGCAGTCAATCGCTCGTTCGTTGGAAAAGCATCCCCTCAAACTGAAGGTGCCACTTTTTCTTTTGGATTTTATTTCGATTTTTACAGAAGCATCAGCAAAGGTAACTCACCGCACACCTACCTTAAATCGCCAAAAAATGCTGGAGCTCAAGCAGCGGTTCTGGATGTGTGATAGTACGAAGGCTCAAGAGCAGTTCGGCTATCGTCCAACATACACGCTCGAAAAGGGAATTCAAGAAACAGCGAAGTGGTATCGGGAAAACAGGTGGCTTTAGAATTAAAAATTGGATACCCGGTTCGACAAGTGAGTGGTAGAGTGGTGAGTGATTATTTTAATTCGCCAATGTCACATTCGGGGGACGGCCCCGTAGAACGTGTCCGATTCTCGGACGAGCACGGCTCGCTCGTTCGATGGGGAGTTGGAACCAGCGAGCCGCATGTTCTACAAAAGCATCCCGATTTGAATGTGACATTGGCAAGTTAATTACACAACGAAAGGAGGAGGTGGACTCAAGGCGATTTTCTCTTGTTGCTTTTGAGTCTACCCTATAACCGTATGACAACAGAACTATGGCAGCCTCTCCCACGCGCGGAGGTGATTAAGGCTGTCGAACGGAAGTTTCCTGTCCGCATTCCCCTGGTACGTGCCAGATGGTGGGGCGAAGGACTCAATGGAAGGAAAGGAAGGAGGGAAGAAGTGGAAGGATGGAAGGATGGTAGGTATTAGGTGTTAGGTGTTAATCACGTTTCACGCTTCACGCATCACGTTTCACGCATCACGTTTAGACATAGGAGAAAAACCAATGACACAACGTCCAACGAAGGGATATGGTGCAGAATTAGAATCTGCCGTATGGGAACGCATCCGTGCCTCCATGAATTTTGAAGAAGGCGACCGAGTCCCGATCTGGGATTACCTAGATAACCGCGCAGTCGTTGATCACTTTGCCCGCGAAGGGGACGATTATCATACGACGATGATACGTGTCTATCACAGTTTGGGAATCGATCTGTGCCGAGGGTACGGTAGCTCCTTTGCAGAAGAGCAAGAAGGGGTAGAAAGCGGCTCTAATAAGATCTCAGGGCGCACATCATGGAAAGTGCATTACGAGATCAAAAGCATTGCGGAACTGAAAGCCTACTGCCCTGAACCGGTTAGCTTTGAGTGGATTCGGACGCATTGGGTGCCGAGTATTCACCATCAACAGACTCGATTTGCGCCTCACACGTTCTATGTCCCCGGGCACGGCTGTGGATTTCACGCGACCTACGGGCTCATGGGACAGGAATTCTTCTGCTACGCAATCTACGATGCCCGTCGGGAGATAGGTCGCATCATGGAGGGGCTCTCTGAGACAGCCGTGCGGATTGCCACCGTTGCTGCCCAAGCGCAACTTGCCCCGCTGTTTTTCATCGGAGATGACATTGCTTACAAGGACAAGCTGATGTTTTCGCCACAGTTTCTGCGGGAAACCTTCATCCCGATGCTCAAGCGGATGATCGTTCCCCTCAAGGACGCGGGCGTCAAAGTCATCTATCACAGCGACGGGAATCTGATGGAAATTATGGACGACCTGCTGGACATCGGCATTGACGGGCTGAATCCGATTGAGCCTCTGGCGGGGATGGAGCTTGGCGTGCTCAGGCGGCGTTACGGGAAACGTCTCATCCTGGTCGGTGGCATCGACTGTTCTCAACTTTTGCCATTGGGGACGCCGGATGGGATTCGGAAGGCTGTCAAAGAAGCCATGCGGGTTGCCGCGCCGGCGGGTGGGTTCTTCATTGGCTCATCCAGCGAGATCGTACCCGCCACCCCGCTTGAAAATATTCTGGCATTTTATGCGGCTTGTCAAGCGTTTGGAAGGTATCCTATAAATTTGTAATCAAGCATAATTCGCCAATGTCACATTGGGGGAAAGATCGCCTCGTAGAGCCTGCCGTGCTCGTCCGAGAATCGGACTGGCTGGTTCACCGGCGTTTGGAACAAGCGAGCCGCATGCTCTACAAGTGGATCTCAGTTTAAATGTGACATTGGCGAGATAAGAGCAAAGAAGCATAAGTCGAAGGGGGCTTTTGTGATGCAGAAGAAATCTCGGTTTGGAGAACAGATATGGGTTATTGATCGCTGTCCAGATGGAGGACCTGCGGCGTGGGCGAAACAAGAGTGGCTGTCCGCTTTTGAGACTCAAAAGATGGCTATCCGGCAGATTAACCACTGGACCCAGTCGGAAGGAGAGACCGTCCTGGTGGTCGGCGAAATCACTGATGGACGGGTTCAACGTCTCCTTCAGTTGAACCGGATTGAGGTTGAGATGCGACCGGAGGGCGTTATCTACCAGTGGTGTTCCACAGGAAATGGAAGCGCGCTGGTGGTCGCGGGGACGGATGGGCGCGGGCTGATGTATGCACTGCTTGAGTTGGCAGAGCGCCTGAATGCGGATGGACGCCGAGCGCTTGAGGACATAGAGAACCTCATGGAGTTTCCGGACACCGGCATCAGAGGCGTGGACCGTTTCATTATGGGGCATCTTGATGATGAATGGTTCCATTCTGAGGATTTTTGGCACTATTATCTGAGGCGTATCGCCAGTTGCCGCTTTAACCGGTTCGTCCTCGTTATGGGGTTTGATACGGCATATTTCTCCCCACCATACCCGTTCTTTGTCGAGGTGCCGGGCTATCCCCAGGTTCGAGCCGAAGGCGTTGATGATAGCAGGCGGAAAGAGAACCTCAGTCGCTTGAGCCGAATCGGGCAGATGTGTCGGGCATACGGGCTTGAATTTATCCTCGGCACCTGGCAACAGACGCCATGGACCAAGCAGCAACAGATGCTCGTTGAGGGGCTTCCAGAGGGGGAAGGTCATCTCGCCCATTACTGTGCGGCGGGGCTGAAAGCCTTGCTGTCTCAGTGTCAGGAGATTGATGGGATTCACTTCCGGGTGAACCATGAGGCGGGAATTGGGGACCGGAATACCAATGAGGCATTCTGGAAGGAATGTATCCGCGCGGTCGCGGAGGCCGGAAGGAAGTTGAAGCTGGACCTGCGTGCGAAGGGGCTCACTGATGGGATGATTCAATTCGCCCTGGAAGCCGGGCTGGATGTGACCGTCCCGACAAAATACTGGTGTGAACATGCGGGGCTGCCTTACCACCTGACCCAGATGCGGGAAGAAGAACTGAGGCAACTCGACAACCTGAATCACAGCCGACGGTATAGCTATTCAGACCTGCTCCGAAAACCGCACGCCTATTCTATGCTTTTCCGTCTCTGGAATATGGGCTCAAGCTGTATATTTCTGTGGGGCGACCCCGATTATGTCCGGCGGTTTTCTCAGAGCTGCCGGCTCGGAGACGCGGTGGGGTATGAGATTGCAGCCCCACTGAGTCTCAAGGGGGGACATGAATTGACCCAGCGTGCCCCCTGGTGCCTCCATAAAAAACCAGATCTTCGCCACTATGCGCGAGAGGATGAGCGATACTGGCTCTGGTATCTGCTGTTTGGTCGAATCGGCTACTCCGGCGTTACCCATCCGGACGTTTGGGGGAGAGCGTTCCGCTCCCGCTTCGGTCGGGAGGCAGCGCCGCTGTTGGAGCGTGCGTATCGCTCCGCCAGCAAAATCCTTCCGCTGGTCACTGCCTTCCACATGCCGGTTCATCCGTTGCTCTGTTACTGGACCGAGCTGGATACTGGGGGACCGCTCTTTGCCGAGAACAATCATCATAAACAGCGAGGGAACATCACGTACATCAACACGGAACCTAGCGACCCGGGGCTTTTCTATCGCATCAATGAATATGTGCGGGACGTGATTGCAAACCGGCTCCAGGGGAAATATACCCCCCTACAGGTCAGGGATTGGCTCCGCCTGTTTTCTTCGGATGTCCGCGAGGCATTGGAAAAAGCCGACTGCGTGGATTCGCTCAAAGAGAACAGAGAGTACGAGGCGAGCCGGATTGATTTTCTCATGCTGGCTGACCTGGCGGACTATCATCGGTGGAAGATTCTGGCAGCCATCGAACTGGAATTTTTTCATCTGACCCATGATTCAGCGCATCTCCGCGAAGCGCATACCTCCGCCCAAAAGGCGCTGGAGTTTTGGGCGACTTTGGCGTCCCGGGGAGAGACCTATTTCCATGATGACCTCAATTTCAGCGCTGGTGCCGGCTACGCCCGGACTGGCAACTGGAAAGAGCACCAGCCGGAGCTGGAGAAGGATGTTCACAGGATGCTGGAACTGGTGGAGGCAGCGGGACAGAGCGCAACGAAAGCAGAAGGGGAGGACCGAGGCCAGGAATCCATGCCATCCGATGTGAACCTACCTTCTTTTGAGACAAACGTTCCCACAGTTTGCACGGCGGGTGAAGACCTCGTGATCGATGTGGTTATCGGTGAGTTGCCCCCCCTTTCAAAGCCCTTCAACCTTCATTACCGCCACACGAACCAGCTCGAAGGCCCCTTCAGGGTGTCCCCCATGGGAAAGACAGAACGAGGGTATCGGGGAGTCATTCCGGGAGCGTACATTGTTCCTGAATGGGATTTGATGGTTTACTTCGCAGGGATGGATGGAAAGGGACAGCCGCTGCTCTATCCGGGGCTCTATCACGCCTCCCATCCAGCCCCCTATTTTACCATAGCGGTTGTTGATTCGGTGAATCAATCTGGGGTTGTCCGTAGCCGAATTTAAGAAATCGACCCCCGAGTGGCACTCACCCAAAAGAACTGTCATTCGGTTTAACTAAGTGGTTCACTTCATAAGTCCGTGTAGGGTCAGACTTCCGAAGTTTCCAAAACTTCGGAAGTCTTGATACCCGATCTGTTCCCGCGTGCCGCTGGTGCCCGCGCCGCTCAGTTCGTGGCGTTGTCCATCGCAGACGGCAACCAGTTCTACATCCTCAAACCCTTTGAGAATCCCAATATGTCCCCGGCCACGTCCACCGCAGCCGAGGACAGCGACTCGCAATTTTGACATGAGAGTTTCCTCCGTTATCGGGCATGTTTCAGAAAATTGTGTACATTTCGAGATTTCGGTAAACTCAATCCGGCGGAACCCGTAAAACGTAACCCGTAAAACGTCATTCAGCCCGCTTTACGTTTTACGTTTTACGCATTACGTCAAGTGTCAACTCATTTTTTCAGGAATTTGAAACATGCCTCTTTTAGTATCCCCTTGAGAACGCGCCCTCCTCCCGTGTAATAATTTCGAGGAGTGCGGGCTTGCCGGATGCAATTGCTTTCTGGGCGCGGTGGATGCCGGGGATAATATCTGTGGGGCTCTCAATCCGCTCGCTGTAGCCACCCAAGCCCTCTGCAACCTTCGCGTAGTTCCCTGAGAGGAACTTTGTCCTGTAGCGTTCTGTTGCCACCGGCATGTGGTGCTCATAGCCACCGAGCGCGGAGTTGTTGAGAATAATCGTCAGGATGGGGATGCGTTCCCGGGCGGCTGTTTCAAAATCCATCCCCGCCATACCGAAGGCGGCATCGCCCATAACGTTGACCGTCAACTTCTCCGGCGCAGCCAGTTTCGCACCCATCGTCAACCCTAGTCCATATCCCAACTGTGTGGACTTGCCCCACCCAATATAGCCATGTGGGATAATTGCTTCGTAGAAGGGGAGCATCTGATCTCGCGGATTCCCGGAGTCGTGGGTGGCAATCGTTTGCGTCCGATCCACGGCGTGCATCAAGTCCCAAATCACCCGATAGGGATTGATCGGGATTTCGTCCGATGTGAGTTTCGGCATCCACTCTGCAAGCCAACGCTCCTTCACAACTTTGATCTCTTGCGCTACGGCGTTGTTATCTCGCCTGCCTTCATCTCCGATTTGGTTTTTCACTTCATCGATCAATTGCCCCAAGACCAATTTGGAATCGCCGATAATCGCGTAATCAATCGCGTAATCCTTGTTGATGTCGAGCTCGTCGATGGTGTTCTGAATCATGATCAGGCCACTCGGAATTTTCGTACACATGATCGACTTTGAAAAACCGCACCCAAGTCCGAAAACGAGGTCCGCTTTCTTCAGGAAATGCTTGACCATCCCGGTGCCGGTGTATCCACTGGATCCAAGCGATAGCGGATGGTTTTCAGGAAACGCGCTTTTACCGGGCATCGTCGTCATGACAGGGGTTTGCAGCAACTCGGCAAACTCAATGAGCTCCTCCGTTGCACCAGCATAGAGGACGCCCTGCCCGACATGAAGGATCGGATTTTCTGCCGCAAGTAGGGCCTTCACCGACGCTTCAATATCCCGTGGATTGCCAATGGATTGGGTCCGTTTGGGCGATTTGTACTCGAAATTGTCGTCAATCTCCTCGGCACAGACATCTGTCGGAATTTCCAACATCACCGGCGCAGGGTGCCCCATTCGGAGCAGGCTAAACGCACGGCGCATCATGTCCGGGATGCGGTCTGCGAAGTTGATCTGGGCGACCCATTTCGTGACACCTTTGTAGTTTTTGACTGCCTCGAAATGGGGTGGGTTATCCTGATTCCGACGGGAAACCCCGCCCGGTAATAGCAAGATCGGAACGGAATCCGAGAACGCTTGTGCCACGCCTGAAAAGGCGTTCTCGCTTCCGGGACCCGATTGTACCACAGCGACACCTAACCGTTCGCCATTGGAGATGCGGCTGAAGCCGTCTGCCATATTGATCAGCGTCCGCTCTGTGCGAGCCATGATGGGTCTGATGCCGATCTTCGCCGCGGCGTCAATGAGACTATTCGCCGGAAAGCAGAAGAGATACTCAACACCTTCTATCTTCAAAACCTTTGCAACTGCGTCAACACCTTTCACAATAGATCTCCTTGTACTTATTTGATTGATTATTAGTAGTCCGCAAACACGCTCAATCGGGATTGCCAAATCCCGATTAAGCCGTTGGATGTGGCAATCCAACGGGAGCATCACGGCGTACTGATTATTAGAAGATTGAAGATTGAAAATTGGCAATCTTCAATAGCCCCGAACCAAGCTCGGGATGAGCTTTACGACCACGCCCCAAAATACTATAACAAAATGCTTGACACATTATATTGAATTAGCATACAATATAAACGATCTGGAGAAAGATTGTCAAGCATTTTAGCGTACTGTTCCATTGGACGAAACCGAGTTTTTTCCGAAAAACTCGGTTTCTTGCCACTCAATGGAGAAGATTCAGATGGCAAACGGAATTCTCAATCGCAAATCAAGATGCCTCAACCGTCGTCATTCAGGAGATTTATGGAGCGCCTGCCTTCTCATTTTAGTGCTTTTCGGAGCATTTTGGGGGTGTAGCGAGACGGATGAGCCAGACATGGACACCTCTATCATCCTCACTCCTGCCAACAACGCTGAGATTCCCACCCGTGAAATTGTCCATGCCGCCGATCAATCCACGATGGTTTTGATTCCTGCCGGCGAGTTTGTGATGGGAAGAAACGATATGCCACCTGAACTTGGCGAATCCCCTGCGCACCGTGTCTACCTTGATGCGTTTTATATCGATAAGTACGAGGTGACCAATGCGCAGTATCAACGCTTCATGGAGGAAACGGGGACACCCCCGCCAGATTTCTGGACAGACGCGATGCTGAATCAACCGGATCAACCTGTTGTCGGTGTGACATGGTATCAAGCAAAAGCCTACGCCGAATGGGCTGGCAAACGCCTGCCGAGTGAGGCAGAATGGGAAAAAGCCGCTCGGGGAACTGATGAACGCGCCTATCCGTGGGGAAACCACTTCGATTGGAAGTACGGCAACTTCAGTGATGACGCTCTCGAAGATGGACACCTTGACGGATTTATGGGGAGTTCTCCGGTCGGTCATTTCTCGACGGATGTCAGCCCTTACGGCGTTTGCGATATGGGGGGTAATGCGCTGGAATGGGTCGCTGATTGGCAGGATGAAAATTATTATGCCATCAGCCCGAAGGTGAATCCAAAGGGCCCTGCGACGGGAACTTACAAGGTCCTGCGTGGGGGCGCAATGGATATAGGCCCAGAATATAGCCGCACCACCTACCGCAATCGGCTGATGCCACACCTGACCAACATGTCATTTGGATTTCGATGTGCTAAAACACCAAAATAATGGCACGTTTCAAAATGCCAATACTATCTTGACTTTGTTAGATTTACCCGTAGCCCAAGATTCTATCTTGGTTCATGGGCTACGGGGCCAAGATAGAATCTTAGGCTACAGGGGCATCCGTTTTGAATTTAACAAAGTCAAGCTATTAGGAGGAACATATAATGAGAAAGTTATTCATTCTCGCACTCGGTTTTCTGCTCTTAGCGGTTTGGATCGGTTCTAGCCCTGCCGTCACAGTGACAGGGAAGAAAGGTGATGCGGTTATTAAGATTGAAACGGATATGTACAGAGTCCACTGGAAAACCGCAGCGCAGATGGGATACGTGACCGCCTTTGCCAAAAAGGGAAAAGATGAACTTCAAATCATCAATGGAGATGGTGAAGGACGTCGGTTTTACCATTCTGCCAACTACAACAGTTGGAAAGATTGGGGGGCTCTCATCGACTTCGCGATCGTCGAACAAAAAGGTGGAATCGCAAAGGTTAAATTCGTCTCGGACGATGGAGATCGAAAGGAATACACCTGCATTGCCACATTCTGGGACGGCTCTCCCCTTGTCAAGCATGAAGTGACCGTCAAAGCCAAAAACGATGTGGTGTCCTTCTCCGATGGTCACGAGCCTCAATACGAAATCCGCGGCCCCAGCAAAGGCATGAAAATGTGGGCCAGCAAAGGAAACAGCGGCCCCTTTGCTCACAATGCCTTCTGGACCAGCGATGCGTTTTCTGCACTGTATGCGACAGATCCAGCCGTCACGGCTTCGGCTGAAAACGCCTGGGCAAACGGGCTCGGGGCCGGTCGGATGCAACTCGCCCATGATGCACTCGGTAAACAATTGAAGAAGGGCGATGTGAGCAATCCGATCGTTTATTGGGTTGCCTTCGGTGTCGGCGGGGAAAAAGAGGCGGATACCCTGGCGGATGAGATTTTGAAAGGGGATCCAAAAGGCCTAGCCGTCGATGCGCGTGGCAAACTCTCCACAACGTGGGGAGCGATTAAGGATATTCGGTAGAAATTTCAGTACCTCACATTTCTGCTGTGGAGTGCAAAACTTGTTTTGCGTGGCATTTTGGCAAGGCAAGTCTTGCATTCCACATTGTGAACGACTGAATTTGGTCATTGTTCATCTTTTTTGTCATGAAGACATGGAGAGGGATTCATCGGATCCACCCGGAATTTTATTGAGGCGATTCAGGGACGATAAGCCCCTCTGCTTACAGGTGAGCAAGGGCGTGAAATATTAAGGTTTGCCCTGGCCCTTTTCCTATTCTATTTTTTATGGGGAAGATTTTATGTCACTTACCCTCAATCTGGATACTGTTTGGCAGGTCGTACAAAAATACAAGATAGACCTCGAAGGGTGCGAAATATTTTACGAACCTGGTTTGCCAGATGGGTATTATGGCATGAGTGGAGAAAACAGTATACATCTGGGCCGAAGTGCTTTCGTGAATGAAGAACAGCTTGTGCGGACGCTCATCCATGAATTAACACATGTACGTCAACACCGTAATAGCACATTCACCTGGGCGATCAATACAGGGAAAATGCAATTACTGGAGAGCGAAGCCTATCATGTCGAAGATGATTGGGCTGAGTTGCACAGTTTTAAGAGGTGTTGGAAAGGAGTTGAATATTAATGGCGAACACCTTACACACACAACAGATTCAACAACAAATTGCGCTCATTGCGGAGTATGAAAACACCGGACACAAGATCGGTTACCAATGCCCACGTTGTTTGAAGTCGCAGATGTATGTTGCGTTGACCAGTCACGGACGTGGGGTTTGGTTTATATGCGGAAGTTGTCAATATGGCTTCCACGCGGATCGAAGCCAGGCATCTGAAGTAAATCTTGGATGATACGAGTTTTTCGCTGAGACTTCCGAAGTTTAGTACAAGACCTGTGCTTTTTCAGTTCCCTCAAGGGTTAGCATCCTTTTAGATTCGCTCGCGTGTTAAAACTTCGGAAGTCTGGACCAAACAAAGGAGAACACAACGTATGAAAATCGGTTTACGAATTCCTGGCGCAGGGCGGCAGATGCCCTTTGAGACGTTCTGCCGCTGGTGCGCAGACAACGGTTTTGAAGCTGTCGATGTCGGTGAAGTCACGCCTGACATTGTGAAGACGGCGAGGAATGCTGGACTGGTCATCGGCAGCGCAGACCTGCCGGGCGTCCATGACCTGTTAAGCGTCGATACATCCAAGCAGCGCGCGGGAGCAGAAGCCGCAAAGGTGGCAATCCAGGCGGCTGCCGATGTTGATGTCCATATTATGTTCTGCGTGTTTGTGCCAGAAGATGCGAGCCTGGGGCGTGCGAAAAACTTTGACATGTGGAAAGAGACCTTCCCGCCGATTGCCGAATTCGCGGCCTCCAGAGGCGTCTCCATTGCAGTTGAAGGCTGGCCGGGTCCTGGGCCCGCGTATCCCTCACTCGGTTGCACACCTGAAATGTGGCGAGCGATGTTCGACGTGTGCCCCTCCAAAGGGCTCGGCTTGAACTACGACCCGTCGCATCTGGTCCGAATTGGCGTAGACTACCTGCGTGCGCTCAACGAGTTTGCCCCTTACGTCCGGCACGTTCACGGTAAGGATACCGTCTTTGACCAGGAAGCGCTCTATCTGCACGGCAATTTGGGACCGAGTTTCCGCCGTCCACGCGGTTTCGGTGAGGAGTGGTGGCGTTACTGCATCCCCGGAGATGGCGTAGTCGATTGGTGCAAGGTCGTCCAGCGACTCGAAGATGAAGGCTTCAATGGGATTGTCAGCGTAGAACTGGAAGATTATCGTTACTGGAAGGATTGGGACGCGCAGGCGGACGGGCTCCGTCGTTCGCGGGAGCATCTCGCACGGTACGTCAGATAAGTTGCGTGATGCGTGAAACGTGAAGAGACTGGAGGGTTGAGAAATTAGCAGGCTGGAAGATTGGAAGAATGGAAGATTGCTTTCCCCCCATCCTTCCATCCTTCCATTCTTCCTTTCCTTCCCTTCATTTCACGTTTCACGCCTCACGCATCCGCTTTGGCTTTCAACTGATAGAGAACGTTCAGCGCATCAAGGGGCGTCATCTGGTTGAGGTCGAGATGACGAAGTTGCTCAACAATGGGGTGCGTTTTCGGCGTGAACAGCGCCAGTTGTAGGGAATCTCCTTGAAAGGTAGACCTCGAAATTCGACGACGCGGACGGGGGATTTTCGGAGGGAACTTCGCATCCGGTGGAGCGGCGGTCTCTCCTTCAACGCTCAAATTGTGCTGCTCAAGAATCTCTAAAATTTGGTTGGCGCGGTCAATCACAATCTGCGGCAATCCCGCGAGGCGTGCAACGTGAATGCCGTAGCTCTGATCCGTTCCCCCCTCCACGACCTTTCTCAGGAAGGTAATCTTTTCCCCATCTTCGTGGACAGCGACGTTGTAATTTTGAACCCGCTTATACTTGCCAGCGAGTTCGATGAGTTCATGATAGTGGGTGGCGAACAGGGTCTTCGCCCCAATCCTCTTCTCGTCCAGAATGTACTCCGCCACCGCCCACGCGATACTCAACCCATCGAATGTGCTGGTGCCGCGGCCGATCTCGTCGAGAATAATCAGGCTCTTTCGCGTGGCATTGTTCAGGATATTGGCGGTTTCGTTCATCTCGACGAGGAAGGTGCTCTGCCCCATCACAAGGTTGTCCGACGCGCCGACGCGGGTGAAGATCCGATCCACGATGCCGACCTTCACCGCGGATGCAGGAACAAAGCCCCCCATCTGCGCCATCAGGGTGATGAGCGCGGTTTGACGCAGATACGTGCTTTTGCCACTCATATTCGGGCCGGTAATAATGTGCATCTGCTGCTCACGGCAGTTCAACTCCGTGTCGTTGGGGACAAACCCCTCTCGCGTAAACAGGCGTTCAACGACAGGGTGCCGCCCATTGCGGATGATAATCTCGTCGCTCTCGTCGATGATCGGTTTCGCGTAGTCGTATTTGGAAGCGACATAACCGAGGTTAGCGATCACGTCAATCATGGCAATCACCGAGGCCGCTCGCTGAACCTGTTCAGTTTCCGTAGCGACCTTTGCGCGAATCTCACAGAACAGATCATATTCCAGTGTTTGGATCTGGTCTTGAGCGTTCAAAATCTGCGATTCCCGTTCCTTGAGTTCTTGCGTAATAAATCGCTCGGCATTTGTCAACGTCTGCTTGCGGGTATAATCATCGGGAACAAGATGGCTGTTTGGTGTAGTGACCTCGATGTAGTAGCCGAAGACCTGATTGAACCCGATCTTCAATGAGGTGATGCCCGTTCTCTCTCGTTCCCTCTGCTGAAGTTCGGCAATCCAGTTTTTCCCCTTACTGGTGATAGCGCGAAGTTCATCCAACGGCTCGCTATAGCCATCGCGGATGAGTCCACCCTCTCGTACCGTCACCGGTGGCTCCGGGTGGATGGCGGCATCGATCCGGTCGGCTAACTCGGCCAGGGGGTCAAGGGTTTCATTCAAGGTTTGCAATAACGACGTTTCGCAATCCTTCAACTGCTCCTTAATTGCGGGAATCAAACGGATGGAGTCTTTGAGGGCGAGGAGATCGCGGGCGTTCGCCGACCCTAAACTGATTCTCGAAATCAACCGTTCCATGTCGTACATCTTGTTCAGCGACTCACGCAGTTCTTCTTGCAAACCAATCCGGTCCTTCAATTCTTCAACCGCGTTCAACCGGGCGTTGATTTCATCCACACGCAGGAGTGGCTGTAAGAGGCATTGGCGCAGTTTACGCCCCCCCATCGGCGTTATCGTTTCATCCAAAATCTCCAATAGCGTACCTTTCGATGAGCCATCGCGGATCGATGTTGCCAACTCCAAATTCCGTTGTGAGTCGGCATCCAGGACCATGAACTCAGAGATCGTGTAGGTGTGCATGGAGAGGATATGCTCGACCTCCTGTTTTTGGGTCTCCTGCAAATAGTAGATCAACGCCCCCGCCGCACAAATCGCGGCAGGCAGGTGTTCGCACCCAAAGCCGTCGAGCGAGAGGGTTTTGAAGTGTTCGAGGAGTTCAGTCCTCGCGGTATCCAGCGCGAAACGCCAGTCGGGGAGGTAATTCACCATCGCCTTCAGCTCGACCCGGATGCGCTCCAACATCTCCGGGTCATCGAACCCTTCGGAGAAGAGGCACTCTTTCGGCCCGAGTCGATGGAGCTCCCCCCAGAGATTCGGCAGATTCTCCAACTCTGTGACGGCAAATTCCCCTGTCGAAAGATCCACGGACGCTAACCCATACCTGCTGTTGAGGAGATAGATTGCGACAAGGTAGTTGTTCGCCTTCCCATCCAGCACTTTCGCATCCGTCAGCGTACCGGGCGTCACGATTCGGATGACATCGCGCTTGACAAGCCCTTTCGCCTGTTTCGGGTCTTCCATCTGTTCAGAAATCGCAACTTTATAGCCCGCCTTCACCAGCTTGTAGAGATACGAATCAAGGGCGTGATACGGTATTCCCGCCATGGGGACAGGCCCCCACTCGCTCGTCTTATCTCTGGCAGTCAGCACAATCTCCAACACGCGAGCGATGAGCTCCGCATCTTCGTAGTAAGACTCGTAGAAATCTCCGACGCGACAGAGCAGGATGGCATCAGGATTTTGCGCTTTCAAGCGTTTATATTGTTCCATTAACGGGGAAAGTTGCGGTCCTTTTGCCATTGTATACCTCGTTTTATTTTTATTTTTCCAGTATTATCCACGTTTTACTTTTCCTTTCAGATTCAATACTTCTTCCTTCACAACTGCTTCTCAATCCATTCATTTCCGTGCGCAGGGTTGTAAATCAGACCTCGCTTCACATCAAGACACAAATCCAGATGTTCCATCACCAGATGTCCGACCAGCACAGGCGCATCATCGGATAGATCTGTCACCCTCATAGAATCTGTCCGCCCTAAGACCGTGAAGTCTACTACCGAATAAATCGTTCGTTCTACGACTCCGTTTGCGGTCATTGACTTGGCTTTGCCAACAGGTTTTAACCCCAACTGTTGAATGAGAAATCTGGGGACTGACAGCCGTGATGTGCCTGTGTCAACTAACGCCTCTTTGACGACTACCTGACGGACATCGTCAAGTTTGATAACACCTCTCTCAGCTAAAGTTACATCTTCTTGATTGACCAATTTGATTTCCGTTGTGTATCTCATGATATTATCCTTTCTTTGTTCAATAGCTTAAAATTTATATGGGGGCTTCGCAGACTTCCGAAGTCTCCAAGACTTCGGAAGTCTGAGGTAAAGTTGATTTTTTAAAGTTACTTCTGTTCACGGCCCGAATCGCTGGTCTGCGCCGAGATAGGTTTCAAGGGTGATTTGTCCGGCGAGGAGATTATCGAGGTAGTTAATCAGGCGTTGCTCGTTTTGCGTGAGCGCTTCTTGATTCGCTCGCTTCTTGAGCAGGGAGATTGCGCGCTCTGTTACAACGGTATCCGTGATAAGCGCGTAAACCCTGTCAATCTGTTTTTCCAGTTGGCGCTCCGCCTTGCGTTGTGGATTGATTGTCAGAGGGATGTTACCGCTCTCCTTGCCACTCCAAACCGGCGTTTGCTGACCACGACCGTCCTGCTTCATATACGTCATAACTTGTTTGTAGGCGTAATCGTAAGCCTCACGAATCGTAATCACCTCGTCGTTGTCGCCTTGGGCATCGGCTGCGCCGCGCAAGCCATCGACGAGGTACTTGCTGAACACCCCTTGACTGCCGTCAGGCATCTCCCACGACTTCTCCTCCGCGTCGCGGGAGTGGAGGACGACCTTGCCAGCAGATGTCTTGAACGCTTCCAGATACTGTTTGTTGAGCGTCAGCTTTGACCCGCCCGCCTTCCCTTTCGGTCGAACTTCGATACCGCCGGAGTGGCACGAGTCCAAGATTGTTACGACCTTTCTGGCTTTCATCTGGCTAATTCTACAATGTCACGTTCGGATGAGGATACGCTTGTAGCCCAACTTTAACGTTGTCTTAGGTTTCTAAAAGACAACCTAAGTTGGAAAATGAAACGGATGATTGCCAGGAACCAAGATAGAATCTTGGGCTACAGGAAACGTGACATTGTAGTGCTAATCCACTGGTTCAGATCGCTGCTTCGGAGGCCGGTGCGTTCTGGAAATTCAATGTCGAAATTCTGCGGCAGGAGGTAATACCAATTCCAGATTCAATTCCATCATGAAACGGTAGTGGCGATTTCAATCGCCCTTTAAGCGACTGAAGTCGCCACTACGGGGATGTCATATTTCAATTCGGAATCGGTATAAGCTTCATCTCCGCTCTGCCAACCGTGACCGGAGAAGTAGAGCACCACGAGGTCATCCGCCTCCGTCTTCTCTACCAAATCCTTGAGCCCCTTTATGATATTCCAATCGGTGGGGTCATCCCGCTCATCGGGAGTGACGTTGCTGACCAGCGTGGTGACGTGTTCAAAACCGCCCCACTAGGCATCCCGCAAGACGGCATCAATAGCACTCACATGGAGCTAGTGTTTCGAGTCGGGCGCTGGCGTAAATCGCGCGGCAAGCTGGATCTTGTTTCAATCCCCTATTAGCCGGGTCTAGTGTTTCGAGAGTACCCATCCCGGAGGCAGTCGTGGTGCGGGCTAAAATTGCCATTTCCAAACGAGTGATTTGCCATCCCCTGTTTTGGGGGGGAAATGAACCCCAAAATGGCTCAAACCCGCATCACGACTGACCCAAACGAGAATTTTTCAATAAAGAGGGCTGCATCCCGCGTGACATCTGGGTTTGAAGCCGATTTTCGCTTCCGTGTGGCGATGGTGCCTCCCGTCGTTTGGGATGGAGTGATTATCTCATAATTGGGTCACGTTGTCAATCTTTTTTTTCGCCTTCGCGGCCGCCAGACGGTCAGCCCCATCGACGATGACGGAGCGAAACTCCTCCATCAAGTCAGTCGAGATTCCAATCTCGACACCCAGAGCGTCGGGTTTGGAAACCCGACCTACAGGAAGAAATTCTGTGGAAAGGTATAACTAATTTTCAAAAACAAACTTCACATTCTGTTCTGCCCCGTTTCACGGGATTCAAAGCAACTGGGGTTGTACCTCAGCACGTCAACCAGAAGGGTTACAACTCCGTCTTAGGTTCTAAAGACAGAAACCCCTTCTGAAACGTAACTTTACTTATGGTGCGCTAAATAACCTTTCACGAATATTGTGCATCAGTCAGGCGGCCAGAGCCGGCGTCTCCTGACAGTTATGAGGGTTTTCTAAACCCCTCCCCCCGCCCCTCCCCGACACGGAGAGGGGAGAAGACTCCCCTTCCCTAGAGGGAAGGGGGCCGGGGGGTTAGGTCTGAACATCACCGGCTATAACCAAAAAACTCGGTTTCTTACTGCCCCCGGTTTCTTCTTCCCGTTTGAACTAACCTGCGAAAATTGGTGCCCAGAAACTTAACAACAGAATTGACAATCTTCCGCTTTTCGGTTAGAATTTGAGAACGACGACGGTTTTAACCTTCGGAAGGTTCGGAACCTTCTGAAGATTTGAAATGAAAGGATTTTTCTTCGATGCTCAAAGGCCTCCACCATTTCAGTTTCACGGTGCGTGACATGGACACATCCCTGGCTTTCTATACAGGGTGCCTTGGTATGCGTGTCCACTCAGAGGTTATCGTCCAGGAATCTCCAGACCATAGTGTAACACAAATTCCTGACGCCATGTTGCGTATTGTCCATCTGAGTGCTTATGGGGACGTCATTGAGTTGATTCAATACCTGTCGCCAATTGGGAAGCCGCTTGATACCCAGACATGCGATACAGGGAGCGCTCATATCGCCTTCATCGTTGATGACATGGACGCAGCCTATCGTGAGCTTCGGCGAAAAGGGGTTCCGTTTAAGTCTGAACCGGTTGTCACAGGGCGCGAAGGTGGGGCCATTGTGAAATCGGTGTATTTCCTTGACCCGGATGGCATCACGCTGGAGTTGGTGGAGATTGGGTAGTTAGACAGGCAGATTGGAAGGAATGGAAAATAGAAAGAAACGTTGATAGAAGGGCGGTAAAAAGGGGCTGGAAAGAAGGTGAGACTGAAGAACGAAAAGACGCTTTGCATTGTGTTTTTAAGTCTAATCTGCCTGATAGTTTGTAGTTGTGGAGGCGATGGGGAAATAGTGAACTTCATCGGCAGTGAGCCTCCAGATGGGGGCGAAATACCTTTCTATGGGGAATTGAAGTTAAACTTTGATCAGCCACCGCTGTCTGTTACCGTCAATGGACACGATGTCTATGTTGAGGGGGCAACTATACTTTTGGACAGCCACGATTTATACCTCATCGGTGGTCAAACGAAATGTTTCTTTGCCATTGGGACATCAGCAACATTTACTATCGCATGGACAAACAGGGACGGTTCTAGCGGCCCCGGTGCTAAAATTACCTTGCGTGTGGTGAAGGGGTATGTGGACATCGGACCGCCGAGCATTGTATGGGCGAGTGTGAAAAATGGAGATGAGGACGTTGCCCCAGAGTTGTTGAATGCCGAAGGTATCACGATTCGGTTTAATATATGTGTCCGCCAAGGCACGATTGACATCAGGCCTAAAGGCGAAGATGCACTCGGTTGGATGCCGAGTTGGGGAGAAGATTCCGTGACCATTAAGCCGCCGGAAGGAAAAGGGCTTGTTCATCATGCAACCTATATCATCGAAGGTCTGGCTAAGGATGAAGTGGGGAATACCATAAAGATCGACATTACATTCGCCACCAAAGATGAATAGCCCGCTTCCCAATCACGTATCACGTTTTACGCATTACGCATTACGTTTCACGCTTCACGTTTCACGTTTCACGTTTCACATTATAAGGAGAATCATTATTATGAGTGAAAAGGTACGTCTCGGTTTTGTTGGATGTGGTTATATGGGACAACTGGCACATATTGCAAACTACGCGACGATTGACGATTGCGAATTGGTCGCGCTGGCGGAAGGGAGAGCGAAAACTGCACAAGCGGTTGCCCAACGCTACGGTATCCGCGAAGTGTATCCGAATCACCACGAGATGCTGGAGCATGCGGAAATCGATGGCGTTGTTGCGATTATGGGATTTCACCTGTATCGTGCCCTGGTCGCCGACATCCTCGCTGCTGGAAAGCCGGTGGCGACGGAAAAGCCGATCTGCATCCGATCCGATTCAGCGCGGAAGCTGGTTGGGCAGGCGAAAGAGAAAGAGATACTCTATCAGGTGGGCTACATGAAGCGTCACGATCCGGCGTCGAAGCTTGTTCACAAGACGGTGCAGGATTGGAAGGCATCCGGCGAAATGGGGGGGATGACTTACGTGCGGATTGCAATGCCAGCCGGGGATTGGATCTATGAGCATGAGTGTCCCATCAATAAGGGCGATTCGCCCACCGCTTATGAAGGGCAAACCGGAGAATCACCGCCGGAGTGGATGGGTGCTCTGGGCGGGCAGTATAACGGTTTCATCAACTTCTATATCCATCAGGTCAACCTGTTGCGCTATCTCATTGGCGAAGATTATCGGGTCACTTACGTCGATCCGCGCTCCCAGCTTCTCGTCGCGATCTCTGATAGCGGTGTGCCGTGTACGCTGGAAATGGCAGCGTGTGGGATGCGGAATCGGTGGGAGGAGTCTTACCGCGTCTGCTTTGAGAAAGGGCGAATCGACCTGCAACTCCCCGCCCCGATGGCGCGGCAACGCGCCGGCGATGTGGTCATCTATAACAGCTCTGGATTTGGCGATGCCAACAACCCGCAAGAAATCCGCCCCCTTATCCCGCAACGGTGGGCGTTCCTTGAGCAAGCCCGACACTTTGTGCAGTGCCTGAAAACGGGTAGCCCGACGATCTCTCCGGCAGCCGATGCAATCAAAGACCTTGAGGTTTCGGAACAGTATATCCGCTGCCTGATGGAGGCACGGAAAAGTTAAGTGGATGAACTTGTATAGGCAGTCCTCCAGACTTCCGAAGTCTGTGAGACTTCGGAAGTCTAAAATAGACTTCATTTCATTTCGTTCCCACGCACCTGCTTCTTCCTGAGAAATCCGTAAACTCCCAGTGGTAAACAGTAAAGCAAAATAATCAGATGCAAGCTAAACCCCGAAACCAGGGCAACCTCTTTCGGCGTACTGAAACGCATTAAAGCCCACGCGAAAGGGGCTTCAATCGTCCCAAAGTTCCCGACGCTTTGAATCGGTAGCAGATTAAAGAGGTTGGTAAATGCCAAAGCGAAGAGCAAACTCACCACTGAAACGGCAACTCCCATCTCGCGCACCAGATAACACTGAAATCCAAAGCGCATACCCAAGCTGACGATTGAATATCCCCACACGGTGAAGAATCGTCGATCCAAACGAAGATGGGTGAGCTCACGGACCACTTCAAGGCATTTGTGCGTCAACCATAAAACGAGCGGTTGGTTACAACGCAGCAAAGGACGCACACAACTTTCCGCAAGCCCCATGCAGGCTTGGGGGGCAAGGCTCGCCATCGTCATCAGGCCAATCAGCAAAATGCCGATCAGGATTGGCATGAGGTAAAGGACGATGTATGACAATTGCCCTTCGAGGTGAGAGCGGAGCAGCCAGCCTGTGCCGACCATCAGCGCAATCAGCAGGGCGAGATCGATAAGGCTTGCCAGCATGAGCGACGCGACGCTTTTGGCCCCATCCACCTGTTCACGACGCTTCATCAAGTAGATATAAGAGACATCCCCGCCTCGCATTGGCAGGATATTCCCCCAAAACGTGTGCAGTGCGAGGATGGGGAGCAGTTGCCGGATGGGTCGCTCCAGCCGGAGCAATTCACGGAAGCGCAGTGCCTTCGTCCATACAAACAGGCAATATAAACCAAATCCGACTACCAGAGACCGGAGTGGCAAACGTCCGAGCGTCTCCGGGATGCTTCGGATGGAAATCTGCGACAGTAGGAAATAGCTCACGACAACGGCAATCGCTGTCGGGAATAGTACCCTGGAGATGAGAAATCGTCTGGTCATAGAACAAGATTCAAGATACAGGATTCAAGATACAAGATGCAGGATTCATGATGCAGGATACAAGATGCAGGAGGCAAGTGAATCTTGAATTTTGTATTATACCACATCTCCAGACAGATGCAACAGAAATTGAGATTGACAGAAGCCGTGGATAGTGCTATCCTATTTAGGAAAGAGATTAAGGGGAAGGGTAGTAACGGATAGAATCTCAGCTTTGAAAAACAGAGGGGAGACCATGATGAAGCATACCACGGAAATCAAGTTAGTCAATCTGAAAGATATGATTCGAGTTGAGGATGGTGTAATCAAACCTGAAGAAGTACGTCAGGTTATTGTGAAAGAGGCGATCGTTGACACGGGCGCATCGCGGTTGTCATTGCCCCGTTTGCTCATTCAACAGTTGGGCTTAACGCCGGTTGGCAAAGCCAAGTCGCGGACCACAAACGGCGTCGTCGAAAGAACGATATATTCAACAGTGGAGTTCACTGTTCTGGGACGGAGAGGGGCACTAGAAGTCACAGACCTGCCCGATGACGTGCCCGTGCTAGTCGGCCATATTGTGATGGAACTTCTGGATTTGTGTCTGGACATTAAACGCGGTCTCATTTACAATCCGGCGCATGACGGTGAATGGATTGAGAATCAACTTTGAAAAACAGAAAGGAGACCATAAATGAGGTACACAACCGAAATCAAATTAGTCAATCGAGAAGATATGATACGGGCGGAAGATGGCGTGATTAAACCTGAAGGCGTGCGTCAAGTCATCGTGAAAGAGGCGTTAGTCGACACCGGTGCATCACGGCTGTCATTGCCCCGTTCGCTCATCCAACAGTTGGGACTCACGCCGGTTGGCAAAACCAGATCGAAGACAGCCAATGGGGAGGTCGACAAAACCATTTATTCAGAAGTGGAATTCACGATTTTAGGGCGAGCAGATTCTATGAAGGTCACGGATTTACCCGATGATGCGCCTGTGCTGGTCGGACATCTGGTGATGGAACATCTGGATTTGTGTCTTGATGTGAAACGAGGTCTGATTTACAATCCTGCGCATGGAAATGAATGGATTGAGGAACAATATTATGCTGTGGGCGTGTGCTAAGTCGTGCAAAGAAACGCTGTTTCTCCTGGCCACCCGCTAACCCTTAAGGACTGTGGAAATCATTTTGAAAAAGAAAAAGCCGGATTGCCAAAGATGCAGATTTTGTGGCTGTCCGGCTTTTTCATGTCTGGTGATGGATTTTTGCAAGGAACAGTGAAGCGAAGAATCTCAAGTCCTGAATAGGAAGGAAATTACCAATTCTCATGCCTCACCCCTCACGTTTTACGTTTCACGTTTCACCCCTCACGTTTCACGTTTTATGTTTCGCGCTCACCCTCTGCATCGGAACCAGTTATGCTACCCCCCCCGCTGTGAAGTTCGTTGATGTCACCAATCAGGCGGGGATTGATTTCAGACATTTCACCGGAGCGGCCGGGAAGCGATATATGCCTGAAACGATGGGGGCAGGTTGCGCCTTCCTTGACTTCGACAACGATGGAAATTTGGACATCCTCCTCGTCAATGGGAAAAGTTGGAGTGATGGCAAGTCCAATCAGACGCCCAAACTCTATCGCAATCTGGGGGATGGCAGGTTTTCCGATGTCACCCGTGCGGCAAAGTTAGACGTGTCGATGTACGGCATGGGCGTCGCCATCGCCGATTATGACAACGACGGAGATGCCGACCTCTACTTCACCAATCTGGGTCCTAATCGACTTTTCCGCAACAACGGGGATGGCACGTTCACCGATGTGACCGAGATAGCAAAGGTTGGGGACCCAAGCTGGTCTACGAGCGCCGCGTTTTTCGATTATGATCGAGACGGCTGGCTGGATTTATTCGTGTGCAACTATGTGCAATGGACGATCGAAACGGATATCCCCTGCACAGTCGATCACCGGCACCCATCTTACTGCACACCGAGCGTTTATCCGGGCCAATCCTGTCGCCTCTACCATAACCGTGGGAATGGGACTTTTGAAGATGTAACCACATCGTCCGGCGTCTACAACCCCAACGGCAAGTCGCTCGGCGTGACGTTGCTGGACTATGACGACGACGGTTGGCTGGACCTCGCCGTTGCGAATGATACCGAGCCGAATTTCCTGTATCACAACAACGGTGATGGTACATTCACTGATGAAGCCATCCTGATGGGCGTTGCGTTCGATGAGAGCGGAAGCGCACGAGGCGGCATGGGAATCGACGCGGCGGATGTGCATAACGATGGCGGGCTTGCAATCTCAATCGGGAATTTCAGCAACGAAATGACAGCGTTTTTCTATGCCCGCCCGGGGGATTACTTCTCCGATCTGGCAACGCGAGTGAAGATTGGAAACGCAAGCCTGCTCACGTTGACATTCGGTCTGTTCTTCTTCGATTTCGATCTGGACGGCTACCTGGACCTGTTCTGCGTGAACGGCCACATTGAGCCGGATGTGGGTCGATATCAGCAGAATGTGAGCTACACACAACTGCCGTCACTCTTTTGGAATCGGCATGACGGCACCTTTGAGGAGATCGCTTCCCAGGTTGGGCTTGGGAAGCTGGGCGTCGGACGCGGCGCAGCCTACGGTGACTATGATAACGATGGGGATGTCGATGTGCTGGTCTCCAACAACGGCGTCCATCCAGATTATGGGAAGGCGTGGCTATTACGAAATGATGGCGGGAATCGGAACAACTATCTGCGTGTCAAAACGATTGGCACCCCCCCCGTCCACGGGGGGGTCAGGGGCATTTCCCCTTTGGTCCCCCCCGCGGGCGGGGGGGGGAGTAATCGAGACGGCATCGGTGCAAAAATGATCATCAAAGCGGGGGGCGTGACGCAACGACGGATAGTTCGGACGGGAAGTAGCTATTGCTCTCAGAGTGAAACGGTGCTCACTTTCGGGTTAGGGCAAAGCAAAAGGGTTGAATCGCTAGAGGTGATTTGGCCATCTGGACGGAGCGATCGGTACGCCGACCTCGAGGTGAATCGTGTCATCGAAGTCATTGAAGGGAGCGCGGCTCAATGATTGCGCACGGTGCAAGGAGGACATGGTCATCAGACCAATGCGCGCTCTCCTTCACGGCGACAATAATCTCGCCAATCGTTCAACAAGTCCTGAAAATTCGTTCCTAATATGGGACCGATTTTCGTAGAAATGGCTTCATGCCCCTCCAAATCTTGATGGTGAACGTGGAAGATAACGGTACATGCCGCAATGATAACATTCTCGATTCAATACTGTCAATCACGTTTTACGTTTTACGCATCCCGTTCCAACTGTCATTTTCACTTCAGGTTGACAGAGATACAATGCCGTGATATAATCTCCGCATACAGTGGGCGAATCTGGTATTCGCTCAAAACAGATTTTTAAGGAGGATCGTATGCGTCGAAGAAACGCAATTGCTCTAACAGCAAGTCAGATTGCTTTAGGTGGTTCCATCGGTTTGGCTGCCGGTTGGCTTTGCTTCTTCATTGTGGAGAAGCTTGTTTGGAGAGGCCTCATCGGCGATCAGATGCAGCACGGTTTTTGGGTTGGTTTATTTCTACTCATTTCCTTTGGGGTTACTTATGGGAGTGCTATTGCCGGCGTCGGTGAGGGCGTCAGATTCGCCGGACGCTGGTTTGGAGTTGACATAGAGCGCAAGGACGCCTATCAAGGGGCGTTCCTTGGAGCGCCAGCGATCGTTGCACTGATGTCGTTGCTTGATATTCACTGGGAAGGGTTAATGCCTCCTAACTTGATGATTTCCTTCATTTTTGCTGTGGCGCGACTTCTGGCTTATCTGGTGTCCCTACCGATTCGCCTACTTTTACGGTTGCATTGTCCCCCGGAGTTGTTGTACATCATTGCCGCGCCAATTGGGGCAATCCTTGGGTACAGGCTCAATTTGACACGCACCAGAACCAAAGACGTCCTTCTCACGGAACACAGTTAAAGTTAAATCAACACTTCCTGAATATATTAACGGATGAAACGTGAAACCCTTCGTCTGACGTTTCACGCTTCATTCAGAAAGTGAGCACATCATGCAAGACTTCGACGCGTTTGACGATAAGCCAAGAGATGAGTGTGGTGTTTTTGGAATTTTTGGACACCCCAAGGCGGCTGAATTGACCTACCTGGGATTACGTGCACTTCAACATCGCGGTCAAGAAAGTTCGGGAATCGCCGCTTCAGATGGTCGGTCATTTTCTCATCATCACGGGATGGGGCTTGTCGCGAATGTTTTTGACTCGGAGATATTGGCAAAGCTAACCGGACCTATCGCTATCGGCCACAACCGTTACTCAACAGCGGGTGGAAGCTACCTCAAGAACGCCCAACCCCTCATTCTGGAATATAAGCGTGGCCCTCTCGCAATTGCCCATAACGGGAATCTTGTCAACGCACGGCGTATTCGTAGCGACCTAGAAGATAGTGGCGCGATTTTCAGGTGCACTTCTGATACAGAAGTGATTGCCCATCTGATTGCAAGGTCTCCGCAGACTTACCTGGAAGATCGGATTCTGGATGCCCTGCAAGAGGTTCGGGGTGCCTACTCCCTCATCTTCATGGGAAAGTCTATCCTGATCGGCGCTCGGGATGTGTACGGTTTTCGTCCGCTCTGGTTGGGACGCGCAGGCGATGCGTATGTTCTCGCTTCTGAAACCTGTGCGTTCGATGTCATCCAAGCTGAACCGATCCGCGAGATTATCCCCGGCGAGATAGTTACAATTACCTCAACCGATCAAGAGCCGCGATCGTTTATGTTTGGGCAGATGCTGCCGCATTTGTCGCAATGTATTTTCGAGTACATCTATCTTTCGCGACCAGACAGCGTTGTTTTCGGTGAGCTGGTCAATCGCCCGCGACGGGAGTTTGGGAGACAACTGGCGCGCGAATGCCCTACTGATGCGGACATCGTGATTCCCGTCCCGGATTCGGCAACCATCGCGGCATTGGGGTATTCGGAGGAATCTGGTATTCCATTTGACATCGGGCTCCATCGAAATCCGTATGTTGGGCGCACTTTCATGAATCCCTCCCAGGAGATGCGCGACCTCATGGTCAAGGTGAAACTGAATCCCATCCGAGATGTGCTTGAAGGCAAGCGTATCGTCGTGGTTGATGATTCGATTATGAGGGGAACGAATTGCCGCCAATTGGTGAAGCTCATCCGCCTCGGGGGCGCAAAAGAGGTCCATTTCCGTGTGTCCTCCCCACCGAATAAATGGCCCTGCTTTTACGGCGTGGATACGCCGACCCGCAAAGAACTGATTGCCAGCTCCCACACCATTGACGAGATCTGTAAATATATCCGTGCCGATAGTTTGGGATACCTCAGCATCGAAGGGATGCTCAAGTGCGTGAAGTCACGCCAAAATTTTTGCACGGCTTGCTTCAATGGCAACTATCCTGTCGAATTTAGCGGGCAACCCACCAAACAGCTCCCGATTGATTTCGATGCGAGGTCTTTCATTGAGGCTGAGTTCGCCGAAGATGAGGAGGGATAGATGCCGACCATTCAGAACATTCCCGGTCCATACCGTTTCTTCTTTTATAGCTTTGATTGCAACGAACCCGAACATGTACATGTCAAACAGGAAAACAGGGGATGCAAGTTCTGGCTTAATCCTATCGCCTTGAGTAAAAATCAGGGCTTTTCACCGCGTGAACTTAATCGTATTCGCCAAATTATTCAGTCTAACCTACGCAAGATTATGGAGGCATGGCATGAGCACTGTGATTAACATTGAACCCCGCATCAAGAACGTCCAGGTGACTGAGGAAACAATTACAGCCGATCTGACTGATGGCCGCACCATCAGCGTACCACTTGCCTGGTCGTGGCGGTTATCCGATGCCACCCTAGAACAGCGGAATCACTTTGAGATGATTGGGGACGGCCAAGGTGTACACTGGCCAGACATAGACGAAGACATTAGCGCTGAAGGGATGCTATACGGTGTTCCTGCTCGGCGACCCAAGCAAGCACTTATTTAGGGATTATTGCCGCTGCTATCAATGTCAAAACAAGCCCGGAGGTAACAATGAAACGCAAATCAGCACATGAGCCTGAGGCCAAAGTCATGAGTGCAACAGAGGTATGGGACGACGCTCAACAAATCGCTACGGTGTTGCGACAAAATTTACTGAAGGCTGAACCGGTGGTACGGCTACAAATTCCATTGTCAGCCTTTTTATTGGCGCTGGATAACCTCAACCGAGATGAGTTAGTGATTTTACACAAGCACCTAGAAGAACGATTGGCAGTCTGAGCGTCAAAGCACGTTCAGGTTACAGTAGAAGGGTGAAGGAGCGCGGCACACACCCACCTCAAGAATTAAAAGGGAGGCAAAGAAAATTGTACATAAGTTCTCGGGGCAAAAAGTTGCTGATATACTCAAGCAAAAGCAAGGAAGCGTTAAACAGGCTCAACTTCCAAAAGGCTCACAGAGTTGGGCTGAGTTTAGTCAGATGACATGGGAGCAGATTGAAGCCGGGGCCAGAGCAAACAAACCCGGCTTTAAGGTCGTTCGGAAGTTATTAACAGATAATACCATTTGGACTTCCAGATGCGACT
The DNA here is from genome assembly GCA_964577695.1 of uncultured bacterium. GTDB lineage: Bacteria > Poribacteria > WGA-4E > WGA-4E > PCPOR2b > CAZOAL01. Next base: position 70,834 of record CAZOAL010000014.1, on the reverse strand, counting down.
ATTCTATGACAATGCTAAATGCTAAATGCTAAATGCTAAATTTAGCATTTAGCATTAGATGTGAGTGAGGGGGATTGGGTTCCCGACAAATCGTCGCATTTCAAACTAAAAATGGTATAAGAGGTTTGATCGATGAGCGATAACGTGTTTAATAAATTGATGCGGTTTTTAGATTACCTGGAGCAAAGGGGCATCAGCTATAGTCTGGCTCGCCCGCGTGATGAAGCGATGATGGTCAGTGTTGCTGTGCCTGGGGAACGGTGGGAGATTGAATTCTTGGATGATGGGTCGGTAGAGGTCGAAAGATTTATCAGCAATGGAGAGATAGATGGGGAAGAGGTGCTCAAGGTGTTGTTCGCCAGGTATTCGGAGCATCAGGAGGATAATTGAGAAGCACCGATTTGACGGGTGATTTTATCAAGTGCTCCCGAAAACTATCCAACAGGGCTAACGGCTTTTTTCACAACCCGAATTAAAAGGTTGCTCGAAAGGAGAATTGTATGGCAGAAGCACCCATAGTCCAGGAGATCTTTAAAGCCTTGCCTTATATTAAAAAAATTGGTGCCAAGCAGTTATGGTTTGATTTTGATGAGGAAGCCGATGTGTTGTATATCAGTTTGGAGCGACCTCAAAATGCAACAGATACAGATATACTTGAAGATGGTGTGTTTGTGAGGCTGCGCGGCAAAAAAGTGGTCGGGATTACGATTACCAATTTCAGTCAAAAGTTTAGGGATTAACAAGCATGAGGTGGAAAAATGAGGGAAAGAATTGCAGTCAACCCCAACATTCATTTTGGCAAACCTTGCGTTGTTGGCACCCGAATTCCGGTGCAGAGTATCCTTGAGTTAGTGAGCGGGGGGCTGTCCTTTCAAGAAATCATTCAGGATTACTATCCAGACCTGCAATTAGAGGACATTCGTGCTTGCATTCAGGCGGTTTGAGGTATGTTATGAGGGAGCATCGTGAACCATGATTTAGGGCGTGTGGTGGTCATCGGCACCAGCGGTGCAGGTAAGACGACATTTGCACGAACGCTTGCCAGTATCTTGGCATCCCCGCATGTTGAACTTGATGCAATTCACTGGGGGCCAAATTGGACACCGAGACATCGTGATGCGTTTCGGGAACTAACCGAGAAAGCAACCTTGCAAGAGCTATGGGTCGTCGATGGAAATTATCATGTAGTCCGAGATATTGTCTGGCCACGCGCGACGACAATCGTTTGGCTCAATTATCCGTTCCTCATCGTCTTCTGGCGGGTCCTGAGTCGAACCCTCAAGCGGCTCATCCGGCGGGAGGTGCTCTTCGCTGGGAACCGGGAATCCTTTCGCCTAACGTTTCTGAGTCGAGAGTCACTTCTTTGGTGGGTAATCACGACATACTCTCGCCGCCGACGGGAATTCCGAGCTTTGTTCGACGCGGGCGTATTCTCAAATGTGTCGTTGCTTGAGTTCCACAGCCCTGATCAGGCAGAGAAGTTCCTGAAATCTCTGAAAGCGATGAAGTAATGGTGGGAGCAGTCTATTGGCTCATTTGTTTGATTACAATTTCTATGTAATTGCCTAACACCTGATAAATATAGGAGGGATTCCATGCTAAACAGATCGAGAAGAGGAAACCGAATGGGAATTTTGCTACCTTTCCAAAATGTCACGAAAGATGTACACACCCCGGAGGGCAAGTACACGGTTTACGCAGTTCTGATTTGCGGCCTGATTGGAGCCATCCTGCTGAAACCTGTGACTTTCATCATTCAAAGCATCAACCCCACAACCGCCCCACAAGATGCGACAGATTTAGCACTGATGATTGTAATTGGAATCTGTGCGGTGTTAGCGGTTGTTTTGATGCTAAAAATGCAATCCATCATGTCCGCGATTGAAAACCGCCGTCTATCCACCTTCAATGAACGCATGAAAAATCGAAAGGAATCCATATGGCGGAACAGGGATTGACTTATGCCAATGCGGGTGTTTCCTTTGAGGCAAAAGCGGAAACGATGAAACGCCTGAAACCCCTCATCCGATCGACGTATCGCCCCGAGGTCTTGAGCGATGTCGGCAGTTTCGGTGGGCTGTTTGCACTTGGCGAATACGAACAACCGGTTCTCGTGTCAAGTACGGATAGCGTTGGCACCAAGCTCAAAATTGCTTTTATGACGGGGCGGCACGATTCAATCGGGTTTGATATTGTGGCGCACTGCGGCAATGACATCCTCGTGCAAGGGGCGGAACCGCTCTTTTTTCTGGACTATATCGGTACGAGTAAACTGCAACCTGAAGTTGCAGAGCAGATTATGAACGGATTGGCGGCAGGGTGCCGAGAAATTGGGTGCGCGTTGATCGGCGGGGAAACAGCGGAGTTGCCGGGATTCTATGCGGACGGTGAATATGACCTGGTCGGCACGATTGTCGGTGTGGTAGAGCGTTCCCAGTTGATTACGGGAAACGGGATTCAGCCCGGGGATGGGTTAATCGGGTTAGGGTCATTCGGATTGCACACAAACGGTTTTTCATTAGCCCGTCGAATTGTGTTTGATACCTGTCGTTATCCGGTGGATGAATACATTCCTGAACTTGGCCTGACGATTGGTGAAGAACTGCTCAAAACGCATAAGAGTTATGTAAGGACGGTTCTGAATCTGCGGAAAAGCTGCGAACTCAAAGGCATCGCGCATATTACCGGCGGCGGATTGCCGGATAACGTGGTTCGCATTTTGCCGCTAAATTGCTGCGCGGTCATCCGAAAAGGGGCATGGGAGATGCCTCCCATCTTTCCTTTCTTGCAGAAAAAAGGGAACGTAGCGGAAGGGGAGATGTACCGCGTCTTCAATATGGGAATCGGATTGGTATTGGTTATCTCGCCGGACAGGCTCGACACGGCAGTTGATGTCCTCAAGGGGGCGGGTGAAACGCCGCTCCTGATTGGGGAAATTGTCTCTGGAGAAAGGGGGGTCCGAATTGTCTGAAGTGATTTTAGAAGGGACGTCTGTACAGGAGTTGACAGCGCTCCTCGAACAAACCGATGCGCGAGTTGTCCTCCGTGCCATCAAAGATGAGGCGGATGCGGACATCGCTATTTTTTTGCTGATGCTCGAAAACGCTTCCCACAAACTTGCCAAACACGCCTCGCAAATTCTCGCTAAACTTCCGACCGCTAAACAGATTGCCGTCGCTGAACACATTGCGACCATAGAAATCGTTGAGTCAGAGAAAGTCAAAGATATCTATACGCGCCTGGTGAACGGGATTCAAACTGCCGCCGAGCAGACAACCGTTTTTGGCGATGGGGCATCAAACCTGGTCAAACTGCTGTTGCGCATGAAAACAGGCGACCAGAACCGTTTGTTGGAATCTTTGGAGGCGAAGCAGCCGGAGCTCGTCAATAGCATCAATGAGCAACTCTTTACCTTCCAAGACCTCGCAATTTTGGATGATTCCGCGATACAAACCATCTTGCAGGTACTGGATGCAAGTACAATCGCGCTTGCCCTTTACAATGCCCCGCCGATTATCCGGGAAAAATTCCTTCGCAACCTATCGGAGGAATCCGCCCACGATGTGGAAACCGAGATGAGTCAACTCACGCCGAAACAGTTGCAGATTGCTGAGACCGCACGACAAGCGATCACCGGCGTTGTCCGAAATTTCGCCGCCAAAGGGATGATTACGATTGATCGGGAGTTTGGTGGGGCGATTGAGGTGTAGGACGTGATGCGCCAGCAGAAAGGAGAAAGACGGTGGCAGACCGCTTCCTCCTTGAACCATGGATTTCCCCCGATCGGCAACCTTCGTTATGTTATTCGTTGGGTTTCGAGTTTCTCGACCGTTTTCCGATCGAGTCCGGTTGTCCTTGTAATCACGTCAATGTCCACTCCTTCTCTCAGGAGGGAACGGGCGATCTGCTCTTTTCCTTCCCGGAGTCCATCTTCGCGCCCTTTCTCATAATCCGCTTTCAATGCATCCTCCCAAACGGCTTCGTCCTTCAGTTTACGACGTTCCTCTGGGGAAAGGTTGTCCATCTCGATGGCTTCAATCACCTGTTGGAAGATCGGGGAAACATATCGTGATTCATCAATCTCATCGTCCAACGAGTCCGCAATCAACTCCAGCCACGCCTTGATGCCTTCGGGAGTTTCCTCATTGACCAGGCGCGGCACCAAGAACACCAATTGATGCGGATATATCTCCACTTTCCGTCTGAACTCATTGACAAAACTGATATCCCCCATTAGCACACTGCAATCGATTCCCGTGTCAAGAGACGGGCTGGTCAGCACCACGACTGTATAGACGGTCTTATCGATTTGATAATTCCGACTGCTTTTCACCTGCTCGACCAAACTGACGAGGTGATAGTAGAGAAAGTCTCTAGCGAAGCGAGATCCCGATCCATCGGGGCGATCAAAGAAGTCTCGCTCCTTCACATGCTGGATCTCCACAACCATTCGGGTCGCCTCATCCTCGGCAAACAGATCGTACTCAATATCCACCTGTCCCACCGGTTTGAGGTATCGATATCCCTGATGGACTTTCTCAATCTGGATGTCTACCCCCAACACATCGTGGACGAACTGACAAAAGATTGTCGGTTGGCTGAAGGCTTTCTTAAACGCCGTGTCGTATCTCAACGGAACCACTTGAACCATCGATTTCTCCTTTCATGCACATTGGCAATAGGCTTTTCGCCTTTGTCCTTATCCATTTATGTTCCGCATCTTCAGGCAATCCTCACGAATCCCTTCGCACAGGATAAGATAACACGCCGGTGGTATGCTGTCAACATCAAACAGGAACCGATATTTTTTCAATTGACGAGGAACTGAATCTATGATATACTGATGTTACATTTGCACCGTCAGCTTGAGACGCTTCGTGTCTTTGTGGTTTTTAGAATTTAGCAACACTTAAGAGGGGGGCTATCGACTCCTGACTATAGGTGGTTATTATGGGAAGAATCAGAAGAGATATAGACATAGCGGGTCGCCAGGGTTGGACTTTATTTGATAGCGGGGCAAGAAATACTTACATTGTCAAGGATATAGCCATTGACTTACCCATGTTTACGCTAAAAGCGCCTCAATTCGTCAGCTTAGGGGGTCAGTCACATCATATTCTCAATGATTGTAGGCTCGAATGTACGATCGATGGATTTCCCATCTTAGCTCACGCCAGAGTCCTTGAAGAAATCGGAGCAGACGAGGACGGAAAAAGAATTGAAGTTTTAATGGGTGCCCTGACGATGCAAGAGTGGGGAATTAGGCTCAATATGGAAGAAGAAAAGTTGGATCTGAGCCATTATCCAAAAGAGTTTATTGAGTTTTAAGGTGACAAGAAGGATTTGGAAGGGTTCTGCTGTGGTTTCGTCGCCGTGCTTTCGATTTTATCAGATTTCAGGAACAGGTTCAAATGAACCGAAGGATAAACAGTCCAGTAAATCAGCTACAGGCACTGAACAACAAGTGGACAATCCTAAGTCAGTGGAGCAAAGTAATGACTATACTACCTCGTATAAACTATATGAAGTAGTAAAAGTTGTTGGGGAACAGAAAGCTTATGTGGATCAAGAAACAGGATTTGTTTTTGCCGTTGATGAGATTACAAATTTCCTGGGAACGAGAGGTGTTCTTAGCAGATATACCTTGCCAGACAGGACGAGGAGTATTATAGGAATAAATAGATGGCTCGTAGGCCACAGGGTTGACTTTCAATATCAGGGGCGTAAGTTTTTCATGGTCATAGAAGAAATTGATTACAATCAAAAAAACGCGACAATAAGAATTAAAGAAATTCCGAACACAGGCAAATAAATCACATTGTAAATTGTTGCCTAATACCCATTGCAGCCGCCCCACACCAACCAATGCTTTGTGTTTTCCAGTGTCTCAGGCGCGGGGAGTTGAACCCTGAACCGTTAGGTTGCGCTCACCTGCATGTGCTATAAAGGCGTCATGCGTAATATGTAATGCGTATCCCGTGAGACATGCTCATTTCCTCGTTTTCTCCCTCCCTTTCCTTGCTTCCATCCTTCCCCCTCTATTTCCGCCCCCCTCATCTTTCCCACTCAATCTCGTTGATGTATTTGGAGAGGGCGTCACGGAAGGTGGAAGGCTTCATTTTAAGCAGCTTTGCCGCCTGGGTTTTGTTCCCTTTTGTCTTCTGCATTGCCCAGGCAATGAGTTCGCGTTCCGTCGATTGGATAATCTCCTGAAACGAAGTCTCGCCTAATGTATCATGAAGGCCGATAGAGGTCGGCAGTTTGAATTCGAGTGGAATATCTTCAACGGTGATATCTCGACCCCCGCCAACCGTTACAAGTCTTTCAATAGCATTTTCTAATTCGCGTACATTTCCCGGCCATGGGTATCCCATCAGCAGCTCGACCGCCTGGGGGGCACTGTGGATGGGACGATTGGGAGAGAATAGCTCTAGAAAATGGTTGATTAAGAGGGGAATATCCTCCGCCCGTTCACGCAGGGGGGGTAGAAAGATTGGGACCACATTCAGCCGATAGAATAAGTCATCCCGAAAGGCACCGCTTTGAACTTTATTTCGCAAATTTTCCGTCGTTGAGGCAATCACCCGAACGTCTCCGTGAATTGTCCGGCTTCCTCGCACTCGCTCAAACGCCAGTTCTTCGAGGATGCGGAGTAGCTTGGCTTGAAACTCAGCGGGAGTGTGATTCACTTCTTTGAGAAAAAGCGTGCCTTTATGCGCTAACTTGAACCCCGATTTCCGATCGGGGGTATCTGCCCCCTCGCCTTCCTCTGCCAATGTTGGGGGTGAATTGAGGAGGGGGGGCTTCTCTTGTCCAAAGATTTCGCTCTCTAATCCCTCTTTCGATATGCCAGCACAGTTGACAGCCACAAAGGGCTGATGCCGGCGCAAGCTATTGAGATGGATGGATTTTGCAAGCAGCGCTTTTCCTGTGCCTCTTTCACCGTAAATCAGCACGTTACTGCTCGAATCGGAGATCGTTTCAAGCAAGTTAAAGATCTCTTTCATCGACTGACTTTTCCCAATGATATCGTGATACGGATACCGCTGCTCCATGTGAACTGGATACGCGCGGGTTTCAAACCCCTCCCCGCCACGGAGTCCCTTCAGTTTATCCAACATGACAATCAGTTCATGGCTCGAAAAGGGCTTTTTGATGTAGTTATAAGCCCCAAATTTCATCGCTTCCACAGCCGTTTCGACGCTGGCATAAGCGGTCATAATAATCACGGTCATCTGTGGATACTCTTTTTTGACACGCTTGAGAAACTCAATTCCGTGCATCTTAGGCATTCGCAGGTCAGTCACAAGGACATCAAAATATTCATTCTGCAAAAGTTGTAGCGCAATGGTGGGAGACTCAACCGCAATGGTCTCATAATTTGCCTCGCGCAGGTCATCGCGCAGGGTAATCCGTTTAATCTTTTCATCGTCAACAACCAGTACCTTCATGTGTCTTCTCGAATCCTCCTTATGGGTAATTTAACGGTAAATGTGGAACCTCGGCCCACCTCACTTTCAAATTCAATCACTCCCTCATGTTGTCTAACGATTCGATTGGATACGGAAAGTCCAAGCCCTGTGCCGTTCTCTGTGAGCTTTGTTGTATAAAACGGATCGAAAATTCGATCTTGAACCGATTTCGGAATGCCAATTCCTGTATCTGTGATCTGGACATAGACAGCCGCCTCGCCGAGCAGGGAATCAAATTCGATCTTCCCGGTCTTAAAAGTCAGCACACCGCCATCGGGCATGGCGGCAATCGCGTTGAGTCCCAGATTCAGGACCACCTGCTCTAAAAGATGTTTATCCCCAAGGATGGGAGTGAGGTCTGCTTGAAACTGCTCCTCGATTCGGATGCCTTTTTCGTCCGCGCTGTATGCAATCAAAACCGCAACCTCATCGACAACCTCATTCAAGGGAATCAACGTGAGCGCAAGTTCATGTTTACGCGAAAAGTTAAGGAGTTGTCCCACCGTCGATTCAATCCGCCGAATGGCTTCTTCCATGAGATCCAAGTATTCTTGGGTCTGCTCTTCGTTCTTTGGGTTGCGCTTGATTCGCAGGATACAATTGAGCAAGCCATCCAGTGGGTTATTGATCTCATGTGCAACGCCTGCCGCCAACTCTCCAATCGCAGCCATCTTTTCAGATTGAATCATCTGCTGTTCCATTCGCTTCCGATCTGTCACCTCCCGGCAAACCAGCACCGTCCCTAAATAGTGACCGGTGTCATCGCGCACCGCAGAGTAAGTGTTTTCAAAAAACTTGTCCTTGAGTTGGAGGCTCTGGTGTTCAATCACAGCGTGTCCCTTCGATAATTCTTCCGCAATTTGCAACAGAGGTCCGTAAGTTTCAGGACATAGCTCGAGCGAAGCAAAGCTTCCGCTTTGTGGGATTTCGCCGCGCGCAACTCGCGAACCCCGATGGCGCGAGGCAGGCGCTGTCGGGGGAAAATCTCCAATCGGAGCGTGGGGGCTGTATTCGACATCCAATCCTAATTTCTCTGTTCTGATCTGCTGCGCGGCTTTATTGAATAGGGACACCCGGTGTTTGTCATCGACAAAGACAACCCCTTCCTGCATACACTCAATGATTGATTTGAGTTTATTGCGCTCGAAGAGCACCTCTTTCCTTGTTTTTTCCAGTTCAACGACCTTTTCCTCCAGGCTCTCCTTCAACTCGCGCGTTTCCGCTTCACGGGCTCTTGCCGTGTCCATAATTGATGTTGCCAGATAGACAGAAAAAAACAAGGTACTTGTGAACACAAACAGCACGCTTGAAATGTAGAGTCCATCCCGCCAGAGCGTTTCAGGCAAGAAATTTTCAAGATGATAGTGAGGCAGGATGTGATAATACTCCAGGAAAATAAGGGAGCTCAGAAGGGCAGTGTTGAATGTGGCGAGAATGTAGCTCACTCTTTTAGAGAGAATAATGCTGGCAATGATCAAGTGGAAGATGAAGTAGAAAATAAACGGGTTTTCGACGCCGCCGCTAAAATGGATCAGCGCCGTTAGCGACAGCACATCCAGTATGATATGCGCTCCAGCGTGCCGCTTAATCGATGCGAGGGGTTTCTCTGTGATATGTTTGGGATAAATCTGTGGCTCAAAATTGTAGAGCACCATCAGCGTGGCGATCGCGAACAGCGGCAATGGCTGCTCAATGATATGGAGTCCCCAGCTCGCAACACCAACGGTGACAAATACACCCGTGATTGCGATCCAACGCAACTTGACTAGCCAGCCAATCTGCTTGATAAGCTCGATTTTGAGTGACAATTTCTCATCCATATCGCGTAAATCCATCAATCTGTGCCACCCAAGTACAAGTCGGGCGACTTGCGCGATAAAAATGGGGCGATGACGTTCAGCATTTCGCTTACCAGTCATTGCCCCGCGGTTTTTATCTTAGGCTGGCTTCAAATAAACCAACACAGGTCACACGCCGTGGACCCTTCAGTATGCCCGCTCAATGCAACTCGCCTACTTACCGCCACACCCTTGAAAAGAGCCTGCCCTGAGTACAACGAAGGGTTCAGAACCTTTTCAAGGGTCACTCAACTCAATCCAAGTTCAGCCCAAGAAGAAGCGGTGATTAGCTTTTTGGCCAGGTTAGATAACTCATCTTCTGATTCTGCTTTTTGGATGCGACCTACAACTTCCTCTGGCAACGCGCCGAATTTCGCTTGCAATAGTTGGGATAACATCTTCTTCATTGCGTTCACCTGCAACTGCTGCGTCACCGCTGCTGGTAGGCCAAGAATTAGCTTCTCAGCACGTTCAGGGGACATCCGACTAATGACTCTTTGGAGAATTTCATCCGCCATTCTTTCTTTTCCCTCCTGTTCTAATTCACTCATCATATCAAGGTAGGTTTGGGAAGTTTCATCGCCAGAGATGTCTTGTGACAACTGTTCTCGGTAGGCTTCAAACTTCCTTCCTTCGGCAAACAACAGCCAGGCGTAATGCTTGCGGAGGACATCAAGTTCGTTGATTACTAAAAGATGCACCTCAATCTCCATCACCGACCACTGGTAATGGCCAGGGCTTTCGTTCCTTAAGCCAATTTGTGAGTGCAGTTGTTGTAAATACTTCAGCACGTTGCTCGGTCTCCTGACGGTCATGATGGTCAGGGTAACTTCCTTGCCTTCAAGCTGCCCCTCATCCTTGAGGTATAACCACCAGAACAACTCGCCCAAATACTTCCTTAACTGGACAAGGTCAAAGGCGTCATTGACCGATTTGAACTCGAAAAGGTTATGCGTTTTGAAGTGCGAGAAGATTCCGCTAAGAGGCAGTTTCTTCTCGATCTTCCGAAAAACGAAGTCAATCCGAAATTCCCGCTGTAAGACGAAATCTTCTTCAGCTTCCAGCTCAATATTCTCTGAGAGTCCAAAGAGCTCTCGATAAACCGGATGCTCCAGCTTCGTTCTCAAGGACTTTTGATATTCAACTCTCTTTCCCTTCAAATGGTTTTCCTTTCACGGGGAACTTGACTTTGTTATACCATTTCATGCAAAAATGTAATGGTCAGGAAGATGGTTGACACTGCTCCCGATGGATTGCGCTCAGTCTGGATTGCCAAATCCAGACCATCGGTCATGGCTTGGATTGGCAAATCCAAGCCGAGCGGGGGTGCCGATCATCATCTTGACTAACTTGCCAATGTCACATTTCCCCCGATAGAGCGGGGCAGGCTCTGTAGCCCAAGATTCTATCTTGGCCCCCGCGGCTGATGTCCTCGGTTGGCCAACTTAGAAAGTTGGGCTACGACTGGATCTCATTTCTAATGTGACATTGGCGAACTAATACAAAAGGGAATTTCCAAAAAAAAACCAGATCCCGCTTCGCGGGCTTAAACTCATGAATTCGTAAACGCCGAACCGGAAAGGGGTAAAGGGGTAAAGGGATTAAGGGGTAACCGATCCTGCGCAACGAAAACCGAGGCTGTCGTGCGCGTTCGTCGGGGCGCCGCCGTCGCGGCCCGCCACGCACACGCCGTCCGAAGTGCCGTTCCAGCTACCGCCGCGAAGGACGCGGAACTCTGTAACATTCGTGAAATCAGATATAATATCCGTTATGTTCGTAGCTCCACCCACTGGATTTCGACCAGCGCTTTTGGCATAAAAACCGCTATCGTGTTCGTCCAGGCACCACTCCCAGACATTCCCAGCCATGTCATACAAGCCGTAGCCGTTTGGTGGATACTTCCCAACAGGGGCGGTGTATTGATAACCATCGTTGGCATTCCTATCCGCCCAACTGCAATAGCTTGGCGCGTTTTTATCCGCAAAGTTGCACTGAGAACCATCTGGGTCCTGATTGCCCCACGGATACTTCTTTCCTTCCAACCCTCCACGCGCCGCCTTCTCCCACTCCGCTTCCGTCGGCAGGCGTTTCCCTGCCCACTTCGCGTAAGCCATGGCATCGTACCACGTTACACCCACGACCGGTTGAGTTGGGGCATTGAATCTTGAGTCCCGTGCGGTTGCAACCATTGGATGTCCAGTTGCTCTCATGAACTTCTGATATTGTGCATTCGTCACCTCGTATTTGTCAATATAAAACGCATCGACATAGACCTTATGACGAGGGGCCTCATCTTCAAACCAACTGGCTTGGGTATCGCTGTAATGCTTCTTTGCCCACTCGACAAGCTGTGGAATTTCGTTGGCGTCCGTCCCCATCCAGAACTCACCGGCGGGGATAAGGACCATCTTCGCGCCGTCTGTGGGGCTGACCTGTTCCGTCGCCTGACCCGGTCCGCCTTGCGGACTCTCGGAACGGAGCTGCGGTTTCTCTTGAGGTTCTCGTTGCACCGGGGCGCAGGTCGCTAAAAGTCCGGCGCAGAGCAGAATAATAAAGATTGTGAATTTTGATTTTTGCATTGGTTTTCCTCCTTTAGCAACCTTGAAAAGGTTCTGAACCTTTTCAAGGTTATAAAACGTTGTACATCACTTCTGATACCGAATTTCACCGTGCACTTCAACAACATCGACGATAGCCATAATGACGGCATCAACAGGCTTGTTCTTGGTGACGTTGGTATAACGTGCTGAACTCCCGCCCGCAGTTAGCACCAGTTCACCGACGCCAGCTCCAACAGCATCGACAGCGACCGTGTATCGGCTGACCAGATTTCCATCCAGATCGACATCTTGAACAATCATCAACTTACTGCCGATCAATTTTTCATCTTTTTGTGTGGCAACAATCGTCCCCACAACTTTTCCGAGCGTCATGCGAAAAACCTCTGTCCTTTTAGGGATTACTAACACCCAACACCTAGGGTCATTTAATTATCGATTTTTTGAGTGTTGGTCGAGTAGGCGAAGCCGTATCGAGACCAACGCTCACTAGGTTTCGATACGCTATCGCTACTCAACCGACGTTCGCTTAACTGATAATTAAATGACCCTACCCAACACCTTAATCTCTTGACAAAACGACAATGGTATAGTAAACTGAAGTTAGCAAAAAGTCAAGATTTTATTGCCGAGTCAAGCGAAAATTCTTTGGAGGAAAATCGTGTCAGATAAACCAGTTCGTTTAGCCTTAATCGGTTGTGGTGGCATCGCAAATGCACATTTGAGGGGATACCAGGAGTTAATTGGAAAAGGTGTTGATACCTTTTCGATTGATGCCACTTGTGACGTGCGTCAGGAAGCGGCGCAGGAGTTTGCGGAAAAAATTGCGGCGTTTCAAGGGACCACGCCCCGCGCTTATGCCAGCGTCGAAGAGATGTTGAAAGCGGAAGCGCTCAACGGAGCGGACATTTGCACGTCGCATTCGCATCATCACATCACCGCCATCCCTTGCCTGGAATCCGGCGTGGATATTATGACTGAAAAGCCGTTCGGCATTACGATCAAAGCCAGCCAAAAAATGATCGACGTTGCGGCGAAAAATGGCAGGATTACTGCCACCGCTGAGAACTGTCGCAGGTATCCGCGCCAACGAGCGGTGAGGTGGGCACTCAACGACGGGAACATTATCGGAACGCCCCGAATGTTTTTTGCTCAATCGGCAGGTTGGCAAGACCCGTCGAGGATTGGCAATTGGCATTGGCGATTGGACAAAAACTTCAGCGGCGGCGGCATGGTGATGGACAGTGGAGCGCACATGATGGATACCATCCACTACTTCTTCGGTGATGTCGAGCGGGTTTACGCAGAAGTTCGGCAGCTCGATGGTCGGTTTGCAAATCACACGGAGAGGGGAAAAGTCCCCTCCTGCCACGAGGATACCTGGGTCGCGGTGATCACCTTTAAGAGCGGCGTCATCGGGACATGGAGTTGGACAATTGCAGCGCCCGTACACAGTTTTCTGAATGTCGCCTTTTATGGGAATGCGGGTGTGATTCGAGACCACGGCGATGTCTTTCACCCGTTCGTCTTTCAAGATCGCGGGGAGGTAGAAAAGCTCGACGGCACCAAATGCTCAATCAACCAACTGCGGGATATGTACCTCGAAACGTTAAGCCCTGACGAAAAAGAGAGGCTCTTCCCGTTGGGGATTGAGGACGGTTTTACGCTCGAAGTGTATGACTTCATCAATGCAATCAAAGATCGGCGTCCACCCGAAGTGGATGGCTGGACAGGCCTGCAAGCCAAAGCCATCTCCATCGCAATCTACGAATCGGCCTGGTCTGGCGAGGCAGTGCGTCTCGCTGATGTGCTCGATGGCAAGGTCAATGGATACCAGCGAGAGATTGATGAGCATTGGGGGCTTTAGGTCAATTCTCTGGAGTGGGTAAGCTCTGTCATTCTGAGCGGAGCGAAGGATCTGCTTTTGCAGCGGAAGCAGAGCTTCCGTACTCCAAATAGGAGGGAATTTCATGGCTCAAGTGCGCCGCATCAGCGGTGAGTAGAAGTACCAGAAAAGAAGGGTTGGAATTGGCCGCCTGATGAGGCATTAAAAGCCCAAATCAGAGAAGCCAGTGAAAAGTTTATTATGCACATCGACGAAGAGGTGCTTTCAGAAGTTCTCAAAGATTTTCCGGGATTTGAATCACGTTATGGCAGAAAAACGTAGTTTCCATGAGGAGGAGGCGAGTCCCATGAACAGAAAATCTCCGCGCCGAGTGGCGCTCAGGGAGTATGTGGCGGAGGTACTCAAAAACGCAATTTACGAGAAGGGCGACGTGTTGGACGTTGTGGTGGCGGAGGCACCTGATTTGCCCGGATGCTTCACCCAGGGGGCCTCTTTTGAGGGTGCGCGTGAGAACTTGATTGACGCCATTGAGGTATGGATTCTGGCAGGTTTGCAGAGCGGCGAAGAACTGCCAGTAGTGAACAATTGCCAATTGACCACCAGAATCATTATGACCAAGCCTCGCTTAGTTGGCTTGTATCTCGGCGACAAATTCAGAAGCCCCTAAAATCTGAATGCCGTATTCTCGTAAAATTTTTCGTAGCGATTCATCATCAATCAGATCTTTATCACCTGATACCAGATATTGCACCCGGCCCATGATGGCGCAGGTGACAAACTTATTGTCATCCGGGTCGCGACAGTAGTCAAAGGAAATTTGAGGAGTAATGATGACAGCTTTCCTGTTTATAAAGACAGCCAGATCTTCCACATCCTGCCTGGTATATGGGTAGCGATTGATGAGTTCCGGTCTTGAAAGGACCTCTATAATCTCTTCAATAATCTCTTTTGACAGAACTAAAACGAAGTCATCCTGCTTCCACAGATCGATGACCTTTGCGTTTATTCCTCTGGGCGTAATCAAGGATCTGACGAAAATATTCGTGTCCAGAGTCACCCTATAAACCCTTATTTTTTGCATTGCGAACTCCTTGGATAGCATTCGTGACATTTTGCTCAATTTCTTCATCGCTTCTTGAATGCGCTCGGAACCGGCACAGCAGTTTGTCAAACTCTTTTTCCCAGGTTCCATTGTCCTGCGAAAGCAGGTAATTTTTCAAGGCTCGCCTATCACTTTCGGGGAGCATGTTCACTAACATTTTGATATCCTCAAACCGGGGTTCGCCAGTAATGATGATTTGACTCATACAGTCTTCTCCTGTTCCAAATCGTTAAGTTCTTGACTTTCCTGTGCTTCTTGAATACACTATAGTCAAAAAACACAGATTTGTCAACAAAAAATTGGTATCTGAAAATGCCCTTCAGCGAAACGACCACAGCGTATGGTACGCCAACGGATACCATTTTGATGATTTTAGGATACCGCATTACATTGTTATTCTAAGGGGAATGGCACAACTCATGTTTTAAATTCATGGAGAAATGGTATTATGCGAGATTATAGCCTTCTCATCCTTGGCTCATGTCAAAAAGAAGCGCTGGACGCCGGATCCTTCATTTCCCTCAAGGATGACATGACTGGTTCGGGTGTGTTTCCCCAACAAGTTAAGCCATCCAGTTTTCTCGCACGATTTCTTAACATGAACCTCATCCTTCTATCCCTCTTTCTGATCGGGTGGATTGGGGACTGGTCCCGCCTGATGAAAGAGGGCAATGAACGCTATGCGGCAGCGGACTACGATGCTGCACTGAAAGCCTATCAATCGGCAGTGGAGCGGCGACCCAAAGAGGCAATCTCCCACTATAATCTGGGGACTGCCTTATATCAAAAGAAACGATACGATGAAGCGGCGAATGAATTCATGCGTTCGCTTGATTCAAAAGACCCGCTGCTTCAGGCGCAGAGGTATTACAACTTAGGGAATGCCCAATTTCAGTCAGGCGACTTGCAAGGGGCAATCCGCTCCTATAAAAGTGCGTTGCGTCTGAATCCCGACGATTACGACGCGAAATACAACATGGAACTTGCGCTTGAGAAGTTAGCGGAAAAGCAATCACAGCGACAGAATCAATCGAATCATCACGGTGCAGATTCTAAAGGCCAGGAGCATCAACAACAGCCAACTGACAATCAAACTAAACGCGCATCCACTGCACCGCAACCGGAGGAATCCGCTTCAAAACCGGGACAAAATTCGATTCAGCAGCCGGATGGTATGTCAAAAGAGGACGCAATCCGCATCCTGGAGGCGATGAACGATGACGAGAAGGACATCCAGAAAAAACTATTACGAAAGCGATTGGCAAGACGCAAACGCTCCGAGAAGGATTGGTAGTGCAAAACAAGGATTCAGGATTCAGGATTCAGGATGCAAGGTTTCGACAGGCTCAACCCGGCGGATACAGGATACAGGATTCAGGATTCAAGATTCAGGATTCACTTGCATCTTGCATCTGTTTCACGTTTCACGTTTCACGTTTCACGCTTTTTGGCTTTCCGTAATCTCTGTTTACCTATACGCCGGTGCTGTTTATAGTCAAGATATCACTGTATCAGCAGAGGTCAGCCCGAAGACCATCCGTCTTGGCGAAAGCGCAACCTTACAGGTGACAATCTCTGGTCGTACACAGCTCAGAGATATTCAGCCACCAAAACTTGAGCCATTGCAAGAATTCAGCATCTCTTATGCTGGCTCGTCGAGTCAATACCACCTGATCGGGACTCAAATTTCCGTCTCAATCACATGGTCGTACCTCCTGATAGCGCAGAAGGTCGGTCAGTTTACGCTCCCGAAAATTCGAGTTCCTTATGGTAGCCAAACTTACGAGACAGCTTCTATGTTCATCGAAGTTGTACCCAAATCTCAGAAACTGACTTCCCTGCCCGCGCGGGAGCGAGGGGGGGCACAAAATTCTTTTACAGATGTGTTTAACGGCGTCACTCAGAAAATTGAGGCTTTTGTCGATAACCCCAGACCTTATGTCAATGAACAAATCACATACACGTTTCGTTATCTCTATAGTGCGCGAATTCCAAGCCTTGAGCCCCCAAAGTACACACCGCCTTCGCTGACATACTTTTGGAAAAAAGAACTGCCGAGGAAACGGCGGCACCCTGAAGTGATTGATGGGACAACCTATCAAGTTGAAGAAATCAAGGTTGCGCTGTTCCCGCTGACTGCGGGGGCGACAACGATTGAACCCGCTCAACTTGCCCTCTCAGCGCTTGCCGGTTATAGCCGTAGCGATACACCGAAAGTTTTAGTCACGGATGCAATCGAGATTAACGTCCGTCCACTCCCCCAAACCGGGAAACCCGCTCAATTCACGGGTGCCGTTGGTCAATATCAAATCGATGCGCAAGTCGAAGACTCACGGGTTACCGGAGTGGAGCGGGGGACCATCGAAGCGGGGAATGGGTTCACCTTGCGGCTTCAAGTATCCGGGAAGGGCAACATCGAAACATTGGCAGAGCCAGCCACCCCGCCGCTCCCGAATATGACCGTATACTCACCCAAGATTACAGACGCTATGGACGAAGCGGAATCGAACATTCAGGGGAGCCGCACGTATGCGTATGTCATTATTCCATCGAAGGCGGGGAATTGGACGATTCCTGCGATTGAGTACCCGTACTTCGACCCCCAAAAGGAGAGCTATCAGATTGCTCGTACCGTCCCTATTCCCATCAATGTACTTCCGGGTGGGTCTACTGGAACAACGACAGTTCGGCCTACGCAGTCGGATATACGGGTGTTGAAACAAGACATTCAATATATCAAGCCCGCTACGGTCAAATTAGCGGATGGAGGCGTTTATTTCTATCAGCGCCCTTCTTTTTGGGGGATGCAACTGTTGCCCGTTATCGCTCTTTTGGCCGCTTATGTCTATCAGCGACAGCGAGCGAAGCGCAACCTCGTGCAACTGCGAGGACAGAACGCTACGAGGAACGCCCTGAGAGCCATCGAACATGCGGAGCAAAAGATTGAAAGTGGGTCGGCAGCCTTCTTCGCGGCCCTCGCCAGTGGGTTGTATCAGTACATCGGAGACATCTTCACGATTTCACCAACGGGGCTCAATCCAGAACTGGTGCGCCAACAGTGCAAGGAGAGCGGTATTTCTGAAGCCTCAACCACGCAGTTTGTTGAGGTGTTGATACAATGTGACTATGCACGATTTGCGCCGGCTGCGATGAGTCCCACCGATATGGCAAGTGCCCTCAATGATGCGAAAGCCGCCATTCACGAAATCGAGAAAGAGCGGAGACAAGACGATGAAATAAGAAGTGAGTGAGTGGAAGAAAGGGAAGGATGGAAGGATGGAAGGAAGGGAAGGAAGCGAATGGGCGAATGGGCAAATGGGCAAATGAGCGAATGAGCAAATGATTGAAGAATGGAAGGATTGAAGAATGGAAGGATGGAAGGAAAGGAAGGAATGGATTCATTTCACGTTTCACGTTTCACGTTTCACGTTTCACGTTTGCTTGCTTTGTTTTGCCTGCTGGGAACAATCCACCCACGCCCAATCCCAATCGATTTTAGAAGCAAGCTATCGAAGTGCCAATGCGGACTATGAACGTGGGCAGTATCAACAGGCAATCGAAAAGTACGAACAGATCGCGGCTTCGATTCACAATGGCAACGTGTATTATAACCTTGGAAATGCCTATTTTCGTTTGGGGGAACGGGGGAAGGCAATTGTGAACTACGAACGGGCGAAGCGGCTAATGCCAAGGGACCAAGAGACCGTTCTCAATCTCAAAATCGCCAGGGCACTGAATCCCGACCAATTTGACCTCGTGAAAGCACCCTCTGGATTCTCGCTTCTATATGGTGCTTTACACCCTGATGAAATCGTTTGGCTAGGGCTTGTCCCTTACTGGATGGCGGCAGTGAGTGGCATCGGTCTGTTATTCAGCCGGAAACGTCGGCTCAAACAGATATGTCGTTCTGTTGCGTTAATCGGTTGCTTGACCTGGGTGTTTTTCCTATTGCTTCTCGGCTTAAAAATTCGTGAGCTCAACGTTCCTTATGCAATCGTCACTGCGAACGAAGTGGCGGTGGGGAGTGAACCCCATCCGGACGCTGTAGAAATCACCCGCCCCCTGCATCAAGGGACCAAGATTCAACTGAAAGAGGAACGCGGTGATTGGGTCAAAATTTATCTGCCAGATGAGAATGCAGGCTGGCTACCGGCGGAGGCAATTGAGAAGATTTAGTTCTGTACAAAACCGAAGACAGCGCAATAACTCACTTTATTAAGGTTGAAGTCAAATCGTAATCGCGCGAGTATTATACTTTTACGCCAGCATGGTACAGTCAATCCAATTTTTGACTGAATAAGCAAAAGGGGAAGTCAAAAACTATGGAAAACAATAATGCTTCCAGTTTACGTCAATATAGGGAAGATGAAGATAGGCTGATGAACTCGGATAAAATCCTGAAGTTTTTTATCAAACAGCGCCTGGTGATTGAGGCAGGTCGCGTGTTAGGGTCTGAAACAGACCTGGATACCCTCTTAGACCGCATTGCCGTTGAAGCGCTGAAGGTAGTTGATGCGGAGCGCAGCAGCATCTGGACGTTTGACAAAAAGAAGAATGAGTTGTGGACAAAGGTGGCGACTGGTATTTCAGGTCGGCGGCTGAGAGTCCCCGTTGGAAAAGGGCTTGCCGGCATGGTTGCTATGACCGGGAAAACGATTAATATACCCGATGCCTATCAGGATGAGCGATTCGATCCTTCCCACGATCGTTCCACAGGCTACCGCACACGGAGTCTCCTGACCGTTCCGATGAAAAATATGCGCGGGAGTGTGACAGGGGTCATCCAGGTATTAAACCAACTGGAAGGGTTGTCCTTCTCCATAGACGATGAAGAACTACTCAGCTCGTTGGCAAATCATGCAGCGATTGCAATCGAAAACGCCCAATTGTATGAAGACCTCGAAGACAGCTATCGACAGACGCTTCTTGCAATGACCTCTTTGCTTGAATTGCGAGACCAAGAAACGGAAAATCACTCCATTCGGGTCGTCCAGTTTGCCCTCCGAATTGCCGCGGAGATGGGAATCAATGACCCCAATCACATCCGGACACTCCAATTAGGTGCAACGTTGCATGACATTGGAAAAATCGGTGTTTCAGATACCATTTTACTCAAGCCGGGTCGATTAACAGATGAAGAATATAGGGAAATGCAGAAGCATACAACCTATGGCTACGAGGTTCTCAAAAACATCCCTTTCATTGGAAACGCGGCCCTGATCGTGTGGCACCATCACGAAAAATACAATGGTAAAGGTTATCCGATGGGTTTGATGGGGGAGGAGATTCCGCTTGGTGCGCGTATATTTATGGCTGCCGATGTCCTTGATGCGCTTGCCTCTCGCCGTCCCTACAAAGAACCCTGGCCGTATCTCAGAATTCGTGAAGAATTTGTGCAGTGTAGTGGAACAGATTTTGACCCGCAGGTCGTTGAAGCGTTCTTGAGGATTCCGCCCGAGGATTGGGAAGCCATCCGGACGCGGGTTGATGGAATGCCAAAGTGAAATGTGGCGCGTGAAATGTGATACATGTTGCGCGAAGACAGAGGTAGAATATGCTTCAAATTCCCGAATCTTTTCAAAACGCTCCCCATTTAGCCGTTAAAATTCTGAAAGAGGCTGGCTGTGGGGAGATTTATATCTTCGGCTCGGTCGCTAATGGAAAAGCAAAAGCAGATTCAGATCTGGATCTTGCCATCCGAGGATGTCCCTCCGGCGTGTCCTTTTTCGGGCTTTTGGGGGAGCTCCTTTGCACCTTGGAGCACTCCGTAGATCTCGTCGATTTGGATTGGGGACATGATTTTACCAAATACCTTGAGGAACAAGGAGAACTTCATCGTGTCGCTTAATTTTCAATTGTCAATTGTCTTCTTATCCGTTTGCTTTCTGGTTTGCACGCCTGCTGTCCACGCCGGCCCCCCAACCTCCCCCATCTGGTCGATTCAATTCAGCCCTGATGGGAAGTACCTTGCCGTTGGGCAATACCAATGGGTGCAACTGTGGGATGTCCAAACCCACACGGTGGTTCGCAACTTTGAGCCGCACGCCGATGCCGTGCGGTGCCTGAAATTTTCGCATGACGGCAAAATCCTATTCGCCGGAGGGGGAACCCCTGCGGAAGGGGGCGAAGTCAAACTTTGGGATGTCGAATCCGGTGCTCTTATCAAGACACTCGAACTGCATGATGATACCATTGAGGCGATCGCCACCAACGCGAATGACTCATTACTCTGGACGGCAAGCATGGATGAACGGGTTTTTGTGAGCGCCTTGCCGGAGGGGAAAACCGAACATACGCTGACTCAACATGTGAATCGTGCCTTAGCTGTTGATTATCGTTCGGACGGGAAATATTTTGTGACGGGCAGCGCGGACAAAACGGTGAAAGTCTGGAATGCGCAGACTTATGAGGTTCTGGTCAACTTCGATCAGAACGATGGCCCCGTGTATTCCGTTGCTTTTGCGCCGGAGGAGAATATGCTGGTCTCGGGTTCGGCGGATAATGCCGTCCGTTCGTGGCGCGTGGTCGAATCCACTGGCGGTTCTGGGAAGATCGAAACGAGTGGGGCGCTCGTCCGCGTCTACAACGGCCACCTCGGGACGGTTTACGCCGTCGATTGCGGCAGACGGGGCAGCGAAGCGGGGGTGATTATCGTCTCCGGGGGCGCGGACCGGTCAATCATCGTCTGGGACCTCCGCTCCGGTAATCGGCTGTACACCTTCAATCAACCGACGGATGAAGTGTATGCCCTCGATTTGAGCGCAAATGGTCAGCTCGTCGCCGCCGGTGGGCGCGATGGCAAAGCAAGAATCTGGGATTTGGCGAATGGAAGGTTGATAGCCGAGCTGTTACAATAATGTGGGGAGGATGAGGCTCCTGCCGATTGCATGGTTATATTAATCTTTCTGCCAAAAATATAATCTATCCTTTAACAAAAGATAATCCGGATTCTCCTTTATTTCATCCGGGTAGTGAATCTCCCATATTTTAATCTCATTGGTTCTCGACTGATGGAGTGGGATTTTGCTTTCAGCGGGATACACCAGATGAAAATGTGGACTGATGACTTCAAGAAAATAGAGTGTAAGTATCAGGTTATTTTTTGCGATCTCACTCAGATAGATGACATTCCATCTCTTTTCTCCCACGCCCTCCTCCGGTTCGTGATGGATGGATACGGGAATAACAGCGACGCCTCCTTTCAGGCTATCATCACTGAAGAGATACACCGGCTTGGCAGAGGAAGCCAGTTTGGGCTTAAAGTTGACTTTCTTGCCATTTACATTTATATCAGCGGATGTGAGTTCTCCAGAAGCGTCAAGACTCAAATCCACGCTCTTGACGGGGATATGAGAACTGGTAGAGAAGTGGATCCCACTCTTGTCCGCGTACAGCGAGTGAATCAACTCTCCTCTCTTACGCTTTGAAATCTTGAAGAGATCTCTCGCGTCTATCAGCAAGTGCGTGGCTTTGTGGGTGAATAAAAACGCCAAAACCTCCGCTTCATCTTGTGCTCGAAAGAGGTGTTTATCCTGAAGATAGATGCGGTGTGGTATCAGGTCGGTATTATCCGCAAGGGTTGCTCTTTGGGCCAATGCCAGAATCCAGTTGCCGTTGTCCCAATACGCCGCAAAAACGGCATCTTCTGCGGTGTTCTCTTTGATCCAATCGGTTGCTTCTATCCACTCCTTCGGCGGAGTAAGAATCGATGGTTTCGCTATCGTACCTCCCATGGCGATAATCGCGAGAAGATAGACTGATGCCCCAAACGTTGCACTTTTGATATACCCGGTGCGCGTGCCATCGAAAAAAGGCTTTATCCCCAACCCGACGCATAGAAGGATCATCCCAAAGGTAAGGCTGAGATCGATGTATGGGCCGAAAGACGCTTTGATTTTCCAGAAAGACGCGATACTGAGAACGAATGAGAGGGTGTTTCCAAACGCAAGCGTCTCCCAGCACAGGGTGCCGATGACCATGTAGAGTACAAGTCTTTCCGTGAGCTTGGCATCTCCCTCTCCTAATGTGTGCAGGAATTTGACAATTGCATACGCGCTCAGGATGACAGCGGCAGGGGTGAAGAGCTCCCGAAATCGGAACACCGCGCGAGTACAAAAAAACAGGGTTGTAAACCACACCAGGGTGAAAATCAGATTATTAAAAGAATGCTCTTGAATCTCTCGATGTGGATAGCCTCGCAGATAGAGCGTGTATGCCAGGCCAAAGAGCCCCAGAATCGGGATGATATAGATGACATTTGAAAGCGTGGTGTGTCCATCCAGCGGTGGTTTTGCAGAGATAGAACTGATGAAAGTGGTTTGCAGCATGAGGATAAAGCTTGCGGTTAATAGTTCCCGATGCAGCTTATATTTCCCCGCAACATCCCACACGGATACGATTGCGCCCGTTATGAACAGGAATAAAAATCCGAAAAAGCTATGCCACCACTCAAAAATCGTCATCCGGCGCATTTCATCAATCGACCTTGCCAATGGAGTATCACCGAATATCGGATACAGAAAACTCTCTCCGGCCCGCTGTATACCTCTTGCAATCCCCCCAGGACCCGAAGCAACCCCGATGAGAAGCGTCAATAGAAGGAGCGCAAGGAGACTCACAGCCAAACCGACCGGAATCCGATTTGACAAACTCAACTTTCTTTTTAGCACGTCGTGTCCGCAGATGGCAACCGTGGCAAGAGCGATTCCCAAAAAGGCAGTTGGCACAAAGACGGCGAGGATGACATGCGGCTGTGAAACATCTGTATAGGCACGGGTCAGACCCAGAGCGATAAAAATCGCAGGAAGATACCAGGAAATGTACAGATACAACTCCCTTTTGCCATATTCCCCCAGAAGGATTTTCACCCAATTATATGAAACGATGATGGCGATGATGATTCCGACGCCAGGCCAGGTCAGCGCTAATATTCCCGTAATGATACCTGAAATCGCCGCCAATAAAAGCTGCGCTCTCACATTCTCTGCCGACCGCTTCGCTGCCCATACATAGAAGTAGAAGACGAGAAACACCTCAAGTAGGGTCAAAGCATCCCTGTCCGCGACTCCAGCCATCGTGTTTGGGACTAATGCCGGTATGATTGCAAGCATCGTTACAGCAAGAAGGGCAACGGCTCTTGAAAACAGCTTGTCCACAAGCAATGCAAAAGCGATTAAAGCCAACGCAAAGCAAAAGACCGGATAGGCAATGGCAGCACGATCAAGCGTGATAGACGGGGTAAAGAGACGGACACACTTGTAAAAATAGGCGATGGCATAAGCGTTGAGATTAGCGCGTTGATTATTTTGAACCCCAAACGGCACATAACGCATATTATCCCGTTCCGGTAGCCTTCCCTCTCTGATGATGATTTTGGCTTGATAGTCATACAGATAGGAGTCAAAGCTCACCAGATATTGACCTTGCAGGACGTCTACATGCGAAGTCCGCACAAATATCGCTATGGCTATATTCAATATCAATACGAAACCAATCGCAAACGCGAACAAATTTCGATAGTCCTTTATTTGACCCCTGGCTTTCTGATTCGCAATTTGCTGTTCCATATCTCTCTATTAATCGTTGGTGCTAACGGAACCTTGCGAAGGTTGGGAACCTTCGCAAGGTTGGGATTCTCCATACATAAAAATAAAGGGGCAAAACCGCAGAGCGGAAAGCGAGAAAAACGCCCTACACTCTACGTTTTTACCCCTTATTGGAGGGGCGGTCATAACCAACTGGAAATCCAGCTTTGAGTTACATCCCCCCACTTAGTTGATGGTTAGTCTTGAGATCTAGATGTCGATGAGCTTTTGCTAGATGTAGCCTCGTCGCTCGGAGTGTTGTCATTCACGATATAACTAACGTGGCTGCCAGTCGTGTTGTGACTGGTACTCACGGCAGTGGCAGTCCCGCTTGCATACGATGTGTAAGTCGGTGTACCAGGGCCTGTTCCGCTACCGGCGTGATAATCGTCAGCAACAAAGGCACCGTTGTGACGCACAGTAGTGGCGTAGCTATAATGATACGGATGGGATCCAGCGGAGAACTTATGCTCAGCTGAACCCGAGGCTAACGCAGGATTACCGCCCCAGTCATCAATGTTCAAATTGAGAGTAATCGTACTTACCGTAGCATACAATATACCAGCCACTAAGACCACATTTGCGGCGGCTATGAGTAGCAGAAGGTGCTTTTTTCCTCTTAACATGCTTTCTCACCTCCTTCCTTATTTTCGGATATGAACTTCTGAAGCTTTGCCATAGGAACGAAGCCGCTTTTCACGCTTGAATGAAAACGAAAAGCGAAGGCAAAGCCCAGGAAGTATTAGATAAAGGCCAAAAGGTGCCCGACCTCTACCTAACCTAAGCTATCTGTTGGAGAGTTGCCTTTGCAGTTCTTGCATTTTCTGATCTAGTCCTTGTTTCTCAATCTCAAAGATGGCACGAAAGTATGGAGTCCAAACATCTGGAATGCTACCACGGTACATCGTTGATACCCCTGACGGGCCTTTATATGGTCGATGTAATTCAGACAACTCTCTCATAATCCTGAACATTTCCCGTGCGTCCTCCATTTCGGTTGCTCTATCGAGTGCTTCGTTGAGTTCTTTGGCCCTCGCTTTAACATGTTCCGGTGGCTCTTGCAAGCTCAGGGGGCCTCCAGGTTTATACTTTGTCCATATATACACGCCATCGGGTTGTCCATTTGGCTCCCCATAGATGATAGGAATATCTTCAGGTTTGAACCAGCCCTGCTTGTGCATGCGAGCCAGGGACCATTTCTCCACGTCTGTTATATTCCCTTCTGCATCAAGATACATCTTCTCATCAAGAACCTCTTCAGCCGTCTTCGATTGCCCCTTGTCCGATTGTTCCTTGTCCTGATGCGGATCAATCGGATGAGAATCGTCGAAAGAGATGGAGGTTTTCGCACTTACAGTACGACGTTTCGGTTTCGCTGGGGCGTCCGCTTTCTCCTGGGTATCAGAAACGACAGGAAGACTTTCCGGACTGCGAAGGCTGGGAACCTGGATCTGTTCTTTTTCAATCTCCCCATCTTTTGCATTGAAAACAATCTTGGAAAGAATCAGAGAAGTCAAGAAAAACCCAACTCCCACAACAATTGCAGAGATGGTAAAAAATTTGTGCCAATCAAAATTTCTTTGGGGTCTCATCAACGCTTCCTCCTCTCATCGTCGAACTTTGAAAAGGTTCAGAACCTTTTCAAGGTTTCAGAAACAAAAAAGGCGTCCCCAAAGAGGCGTACTAGCCCCTTTGAAGACGCCGTAAAAGCGTAATGGCGGATGAAATGACTTGACAAAGCCGGAGCAGAAAAATCCCCTAGGGGATGGCGGCCGGGGGGCCCCCCCTGATCTCATAAACCCAGTCATGGTGCGGGTTTGCGTGGATTTTACAAGAGAAAAGATTGGGAAAATTAAACATCTTTTTTTCCTCCGGAAGAAATTGGATAGATTATACCATACTTCTAAATTTAAATCAACACAATTTTTCGTTTTTTGATAATGTGAAATACCCTAATCGATTCCCATTGACGACGTTGCTTCAGCGGTTATCCGCCAACCGAGAATTTTCTTGATTTATTTCTCCACTCTCGCTATAATCTTCATATTACACCTTACGTTTCACGTTTCACGTTTCACGTTTCACCTATCACGCATCACGTTTTATTTGGAGGAAAACACACCATGAAAAAAACGACACATTTCTTCATGTTTATGAGCTGTTTCTGGCTTGTTCAGACTTCGGATCTGTTTGCTCAAATGCCGACGATCAATGCCCTGTTCCCCGCAGGGGGGCAAATAGGTGCGACCGTTGATGTTTCCATTCAAGGGGCGAACCTCGACGAGGCGCATACGTTGATTATTGAGGGGGAGCCGGGGATTACGGGTGAACTCTTTGCCGCAGGAGGAGAGGTCGATACAACACACAAGGAGTTATTCGAGCAGACGTGCACCCAATGCCACGAACTGCGTTCGCCGAGCAACCGATCGATGACCCCCGCGCAATGGGAAGCGACGGTCGATCGGATGATCAACGAAAAGAACGCGCCCATCGGCCCCGAGGACCGGGATAAGATTGTGTCGTACCTCAAAGGGGCAGCCAGAGCCAGTGGAGGGCTCATCGCCCGATTGACCATCGCCCCGGAAGCCGTCATCGGCAGCCGGGAAATCCGCGTTGTAGGGAAGCATGGGGCGTCAACGGCTTGGCCGTTTGAAGTCGGTGGGCAGAAAGAAGGAATTGACACCGAGCCAAACAACACAATGAAAGAAGCGACAGCGATTGAGTTGCCACTGGTTATCAACGGGCTCATCGGTTCGGGGGGGGATGAGGATTATTTCAAATTCAGCGCACAGGTCGAAGACTCACGGAACGGAGTGGAACACTCACGGGACGGAGCGGGGGAGCGATATGTATTCAACATCAAGGCGTATCGCCTCAACAGTTCAAGCCAACAATTCTTCAATCCTTCGATGGCTCTCTTTGATGCGCAGGGGAAGGAACTTGCCCGTAGCAACGGTTTTTATAGCCTGGATGCCTTGATTGATTACCCAATCCAGACAGATGGCACATACTATCTCCGCATTCGCGATCTGCTCTATCGTGGCAGCCCCGCGTGTGTCTACCGCTTAATGGGCGGCGTGATTCCGTACAATACCTATCTTTTCCCCGCGGGCGGACGAATCGGTGCAGTGATTGAAGGCGTTGTCGGCGGCGAAAATCTGCCCGAGACTTCGTGGACAATCGATCTCACGAAGGAGGCCGCGCCTGGGTTAAAACAAATCTCCACGCCTTATGGAATCTTCCCATTCATCGCCAGCACGGTTCCTGAGACAACAGAAGTAGGGGTAGACGAATTACGCAGTACGCAATTTCCGAAGGAATCCCGAGCTATCGGGGACGCAATACGTGATGATTCCGATGCCACTTCGCCGGCAGCATCCCAATCCAAAGATGTCGAAGGGGGGATGCTTTTTCAGACGAAATGCACCCGATGCCATGAACTGCGCTCACCGAGCAATCGCGCCCTTTCTGCGGGAGAGTGGGCCTCAACGATCACCCGTATGGCAGGTAAGGAAAATTCCGATATCTCGCCGTCAGACCGCGATCGCATTATTGCTTTTGTGCAAGCCGAATCAGTCCGCCTCGGCGAGCAGATGGCCCAACGGATTCAACAGGCGCAACAGCTTGACCTTCCGGGGGCGGTCAGTGGACGCATCTCTCAGCCCGGTGAAGTTGATTACTACACATTCACTGTCCCCGAAGGCAAAACGCTTGGGCCTTGGTGGGTGATTCAGCCGTTCGACAATCCGAACGAGACCGGTTTCGATACGGTCTATCCCCCTGAAACAGAGATCGATTTGGAGAAAGAGTACACCGGCAAAGGGGGACGGAAGATTGGGTGGTATCAATCCAACGGGACAGGAAACAACGCCTTCTCAAACGTTCCCGAAGATGATGTCGTTGGCTATGCGTTGACCTATATCGATTCCGACCAAGAACAGACGGAGATTTTATCGCTCGGTTCCGATGACGGCATCAAGGTTTGGGTCAACGACCAGCTCATCTGGAGTCGCCACGTTCACCGTGCGATTGCCCCGGCACAAGATGTCATCGCACTGCCGCTTGCCAAGGGCCGCAACAAGCTCCTCATCAAAGTTGAAAATGGGTATGGGCCGTGGGGATTTTTCGCAACGATCGGTGGGTATTCGATTGATCTTTTCGCGGAGACGCTCAACTCACCTTTGGTTCCGTCGCTGACCTTGCTGAACGCGAACGGAGAAGTGCTGGCAAATAATGCCGGGGTCAATGGGGGGCGAGATGCACGGATTGACTATAGCTTTTCCAGACCGGGGGATTATGCCCTACGGGTTGAAGACGTCACCGGTAAAGGAGGGGCGGGCTATATCTATCGCACGAGCATTGCGCCAGCCAGTCCCGATTTTGCCATGAGTGTGACCCCAGACAACCCGAACATTGGTCGAGGGGGAACAGTGCTACTAACCGTGATAGCAACCCGTCGTGTTGGCTTCACCGGTGAAATTGCCCTTGAAGTGGCGAATCTCCCCCCCGGCGTGACGGCAAGTTCCGGTGCAATCCCGACAGATATGAACCAGGGCTTCATCACGCTCACCGCCGCGCCTGATGCGCCGTTAGAATACCGCGTGGCGCAGGTGATTGGTTCCGTGAAGACCGTGAGCGGCGAGGTGATCCAACACCCGGCGACACCGGTTGAGGTCTATCGCATCCAGAACCAGCCACAGGCAGTGCAGCGTTCCAGCCTCGTGGTCAGCGTGACCGAGGTACCGAATGTCACGCTGGCAGTTTCACCGGAGCAGGTTACCATTATGCCGGGGAAACCGGTCCCACTGAAAGTCGTCGCCAATCGAAAGCCTGGTTCGCGGCAGGAGCTGACGCTGACCGTTGTTGGATTGCCGTCAGGGGTTCGCCCGCAAAGCCAGGTCACCATTCTCAAGGGGGAGCAGACAGAAGCCACCCTTGTGCTTGAACCGAACATCGTTGGCGCGGGCGTGACGGTGCGAACCAACCCTTTCATTGGGCGCGAACTTGCCATTCGCCCCTACAACATCGTCGTCAACGCTTCCGTTGGACAAACGATTGTCGCCAGCAGCCCTGCCACGCAGTTGTCGATTGGGAATTAGTGTTATACCCTTCCGAAGGTTCATAACCTTCGGAAGGTTGAGGGGCACAGATAATCGAGGCTTGGTCATTATTCCCAGGGGAGGCAGTTGTAGCCTAAGATTCTATCTTGGCTTTTGGAACAGTGCCAAGTTAGAAACTTGGGCTACAAGGGCACCCTGAAGAAAGATAGAGGCATCTTGACAGTTATTATGAAACCCTGTATAATATGCGAAATTGGTTCTGGTTAGATTGCTCCGGAACACGTTCGTCGGAAGTTGCACTCCCGACGGTAGTGAATATCCGACGCATCACACAAAGGAGGATACCATGCTTTCTTTTACACTCGCATTCGCAAACGCAAGCTTCGCCGCAGGACGCGGGCCTCAGTTGAGGTGCGACAAATGTAGTCGTACCGCTCGGTTTTTTTGACAAGTTATCTGGACAGACAGCTTGCAAGAAGCATCGATAAATGAATTTTCAGAATTCCCAGGGGAGGCAATCGTAGCCCAAGTTTCTAACTTGGCCCTTGCGCCAGGGGCCAAGATAGAATCTTGGGCTACAACTCAACCACCGGCGAATTATGACCATCCCTCAATTTACCAAAGTCAAACTATATAAGGAGGTGCAGTCATGGTCACTGTTAGAGTTTTCTCCAAATCAAGTGGCAAAGCGATTAAAGGCAAAAAAGTTTCCGTCAGTTTTGATGGATTACTTCGCGGAATGGCGACAGAATATACGGATTCCTCTGGAGACGCCCATTTTAACGTAGAACCGGGTTCCGGCAAGGTTTACGTTGATGGCACACCGTCTACAAGGGAAACCTTGCGGGACGGGTTGTTGTGTATGTTTAATGCTCATTTACGATATACCAGTTCTATATTGAAATTTGCATCTCCGTAGTAGCTCGCCAATGTCATATTTCTCTGTAGCCCAAGATTCTATCTTGGTTCCCCCAGAGGATGTCCTCGGTAGCCCAACTTAGAAAGTTGGGCTACGACTGGATCTCATTTCTAATGTGACATTGGCGAAGTAGCGACAGTCGCTGAAAGCAGCGAATAAATTCGCCACTACCAATTTATGTCCCATTTCGGCATGTTTCAAATTTCCGAAAAAAAGTGTTGACACTATTTTGTGAAACGTGAAACGTAATACCAATTTGCAATCAATATCTTACTGATTGCTAGAGACTTTCCTTCCATTCTTCCATTCCTTCCATTCCTTCCATTCTTCCATCCCAGCCATCTACTGAATCACAGCCAACTTCCCCATCCGTTTTTTACCCCCAGCTTCCAGAACGTAGACATAGATTCCACTGCTTACGGGGTGGTCGGATTGACGCAGAACCCAGACTTTCTTACCGTGCTCCCCTGGGTTGACCGCGAATGACGCAATCAGATTCCCCGCTGCATCGTGGATGCGAATCTCTGTGTCTGGAGGCAGGCGATCGAAGATGACGCGACCGGTCCGCGCGGGGTTGGGATAGACAATGGCGGCTGAGAGATCGGTAATCTCCGCTACCGGGGGCACGGTGAAAGTGACAGCGTTTGCGTCGGAGGCGATGGGCGTCCCCGCTGTATCACGGAGGTCTGCGGCACGAATTTGGTATGTTTGAAGCGGGCGCAAGGTTCCGGCTTCATACGTCACAACGACGCGCCGGCCAGATCGATCAAGCAAGGTGGAGCGCGGCAGATGAAACGCGCTGAATCCAATCTCCGTCAAGCGGTAATGACTCGGTTCTGCGGCGGAAGGCCCCATCGGTTTGTCAAAATGGAGCAGGAGGTGCTCCGGATTGAAATATTCCGCAACAGTCAGGCGTGGCGGTGAAGTCGGGGTTACGGATACAGGCTGAGACTGCTCCGAGAGATTTCCCGATGAATCCCGCCCTGCGACCGCATACCAGTAAGTTTGCCCCCCCTTCAAGCCTTCGTCAATGAAGGTGGTTTCTCGGATGCCTTCGCGGGATATAGTAAGCCCTGTACCTTCGCTGATACCGCGATAGAGCGTGTATTCCACGGTGTTGGGCGAGCCTTGCCAACTGAGGCGGATAGATGTCTCGTTGATCGGATTCGCAGTCACCCCCCACGGAGTCAGCGCGGCTGTCAGAGCCACTGACGATGCAAAGATGGTGAAGGAATCCGCATCATTGAACATCAGTTCGTTACGTCCATCTCCGTCAATATCAGCGACGATTGGGCGAAACGTGCTGCTTGCGGAGTGATACCAGATCGGCGTGTAGGTATCGGGTTCGGCAGGGAGGGTGAGGCTCCTGCCGAACCCACCCTCCCTCTGGATGAGATAGAAGTTGGGCCAGGCGACAATCGCCAGTTCGTTGCGCCCGTCGTTATCGGCGTCGGCAATCGTTATTCCGTTTCCGCCGGTGCTCACCCCCTGAATGCGTTGCTCGCAAACGGCTTTGTAGGCATCGTTCCCGATGGATTTGAAGATGACGTAGAGCCAGTGCTGTACCGGGAGATCAAACGCATCGCTGACAGACTGTCCACCGACGACAAATTCTGGAACGCCATCGCCATCAAGGTCACCGGCGGCGAGAGTGTGCGCGGCACGCGCGTCAACCTTTCCAACCCAGGTCTGACGGTACTGATTATCGCCCACGGCTTCGTAAATAAACACATCCCCATCTGCATCCCCCGCCGCGAGCTCTGTCTGTCCATCCCCATCAAAATCCCCGATGGCGAAGGTCGTGCCGATGCCATTATCCCCGTTTGTCGGGTTCGCCAGTTCTGCGATGCGACGATAACGATTATTCCCAATCGCTTCGTGTATCCAGATGGTGTTCGTCGCGCTGTGCCGGGAGATAATCTCCGGCCGTCCATCACCGTCGAGGTCGGCGATCTGCCCGCCCCAGATTCCATCGGCTTCCCAGGTCATCACTTCAGGAAGTTCGCCGGGGGCGCTCTGCTCAATCAAGAACGTTTGTTCATTGCGGTTGCCCAAAATTTCGATTAAGCCATCCCCGTCCGTATCGCCAATTGCCCAAGGGAAAAACGCTTCCCCTGTCGAAAAGATAGACCGATAGTTCCCGGCGGTATCGCGTTCAAAAATTTGCGTTGGCTTGTAACCTGTGCCGCCGATCTCCATCGCCACGAGTTCAGATTTCCCATTGCGATTAAAGTCCGCCAGAGCGGAAGCGATATGCAATGCCGGTAACTCCCCCCCTTTATCCCCCCGTGGACGGGGGGAAGGCCCTACCGCATGCAGTCTATTGGGAGAGATGCGCTGATCGGTGATTCGCACGCGATAAAGTTGACCGCCGTTGTCGTCCACCGTAATCGCGCCTGCACGATTCCGAACGGAGAGACGGTATTCGTACTCGCCCGGCGCTGCCCCCCCTGTCCACGGGGGGGGATAGGGGGGGGTGAGGTTCAGCGTATGCTGCCGGCTGGTGGCTGCTGTGTGGATGCGCGTAAAATCCTTGGATTGAGTAGCCAAAGGCGTATCGAAATCAGCGTTGCTTCCAACGAGCCGAAACGCGATTTCACCATCCGTGAGGTCATCGGTACGCCAGGTGACAACGGTGTTGAACCCATCCCGTGAGAGCCACAACCCCGCCTGATGTTCCAAAATCTCCGGCGGGGTGTGGTCTATCCACAGCACAACTTTATCGCGAATGGTTTTTCCATCCTGCGCCCTCACCGTCAGCCGGATGGTATAAACGCCCTCGTCTAACAGTGAGGTATCCCAGCGGCCGAGAACATCGTCAAATTTGGGGCGCTGCTGTAGCTCGCCGATTGGGAACCATCGGCTGGGGACTTCTGTACTCCCAAACTCCAGCCGATAGGCCAAGAAGCCATCCCCGCCGGCCGTTCCAACAATTTCGATTTCTCTATCCCCTCCGCTGAAGTTCGCCGGAGGGGAAATTTTTGCTGTCAAGTCCCCAATCGATTGGAGCGCGGCTTCGGCATTGAGCAATCCGGCACCGACGAGTCGATTGTCCGTGAGCGGGCTTGCTGTCGCGACTAAGATTTGCCTGACCTCTTCATTGGAAAGCTCCGGGCGGTGTGACAGAAGCAACGCAGCCACGCCGGACACATGCGGAGCAGCCATTGAGGTTCCCGAGAGCATCCCATAAGTGTTGCCCAACTGCGTGCTCAGGATAGCACTCCCCGGCGCGGCGATGTCGATGCTTGCGCCAAAGTTGGAGACAAACGCGAGGGTGTTATCCCGTTCTGTTGCGGCAACGGCAAGCACGGTTTTAAGAGCGGCGGGATATAATGCCCCCGCGACATGAGAGTTTCCTGCCGCTCCCACCAGCACACAGCCTCGGTGGTAAGCGTATTCAACCGCATCGTGGATGACGAAGGAATCGACGACATCGCCCCAGCTCATATTGATCACTTTCGCGCCGTTATCCGCGGCATAGACGATTGCGGCAGAAACGTCGTCGTCCTGCAAAAATGCTCCGCCCGACGCAACGACGAATCCGGCGCGAAGCGGCATCATCTTGCACCCCCACGCAATCCCTGCAACCCCTATCCGGTTATTAGCTGATGCGGCGATAATCCCAGAGACATGCGTGCCGTGTCCAGTCTCATCGCTTGGGTCATTGTCCCGCTCCGTGTAATCGCCGCGGCCGGGCAACGTTGGAGCATCGCTGAAATCCCAGCCAACGATGTCGTCTACATAGCCGTTGTTGTCATCATCAATCCCGTTGCCCGGAATCTCACGCGGATTTCTCCAGAGCTGTGAACGGAGGTCTTCGTGATTCAGGTCAATCCCACTATCGACAACAGCGATGATGACGCTCGGATTCCCCCGCTCAATCGCCCATCCCCCCGGCATGTTGATACTCAGCAGATTCCACTGCTCCGAGAACCGTGGGTCGTTGGGCAAGATTTTCACGTTTCCCAGCGGACGATTCAGATAATTCGGCTCAACGGCTTCGATGAAACGGCTACCCCTGTACCTCTTAATGAGGGGTTCGATTGGCCAGCCTGTCGGAAAGCGGACGAGGTAAATGCGGTTAAGTGTCGCATCGCGCCCGGCAGGCGTTGAACGCGGAAAGACCGGCTCAACCACCACCGCGCCGAGTTGTTCGTTGAGGGTACGAAAAGCAGATTGGGATGTCTCAGGGCGAAGCCGAATGAGCAGTTCGTTTGGGGTTGGTAGAGACGTTTCATGAAACGTCTCTACATGACTGGGCGATTGGTTTTGGGCGAGTGAATCATTCAGGGGAAAACTGAGGAGGCATGAAAGGATCAGGAGGGCGCGTTTGAACAAGGGGAGATTTTTAGTTATGGAGTAGAGCATGCTGCCAACTTATTCCTATTGTAGCCGTTCAGGGGGTTAGGCTCTGTTGACGAACTCGGGGAAATGCACCTAAGTAATTGGACAGAATTATTGGGGTACAGCTATCCAGACTTCCGAAGTCTCAAAGACTTCGGAAGTCTAAAATAACCCAATTAAATTTGTCCGGGTACTTAATATCCCAAGTTTCTAACTTGGTTTAAGAGGCGTTTCCAAGATAGAATCTTGGGCTACCACTCTCTCGCCAGATTATTTCGTCAACACGCCCTAAATAACAGCACAGGGTGAGGTGAGGATAGAAGGCGCAGGCTAAGACTTGAGCTTATCAGCACTCACACTGCCGCTCAAGATGCGTGCACACGGAAGAAAACCTGCCTTCTCCAGCGTCTTGCGAGAAGCCATGTTCGCCGCGTTACAGCGGGCGGCTGGCCTCCGGCCCGCTTCATAGCACACTTTTTTTAACTCCTGCACCAGGTAACTGCCATATCCGCGACGGCGATACGGCTCCGCCACTCCCATGTAGATGTCGCCATACGGTGGATTATAGTGGGTCGCGAAACCACCCGTGGCGACGATGTTTCCTGCTACCTCAAGAAGCCAGTCGTTGTCGTCTGCTGGATCAGATTTGGTCGCCTTGCGAAACACCACATCTGGATCTGGCAATGAAAGGTTCGTCGTCCGTGCGTCGTGAAACAGGATGGTATCGCTGGTGATAGTATCAGCAAAATCATAGAGCATGAGCATTAACAGCACATCGTTGGTTTGCACCAGAATCCGGATTGCTTGGCTAGTGGCCAGGAGTTGGCGAAAAACAGGGACGGCTAACGCCTTATAGGTGGGCAAGAGATAGAATTCGTTGAGAATGCCTCTCTGGAACACCTTATGTTCATCATTCCCCGAGGTGACGGTGCCGTAACCGGCGCTCTGTGAATCAACTCGGATTAAGTATGAATCGTTAAAGCCCCGCCGGTGCAAAGAGTCATGAACGATCTGGCAGTTCATTTCTTGCCGATATAACTCCCGCAACGGCATGATGTTGTTCACCTCGACCCGAGAAACTTCGATGTTCATCGTGACTCCTTCCGAGGGAGTGAGTGGGCGAGTGGGCGAGGGAGTGAGTGGGCGAGTCACTCGATCACTCGTCCACACGCTTACCCGTCCATTTGCCTGTTTCTTCCGTTTCAATTCCACACTGGTTCGATTAGAAGCCCGAAAAATTCATTATAGCAAAACAGCGTGAATTCTGCAACCCCAAAATGGGTTTTGACCTCTTTTGTCGTTGATGTCCGGTGCTGCAAAAACACTGGGGATTCGACGACGATTCAGTTCGCCGGAACCCCCGCTGATCACTGACTATCATCTGAAACATGTCGAATCTTCTTGACTTCTACTTCCAGCATCGCTATAATCTTCTCATCCCTGATGGGGAAATTCGATAATCATTAGATTCTATCATCTTATACCGATATGGAGGGTAAAATCATGACTCAAAGACTGTTTTGCATCACATTCGCCATGGCGCTCCTCATGAGCATTTTAGCCGTTGTCCCAAACGGGATAGCCAAAAAGGGAGATAATCTCGTGCTGAATCATGACTTTGAGGACCTGGGGGTTCAACCCTGGACGATGTGGGTTGAAGATGCAGGCGCCGGTGTTGCAGCGAATCTGCTGATTGACAAGAAAGAGCATGTTAAAGGCAAACAAAGCCTGTTGATTGAGATTAAGAAGGGCGGTCCAAATAACAAACGGGTTGAATTACATCAGAATCCCTTTTTCCTAGAAAAAGGACAAAAGCTCACGTATGCGATGTGGGTAAAAGCGGAAGATGTTCGTCCGGCAAAGATGATTGCAAATCATCGCGCTGCTCCCTGGACGGCTTACGGCAGCAAAGATATCACCATTCAACAAGAGTGGACGGAGTTTTGGACGACTGTCACAATGCCTATCGCAGATAATCTGGTGGGTATCTATGTGGAATTGAAAGATAGTATCAAGGGCAATATCTGGTTCGATGATTTCCGCATGTATGAAGGAGATTATGAACCGGACCCTGAACTTGGACAGAAGCCGAAAGCCGTTGACCCACAAAACAAGCTGAATATAACGTGGGGAAAGCTTAAAACCGTCCGTTAATCTGGTAATTGACTTCACGAGAGCGAGTTTCAGCATGACCATCCATAATCGACAAATTGCGATTTATTTAATTCTACTGAGCTGGGTGCTCCTGATCGGTTCAGCGCGAAGCGCCGGCGAGATATTCGTCATCGCCCAAATCCAATACGGCGGCGGCGGCGATTGGTATACCGATCAAACAACAATTCCCAACTGGTTGAAAACCCTTCGCGCACGCACGGACATTGAGACGGCGGAAGATCGCGTGACGCTGAAACTGACGGAGCGAAACCTGTATCAATATCCCATGCTTTACATCGTCGGTCATGGGAACATCTTCTTCACGGAGAAGGAGGTCGAGGTCTTGCGCTTTCATCTGACGCACGGCGGGTTCCTCTTTGCCAATGACGACTACGGTATGGACGCGAGCTTCCGCCGTGAAATGCGCCGCGTGTTTCCCGGCCAGGAGCTCCAACCGATACCCGCTTCGCACCTGATTTACCACTGCTTTTACGATTTTCCCAACGGGCTTCCGAAGATCCATGAGCACGATGGCAAACCCGCGCAGGGATTCGGGTTGTTTCACGAGGGACGCATGGTTGTCTACTATGTTTATAGTTCAGACATCGGGGACGGGTTGGAAGATGCGCAACTCTTTCCAAATGACCCCGAAGCAGTGCGTGAACTCGCAAGGAAGATGGCGGTCAACATCGCGGTTTACGCCCTGACGCATTAAACGAGATGAGTATCAAGTTATCCGCAAGGGATATGCGCCCAAGGGAAAGGAGACGTTATGCGTAAAATGAAACAGCACACGAAAGTAGACCCTATTCCCGAATCTTTTACTTCCATCGAAGAAGCGGTGGAGTTTTGGGATGCTCACGACATAGCGGATTATGAAGCCTATCTCAAAGAAGTTCAAGATGTCAACCTCAATCTCAAGACGATTACCCGTGAGGTCAAATTTGAACCGGAGGTCGCTCTCAAAGTTGCCAGGTTAGCGAAAGCCAAAGGGGTCTCTTTTTCGGAGTTGATTAACTTCTGGATGAAAGAAAAACTCAACTGCCACGCGGAGTAGATCTGATACGAATGACGGCCCGTTGCAATCGAGTCATCGTGATGTCAAGTGACGCCAAATATCGCACGAATCTTTGAGAGGTGCCAAAATGGAACTTTCAGGTATCACAGCGATTTTAGGTGGAGAGGAAGTTCTCCAGAAGAAAATCCAAAGTCAAATGGACCTGATTGAATTGAGTCAGGTGGGAATTCCGAAAGATGCGCTGGTGAATCTGGCGAAGTACCTATCTTTTACAATCGGTCAGATGGCCCAACTCCTTCCGGTGACTGAACGCACCATACAAAAATACCCGCCCCAAAAACACTTCAACCCTGCTGTCTCTGAACAAATCTTGCACATCGCTGAAGTCGCCGCCAGGGGAGCTGAAGTATTTGGGGCGAAGGATAAGTTTCTTTCATGGATGAATCACCCCAGTAAAGCCCTGGCTAACAAAACGCCAATGAGTCTGCTGAACTCAAGATTTGGCGTGGAGATGGTATTGGATGAGCTTGGACGAATGGAGTACGGGGTGTTCTCCTGATGAGAGTTTATCGAATTGCAAAGGCGAAATATATCCGTGATTTGTCAGGCACGGGGGCGAGAATATATGGGGGAAGATGGAACAAAAGAGGGGTTGGTATCCTTTACACTTCAGAAAATAGGGCACTGGCGACTGTGGAATACCTGGTTCATGTGCCTTTGTCTGTTGTACCGGGGGATGTCAGCATTGCCTCTATTCAGATTCCGGATGACATAAGCCCAAAAGAAATTTCAACATCTGACCTGCCCGCTAACTGGCGAGATTATCCCGCCCCTCCGGAATTGGCTGAACTCGGAACACAGTGGGCATTAACGAATGAGACGCTTTTGCTTCGCGTTCCTTCTGCTGTTGTTGCAGGTGAATTCAATATTCTGATTAACTCATTGCATCCAGATATGAAGCATGTTACCATCTCCCATGTTGAAGCTTACCGATTTGATGAACGCTTGCTGCGATAAGACTTGAGTTATCTGGAAGTCTCTGACCACATTCTCCAGTTGGAGGTTACAGAAACGGCGATACGGTTTCGATGAGATCGCCGGATTGAGGATTCCCGGCATGATGCCGTAGAAAGGAGGGTTTCCATGAAACGTTTTCTGATTGTCGTACTACTTGTACTTGGAGGACTGTTGAGAACTGAAGCCGAAGCAGATGGGGGTTTAAGTGTGGCTGTAGGAACCGGTTACAACGTTGTCGCTGAACATCAACTGTTCTGGGCTAACATCCAGACTCATGAGCGGGACGAGGATGAGAGGTACACAAATGATTTTTCTGTTTGGTATCTTCATTCTGAGCAAGTAACAGCCCTTCAATTTGACTTAATCCCCAAGGAGTACTTTATGCCGAAATCCAGATTCTCCCCATTTATTGGTTTGGGCATCGGCTTTTACTTCTCCTCAGAAGAAGACACAAGATTTGTTTTCAACTCGGCTGTTGGTGCAGATTTCAAGAGCAAAAGTGGGGTAGCCCTTTTTATTCAAGTACAACTCACGGGAGCGCCGAACGTATCATCATCTGCTGATAGTCTTTTACTCATCAGCGGTGTGCGTTTCGCATTCTGAGTAGTCTCATCAGATTGCTGTTAAGTGCCTGAACTATCCGGCACCTAGTGAAAAGAAAAGTCGGTAGGGTGTTCGGTTAGTTGATGGGGTATAGGTGTAGAACGTTGAAAACGATTGCAGTGATAGTAGTAGGTTGGGTTTTCACATTCGTTCAACCCAATCGACAGGTCATAAACTCGGATTTTTCTCAAAACATTAAATAATTGAATCTATCCGCGATCTCTTGTCACATCAGCCACAGGTGGAGGTATTTGATGATACGATTCGCTTTAACCGGATACATTGAGAGCGCAATGGCTCAGGCAACTTATGACAAGTTGGAGGACGGCACTTAGGCAGGGCGCATCCCACTCTGTAAGGGGGTGGTGGCGTTTGGTAAAACCCTGCGTGAATGTGAGGATGAGTTACGATCGACGCTTGAGGATTGGATGCTGGTCGACTTGAAATTGGGATCCCCTTTACCTGATTGCTTGATTGCAAATTTCTAATGACGAACAAATTTGTAGACTCGTACACAGAAGAGATGATCAGCCGATTGGCTCAAGATGAAACGGGCAAACGGCAATATTATCGTCCTGTCTACTCCTTGCATAAGTGGTGGGCGCGTCGGCCAGGTGCTTTGTTTCGGTCCATTATTCTCAGAGCCAGTAACCCAGACCATCCACTTTTCTTGAAGACGCATGGTGCATTATCCCAAGAGAGCCATTATTTTCAGAGCCATAACTTGGAAAATATAGTGATTCTTGATCCTTTTATGGGGGGAGGCACAACGTTGGCCGAAGCCAACCGGCTTGGCGCGAAAATCATCGGTTGTGACCTCAATCCAGTGTCCTTTTGGGTCGTGCGTGAAACCCTCAAGCCGATAGACCTGAGACAACTCAACAGCTATTTCAAACAGTTGGAACAGATGGCGGGGGAAAAGATTAAATCACTCTACAGCACGACGTGTATTCAGTGTCACGCGCATGCAGACGGTCTTTATGCGTTTTGGGTGCGTTATGTGAAATGTTTACACTGTAACGAAAATGCCTATCTGTTTAAGAGAACCCTGTTAAACGAGGGGGTAAGTCGAAATAAACCAGCTTCCCAGTCTAATCCCGCTACCGTGTTTTGCCCCAAGTGCTTTAAGTTAAATGATTGGGTTGGCAAAGGAGATTGTACCTGTGAGTCTTGCGGGCATATTTTTGACCCACAAACTGAAACCACTTACGACCAGGGATACTATACCTGCGCAAACTGCGATAAAAATAAAGTTTCTCTGATTCAAACCCTGGAAACGGGACAGAAATTACAGGAAAAATGGATTGCCATCGAATATTGGTGCGATTCCTGTCAGAGCCGGCTTTACAAATCACCAGACGACGCCGATCTCGCTAAAATGAGGCGCATTGAGGACACCGTTGAAGCAGTTCAGGGGGACATGATTTTTCCAAAGCAGAAGATTCTGGAAGGAGACTCATCGGTTCGTTGGCGCAGGCACAATTACCAACATTACCACGAAGTTTTTAACGCTCGGCAACTTCTCGCTTTCAACTATTTGATTGAGGGGATTTGTGAAATTCCAGAAGCGGAATCTCGGAATGCCTTCTTCACTGTCTTTTCCAATTCACTAGAATACAATAATATGATGACCCCTTACAATTACCCGCATCGTAAACTGCATCATCTATTTAATTATCATGCGATGCCTTTGACAACAACACCCGTTGAAAATGCGGTTTGGGGAGCGGGGCAAGAGGGGGCTGGTACGTTTACAAATTGTTACAGACGGTATGTTCGTGCCAAAGAATATTTTTGGGCGAGATGCTCACGGCCACTACCATGGGATACTTCGAGAAAGAAATTGCCCGGGCGGTTGTGCT
Source organism: uncultured bacterium (assembly GCA_964577695.1). GTDB lineage: Bacteria > Poribacteria > WGA-4E > WGA-4E > PCPOR2b > CAZOAL01. The sequence continues at coordinate 29,457 of CAZOAL010000014.1, read as the reverse complement.
GGCGCTATTTGTCCCGCTGATTATTTCCAGCGGTGGTAACAGCGGCTCGCAGGCGGCGACACTAATCATCCGCGCGATGGCGGTAGGAGAAATTCGACTGCGCGATTGGTGGCGTGTCATGCGACGTGAGATTTTCTCAGGGCTGACGCTGGGCGCTATTCTGGGGTCAATCGGCTTTTTCCGCATTGCTATCTGGGAAAGTCTCTTTCATCTTTACGGGAATCATTGGGTACTAATCGCGCTGACCGTCGCATTGTCGCTGGTGGGGGTGGTGCTGTGGGGAACGCTGTCTGGATCGATGTTGCCGTTTCTGCTCAGGCGGCTTGGCGCAGACCCGGCGGCATCGTCGGCACCGTTTGTGGCGACGCTGGTTGATGTCACCGGCTTGGTCATCTACTTTTCGGTTGCTGCCATCATTCTCAGGGGGGCTTTGCTTTAACTTCCCTAAGTTGGGATAGAAAAATAAATTTATAAGTTTTTCACTGATGGGCGAATCGGTTGAAGTCAATTGTCAATACTTCGCAGGCTCAGTACCAATCGTCAATTGTCAATTCTCACGTTTCACGCATTACGCATTATTCATCACGGAGGTCACACCATGTCAAACCAGAACACCGAAAAATCCTATCGAACCATCATCGAACGGCTTCGCTCATTACGAACCCAGTGGCGATTGTTGCTGCTATCCCATAGCTTACTCCTATGGCTGGGTATCCTCGCCTTTTCTCTCGCTGGTGTGCTTATCATCGATCAACTGCTGCCGCTCCCGCGCCTGCTCCGTATGGGGATTGTGGTGTTATGGCTGGGTGGCGGCGTGTACGCGGCAGTTCGCTATCTGATTCGCCCCGTTTTCCGAAAACTCACGGTTGACCGTGTTGCGGCTTATGTTGAGACAAGCTATCCGGGATTTGAAAACCATCTCCTGAGTGCTGTCCAACTCAAGCCGGAAATAGAGAATAATCGCTTCGGTTACGCGATTGGATTTATTGAAAAACTCATTGAGGGGGCGCGTCAGTCGCTTGGTCAGATTGAAACGAAGCGAGTTTTTGAGAAGGAGTTGGTGAAACTCAAGAAAAATGGCGGATTTGCTGCGGGTGGGGTGGCTCTGTTTGCCATTATCAGTCTGCTCTTCCCCTCCGCCCTGAAGGAGTTCGCACAGGCATTTGATGAACTCCCCAAAACGCCACAAGAGGCCCTCATTGTTCAGATTGATAACATTCAGCCCGGCAACGCACAAATCGAATCGGGGGCAGATGTCACCATCTCCGCGAAGGTGACAGGGCACCTCGGTGCGCCGGTGCATCTCTACTATCGCGTGGGGCAGGGGCCAGAGAGCCGGAGAGCCAGAGAACCGGAGAGCCAGAAAGCAAACGTGCAATCAAGCAATGGTGCAATCAAGCAATCAAGCAAGATTCAGGATTCAATCCGCAATCCGCAATCCGCAATCCGCAATCCGCAATCTGAACCACCAGTCACTCCATGGCGTGACCTCTTCATGACACGAAATGAGACGGAGATTGCTTACCACACGACGATAAAAAATGTCACACAGGCGATGGAATACTACATCGCGGCGAAGGGCACAGAATCGGCGCACTACCAGATTATCGTTGCGCGAGAGCCGATCGTGAGCCGCTTCCAACTCAAATTCAACTATCCCAAATACACGCAACTCTCCCAGCAAGTTCTGGAGGAGAATTTCGGCGATGTCAACGCTCTCATGGGGACAGAGGTGGAGTTTCAGGGAGAGTGCAACAAACCCCTTGCTTCGGGGATGTTACGCTTTGAGGAATCCCCTGCCGTTAAGCTTAAAGTCTCAGGGGGAAACCGGTTAGCCGGTAGCTTTATCGTCCAACGTAGCGAAAGATATCATATTGAGCTCATCGATACCGATGGCGTGGCAAGTTCGCAGCCAATCCTGTACACAATCAATGCCATCCCGGATGCCGTGCCCAAGATAGAGATTGTCTCACCGGGAAGGGATGTTGTGCTCGATGAGTCGATGGTCATCTCCCTTCGGATTGATGCGAAGGATGACTATGGCGTGCAGGCGATACGGCTGGTCTATCGGATCGAAGGGCAGAACGAAAAGGACACAACGGTACCGTTGAAAACCTGGAATCCACCCCAAACGGCGGTCTATGTCGAGTTTCCGTGGAACATGGATGGACTTGGGATATTCCCCGGAGACGTGGTTTCTTATCATGCCGAGGCGATTGATGCCGATAACGTCAAAGGTCCTAATATCGGAAGTTCCAACACATACTCAATCCGTTTTCCATCCCTGGCGGAACTCTACCATGAAGTCGAATCTGAGCAGGAATCAGAGCATCAGGGGCTTGAAGCCTTATTTAATCAACAAGCGGAAGCGACCGCTACCATTGATAGCCTGCTGGACAAGATTCGCAAAAGTCAGGAACTGACCGTGAAAGATGAAAAGGCGATGAAGCAGGTGCTTGAGAACCAACAGCAGATTGAGAAAACTGCAAAAGATCTGATTGAAGATATGAAGCAAACCGCCCAACAGATGGAGAAAAAGCAACTGTTTGATTTGGAAACCGTTCAGAAGTATCAGGAGTTGCAGAAACTGATGGATGAAGCCCTATCAGAGGAGCACAAAGAGATCCTGCGGAAATTGTCTGAGGCGTTAAAGCAGGTGCAGTTGTCCGAACAGGAAAAAAAACTCATGGAAGCCAACCTCAACCAGGAACAGTTCATGCAGCAGTTAGATCGGCTGAAAGAACTCTATCAGCAGATGATTCTTCAACAAAAGCTAGAAGCAGCGGCGAAGCAGGCAAAGGAACTCGCGGAACGCCAGGAGCGCTTGATGGAACAGGCGAAAAATCTCATTGACAAGCCTTCTCAAAGCGGAGAGGGGAAGAATACAGCGCTCGCCAAGCAGGAGGAGCGCGTCACAGAAGGGATGAATGAGCTCCATGACAAGCTCGATAAACTGGGCGATGAGATGTCGAAGGGCGCGAACCTCCAACGGGTCGCTGATGAGGTGAAGCGACTCAATCAATACGCGCGCGACCAGCAGATCGCTCAGAATCTTCAATCCACCAGCTCACAGATGCGAGGAAATCGTATGCAGAGTGCAATGCAGCCAGGACGAAACGCACAACAAGGATTGAATGAGCTCCAGCAAGGGCTCAACAATGCGTTGGAGTTCATGAGGGGGGCCAATTCCAATGAGGCGTTGACTGCCATGCGCGAGGCAGTGCGAAGCGGACTTTATCTCTCCCGAATCCATGAGGGAACCATCGACGGAACGAACGAGATATTGGAATCCGGACAGGGGCAGTATATCGAGGGTGAAGTCAAAAGGCTACAAGCATTGGCAGCCAATGAGTTGAGCACCGCGGCAGGAATTGACAAACTTGCGAGCCGACTCCAAGAAGTGGGCAAGCAACAAATGCAGGTTGACCCCAAAATCGTTTGGAGGCTTAATGCTGCGAGTGATGCGCTGCATCGCTCCGCACAGGCATTGGAGGAGCAAAAGCCGAGCCTTGCCGCCCCCATCCAGAAACAGGGACTGTCAGACATCAACCAGGCGATCGCGGACCTTCTCAAATCGATGGATGCAATGAACCAACAGATGGGTATGTCCGGATTGGAGAATATGTTAGAGCAACTTCAGCAACTGGCGCAAAATCAAGGGCAACTGAATGAAATGGCGCAACAATTGAGCGAACAGATGCGGCAGCAGGGACGCACGCCGAGCAATGAGCAGTTCCTCAAGCGGCTGGCGTATGAGCAGCAGATGATTCGTGAAGCAACAGGACGGCTGGCAGATATGATGGAAAAACTGTCGCAAGCCCTCGGCGATCTCAAGAACGTTGCAGAGGAGATGAAAGAGGTGGAAGGGGAACTTCAGAGGGGGAACCTGAACCGACAGGTGCTGGACAAACAGCGAGAGATCCTGACACGCATGCTCGAAAGTTCCAAATCCCTGCAAAAACGGGAGTCCAGCAAACAGCGCAAGGGGGAAGTTGCTAAAGAGCCGACGGCTCCCACAAATACGGCACCGCCGCTGGATGCTAAACTTTTGGAGACCATACAGCGACTCGAATCCAACCTGAAATCGGGACAGGTAGAAAACCTCCCGCCACAGTATCGTGAACTCATTGAGCAGTATTTCAAAGCGTTATCGCAGCAGACGCAAAAGAAATGAGCAAATGAGCAAATGGGCAAATAGGCAAATGAGCAATATTGCACGAGGAGAAGCAATCATGGCAATCCCTCTCAATTCATGGGCAGAAATTCATCGTGTGACTCGTCAATTACCGCCAGTGATGAAAATTGAACTGGTCAGGGCTTTGTTGAGCGAAATACAACCTGATGCAACCGTGAGCACGAAAACAGCGGCGGATGTGCTGTTGTTGACAGGTTTATCCGATGAGGAATTGTACACGTTGACCCAAATGATGCTTCCCGATGCCCAACAAAATCGGTTAAATCAACTGTTACACAAGAATCACACGGACCCATTATCAGCGGACGAAAATCGGGAAATTGATGAACTGTTAGCTGAAGTTCAACGAATTTCACTCATCAAAGCCAAGGCGATTTACACCCTACAACAGCGATCCAAACAAGATGCAGTCAGATTCGACAATCGATCCGTTCAAGTCGAGTGAAAATTTTACTTGACAGGGGCATCCGTCTGGTCTACACTGCCAAGCGCTGAATTTCAAGGGGGGAAAACAATGGAAGAACATCTCATCCTTTTACCTGTGCGAGAATTTCCAGACCGCGGCACCAAATGGCTGCTGGAATCGCCGGAGCATGTCGCGGGGCTCTTACAGTTTCTGGCCCCAGAACTGGCGAGCCGTCTGGATTTCTCCCGGTTACAGGATCAAAACACCAGTTTTGTGCTGGACAGTTTGCGTAAACAAGAATCCGATTTGCTCTTTCTGGTTCCCTTTAAGGGGATTGCCGGTGAAACAGAACGAGAGATTCTCATCTACATCTTAATCGAACATCAGTCAACTCCCGTCCTGTCGATGGGATTCCGCATCCTGTTTTATATGACGCTAATCTGGGACCGGCAACGGCAGGAGTGGCAACGCGCCAGCCTCCCTGAGAGCGAATGGCGTTTTCGTCCGATTGTACCCATTCTCTTTTACACCGGTGACCGAGACTGGGATACGCCGTTGAGTGTTACAGCGTTGATGGACTTGCCACAGGAGTTAGAACGCTTCGTTCCCTCCCACGACACCCTGTTCCTGAATCTACCGGCCACCGCATCCGAAGACCTGACTGCACAGGAACACCCCTTTGGGTGGATTGCCCGTGTCCTGAAGCAGGAGAGGGCCCCAGATGAAGCCTTTATGAATGAACTCAGGCAAGCAGTGGAAAGAATCGACCCACTGACAGCCGAGAACAGAGCCGAATGGCAAAAAGCCATCCATTACCTGTTGCTCCTCATCTTTCATCGCCGCGAACCCGAAGAACATGAGCAACTAACCCAAATTATTTCCCAATCCGTCCATAATCGACAAAGACAAGAGGAGGTGAGTCACATGGGACGAACGATTGCACAAGCCTTCATTGAGGAAGGTGAACAAAGAGGCCGACAGAGCGGGCAAATCGAGATTGCCCAATCCAGCACCCTTGATGTCCTGAGTGCGCGATTTACTGTACCCCCCTCAACCATAGCAGAATTAACGGCGCGGCTTCAGCAAATCAAGGAATTACCCATTTTGCGGCAGTTACATCTGGACGCTGTCAAGGTGGAGAGCCTGGACAGTTTTATCCAACGGTTGAGCCAGTTACAGGGCTGAATCGCTCAAGAAGAACACGGAGCTCTCAGATGACACGGATGTGCCTCAACCGACCCAAAACCAGATCCGCGAAATTCTGAAGATCCGTGTTCTAAAGGAGGACACCATGCGCAACAGAAAACTATCCGTTCAAGGGTATATGAAATTTGACTTGACAGCCGCCTCCGTTTGGTTTATGATACCCAACCGAATCAATAAAGAAATACCCATTTCCCAGAATCTGAGCAAGACTGTTTAGGGGGTGACGATTATGACTTTGCTTGAAGATTTGCCAAAAGAAATCCCAGAAAATCAGTTTGATTCCTTTTTGGAGAAGATTAAAGGAGAACTTCCTGTTGATGCGTACCCGGAGTTGTTTGTCCACTACCAAAGGATTGACCACAAGTTTGTGGTATTGGCTATCGGAAAGAGTAATCAGTGTGCAGAGCAGATGGTGAAAGCCTTTGAAGTGGAGCCAACTCTCAAAGCCAAAAGAAGCAATTCCCTGATGCTTAGAGCACCCAAAACAAAGTTTCTATTGAGGAGAGGGGTTCTATGTCATTAACGCTTGCAATGGATGAAAACTACCCTGATATTTACTCCGGGTCTGTCATCTTTTTGAACACGAGGACAGGAGCCAAAGTTTCCCTTCAAATGCCAAAAGATGTAGAAAGCGGTGTCTATGGGATTAGTAGCGTTACGATGGATACCGGAGCGTCTGCGACGATAATTCCCGAGGAATTTGGCAAAAGTTTAGGCATTGACAGACCGGCTGCTGGACAGAAAGAATATTACGTCTTTTCTGGTGTTGGCGGAACCAGTGTTTGTTTCTATTCGCCTGACCCGGTCGCCCTTCTGGTCTCCGATGGGATTGAGCAGTTAGAGAAGATTATCATGCCCTTCTTTCTCATCTTGTATGCGCCTTCGATTACAGCCGAGAAACGATTGCTTGCCCAGCCTGAATATCAACCTTATACGGAGGAGATAATTCCTTTCATCTCTCCGCCGTTTCAGTATAGCGATGATTACACGGTAGAAATTCGCTCCCCAACTGAAAAATTCCCTCCACAGGATAGGAGATTAAAATTAGATGTCGATGTCGGAAGTGAGATGGACTACATCTTGATAGGTCGTGACTGGCAAGAACAGTTTGAATTGACCTTTACTGCTAAGACGATTATCATCAAAAGTTTCAGCCCCAACAATGAGTAAAGAACACGGAGCTGTCGGATGACGCGGATGTGCCTCAACCCACCCGAAAGCCAATCCGCGATATCCTACCCATCCGTGTTCTCAAAATGGAGGAATCACCATGGAAGAAACTCTTTTCCTTTTACCCGTGCGCGAGTTTCCAGATCGCGGCACCAAATGGCTGCTTCAGTCGCCGGAGAATGTCGCGGGGCTCTTACAGCTTCTGGCCCCGGAACTGGCGAGCCGTCTGGATTTCTCTCAATTACAGGAGCAAAAAACCAGCTTTGTGCTGGATAGCCTTCGCAAACAAGAGTCCGATTTACTCTTTCTGGTTCCCTTTAAGGGGATTGCCGGTGAAACGGAACGGGAGATTCTCATTTACATCTTAATCGAACATCAGTCAACCCCCGTCCTGTCGATGGGATTCCGCATCCTGTTTTATATGACGTTGATCTGGGACCGGCAACGGCAGGAGTAGCAACGCGCCAGCCTCCCTGAGAGCGAATGGCGTTTTCGTCCGATTGTACCCATTCTCTTTTACACCGGTGACCGAGACTGGGATACGCCGTTGAGTGTTACAGCGTTGATGGACTTGCCACAGGAGTTAGAACGCTTCGTTCCCTCCCACGACACCCTGTTCCTGAATCTACCGGCCACCGCATCCGAAGACCTGACTGCACAGGAACACCCCTTTGGGTGGATTGCCCGTGTCCTGAAGCAGGAGAGGGCCCCAGATGAAGCGTTTATGAATGAACTGAGGCAGGCGGTGGCAAGAATTGACCAACTGACAGCCGATAAAAGGGCCGAATGGCAAAAAGCCATCCACTACTTTTTGCTCCTGATCTTTCACCGCCGCGAACCTGAAGAACATGAGCAGCTAACCGAAATTATCCAACAATCGGTTCAAGACCGAAGCCGACAAGAGGAGGTGAGTCAAATGAGACGAACGATTGCACAAGCCTTCATTGAGGAAGGTGAACAAAGAGGGATAGAAAGAGGGATAGAAAGAGGGCAGGTAGAAACCACACAGGCAAATACGCTTGATGTCCTGAATGCGCGATTTTCTGTACCCCCCTCAACCGTAGCAGAATTAACAGCGCGGCTTCAGCAAATCAAAGACCTGTCGGTTTTACGAAATCTGCTGACTGATGCCGTCAAGGTCGAAAGTTTGGATAGTTTTGTCCAACGGTTGAGCCAATTACAGGGCTGAATCGCTCAAGAAGAACACGGATCCCTCGGATGACACGGATGTGCCTCAACCCACCCGAAAGCCAATTCGCGACATCCTATCAATCCGTGTTCTCAGGAGGACACCATGCCCAGCAGAAAACTATCGGTTTCAAGTCGTGGGGTAAAAATTCGACTTGACAGCTACCTTTGCTTTGGTTTATGATGAGAAACCAAATCGATCCGCATCCGAAAACTGGGATTCATGGACGCTGAGAGAAATGTTAAAACGATGAGAGATGAACGCAAACGTCAGCAGAACGAGAAGAAATTCGGTGAATGGGAGGAACTCCCCAATGGGGGTCGTCGCTACTTCTACGAGGTTCAAGGACGACATGGCTTTCTCGCACGCTACGTCAAAGAAGTTTCTGCTTCAGAGCAGACCATTCGATTTTACCAAGAGATTTACAACGAGAGAGGCGAATTAGTCGAAATTCATGAGAAGTATCCAGTAGATAAAGGACATAGAACTATTCAAGGAGGCAAGCCATGAGAATTACCCGTCAAAAAATTGCCCGAAAACTCATTGATTATCTTCATCATCGCATGACATTAACGGAGCTTGTGGATTGGGCAGAGACAGCGATGATGGAAGCAGATTTTGAGGCACCACACTTTGAAACCATACGGGACATCGTGAGCCAGCTAGGGCTGGCAGATGTGAGAGCGTTTGGCATCACATGGGAGGATTGCGAAGATTTCCTGTCACGGCTCGGCTATCAAGTTCGTGTAATCGTTTCAAAAGTTCCAGCGATGGCAGCGGCCAGCAAGTAAAGACTTGCTATACTACCAACCCTCCGCCGACGACTTCTTCCGTTCAGATCATTCCCCTGACATTGGCGAAACAAATAAGGAGGTATGAAAAAATGGCAACGCAGTTAGTTACGATAAATCAGATTCTTGAGAAGATAGGAAAACTAGATAAAGACGATCGAAATTTTATCCTACAGGTCCTTTACAGAAGAGCTATCGAATCAAGAAGAATGGAAATCGCAGAAAGAGCAAAAGAAGCAGAAATCGCTCTTCGTGAAGGTAAGGTGAAAACAGGTACCCTTGACGACTTATGGAGAGATCTCAATGATTGATGAAATTATCTGGGATGACACATTTAAGCCACCCGACAACACTTCAACGGCAGACGGGAAGATCTGCCATGACAACAGGTAAAGAACATGGATCTCTCGGATGACGCGGATGTGCCCCAACCGACCGAAAAGCCAATCCGCGATATCCTACCCATCCGTGTTCTCAGGAGGACACCATGCGTAGCAGAAATCGATCGGTTCCAATTGTGTTCATGTTATGTGGGGCCATTCTCCTTTTTGGGGGTTTGGCGGGGATGGCTTTTGCCGAGTGGCCCTCCGACCCAACGGTCAATGTCCCGATTTGTACAGCGGCAGGAGATCAATATACTCCCCAACTGGTCAGCGATGGGGCAGGTGGAGCTATCATCGTATGGGAGGACCATCGCAGTAACACTCATATCTACGCCCAGCGTGTTAATTCCAACGGTGTTGTGCTGTGGACAACCAATGGCGTACTTCTTATTTCCACGGACACGGTATATTACCAATCCTATCCTCAACTGATCAGCGATGGGGTAGGTGGGGCTATCATCGTATGGGAGTACCATCTCGGTGGCAGCGCTCGTATCTACGCCCAGCGTGTTAATTCCAACGGTGTTATGCTGTGGACAACCGATGGCGTCCCCATTTGCACGGCGGCAGAGAACCAAGAGCATCCCCAACTGGTCAGCGATGGTTCTGGCGGGGCGATTATCACATGGTATGACTCTCGCAGTGGCAACTATGACATCTATGCCCAACGGATCAATGCCAACGGCGTGGTGCTCTGGGCAATCGATGGCGTCCCCATTTGCACGGCGGCAAATAACCAATCGCTTCCCCAACTGGTCAGCGATGGGGCAGGCGGGGCTATCATCACATGGCAGGATACACGCAGTGGCAACTGGCACATCTATGCCCAGCGGGTCAATGCCAACGGTGTTGTGCTGTGGACAACTAATGGCGTCCCAATATGCACGACGTCAAACACTGAACAGTATCTCCAATTGGTCAGCGATGGTTCTGGCGGGGCGATTATCACATGGTATGACTCTCGCAGTGGCAATGCTGATATCTACACCCAGCGTGTTAATTCTAACGGTGTTGTGCTGTGGACAACCGATGGTGTCCCCATTTGCACAGCGGCAAATACCCAACAGTATCCCCGATTGGTCAGCGACGAGATTGGTGGGGCGATTATCTCGTGGCAGGACGGTCGTGGTAGCGACAAATACCCGTACATCTATGCCCAACGGGTCAATGCCAACGGCATAGTGCTCTGGACAACCAACGGCATCCCGATATGCATAGAGATAGGTAGTAAAAATCCTCAACTGGTTAGGGATGGAACTGGTGACGTCCTCGTTATGTGGCAGGACTACTATCGCAGTTTCGGCTCCATTCACATTTATGCCCAGCGAGTGAATACCAGTGGTACCGTACTCTGGAAAACCAATGGCGTTCCCATTTGCACAGCGGCAAGTGGCCGACGTAATCATCAACTGGTTCGCGATGGGACTGGTGGCGCAATCATCACATGGCGGGACTCTCGCAGTGGTATAGGCTATTATGACATCTACGCCCAAAACGTCAATCCTGACGGCACGCTTGGCGGCATCTCTGGGGGAGGCCCCTTCTTAGAACCGATCCGATTAGTCGAAAACGATCCGGCATACCCGGATTCTCTGAATGCGGGCTACTACCAAAAATACAAGTTTGCCGTAACCGCGGATGGACGGCAATATACAATCACAGTCACTCCCACCAGCGGCGATGCGGACCTGTACTATCGCAACCTTGACTCGAACATCAGCCCGTTTGTTCCGAGCTCCTACGATGCGAGTTCCAAGCACCCCGGCGCAAGCGTCGAGCAACTCAGCTTCATCGCCCCGTTGGATGGAAAGGATTACACTGTCTATCCCGCTGTGCTTGCGGTTACCAACAGCCACTACACCATCCGCGTGACATCGGGTGCGCCGGGCGGACTGACGCTTCAAAGTCCCACCAATGGCTCACACATCACCGCGTCACCGACTTTCCAGTGGGGGCAAGTGCCAGACGTCCTCTACTACGAACTGGTCCTCGCAAAAGACGCCAACTTTACACAACCCATCTGGAATCGTTCCGCAATCGGAGGGAGTGAGACATCGGTCGCGTACTCCGGCAGCGCGGCGCTTGAAACCGGTCAGACGTACTATTGGCGGATGCGTTTCCAAAACGTAAATCAAGTTTGGAGCAATTGGACAAATGCGTGGAGTTTTGTCAAAGACGCTCCGGCAGAGCAATTGCCCGCGCCGAACTTGTCTGCCCCTGCCAACGGCGCAAACGTCGCCTTGCCTGAAATGTTCAGTTGGCAAGCAGTTCCCAACGCCGTGCGATACATCGTTCAAGTCGCAAGCGGCGGGGATTTTGCGAACGTCCTGTGGAGTGGGCAATCGAGCACAAACGCCATCACCGTCCCGCAGACTTCCGAAGTCTTAAAGACTTCGGAAGTCTATTACTGGCGCGCCGCAGGCATAAACAGCGGCGGCAACACCGGGAATTACAGCAATGGCTACAGCTTCACGCTCGTCGAAACAATATTACCACCCGCCAAGCCGACACCCACTTCCCCTTCCAGCGGCGCGACTATCAACACGCAGCAAATTCCGTTTTCGTGGACATCCGCGCCGTCGGCAACCGCATACGCTTTGCGTTACTCCGTCGATGCAACCTTCCCAACATCGAGCGCAAAGACATGGACGGTTTCTGACATTACAGCGACCAGTTACACCGTAGCCTTGCCGCTCACGTCCGCAACAACAATTTACTGGCAAGTCTCCTCAAAGAACGCGGGGGGCAACAGTGGTTGGACAGACGCCATCTCGTTTAACTACGCACCGCCTGTGACATCTAAGGTAACATCCGTGAAGATCGATTTACCTAAAAACGGGCTGAGTTTCCTCCAAGACGCGGCATTGGGGGCGCATGCCTACATGACAGGAACCTACGAAGGCAAAATCACTGGGGCGTGGTATCTCGACGGGGAACATTATGCCGATTTTACCACGAATATGACGCCTGCCAACGGCGCGGAGATAAGCATAACAGGGTTGCCGACATGGGAAATCAAACCGCGTACCATCCAAGTTCGCTTGACTTCGCCTAACGCTATCAGTTCAAATGCTGTGACGTACTACGTCGCCGCCATTCAACCGGGCACGCCCGCCAAACTTCGGCTAACAGCAAACCCAACAGCTATCAAAGCCAATGGCGCATCGACATCAACTCTCACGGCTCAAGTTTTGGATGGATACGGGTATCTTGTATCAGGTGACAAGGACAGGGTAATCACCTTCTCGGTATCAGGCGAAGGAAAATTGTCCAGTCCAACCGCCTTGACGCAAAACGGCAAAGCAACTGTAACGCTTCAATCCACCACAACCCCTGACAACCACGTTACTGTTACAGCGTCCGCAGAAGGCCTTGCCAGTAGCGATGTAATCGTCCAGACTTACACCAGCAGTGTTGAACCGTATCTGACATGGACGCGCGCGGATGCCAGCAGGCTTGCAGATATCGGCTTCAATATCAGCGGCGTCGAGGATTTTCTGCGCACGCAGATTGAAGTTCCTAACCCGACGCTAGAGGCGATTGAATCGCTCAAGCGACTGGAACTGATGTTGGACTTGATGGTCAAAGCCTACTACGGGACAAAATTCGACGAAAAAGGTACACCGACCGACGGGGCAATGATTCTCATACATGATTTTTCCGAAAATATCGGCTCGGTAATCGCGCTCGCCGTCGAGTATCCCTTCATAATTCAGGCAATACTTGCAAAAGCCGCTGACGATATACCATGGGCTGGAGTCTGGCTTACCAAGTTTGCCCAAACCGTGGCGCAAAAGACCATCGATTTTGTGGCGGATTTAGCGGGTAATATTACAGATATTGTTGGACGCGGACCTGTTGCAGACGCCGTACAAGTTTTTATAAAAACGGCACGAGAAACGGTTCATCGAATTCTCGACGAGAAGATGTCTGGCGAATCAGTAATTGATCCGGTGGGTTTATCAGGGTTCGTGATTGAAGAAATCGTTGCCATTGGCGGTCCGATTTTGGCCTCTCAAATCTATGTCTCCTATACTCAACCGGTGTTGGATCAAGCGGTTTCCCTAGCGCAGTCGAACAAGTACGGTGGAACATACGAAGACGCCAAGAATAGCGCAACCAATGCCCACCTTGGAATTAGTGTGGAATCGGAGATAATCCACAAGGATGTTGAATCGAACTCAATGAAAATGCAAGTCCTCCCAGGGATGCAGGAACTGTTGACGACATGGAATGTTCGGGATAAAATAGGCTTCAAAGAGTTTGCTTTAGCCGTTGGCAACGCGCTTTTAAACTTCTTGGATTTGAGGAAATGGGGTTACAGTATCAACAGTGCGACAGAAACTCTCATTGTCGTCAAGCGAATAGCCAACGACCGGATTCCAAACAGCATCAGTGGGGTATTTGGGGTTGCTGTCTCGCCTGCGGCTCCGCAGCAATTGGCCCAAATACAATCCAACGCTCCGCGTCCCGAATTCCACCGCCTCTTGATGCGGCAGATGCAGGCAGAAATCGCCGATTACGACAGTGTCGTTCGTGAGATTTTGTTCACGCTCGAAAACGATGACCTCGAGGGCGTAATTGAAAAGCTCGAAGGCTTACTCGATGCCGACGCCCAATTATCATCGGACATGACAATAACTGCCTCCGCAATTGGCGCGGCGACGACGAGCGCTTTCAAGACAATTCCAGATTTTGATCAAATGTACAATGATTCATCCTTCGCTAGAAGCGACGCGACAGGACAGCAGACACTTTTCCTAAATGCGCTAATGAATTACCTCATTGACCCCGAAGATGACACGTTGCGACATACGGCAATCGACAGCGGCTATGCCGCCTTACAAGCCAACGTCACCGCATCGGATGAGCTCGTGCAGACCGTTACAGGAGTGTTTACGACGCCAGCTTATCCCTACGTGCTCGTTACTTCGGTCAAATTCTCAACCGATCAACTGAGTCTGCATGACATATTTACCATCACAGCGAAAATCATGAACGCGGGCGCAGGCATGGCACACAACGTGAAAGTTGAACTCAGCGCCGATGACAGCGTTGCATTGTTGAGCGCGGCTATCATTGACATTGGCGATTTAGACAGCGGGAGTGAAAGAACAGTGTCATGGCAATTGGAAGTTGTGTCGAATACGGGGCAGGCCGGCTTTGTCAATCTTTCGCTCACTTCAGACGACGCCATCAATGTGGATAAGATGATTCCCTTTTACCTCAATGAAACAAATACATTGCCTCTCGTGCTGGGTTTAAACCTGTGCAGCCTCGCAGTTCAACCCCAGACGCCCTTGACCGCTCATCAGGTCATCCGCAATATCAGCAGTTGTGTGAAGGTGGCACGTTGGGACGAGACCACCCAGAGCTGGGAATCCGCGATTGATATCGCCCCACCCAGCAAAGTGTTGATCGGGCCTGATTTCCCCCTTGAGGTGGGCAAAGGCGACTTTGTACAATGCACGGCTGCCGATACTTGGGTTCAATCAGGCTTTAAGATAAACAATCCCGTCCCCCTGCCATTTGTGCAGGGGCTGAACTTGAGTGCGATTCCCTTCCCAGCCGATAGCTACACCTCCCACCGGATGATTCAGGAGATATCCTCCTGTGTGAAGGTCGCCCATTGGGACGATACGACTCAAAGCTGGGAATCGGCGATTGACATCGCCCCACCCAGCAAAGTGCTGATTGGGCCTGATTTCCCCATCAAGGTGGGCAAAGGCTACTTTGTGCAAGTGACGAGTGCCGAGACCTGGACACCCAATGCTGTACAAGCCGCACCCCAAAAACCCCTACGGGAGGTAGTACTCCCACCAGTAGTGGTGTTGCCTGCTGCGATACACCCGCGCATCTCACAGGTGCAGGTGAGCAATCTCACTTCGGCTTCGGCGACGGTGACGTGGTCTACCAACGAAGCGAGTGATAGTGTGGTGCTCTATGGCCCAACGTCTGCGCTCGATTGGCAAGCGCGACAGGCACCCTTCAGCGCGACACAGCACCAGGTGCGTCTTGTGGGCTTGCAACCCAACACCACCTACTATTACACCGTGCGCTCCGGCGACACCCGCCATGAAAAGATGGGGGCCTTCACCACCGGTGCGATTGCAGCAGGCATGCCATACAGTGTCTTTGGACAACTTCTCCCCTTGAGGGCACAATGCCCGTAGTTGGGGAGTTGGTATTCGTCTCCTTGACCCACCAGGGGGAACGCTCTCAACCCTTGTCCGCCATGACGGACCCACGCGGTTATTGGCAGGTGGACCTTGGGAATCTGAAACGGGCGGGTGGCGGTGTGTTGAGTTATCAACCCACTGATACGCTCCACATCCGCTATGCGGGGGAGAGTCGTGAGGTCGAAGTACCCCTTGCAGAGTTTGGTCCTCAGTTTGTGGGTGTGTATCGGCTATCACTTTTAGCGATGGCGCACACGGGGCTGGTTCCTGCAAGCACTGCCTTGTACCAGAACTATCCAAATCCGTTCAATCCTGAGACATGGATACCGTATCAGTTGTCGGAAGCCGCAGACGTTACAATTCGTATCTACGCCGCAGGAGGTCAACTGGTACGGACGTTGTCGTTGGGACATCAACTCGCCGGCTATTATACGGCAAAGTCGAAAGCAGCGTATTGGGATGGTCGCAATAAGTTGGGAGAATCGGTGGCCAGTGGGGTATATTTCTACACGTTGGAGGTGGGCCATCAACGATTCACCAAGAAACTGACCATTCTCAGGTAATGTTCTCTGTTCGGGAAGGGAGCGGTTCCCTGCCCGAACATCACCTCAACTTCCGCGGCTCTTACGCGGAAAAGCAACCATTTTAGGAGGATTTCAATGGAGCATCAACTGAATTATCAAACCGCTTTGTGCATTCTGCTTGTTTGCCTCGCATTGGTGATGGTATCCCCTGCTTCGGCTATCGTCATCAGCGACATTGTGGTCTCGAACCATTCGAGTAACTCTGTCACCATCTCATGGATAACCGATGTGGTCACCAACGGTACCGTAAACTTCGGTACGACAACGGCCTTGGGCTCATCCGCGAGCGACACCCGCCCCAATGACGATACTCATTGGGTCAAAATTACCGGCTTGGCTCCAGAGACAACCTACTTTTTTGAAGTTGTCTCTGGCGGGGTCACGGATGACAATGGAGGGAGCAAATACCAGTTTAAGACCACGAAGGTCGGAACTGGAACGACTTATACTGTTTTCGGATTTGTGAAGAAATCGGACGAAGTGACGCCAGCAGCAGGAGCGATTGTCTATTTGACTCTGACTCATGGTGTGGAATCTTATTCCCTTTCTACCTTAGTCGATTCAAACGGGGCATGGACTCTGGACCTCGGCAACCTCAAGAACCCAACGACGAACGATGTCATATCCCCCAGCATTGGGGACCTAATCAAGAAGCGTGCTCAAGGGGCAGCCGATGGTGCAACAGGGTGGCATGAGTTTACCTACACTGGCTCGAGTCCACAAAGACTGGAACCCGATCAAAGTTTGCCTGTAGAACTGAGTAATTTTACCGCTCTCGCTTTGGAGGGTGGGGTTCGTCTTGAGTGGACGACGCAGTCTGAGACAAACAACCTCGGTTTCAACGTCTACCGTAGCGAGACGCCCAACGGCACGTTTGAAAAAATCAACGCCATCCTGATCAAAGGCGCGGGGACGGACGCCACGCCCCACGATTATCAGTTTGTAGATGAGAAAATCGAGCCGGGGAAGGTGTATTACTACTACCTGGAGGATGTCGATTTCAAGGGTATCACTAAGAAATCGGATTTGCTTCAAGTCGATTTAGTCACCAATCAGTCACGGTTGCAGGGGCGTCCCCTGATGCCGGTGACAACACGGCTGCTTCAAAATTTCCCCAACCCCTTTAACCCAGAAACCTGGATTCCGTACCAGTTAGCCAAAGACGCATCCGTGACGTTGACGATCTATGACACAACGGGGGCGGTTGTCCAAACCATTTCGGTTGGGCACAAGCCTGCCGCCATCTACGAGTCCAAAGACAAGGCAATCTACTGGGATGGCCGGAACCATTTCGGTGAGCGTGTCGCGAGTGGCGTTTACTTCTACACCTTGACGGCAAAGGATTTCACTGCCACGCGCAAGATGCTTATTCTCAAGTAGTAACCTCATAGCTGTGACCTTACTAACCTTTGGTGCTAGTTTTGGATCACCACTTCAATAACGACGGGCATAAAGCCCGAGACTACAGCGAATCCAGTTGTAGCCTAGCCCCTTGTGGGCGTTGAATTCTGCGCGAACTAGCACCATTGGTTACTACCCAATTTGACCGTCCATCCCAACACGCCAATGCCCTGACGAAGCCAATTCCCTTCGTCAGGGCATTTTTTGTTTTGCGTCAATTCGAGAGTCTGTATTGGCCTTGAGATCCCATTTCGTGTATGTTATTATTTCTTAGCCTGGTGAGCAGAGGGAGTCTTCTCTTTCGGGTGACAAATCCGTAAAATCCTAAAAATCCGTGTTATAAAAAAACGAAAACTAGCGGGAGGCATCTAAGCAAAAACAAATGAACATACTCAAACTGGGCATTCCCAAAGGATCGTTGCAGGAATCCACCATCGCCCTTTTCAAAAGGGCCGGGTACACGATCACTGTCAACAGCAGGTCTTACTATCCGCATGTCGATGACGACGAGATCGAGGCGATGCTCCTGCGTCCGCAGGAGATGGCGCTCTATGTTGAGCGCGGTGTGCTTGATGTCGGCTTGGCGGGGCGCGATTGGGTTCGCGAATGCAAAGCCGATGTTCTGGAAATCGCGTCGCTCACCTACAGCAAGCAGACTGCTCAACCGGCGCGATGGGTTCTGGCGGTCGAGGAAGATTCTCCAATCCAGTCTATCGCAGACCTTGAGGGAAAAGTTATTTTCACTGAATTGGTTGAAACGACGAAAGCATACCTCGTGGATAATGGTGTCAATGCAACCGTCAAGTTTTCGCATGGCGCAACCGAGGTGAAGATTCCCCACTTGTGCGATGCAATCGTGGAGATCACCGAGACCGGAAGCTCGTTGCGTGCCAATCGACTGAAGATTATTGATGTCGTGATGGAATCCGTTACGACAGTGATTGCGAATAAGGAGAGTTGGCAGGATGACTGGAAACGAAAGAAGATAGAAAATCTGTATCTGCTTCTTGCTGGCGCGTTGATGGCGGAGAAAAAGGTCGGACTGAAAATGAATATCGCAAAAGAAAATTTACAACCACTGCTCGCAATTTTGCCTGCCATGAGAAACCCAACCATCTCCTCACTCAGTCACGAGGGGTGGTATGCGGTCGAAACTATTATTAATGAGCATATTGTGCGAGATCTGATTCCAGAGTTGAGGCGCGTTGGTGCAGAGGGCATCATTGAATACCCGCTGAACAAAGTGATTCCGTGAAACGTATTGAGAATTGACGATTGACGATTGACAATTGACGATTAGCGGCACTCCTTGATTTTTCAGTGTTTACCTTTCTTGAACAGGAAATGCTGACTGATTACCCGGGCGGGGAACATCGTTACATTGATACGCTAGTGGAAATCAGAACGCTTACGGGTGAATGGATACTGATTCACATTGAATTTCAGTCAACCCGAAGGGGAGGATTTCCACGACGGATGTTCCGCTACTTCAGCCAACTGCGTCTCAGACGGGATATCCCGATCTGGCAGATTGTGGTGTATATGCCAGGCGGTTCAGGGGGAGTGGGGTTTGAATCCTACACCGAGGCACTGTTTGGCGAAACCTTTTTGCCCTTTCGGTATTGGTGCGTCAGTTTGGCAGACCTTGATGCTGCAACGTACCAGGCCACGACAAACCCTGTGGCTTATGGGCTGGCACCCTTGATGAACCGGGGTGCCATCAGCAACCCGCGCTTGAAAGCAATCTGTCTCAATGGGATTGCAACGAGCAATATCACGCAGGCACAGGCAGCATTATTGACTTACTTTGTTGAAACTTACCTGCCGTTAACCGAAGCCGAACAGGAGGAATTTGAAGGTCTGATTCAACGAGAGGAGGTGAAAGTCATGCAATTCATCACTTCGTGGGAAATTAAAGCACGGCGTGAAGTTCTGCTATCCCTATTAGGGGAAAAATTTGGCACGGTCCCCCCACCTATCAGTCAACAGGTACAAATCATCGAATCAGCCGATGAATTAGATCGGTTGCTCCGGCAACTCATCCACGCAAACTCCATCGTAGAAATGGGACTGGATGGGAAAAAAGAATGACCGGGAGGTAACAATCATGCAATTCGTTACTTCGTGGGAAATGAAAGGGCGTCGCGATACACTACTGGAACAATTGCAGGAGAAATTCGGGAGCGTCCCCGAAACTACGGTTCAACACGTTCAGGCAATCTCGTCCATTGAGGAGTTAAGCCGGTTGCTCCGGCAACTCATCCATGCAAACTCCATCGCCGAAATAGGGCTGGATGGGCAGACGCGGCATGAAACGTGAAACATCAAACGTAAGCGAGCCCCCTGAACCTATTCATTCATTTACAGTTCGTGGACGGGAGGGGGTGCTCAATCGCATAAGGAAAAATCTAAATGACTCATGATACAACCATTAAGTGGCTTATAGAGCTGCTTGTTCTCAGCACTTCGGTTTTTGTTGTCACACACATATTACCGTCGGTCTATGTTAAAAACTTCGGTACGGCTGTGGTGGTTGCCCTTGTCTACGGCATACTGAAGATGCTATTCCGGGGAGTGCTTATCTTCCTTTCGTTGCCTTTGATGATTGTGACGCTTGGATTGTTTTATTTCGTCATTAACGCCTTTCTGCTTTGGATTACGGACAAGCTCATCGACGGATTCGAGGTCAGGGGCTTTTTCACCACCATCATCGCTGCCTTTCTGATTTCGCTCATCGACACCGTTTTACATTGGGTGATTCCCAGAATTTAACAACACAGGAGAAAAACTATGAGATTTGGCGTTTGCGCCCCTTTAGAAAAGATGGCTCGACTCGCAGAGGTCGGCTACGACTACATTGAATTAGGCGTGCGGAATGGGCTCATGCCGGAAGCGAGCGATGCGGAATTCCAGACAATACGCGATCGCGTAGCACAATCGACGTTGAAGCCAGAGGCTTACGCGGGATTCATTCCGGCTGACCTGCGCGTTGTCGGGGATTCTGTGGATTTTCCGCGACTATCGCGTTATGTTGCAACCGCTTGCCGTCGAGCGAACGTGCTTGGTGGAGAGGTCATCGTCTACGGAAGTGCTGGCTCACGCAATGTCGAGGAAGGCTATTCGCACGAGAGAGCGTTAGACCAGATTGCGGATTTTTTGAGCATGGCAGCCGACCACGCAGAAGCGCATAGCATCGAAATCGCGATTGAGCCGATCTGTCACCGAGAAGGTAACATCATCCGGACCGTCGCTGATGGGTTGGCGATGGCAAAGCGCGTGAACCGCAAAGGGATTCGTCTGCTGGCAGACCTTTATCACGTCTGGCAAGAGAGTGAACCCATGCGCAATATCCTCGACGCGGCGGAGTGGTTAGCGCATGTCCACATCGCCGAGCCGGTCAAACGTTCCTATCCGGGGAACGATAATTTTGATTTCACCGACTTTTTTGCTGCGCTCAAGCAAGCTGGCTACGATGGGCGTGTCTCCTGCGAGTGCCGATTCGATGACTTTGACAGCGATGTTGAGACGGCATTGCGCACGATGAAAGCGTATACAGCCTAATGGGACATATTTCAGAAAATCGTTTACATTTCAGAGACGGGGAAGGATGGAAGATTGGAAGGATGGGTGGCAGGAGTTCGTCTCCCATTCTTCTATCCTTCCATTCTTCCATGAAACCCTGAAACATGCGAAAGTAAACTGGGAGCTATCACAACGATGCTAATTTTACCAGCAATTGATCTCCGAAATGGAAAATGTGTCAATTTGCTACAAGGGCGTGCGGAGGAGGAAACGATCTTCTCAGACCAACCCGTGGCAATGGCGGAACGGTGGCAAAGTGAGGGGGCTGAATATCTCCATCTGGTCGATTTAGATGGCACTTTTCAAGGTACAACAGGCAATCTTCGCATCGTCAAGGAAATTATTGATACGATTGACATCCCTGTCGAGTTAGGTGGGGGTATCCGAACGATGGATAGGTTAGATCAGGTGCTAGGCATCGGCGTGGCACGCGCCATCCTTGGAACAGCGGCGCTCAAAAACCCTGCGTTGGTCGAAGCGGCGTGTAAAAAATATGGGGTTCAAATTGCTGTCGGAATCGATGCCAATGATGGCATGGTGGCAACAGAGGGCTGGCTCACTGTGTCTGAAAAATCCGCCGTTGTGTTTGCTCAAGAGATGGAAGCCCACGGAGCTCAGACCATCATCTATACGGATATCAAAAGCGATGGTATGCTCAAGGGCCCCAACCTCGAAGCCACTCAAGCAATCGTTGAGGCGGTAAAAATCGATGTCATTGCTTCAGGGGGCATCGCATCCATGAAGGATATTGAAGCCCTCAAAGCAATCGGCGTTTGTGGCGCAATCATTGGTCGGGCACTTTATACGGGTGATTTGGATTTGAAAACAACGATTGCGGCTGCCCGTTAATATGAAACGTAATGGAAGGTTGGAAGAATGGAAGATGGGCTTCTCCCATCCTTCCATTCTTCCTTTCCTTCCATTCCCCCATTTTCACGTTTTACGTTTCACGTTTCACGCTTCACGTCTACTCATCCGAGCGGATCCAACTGACAACATCTTCCGCCTCGCCGGTCCCACCTTCGCGCCCATCGCTTCCAAAGGAGATTAAATCGTAGCCGTACTGATTATGTATCCCAGGGCGAATGTAAATATACTCGTGTCCCCAGGGATCTTTTGTGATAGGCACCTTCAAGTAAGGTGCCTTCCAGTTGGGAGGGAGAGGTGGCTTTTCAGGCTTCTCCCAGAGCGCGGCAAGTCCTTGTTCGGTCGATGGATAATCCCCCTGGTCTTTCGCGTAAGTATCAAGCGCAATACCAATGGTTTCGATTTCTTCAGCCGCTTTCGCTTGTAGCGCTTTGCCAGCTTGCCCAAGGATACGAGGTGCCAAAATCACCGCTGCCACAATGGCGATGACGACGACCACAACGAGGAGTTGTGTGGAGGTCAGTCCCGCCTGTTGATTGTCAATTTTTCTAAACAACGCATTACCTCCGTCATCATGATGTGTGCCTCATTGTAGCACAATCTCTATGTCTCTGCAAGCACAATCGATTGGCTTCCAGGGGCATTTTCATCCGATTGAAACCTTCGGAAGGTTTTTACCAAATAGGTATCGGATTAGACCCCAAGGGTTTGGGAAACCCTTGGGGTCTTTGAGCTAATTTATGGTCAAAACAACCTTCTTTCAGGTTATTTCTCGGCAAGATAGCCCTCCGCTTTCAGCAATTCTGCCGTGAGAATCGCGCCGCCTGCCGCACCGCGAACCGTGTTGTGGGAGAGGGAGACGAATTTGTAGTCGAAGAGGTTATCTTCGCGCAGACGCCCGAGTGTGATTCCCATACCGTTATCTGCATCACGGTCAAGCCGAGTTTGCGGACGGTCATTTTCTTCAAAATAGGTCATAAACGGTATCGGTGCCGACGGCAACTTCAACTGTTGCGGTTTGGCTTTGAATGCCCTCCATTTCTCAACGATCCGCTCCAGTGTTGGCTTTATCTCGAATGACACCGATGTGGCAGCTAAATGCCCGTCTGTTACCGGCACACGGATGCACTGTGCGGAGATCACGGGCTCGCTCGCGTTCACGATCTTATTCCCTTCGATTCGTCCCCAGACCTTCAGAGGCTCCTTTTCGCTTTTTTCTTCCTCGCCACCGATAAATGGAATAATGTTGTCCTCCATTTCCGGCCAGCTTTTGAAAGTCTTACCCGCACCAGAAATGGCCTGATAAGTACAGACAGACACTCTAACCGGCTTAAATTCAGCGATGGCGTGGAGTGCTGGTACGTAGGATTGGATGGAACAATTCGGCTTTACGACCACAAACCCATGCTTCGTACCAAGCCGCGCCCGTTGTGCTGCGATAATATCGAGGTGCCCTGGGTTAATCTCCGGTATAATCATCGGTACATCGGGGGTCCACCGATGCGCTGAATTGGCGGATACGACCGGGGTTTCCTTTTTCGCATACGCATCTTCCAGCGCCCGCGTTGCGTCTTTGTTCATATCGAGTGCGCAAAAGACGAAATCCACTTCGTCAACAATCGCGTCGATTTCCGTTACATTTTTCACGACCCAATCGGCAACGTGGGTTGGAATGCCCTCCACCATCGCCCATCGGCCACTCACGGCCTCGCGGTAAGTTTTCCCTGCTGACCGTTCGCTTGCCGCAATCGTGACAATTTCAAACCATGGGTGATTGGCAAGCAACATAACGAATCGTTGCCCAACCATGCCGGTTCCACCCAAAATTCCAACATTTAATTTTTTCATTTTGCCTCCTTTCTCACTTGACTTTGGTAGATTCACTCAAATAATGATCGAAAAACCCTTGAAAAGGGTGGACAGGAGCTGTTTCCATCCAGAGATCCGGTTCAAGGCGTGGAACGTGTGCGAAGGCAGAGCGTTTCAAAACCTTTTCAAGGTTGGCCAAAAATCAGCTTAACATCCGCATCGCCGCCCGCATGTAGCCGAGGGCGTATGCCATCCCCGCATGCCATGGCGCTTGGCAAGACGTATGCGGAGTGTGGTCGGGAATCATCACGCCATCATAGCCGCACTCCTGATAAATTCGTAGCGCGGCAATCATATCCACATCGCCTTCGTCAAGGAAGACCTCTTGATAGTTGGGCACCTTGCCGCGGACGTTTCGGAAGTGAACATAGCAGATCTTCCCCTCGGAGGCATAACGCCGAATCGCGTCGTACACGTCTGCCCCCTGCATCTCCGTAATCGTTCCCTGACAGAACTCAATGCCATTGTTGTGACTCGGGACAATGTCGAGAAGCCGGCGATAGCGGTCAGGATGGGTGATGAGCCTTGCCGTGCCTCGCAGAACAGGCAACGGTGGGTCATCGGGGTGTGCCGCAAGTCGAACCCCCGCTTCCGCTGCGACGGGCACAAGGTTCTCCAAAAAGTAGGTGAGACGCCCCCACATCTCCTCGTGAGTCACTGTACCGATGTCGCCTGGAGGGGCATTGGCGTCAACTTTCTGCCCCCACACTTCACCATAAGGAATCGGTGTCTGTTCAGGCGCTTTCTCCTCAAGGTAACCAACGGATTCAGCACCCCCCCGTGCATACGGGCCCCGCACTCGGCCCCAGACACCAGCGAGGCTGAAGTAGTAGCCGATGATGGGGATGCCCGCCTTGCCCATATTGCGAATTGTCTTCTTGAGGTTCTCCATTTGGTCATCGCGCCCGGGGCCATCGAGCAGAATCTGGTCCCAGTGGTGCGGTGGGAAGTTCTCAATCGCTTCCAGTTTGAGCTCATAACGTTCTACATGCTCACGCAGCCGCCGCAGATCGTCGTAGGACCAGAAGCCCTCCTTGGCCGAGGGAAACGTTTCCTCCCCCGGCAGATGCGCAACGATATGCGTGCCTCCCATCTGTCTTGCAAATCGGAGGTTTTCCTCCGTCACCATGCCTGCATAAAGTCCCAATCCAAGTTGCATCGTATCTCTCCTTGACTTGTGTACGTGTGCAATCAGGGAGCTTATCCCCCACACGCCCTAAGTAGAATGGCACCTGCTATCAAGCTTGCCGCTACTGCCCATAGGCCGCTTCCGATCACTTTTGCCCAGAAGTGGAGCGGTTTGACAGTTTGATCGATTTTTTCAATCATTTGAGCCGTACTTTGATCGATTTTCTCACCCAGGTGATCGATTTTCGCGCCCAGCTCATCACCCAGGTCATCGATTTTCCCACCCAGGTATTCCGCCAGATATACTGTCGATTCCGCTATATCCTCCGACAGCAATACCATCATTTCCTTCTCTGTCAATCCCTCCAGGCCATGCTTATCCAATCGAATATGAACATCCTTCAATAATTCATCTGAATATCGCCGGCGCATATCTTCTCCTCCTCATTATTCGTGAAACGTGATGCGTCAAACGTGAAACGAATCCTTCCATTCCTTCCCTTCTTCCATTCCTTCCCATTTTCTGATTCGTCCATTCACCTACTCTTCGGCTTTGAGGGCGCACGGTACAATGATTGAATCGACCATGCCGTGCAGCAGTTTTTTATCGTCAGGGCACACAGTTGCCTGAATGCCAGCGAGACGAACTTTGTCCGCCGTTGCAAAGTAGTAAGGACGGAGGAGCGCTCGACCCGCCATACGGCACACCTCGCCGAGCTCGAAGTCGTAATACGTCATCACAATTCGTTTCGCTTTGTGAAATTTCTGGAGGATGTAAGGGGTACGATGGAAGCTCGCCAATGCGTTTTCCACCGCCTGCTCCCAATCTTCGGTGGAGAGGTCGTGTCCGATTGCAACGCCACGACTTCCCCACGCCAATTCCGAGAAGCCGGAGGGCTTTACGACGAGTTGACGTTGGCGTTGTGTGACAGGAATGAGTTGCCGCCAATTCGTGACGGGGGTTCCATCAATCTCCAAATCGGGAATGACGGCATGCGGTGGTAATTCATGTGGGTCCAGAATCCATGTCTGCGGGATGACGTTCCGCAGTAAATCATACGTTTTTTTACCAAGTTCTTTGCGCCAGAACGGTTGGAGCGTCGGATGGTGGAATAGGGCAAACAGGGATTTTTCCTCAAGGTACGCTTTCGGCGGGGGAGTCATCATCACTTGTTTCTTCTTCGCGCTGTAGAGCATCAATTCGGCTTTCGGGATGTTTTTGAGGTCGAACAACTCGAAGAAGCGATAGAGGACATCAATCCGGGTCTTGCCATAGTCGGATTCCAGAAACAGTCCATCTTCCGTGAAAAGCACTTCGCGCGGTTCGACCATATAGGCACCTAAGCAGACATTGCGCAGGGCAGACTCAAACCATTTCATCTCATCCCAATAGTCTCTCGACTCATCGGAAACAACGATTGCCAGTGTGGGACATTCGCGATTGGCAAGGGCTCGAATCATCTCTGCGAAGCCGAGCATCATCCCATTGCTGCCGCCAATGATGTCGTAGCCCAGTTTGGCATACTGCATCGCCAGATTGCCGGTAAACCCCATACCGCCGGGGACGGAATCCAACTCTGTGATGTTCATCCCCTCTTCCGTTGGAAGTACATCGGGACGAATGACCTGCGGCAGTTGGCTCTTGAAACGGTTCATCCGGCCGTGGTCAATCACGAATTCTGGCTTCCCTTCATCTAGGTAAGCTGTGACCCACTCCGGTTGAATGCCGCGCACGCTCTGCGAGTAGAGGGTGTTACACGTCTGATAAAACCTTAACAAGTGTGCTCCAAGCGCCTCGAACCATTCTAACTCCAGTTGCGATAGCCAGAAAGGCTCTGGCGATAAGCGCCATGGCGTATTACTTTCGGAGTGAATCTCCTTCTTTTCGCCTGTAAATAGGCCACCTTTGGGAATCTGACTGTTAATGAATAAACACTTTTCTTTGGCGTCCAAACCTATACTCCTTATGCAAGATGCAGGATTCATGATGCAAGATGCAAAATGCAAGGCTCACTGAATCTTGAATCCTGAATCTGAATCTTGAATTCCTTGGGCAAACTTAGGGCAGGCTCTGAATTTTGAATCCTGAATCTGGCCTACCCATCAACCCATTCATAGCTTGACCTGTTTGACGAAATAGATTCGATTTTGGTTGGCAATATGTTGAAGCACCTCACGCGGCGCTTGGCTGTCAACATTGATGACCATGACAGCGCGTTCTCCGATGTGTGAACGCCCAACAGTCATGTCAGAAATGTTAATATGATGATTGCCCAGGATGGTGCCCAGCATACCAATCATCCCCGGTTGATCCTGGTTATAGATTAAAATCATGTAACCTTCAGGCTTTGCATTAACATGATGTTGATCGATTCGCACAATCCGCAAGTCCTTTTGACCGAATGTCGTGCCTTCAATCGTCCGTTCGCCCTGGTCGGTCACGACGGTAATCGTGATGGAGTTCGCGAAATTGCCCTCTGAATGACTCTTGGTTTCGGTGATGCGGATGCCGCGTTGTTTGATGATGAATGGCGCGTTCACATAATTAACGTTGGTTTGCAAGACCGGCGTGAGCAACCCCTTTTGCAGCGCGACCGTGATGGGGGTAATATCCTCATTGAAGAGATCGCCGCGGTAATGAATCTTAATCTCCGAGATCTGTCCGTCGACAATCTGTGCCTGAAAGCTACCAATCTTCTCTGCAAGCGTGAGATAGGGACCGAAAAATTCGATGGTTTGCCAATCCATTTTCGGCTGATTGACCGCGTTGGTCACCGGCAAGCCACGCAGGGCGTTAATGACCTGCTGCGCAATCTCAATAGCGACATGGGTTTGCGCTTCGGCAGTCGATGCGCCAAGGTGAGGTGTTACCAGCAGATTATCTAACGTCAGTAACGGATTATCAATTGGCGGTTCATCCTCGAATACGTCAAGCGCGGCACCGGCAATCCTTCCCTCTTTCAGAGCTATGTAAAGCGCAGCCTCGTCGATGATACCCCCACGCGCACAGTTGATGAGACGACAGGTCGGCTTCATCAGGGCAATTTCGCGGGTGCTGATACTATGGTAAGTTTCTGGGATGAGCGGTGTATGGATAGAGATATAATCGGCACCTTTGAACAGTTCTTCACGCTTCACCAGGCGGATACCTAGCTTCTCAGCCGCTTCGGACGAGATGTATGGATCAAACGCGATGGTTTCCATCCCGAATGCCTGAGCCCGACGAATCACTTCGGACCCGATTTTGCCTAAACCAATCACACCGAGGACCTTGCCGTACAGTTCAACTCCGGTAAACTTACTGCGCGTCCACTCTCCCTTCTTGAGGGAGACGCTTGCGGGTACGATGTTGCGGGAGAGGGCAAGCATCATCGTGAGCGTATGTTCCGCAGCGGAAATGGTGTTGCCTGTGGGCGTATTGACAACGAGGATGCCACGGCGAGTTGCCGCTTCCACATCCACATTGTCCACCCCCACACCCGCCCGCCCGACGACTTTCAATCGCTTGGCTGCCTCAATGACTTCCGTTGTCACCTTCGTCGTGCTTCGGATAATCAGCGCGTCGTAATCCCCAATCCGCTCAATTAATTCATCAGGTGTGAGTTCTGTTTTGATATCAACTTCAAAATCTACTTCTTTTGCTAAGAGATCCAATCCTTGCGGCGACAGGGGGTCGCTGACCAGCACTTTCATAGAAAAGCCTCCAGATTAAAAATGATGTGTAACTATAACACCCAGAAAAAAGGTTGTCAACCGAAAATTTACTTGACATCTTATCAGCATGTTTGTTAAGATAGTATCAGGTGGCTTCAGATGATTCTCTCGGGTATTTGACTTGCATCCCAGGCGAGCGATGCAATTCCTTAATGGAGGTGTAGGGTGTATGGTGACTATCATGTTCTCCGACCGCGAAACCGAGAAGCGAGCGCTTGCTTTTCTGCTCGGACGCTTTTCTGCTCGGGTGCTTCGTTCGGGGGAACATTTGGTTCCCGAGGCGGCCCTGGAAGCGCTCGCAGACCAGAATATTCCATTTACCGTCAAGGGAAAGACGACTTATGAGCAGCAAATTGCGGCGATTCGAGGTGCTGCTCCCCCTCCAGTTTAATGATGGACGGGATGTGCCGGCGGATGTGTGTCAGCAATGCAAGGAGGCTTATCTCTCTGCCGATGTTTCGGAGCGGCTGGATGGCTTTCTGGATGAGTATCATCGTCACCGGCCGGAACGGTACTTTGCTGTGCCTCAATATTCTGCGGCGCAAGCTATGGATAGTTGCAGACAGTAACTGATACCCAATGGGGGGTAGTTATACGCAAAATTCTGTCTCATCCAATTCAGCAGAGGATTATATGGAAAAGTTTCTGTATAATATGCCAAAATGGGGGATCAGGCAGAAAAGTTTCCGTATAATACGCTAAATCAGAGGATTAGACGGAAAAATTCCGTCTAATTACAAGTTAGGTGTGCGCTTTGGCAGATAATTATGTAATTTTGGTTTAATTCCAAATA
>CAZOAL010000013.1:0-157789 GCA_964577695.1 uncultured bacterium | reverse complement strand
TTAAAGTTGGAATTTAACCAACATTGCATCAGAATTTGTTAAAGCGCACCCCAGTCTCTGAAATGCAAACCATTTTCTGAAACATGCCCAAATGGTGTGACGAAATCCAGTTTCCTTAGTATAGCACACCTCCATTTTTTATTCAAACACAAAATGAATGAAAAATGGGTTCGTCTCTATAAAAAATCCCCCTTTCACGATTATTAATTGAGGCTTGGTCATAATTCCCAGGGGAGGCAATCGTAGCCCAAGTTTCTAACTTGGCCTTTGCGCAAGGGGCCAAGATAGAATCTTGGGCTACAACTCAACCACCGGCGAATTATGACCAACTCTCTATTATTAATTGAAGTGCTTAACCCAAGTCCCGACGGATTCGCATCCGTCCCAGATGAGACAAAGTATTCCACCTTTCATGACAGGTAGCAACTTGGGTACTTAGGTCTATATGAACACGCAATCCCACGCGATTATCAATGTCGCACTACTCAGTCGGAAAGATAAACCCTATCTCCATCGCTACGCCCTGCTCGGCGCGTTGCTGCCCGACCTTCCGATGTTTGTCTTTTTTGTGATTGAGGCGTTTATCTTGAAACACTCGCAGGGGCAGATCTGGTCAGAACGGTATTTCCTCCCGCAATGGCAAAATATCTTCGACACCTTCAACTCTATGCCGTTTATCCTCATTGCCCTGGGGATTGGCTACTACCTCCGATCTGAAGCGGTCACCGTCTTCTGTTGGAGTATGTTGCTCCACTGTGTCGCAGATTTTTTTCTTCATCACGACGACGCCCACCGGCACTTCTTCCCCCTCCTCCGATTTACGTTCAAGAGCCCAATCTCCTACTGGGACCCGGCGCGTTATGGAGGTATTGTTTCAATCGTTGAAATCCTGGGGACGCTTGCCGCCTCTGTCTACCTTTTTCCGCGCCTGCAATCCCGCATCACGAAAGGCATCTTAATCACTATCAATCTCTTTTCGGTGCTTACCCGTATCGGCTTTGCAATCTTTGCTTGACAAACCGCCTTAAATCGCATATCATAAACCTATAGGACTTATGCAGGGACCAAACGAAATGAACGTCCCGCCTGTATCTTGAATCTTGCATCTTGAATGTGATTCAGGATTCAGGATTCAAGATGCAAGAGGCGTTCGGAGACGATTCTGCCCACTGAAGTGCGTAAGTTCTGACCTATTTCAATCCTAGCATGAAAGGAATTAACGGTGCATACCACTGTCATCGTTCCATTTGAATTCTATGCGAGTCATAGCTTGTCTGTTCGAGAAAAACCGCACAACCACTACTGGACGCTGAAGCTGTTTGTGAGAGGCGTCCCGAAAAATGGCATGGTCATCGATATTCTCAAGCTGAGACAAATCACAGACCCGTATGTCCAAAAACTCGCTGACACTTACCTGAATGAAAATCAGGCCCTGACTAAAGAACAGGCGGCCTGCCCGACCTGTGAAATGCTTGCCTCTTATTTCTATACGCATGTTTCCCAGGAATTGAAGGATTTTGATGTCCAACTCAAAGCCGTTGAGGTGGAATTGCGGGAGCTCGAAGGTAAGGAGTGGGGGGCGGCGCGATTGGAAGTGGATTAGCGGGGGTGAAGCGTGACGTATGATTATATACTGCGGACGGTCACATAAAGGCTTTTGCATCCAGCATCTTGAATTTGTGATTGATGCACGATTCAAGATGCAAGATGCAAAGTGACAGTCTCAGTGAAATCCGTATGAAGTATAAAATGGAGGTGTACGCAAAACAATGGATTTCCTACAAATGAGAGACAAGGATTTGAGGAAGGAAGCTAGGAAACTTGGACTCAGAGGATACTCGTCATTAAATAAAGCCCAATTGGTCGAGTACCTTTCAAATGAGATACTTCTCGCCGAAGACTCTGAGAATTTCGGAAGTACTAAGGAAAACAGAGGACTGGTTTCCCCTTCCGAAGAGGCCGACCGTTTACCGAAATCTTCTCCGACTTCTGTTGTGAATCCCACTGTCAATCAGATTCTGGGAGGCGATTGCCTTAAAATTTTGCCCCAATTTTCCGATGGTGTTTTTGATTGCTGTATTGCAGACCCGCCGTTTAATATGTCCAAAAAGAAGGGATTGGGCTGGGCTTTTAGTTCGCATATTACGATGCAAGCGCAGTGGGATATGTTTACCAGGGACGACTATTTCCAATTCACCTTTGATTGGATTCAGGAAGTGAAAAGAGTGGTCAAGACGAATGGGAATCTCTTCATTTTTGGATCGTTTCACAGCATTTTCACGATTGGATTTATACTTCAAAACGTGCTGAATCTGAGGATTATTACCCAAATTGTCTGGTATAAACCCAATGCACAGCCCAATATCACCTGTCGAATGTTTACGGAGTCCACAGAGTTCATCATCTGGGCCGTCAACAATGATAAGCAGAAAGCTAAAAATTGGACATTCAATTATCAAGCGATGAAAGCCATGAATAACAACAAGCAGATGCGGAATATGTGGGAAATTCCATTAACCAAAAAGTCAGAGCGACGATATGGAAACCACCCTTCGCAAAAGCCCGAAGCAATTATAGAGCGGCTTATCTTAGCTGGAACCAATGAAGGAGATATTATTCTCGATCCATTTTCTGGGACAGGAACGACTGGGGTGATTGCCGAAAAACACAAGCGGAGTTGGGTAATGATTGAGAAAGAGGGTTCCTACAACCTTATCGCTCAAAGAAGAATTGAGGACTTATGGACAACGGTTCAATGACGAACTTTCCCACATATCAAACAACAATTCAAAGAGCCCAGGGCCGTATTGGTGAGTTTCGTTTGCAGCGGAACGGCCAAGATTTGCCTCCCCTATCAACGCCAATTTTGTACCCTGTGATTTGTTTCATGACGGGGACCAGTCCACGCGGCGGGGGTATCTGGAAATACCTCCTGAAGCATTTCATGAAGCACAATGTGCCGGTGCTATCCCAGGTGCTACATTTCCTTGATTTCAATCTCACCGCTCGGCACATTGCTTATTGGCGTGAGAAACCGATGCGTGAACGGTATCTAGAAGTCAACGCCCCATACAATGCCCCGCTTTTCCTGGATTCAGGCGGATTCAAGCTGCTGTATAACGCGGACTTAGACCTCTCCGAGTACGGCATCCATAAAAGCACGGAAGCGGAAGACATCCTCGCCTTTCAAACCGATTTTGGGGGGGACATCATTGCCTCGTTGGATTATCCCATTCCCCCCGCTTTAGCTCGCTCAGAAGCTGAAACCCGCATGAACCAGAGTCTCCAGAACGCTTTTCGCGCTGCGGAGTTACTCGCTGACAGCAAATCCCCCCTTCCCCCCTTTGTAAAGGGGGGTGGGGGGGATTTGCAAACCCACGCTCCTTATCTGTATATTTGCTGTCATGGGCAATCCAGAGAAGACATCCGAAATTATGTCGAGCGGGTCTTTGATCGAATGAAAGGTGTGCTCCCCTCCTTCGGGCTCGCGGTCGGCTCGCTGGTGCCGTTGCGGGGGCTCAACGATGCGGAAGTTCTCTTGCGGATACGGGGGGCTCTCGACGCAATTCCAGATTCAGAGCGGGCGCGAACCCCCATCCACGCCTTCGGCGTTTCTGGAAATCTCGCTCCCATATTAGCCTACCTGGGGGTCGATAGCTTTGACAGCACAAGCTATATCCAATCGGCGCGCAATCTGGGCTATTCCCATCCGGAGACGCAGCGAAAACTAAAAATCATGGAATTGGATACGATGGAGTGTACCTGTCTCATCTGCCGGGAGACCTCTCTGGAGGAGATGCAACAGGCGTTCATGGAAGCCAAGAGCTATCAGCGAACCTCGACGGGGAAATACAAGAGCGAATATTACGCGGCGATTGCGTTGCACAACTTCGAGCAGGAAGCCGCCACCCTCAATCGCATGAAAGCCGCAATCGAAGCCGATGACGCACTGGAGGAGTTAGTTCGCCACGCCTCGACCGCCCGTGGAATTGGTGCGGCAATCGACTGGCTGGTTGAAACGGATAATGTGTTTGCCGCTCGAATGGCAAAAACAGTCGTGAGGATTCCTAAGAAGATACGTCGGAACCGGTTCCCAACGAACCCTTATCAGTTGGAACTCTTCACCTATCCGACGGAAGATCCAATTGAAAATGCCGATGAAACGGAGGCAGCGCTGTACCTTCGTGAAGAGCAACCAACGATTTCGCTGAATTATACCCCCGACTCATTTCAAATCCCATCGGATTATCAGCCGCCCAAGGACAAGAAGATCCTTTTAACGCTCCCTTGTGCCGGGAAGAAGCCGTATTCCCTTTCGCGCACCCATTCCATCGTCAGCGCGAAACTGCACACCGCCTTTGGGGACAATCAACAGGCGATTCACAAGATTACCCTTTCGGGACTATACGGGCCGGTTCCTGAAGAGTTTGAATCAGAACCGGCGGTGGTGCGGTACGAATTCCGACTATCGCCGCAAAATATCGCTCGGATTCAACTGTGCGCTGATCGGTTCAATACCTATCTCGACAGGTACGGCGACCATTATGAAATGATTGTCGGGTACGCCACGAGCTACGCCTATCGCACAGTCTTTGAGCTCATCCAGAAACATCGATCGGATTTTATCCTGCTCCCTACAAAACCCAAGCAGAAACGGCTGTCAGAGTTTTTCCGGCATGTTCACCTGGATGAGTTGATAGCCGTTTTATCAACGGTTATAGAGGCGTAGCCACTCACGCTTGTTGTTAATAACCTTTGGTGATAGAGACACTCAAAATAGGAGGAGAACGACTTCAATGATCCGATTCAGAATCAGCCTTTTGCTTCGCTCAAAGGTAAACTTAGTAGAGAAACGATGTATGCGTTCGCAATACCTCATTGTTTGGCTACTGCTTTTTTCTTTATTTTCTGGCACTGCAATCGGGGCTTTGCCATTGCTCAACGTCCCATTAGATGACCCAATGGTTCAGGAGGCTTACGAGTTTATAGACCGAGTCGTCCTGAAGTATCAGTTGAAGGGCACCATGAAAAATCGGCGTCCCTTTTCGCAAGGCGAGCTCGCTAAAATTCTGGCGCAATTGCATGTCGGGAAATTTCCATTAACGGAGATTGAGAAAAAACGGCTCGCTCGATTAGAGCGTTTTCTTTCAAACGAATCCCCTTTGTTACAGGTTGAGCGAAGCGAAATCCCGCAAAGCGGGGCGAGGGGAGATGGCTACCGTTTTAATCTCAACCTTGAGCCGGGGCAAATCACCACACATCGCACCAAGCCCGCTACCCCATCAGGGACGGAATACGTTCAACAACTCCGCCCAATTGTGAGTGGCGGAGTCCGTGACGATTTCGTATTCCTGACAGATTTACGCTTTTATATGCTTGCGAACACGATTTTGCCGAATACTGTGCGCATTGAAACAGAAGAGAATCTCCAGAAATCCGGTTTTACCACTGCCGGGCTTGTCCCCGCTTACGCGAAGTTTAAGCTGCCCTGGTTTGAGTTACTCATCGGAAGGGAAAACGTGAGTTGGGGACCGGGAAGACGGGGAAACATGCTCATCTCTGCAAACCCGCTTCCGATGGACATGATTCAACTGAGGGCACAATACGGAAAGCTCGGCTTCAACGCTTTCACGGCAATTGCGAAAAGTCCGCTTGACCAGGATAAAATCCTTTCAGCCCATCGTTTAGATTTCAACCTTTGGGACAAGGGGAATCTCGGTATTGCTGAATCGGTGGTGACTGGCAGAGACGCCTTTGAATTTCGTTTTCTCAACCCCTTTTCTATCTACACAGTGACCGAATCTTCCGGAGGGACGCTCGTAGAGGATAAAGCAGAGACGAGTCGTGGCAATTTATTGGTAAGTGGTGACCTAGAATTGCGAATATTACGAAACCTCGCCCTTTACGGTGAGCTCATGATTGATGATTACCAATTGAGAGTTGGATTGGTGGACAGTTTTCGTAACTGGGGAAGCAAGTACGGTATTCAACTGGGGATTCAGATGGTAGAGCCCTTGTCAATCGATAACGCTGATCTCCGAATCGAATACGCATTTGTCAACCAATTTGCCTATACCCATAGCCGACCCATTAACACGTACACGCATTTTGATCGAGTGATCGGTCACGAGCTGGGTTCTGACGCCGATGACCTGTGGGTCAACTTCAAGTATTGGTTGACAGATAAGCTCTCATCAACATTGACCTACGAACTGCAACGGCATGGCGAAGGTGGTGCTACGATTCCCCATCCAGCAGATGCACCCGATAATCAGTGGGCGTTTCTATCAGGAATACCGGAATCCACCCATGCCTTGTCAGTAGAGGTAAAATATCACGCCATTGCGGATTTTCTGTTCAGTGCGCGCTATCAATTCTCTCACATCGTCAACTTCAATCATCAGATGGGTGACTCAGAGAATCAGCATGACGTCATTTTATCAGCCCTTTATCGGCTATAAATTGTCAATTGTCGATTGTCAATCCCTACTCCTTCCAACCTCCATTTTTCGCCAGATGACTCACAAACCGCTTCCCATGCCGATGGGTCATTAGCAGTCCGCCTGCCAGCAGTGCCAGTCCAACGATGGCGATGACGCTCATCGCACCCACATCGGTCCAGTAAAAACAGGCGATGGCCAGACCACTCATCAGCACACCGAGGGCGTAAAGCACCAACGCCACCTGGCGCTGGGAGAGCCCAAAATCGAGCAGTTGATGGTGGAGATGTTCTCTGTCCGCCGTGAACAGGTTTTGTCCGCGAAGTTTCCGGCGAATCATAGCGAGCGCTGTGTCCAGGAACGGGACAGTGAGGAGAGTCGTCGGAACCCACACCGAGCCCGTCGTGGCACCGTTGTGGGTCAACAGAAGGGAAAGTCCCGCGAGCGTTGCTCCCAGGAACATGCTCCCGCAATCCCCCATAAAGACGGTTGCGGGATGGAAATTGTAGCGCAAGAATCCCAGACACACCCCCGCGATTCCGGCAGCCATCAGCACGGCGGGCGTATTGCCTGTGCGGTAAGCAAGGAACAACATCCCCAAAGAGGCAATTAGCAAGAGCCCTCCTGCTAAACCGTCCATACCATCAATCAGGTTGACCGCGTTCATTGTTGCCGCAACCCAGAACAGTGTGGCTAGAAAGCTTGCGCCAAAGGGCAGAGGGATATTCCAGAAGAAGGGAAAGACCATCCGTTCGATGCGTAGCCCCGATGCCATCAGCACGAGTGTGACTATCAACTGTCCCGTGAACTTCTGGTAAGCATTCATGCTGTACATGTCATCGCGCACCCCAATCAGCAATCCGATGACTCCTGCTACCGAGATACCGAGTATAGGGAGGGAGAAATAGCCTTTAGGAAAAAAGAGCATGCTGCTGAACACAATAAGCAAGAAAGAGATCGCCATACCAATGCCTCCAATGCGAGGGATTGGCTTCTGATGGATGCGTCGTACACTGGGGTGGTCGAGCATGAAATGATAGCGATGGGCAATACGTTGCGTCAAAGGGATGAGAGTCAGTGAGGATATAAAAGCAATTAGACCTAAAGTAATTTCCATGTTTGATGTCCAATATGAGTAACGAACCCGATGTCTAAAGATGGTCGAGCATCAAATGCTGAATGATGAATTGAAGACCAGAATGAATTGTGGAAATGATTGAATAGGGCATGTTTCAGAAAATGGTTGACAGTTCAGAGGAAAGGAAGGATGGAAAAATGGAAGGTTGGAAGGTCAGTATTCCCCCATCCTTCTAGCCCAAAGTGTCAATACATTTTCCCCGGGATGTGTGCCAACCCCTCGTTTCACCATTCCATAATTCACGTAAGGGCTGTACTGGGGCCTATATGCCAGCTTGAGATTTGGAAAGTCTTCAGCGATGATGGCATCAATAGCTCGGTTCCTTCTTTTTCCGGTCTTGCCGGTGATATAGGATAAATCGTCAACAAATTGTGAAATCCCACCGTTATGTTCAAGTTGGCTCATGTATAACAGGACTTACGCAAAATAAGGTAGACACAAGCTATGAAAAACAGTAGAATAGGACTTACGCAGTTGAGATTGAACAACACCTGAATCCGTGGAACCAACTGCGTAAGTCCTAGCTTGCTAAGTGGTTCGTTTCATCCAACCTGTTGCCAACCGCCAAATCGTTTGGATCAGGATACGAACATCGAGAAGTAGATTCCATTCGTTGACATAACGGAGTTCCAATTCCGCCTTCCTGGGCATTATCACTTCCGCATAGTATTTCTCAAAATTATCGACCCTATCAAGGAGTCCATCCTCTTGAGAGAATTCCAGGGAACCATAACCGGTGATTCCCGGCTTGAAACTGTAAATTCTGGCACACGCTTCAGGAGGGTAAAGGTTCGCATGCTCCCGGAGAAGCGGTCTCGGACCAACGAGACTCATATCGCCCTTCAACACGTTGAGAATCTGAGGCAATTCGTTAATCTTGTATCTTCGTAAGAAGCGGCCAAAGCCGGTCACTCTTGGGTCGCTCGCCGTTGTGATTGACCCCTTCTTTTCCGAACCTTTCAGCATGGTTGTGAATTTGTACATGCCGAACGGACGTTCATATTGGCCGACTCGTGTTTGAATGAAGAAAACGTCCTCTTCTTTCAGCTTCAGAATGACGCTCACAACGATGAATAGGGGTGAAACAACGACGAATCCCAACAGGGCCAGAAGCTTATCCAAAAGCGTTTTTAACCAGCGAGTCCTCAGTAGCTTGCCCAACTTCATGCCTCCGGCGGAGTATTTGTGTATTCAGGATTGGTGAAGTCGTGAATGACCCCAGAACGCAACAATTCGTACACTTCACGAATTCCATCCTCTACAGTATAGCAGATTTGGAAGTCCAGTGCATCTTTTATTTTTTCAAAGGAGACTCGATAATCTCGTGGGTCCTCATCGCGATGGACAAACTCGATCTGTGCGGAGGGAATGTACTTTTGAATCAAGTGGACAATATCGATTTTGCGATAGTTCTCGGAGGTTGCCCCAACATTGAAAATTTCTCCATGCGTTTGTTCAGGTTGGTCCAGCACCAGTTGAATCGCTCGAGCGATATCCTTGATATGTACATAAGGACGCCAGAATTGTTCCCCATAGACAACCAGTTTCCCCTGGGAAAACATCGTCATGGTGAAATCGCTGATGGTGAGGTCGAATCGCATTCTTGGAGACACACCAAATGCCGTTGCAAAGCGGAGAATTGTCCAACCCAAATCGGATACTTTTTCCATCAGGTATTCTTCCACCGCTACTTTGGTTTCAGCGTAAAGTGACACGGGGCGCAGTGGTGCGTTTTCATCGGCATAGGTGGAGACATCTGCCTTACCATAGTTACTGCATGTAGAAACAAAGATGAACTTTGAGATCTGTTGGGTCCTGGCGATTTCAATCAAACGTAGGCTCCCATCAAAATTCACATCGCGTGTGAGTTCCGGAAGACGTTTCGATGCGGGATCACCTACAATAGCGGCCAGGTGTACCACAGCATCCGCACCCTCCATTGCACGTTTACACGCCTCTTCATCGCGGATATCGCCGAGTTGAAACTCAAAATTGGTGGCATTATAGTAAGCCAGCAGTGGGCGGCCGGTGTACATGAGGTTATCCAGGACGCGCACCCTCATGCCGTGCGCAAGTAATTCACGTACCAAAACGGAACCAATATAACCCGCACCGCCAGTGACCAGTATTTTCATTCAGTCATTCCTTTCCTAATGAGTAACGGGTAATGAGGAAAGGAAGAAATGGATTCGTTTCCTCATGACTCATGACTCGTTCCTCTTTGCGCTTTCATTTACCTTTGTAACTCACGAATCACACCCACCACCCGTGCGAGGTCTTCCTCACCCAGCGTCGTATGACTCGGCAAATTCAACCCGCGCTGATGCAGCTTTGGAGCCTGCGTGATTGCGTAGGAGGGGTATTTTTGATAAGGCGGTTGGGAGTGAAGTGGGAGGAATAACGGACGCGCTTCGATGTTTTGTGCGTTGAGAGCGTCGAGCAGCTCATCACGATTCTGTCCGTATTCTGGACCAAGCAGCATCCAGGACAACCAGCTATTGTTGAATGCCCATTCCGCATCCTGCCACACCGTCACACCGGGGACCTCCGCCAACTCACGCCGGTAGAACTGGGCAATTGCCCGGCGACGGGCGATAAACGCATCAATCCGTTCCAATTGCGCCAGCCCCAACGCTGCCTGAAGGTTCGTGAGACGGTAGTTGTATCCCACCTCTGTATGGTAATACTCACGCCCTGGGGATTTGGCTTGCGTTGTCAAAAAGCGGATGTGGTCAGCAAGCGATTCGTCCCGGGTCACAACCATCCCTCCACCGCCCGTGGTGATGAGCTTGTTGCCGTTGAAGCTAAAGGCCCCGATGGTTCCCAACGTCCCCGTCGCCTGTCCTTGATATTTAGAACCCAGCGACTCCGTAGCATCTTCAAGAACAAACAGGTGATACTTTTCTGCCAGTTCCAACAGAGGTTCCATGTCCACAGGATGACCGTACAGATGGACGGGAATCATTCCCCGCACCCGTCTTCCCGTGGTCCGATTCCACAACTTTCCGTCCCGCCATGCACACTCGTGAGCGAGAAAATCCGCAACCTTCTGCCCATCCATTCCGAGCGTCTGCGCTTCAATATCCATGAATACGGGTGTCGCGCCGCAGTAGATCACCGGGTTGGCTGTTGCGACAAAAGTCATCGCTGGGACGAGAACTTCCTCATCGGGTTGGAGACCTAATGCGATGAGTGCCAGATGCAACGCCGCTGTGCCGCTTGATGTTGGCACAGCATAAGGAGCGTCCACATACTGCGCAAACCGCTCCGCAAAGGTCTCCACGAATTTCCCAGCAGAGGAGACCCATGCGGTATCAATACACTCTTTGACATATTTCCACTCATTCCCCGCCATGACGGGTTGGGAGAGTGGGATGCGTTTATTCATGAAGTCACCTCACCTGCATCAATCTTCAATCAATTTTATAGCCATACACATGCGATATGCCACCATGATGCACCTCGATTTGAGCAACAAGCCTGCCCCCCATCTTTTCATAATACCGACACGCGCGGAAGTTTTCAGCACCAACAACCACTTTGAATTCCGAGACACCACATTGCTTAAAATGGCATTTTAGAGTTTCCATAAGTTGTGCAGCAACGCGAGTTCCTCGCACCTCCTCTACCACCGCGATGCTTAGGAGTTCCGCCGAGGGTAAATCTGCTGGGGTCGTGTTTTTACGGAACGGATACCGTAGGGTTTCGAGCGCACGCGACCATAGAGGCAGAATATGGCGTCCATGCGAAGTCAAGAGAGACCATGCGGTGTACCAGGCGTATCGACTCATCGCGAAATCCCGGTAGAAGTCCCTGACAGAGGTTGTACCGCCCACAAAACCTAGAATGCGCTGCCCCTCATCCACTGCAACAAATAAAACAGCGCGCGGTGAAGCAATCATCGCCCGATATACTTGGGTAAGCACTTCCGTTCCCAGCGATGTCAGGAATGCAGTGGGGATTGCCTCCACATGCAACTGAGCAATGGTGGAGGCCTCAGCGAGTTCAGCTTGGCGTATGGAAAAAGCAGTAGTCATGAATCGCAAACTATCGGGTGTTGACTATAACGTCAGACAACAGCCTTTCCAGAACTCCGCTCTGGGTCTTTCTGGAGAAATGGGCAACAACATAGGCACGAGCAGCATCGCCTTGTTTTTTACAAAGAGAGGGTTTTAAATAATAATGGCGAACAGTATGGGCTAATGCAGCAGCATCACCCGGTGGAACAAATTCCCCGCCGTTGGCATCTTCAATCACTTTGCGTATAACACCGTCTATGGCGAGGATGGTCGGCCTGCCAGCGGCCATGTAGTCGAAAACCTTGTTTGGATAAGTCGTATCAAACATAGGAATATTTTTTAGAAGGGCGATACACACATCCGAAGCGGCAAGGTAATCTGGCATCTCCTCCTTTGGTTGTGCAGGAACGAAACGGAGGTTATCCAGTTTCAATTCTTTCGCCCGCTGCATCAATCGTGGTCGGTCTTTACCATCGCCTACGCAAACAAAAAGAATCTTTGGCTCATCTCTCAGCAGGTTGGCCGCTTCA
This sequence comes from uncultured bacterium, assembly GCA_964577695.1. Taxonomy (GTDB): domain Bacteria; phylum Poribacteria; class WGA-4E; order WGA-4E; family PCPOR2b; genus CAZOAL01. The sequence goes on along the minus strand of CAZOAL010000013.1, from coordinate 145,662 downwards.
ACAAGCGTATCTAAATCATTGGCAGGTCCATGGGCTCCGGCATAAAGCACAATGAATCTCTCCTTAGCTCCCAATTTGCGCCTTATCGACTTACCGTTATTCACCGGGTTAAACATGTCCGCATCTACCCCATTGGGAATCAGAACAATTTTATTCTCCGGTATTCCATGCCGGGTAATATAAGGTAGAAACCCTGGCGAATTAACGATGAGGTGGTCTGCATGCCTGTATAAGAATTTCTCCAACCACCTCGACATCTTAATAAGCGCGGGGTTCCTCAAAACCCCCATGTGAATCGGGAAATCGGGCCACAGATCGCGTACCTCAAACACCAGGGGTTTTCGCTTTAAGCGGCTCACAAAATACGCGCTAATCCCTTGAAAAATAGGGGGTGAGGTGCCGTAGATCACATCCACGCCCTCTGTTCTGAGCGCTATGAGGGTGGAGGAAACCATAAAGCTTATAAAAGCCAGGAATCGAGAGAGGTAATTCCTATGTAGATTTTGTCGTACATGTACCAGACGTACACAGATACCATCCTCCATCTTAGTAGAATGTGAATTGGTATCTGCATGTTTAATTTCTCCACTGAGGTAGCTTCGATCACTTGTCACAACCGTGAACTGGTGTCCCCTCTGAACAAGGTATTTGCCAAATTCATAGTGCCTTGTCCCGCCCGCCTCTTGTCCTGATACGAACGCTTGATGAATCAAAAGAACATGCATTGGGTTGAGTCCTCACGCAATTTAAGTCTATTCCATGCGCTCTAAAGGAAAGGACACTAAATTTGCCTCCAGTGAAGGGTGAACTTTTAATATCACATGATATCCAGAAATTCATCTCTGCTAATTTGAACATCTCTTATAATCTTACGGAGCAATCCTCTATCAATATCTCGACCTTTATGAAGTGGAACAACGGTCGCTCTACCATCAGGATGTCTGAGATAGACATGACTTCCTTTTTGTCTGACAACCTCAAATCCAATTTTGCCCAAGATTTTAATGACTTCTTGCCCTGATAGAATTGGTAGTTTGTTCATACCGCTATCCTTTGTATGCCAATGAACTCAAGCATTTCATTCTCTTCAACTTCAACTTCAAGGCAAAGGGCTATTGCTTCTCTGATGTTTTCCATGAGTTCATCTAACGTTTTACCTTGAGTGTGACAGCTTTTTAATTCAGGGACAGTGCCAATGTAATAACCATCTTCTCCCTTTTCAATAACGACTAAAAATTCATTTTTCATTGGAATCTCCTCTCATCTGAGCACAACAGTGCGACTTCACGTTGTAAAGCAGAATATGCCCACCAGAGGCTAACATTGTTTGAAACCCCTGGATGGAACCAGCCAGCATTGGGAGCTTACTATGTTTCCATTTTGAAAGTCTGGTTGTCGTATTAGAAAACTTGTGCACAAAATGTTAGGATAAAATTGCAATCCGTTTGGACTCAATGGCTGGGGGGCTCAAATGACAGCACCAGCCTTCGTCAGCCACGAAAATTTGGCTTGGGCAGACGTGCCATGTTGCTATCTTACCCAAATGTAGCGTCGTTACAAATCGCAACGGCAAGGCAGATGAGATCACGCTGCATTTAACAACGGGAATGGGTTGTCGCTCTCCATAATAGAGTGATTCCCATCCTTCGGGTTCCGGGGATTCTTGACCGAAAAGGAGTTCGCTTGACATTTTGGGCTCTGGAAATATCCTGATGGACAGATAGGCAGTCAAGTCTCTTGCGGAGAATGTTCCATGAGCAACATTCTCCCAGGCGCTATTAGCTAGATGCCAACGCAGGGTGACAGAATGCTTCCCATTCCCAAGAATATCATCTATAATAATCCATTTATCACCGCGTCGAACCACAGCCCGTCGATGGACAACACCGGATTTTCTATGACGATAGCTATAGTGTTCCCCTTCCCAATAATCGCTATCAATCAGTGGAAGGTGCTCGTTATGGCGGAGTTGGGATTTGGTCCAGTGGAACCAGAGAAAACGTGAGCCTTTTTCCATTTGATCTTTGCCATCCACCACAACGGTATTATGTGCAGCAGTGGATTTGAAGTAATGGTCCCAAGGGGGTTCACAGTAGTATTGAAACGTACCGGCATCTCGCAGGACATTCTGCCCATTATACCAGAGGTCGAAATGCAGCATATCCGCATGCGAAGGGCGCTCCCGATAGGTATGGCAGCGTATCATCCCCCATGAATTCTGTCCTCTCAGGGTGTAATAACCACCGTCGTTGAAAGGTGTACTCTGTAATGGCTCATGCCTCAATGGAGTCTGGAGTGCCTCCGGTCCGAATAGCCAGACTAAATCCTCATCCCAGGGACCATGCTCAAAAAGTCGCTCGTTATTCAACAAAACTGACATCGCCTGCAACACAGGCCGGTAGTCCAGATAATCGCAATTGTTGAGCGGTAGTATCAATGCGCCATCATTCGCGCCATAGTTCGGCACATGTCCCGACTGCGCATCCACCATCTGATAGAGGAAGTTAAGGGATACACGCAATCTGTCAAGGAGCGATTCCGGGAAAACATCGCCGTTAAGTTGTCCCAGACGGATCGCCCAAAGGTAATCGTGGAACATGAGCCGATGGTAATTCATCGAATGTTGCACATAAGCACCATCGTTGTAAATCTGGCGCATCCCCTCACGGATGAGAAGTTCCTTTCCCAACGAACACCAGTGTTCAGTTCGTTTGAATTCAGGAAAGAGCAATCCGACAGTGTAAAGCCCGAGTGCCTCGCTGACGCCGTGATTGTTCTTTTGGGACAAGGCATAGCCGATATTTCCTTCAATCCGTTCCGTATGGACAGCTATCATCGTGACAAGCATCTGGATGCGTTCGGGAGTCGAAGGAGTTGAATTGGCAAAACCGTAGAGCGCAAAGCACCACGCCATCACACGGAACGCTGCTTCCTGACCGCACTTCCAGTTTGGTCCCCGTTGGGGTGGATTCACCACCCGCCAGTTCTCAACCAACTCCCAGAAGAGTTCCGGATAGATTTCATCGCCTGTCATCCAATAAGCCCGCACCAATTTGTACGCAATGGCGAAACGAGACGGCTCCCAGATCCACTTGATGTCCCCAATATCGCTAAAGTCTGGGATGTCTGCCCAATGGCTATCAGCATTGGCTTGGCACCCATTGAACGGATTACGGTGCCATTGCGGTGGAAAGCCGACGAACCCTTCTTGACGCTCGAAGTATTTTAACATCCCCGCTTTGAGTTTGTCAACTTCTGCAAGGAGTTTCCGATGTGTCTCCCCTTGAACCGCAAGGATTGAATCGCGGTATCGACTTTGTGCTTTGGATTCAAAGAAGAACCTGGCAGGACTTTCCCGATGTCGATAAGCAAGGTAAACATTAGGAGCAGTTGGAATCCCCCGCTTGACCCAGTGTGACAGAGACAAGGCATCCCACGAGCGTGCTGGAAAACGGCGATTCAACACTCCCGTGCGTCGCCGGAGTTCATAGCTAGAGCGGAACAAAAACCAATTGAGTCCCAGATGCTGAATCAGATAGAAAGTGTTTCGCAAAGTTTTCATGGCAACTAATAGACATTATTGGTTACTAAGCTCTACTGTACGTGACGTATTCGCGGACTCCACCGCCGCGAAAGTCGCCATTGTCACATTGTACAACTGCTCAAACGGAATCAGCGGTTTGCCACCATCAGCAACCCGTTGAACAAACGCTGCAACTTCTGTCTTATGCCCTTTATCCTGCCTCCAAAGTCGCATCTGCCGGAAGCCATTCCAGCCATAGCCTGAGAGTCGACGAAAGTTGTCGAGCAGCAGGATGCGTCCCTCCAAGAACACCTCCAGCCGTTCCTTCGGGTAGCTCCGATGCCCATTGGCAAAATAGTGTACTGTCCCCAAAGAGCCGTCCGCAAAATGGAGGACAATGCTCACCACGTCGTCCCAGCACTGTGCCCCTAACTTTCCCATTGTATGCGCTGAAACCTCTAAAATCGGGGCGTCAGCAAGGTAAGCCAGCAGGTCGATGAAATGACACGCCTCACCGATAATGCGTCCGCCCCCAACTTCCGGGTCTTGAATCCAATGGTCATGTGGAATCGCACCGGCGTTTACCGTCATGACCATTGCGAGCGGTTGTGTTTGGTTCTGCAGCAACTGTTTTATCCGCTGCATAAGCGGTGCGAAGCGACGGTTGAAGCCAACGTGGAGCAATTGACAATTGACGATTAACGATCGACAATTGTCAATCGTCGATTTGTTGATGGAGTTCCACACCTTTGCAACCTCGCGAAGTTCTGTTTCAGAAATCGCCAACGGCTTTTCCACAAACACATGCTTTCTTGCTTCCAACGCCTCGATGACCATACGCGCATGCTGATTGTGGCGGGTGGTAATGAACACCGCCTGAATCTCCGGGTCGGCAAGCAACTGGCGATAATCTGTTGTCGTCTGCTCGAAGCTGAACTTCTTCCCTAGATGCGTTCCGCTAACACCTCCTGCGCTAGCAATCGTTTTGAGGCGGGCACGAGGCACCGCCGCTACCAGCGCGGGCAAAATGACCTGCTTCGTGAAATTCCCTGCACCGATGACGCCAATGATCGGCTTTTTCTGAATGTTAGGGGAGTTCGTGGAAAGGGTAACACATCTACTCCTAGCACTTCCCCTCTCCCTTTCTCCCTCTCTCTCCTCATCACTCCCGTACTCCAGCACGACGCCCAGATATAGACCCCCACGATTCACAATCAGGTCATACGCCTCCGCAGCTCTCTCGAAAGGGAACCGATGACTGATCAGCGGTTTCACATCCAGCCGGCCAGACGCCATCAACTCTAATACTGCTTCAAAATTTCGCCCTTCCGTCCACCGCACAAAGCCCAGGGGATAATCATTTCCCCGTTCCTCATAGGTGGGGTCATAGCGACCAGGGCCATAGGAGCAGGAGACCTGAAACGAGAGTTCTTTTTCATAAAAGTCCGAGCGGTTCAGTTCCAGCCCTGTCACACCAACGAGCACGATACGCCCTCGCTTACGGCACATCTGCGCCGCCTGACGCACCGGCTCACTGCTTGATGTGGAAGCTGTGATAAGCACCGCATCCACACCCCGCCCCTGCGTGAACTCTATCGCTACGGCAACCGCATCCACATCACCAGTCAACGCCTGAAATGCTGAACTTCGAGCATCTAACTTTGAACTATGAGCCCGCGCCAATTCGACCCGCTGGGGATTCGTATCCAGCCCTAGCACTCGACACCCATTCGCTTGCAACAACTGCACCGTCATCAATCCGACCAGCCCCAGGCCGAGGACCATCGCTGTTTCTCCCAGAGTAGGGTTCGCCAGGCGGATGCCCTGCAATCCCACAGCCGCCAGAACGGTGAACGCCGCCTCCTCGTCGCTGACGTTTTCTGGAATCCGGGCGCAGAGGTTCTTAGGCACGCACACCACTTCCGCATGTGGTCCATTGGAGACCACGCGATCGCCCACCTGAAAATTCGTGACGCCCTCACCTACCTCAATGACCCTGCCGGCGCTACAGTAGCCAAGCGGCATTGGTTCATCAAGGCGAGCAAATACAGTTTCCAGTGTGGGCAAGAGTCCATCGGTGCGAATCTTCTGAAGCACCTGCTTTACCCGCTCCGGCTGTTGACGCGCTTTCGATAGGAGTCCGGCCTTACCAAACTCCACTAGCATCCGCTCCGTACCCGCGGAAATCAATGAGCAGGATGAGCGAATCAGCAGATGTCCAGACCGTACCTGTGGACAAGGAATTTCAGCAAGGGTAATCAAGCCATCTTTGAGGTTTTGTAAAATTTGGAACATGATGCGTGATACGTGATATGTGATGCGTGATGCGTGACAATTTAGACAATTTAGTCACTCGTATTTGTCACTCGTCACATGATAGATTTGGTATTCTGTTTATCGGCATAGTCTGGCGCAGAAAGTGTTTGAGCTTAAGCCCTGGCATTTTGAGAGGCCCTGGCAAGTGATTTTGCTCTTTCAGAGCAAGGGAATATATCGAATAGTGCCCTTGTTCCTGGGGCAACGCCCCAGAACATAGGCTCACTATAGCACTTCCGTCCAGACCAATCGCTCAAATCCCAACGACACCACACTGTAGCAGTGTAACCGCAACTGTTCACCATATTTATCTTTCAAAACCTGTCGGTAGCCATTGAGTTTGGATTTTGATTCTGAAAACTTCTCTTGAACCGGAGGCAGGGATTCGAGATGGGTTCGATCCATCTGTCTCACCTTATCCCCGCTCAGGGAGAGCTCTTTTAGACTCAGATACTTGAACTCAATGAGAAGATCCAGCAGTTGATACTTTCGCATATCCGGACGAATGATCATGGTCATATCGGCGTAATCCCGCTCAAGGGCCGTCTCCGAGTCCATGATGTAAAAGGTATCGTTAAAAAGAGGGACCAAGAAAGCGGTCTTTATCGTCAGTTCATTGGACCAGCGATAATCCCGGTTATCGAACACGGAGAACCGCTCCTCAATAAACTCACACAACGGCTGCATATCACCGGTGCTGTAGAAGGTTCTCGCCGCCCGTACCATCTCGTCTTTATTCACGTTGGGAAGCAACATCTCTTGAAGGCGTTCCACGTAGAGTTTGCGGACGACCAAATTCGGAATGGTCAAGAGCCGCTCCCCATAAAGGGTGACACCGTTCAATGTGAGCACCCCAAAATAGTAAAGCAACGACGCCATGAAAGTCGTATCTTGGGTCTCATACAGCATATCTTCGACACCAAAGCGGTAGGTAAGCCGACTGACACTCAACGGTTCTTCTTCGTTCAGCGCCTTAAGAATGACCTGCTCGCCCCCCGGCAGTTGGGAGATGTAAGCAATCTTCCCCCGGTCCATCGCCAGGTTGCTGTCCAATAGCTCACCAGGATATTGGCACTCATCCTGAAACGATTTGAGGAAATAGAGCGCCATTGTCGGATTATAAACAAAGTCGTCCGTGTCGTAACTGAAGCCGTAGCCGTTGTAAAATGTCCGCATCATGGTTAAAGCCTCAACGGCTTTCTCTGGCGGGAGATGGCACGCTTGGACAATCTGTGCTAACGTGTCGGCGATCTCCGACTCGCGAAAACCACACAAGTCATTGAATTTCGACTTCAGATAGATATTTTCAGCCACATTGTAACCGCTGGTCATATCGCTGAGGACAACGGGGGAAACGCCGGTGATAAAGACGCGATCCAGCCCGCGCCCGCTACTGGCGGACTTCACCGCTTTGAACACCGCTTTCAGGCTACCTTCCCCATACAACAACGCTTGATAGCGTTCCTGACTCACTGTCCGGCTTCCCATCATAATCTCGTTGGCAAAATTGTCATACTCGTCAATCAACAGGTAGAGCCGATACGGCGTCTGTCGAATAACTGTCAATAGCGATTGAAGTGACGCCAAAGCATTGTTCGGATAAATCTCTATCTCATCGGTCAGGTCCTCCTGATAATAGGCAGCACAATCCCGGATGCAACGGTTAATGTGGTCATACATCGCTTGTTGGAGGTCTGCCGGTTCACTGTGTGGACTGATTGCCGAAAAATCCCAACTCATCACAAAATACTGATTATGCCTTTCTGTCGGATCGCTGCCGATGGCTAAATGACCGAAGAGCCGCTCGAATTCGTCGGCTTTGGCAAGGTCATAGTAATTCTCCAGCATCGAGAGGGTCAGGCTTTTTCCGAAACGGCGGGGACGGAGGAAAAGGAGTTGACTGCCTGTTTCCTCTATCAGCCGGATTCGATCGGTTCGATCGACATAAAAATAGCCTTCGGTGATGAGTTTATAGAAATCAGAAATCCCATACGGAAATTTCATGATACACCTCCAACCGCCTCAATTTCCTTGGATTGAGTTTATCGAAATCTCATCTCAGCTCGATTGTTTAAGTCCTTTGGACTTGCCCCGCCGAACTCCACCAGCATCCGCTCCGTACCCGCGGAGATAAGCGAGCGGGATGAGCGAATTAGCAGGTGGCCAGGCCGTACCTGCGGACAGGGAATTTCAGCAAGGGTAATCGAGCCGTCTTTGAGGTTTTGTAAAATTTGGAACATCTAAGCATTGCCCTTCCGGCTATAATCAACGCGCCAGCCTAACGTTCTTTCACATCCACAGCGCATCGAAATCCCACGAAATTACTTGAATAGTCTGGTCGTTGATATGCCCGAACCGTACAGCGTGTCAAGTTCGGACTTTGGCTCCGCCAGGAACCCCCTTTGAGTACCTTAAATTCGCCGGTCTCTGGGCCATGCGGATTTTTTGTGGAATTGAGCAGTTCGCCATCCAACGCATACCAATCCGACACCCACTCCTGAACGTTTCCCACCAGATGAAAGATGTCATAAGGACTCTGACCACCAGGGAAGCTGTCTACAGGAACCACATTACCGCCTGTGATATGCGCATTCCCGTCCACCCACTCGTTGCCCCAGGGCCATCGCCGCCAGGTGGTCCCCATTGCCGCCTTCTCCCATTCTGCCTCGGTAGGGAGACGCTTGCCGGCCCATTCGCAATAGGCGCGGGCGTCGTTCCAGCTCACCTGAAGGACAGGTTGGTCCGGCGTTTGGGGGGTATTCCACTCATCAGGGTAGTAGGGACGATCTTCTACCCAAGTATGCGGCTTACGCCACGACACGCCCGAAGTATTGCGGAGTCGAAGGTAGGAACCTTCCTCTGGATTCCATACTGTTCCACTACGACGCCGTTCCGCATCAGTGACATACCCTGTCTCGTTGACGAATTTTTCAAACTCCCCATTGGTGACTTCAAACCTGTCGAGGTAATAGGCATCGAGCCAGACAGTATGCTGTGTGGACTGCTCGGCACTGGACTCCCCCAACGGGCTGCCCATCTCGAATTTGCCTGCTGGAATCAGCACCATCCGGCTCATATCGGGGAGACGCACGTCTTCCTGATGTACAACATGCTCGTCACCACAACTTGAGAGCAGAAGGGCTATCAGATAAAAATACACCGGTGTCACTCGCATGATTATGCACCACAAGTTTTCTAACCGACTTGCTTTGTCTTGAGCAGAGCCTGGACTTCCTCCTCTATTGCTAACATCAGATGCGTCGAACGCTCTACGGATTCCGGTGAATCCCCAGGTTCTCTTGCAACAATTCGGTTTGAAATCTCAGTGTACATCCTGTGATAGCTGGATATTTTATTCACAGCAACCTTTCTCAGAATGCGCTCGGAACTTTCAGCAAAATACCGGCTGTTATTCGTAATAGTTACAGTACGATCTTTTGCTCTCAATTCAATATGTTCAGCCACACCAATTCTTGAACTGCCTTCGTCTGTCAGCACCATGTTAAAGAAGGCTCCATTCATCAGTTCAACAGAGACCACCATGGTGCCATTTTGAGCAACTGACACATTATGTTTGCTCACTTCGACGAACTTATTCAAGAAAAGAAAATGATCCAACCAATGACAGCCGTTTGACACAAGTCGGCTACCCGAATTGGGCCAGTTATACCAGTGCCGGCGAGGGAGCTTCACTTCATGAATGATACAATAGTATGAAATCGGTTCACCGGGAGCAACGTTCAAATCCTTAAAAACGAATTCATTCAGGCTAGAATATCGCTTGTGGAACCCCGTAAATAGCCCACCATCTGTTTGGCGCAAAGCATCAAGAAGATTTCCCATCTGTGCAAAACTGGTTGATAATGGCTTCTCGACAACGGCGTATTTCCCATGTTTCAAGGCGTAGACGGTAATTGGAGTGTGTGTATGATGATATCCGGCGATAAAGTAAACATCATAATTCTCAGATGTGCGTGGAACAGGTGAGGTATCAACTGAGAATTTCAGTGGCTCTGGCAGAGATAGTTGAGTCGGATCAATTTCGTGTATTTTTCTAATAATAATAATATTGTGGTTCAAGTGTGGAAGTATTTGGGTCTTCGCATAATTTCCAAAGCCAAAGAGTACAGCACTGAACTGACCCTCAGTAGAAGGTATCAATATGTTTCGCTGTTCAGATACAGGTGAAGTTAGAGTTGTGTTCAAAAGAACCCCATCGTTAAAGTTTAGATCCGAGAGCGCCTTACGAACCTGTTCGCGAATACGTTCTTGTTTTCTATCATTTATTAAAATGCCAGAATAACTGCTCCAACCAGCTATATCCGACTCTAATACCCCTTCTATCCGTTGATCTGCAGGTTCAAACATAACGATGTGCTGGTCTTTGAATGGAATCAAGTCCTCATCGGACAATGTGAAAACCAGTGTCTCCGGTAACACAATCCTTTCAACGCACTTTGGATGGCATGGCGCAATGAATGTCACAAGTTGACCTGGACGCAGCTCTGATTCTCGATCACATTGAACTATGCGTCCTATACCACAAGCGATATACTTCTGGTTACGTAGGCGTTCATGACGGCGCGATCTGATTTTGGTTAATACAGCGCGAAGTCCAATTTCACGCAAATAATTGAACACAATGTACCATCTGTGGGGAGGGATGAAGTATAAATCTTGCAATTGGGCAAGGTTCTTCCAAATATATACTTCAACCCGGCACTCCCCCGGCAGCCGAGTATAATCAAGGTATCCATCCCGCCACCTATCTCCGTCTAGTATTCGCATCTTCCACCTATTGAGATCAGAAGTGAGACCGTAAAAGTATGGTTGGATAATGAGACTGCTGGTCTTCCCTTACTATGCCTTTTCCCTGAAGGGCACAGCTACCATTGGGGAGCGATTCCTTCCGGCTTTCCACGAATCGCATATAAGAGATCATGTACCGGTTTGGCAAAAGGCGAATCATAGTCCGCACCATAATAACGGCCTACCCCCTGATGTCTGTAGAACTCGCTCTTGTCCCCGAGGTCAAACGCAATATAGCCGTTAGGGTCGCCAGCCAGCCTCTGACGCTTCACAATCACCCCATCCCGGTTCGTCCACTCCTCCTGGCGCAAATCCACAACCTGAAACGGCACCCCCTGTTTGCGATAGAAATCTTCCAAGGCCTCTAACTGCAAAACCCGCACGATTTCACGGAAGGATGAATCCGTCTGGGGCGCATCCGCCACCATGATATGCCCCTCGCCCTCCAGCGCTTTCCACACATAGTCCGTGACCGCGCGGATGATGCTCCCATGGGTGAGCACATACCGCCAGCCCTCCGGGTCGCGCGGGTGGAATTCCTTCACCAGATTTGGCTTGAGCAGAACGAAATCTCCGGGGCGAATGAGTCTCCGTAGCGGATTCCACTCAGAAGTGCCATAGTGTCCGTTATCCAGGCCAGCTAGACGGAAACACTCGCGGACGCCTTCGTAAGCGGGATTTGACACCGAAGCGGTTGAGCCGAAAAGGTATTCAGGATAGGCTACCGCTGGATGGAACGGCGCATGTTCAGGATAATACGCATTAGAAGTGTGATAGGCGATAGCGGAATCTTTCATGGAAATCTTCGTGACAGATACGAGTTTTTCAGTAACGATGAGAACAGATCGTCGAGACTCAGACCCGCCTCGCTCTCGCAGTCGTTCGATTTTTGCCGCTAACTTTGGGACAACGGAAACCTTCGGAGATAGGAGGACAAATCTATCTAGTGCTGCGCGGCATAAATACATGGGCACTACTTGTAGGTCGAGATTCCAATCTCGACCTACTGTCCAGAAACTTACGCCGCGCAGCCCAGGAGGTAGGTCAAAGCGTTGAGCCGCATGTACTCGGGCCCCCCCCCTATCGACGTAATTGTGACCCTGCACGCGGTGAATCGGATCGGCGAAGGCGGAATCATAGAGCAGCCGAGTGAGTACATCAACGATGATCAGCACTCCTGTTTTGTCTCCGCCCCATTGTTCCGTAACACGCAAGTTAGTGCCATCCTTCAGATACATAGCCAACCGTAAAGTCTCACCATCAATTTCGATCGGCACGATGCGCTGTACCACAGCGCCGAACCGGATCTCGATCTTTAACAGCCTTTCACTCGCTAACATTGAGCCCCTCACTCATGTAAAGCCCTTGGGGCACCAGCGGTTCCAGAAGGGCAATTTGCCCCTTGAGCTTCTCGCCAACTTCAGCCCAGTGATGCCACATAATGTAATCTTCGTGCATTTCGTAATCGGCATTATCAGGCAATCCTTTGACTTCGAGATCGACCAGGGAGATATGATATTTCTCCTGAAAATGACGAATCTTGTTCTCGGCCAGGAAAAGGCGTTTCTTCAAGGCGGATAAGCACAAGGCTGCACCGTAGCTAATGATGGCAATTTTCTCCTCTGACGGCAACAACTCGAACTTAACCTCGATATTCTCTTTTGGACTTGCTCTCATCTCAAATCCCCTCCATTTCTTCCCTTGTCTCTGACTAATACAAACTTTCTCTGTTTTCGATCATAATCGTGCTCCTCGTGAATAGACAGTTTGGCTTATGTGATTCATTATATAGGTTTTCGCGCAACCCCAATCAGCACAATGCGAAACATTGCTAACTTATCCGTGGAGTTCACAATGCGTTCATAGCACCATCCCAGGATGTAAGTAAAAGCATTGAGCCGCATGTACTCCGGACGCCCCTCTATCGGAGTGATTGTGACCCCTTCAAAGCCTGCTTGTTCAAATAGCTGTTTTAATCGCCTGGGGGTATTGGCTCTGTAGCAGGTTGGAAACGTATCCTCCTCTTTACGCCCTCGCAGACGATTATACCACGAATGAAATCCGTGAGAGGTCAACCGTGCGACACAACCAACATAATTATTTTTATTGGGAGTTTTAACGGCTAAGACACCGCCAGGCCTTAACACACGATAGGCTTCCTGAAATAACAGTTCGGGGGTTTCCAAATGTTCAGCTACATTGTTGGAGAATACGACATCGAACGCGCAATCTCTGTAAGGTAGCGCATACGCCGAACCTCATGTTGGAATACAGTATGGGTTGGTCACAATGCGAGAGTCCAGATCAACACCATAAACACGACGCGCTTCATGCGAGAAATTCATCTCAGGTACAATGCCGGCACCGGCACCAACATCAAAGACAAGCGTATTGGCTTCGATAGACTGTTTCAATATGTTTCTGAAGAGCTTGTTGTCCCAGTTCTCCTGATATTCAGGATACAACTTGCGATCCATCTCATGAATCAAGTTGGACATAATATGTTCCCAAAAGTGTCAATCTGTAAGTTAATGGATTGGTCGTTGTTTTTGCCGCTTTGTTCAAACAGCCGCCTACCTAAGTTGCATCGCTTGATAAAATAGTTGACGATTCTGCTCTAAGACGCTCTCGTCTTGACTTGCAGTCAGACCATATTCGTATGCACGTCTGGACCAGAGCGCATGCTCCGATGCGTTCATATCAACACACCGTTGCAGAATTTCCTGAAACCGTGTTGGGTTATCCAGGGGTACGTCCCATCCGACACCTTTGGGTTCCAAATCACGCCAGGGGGTTGTGTCACTTATCAAGACAGGGCAACCAGCAATAAGTGCTTCCAGGATAACGTGTCCGAAATTTTCTCCCAGAGTAGGTAAGAAAAATAGATCGTATTGGGCCATTGTTTCCACCACGCGGCTATGTTCAATGCTTCCCTTATAGTCCACCTTTACGTTTGCTGGCAGATGAGTCATTTCTTCCTGGCATTCATGCCAGTAGGTGGTATCTTCGAGGGGACCATAAATGTCTAATGTTACTTTCCGTTGTAGGTTTTGCAGCAGTCTTAAAGCACCATCCAGGTTTTTTTTCCTTGAAATACGAGATAGGAAAACTATGCGAAGTTGCGCCTCGGCTTTGTTAGGGCGTCGAAACATGAAGTCCCCCGATGCGAGAGCCGGTAGATTCGGTGCGACGACCACATGCGCTTTCGTCCCGAACCATTGACGGATATTCGTCTCTTCATAGGGGCTAGATGTCTGCCAAATTACATTATGGTATAAACCAATTCCCTTTACGAATTGCAGATACAACCGCTTTTTCCATCTCTTAAGAGCTAATGCTCCTGGGGAAAACTCTCCACGGGGAGCTAATACGATCGGCCGATTAGAAATGAATTTCAATCGTTGTAGCAAGAGTGGGGAAATTGTGAACCGTGGGGAGAAGAAGCTGTTTAAGTACAAAATATCGTACTCTGTCTCGGATAATATACTTTGAAACGTTCTTAGTGTTACCTTCTCTGGCGAAAGATAAAATACTTCCGCCTTTCCCAACTGATTCCACTGACATGGCTGAATATTTGGATAAGGTTCCCGATCTTGGAAATCCCGATCCCTAGTTATGACTCGGAAGGCAAATTTATCCCCTAACTGCTCAACCATATTGGCAAGAGTACGGATGGGACCACCGGCTTTATAACCGGGAAGGTAGTAGTCTACACAGGCTAAAACTATCTTATTCATTACCCTTCTGAATTCATTCAAGATGAGAACAACACCAGTGCATCAACACATACAGCGCCCAAGGACGTGACCAAGAAGTACGCCCGTTAAGAAAATCTTGCCAGATCTCCTGTACTCCCAGGGGATTCAGCATGTTGGTCACGTAACCTTCACCGTTGAACAGTACAGATTCTATTTCTGAACGAAGCTCACCCCGCATCCATTGGGCGAAGGGGAAAGTAAATCCCTGCTTACGGCGGCAGACAATAGTGATTGCATTAATTCACGCTCTTCATTTTACTGCCTCAATGTATAGAAAGCCACCGAACTTACGCTTGAGCCAAACCGTCAGCCCGTATGGCATGCTCATATACACAACGTGACGAAGTTTTCTTGGTAGTGGGTAAATTTCCCCTAGCTGACTAAAAGTGCGAATATTAACCCCATGGAACTGCCGAAACAAATATCGTGCATCACGGCGGGAATAATACTTTGCTAAACTTCCATCTGTGTATCGGTTGAGAATTTCTTGCCGAGAGCGATAAAGCAACTGACCTTGCAAAATACCACGAAATAATATTAAATGAAGCCAGTAGCCGATAGATTTTTTGTGGTAAAGCATGACGCATGCCTGCCTTCCAGGGCGAAGGATGCGATATATTTCATCTATGGCTTTTTGTGTATCAGGCGTGTGATGTAAAACCCCCCATGACCAGACAATATCAAACGTTTCTGGGGCAAATCGTAAAAACTCTGCATCCCCGACTTCGATTTGCGCTTCGAGCCGCATAAGTTCCAGACGCCGACGCGTCAATTCTACACTCTTTGGCGTAATGTCAACGCCCGTTACATCGGCACCGCGAGAAGCGAATGCTGCCACTTCAACCCCAGCTCCCATTCCTACCACCAACACTTTTTTACCTTCAAGGTGAATTGGCCTTAATAACATTTCATATGGGAAATAAGCAGTATGAAGTTCTGGTATAGCTTCACATAACCGTCTATCCATTTGCCTGTAGAAGTCAGGTGAGCCTTCCTCAACTACGATTTGACCGTCCCAATTATAGGTCATCGGATTAGCATTCCACCAATCTCTAGATTCTTTTTTAAGAAGTTCATCATTCATTGCTGACATTCTTCCACCACTCTTTCAGAATATATAATGCCCACGGTCTTGACCATGACCGGTGGCCGACCAAAAATTCGTTCCACAGCTTGTGCAATGCCTGTGGGTTGATGAAATTGTCCAACTGTTCATGTTTCTGATCCAATAGGGTTGACTCCACATTGGCTTTCAATTGGTGTTTGAGCCACTTATCAAAAGGAAAGGCAAAGCCTTGCTTAGGACGATAGATAACTTCATCTGGAAGCGCATCGCCGAGCGCATTGACGAGTAAGGGTTTAGGTATTCGCTTGTTGAGTTTACTAATGCCTGGAAGGCTAAACATGAACTCAACCAGACGGTGATCAATTAACGGCACACGTACTTCCAGAGCGTGTGCCATGCTCATCGCATCAATATCGCGCAACAGCATATTGGACATATACCCGGTCAGTTCCAGATAGGAGACGCGGTTGATAGGATCCAATCGGGAAACTTCCGAGAGAATGTGCTCGTGATGTGCGAGAAACGCCGATTGAGTGATCTCACGGGGGACGTCCGCATAGAGCAATTGATCTTGCTTTGGTTTCGTGAAGAGTGCCCGTGAGAGAAAGTACGGGTGATCTTCCTGGATGTCTCCTGCCAGCAGCATTTTCAGTTTATCTGTACGGTCATTCATCGGCACCACCTTCCCCCATGTAAAAGCCGCCAGCCGCTGCAGAGAAGGGGGAAATGCGCTCCAGAGAGACATAAATCGCTCTGCCCTTGGAACATCAATGAAACTGGGATAACCCGCAAACAGTTCATCACCACCCAGGCCAGAAAGTGCAACAGTAATTCCCGCCTGCTTGACAGCCTGGGAAATGACATAAGTGTTAACGCCATCTATAGTAGGTTGGTCCATCGCATTCAGGATAGAGTCTAATTTCAGCAACACGTCCTGGGGGGATATGACAATTTCAACATGATCCGTTTGGAATCGCTGTGCGATTACCCTGGCATGGACGCTCTCATCGAATGTATTCTCCTTGAAGCCGATTGAGAATGTCTTGACGGGAGCCTGAGATACAGTACTCATCAGGGCGACTACGGCACTGGAGTCAATCCCACCACTCAGGAAAGCACCCAATGGCACATCGCTGATGAGGTGGAGGCGCACTGATTCCTCGAGGTGGGCACGAATGGCCTCCAGGTTCGCCTCATGCCCTTGCTGACTCTTTACTGTTTGCGTTTCGATTGAGGAGAGTGCATCCCAGTATCTTATGGTTTTCACTTGCCCGTCACGCCATTCAAGATAGTGACCTGGCAGTAGACAGAATACATCCTCAATCAACGTCAGCGGCTGTTGCACTGCTCCAAAACTCAAGTAGCTCAATAACCCGTCCGCTGAAATTCCACGCGGTACCAGTCCACTTGCCAATAGAGCGCGTAGTTCTGATGCGAACAAGAATTGGCCGTCTTTATGGTAATAATAGAGGGGCTTAATGCCTAGCCGGTCACGAGCAAGGAACAACCTCTGTTTTTGAGTATCCCAGATGGCAAAGGCAAACATGCCGCGTAGCCTGTCCAGACACTCATATCCAAAGGCATCGTAAGCCTTGAGGATAACTTCTGTGTCCGTTTGTGATTGGAAGTGATAGCCTCTTGCTTCCAGTTGTTGCCTGATATCCCGAAAATTATAAATCTCGCCGTTATAGGTGATAGAGTTGCCTGTATCAGCATCCCGCATCGGTTGGTGCCCGGCCGGGGAGAGATCCAGAATCGCCAGCCGTCGATGCCCCAACCCCACGTAACCATGAGAGGCGACGGGGAACAACACGGTTCCACCATCGTCCGGCCCACGATGGACGAGGGTTACGGTCATCCGGTGAACAATGTCCTTGACTGCATCTGAAGATACAGCAATAGCTCCAGCGATTCCACACATAATCAGTTGACCTCAACGTGAGGTAGATACTTACTGCACACTGCTACCACCTCGTCTACGCTAATCTCTTTCAAACAACGCATCTGGTGTTTCACGCATTCAACAAGCATACAGTATTGACAGGGCACATCTTTCCGCAGGACCGTGTGTTGGTCGCCATAAGGGTACCACACGCCGGGGAGGGCGCGGGCGGAGAAAACAGCGACGCATGGAATCCCTACAGCCGCCGCAAGATGCATCGTCCCCGTATCATTCCCCAGATACAAATGACAACGCTGCAACACTGCCGCGGATTCCATAATCGAGGTCAGTCCTGCCCAGTTGACAGCATAAGGAGGTATGCACTGGACAATTTTGTTACCTGCTTGTGCATCTTCAGCCCCGCCAAGTATAATGAGGAATGCATTATATTCTCTTACCAGGGTAATTGCGACATCGCAAAATCGCTCCACGGGCCAACGCTTTGCTGGCATCTTGGACCCCGGCCCAACGGCCACAATAGGTCTATTGGCAGGAACAGCCACACCCTCCCATAACCTGTCTACGGCGCGAAGTTCCATCTCACCTACAGGGAGATCAAACTTTGATTTTAACGAGCACGGAATGCCGGCATCGTGAAGCATACGAAGAAAACGGACCGATTCCTGGTCAAATTGACGCACCGTGGACTGGGCGCGGATAAAGCGGTCGATAATATCCTTTCGGAACCCCACAGCCCTACGAACACCCGCTATCCTGAAAAACAGCATATCCCGTAGCAGACCTCGCACCGTTGCGCGTCGGGATCCCACAAGGTATACAAGGAGATTGAATTGATAGGGGCGAAGTTTAGCGATCAGTTCCCTTGCAGTTCTCAAGTTAAGCTCTCCAGGTATGTATGTCAGAATCTCATCAAAGATGCCTGTCGGTGCCAGTATCTCCTGGGAGAGCACATAGTTGGATCCAGGGTGCCGATCCGTCAAGAGCACCATTTTAGCATCCGGATAGGCCTCTCTCACCGCTCGCATCGCGGGTAGTGCGCAGATGGTATCACCGAGTTGGCCTGTGCGAAAGATGAGAATGGTATCTACAGGCATTGTTGTTCCCGGAAACAGTATCTGCTGAATCACCCGTAGTACAAGGTTAACAATTTTACGGCAAATATCCACGACAATGACTTTATATTGATCGATAGCCATACGATAATGATTGCGACGAGCGGACCAAAGGGGTGTGAGAAGATGTCGAGTGGCGAACCAAACGCCCTAATCAAATAGACGAGCATATCGAGCTTCCTCGCCCGCAGTCTAAGGAGCAATCGAACGCTCGCGAGCCACTTGCCGGCCGGGTAATGGACGATCCGGGTTTACATCTTCGTTCTTAATCTGGGTATAGTAATCTGTAACAGAATACGGGGATTCCCATGTTTCAAGGTCAAGCCCAACAAACTCGCATCCGCTATTTGTGCATTTCAGGATATGTAGTTGATTTGCTTCAAAAAGGAAAGTCATTGTGTTGGCGCATATTGGACATCTCATCATAACAAACCTCCAGAGTGTCTTGGATAACTCGTTGAATCGCAGGATTAATCCCCGCGAGAGGCATCAACAGTCATCCTATAGCCCTCCGACTAAACACCAGGTTGGTCTCCCAGTCCGACAATGCTCGATCATAGACCCTGAAATCGTCGAAACTGCCCCGAGAGTGCTGGCCGCCACCGGCCGCCCTGCCGGGGTGCTTCCAGGGCGCGGGGCTGACCGGGAATTTCCAGTGATGTCGGGGCCGCTTTCCCGCCCCAACCCAGAGCGGTCAGTTTGGCGTTGTCATAATTCACCGCATCCTCGGCATAGCGCAGGTCGGCCCGCATGGCGGTGACCAGTTCCTCCAGCCCCGCTAACTTGGTCGCCGTCACCTGATCGGCGGCCGCCTGAGCGGCGACCTGTTCATCGCACAGGGTGATGAATGAGTTCAACAAGGCGTGCAAGCCCGCCGAAGGAACCGGCGGGGACGGGAAATCCGCCGCATTGGCTGCCAGCCCCGTCACAATGCTCTGTGCCAACGCCTTGATCTCTGCTTCTCGACTGGGAAAACGCGCCATGGTTCAATCCTCCTGTTTGAGTTTCTCTTCTCTTCAAAAAACAGTACATACCACGAAACCGTAACTTCCGCACTCCCGCACTGCCGCTCTCAAGCCGTCTTGTGCCTCACTGCCTTGATCCCTTGATCCCTTAGCTGCTTTACCAGATTCAAAATTCTATAGACGAAATAGAATAGAAGCAGAGGGATGATAAGCGCTCTCAACCCGGCGAGGTAATGTCCCAACGCGCCTTCCATCCCCAGCGTTTGGAGTACCAAGAATGGTGTGAATGGGTGGTTGGATAAGCGCGCGGGTGAGAGCATCCAACCACTGAACAATGACCAAAAGACGCCAATTATGCCGAACGACAGGATTCCCGCGCACCAACCATAGTTGCCCACGAATTCAAAAGGAATACTTGCTCCGATATTGTTGATCTCATCATTCCTGTTAGTGACCCCGATGTCTGCACCAACCGTCCGGGAGAAGAAATTCCCGATATTCGTGTCTCGTTTGCCTGGCATGAATACTCGCGGAACGAGAATCTCAAACCCCCATGCTATCGTATAGCCATGCCACTCCCCGTCTAAGAAGCCATTCCGCCGTGTCAGTTCAGCGGCGAGTGGATAGATGCCCCGGAAGAACACGGAAATGTCCATCGCCTCGACCGCGGTCGGCAGAAACGCCTGGGGGTCCTTGAGCACGTCCGAAAAGATTTGCTTTCGCATCGCCGAGTTTACGGATCCAGAGGTGAGCGCAACATTCCTACCGTAAGTGACAAAAGGCGTTATGACCACCAAGAACACCAGCACTCCAATCGCTATGAACAACCACGGGGGCCGCTGCCGCCGGGAGATGTAAGCGCAAACATAGTAGGCGCCCAAGATGGCAACTGGCGATT
The DNA here is from genome assembly GCA_964577695.1 of uncultured bacterium. GTDB lineage: Bacteria > Poribacteria > WGA-4E > WGA-4E > PCPOR2b > CAZOAL01. Next base: position 125,312 of record CAZOAL010000013.1, on the reverse strand, counting down.
TCCAGCCCCCGAATATGGCGCTTATAATCGTCTGCACTACCGACACGACAATCAAGATTCTGACAGTGAAGGGAATCGTCTTCAAGGGTGCGGCCAGTGCAGTCATAAGAGCCGATGTTACGAACGGAGTGATCGAAGCAGCCGCCGCAATCATTCCGACCCACCAGATATTCACCTTGGTGCCACCGAAAAAAGACGTTTCCTCCTGCCCCTGGACTCCCAGACCTTGCAGGAGAAAAAGCGACAACGTTGAGAGACCCGTCAGGGAGAGATAGATAATAAGAACGGTTGGGCGATAATTGGTGCCGGTGGGGAGAAGGAACCGGGTACGAACTCCCGTTCCGGAAAACAACTTGAGTGTCAGCCGTGCGGCAGGCGCGTATATAAGCAAGCCCGGCACCACAATCCACAGTGCTTCTATGCTCGATACCTGCGCATATAGGGCTGCGTGGGGCATTCCCAGCAGATAATTCCAGGCCGCGATAACCACCGGGCCAACACCGAACCACCAGTAGAACACGGCCACAAAGGCCTGAATCGGGTTTAATAACGGCCGATTCGCAAGAAACGATAGCGATATGTAGACGCTTAAGCCTAAGGCGATCTGCCCAAACACGTAGGTATACGGTGCGCCCGTTTCTAGTCCGATCAGGGAGGCCAGAGACACCATGCCCCCTAACGACAACCGGAACCAGAGAGAGCGGAACCAACCATAGTACCTCAAAGGCCTGCGAAAGCGCATTCCCCTATCCAGCGTGCTTATATCCCGCGTGCTCATCGTCGATCCTCGTCTACTCTGTTGCCGCCAAACTGCCTATACTCACTATACTGCCCTTGGTTACTCTGGACCCGCTTGGCGCGTAGGTATCTACGGCAGGCAACCAGAGCGTCAAAAGCCAAACGTGCGAATGAGACATGTTGGTACGTATTAATCATCGCGGATAGAGCGATGTACCGTGCCCATCCGTCAAACTGATCACGAAGCAAAGCAGCAACTTTCTTAGCGTCAACAGGATACCCCCTGGAAAGATAAGAGACACCTGACTCGAACAATCCCTTTTCAAACCTCTCCAAAAGGACACGCTCAACATAAGTCCGAACATCCAAGGGGAGACTCTTATCATCTGTTAGATTGCGAATCATCTTCAACACCCCCGGCCACATTGTATCAAATAGATACGGCGCTCGTACCTGAGACATCGTCAAGTTAAAGACTGCACCAGGGCGCTTAGAAACCACGAACGAGCAACGGGCCGCCATTCGCAGTGTGAAGTCTAGATCGGAAAACTTGCCAGTCTCTCGATCAAGAAGACCAACATCTTCAGTGACTGCTTTCCTAAATAAGATGCCAGTCCATTCCGAATGTCCATGCTCCAATACTGCCATCAATCCATCTGGTGGAGGATAGAATCCTGGAGTCCATGTTTCGAGAGCCGTATTCAAGATGTGACCTTGCATGCCCACATGAATAACATCGGTGGCAGAAAACATGGCATCCGGATGTCTTTCAAAGCCGGCAAGAGCCGTTTCATAGAACTCAGACAGGACGATGTCATCGTCTGACAAGAAAGAGAAAAAAGGTGTCTCTACACGCTCCAATCCATACTGGAAATTGTCAAATGCACCGATATTCTCCGAATGGCAATAGTATCTAACGCGTGGATCTACTTTTGCCATTTCAGCGACGACGGAAGCCGTTTCATCTCCTGAAGCGTTATCATAAACACACACCTGAAAATGAGGATAGGTCTGGTTCAATACGCTACGAATCGCCCGTCGCAATAATTTTGGACGACGGTACGTTGGAATAATCGTGGTAATCAATGGTTTTGCTGTATCATTCATCTATGCAAACCCCAAAATTCTTGCCTTCAGCGCTTGGAAAAGCCTGGAAAGCGTTCCCCGAAGTTCTTCACCAATCATAAAATAACTGCCTATTAGAAAAACAACCGACGCTCCGATATAGGCCACTGCTAAAGAAAGAATTGAATGATTGCCAACTACACTCAGGGTTATCCATGCGATCCCGTAGGTCAAGCCAACAAGGGCAAATATTTTAAGTACATGTCTATACCACTCCCACACCCGAATTTCTAAACATTCACGACACATCCTCCGCACGCCGTAGAAATAAGCAAAGACGTGGTAAAACACCCAGGATAGACCAGCGCCTGTCAAACCAAGATAGTAAATTAAAAGAATCGTTACCGGCAGGACAACAAACAAGGCATAGAAGTTCAGGCGTGCAGCAATCCCGGGTTTACCCACAGCAAGGGAAAATACATAGGGAACAGTTGCCGTCCCATTCATGTAAAAACCCACACAAAGCAAGGTCGTAGGTAATAACAGCATCTGCGCGGCTTCTTCATTTAAGAGATAAGAAAACAATGGCAATAGAGCAAATGGAATAGCGGCAAATATCGGCACAATCCCAAAGCAAAGGAGATCTTGCAATTTTCGGTATTGCGACATCAACCCAACACGGTCCCTTGCTTTGAACAGGGCAGAAAATGATGGGAACACCGCCTGAGCAACGGCACCTGTAAGCAACGTCCCTTTGGAGACATTGCTATAAGCAATGCTATAATACCCGACTGCACCAATAGGCAATAGTTTGCTAATGATTACCTTATCAGCTTGTGTATGAATAGTGGCAAGAATAGAAATAGACATCATCCTCGAAGCAAAGCCCAAATTTCTCCTGACCACCCTTGCCGAGTATCCGGGTACAAGAGCCTGTACCGTAAAGAAATGACTAGAAACAGCAAGGTAAGTGAATATCCTAAGCCCGTAGCACACCGCGAACCAATAGACAACATGAAACAGATTTCCTCCAAAAGCGAGGATTAAGATGGTGCCAAATTGTTGTAGCCCGCTGGTAGCCACATCAATCAAATTATTAAACTCCATCCGCTGTAAACCACGAAATAGGCTAGTGTAAAAAGAATTTGGCAGAGCTACAAACGAGGCAATGCCCAAGATACGTAAGACATGTATCGCCGTTGCCCGGTCCATCGTTTTCAGGTTAATCCACTTTTCTACAAGAACAGGTGCCAAGAAGAAAACCGCCACTCCAAGTAGAGCATACGCAACCCAATAAAAGAGTGAGAATGTACGGATCAGGTTTTTGATGTACTCAGGTTCTGATTTGAAATGGGCGGAAACCTCACGCACTGTGGTGGAACAGATACCCATTTCAAGTACCGCGCAGAGCATAGTATTCACCATAGCGGTAAAGTAGATGATTCCGAGCGCATCCTCTCCCAATCGCTTGAAAATATACTTGACTGCGACAAAGCCCAGGACCAGGAGAAGTCCCTGGCCGAGTAGACTGTAAATAATATTCTTGGAGAGCCTGGACATATTCATGAAATAACTCCAAGAACCGATTTCAAGATCTCGCATACATAACAAACTTTTGTCATATTCATGCCACAAGGCAAATTAAGACCGTAAGAGGATATTTTGTAAGCATTTTGATTTCTCTGCTGGGCTTGCTTTGCTTGTGCTGTCTTTTATTCTCGCTTGCCCGAGTTCATCGACATATCCATTTAGGTTCATGGATTTCCTCCCCTACTTTCGAAAGGATACGGCGGGATATCCAATCCGAATCGAATGAAAGACCGTTCCTGGGTATTTCTCCTGACATTTTATGACAGCCTCAACCACTGTCTTGCCAAGAAAATATTCTCCGCTTTCCGGATCGATAGCCACAATCTCTCCTCTGTGGTGTGCTTCGAGTTCCTGCTTGACTTGATTATAAATTTGTTGAGCTTTTTTCACATGGACACTCTTGTTGATGTTCAACACTTGTGCAGACATTCTCTCCTTCCTCCTTTTCAAAGTTTTGTAATAATTCGCCAATGTCACATTAGAAATTAGATCTAATCGTAGCCCAACTTTCTAAGTTGGCCAACCGAGAGCATTCTTCGCGGAAACCAAGATAGAATCTTGGGCTACAGAGCCTGCCCCCCGAGGGATCGGGGCAGGCCGATCTATCGGGGGAAATGTGACATTGGCGAGATAACTTGACTTTCTATTTCCTCACGGATGTGGGCGTAGGACTCCAAGAACTGATCTCAAAACCTCACAAACATAGCCAACTTTTTCTTTTGTCAGATTCATACCACTTGGCAAATTAAGACCGTGTGGGGATATTCTGTAAGCGTTTTGATTTCTCTGTCGGGCTTGCTTTGCTTGTTCTGCCGCCCGCTCTACTCCCCCACTCGCCCCTCGAATGCTTACGCTGGCAGTCGTGAATCACAATAACTGTATCTCGTCAAAGAACTCACCAGAAGGTGACCGTAATGATGTTTTGTTTGGCAACGATTTTGAAATCTGTGTCGGTCGTGATGAGCTCGGAACACGGCTCAACTACAGAGGTTGCCAACACAAGCGAGTCAACGGTTGCTAATCCTAACCCATGACGGTAGCCCGCAGCGCGTGTCGCAATTTCGACCGAGATAGGCACGAGGACCCCATTGGGAAGTCCTTGCAGGGTTTGGATGAAGTCCCGTCCCTCCTGGGCAACCCCGTGCCGATAGAACCAGACCAATAGTTCCGTCACAGTCACCACGGGAACAACCAGTTGTGTCTGTCCGGAGCGCACTTCGTTCCAGGTAACTTGCGCCCGGGAATCATCTTCTTTAAGGCGGATGAAGAATCCTGTATCAGCACCTTTACGAATCATCCTGTCGCTCCTTCTCAATGTCCTCCCACATCACACCTTCCAATCCGACTTTCAACAGCCGAACCACCTTGTCGAAGGGGTCTTCTGAGCGTTGGACAAGCAATTGCCCGTCCTCGACAGATACCATCACAAAAACTTGTGGCTGAAGATTTACCTGTTCCAAGAGCTCCTTCGGCACAGGAATACTACCGTCGTCACGGAGACGCACTTGTACAGAAGTTACATCACTCACCTCATTTTCCTCAGGTCATTGCTGAAAGTTACCTTTCGCTAATGTCTAGCCATGGCACAACTCTCGCACATATTTTCGCGGTCCCTCTTTGTCCACCAATATCACAGAAGAACTGGAGCAGGCACCAAATTCTAGGAAGTTTTTTTGAGCTTCTCCTAAGCACAGATGATTCGGATGGCTGTAATGATTGGGGTCATCGTTCCCATCATCCTCCCAAAAACAAACGGGACATACCCAAAAATCGGCTCTCGTTTCAAGCGTTTGGTATCCACAACAAGGACAGTTATACAGATTTTCCGAATCCCCTTTGATGGCATTTACAAAGACTCCCATCATTTTCAGCCTTTCAAGTAAATATCCATTCTTGACACCTTGATATTTATGTTGCAAGGCAATCAACAGAAGTGGATTATATTTTGCTATGGATGGGTCGTTGAAGCAATCATTCGATTTTAATTCGTTCTGAAGGTCTTTTGGGAGTAAGATATACTCGTCATCTGCTTCGTCAAGAGACCACCAGTCAAGCAATATGGATTCGCGCTCCTCTATTGAGAGCCTACCAAGGTCCTCATTTGAGAGACGTTGAATCACTTCCTGTCTTGAAATTGTCGTTTTCATCACAACTCACCTGCTCATCAGTTTTTCAGTCTATTCAATTGCAGATTGGAATGGATCTGAATCGGTACGAAGGTCTGCCTTATAGAAAGTCCGAATTTCCCTGGAGGGCACATGCCCGATTAGATTTCTACGGGTTGCTGGGTCATATTTGATAAGCGTATGACCAACCATTGTTTCTTGGAATCCCTTCTGTGGTCCAGAAACGTGCCAAAACGTGCCATAATCGTGTCACACGCCCTGGGGTGAAAGCACTTGGACATAAATTTCTGTAGCATAGGGCTTGTCCCCGTCAACGTCCACAAGGGGCTAAACTACAAAAACTTATGTTCACCTACTTAGAGCCTATCCTAAAAATCCTGATTTCGATACGCAAGCTACTCAATCAACGGACTTTTAGGATAGGTACTTAATAATAACTCTGCTCCAAAGGTCTAAGGGGAAATACGGTCACTCCTTTGCCTCACTTTAGACACTTTAGCACACTTTGCAAGAGTCGCATTTCAAACTGCAAACGGTATTAGGCAGACCAGAAATCGAGTTTTTCAAGACCCAAGAACGAAACGTGGTATGAGAGATGGTTGAATAGGTGCTCTGATGTCTCGTGTTCAAAAAAACTCGGTTTCTTGAGCCCTCATTTAACCCAAGTCAAAATAGAACTGACTTCAAAATCCCGCACACATAGCCAACCTTCTCTTTTGTCAGATTCATACCACTTGGCAAATTAAGACCATAAGGGGATATTTTGTAAGCGTTTTGATTTCTCTGTCGGGCTTGCTTTGCTTGTGCTGTCTTTTGGTAAGCTGGGATGGAACTGAGCCTATCGTTTTCCTGATGTCTTTGGCAATCCCTACGTTATCTATTTAATGCGCCGTAAGAAGGCACTTGGCCAGTACGTCACTCTTTCAGTAATTAATCCCTCATTAAAAAGGAATTGAGGTTCCTCTATAACAAAGTTATCGTGAGTTTTCACAAACTCTTCTGCTGCGGCTTTTGGGTTGTTCCACCCCCAATCCTCGCTGCTACGTGGTGCTCCCACGAGGCTCTCCATTATTCCGTCTGCAGCAACAATATAAGAGCCAACTGAAACCAAATCCGAATAGGCATTAAGCTCTGCTAAGACATGTTGCTTGGAATGATTGGAATCCAGCATGACGAACACTTTTTCGCCTGGTTTCACCATAGCCTTCACACGACTAACAACACGTTCGTCAACAGAATTTCCTTCAACGAGGGTAATATACTCAAACAACTCATGTGCTTCAATTGCGTTGCGATTATGGGGCCGTATTTCGATGTCAATACCGATTACCCGGCCTCGGTCCATCGCCTTACATAAGCTCGCATAAAAAACCAATGATCCACCATGAGCCACCCCAGTTTCAATAATCACATCGGGCTTAATCCTGTAAATAACTTCCTGCACACAGATCATGTCTTCTGGTAATTGGATCACTGGTCGTCCAAGCCAGGTAAAGCTATAAACATACTTAGTATCCCATCCGGATCTGAGCCAGAGTTTACTTAGAATTCTGAAAGCTTTTTCGCTCCCAATATCGTATTCTTTTTTATCACCCTTATTATCACAAACAACCAATTTATTATTATCAACGATAATCATTTCAGGAGGACTCCTCCGGTTTATAACTCCTTGCGATCTCTTGAAGCAGATTTAAATCATTGGTATGAAGCAAGACTGCTAATTGATCTTTTGCTATCTTAGGAACAATCTCAACCTTTGCATTACCAACTTTGATATATGCACACTCATAGGGAGGATACCAGAATGCGCGCGCATATCGATCTATTGTTTCCTCGTCAGCATCACCGGGAACTTCCTTGAGAGCCTCAAATTCCTGCTGATTCATATACCGCATCTTGCTTTTATCCTGTTTTGTGATCGGCAGTTCTGCCTGGGATTCGGCAATATGACAGAAGTCAAGAAAAAGTCGAATCATTTCTTGTTGCGCTTTTTGCTCCAAACTGTGTGCCGTTTCTTGCAAAGCATCTATAGGAAATCGCCTGACTTTGAGAAGCGGTCCCGTATCAAATCCCTCATCCATGTAATGACAAGTGCAACCGTATTCTGGAGCGTTTTCAAGAATGGCGACGTTGTAGAATGCCCAACCACCGAATTCCGGCAGAGGCCCAGCGTGAAAATTAAGCGCTGCGCAACGGGCCAAGTTAATAACTTTGGGTTTAACTAAATTTCTATACATATAACTTATGACAAAATCAACCCTCTCATTATGTGGGAGTTTATCATTATGTGGGAGTTTAGCTTGGGTTGTTACCCGGATTCCTTCCGCTTTAGCCCAATCTTCTAGGGTTTGACCAGCAATCCATGGAGGATTAAACTTTCGTGACGTGACAACATATTTCACCTCCCATCCCCTTTCAAGAAGGATGGAAAGAGCAACAACAGAGCCAGGCTTTGCTCCCATCAAAATAACACTTGGCTTGTCCATACAATCACCTCGAAAAAAAGGATATAACCCCATCAACAACCCTATCAAGATCATCAGTAGTCATACAGGAGTGGAGAGGTAGTGACAAAATTTCATGACCAACTTGCTCTGTAATAGATAAATCGCCTTTTCGACAATCCTTCAGAAGCGTGAACCAGTGGCCTGGCTGCCAGTGGATACCTGTGTCGATTCCCTTCTCCCGCAAAAAGTCACGGAGAGCGTCTCGTTTGTCTTGCGGAACACGAATATAATAAAGGAAGGGCGTAATGTCGTTAAAGTCTGTTTTAGGAACCGTGACTTCGGGAATCTGGCTGAGTTTTTCGTTGTAATAACCGCAAGCCGCACGACGGCTTTGAGAAATCTTCTCGATCTTGCCCAGTTGAGCCAAGCCAATTGCTGCGTGAAGATTCGCCATGTGGTATCTGAAACCAATCCGTCGTACATCATAGGTCCAAGCTCGCTGGTTCTGATACATAACGGCTGAAGGTTGCCCCATACCAATCAACCTCATCTCACGAATCATTTCAATTTCTTCTTCTGTTTGAACAATCAAAGTTCCACCATCAATGCACGTTATCGTCTTCACCGGATCAAAACTAAACATACAAATATCGGAAAAGCTACCAATCATTTTGCCTTCATACTTCGAGCCGAAGGAATGGGCGGCATCATGAACCACCCGTATATCGTATTTGCGTACAAATTCCGCCACACGATTATGGTCGCAAAGGATGCAGTCATAATCCATCACAATAATAGCCTTGGTCCGTGGGGTAACCAGTCCTTCAGCCTTTTCTAAGTTGATGCACAAAGTGTCGTTATCAATATCGCAGAACACTGGTTCAGCCCCAGTTGCAAGGATTGCTTGGAAATCAGCAATATTGTTAAACGACGGTGTAATTACCTCATCCCCTGGTCCTACATCAGCGACAAGAAGTCCCAGGTGCAGAGCTGCATGGCCGGTACTGACGGCAGCCACATACCTATCCGAGGCACCTACATATCTCCTGATAGCCTCTTCAAACTGGCCAACGTAACTCCCCATCCCCAGCCATCCGAGTTCCAATGCTTCTTTAGCGGCATCCATCTCCTCTTGCTCAAGAAGTGGTTTAAATACTGGAATAGTTTGCATAAACTATGTCCTTTCACACAAAGTCTTTGAAAGATCTATCTTTATCTGACAGAATCGGATCTGATAACGGCCACTCTGTTCCAAACGCCGGATCGTTCCACCGCACGCCTCTCGCGCACTCTGGATGATAAAACTCCGACATCTGATAAAAGACCTCGGTGTTATCCTCCAGGGTCTGAAACCCATGGGCAAACCCTTCAGGGATGGAAAGCATCCGACGATTCTCAGCCGTCAACTCAACCGCTACCCATTGTTTGAAAGTCGGTGAATCCGGGCGCAGATCGATAATCACATCGAAAATGGCACCCATCGTACACCGCACCAACTTGGTTTCTTCATAAGGAGCAATCTGATAGTGCATCCCGCGTAACGTCCCCTTTTTCTTGTTGAATGAGATATTGCACTGCACTAACCGTGGATTGAGTCCGTGCGCTTCAAATTCTCGCTGGCACCAGGTTCGGGCAAAAAAGCCACGTTCGTCTTCCAGCCTTTCTGGTTCAATGATAAATGCACCTTTGAGTTTTGTTTCCTTGAAAATCATGAATCAATTCCTCTGAAAACAGCCTTGTCGTTTATTTGAGGGAGGAGCATAATTACCAGTCATCCTCAAACACGCTCAATCCCAATGGGTAGCGAAAAATGCTCCCCGATTCCATTGTTTAGGAGCGGACTTGGGAATCCGCGTCACGGGCTTGACTTCTGCCAATTCCGCTATTCTTTACGCCTTAAACGTGCAGCCAGATTGACTGCATCTTGAAGGGTCCACACCTTGTCCCAATCTTCCTGGGGAATCTCCGTCCCAACCCATTCTTCCAGTTTTGGAATAAAAACGAAACTCAGGTCGTCCGAATCGATTCTCAAATCTTTAACAAACCGATCTGATAAATCCAATTGACAACGCAATTGATCCTTCGGTTTACACATAATTTCGCCAAGGACATCAAAAACAACGTCAAAAGCTTCATCTTTACTGTTCTGGCTTCTATTTCCCATAAGCTTATCCTTTCTCTTGACGTAAGCATTCAGTTTTTGAATCCCTATAAACCAAGATTGCCGGCGGTTTTTCTGGCATTTTCTATGATATTTTCTGGAGATAGTTTATGCCAAAAGTGTTACGGACTTTGAGTGCTAAGGACTCGGCTGACACACATTCCGATTAAGGTAATATCATAAGTGACAAAGCCTAAGTAACCACCAACTTCTCTTTCAACCATGAGTTCACAAGAGCATCAGTGGAAATTCCCTTATTTTTTGCCATGTTAAAAACCCTCATGGCAATCTCCCGTTCAAGATGAACGTATTGAGGCACCTTGTCTATTTGAACATTGAAATGCACTTCATGGAGTAAATCTGCGTAATCTGCAGCACTATGCGTATCCCAAAATTCTCCTGCTTCCTCAAGGGAAACGAAAGATTCAGGGATTTCTTCACGCCCTTTTCGTTCTGCCATAACGTTTTCTCTCCTTTCTATCCATGTTTCGCGCGCTTATGCAAAGCGCATCGTGGTTGTTCTTGTAAACGAACGCTATCGTCACATATCGCCCAGCATCAGTCTGCCCAAAAGCAAGGTAAACATCCTCACCCTTAACGTTCCCTTTTTCTGCCCATTGGAAATTTGGGTCCGCTGAAAACACTTCCCGTACTTCATGTTCTTTGACATTATGTTTCTGCTCCAGTTTTTCAAGGATTTTTGGTGGGATAATTACTTCACGAATGTCCATGATGATACGACTTTTTCGGTTATCAGCCAAAGTGAGACCCAGACTTCCGAAGTTTCAACGGACGAGGGCACCCGAGACCCTGCGAACCCTGAAAGCGACTCTCCCACATAGGTTTTGTGTCAAACTTCGGAAGTCTAAGCGAAAAACTTGTATGATGAAATCTTTTCGCTTTATACGGTAATTGTTACACCACCTTCGGCTCAGGGATTGGGATAATGAACTGTCCACCCTGTTGCCGATACGCTGCCTGCTGGGCTAGAATTTCATCGGCGAAATTCCAGGTCAGCAACAACACATAGTCAGGCATTGCCTCAAGCAGCTTCGCTGGCGGATAGATCGGCACATGCACACCCGGCATGTAGCGTCCTTGCTTGTAGATACTCCGATCCACCACAAAGTCCAGAAGCTCCCGCCCAATACCGAAGTAGTTTAACAGGGTGCTTCCTTTAGCTGCCGCCCCATAAGCTGCCAACCGCTTCCCTTCTTGCTTTAACTTGAGCAACAGGTTACGGGTGGACACCTTCAAGCTCTCCACTCGTTGAGCGAAATCCTGATAGAACTCCAGACGATCGACTCCCCACGCCGCCTCCTCATCCAAAAGGGCGCGCACGGCCGGTCCTCGTTGCGCTGAAGTCGATTTCGCTACAAACAGCCGCAACGAGCCCCCGTGAATTGGGATACGCTCCACACCCTGGATGACCAACCCGTGTTTTTGGAACAGACGGTCCAGTGCTGTAAGCGAGAAATAGCATAGATGCTCATGATAGATCGTATCGAACTCACACCGATTAACCAAGTCTTTGACGTAAGGCACCTCAATCACAGAAATACCATCTTCTTTCAGAAGCAGTTGGATGCCTCGCACGACCCCATTGAGATCCGCCACATGCGCCAACACGTTGTTGGCATGAATGACATCAGCATGTCCCACCTGGGTTTTGAGTTGTTCTGCTAATATGTCATCAAAAAACTCAGATATGGTGCGGATACCGCGCTCCTTTTGAGCAATCTGTGCAATGTTGACTGCCGGTTCGACGCCAAGTACCGGAATACCTTGCTTGTGATAGAACTGAAGCAAGTAACCATCGTTACTGGCAATCTCTACAACAAGGCTATTGCTGTTTAGTCCCCGTGAAGCAATCAGGCGTTCGACAATTTGCCGGGCATGGCGCAACATGGTGTCGGAGAAAGATGAAAAGTAGAGATACTCTCGAAACAATTTCTCTGGGGGCACCGTCTCCGTAATCTGAACCAGAGCACAACATGGACAAAAAACGAGTTCCAACGGATAGGTTGGTTCGGGTTGATTGAGCTGCTCTGCTGTGAGAAGCGCATTTGCTAATGGAGTCTTGCCCAGAGAAAGCACTATCTCCAAGCCAACCTCTCTGCAAGAGCGACAAGCAAGCAAAAGATTGTTCATTGGTTTACCCCCAGTAGGTGTTTAATAAACTTCCTCGAGAACGCACCAGCGGTGGATTTCTCTCGCTCGCTGGGTGCGAATCCTGACCCAATTCTCAATTCCCCGCGAATCACGGGGCTATTGTCACCCCGTCCCGACGGGACGGTTGCGGCTTGCCGTGGGTTCTCATGTCCCGTAGGGACATCCGATGATAGCCCAACGATTCATCGTTGGGAACTCCATATAAGTCGTCTCATTTGACAATCTCTCTCATAAGTTCCTCCACCGTTCCCTGTCTTATCTCACCTTTTGCAAACTCTTTCCTTGCTTTTCTGGCATTTTGGGCAATTCTTTCCCGTCCGCATTCTCTCAGTCTGTGTTGAATAATATCAAGAAGCGTTTCCTGTTCTTCTTCTGGAAGCATCTCAACCATCTCTAAAACCTTGTGAAAAGCGACTACTTGTGTCTCAGACATCTTTACATCTCCTTACCTAACACTACAATGTCACGTTTCCTGTAGCCCAAGATTCTATCTTGGTTCCTGGCGATCCTCTGTTTCATTTTCCAACTTAGAAAGTTGGGCTACAATCGTATCCTCATCCGAATGTGACATTGTAGAACTAAGAAATTGTTCATACCACTCAATGGTTCGTTTCAACCCTTCGTCCAATGTGAACAGAGGCTCCCACCCCAGTACCTCTTGAGCTTTAGCCGCACTCAGGTATTGGTGGCGAATTTCGTTCGTTGCCTCGTTGCGCACATCGGGTTCCAGCTTGGAATCCATCAACGCCAGAATCTGCTCTACCAACTCTAACACCGTTATTTGGATTTCATTGGAGAAATTGAATGCCTGACCGTACAGCTTAGAGTCCTCTAGCCGTTCGGCCAGGGTTGTATATGCAGCCGCGCCATCCTCCACATAGAAGTAATCTCGGACATATTCCCCATCGGAGCGAATAATTGGCCGCTGTCCTCTCAACACTGAACGAATCGTCCCCGGCACTATACGGTTCCAGTTGAGATCCCCACCGCCATAGAAGTTTCCGCAACGGGTGATAGCCACGGGAAGATTATAGGTTGTCGCATACGTCTGCGCAATGAGATCGGCGCACGACTTGCTTACATCGTAAGGATGGCGTCCCTGCAACGGCATCTCCTCATCGTAAGGTAATACTTCTTGGTAGCCGTAGGCTTTGTCAGAGGAGGCTAGAACGATTCGCCTCACCTTTGGAGAGCGTCGGCAGGCCTCCAACAGGGTCCAGGTGCCGCCGATATTGGTCTCAAAGGTTGACACCGGATTGCGATTGGCGATGCCGACAATGGTCTGTGCAGCGAGGTGTATCACCGTGTCAATCTCATACTCCCCGAGTGTCCGTTCTAACAACGCATGGTCCCGCACATCGCCACGCACCACCCGGACCTGCTCGATTAACCGCGTCCGAACGAACTCACTTTGGGGCACCCAATCGCGCACAAGGCACACAACTTCCGCCCCGAGATGAAGCAAGCGGCGCACCAACCAGCTCCCGACAAGTCCAGTTGCACCTGTTACAAATGTGGGTCGATCCTGCCAAAATGAATCCATCATTGCCACACCTTCCAAGGGACTTCCTGCTGTTCCCAAAGGCGATTCAGGTACTGGAAGTCCCGATAAGTGTCCATACATTGCCAGAATCCTTTGTGTAGATATACCATTAACTCTCCATCAGCGGCTAACTGTTCCAAAGGCTTCCGTTCAAAGATGCAGTTGTCATCAGCTTCAAGATATTCAAACACTCGCCGATTCAGCACAAAGAACCCGCCGCTAATCAGTCCCTCATAAGTTTGGGGCTTTTCCGCAAATGCGACCACCTGATCGCCCTTGGAGAACAACTCACCAAAGCGAGATGGCGGAGGCACACCGGTGACGGTCCCAATCTTGCCATGTTGACGATGGAAGCCCAGCAAATCAAGGAGGTTCACATTTGTGACCCCATCTCCATACGTGAGCATGAAGGTGTCATCCTCAATGTATTTTTCAACTTGTTTCACCCGCGCCCCGGTCATCGCGTTCAATCCTGTCTCGGCGAGTGTGACTTTCCAGCCCTCCTCCGCTTGATCATTATGGAACTGGATATCATTTTTTTTTCCAATTTCTACCGTAAAATCGCCCTGCATCATTGCATGATTCAAGAAGTATTCTTTAATCATCCACCCTTTGTATCCCAAACAAAGGATGAACTCCGTAAAACCGTAGTGAGCATATATTTTCATAATGTGCCAGAGGATAGGGCGTCCGCCGATTTCCACCATCGGCTTTGGACGGTATTCTGTCTCTTCGCGCAATCGCGTCCCCATACCTCCGCATAGAATAATGACTTTCATGATGAAATTCCTCAGTTGATTTCGGTTGGTTGGTTTGTCGGTCGCGGATCGGCGAGTCAGCCTTCGGAAAAATCGTCGATAATGATGAGCAGTGAGACTTTCTGTCCATTGCCGAGCGTCAACGGCCCCTTGAAATCGAGGTGCCGCAGTTCGTTGGCGGATCGCCTTCTGTAACGGCACCGCTTGAGTCCATCCGATTTCCCATTCGGATGATACGCTTTGACCGGCAATGGATGGTCAAAGGACGCTTTGACCGGTATAACAAGCCGCGCCAGCCCTCCTTAAGGTTAATACCTCCGAACACTGCTGCATATGGATCCTGCTTGCCTCCGATGCACCGAGTAAGCTCTCTCCTGTGGTTAAAAATCCCCTCACATAGGCCTTATCTCTGTAAATGGGACACAGAGGTCGGCAGCAATCTTGTGCAATCGTGCTCGGTGCAATGGATTCTTGATACGTCCCAAGGCATCGTCAAATACCGACATGATAGCCTCATATCCATAAGGCGTAAGGATAGGTCTAAACAGCGGACGGACATCGGTATCTGCTTCTGCTCCGTTCCGAGAGCCTTCGACCTGGACATTTGCGACGATGGCTCTCGCCACTTCCGTGGCTTCGGCTTGCTGTGCGTAAGCGAAGGCTTTCACACGGTCTGCGCGTTGCATCACTTCTGCCATTGAGAGTCGCCCGCTTATAGGTTGATGGGTTTGTGCTTTATTGAGTTCGCGGGTTTGCGGGTTGGCAACCGCTTCTTCAAGGGTTTCATATACAGGGTAGAGGCGTGCATTCCAGAGGCAGCGTTGAGATGGGTCTATCCCCTCCCATACCACTTCGGGCTGCAATCCGTGACGTTGTAGCCATTGGTTGAGAGGTTCTCCAAACAGAGTGGCCCCTTCTCCGGAAAGGGTAGGAATATCAGAAATATCATAGCTAAGATGCACCCAGCCATGGTCTAAAGGCACTTGGAAATGTAGTCTATTTGTTGGCACGTTGATACCTTGAACGTTCAACGTGCCAATGTTCAATTTTGTGGATTCGGAAGTCTCCTCTGCTCCTCCGCGCCCGTGCGCCTCAACCTCGTTCCCCAGTCGCTGTAACAACTCCAGATACTCCTGGGTGGTGCCTGTATGAAAGAATTCCAATCTCCGGGGAGTCCAAAGACCAAAACGGAGTGGATGGAATGTGTCCCACAAAAGGCGTCGAAAGGTAGGATTTTCATATATGAAGCCCTGTTCATCGGTATGTGTTGCAAGAGCAGGCAACATTTCGCCGTACAGCTCCACAAAAAGATCTTCGGGGAGTTCCTGAGCTAACTTCTGCAAAGCCGCCACCGCATTGGGGTAGAAAAGGAGAATCCCCGTGTCAATAGCGACCAATCCCTCTGGATTGCAGACCCCCTCTTGCTGTAACTGTTCGGCGGAGAACTTTTGCAAGCAACGTCGTACGATATTTGTTTGCGGGGCGGCGTCATAAACCCCATGCCCTTGTCCCAGTTCGGGGGAACCCCAATAACCAACTCCTACCACATCGAAACCTTCTGGTACTGAAATCATCTCTGGGCCCAAACGCATCGGCGTATCCCCACAAGCGACGATTAACTCCGCCGGGATATGGTTCCCAATAGCCGTCAGCAGATGATACGTCATCTCGAAGACAGAGCCTGACGGTGAGGGTAGCGGGGCGAATACCTTGCCCAGAATGCTATGATAGGGAATCCTGCGGCTGTCCCCCCCAGAATGGATGAGCAGGATGCGTGAACCGGTAATAGGATATTTCCTGTATTCCAGATGACGCAACACATGGAGGGTTGCCCCTCCGCTCCCGATACGTTTGCCAGCCGGATCTGAAATCACAAGGTATTCAGTCTCCGGGTGGAGGAAACGTGCTCTCAGGAGCCGATCTAGTTGGAGTTGATAGACGGAGGCTTGGGATTCGTTCGTAGCAGTTAGAATGCAGAGGTCCCACATCTTCGGTTGTCGGTCAATCAATCTATCGTTCATGCGATTATTTTATCTATCGTTCCACGGGGGTGCGGGATTAAACGTTGGACCGTGGAACGCTAAAACTTGCACTCTTTCTGTCAATACTGTCCCACTATAAGCGATGCGGTGGCTTCGTTAATCGCTGCTTCACAATCATCAGTTCGGCGACCGGCGGCTGTCCTCCTCAAGGACCACTCCTTGCTTTTGTAGTCTTTCCCGCAATTGAGCTAACTCGGCTTCCGCCCGCTCGGCTCGCTGGCGTTCCTGTTCGGCTTGCTCGTGTTCCTGCTTGGCTCGCTGGCGTTCCTGTTCCGCCCGGGCTTCTGCCTGGCGACGAGCTTGGGATTCCTGTTCCGCTTGTGCTTCCGCCTGACGACGGGCTTGAGATTCCTGTTCCGCTTGCGCTTCCGCCTGACGACGGGCTTGAGATTCCTGCTCCGCTTGCTGGTGCGCCAATTCCCCATACGTCGGCACAACGTCCCCTGTCACATCGAAGAACCTCAGCCAGGTCGAAGGCTCTTCCAAATATCTCCCGTCCCACAACCCCAGCCACACCCCTAACTGTTGACTCCAAAGCCAGCCGCGCTCGGAAGGAGCTATTTCCTTATAGCCCATGCCTAACAACCGCCAGCCTTTGAGATCGCGGGTGTTGGGGTCATAACAGAAATACTCCGGTGTCCGAAAAATCTGCTCATACAGCTCTTTTTTCGTCGTTACATCTTCCCGCGCCGTACTTGGGGACAGCAGTTCGACTATCACATCGGGGTATTTTCCCCCCTCTTCCCAGACCACCCACGCCTCACGCGAAAAACTCCCATCGACACCGCGCGCCACAAAGAAATCGGGCCCGCGATAATCGCGATTGCGCGCTTGAGCGAGGCTGTAGTAGATAAACATGTTCCCACCGGCATAAAAGTCGCGTCGTCCGCGCCAATGGACCCGAATCATCTCAATCAACAGGTTGATTTCCGAACGATGCCAACTGGTTTCCAAGGGTTCTCCATCCTCCGTTGGGAGCGTCATCGCCGGCACAGTGATGATACCAACCGGCTTGACTCCAATGATTTCTGGTTGCACTGCCATGTCCGTCCCTCCTTCCGGCAGGTTTCAGAAGACGATAGGGTCAATGTCACATTTCAAATGAAAGCCGTGCAGCAGAGGCGTCAAGCCAGACAATATGTTGCGTGGGCTTCTCGGTGCTGGACTCACCTAACGAGGCTCCCATCTCGAAATTCCCCGCTGGAATCAGCACCATCCGGCTCGTATCGGGTTGACACATATCTTCCTGGTGTACGAAGAAGGCACTTCTCCAAACCGCTCGTCCACGGCTTCCAGGAGCAGTTCTCTTTCTTGTTGCAAGCCTCTTTCAATGGCTCTTTCTTTGATAATCGTAGCGACCGGCCTTGACGCCTAAATTTGGTGAATCTGTAAAATTGAAATTGGCGGTGACATTTGTCATCATCGATTCCCGTTAAGCGTTTCCTCGAACGCTGAAAGCGAATCCACTGTAATCGCTTGTTTATGAAGTTGTTTCAGAAGGGAGAGATCTTCAATCTTATGGATTGTGCCAACAATCGAGGATGACACCGTTGCAAAACGGGTCCCCAGAACATCAAGAACAGCCTCTTGAGCCTTTTGTAACATCCCTTGTTGAATTCCCTTCTGAATTCCAATCCGCTCAACACTGGTTATGTACGTCATTTGCTTTTCCTCCTCATAGTGCATGATTTCTTCATCGAAACGATGTTCCAGCTCTTCTGGTAAAGCCATTAACCAGTCGATAAAGCGAAACAACTCCAAAATATCTTCACGGCTAAAGCCGCGCTCATACAGTCCCTTAATCAGGCTCAGTTTCCACTGCAACCGACTTCCCGCATCCCGGCGTGTTTCCTGCGCTAAAAGATGCGCCATCACCACGGGAGCGAAGGGATTGCGGCTTGCCCCTTCGCCCAGTCAATCTCGGCATGGGCTTGTGGAAAAAAGAACGCCATGAGCGGTTCAAAATACCGTTCGATCGCCTCCTTCCATGGGCTGTCGTAATCAGATGAGGGTTGTTCGTTCATTTTCAGCTTTCCTCGTCGGCACGATGTGAAGGACTGTGACCGTTTTATTCGGATTTTCTAAGTACTGTGGTCTTCCTTGGCCAACTCCTCCCAGACTTCCGGTGGCGTGTGAAGCTACCGGCTGAACGTTTCCCAGCCTCCCGCCATTCTCTCTTCATTTCTTCCGTTGGCGGAAAATGACTGAACAACCCGACATAAAGTTGATTCTGGTGCAATGAGAGACAATTATTAGTTTTGAAATAACTTTAGCCACCACTCAAAACTCAACAGCGACTAGATCAGCAGGCGTTTATTCTGTACGCCAGAACGGTGGAGATCGATGACGTGTCGCACATATTCAGGGTTGAGATATTCGTCTATGCGAGCCCCCGATCTCCGATCGGGGAAATCACGCACCTATTTTTCACTTCGATCTCATCTGCTATGCACCACAATTCCGCTACGTCCTCGAGAACGCCACGCGCTGAGGAAAGTTACAACATCAAGTCGTACTTCCTGCCTTAAAGCGGTATCGACATAGAGAATCTCATCGACTTCAAAACCACATACGGTTACCGCATGAGTTCCGAAATCCCCATAAGGTAAATGTTCTACGCCGACGAACACGATAACAGGTTCGTTGTGGCGAAGATAGTGCATTAAATCTTCCATTGTAGCGTTTTCGATTCTTGTCGCATGAAGACCAAGCACATGAACGGCATGAACAGCATCCGCAAGTGTCGTTCCCGCCTGGGTCGTATGACATGCATCCGCAATCTCTTCTTCCGTCAAAGAAGTTCCTAAATAGCACAATACCATCCGCAAGCAAGCGGGCAAACAGGTATAGGTTTTCTCTTGTTGTATGAGCGGCAAATTAATTTTCATTGGCTTTTTCTAACAGTTGAGAAGGGCTATCGGATTCATCGGACATCAGTTTGCCAGAAGTTGTGAAGACAAGGGTGCCTAAATCTTTTCCGGTATGTGGCAGCAGGACGTCAACAATCCATTTATCATCTTTTTTTTGTGGTTTTTTAATCGCTGCCGCATCGCCGACTTCTTCCAAAAGAAAAAAGCATGCAATCTCCGCAATCTCCTCTGCTTGAAACTCTTGAGGAACGATAGAAACGGTTCTCTCATGAATTTCCAATATCACCTTGGTTCCGTCGCGCCAACCCAATTGTTCCACCAGAGCTTTTGGCAGGTGTAATCCATCCGCCGTGATTTCTTGAATGATTTTGCTCATTTGAAAGCGTACCTCCTTGTTTCTATTTGCATCACAATAATCTTAGCACCCCCTCAAATTCAACAACGACTAGATGAGCAGACGTTTATTTTGAGTGCCGGAACGGTGGAGATCTATGACGTGCTGCACCTATCCAGGGTTGAGAAATTCGTTCATACGAGCCCTGTCATCGTTACTCCTTTGGCCAGACCAGTAAATGCACTTGACTATCGTAGACTTGATAGTATTGCACCTGGGCGTGGCTTACAAGAGCTACCTTGCCCCGTCGTGCCCGCTTGGTTTTGAACTCTACCCAACGAAAGAGCCGTCGCAACAGGTTGGAAATTTCATCCACCCGGTCATCTGGGAGCGGGAAACACGTTACGCAATAGTGTCTCTCGGCTGTAATCCGCCGCCAGAAATCACTGGTATTGATGGTAACGAACGTTGAATCTCGCGCCCGACGCAGCAACAGTGGGATGGCATCATCTTTGATGACCGTCAAAGGCCGCAGAGACGTGATGTTGACGATTCGACCGCGATACCAGCCAGAGATCTGCTCTGCCACGCCAGAGTTCTTCAATTGCTCGTCGAGCACAATCATGCGGCTACCCTAACACGGTTCAACCGTGCCCCAGCGAGTCTTATCGCTTCTTCAACAGCCTTTTGGGACACTTCAAAGCGTTGCGCAATCTGTTCGATGGTGTAGCCTGCGGCTACCAGGTTTAAGGCCCCGGCAGCCTCAAGGCGCGTATACTTGAACGTAGGCCGCCCACCGCAGACCAAAGGGGCAGCGACAATGTACTCTCCTAGGGGGTAGTATTCGTACGCCTCCCCCCCGTAGAGTTCCCGAACCAGTTCCTTTTCTTCGTTGTGTTCAAGAACCAATTCCATTGTTTACTCACCTCGCAGAATTATACCGTAGATCGACAGTGTTGTCAAAACAACTTCCTGCCTTTTTGCTCTTTTCACCGCGTTTGCTGTATATTTTTTCGTGATTTTTTAATTGCCGCCGCATCGCCGACTTTTTCCAAAAAAAAGATGGATGCAATCTCCGTCATATCTTCTGCTGTCAACTCTTAAGGAACGATAGAAACGGTTCTCTCATGAATTTCCAATATCACCTTGGTTCCGTCGCGCCAACCCAATTGTTCCACCAGAGCTTTTGGCAGGTGTAATCCATCTGCCGTGATTTCTTGAATGATTTTGCTCATTGCCAACACTGCCTTCTCGCTTACACTGGATAAACTCTCGTATCCGGCCGTTCATTTCGCCACCGAATCACGCTGATTAGGCCTTCTCGCAGTTCCACATTGGCTTTGAAACCGAGTTCGCGTCCGGCTTTTTCGATACTGCCGATTCGATTCGTCACGAAAGTCAGGCCTACTGGTTCGTACTGGATTTCAAGTCCACATTGCGTCAGATCTAAGATGAGCTCGACCAGTTCTTGGATGGTTGTCTTTATCCCTCGGCCAACGTTGTAAAAATCATCTGTCACATCGCTCTTCAACGCGCAAACGTTCGCTCTGGCGACATCGGTTACATGAATAAAATCGTAAGCCTGTGAACCATCACCATAGACGATAGGGGGCAATCCTTGATCTATCCGATCTAAGACTTGCATAATCACGCTCGTGTATGCGGATTTGTAATCCTGGCGCGGACCGTAAACATTCATGTATCTCAACCCTACATAATCCAAACCGTATCGGTCATAGAATGCTCGACACATCTGCTCGCCAGCAATCTTGGTTGCACCGTAGAATGTCCGGTTGTTATACGGGTGATTCTCAGTCATCGGGAGCTCTACAGCGTCGCCGTAGACAGATGCCGATGACGAGTAGATGAGCTTCTTGACCCGGTTTTTCACACACGCTTCCAGGACGTTGAACATGCCACCGATGTTGACCTCGAACGCCGCTCGTGGAAACTCGTAACAGTGTCGTAACCACAGGGCGGCCAGGTGAAAAACATAATCTACCCCCTTCAAGACGTGGTCTAAGACGTCAATATGAGTGATGTCGCCTTCATAGCATTCCACTCGTCCATCTTTAAGGGGCTCTTTTATATTTTCATATCTCCCCCTCGTAAAATTATCAAAGATGACAATTTGCCCAACATCCTTTTTAATCAGTTCTTCAACAATGTGCGACCCAATTAAACCCGCGCCACCGATAACGATAATTTTGCTATCTTTAATTTCCATCTCCAAAAATCCCTAATCTTCATCATCTCGGTATAGATTGATGTATATTTCAGTCAACTTTTAGCTCCGCTGGGTTCCTTGCTAATGATTTTTATAATTCTTCCAGCGGCGCGTCCATCCTAAAGTTCAGGATATGTCCCCGTTTTACCCCTGCTTCCACACAAGCGATTTTCACCTTCCTGTAAACTCCCTAATGGCATCTACAACTGCTGTCTGTTGCGCTTTTGTCAGTTCAGAATAGATAGGCAAAGCCAAAGTTTCCCGCGCGGCTCTTTCGGATTTGGGAAAGTCGCCTGCCCGGTATCCCAAATCGGTATAACACCCTTGCAGATGTAACGGAATCGGATAGTATATTGCTGTACCGATGTTTCGTTTCTTCAGAAATTCCTGCAATTCATCCCGCCCCGATTTTGGGGATGGCTTCGCCCATTTGCCAACGCGGATAATGTACTGATTGTAGATATGGTCATTGTATGGTTCAGTGTATGGCGTAATGACATCCGTATTTGAGAAAAGGTGGTTGTAATTTTCAGCGTTTTGGCGTCGGGCTTTGCTCCAACCGTCCAGATATTTGAGCTTTACTGAAAGCACAGCGGCTTGTAGGGCATCTAAGCGGCTATTCAACCCAATCAGGGAATGATAGTATTTCGTTTTTGCGCCATGTACCCTTAATACTTTTATCTTCTCAGCGAGTTCTGCATGATGGGTTATCACCATTCCCCCATCGCCGAATCCGCCAAGATTCTTAGATGGAAAGAAACTCAAACACCCCAGATCGCCCATCGTGCCTGCCGAATGCCCTTTGTATTTTGCCCCAAGTGCTTGTGCGGCATCCTCGATCACAATCAGATCGTGTCGCCTGGCGATAGCGAGAATACCATCCATTTCCGCGCATTGTCCGTAAAGATGGACTGGAATGATTGCTTTCGTCCTGCTCGAGATCGCCGCTTCGATAAAATCAGGGTTGATGTTATAGGTTTTTGCATCAATGTCTACGAAAACAGGTTTAGCACCCAAACGGGAAATTGCCCCTGTTGTAGCAAAGAAGGTATAGGGCGTCGTAATCACCTCGTCGCCAGCTCCTACATCAATTGCCATGAGTGCAAGCAGAAGGGCATCGCTCCCAGAAGCAACCCCAACGGCATATTCAACGCCACAATCGTGAGCAATCTCTGATTCAAATTGCTCAACCCGTGGGCCAAGGATGAAATGTTGGCTTTCCAAAACGTCATGGATTGCTGCTTTGATTTCGTCTCGAATTGCCGCGTATTGAGCCTTCAGATCTAAAAGTGGGACTTCCATCATTCCTCACAAGCACTCCGCCTGATTATTTTGGAGCCGATAGTCGCGTTGGCAGATACCACACGGTGCAAAATTGTCATTGAAAGCCAAACAGGTTCCACATTGACACATCCAACCGTGTTGCCGGGCGGGGTTTCCATAGACATCGGGATATTTGCCCCCTTCTTCCCCAACCCCCCAGGCCTCACGAGAATCACTTCCATGAGTCGGGAGCAGTTTGTGCGAAAAAGGCGTCCACCTGGGCGGCATCGGTCAGATCGGGTTCTTCGATGAATCTACCGCTTTGTCAAAGCAGAATAACTTCTTCAAACTCAATTCCATCAAATGTTCGGCTGGTAATGGTAAGTGGAGCTTGATAGTCTTCTCCAACTTCCCAAAGAAGGTCCTGAACCAACGGATCTTTGGTGAAAAACACTGTGGCATCTAGAAACGACTTCAAATAATCTGAATCGGGGTTAGCAAAGAGTTTGGGATGAAGATATCCAATGGCTTCTCTTTTCCCAACCTCATCAATCCAAGGGGCAACGGCGGCAAATCGAAACCGCTTTGGCGGCCATTGGTCTTTCATTCGGGCAAGGATAACCAGGGTAAACTTTCCCTTTTCCGTTTCAATAAGTTGACCCGTTGGGCATAAAGATAGTAGATTCGTCCTAAGTCACCGGATTGGATAAGCGTTTTCAGTTTTTCAACCGCCGGGTGGTATTCCATCAGGTGCCCCACCATTAAGATCCGATCCGTTTCCTCAGAAAGTTGGACCAATTCGACAGCATGTTGAACATCAAGCGTGAGTGGTTTTTCAACAAAGAGGTGTTTCCCATGTTGGAGTGCTTTTTGAGCAAACGTATAGTGTGTCTTTGCTGGCATTGCGATCACAATCCCGTCAATCTCGGAATCCCCAAGGAGCGTCTCGTAGTTATCTGTTGTCGCGAGATAAGAGGTGGCTTCGTTAATCGTTGCTTCACAATCATCAGTTCGGCTACCGATGGTTGTCCTCCTCGAGCACTATACCTTGCTTTTGCAGTCTTTCCCGCAATTGAGCTAACTCGGCTTCTGCCCGCTCGGCTCGCTTGCGTTCCTGTTCGGTTTGCTTGCGTTCCTGTTCGGCTCGCTTGCGTTCCTGCTCGGCCAACTCCCCATACGTCGGCACAACGTTCTCTGTCACATCGAAGAACCGAAGCCAGGTCAAAGGCTCTTCCAAATAGCTCCCGTCCCACAACCCCAGCCACACCCCCAACTGTTGACTCCAAAGCCATCCGCGCTCGGAAGGAGCTATTTCCTTATAGCCCATGCCGAACAACCGCCAGCCTTTGAGATCGCGGGTGCCGGGGTCATAACAGAAATACTCTGCGGTCCGAAAAATCTGCTCATACAGTTCTTTTTTCGTCGTTACATCGCCCTGCGCCGTACTTGGGGACAGCAGTTCGACGATCACATCCGGGTATTTCCCCCCCTCTTCCCAGACCACCCACGCCTCACGTGAGTAACTCCCATCGACCCCCCGCGCCACAAAGAAATCGGGCCCGCGATAATCGCGATTGCGCGCTTGAGCGAGGCTGTAGTAGATAAACATGTTCCCACCGGCATAAAAGTCGCGTCGTCCGCGCCAATGGACCCGAATCATCTCAATCAACAGGTTGATTTCCGAACGATGCCAACTGGTTTCCAAAGGTTCTCCATCCTCCGTTGGGAGCGCCATCGCAGGTACAGTGATGATGCCACTTGGCTTGGTTACAACTGCCTCCGTTTGCGCGGCCATGTCTGTCCCTCCTTTCAACAAAAATCCTCAAGAGAACCACCCATCTGCGGAGGTGAGTAGAAACGGGAGACAGCTATCCCCCTTGATTATTCCCTCAAGAGCGCATCAGTCTATCATAGATTGCGTCGTATTGTCACGCGTTAAGTGGATTATCAATTCTGCTTGCCCGTTGCCGTGCAGGTTTTCGTCTCTGTGATTTCAATCTAATGCTCAAAGTTGCCAATATTTTTGACCCATTCTCGATTTTCCAAGTACCACGCGACTGTTTTCTGAATTCCTTCCTCAATCGACACGAGGGGCTGCCAACCGAGCAACGCTTTCGCCTTTGTGATATCCGCCCAGGTTGCAAGAACATCCGCTAGATGCCGAGGATGAAATTCGATTTGAGCCTTCTTTCCCAAATATTGTTCAATCAAACGGATAACGTGGTTCAGCTTGACTGGGCGGTCAGAGCCAAGGTTAATCACTTCAAAACCGAGCGGTTTTATCGCAGCGATTGAACCACGAGCTATGTCGTCGATGTAGGTGAAATCTCGTTCTTGTGTACCGTCGCCGTAAACGGGAATCGGCAATCCTTCGGTGATGTGGTGGATGAACTTGAAGATGCTCATGTCGGGACGTCCTGCTGGACCGTAGACGGTGAAGTAGCGCGGAATTGTAATATCAATTCCATGGAGATAATGATAGGTATATGCGAGGGATTCCGCACCTTTCTTGGACGCGGCATAAGGCGACAGTTGAAAATCGGTCCTCTTGTCTTCACGGAAAGGCATTTCACTTTCACCGTAGAGGCTTGATGTGGAAGCGAGTAAAAATTTCTTCACCCCGAACGCTTTACAGAATTCCAGAAGGTTGAGCGTCCCGGTGACGTTGGTTTCAAGATAAATATAAGGATTTTCGACGCTTGCTCGCACTCCCGCGCGTGCAGCGAGATTCATCACGGCATCAAAAGGGTACTGCTGGAACAACTCCTTCAGTGCCTCAAAGTGAGTGATGTCCCTTCCCTCAAACTTAAACACAGGGAAGCGTTGAAGCTGTGCTAAACGCCATTCCTTCAACAACGGGGGATATGCCTCGTTCAAGTTATCCACACCGATGACTGTGTCTCCCCGTTCAAGGAGCAGTTCGGAGATCCTTGCACCGATAAAACCAGCACAGCCGGTGACGAGAATCGTTTGCCTTTTATGTTCATTAGCCAAATTATAACTCCATACTCAACAACACAAGGCGCATGCGTCATTCGTGTCGAATATTGTGAATGCTGTTTATCGTGAAGCACAACAGTGTCATTATTGGCAACTCAAGGCACCCCAACCATAGGATTGCCAAAAGCGACATTATACATCAGACCATCACTTCTGTCAAGGTCAAATTTTGCCTCACCTAAAAATGAGCGTTTAGACTCACCGTTTGGGAATTGGCTAAGGAATGACGGCTGAAGGCATAATCCAGAGAGAACCTGTATAACCCAAGTCCTACTCCCATTGAGACCTCTCTTTTCTGCGCGCCAAGGCGGAGAGAAAGCACCTTAAACAACTGGTATTCTAGCCCGACATGCGGTGTCAGTTCATAGCGTGTGTCAAGGTCAAAGGTCACTGTCAAACCATTGAGGCGCGATGGAGAAAAAGCGATCCCCGTCTTGAAGTTCGCAGTGAGAATATCCTCATGGTTCGTGTTCCATTTGATGTGAGTGGTAAAAGCGTCTTGAACCAGCAACCCCAAGGTGATATGCCCAGCAGATAATTCTTCGCTTGTTAGCAAAACAGCAAAATCCAATCCGAAGCCCTTTGCCTTTGCCGGACCAAGCCTTTGGGAGATATACTTCAAGTTGGCACCCAGGGCAACTTGAAAAGGGAGGTTATTGGAAAGATAGACAGGTTTTTCAAAAACGTAACTTGTAGAAATGAACCAGGCGTTTTCCACATCTTGCAAGTATCCTTCCGGTTCGTCTTTTGGCCGAAGGGCAACATTTGCCAGCCGCTCGGCAGGGGTGCCGTCAAGTGCTGGATAGATAGGAATGTCCTCAACCCCCTGACGAATCCAGGTCAAACCGAAACCGCCGATCTTGTTCAGGACGGTGACGAAGCTAACGAAGTTATAGGTTGAAAATCCAGAAAATCGCTCAGAATGTTGAAAGGAAAGGGCGTTTGAATGAAGCTTCCATAAGGCGGCAGGGTTCCAGTAGGTTGCAGTGGCATCGTAGATCGAAGCGGCTACTCCTGCGCCTCCTAAGGAAAGTGCCCTTGCCCCTGGGCCAATCGATAAAAAGTCTACGGCGTATTTCTCTCCAACGCCGAGGGAAGGAAACAGGAGCAAGAGCAGAATACCTAAAGCGCATGAAATGCCTGAAGTGCCTTCAGACCTCTTCCTTCCTTCCTTTCTTCCACCCTTCCAATTTTTCATCTCTCCTTCCCTCCATACCTTTTATTTAATTTTTGCCAGTTTCCCCATTTTTTCAAGCTTTCTCTGTTGGGTCGTAGCAGTGAGAAGGTAAAAATAGACGCCGTTGGCAACTTCCTCGCCATCTTTATCCGTGCCGTCCCAAAGGATTTCGTTATAGCCCCGTCTGCCTGGGGCATCCTTCAGAAGGGCGATCAAACGTCCTGAAGAGGAATAGATTTTGATGGCGATAGAAGAAACGGCTTCCGTCAACACATAAGTGAAGGAAGTCTCTTTCTGAAAAGGATTGGGGTGATTCGCAACCGAAAACAAAAGCAATTCCTGTGCCACGCGAAAGGAAAGCTCCTGCCTCGCTTGATTGCCTATCAAATCAGTCGCTATCACCTTCCACACGTAATATCCAGGGGAAAGCGTAGGGGACCAGTTGACGACGGAGGCATTCACGCGGGTAGGACTTCGAGAGAAAACCAACTCGTCTTTTGAAACGGCTTTGTCATTTAATTGCACCTGAATCTCTCCAACTCCGTTGACATCCTCAATGATGGCGGTTAACGTGGGAGTTGTTGAAACAAATTCTCTCTCATGGCGGTAGAGTTCATCGGTAATCGTCAATTGAATTCCCGGAGGAAGGTTATCGGGGGTTGAAAGGAGGGCAAACTTCCCCAACCGGTTGACCTGTGCCTCTACTGGGACCAAGGTCCCTGCTTTTGTTTGGGAGGTTAAGATGTTTGTCGGCTGTTTTTCCCAGAGTTCGGTCTCCTCGTTTTGGCGATAGATACCGAGCTGTCCATCCGTTTTTGGTGAAGCGTTTCCGTCGTAGAGAAAGGTGAGCGTTGCGGAAAAGGTCGCGGGGAGAGAAGTCTCTTTGACAAGGGAGAGCCTATAAATCGCACCAGCGGGTTTACTCGGCATCGGGGCATAAAAGAGCTGGAGTTGCCTTTCTACTTTGGTGGGAGGAATGGCTTCGATGGAAAGCGTTGAAGGAGCAGAAACAGCGAAAGGGGGAATTTCAACCGTCAGATTGTCATCCAGACTCGCAACCTTCCCTGAAGAGCCGCGCTCTTTTGTAATCGGGAACGTGTGGAAGATTAACCTTCTTTCGGCGGTGTTGTTGATTTCGTTAATCTCTTTCAGCGTATTGTTTGGGTCAACGTGCACGAGTATCGTTGCGGCTTCGGCTTGGGGCGAAAAGGGGATTTCGGCTTTGACGCTCTGCCCACCTGCGATTTCTGGGATGATGACCTCCCCAAGGAATCGTCCATCCGCGAAAAAATGCACCAGCACATCAGTTGCCGTTTTTTGACCAAGGTTGGTGACAATGGCAGAAAGGTGGCGCAGTGGGGGCGGTGCCGAACCGGTTCCTTCCTCAGATGTGACGGTAATATCATCGGTAAAAACGGTTAAGTCGATATCGTTTTCGCCTGGGAGAAAAAAGAGCGTCGCTCCCACTGCATCTATCCCTTTCTCTTCATTCCAGGCGTAACATCGAAAAATCCAGGGAAGATTATCTCCTTCGCCCCCCCCCTTTATTCCCCCCGCGGGCAGGGAGGATTGGGGAGAGGTGAGGGGGAGCGTCACCTGAAACTTCCCGCCTTGGATGGGAATCTGAATGGGTTTCGTGACAGGGTTGTTCGCCGAATCAACTCCCCAAAGTAGTGCATTTCCCTCCAAGATCGCGTCCGAACTAGCACGCACGAGGACCTCCCTCACCCCCCCCTCACCTTCCTCAAATCCCCCCTTTGTCCCCCCTTTGTAAAGGGGGGAAGGGGGGATTTGAGGGCGAGCGGTTAAGGCGATTTCCCGTTGAGGGAGTGGAAGGGTGCAAGCGGGGTCTCCGAGCAGGTTGTAAAGCCTCACCATATCCGTTAGTTGAGGGTAATTGGCAAGCAACGTGACCTTCGCCTCTGCAATGGCTGGTCCAAGTTGTCGCGTTCCGTTTTCAAAAAGGGTAGAAAACAGGGCACGCTCTAAATAGTAGTCCCCCCGAAGCCACCCGAGTCCGGTGCTACCGAAGGCGGCGATGGCTCCACCCTCTTTTTTATTCACAAAGGCTTCATGGAGTCCCCCTTGGTGGGGGTCATCAAAGTAGCCTGTGAAACAGGTGAAGCTGGTGACGAAAGCCGGTTGGTTACTCAGAAGCAACGGGACATCATTAAAGGTAAAAAGTTTCTCATCGGCCCAGATATTTCCGCCACCATGGCCGGTAAAATGAACGAAACTGACACCTTCGTTCCAAAAATCTAACAGTTCCGCCGTTGTTCCATAAGACTTCGAGTTTTTGTCCGCATATACCCGAGAGACCGAGTATCCCTTGGGGGCGGGCACGAAATCTTTCAGCAACTCCTCACTGTCCTGCACAAAACTCCCGGTAGCCGCCAACATCAGCAAACTCCGCCGCCAGGGACCGAAATCTTTCTTTTGTTCATAGCGAAGGATTTTTTCGATCACTGCACCAGTCTCCTCTTTGGTGCGAGGGGTAATACGCCCTATATACAAATCCGGCAGGAGATCATCCCCATTCACGCACGCATAGAGATGATCACTTGCCGCTTGCCCCCACTTGAAAGAGGTAAAATAGTAAGAGGGAACGTAATTTGTGCTGTGTTTGAAATCCCAGGTCGCGTCGCCCACCAACAGCACATACGTTGGTTTCGTCTGCCAGTGATGATAGGCGTAGCGAAGGAAATCCCGAATTGCCTCTGGAGAAAGGATTCCCCAAGAAAACTCATCATAGATATCGGAAACTTTCACAACTGCGGTGCGATACCTTTTACTCCTGTATTGTGCCAAAGGCAGAACGCTTTCATAGAAGTCGTCGTAGACGATGATGAGATAGTCCGCACCATTTAAGGGTGACCGCAAATCTGAGGGGGTATCTAAAATAATCGCTTTGGGCTTCTTCTTCCGGTTGGTGGTCAGGGCGACATAAGTTGTGGGTTGAAGAATTTTATCCCTCAAGGTCAGCGTGTAGGTAGAGCGCGCCGCTGGCTCGTTTTGGCCTTTCAACCAGCCAGCGGCAGGCTCTACCTCGATTTGATACCCTGTGAGTTGGCTGAGAAACGCCTTATAAACGACGACATCTTTCCGTTGAAAGCCGGAAAGCTTCACTTGATACGTTCCTGGGGTTTGGAGAGAAAAAGAGAGAAAATCATCATCCGCTTGAAACGTTCGCCAATACTCGAGGGAAAACCAGTTAAAATAGCTCTGAGAGGTTTCCTCCGACAAAAGGGATTCTATCACAAGGGTATTTTTCCCTGCTTTTAAGATGGAGTGAGGAAGTCCGTTTTGATCGAAGATATATTCCCTTTGGCCGCTAAAGCGCGCATCTCCCAAGACGACGTTATTCAAGAAAAATCTCAAATGGTGCTCCGATAAAGAGAGCCCATGAAGCATCACTTTTACCTCCCACTTCCCCGACCTATCCCCCCGGCCCCCTTCCCCGGGGGGAAGGGAGAGCTCTCTCCCCTCTCCAGGGGAGGGGCCGAGGGAGGGGTTGGGGAGCTCAAAGGTATGCGCAAAAGGTTTTCCCCTCGTCACAACCTTCCAGAACCAGATATCACGCGCCGCATCCACATATCCGAGGCTTCCGCGGATCGCGTCCTCTTCAAAGTGAACACTGGTCTGAAACAAAAGCGGTTGAATCATTCCCTGCTCCTCTTCTTTTTCGTTCTTCTGGTTCTTTGACGGCTTTCCGGCTTTCTGGCTTTCCGGCTTTCCGGTTTTTTGTGGGGTGACATCCAGGAAACCGATTCTCGCCCCCTTTTCCTCCCCCCAGGAGAGCCAGTAGACATTATCTTTTGTATATTCCCCGTAGAGGGAATAGGTTCCCCGGTTGAACTCTCCCCAAAATTCGATAAAATCCTCCCTGTCAAACCTTCCATCCTTCTCACCGGCGACAAAGACAGGAATTGCTTTCCCCTTGTTGGTCAGTTTGAGCGTCTGTGGTGAAATCGAAGAAAGGTCTATCCCCTTTGCAAGCAAATCTTTTGCTGTGATTTGACAGAGCCCATCTTCAGCAATAACAATCTTGACAGCGGAGTGGGCAGGAAAAGGTGGAGGCTGCTTTGGAGCGGCGGGTGAGGATTGTATCCCTGAACGAGGAGTGGAAGGGCCGAAAGGATTTTGCTGACTTTCTGTTGGTAAGAAATGAGGGTTGATCAGTAGGTTGCGGTAGAGACTGAGATACCCCCCTTCATCTTGCGCCCCGAGAGTTTCCCTGAAGCTTGAGGATGCTCCGGGCTTGGGAGCGGAAAGTGTTGGCTGTCCCTGGTTTCCAATGCGCGATCGCGTCATTTCCACTCCCGAAGCAAAAATCACGCGCAAAAGAATCCGGCGATAGAATTTCAGGGTCTGTTTCTGGGGGTTGTACTGGAAAGGGCAAACCTGAACCATCGCCACCCGCACATCCCGCAAGAATCCTACAGTGCCGAGAGACGCCAGTTTTTCAGGAAGAAAAGTGGAAGGCGGGAAGGAGGGAAGGGTGGGCGACGCATCATAGGGGGCATCGGGTTGTAACGTCCGGTCAATGAAGGGAGCAACTTTGAAGTTTTCAACGGTGTCCGCGTTTGCATCTTCTATTGCGAGCTTGATCGCTCCCGTCGGTGGCACGGCGATGTGGATTCCTTTCATGGGGAGTTGGAATCCCGCAGAAAGGGGCGAAGGGCTATAGCCAGGTGCCACCAAACGCTGGAAGGTTTGTCCCTCCAAGGAAACCGTTTCTGTGGTAAAATGGGGGGTCATGATTTCAAGGAGAAGCCCGCCTGCGTCCTCAGAGAGGATTTTCACCGAAACTTCTTCAGCGTGACATTGGAGAGAAAATACCAAGGCGCACAAAAGGCAGCAAGCCAAGAAGCACAAAGGATGGAAGAATGGAAGAATGGAAGGATGGAAAAACTTGGATGGAAGGCTGGTAAAGACAGTCCCCCCCAATCTTCCAACTTTCCAATCTTCCAAACTTCCATTCTTCCAATCTTCCATTCTTCCAACCTTCCATCCTTTATTTCAGAATGACCATTTTGCGTATTGCAGAGAAATCACCCGCCGTGAGTTGGTAGAAGTAGATGCCACTACCGACCGCCTGACCGGTGTGATCTGTGCCGTCCCAATACGCCGCTGTATCCCTTGTCATGTAACTGCCCGCTGGCTGACGCTCAATCTGCAAGGTGCGGATAATTTTGCCTTTTGGGTCGTATATTTGAATGGTGACGGGCACAGTTTCAGCGAGTTGATATGGTAGCCAAGTCTCCGGATTGAATGGGTTGGGATAGTTTTGGAACAGCGCAGTCCTTGAGGGAATGAGGACTCGCTGCTTCTCTGGGAACGCAATCTTAATCATCTGAGATTTTTCACGCATTCCTTCAACGTCTACATCTTCGATGTAATAAAAGTAGGTGCGTCCGGGTTGTGCGGTTTTGTCGATGAAATGGTAGGCATGAGGTATAGCGGAACTGCCCGCGCCGTCCATCCAGCCAATTTTCAAAAAGGGGCCGTCCTGGCTTTCACTGCGGTAGAGGTTGAAACCCATGTTGTTCACTTCACTCTCGGTCCTCCACTTGAGCATGATACCAGAATCAGCCAAAATAGCGGTGAAGGCGGAAAGGGTGACGGGGAGGGAGGAATCACTATCGGTATCGAAATAGAGTTGATCAAATTCTGCTCCCGTTCGAGGGTTAGCCGCTGATGAATGAACCGCCATAAAACCGAAAAAACCGTTATCAAAGATCGGGTTTGCGCCTGTTCCCGCTCCGTAGGTGTTATCCGTTACACTTCCCTGATTGACAGCCGTATTCGCTGCGCTCGGAATATCCGTTGCAATCGCACCGGTGCTATTTGCTGTCGGTAAAGTAGAGGTAAAGAGCGTCCACACCGATGCAGTCGTTCGCGTCACCCTGACCATAAAACCGATATCAGTTAGGGCGTTAGTTACTGCACCTGTGGACGTTAGGATGTTAGTCGCAACACCGTCATCCACCCTTTGTAAACGAATTTCATCATTAACGCTATCATCCCCAAATTGAATTCGATACCCATCAACTGTAGCTGATTCTAAGTGTGATTCATTAGCCCACAGCCATACAATGCTCTGATTCGCGGCCGTAGCGGCTTGATTCCTTCTACCCAACCAAAAGCCCCACGATTGGTTGGTTCCCCATGAACCGGTTTTCTGGGTGCTCAAAGATTGTGTGTCAGCTACAGCTATACCATGATTCAATCGCAATGTGTTGGAACTGGCGGCACCTGCCGCAACATCACTATTGGTAACGATTTGCCACGAACCTGTTTCTTCGATGATTCCCCACGCCGGGTTGCTCGTAAAATCTCCGTCGCTGAAAGAATCAACAACTTGCCCTAACGCCGTTGCGCTCATCAGCGCAATGCCGAACAATGTAGCCAAAAGGTTATTAACTGTTTTCATCATATTCTCCTTATTTGAATGACATTGTAAGATGCGTCGCATAACGCACAACGCACAACAATGAAATGGTTTCTGGTGGCATCAGTGTCTAAAATGTGCTCCTCTTCCTCTATTCTCACGGGCAGGCTGACCGCCCCTAGCCATCAACTTAAGGGTTTTCTCGTGTCGTTGGCACTTCCCGGACGCCTTGAACTCAAGTTCAGGCTAAAAGCGAAAGTCCACTCAAAGTGGACTCAAAGTTGATGTGTGTGGGCTGACTGCCCGCCTGATCGACTCAATCTTCCATCATTCCAATCCTCCCTCCTTCCATTGCGCTTGCACTCCTACTTTCTTCTTCTAGGACACCTCTTCCTCTGAAGAGCCATAATACCGGTTATAATACCGATAGTATTGATAATAATAGTACCCATAATGCTTGGAGAAATCCACATTGTTTAGGACAACCCCAAAGATAGATGCGCCGACTCTCTCTAAAAGCGCTCTGGCTTGCAGGGCTAGCTGGCGTTTCGTTTTGCCAGCTTCCACAACTAGCAAAGTGGTGTCAACGTTTTTAGCGATGATGGCAGCATCTGCTACGGAGAGCACGGGGGGCGTGTCAATAAGAATGATATCGTACTCTTTTTTCCACTCCTCTAACAAGGCTAACATCTTGTCCGAGCTTAAGAGACCGACAGGGTTCGGAGGAATTGAACCACAGGGCAAAAGATACAGGTTGGAGATGTTGGTTTCCCGAATCAGTCCATTCATAGATTGCGGCTGGGGCAGAGCTAAGGAGACAAAGTAATCCGCGAATCCGGGTTCCCTATCCTGGCCAAAAAACACATGTTGTTGCGGACGCCTCAGATCGAGATCGACTAAAAGTACCGTTTTGCCGTTTTGTGCGTAGGTGATGGCTAAATTTCCCCCGGTGAGTGTTTTTCCCTCACCGGGCGCGGAGCTGGTGACTACAAGCGTCCTCACGGGACTACCTACTTGAGCAAATTGGATGGCTGCCATTAAGGAGCGGTAGCTCTCGGCGAGATTCTTCTCTAAGTGGAGAACATTTCGAGAAATGAGTGATTGTCGCCGTTTGTAATAATTTTTGCTGTGTTTTCGATGTCTGCGCCTTTGTGAGGGTAGACTCGTAGGGATGTCTAAAGCCATATCCGCCTCTCCGCCAATTACAGGGGCGGGGGATTCCTCGTCTCTATGGACAGAATTCGGATTTTTATTTCTCCGCTTGAGGGGAATCTTGGGAATGACACCAACCGCAGGAAGTCCGAGCCATCTTTCCACATCTTCTTTGTTCCGCAGTGAGTCATTCATATATTCGAGGAACAACGCTCCTCCCACTCCTAACGTCACGCCTAACACAAGTCCGAAAATCAGCGTCAACCGTTTGTTAGGTTTAATAGGGTTTTTGGGCGGAATCGCATTGGTGATGATTGAAAGATCTGAAGTTTGCATCTGCCGCAACATACGGGTTTCTTCATATTTCTTCATCAGGAAGCCGTAGGTTTCTTCGTACTGCCGAGACCTTCTTGCTAACTGCATCAGTTCGACTTCCTTTGAAATCAACTCTGGATGTTCTGCCCTGAACTTTTCTATCTTTGCTTCTAGCAACACTTCCTTTTGTTCTAACCCCCGAAGCTCTACCGTCAAATCAATCTCCTGTCGCATCAAATTTTGCCATTCTGAAAGCGGATCCAATCCACCTACCCCGTCTTGAGAGACGAGCCCCCTGAACTCTTTTTCGAGTTGATTCTGAGCCGCCTCCAGTTGTTGATTTAAGGTGATAACCTGATCGCTCTTCTCCATATACGTTTGCCGCGCGGTCTCCAGGGCAATTTGCAAGTCAATGATTTTCCCTTGAAGCTGCTGTATATACGAGGCACCTTTGAAGGTTTGCAGAGTAGCATCGGCTTCAGGACTCTGTCTTTGGTATTTTTTCATAAGTTCAGTAATACTTCCGAGCCGGACTTTGGCCAATTGAACCTGGGTTTGCGTGTCAACAAGGTCTTGCTGCATCTGCCCAAGCTGCTGAAGCAGCCCTGAACCGATTGAAATTCCCTCTTTTACTTGAGGAATGATTCCATACCGTTCACGAAATGTGTTCAATTCCTGCTCGCTTTTCTCTAGCAGTTGATTCACAGCCGTCATTTGAGCTTTTAGAAAATCGATCACTTGATCCAGATCGGCGTGTTTCCTTTCTGCTGTTTTGTCAAGATATACTCTGGTGGCGGTATTGGCAATCAAAGCCGCCCCTTCAGGAGTGAGGGCCTCCGCAGAGATTTCCAAAATATCCGTGTTGCGGGGCGAAGTTAAGGAGATAGACTTTAAGAGCTGTTCGCGCGCCACATTGATGCCAGGCTCTATATTGACACGCAAAGCAATTTCAGCGAGAACAAGGGGACTCTGGAGAATGCGCTGTTGTGCTTCGATTTGCAGGGGCGAAGGCGCAAGTTGTAATTGCTCCAACAGCACGGGGGTGGAGCGATTCTTTTCATACAACAACACCGCTGTCGCTTTGTAAGTCGGGGGAGTGGCCTTTAGATAATAGAGACATGAGAGCATCACCGCGAGAAAACAGGAGATCACTAGCCATTTC
Source organism: uncultured bacterium (assembly GCA_964577695.1). Taxonomy (GTDB): domain Bacteria; phylum Poribacteria; class WGA-4E; order WGA-4E; family PCPOR2b; genus CAZOAL01. The sequence goes on along the minus strand of CAZOAL010000013.1, from coordinate 88,779 downwards.
CGGACGAATAATACTGCGATGTAATCTCGTAAATGAATCTCAGGTTCCTGGAAAGCTGCGTTGTAATAATCCGCTGGTTCAGGTGCGGGGGACAACATTTTCGTTTCTTGCATAGAGGTTTCCTTGTAGCGAAGAGAAACCGAGTTTCTCTGAAAAACTTGGTTTCTCTGGACGAATTCTTAATGTGAGCGTTAATATCTCCTGCCGGTGGCGATAACTAAAATGGCTATAGAGATAGTGGTGATATCCCGTGCGACACCGACAATTGTTTGCCAGGGGCGTTTCTTCTCTTTCTGTTTGGGAATAAAGAGGGTATCCTGTGGAGAAAGAGGCGGCAACACGTCGAAATGTCCCTCTTCAAGCACCCGCCTTAAATCCACTATCAGTTGCGTTGTTTGTGCTTCAGACCCTCTTAGAATTGTCACCCTTTCCAGATCGGCGTCCGTCGTTGGCCCGCCGGCGATTGTCAAAACGTCCAACATGCTGGCAGTAGAAGCCAACTGATACGAGCCGGGGAGCCTAACTTCTCCAATCACATGAAGAAGCATGGAAGGGGAAAAGATACTCTGGATGGGCGTTACCCTTTTCGCTGCCTCTGAAACCGGTACGACAATCGTATCCCCTTCATAAAGCTCGGGGTTTGCGCTGAGAGCCCCTTCCCGAAAGTAATTGGTCAAATTCACAGTGAGTTCTTTTGGATTTTTAGGCTCTCTGTGAAGGATCGTAATCTTATCAATGACCGCGCCTTCGGCAAAGCCACCTGCGCTACTGATAGCGTCCAAAAGCCGAGCCCCTTTTGTCACCGGATATGCCCCCATCCGATTCACCTGTCCGACGACGTTCACCAAAAAGGGTCGTTCTTCCGGCAAGCGGGTGGAGGGGACGAACACAACGGCTCCAGGAGAGATTAAAGGATTACTCAAGGCATCCTGCCCTGTGAGATAATCTTCTAAGGGAATTTGCTTCGGACTGTGCACTCCGCCTTCCCCTTCTACTCTCTCCTCTGGTCCGCTTTCCTCTCCCGCAACTTGGGAGAGGAGGGGAGATGAGATTGGAGCGGGGGGAGGGGACTTTTGCGTTGGGGTCAATATCCAAACGGATTTAAGGTTTGCGTCTGGAGCAGCGCCTTTCGCAAGGGCCAGCACATCCAAAAGCGGCAGCGGGGCTTCCACTTCGTAAGCACCGGAGGCTTGAACCGCTCCTAAAACCGTAATCACTTTTTGGGAACGCTCCTCTCGTGAAAGTCGGGGAAGAATCAATACATCATCTGCCAAAAGCACAGGATTCGCGGACAAATCCCCTTGAAAAATGAAACGGGTCAGATCAACTGTCGTTTCAGTCGTTTCGCCGTTTTTGCCCTTTCTTCTCAGTCGAATCCGTGTGAGATCTGAACCTTCTGTCTGTCCTCCTGCGCGAGTGATAGCTTCCTGGACGGTGGTGTCTTCAGGCACTTTGTAGAAAGAAGGGACCCGCACTTCGCCAATCACATGCACCGTGAAGCCCTCCTGCGCCCGGACAGAAACCGTCACACGAGGGTTTTTGATGTACTCACTCAAACGGTTGGTGAGGAGCTCAGAAATCTGAGAAATGGTCATCCCAGAAACTTGCAGGATGCCAACAGGAGGGGGTAAGCTCAAAGTCCCGTCCGGGCCGACAATCACCACACCGCTCAATTGCTCTTGCCCCCAGACGCCTATAAAAAGCGTATCCCCAGGGGAAACGGTCAACTCTTGAGCATTCAAAGAAAGTAAAAAGAAAAAGAAAAAAAGGATAGAGCAAAATTTTATCATAATCATTGTTTTAGTTCCCCATGATGAATCACGGGGCTATGGTCACATCGTCCCTTCGGGACGGTTGACTCTTCTCTTCCAATTTCCATGTCCCGTAGGGACATTCGACATTAGCCCAACGATTCATCGTTGGGGCTATGTTTTGTTGGTTTTCATTCCTCAATCGGCACCCCGTGCATATCTGCTGGCACATCAAGACCAAATTCGTGCAACACCGTCGGTGCGATGTCAAAGAGGTGTTTTGCTGGCACCTTGCCTTTCGCCTGTATGTGAGGCGATTTGAGAATAAATAGTCCCATCTGCGCATGGTTACAGTCGTCAGGACCGGTGTCATTTTCGTAGGTATAAATGCTGCCCCCCCCCACACTACCGACCGAACGCCAATAGAGGTCACCAAAATGGACAATCAGATCCGGAGGCACATTACGACACGCCGCGTACACTTGCTCGGGCTTGAACACAAGCGTGCCGATATTACGCCCTTCCTCATCTACGATTGCTTCGAGACGTGCTTTGAGTTCGTCTCGCACCCGCTCATAATCCGCCGGGGGGATGATGCCGTGTGGCTCCCGCCCCTGGACGTTCATGAAGATTCGTGCATAGTAGCCACCTTCACTCCACACCTGTGTGTTTCCCCAGTCCACCATATCAGTAGAAAAGCGCGTGATACCCTTCGGCTGTTCCTTCAGCTTGAGATACCCATGCTGTTGAAGCCACTCATTGACGCAGATACCGCCATCCATCCGCTTCGCACCGTGGTCGGAGACAACCAGCACTGTCGTGTCTTCTTCCACATCCTCTAACGTTCGCCCCAGCTCCTCGTCAAGTAGGCGGTAGTAGTTACGCATCGTCTCAGAAAACGGCGAATCGGGTTCGTATTTACGGTGTGTTTTATCCCAAAAACGCCAAAATGCGTGATGCAAACGGTCAGAACCCATCTCAACCACGATGAAAAAGTCCCAGTCCCGGGTTCGCATCAAATGCCGCGCCAGTTGAAAACGTTTCCGTGTCATTTCGATGAGCTCGCGTTCGATGCGCTCCCGCTCTTCCGTGCGGAAGTTGCGAACATCAATGAGGTATTCACCGACAACCGACGCGATTTCCCCCTTGAGGTCGGGCGGAAAGGTGTACTGCGAATCGATGCTCGGCGTTAGGAAACTGGTCACCATCCATCCGGGAATTGACCGTGGCGGATACGTCAGTGGCACACCGAGCACAACGGACTTTTTGTCGTGACGCCCCAGGATGTCCCATAGTGTGGGTTCGCGCACATCTTTGGAACTCACGATGTAGAGATTGGAATATGAATAATCTTTGCGGTTACGAAAGCCGTAGATGCCCAGTTCGCCGGGGTCTTTTCCGGTCATCATGCACATCCAGGCGGGCACTGTGATCGGGGGAATCGTGCTTTCCAATTCACCGTAGATTCCCTCTTCCATCAGTTGCCGGGTGTAGGGCATATCGTCCTTAAACGCCTCGAATACCAGTTGGGGAGCCGCACAATCCCACCCAATAATCAACACGCGCTTTTTGGACCCCTTTAAAAAATTAGACACGAATTTCACCCCAGGGCATCTCCCAAAAAGTAGCGGGAACAAAATAGCCCGAAAAGGATGGTTTTGCTTTAGAATCAGCAAAAGTTTGTGAGATAAGATTTCCGGTGTTTCATAAACGGAAAATGGTACATCTATTTCATCGATTTGTCAACACTTTTTTCTCGCGCCAATGTCACATTAGCGGCGGACGCCCGGTTGGACACTATCCCTCTTTTCAAGGAGACGTGATATCCCTTCTTCTGAGATAATCTGCCTGATGCCGAAATTCCGTTAAGCTCGATTCACCGTTATAAATTTTGTTCGCATCCCAAGATAATTCTCTTGACAGAAAAGCGAATTTTTTGTAAACTAAGGTTCTATAAAAATAAGGGTTTTTCCAACTGAACGACAGGGCTTGGATAACGATGTTTGCTTAAATGAACCGAGGGGTGGCCATAATGGTCGGCAATCCAGTTGTAGTCTGGTATCCCGTGCAACGGGGGGCTAGACTACAGATGGACTTTTTCTGAATTGTGACCACGCCTCACTTAATCCCTTATTAAGATCTTCTGAGGAGGAGAAAAAAATAGACATGAAAAGGTTGTTAAGAATACCAGTACTTCTGATGTTGGCCGCCAGCATTGGGTGCAATAAAGAACCAATTACCAAACAACTCGAAGTCGGTAGAGAGAAACTGCTTGGAGCTGGCCTGGCAATCGAAGCCGCTGAAAATTTAGAAAAAGCCGAGGTTGAAGAAACCAGCACGCTAGAACCACGAGTCCTGCTACTTCTTGCTTACTCGCATGCCCTTTCAACAGGGGATGCGCAATCCCAAGGCATTGCCGAGAGATACAAACAGGAACGACAGAAAAGATTGGCATCGCTCACGGATGCTGAAATAAAGAAAATTCTTGACTTGATTGCTCAACGCTCTCGTATCCAAAAAGATGCGATGCAGGTGTTAATCGATAAAGGGACTCAAGCAGTTCCTTTAGTAATCGATAGCTTAGGTAAGAATCAATTTGCAAACGCTCAAAGCGATTTAATCGAAATCTTATATCGGATCGGCCCCAAAGGGTTAAATCTGATGACTGATGCACTCAGCGCTCCCGATACGCCCATTTCTGTGAAGAGGACGCTGGTCCAGGTGATTGGAAAGATTAATGATCCGAGTGCCATCCCCGCTCTGGAATCCAAACGAAAGAGCGGGGATGCCGGACTGACGATGGAGATTAACATTGCACTCTATCAACTCGGCAAAAAAGACTACAGGCCAGAAATCATCGCAGGGTTGAGTGACAGGGATGTTTCCGCGCGTCGTGCCGCGGCGAAGGCGATGTCGGAAATCAACGATTCTCCAACCGATGAAATCGTTAAAGCACTCAAGGACTCCGACCCGCAAGTGCGCATGTACGCGGCACAAGCCCTCGAAAAGTTTCCAAAGAAACAGGCAACTGATTCCCTCATTGAAATTCTCAAAGCGGATTCCAATGAGGAGACGAAACAAGCAGTGACGCAGGCACTGATGGTTTACGGTCAACAAGACTTTGGAAAAGACCTGGCAGCGCGTTTGATTAAGGAACTGCCTGCTGTCAATCAGCCCAACGATCGGCTGAGAATCGTCCACATTCTCAAAACAGATGCATATAAACAACAGATTAAGGATGCACCGAAAGATACTAATCTTATCTACAATCTTTGGAACTATGCCGACAAAGAAGAAAAGAATGCGATGGTTAAGACCGAGCTTGACCGGCTATTGGTTGAATTGCCTGAGAACTAAAATTCTGGGGAAGCGTGGCGGGGGGGCCATACGCACCAAGCGAGATTTGAACACTTCGACTTCGCTCAGTGCAGGCTCTAACCTCCCAACCCCCCTCCCGACACAGGAAGGGGGAGCGTTTTTCGCCTATCTCCGTGTCGGCTCTCTCCCCTTCTCCACCTTTCAAAGGTTGACTCACTTTAGCAGGGCGACCCCCAAGGGGTCGCCCTTATTTTTTTACGGGAGAGCGCTCATGTTGAACCATCGAGGCAGTACGCTGATCACGCGCATCGGAATGGGTCTGCTCGCCCATGTTTCAAATTTTTCAAAAATGAGTTGACACCTTTGGGCCCATGAGATGTATTTCGATTCAATCGACGGACTTTCCGGATAGGCTCTTATACCATTTGCAGTTTCAAAGTGCGACTTTCTCCCTTTCTCCCCGGCTCAAATGCCCCTTCCCTTGCTTTGATAAAAACTTTACAGACCCGCCTGGATTAAATGTTCTTGACGCTCATGCGCTAATCTGCTAATATTTAAACGCTGTTCTGTCTGATATGACAGATTTTCCGCAGCCCAAAACCCCAGGGGCTTCTCGCTTCATTATGATCTGCGTGTGGAGTGCACAACAAGCTTTACGCTCCGGTCTGGAGTCAAAATTCAAGAAATGAGATGAACTTTCATGCGAACACGAAATGTACTTTTAATTCTTTTTACTATTATTTTAATCGCCTTCATTGGGGGCGGATTTTTCTTTCTGCGCTCCGCCTATTTGTTAAATAAAGTTCGCGTGGTGTTAGAAAATCAGTTAGAAAAGCAGTTGAAACACCCGGTTACAATTGGTCATCTCTCAGGACATCTATTGACAGGTTTGGATATCAAACAATTCGAGATAGCGGATGCGCAACCCGGTAAACCACCTCCCATCTCAATCGATGAAATCAAAGTGAGATATAAGTTATTGGGCTTATTGCGTGGCAAGTTCCTTGTGACGCAACTCGATTTTAAGACCCCGCGAATCAACGCATCAATGGATGCGGATGGGGTACTTAACTTAACAAAGTTAGTTCCGGAGTCGAAACCTGAGTCAAAGGCTAAACTCCCGTTTCAGCCCTTCATATCTCATATCAACCTCGAAAAAGGCGAAGTTCGTTTTGACGATGAAAAGCGGAATCTTAAAATCGCCATCAGTGGCATCCATAGCCGTATTGACGGGCCCCTCGGCCAATGGAAGCATACCGGAAATTTGGAAGTTCAGGATGGACGTTTTGAACTCAACGGTGTTGAAAAGAAAATCGATACCTTGCAAACCCAGTTTGCGTTGGTGGAGAATGAAGGGGAGTTGAAGGAGATGCGTCTTACGCTCGGCAATTCGTCCTTGGTGATTGCTGGAAGATTAAGCCCTCTCAACAGCAAATCCCCACCCATAGAAGCACAACTCAATCTCGACCTTGATTTCGGTGATTTGCAAAAATTTCTTCCACCGCAATATCAGGTCGAAGGGGTGGTGCAGGTGAACATTAACGCCAGGGGGACGCCATCGGAAATCACCGGGCAAGTTGGGCTCACCCTGCCTTTTGCCAAGTTAAACCAGCTTCGGCTTGAAAATCTGGTTGCAAAAGCTGAGTTTACCCAAAACAGCTTTCATGTCACGGAAGTTGAGGGAACCCTTGCATCGGGAAAGCTAACAGGAGAAGCAGAGATTAACCTTATCCCACCGCCTCCGCAGGCAGGGGCGCCGGAAGAACAAGGTGCCCGCCGGAGTCCCGATTCTCCGGATGCTGCCAAGCAGGTTCTTACATATCATGGATGGTTACAGATTGCCGCCCTTCAAGCGAAACAGCTTTTACCAATGATTAACGTTCCTGAGAACCTTTTGGTTGCCACGGGCGATCTAAACGGTAAAATCCAATTTAGCGGCAGCAGTTCCGCTCCGCGCGACCTCAAGTTGGATAGCGCGCTGCAATTGGCGAATGCAACCCTGAACAATGTTCCCGTCCGCACTTCGGATGTGCATGGGAAAATCGAAGCGGATGAACTTTCCCTGACCGCTAACCTCGACGAGGCGCGCATCCAACTGAATGGCACACTGGGATTCGCCGGACAACGCAACCTAGAACTGAATATCACGAAAATTGATGTGGGTAAGCTTGTGCAAATTTTGCATCTACCCGCGGATCTGGCTGGCGATGGCACGCTCACTGGGAAAATTTCATCTGAAATTCCTCTGTCTGCATCATTCAGTATCCCGGATGCGTCTTTGAATAAGGTTCCGATTGGCAATCTAACGGGAGATTTTCATTTCGCCGATGGTCGCGTTTTTCTGCACCCTGTGCGCCTGTCGAAGGGGCAAAGTCAATTGACGCTTGACGGCGTTGCACGAATTGAAGGAGATATTCCCCTCGATTTCAAGGTACGTGTGCAACCGCTTCAGATTGCTGATTATGTGAAACTTGCAGGAGCCGATTATCCTATCGAAGGGGTTGCAACCGGCGATTTGGTGCTGGACGGAACTTCAAAGCAACTGAATGGCCGGGGAACGATTCAAATCGCGAAGGGGAAAGCGTGGGGGTTAGCACTGGATGCCTTGACACTCCCGTTAAAGATTGAGAATTATGTCGTCAACATCCCCAATTTCGAGTTGTCCGCACGAGGACAGCGTAGCATCCTGAACGCGCAGATTAGCCCCAATCAAGATTATACAATCAATTTCCAAAGTGAACCGATGCGGCTTGGGGAGCTGGCCCTCGCATTCGGAATGACCAACCTCCCCTTAGACGCTAACCTCGTTGTGAAAGTGACCGGTAAGGGACATACGAGCGATCCACGGGTCGATATGAGCGTTGACTTTTCAAATGTCACCTACGCCGGGAAGCCCTGGCAAGATGCTCGCCTCACAGGTGCCTACAGGAACAACACCCTCCAGATTGAGGGCATGGGGTTTGATAATACCTTCCAAATTCAAGGGGGGCTCAAAACGACGCCGGGGAATCCGTATCAATTTTCTGTTCGCAGCACCGGATTCGATTTGACTCCTTTTTTACAGATTGCGACGAATTCCACGCGTGATGACCTTGCGGGGACGGTGGATGGCACCCTTGAAATCGCGGGCACCCTCGAAGAACCATCGAAATTGACGCTGGACATGGTTCTGTCCACACTCTCCCTCCACATCAATGGGCAACAGGTGCTCAACCCTGCCCCGATTGAGCTTCATTTTGCGAATAACCTTTTGCGTCTCCAATCCTTTGAACTTGCCGACGCCCGGGGGGGGCACCCATTTTTACGGGCTTCAGGCACAGCTCGCATCCCATTGGGGGCGGTTGCACCTGATAAAAAAGTGGATAACCCAATCGATTTCGTTGTCGAATCTGAAGGTTTTGTACTGGAACATTTGACTGATGTATTGGGATTGCCTCCAACCCTCTCAGGTGTTGTACACTATAAACTCACAGGGAATGGAACAGCCGAAAATCCGAGATTTACACTGGATTGGGCACTCCCGGCTCTGCGCATCAAAACACCGCCAGAACCTATCACCGTGAGTGAAGGCGAAGGGCATTTGGCCTATCAGGATGGAAATCTGACCATTGAACAGTTTAATTTTAATGTGCTCGGCAATCCTGTACAGATTCAAGGCAGTATTCCGATAGACCTCAGTTTGACGCCAATGCCCCTTGAAAAGCGGATCGCAGCGGATACCATGCACGTCACGCTCGCCAGCAATATTCAAATGGCTCAATTGGATAAACTTGTCCCGCAGCTTTCTCAGATTCAGGGGTGCTTAAATCTCACCGCACAACTGACAGGCAACCCCCTCCAACCGGTATTAACTGCTGCCGTGGGTGTGACTGGGGGACAAATGCAAATGCTGGATTTTCCACATCCCATTGAGAATTTGAAAGTCGATTTGCAAGTGCGCGGTGGTGAAAAAACATTGAGCGATCTACTCACGATTGACTTAAAATCCGCTGAATGGCAACTGGGTGGGGCGCGTTATCGAGCCGTTGGAAATTGGCGTCTATCAAAAACCCAAGCGCAGTCCTCATTAATTTCGATTTTCATGCCCCCCCCTCCAGGGGGGGGGATGAAAGATGTCCCCTTGGGTCCCCCCCGTGGACGGGGGGGGGTCAACGAGCCGATCTCTTTTCAACTGCAACTGGAAGGAAAGGGCGTGAACTTGACAGACCTGGCGAACTACTTGATTACACAGGAGACGATAGCAGGTCATAAAACGCTTGTTGAAGGTCAAGTGGACGTTTCGCTCAAGCTTCAGGGGAATGGATACCAGCCGGAGCAAATGTCTGCAACGCTCAAATGCAATGACCTCTATCTCACTGTCAATAAACATGATGTGCGGAATATGGAACAGATTCGCTTCCATTTTGCGGGGCGAAAGTTGAACATCGAATCATTCCAGGTGGGTCAAAGCGTCGCGTGGTTTAGTACGGCGGGAACGATTGACATGGATGGGAATATGGACATCCACTTCACGTTAGATCAAATTCCCTTCTCAGTTCTGTTTGCCGAAGTGACATTGCCGCTTCTCAATCAAGCCTTATGGCTGAAAGGCACCCTGGCAAGCAATATTACGGTGCGCGGCAACTTTGCCAATCCGGTCATCACAGCCGATTGGGTGGCACAGAGTCAAGGAGTCGGGGATTCCGATTTCGACAGGCTCAATCCGACGGAAATCACCGATACTGGACAGATCATCTATCAGGACCGAACCTTTGAAATTCGGGACGCGCGATTGACCGGGTATGGCAATCAGTTGAGCATATCCGGCAGAATTCCAATTGACCTGTCCTTCCAACCGCTTAAACTCACCGATCGGTTTCTGGATTTACCGATCGACCTGCGAATTCGAGGTAGGGAGATCACCCTTGGTTTCCTCACCTCAATTTCCCCTGTGATTAAAGAATCTGGCGGTACTGCTGACGTAGACCTTAGAATACAAGGAACAACTGCTTCGCCTTACTTGCAAGGCTTTTTTTCAATTCGAGATGGCAGCATGAAGTTAATCAACTTCGATGTGCCAATTTCGGATGGAAAACTGGAGTTGACAGCGAACAAAGGGGAAATCAACATATCACCCCGTTTTCAGATTGGAGATGGAAAGTACGAAGCTGACATCGGTTTACGGCTGGATGGGCTCTTCCCTACAGATTTTGAGGTGCGTCGATTCACTTTACGAAATGCGCAGATTTCTGATTTCGCTCGGAACTTCTTGAAAGGAGAAATCGCATCCAATTTGAAGGGATATGTGACAGCAGAAGCGAATGTGAAGTTTCCAATCAATCGATTTATTCTTCCCGGTGAAACCGTTTGGACCCCTAAAATCGCGCCCGTCACGCCGTCCGATTTGCTCAAATATGTCACCAGCGAACTGAAAATTCAGAATGTACTGGTGAATGTGCTGGTGGAAAACTTAGAATATAGCATCCGTAACCCCAAGCCGATTGAGATTCTATTAAAAGAACAACGATTAAGTTTAGAAGAGGGATTCATCTTAGAGGACCAGAACATCAGGGAGGGCACCCCCCCGTCCACGGGGGGGCCCAAGGACTATACCTTTAGTCCCCCCCCTGGAGGGGGGGGCAAGGCTGCCGTGCCCTCCACGGTAGCCGACCAACGGCTTCGACTCACCGGTTTTGGAAGCTGGGAATTGGGTAAAAAGCTACTGTTTCGCATCAATATGCAGCACTTTAATCTTGGCTTCCTTTCAGACTTTGTTCCTGATGCCTATCCCATCCGCGGTTTTCTCAATGCCTCTCTCGATATCCGTGGCACAGACGCACAACCAGAAATCACTGTGGCATGGGATACGCCAAAGTTGTCGATTAACCAGGCCGAGGTGGATACGTTTACCGGCACCATTGTGTACAAAGACCAACAGTTGCGGATAGGGGAGAAACGGAACCCCGTGCAGCTTTCCATTGGAGCCAATCGAGCGGTTGCGTCAGGACTGATTCCATTTGCCCTTTCCTTGAGTGACTTCAAAGCCGAGCCGTTACCGCAGGATATTGAAGGTGGATTCGATGTAGAAATCAAAGATTTAGATTTTCTGCCGTTAATTGTGCCTCAATTCGGAGTTGCCAAAGCCACGGGAGGTATCAATATAACGATTGGTGGATTACTCTCCTCTCCTCAACTGAGAGGGGTTGCGAATCTGAGGAATTTCGCATTTGACATACCCGATTCGTACATCCGGGTGGACAATGCAAGAGTGGCCCTCGATTTCACCCAGGATGGGTTGAATATTCGAGACATCAGAGGGCAATTAAATGACGGAACATTTCAGATTAATGGCTCACTCCAATCGAAGTGGCTTGATGTATCCAGTATCAATCTTTCGACCTCATTGCGAGATGGCTGCACCTTTAAGCAGCCCGGAGTCTATCAAATCAAAATTCGTGACGCAGATTTCTCAATGATAGGCCAGGTTGTTACGAATGGCATTGTGAAACTCCCGCCACTGAGTGGGTCCATTTATATCGAAAAAGGACAATACGAACAAGACTGGCATGAGCTCGTTAAGCAGTGGGTTGATAAAACATCGGATGTGCAGTTTGAAGTGTTGTCCGACTATCCGGTCGTGCGAGACCTGCAATTAGACCTCAATGTAGTTGCACCCAATCTACAGGTCGTATCGAACTTAGGGAAAATTGATATTAACGCCTCTGTGAATGGCAAAATCGTCGGACCGATCCAAAAACCGATTTTCAGTGGACGAGTCGATTTGTCAAAAGGTGAAATTTCAACCGTTGGGCTGAATTACCCCTTTAGCATCAAGAGTGGTTATATCGTAAACAGCAGTCAACTCGAATTTAATCCGCGGTATGACATCTCCGCCGAAACGGCTGAACCCATCCGGAACGTAGAGATTCACACCACAGATGGGCAGGTTCGCACAAAAGACCTGAAGGTAACAGCCCATTTCAGGGGGTCTCTCAATGAGGCGACCCAAACAGAACTTCAAGCTGAAGTGCTCAGGAAACAGCCCGGCGAGGAATACCAATTGACCGATTCCCAGATTATTAGCATTTTGACTGTGGGAAGCGCAAATCCCGCTACCGATGGGACATCATCGACAAGTGGCACCGTTCCGACAGACTTTATTCTTCGGCAGACCAATCGAGTTTTGGGCGGTCAGGTTTCAAAATGGACAGGGAGCGACGTTCGTTTTGACATCAGCCCGGATTCATTTGAAAGGTCAAAATTTCTCTTTACGAAAGAACTCTCCGAACGGCTGTCATTGACTTATTCTTCCACCTTTCAACTTCACGCGGAACCTCGCATTGGGGTTGAATATCAGATTAATGAACGTATCTCGATTACCGGTGAAAGAAATGAACAGGGCAAATATGGCATCGACCTGCAACTGGAGCATAAGTTTTGAAGCGTGATAAGAGGGAAGGAAGTAGAGCGGGTCCGATTCTCGGACGAGCACGGCTCGCCCGTTTATCAGAATGGAAGGAAGGGAAGAAAAGGAAGAATGGAAGAATGGAAGGATGGAAGGATGAGAATTATGCTTCACGTTTCACGTTTCACGTTTCACGTTTCACGTAATACGCAATACGCAATACGCCTCACGTTTTACCTCATCCTACTCATTGGACTCCTACCCCGGTTCGTGTGGGGACAATCCGTTGATGAACCTTCTGTCGTTGAAATTCAGTATCTCCTTAACAATGAAACTCTCAAAGATTCTGCGTTACTGGACACTTTGCGGCACAAAACGGAGATTAAGATTGGAGCGTCTTTATCGCGCTATAATATTCGCAAAAGCATCGAATCCATTTATTCGATTGGTCAATTTTCGCAAATAACGGTTTTAGAAAGCGCAGTGGAAGGTGGCGTTCTATTAAAATTCCAACTCTCAAACAAAACACGGATTCGACAAATCCAGTTCAATGGGACTCGCCTGGATAAAAATCAACTCCTTGAAGCCATAAAATCTCGAAAGGGGAAAGAATATTCCAAGCCAGTTGCCTTGAGAGACGAACAAAGAATTCTGGAGCTATACAAAGATTACGGCTACTTTCAGGCAAAAGTCCGTTTCATACCCCCGCCGGATTCACCCCTTACGAATGAGGTGGATGTGTTATACGAGATTAACGAAGGCAGTCCAGCCCCAATCGAGGAAATTCAATTTGAAGGGGTTAGCGCAATCAAATCAGATCAGTTGGATGATTTGCTCCAGAGCAAAGTGGGCAAAGCCTATCAGAAGCGAACCGTTGAAGATGATATGAGCCGAATCCGAGCATTCTATCGCAAAAAGGGGTATCTCACCGTACAGGTGAAATCCAGGTTGGATTATCATGACAGTTCCAATGCGGTCTCTCTCATTTTCAACGTGAGTGAAGGGAAGGAAGTCATTGTCGAGTTGAAGGGCGATGGTTTTGACGAAGGTGAACTCAGAAAAGGGCTCAGTCTGTTCAAACAGAACAATTATTCTGACCGTACCCTTCGCAGCACTGCCCAGCAGATTCGTCAGATTTATCAACAGAAAGGATATTACGCCCCGAAGGTTGAATATCACATTGTGAGAGAATCGGAACGCCAAGTCGTTATCCGTTTCGATATCAATTTGGGCGCGGCCCCGCGTATTGCCAAGATAACTTTCGAGGGAAATACGCAATTTAAGGCATCTACCCTTCTGGACCAGATGACAACCCGTCCTCGCAGTCTACTCGCTCTCCCGGGTCTGGGGTGGCTCTTCTCTAAGGGCATTTTTAATCCCAATACTTTTGAGACTGACCGCCGCGCGCTGGAACTTTTCTATAAAAAAGCGGGCTATCCAGAGGCTCTGGTTAAAACAGAACAAAAAATTGATAAAAATCGGTTGAGCTTATATGTAAAGATTCAGGAAGGGACACAGGAACTCATACACCGTTGCTTACTTCAAGGGTTACTGTTTCGGGTTAAATTGGAGTTTCAAAAGGATTTAGACAATGGGGTTATCTCGGACGATTTGCGACAGGAGTTTAAGTATATTGGAACCTCACTTTCTCAAAATGCCTCTGTAGCGGTTGTAAAGGAAGGACATGATTGGCAAATTAAAGATAATGAAAAGATATACCCTGTCAAAAAAGAGGGTGAGACACTCGACATTTACCTTCCAGGGAATGATACCCTGAAGAAAGATTTATCCCCTTCTCGGCTCGCTGCAAAGCCAGGGGAACCTTACAGTAAAGAGATTGCGGTGAATGACCAACTTTACCTCCAATCCCTCTATGAGCAGAAGGGCTATATTTATGCGAGTATCCAACCAGATTACCATCCAAAAACAGGAACACTCATTTATCAGATCTTGGGGGAAAAGCAATCGCGGTTTGGTAAATTTTATTTCCCTGGGGAGCGACGTACCAAACAGAAGGTTTTGGAGCGAGAATTTAAGACCCTCGGCTTATACGAAGGTGCGATATATAGACCTGACAAATTGGTTGAGGTGTATCAACAGTTGTTTATGCTTGGGCTCTTTAGAACAGTCAATATAAAGACACCTGAACGGGTCGAGGGGAAACAGGTTCTCGATGTCATTACCCGGGTGGAGGAAAAAAAGCCCGGCTCCGTGAGCCTCGGTGGCGGGTACAGCCCTTCCGAGGGCGTTCGAGGCACCATTGGCTTGACTCACAATAATTTATACAAACGTAACATGAAAGCGAGCGCGAAATTCCGTATCGGTACACAGGGCAATCTGTATGAGGCAACCCTGATTGAACCATGGTTCATTGGACGAACCATCGGAAGCGCGCGCCTTTTTGAAGACAATCTGGAAGAACAAGATAACATACGCGCGCAAGGTGGAACGGCGAGTCTCGCCAAAAGACTTGGATTATCGAGCAACCTGGCGATACAATACAAATATCAAGCGTTGCGCCCAACAACTGGGGGAGATGGACTATCAGAGGAAAGAAGAGAGGCACTCACAACAACTGTAGGGAGTTTAGGAGCCTCCTTTCATCGAGATACTCGGGACAGCTTTCTCAATCCCAAGAACGGTTGGCTCAATGAATTTGGGGTTGAATATGCGGGTGGAATTATGGGAGGTGAAACCAGCTTTGTCAAAGTCACAACAGACAATCGTTTTTATTGGCAATTCCAGGGCGATATGGTTCTCGCGAGTGCCATCCGACTCGGTTATGCAGAGGGACTCAGGTCCACCCGGGAGCAGGGCATCACTTCCTTTGAACGTTTTCGAGCAGGCGGCTCAACAACGGTCAGGGGATATGTGGAACGCTCCTTAGGCCCCATCAATGAATTCGGCAACCATCGAGGCGATGTGATGTTTATTTTCAATGCTGACTTACGGTTTCCCATCTATAAGCCGGTTGGAGGCGTACTGTTTTTTGACACAGGAAACGTATGGGATAAATTCTCAGAAATCTCGGATGACCTCCCCCATTCGGCAATTGGTGGAGGAATTCGTGTCGATACGCCTCTCGGCCCCGCGCGTTTGGATTACGGTATCCCGCTGACAAAGGTCTTTTCGCATCGAATTTATCTCGAACTCGGTCATGCGTTTTAGCGAAGGGGCCCAAGTGAAAACGGGATGGTGTACTATCACTAAACACTTGAGACACCAAACTAAGATTTCTCCGGTTTATTTATCTTGACTTTGTTAAATTAGATAGACGATCCTCTTGTAAAACGTGCGGCTCGCTCGTTCAAAGGGAATCGAAACAAGCGAGCCGCATGTTCTCCAATTGAGAATTTCGAGTTAAATATGCGCCCTGATGATTTGAACACTGACGGCTTTGTTGATGAAGCAGAAGAATGGCTGCGATTGACGCCCGCTGAACGACTGCTAGAGAGTGGTCGGCTATGGGCTATGTATCTCGCGTTGGGAGGTTCTCTTGACCCCGAACCCGATTCTCAAAGTCCTTTCTACACTCCAGAAGCACCGCGTCCGGGCATTACTCATTGGCGGACAGGCGTGCATCATTTACGGCGCGGCTGAATTCAGCCGAGACTCTGATTTTGTCCTGCTGGCAACGCCTGCTAATCTGACGCGGCTGCGCACGGCTCTTCAGGAGTTGGAAGCAGAACTTATCTACGTTCCGCAGTTGGAAGTGGACGATTTACGGCGTGGTCACGCCTGCCATTTTCGCTGCCATGCAGAGGGCGTGGAAGGGTTGCGTGTAGATGTGATGGCACGGCTGCGCGGGTGCGATGAGTTCAACGTCCTCTGGCGGCGGCGGACGACGGTAACACTGCCTGACGGCATGAAGGTTGAGGTTCTCGGCTTACATGACCTCGTCCAGAGCAAAAAGACGCAACGTGACAAAGACTGGCTCATGCTGCGGCGGCTGGTGGACAACGACATCTTCTTGCATCAAGAACGCCCGCAACATGGACAGGCGCGGTGGTGGTTGTTGGAGTGTCGTAGTGCGGAGAATCTGATAGCGTTGACGCGCCGCTTCCGCAGCACGGCGCGTCGATGTATAGCGAAGCACCCTTTGCTCGCGCATGCCCTGGCTTCAGATGCAGCGGCGCTGGCGGCAGCTTTGGCGACGGAAGAGCAGCAAGAGCGAGACATTGACCGCACCTACTGGAAGCCTCTGCGCGAGGAGCTAGAGCGACTGCGACGCCAGCGAACACCCCGTTCACATCGATCAAAGAGGGAGGAACAGCAAGATGCCCAATAACCCCTACGGCAAAAGCAGTGTTGTACTGGGAAACTTAAAACATGCCCTCGTGCATGATTCGGGCCTTGCCACTCGGGAATCTTATGGAACCTTTTAGGATTTTGAATCGCGGTGCTGGTTTTACAAACCTTCTCAGAAGGTTAAATTCGAGCTTTCCAGTCATTTCCCCAGAACCCCCAATCGAGCCGTAGACCACAAGAATAGACAATGTAATCGGGCAGCAGTTGCATATCAAGATGGCTGCCCCAGCAGATTGCATCAGGCGTAACGCCGCCATGAACCGCAACGTAGCGCTCTGGATTGTCGGGGTGTGGGAATACGGCGAAAACTGCTACGCCCTCCGCGGTGTAGGAGGTGTCGGAGAGGCAAATGGTCTGCCCTTCAAAGGTGATGGGAAGCCGACCTTCAAATCGTGCGAAGATCGCGTTGGAAGCGTAAGTGCCGTACAGGAGCAGGTTGTTAGCCCGCAAGCGCTCTTCGGAGAGTTCAACATCAGGGATAACCGGGAGATCGACGGCGTTATCGCCCATAATGCCGCCGCGATGCACGCCGCCGTTTCGACTGCGATAGTATCCAACCGCGTTCTCGGCGACCCATCGGGTAAAGAACCTCTCCTCCTCTGTCCCAATCGTGCCGGGGACAAGGATGAGCCCATCGAAAAAGAGGGCACTGATGGGCCCGGATGCCCGGTGCCGTTTTTCGCCAGCGAAGTCAAAGTTGCCGCCCGCCCAGACGCCTTCACGACTCCGCTGAAACCTTCGTTGGCAACTCAAATTCATGTCCCCAACCGCTTGGTCATCAATCACCAGATGCGCCGATTCGTCCCGCCCCATTGGTCCCAGTGAGAAGGTGCGTACATTCTCCGTGTGAACGACGATACGATTCTTCTCAACGAAACGCGCATCAACCATACCCCGCTCTCCATAATGCGACAGTTGGTCAATCGTGACCCAGTATGAGCGATTGTGGCGCAGGTCGTAGGTCACCAGTGGAACATGATTCGGTGCCCTTTGTTTTCGCTGCTCGAGCAGCCAGAGGATGACCTGCTCCCAGATATCGGGGGTGCGGCACCCGTGTCCCGTTTTGGGAACCTCCGTATATTGGTACGGATAGCCTCGCGCGTCCATGAGCCGAGCCATCTGGCGCGAATGCTCGACCGGGACGCCGCCGCCGATGCCGCGATCCCATTCGCCGTGAACAATCCAAACAGGGGTATGGGCGAGGTTTTCGATGAGAAAAGCCGCAGACCTGGATTTCCACGATGGCTCCTCCCATTCGTGAAGATGGAAGGTGAGTCCGCCCGGTTTTTCCCACAATCGATAATCGCAATAGCCGCAGAAGGGCGCGGCGGCTGCAAAGAGATCGGGATAGTGCGAGATGAGATACCATGTCGCCGCGCCCCCCATTGATGCGCCGGTAATCGTGATGCGGTCACGGTCAATCGCGTAGTTGGAAACGGTATGTTCAATCGCTTCCAGCACATCGACTTCACCGTAGTTCTGATAAACCGAGCCAGACCCCCGTCCCGTGGGCCTGAGGACTACGCATGAACGATTGTGTTTAGCAGCGATTCCCACAATCTGCTCCGTCAGTGCAACCGCCCCGGCGAGGTTTCCCAATGCGCCGGGACTCACTTCCACAATCAACGGTTTGGGTGTGTGACTGGTATCCGTCGCGCAAACGGCGCACGGGTGCAATTTGCCATCAACATTGGATCGAAAATAGTGAAGCTGACCTGTTGGTGTCATCTCTGTTCCCCCCCAAGGAGTGCAGCCGCGCATTCGCCTAACAACTCATACCGCCCCCTCCGAGACTGTGTCAATACGCGGACATGAGGTAGCGCAACAACTGATTATACCGATTTTTCATCCGCATGTCAATCAAAAAGAGGGGACAGCCCAGGGAGAATTGGCAAAGTCGAATTTTCTTGACAGGTCTAGGCGATTGGTCTATAATACCTTAAAAAATATCGTAAGATAGGATAACTTTCGCATTTGGGGGAGATGGTAATATGCCGTGTAATCAAGTTGAAGAAGGTAAACTGAAGGCAATCATGCCAAATTTTGCCTTGAGGCGTAGCGATTTTACAATAAAAAAGGGTGACATTTCCGATATAGCGGATAAGGTGGGAGGAGTTCCAAAAGATGTCCTTTCCGCGTTGAAGCGGCTGGCGGATAAAGGCTATGTCGCCTACAAATCTGAAGACTCAGATAATACTGCAAAACGGTTGTATGTTGCGCCTTTAGCTTTACGGAGGCTCACTGGTGAATTGGAACGGCGCATTGTTAGCCTTTTGCTGGGATACCAACTGACCAGTTGTGCAAGGGTCGTTCGCCATAGCAAAGAAGATCAGCCTCTGATAGCTGGCTCGAACGTTCCGGTTTCAAGGATAGCCTCCTACTTTGAAAGTGGAAAAACAATGGAGGAAATTCAGGAAGATTTTCAAGACTTAATGGAAGATGATTTTATGGATGCTCTTCGATATTATATGCATCATAGAAAAGAAATGATAAACGAAGTCAAGGAGTATATAAAAGCAGATGTCATCTGATTATGACAGCGAGGATAACCGTAACTCGCTCTGTTACGAAGATGAGGAGGGACTTTTTATAAAGTTACTTTTCGACGCGATGTGGACTGGCGAATGGATGGTTGCCTCATTAGCAGAACGATGTTACAATGTCCAGCAGATCATGAAGGTGCGCCCCGATTTAGAACATGACGATGAGGCTATCCTTGAATATGCAGCTAAAGAAGGACGTCTTCTGGTCACATGCAATGAGGTAGACTTTATTACAATTGCCCGTAAATGGAACGAAAAACATGAGCAACCTCATGCTGGCATTCTGATTGTTCAGGACGAAGATAGAAGTCTTAGAAAATCCCAGGTGCTTCGCAGAATGCTTTACTTCCTCGACAGCTATACGGCTGATGAAATGAAAAATATTTTGGTGCATTTGCCCGGAGCGATAAGGAGGGAATAAACAGCACCCTTCAACCGATATTTAGGATTGGCGATTTAACAACTCCTACAAATCTGCTCCCATCGGATTGCCACATCCGACGGTCATGGCGTGGATTGAGTAGGCGAAGCCGTATCGAAATCTTGGCAATCCACGCCGAGCCAAATGACGAAGTTATTTGATTGTCATTCCTTAGTTAGAAAGATAAAACTTATGATCAAAATTCCTTTTATGAAACTCAGTGGCGCGGGTAACGATTTCGTCATCATTGATAACCGCGAAGGTATTGTCCCCTACGAAAACACAGACTTTGTCACGAAGGTCTGCAAACGTCGGATGTCTGTCGGGGCAGATGGCGTTTTGCTCGTTGAAAACGCGGATGGGGCAGATTTTAGGATGCGCTACTTCAACGCAGATGGCGGCGAAGTGGAGACGTGCGGAAACGGTGCCCGTTGTATTTCTAAGTTTGCTTATATCAGCGGAATCACCCCTGAACGGATGCGCTTTGAGACGCGGGCGGGAATCTACGAATCTGAAATTGTCGCCTCCAACGTCAAGGTTCGGATGAGCGACCCAACGGACATCCGGTTAAACTTTCCCCTACGGTTGACAGATGGGGTTCACAACGTTTGTTTCGCCAACACGGGCGTCCCACACGTCATTTTTTTTATCAACAATCTTGAGGGGATGGACGTCTATAATCTCGGCAGGCAGACGCGCTACCACGATGACTTTAAGCCGGCGGGAACGAATGCGAATTTCGTGCGGGTGAGAAATCCGCAAGAGATTGATATTCGCACTTATGAACGAGGGGTCGAAGATGAAACCCTCGCCTGTGGCACCGGTGCCATCGCCGCCGCCATCGTTTCCGCGCTGCTAGGGAAAGTCACCCATCCAGTTGCCCTGCACACGGCCAGCGATTCTGTGCTGACCATCCATTTCGACCTGGAAAATGGTGGGGCGAAAAATGTCTATCTGAAGGGGGATGCACGGCTGATCTATTCCGGCGAACTCACAGAGGACGCTTGGAAGTATTGAATGCGTAATGCGTGCGTATTGCGTATTGCGTAAAATCAAGGAGGTGATAGAATTTCTAATGGCTGCGCGGCAATTTTTAAGTCCAACGCAGAGATGATGTAAACTGTTGTTCCATGAAATGGTTTTGAAAACCTGAATCATTAACTTAACTAGGAGGATTCAAATGTACACAAAAGTTTTGTCTCTGTTTGCTGTGCTCATTTTGATAATAGCAGCAAACTTCAGTTTTGCACAGGCTCCTTTAAGGAGCGGTGCCAATCATCTGGCATGTGTCAATTACAATGATGGGCCAACCAGCAGCGATATGACCCTGATTGCTCAACTCGACATTGATGGCAACATCGTTGTCAACGAAGGGGCCCCGGTGACTTATGTTTTGTTTCGCACTGACAGCCAAGCCCTTGGAGACTCGCTCGGCATGGAGTGGGTCAAGTCCGAATTTGACGATTCCGGCTGGGAGAAGGGGGTCTCCGGGATTGGCTTTGCTGATGGCGATGACAACACAGAGGTCAACCGGAACAATGCAGCGGGTCAGGCAGACGCAATCGCGATATACACTCGTTATCGCTTTAATCTTGCAAGCGCCTCAAGCGCGAAATCTGTTATCTTGCGGGCTGATTACGACGACGCTTATGCCTGTTGGCTGAACGGAGTTGAAGTCGCGCGAACCGCAAGTTTAGCTGGTAAAGATCTGACGTGGAACGCGAGCGCCGGCGGGGTTGCAAATCACGAGGCAACAGACCTCGCCAAGGGGACTCCTAATTCTGCTCGAAAGTACCAGGAAGAGGTCGCTGTTAAGTTTGTTGCCGTTGTTGGGACTGCTGTCCAACCAGCGGGAAAACTCGCCACCTCATGGGGCAAAATCAAAGCCCATTATTAAACCTCACGTTTTATAGACTTCCGAAGTCTTTGAGACTTCGGAAGTCTAAATGTCAATCGACCCTTACAATTTCCCAGTAAAGGAGAACAACACCATGAAATCTATTATTATCTGTATCGGCATTGCTGTCTTGATGGTTGCATCATTCGCAATGCCGACTCACGCTCAAAAAGCGAAACTATATACGAAAAATAATGTACTCGTTGGCGCTAACTTTAACGACGGCCCTGGCAGCAGCGATATGACGCTCATCATGCAGTTGGCAGGGGATGGCAAAGTCTTTGTGGATGAAGGCAGCGCGTGCAAGTATATCTATAACCCGGACAATGAGAAGGTCGTGGGCTGGACAGAGGTCAAATTTGACGACAAAAAGTGGAAAGATGGTATCTCCGGCGTTGGGTTCTCAGACAACGATGATAATACAGTCACTCCCGCCGGGTTGATTTCAATCTGGACACGCTACTATTTTGACGCCTCAAATGCCTCTTCGGTCAAAGAGTTAATCCTTCTGGTTGACTATGATGATCAGTACATCGCCTGGCTTAACGGTGTCGAGATCGCCCGAAGCGCCAGCGCCCCCGGCAGCAAAGGGGATATTCCCGCCTGGAATGCTTCTCAGGGGGGCATAGCCAATCGCGGTTCCGCTGAACTCCCGGCGGGGAAACCCAATAAAGCACGCTGGGTCAACGCCGCGATTGAGAAAAAGGTGGTCGATTTTGGGTTTGGTGGGGCCTCACCGCTCGCTGTCGAAGTGACGGACAAGCTGACAACCACCTGGGGTAGCATTAAGACACAATACTAATGCCAACCCGTTATCAAATAAGGATATAAGGATGCAGGGATACAAAGATGCAAAGATGCTGGATGCATCCCTGTATCCTTGATTCCGTTTCACATTTCTCTTCAATAAAAAATGATATGAAAGTTATTTTTTACATCTTGCTGACGCTATCGTTGTCCTCTTCAGGAATTGCCCAACAAATCTCCCAATCAGATTCGCAACAATTCGGAGGGCGGATTTCTGATGAGATTAAGTTGTTGGGCGTCAAGATCGACGAGATGGATAAACGGCTCAATAACCGGATTGATGAGATGGATAAGCGGATTGTGGCTCAATTCAACACTCACGAACGTTCGATTTCGACGGTCCAATGGACGCTGAATCTTCTCCTCATCATCATTGTGGTAGTTCTGGCTGTGCCTTATGTCGTTCGCTCCATTCGGGAACAGGAAGATCAGCGAAAAAACGCTGAACTCAGGGAAAGAGAATTGGCAGCTCTCAGAGAGGAGTTCTGGCAATTAAAGCAACAGTTACATGAACTAAAAGAGAAGGTCCCCTCCGAATCGGGACAGGAGTAAAAACATGAAGATACTCTTTTGTGTCGCGTTCATCCTTTTATCAACCTCCCATCTAAGCTTTGCCCAACAAGTGAGCCAATCAGCTTTGCAACAATTAGAGGCACGGCTTGCTAATGAAATTAAGTTGTTGGGCGTCAAGATCGACGAGATGGATAAACGGCTTAATAACCGGATTGACGAGATGGACAAACGAATCAATAACCGGATCGATGAGATGGATAAGCGAATTGCCGCACAATTCAACGCGGTTACCGCACAATTCAACGCTCAAGAGAGTAAAATTTCGATGGTCCAATGGACGCTTGGTCTTCTCATCGTCGTCATTGTGGCAGTTCTGGCTCTTCCGCAAGCTGTGAGTTTTATCCGGGAGCGACGCGGACAGGAGGAGCTCTCTGAGTTAAGAGAAACGGTCAAACAAGTCACAAATGATATGGGAGTATTAAAACAGCAGATGCAAAAACTGAACGAGGTGGTTCTACCTCCATCGAAACAGGCATAGCTTCGTCACGCGAACAGATATTGGTGTTTTGATGGTTTTCTGAGTAAAAAATCTGATGAAGGACCCAGGGAGGATAATGCCGGCCATGAGAAAACGAACCGATTATCAGAAAGCATGGAAATTAGCGGTTGCTCTTACACCAGATGAGCAAATCCAGCTCATCGAAGCGTTGATAGATCGCTTGTACGGGTTCGGGATGTGGAAAGATCGAAAAGAGATGGAAGACATTCAAGGTTATGTGGAAACGATGCGTCGGCAGGATTCATATCATCCCGATGGTCGATTGAAAACCCTGGAGGAGCTAAAGAAATGGGAAGCTTGCTCCTTATCACAAATAACCCACGACACTTTCAACCCATTGTAGAAATTACGGTTATGGTTTTTCCGGATGATTTTAAGGAGGCCCCAAATGTTTGAAGGTTCTTTTGTTGCTATTGTTACCCCGTTCAAAGACGACGAATCGCTTGATGAAACGAAACTCAAAGAATTGATTGAGTTTCAGATTGCGGAAGGGACGCACGGGATTGTCCCCTGCGGGACCACCGGGGAATCCCCAACGCTCTCGCATGAGGAACATGATCGCGTTGTCGCGCTGACCGTTGAAACTGTCAACGGACGTGTGAAGGTCATCGCGGGGGCAGGTTCAAATTCGACGGCGGAGGCGTTGCGGTTGACGAAGCACGCCAAAGCTGCCGGTGCCGATGGGGCGCTGGTGATCACGCCCTACTATAATCGCCCCACGCAAAACGGCTTACACGCCCACTTCATGAAAATCGCGGCTGCTGTTGACATTCCGATTATCATTTACAACGTTCCCTCACGGACCGGGACGGATATCCTCCCTGAAACTCTCGCCAAGCTCTCCGAGCACCCGAACATTGTCGGACTCAAGGAGGCGACGGGGCAACTCAGACGTGCCAGCGAAACCGTGCAGATGTGCGGCGAAGATTTTTGCCTGCTTTCCGGTGATGATGTCAACACGCTGCCGATGCTCTCGGTTGGCGGCAAAGGCGTTATCTCTGTGGTCGCGAATGTCGCTCCTGCCGATATCGCCGAAATGTGTAACGCTTTCAAAGATGGCAATCTCGAACTCGCCCGTAAACTGCATTATAAGACGCTGCCACTGGCGATAGATCTCTTTATTGAAACGAATCCAATCCCTGCCAAAACCGCCCTCAAGTTGATGGGAAAACTCAACGGCACGATGCGCCTTCCACTTACGCCGATGGCAGGTGCAAACATGGAAAAACTGCGCCGAACCCTGAAAGTGGCTGGTTTGATATAGGAACGTAAAACGTAAAACGTAAAGCGTAAGCGGATTTACGTTTTACGTTTTACGTTTTACGTTTTACACGCAATGCTCCTGAATCGCCTCAAGTTTCAACGTAAGTTAATGGTCGTTTTTGCAGGCATGGCGCTGCTACCCACCGCCGTACTGGTTCTTGTTTCCTACCATTTAATCAGCCAAAGTCTGGAACGCTGGGCAAAACACCAGATCGCGTTGACGCTTGCAGATTCCGCGGCAATTGTGCGGGATGCTGAGAAACTCGCTCATGCGCTTGAGTTGTATGAAAACGTCCCGTTGACGGAGGACACACAGTATTTAGCTGTTGACTTCGATTTGGTTGACGCCCTGGCGGCTTCCGATCTAAAAGCGGTTAAGGCGCGGGCGGCTGAACTTGCCGTTCGCTACGGCGGGTATCTCATCGCCATTTATGATCGAACCGGGCATAGAGTGTTCAGCACCGATCCCAACGTGCCGCCGGCGAACCTCACCGATTCTAATTTTTTACGTCCTTTGGCGGAGTTACCGGATGCCCCAACCACTTCGGATGGATTAGCGAACCAAGGGTTCTTGACATGCGCAATGCCCGTCTTCTCAGAAGATGGGCGGCAACGTTTGGGTGCTGTTGTCGTCGGGAAGTCTATGCCATTGACACCCATTCAGATGCAGGAGCAGATGGCAACCATTAAACACAAGTTGGGGGCGCTGACAACCCATATTGGTGAAGGGGAGACGGAATATCGTCGAACGGAAAAGCGAACCACTTTTATTGCACTGTTGATCGCCGCGGCTTTGATTGTTGCCGTGGCCTTTTGGTTAAGTAAAATCCTCTCCAAAGAGATCAACACCCCGATTCGTTCGCTCGTCGCTGGCACCGAGCAGATTGCCAACGGGAACCTCAATTACAGGGTTCAGGTGCAAACTGATGATGAATTTGCCGTTTTAGCCAACGCCTTTAATCAGATGGTTGCTGATCTCAAGGGGCGCACAGAGGAGTTAAAGCGTGCTGAGAAGATTGCGGCGTGGCAGGACATCGCGCAGAAATTGGCGCATGAGATTAAGAATCCGCTGACACCCATTCAGTTGTCCGCCCAACGCCTGCAACGTCGCTATCACAATAACCGTGAAGGCTTCGCGGAACTTCTGGAGCGCTGCACGCAAATCATCATCACAGAAGTTGAAGGCTTGCGACATCTGCTTGATGAATTCTCTCTGCTCGCCCAGATGCCAGCCCCTCAACTGTCTCTCGTTAACCTGCGTGAGACGATTGATTCGACGTTGGAACTTTTTGGGGAACTCCCCACGCATATCGATTGTCAAATTGACTTTCAGCCGAATCTTCCTCCTGTCGTTGCGGATACCGAGCAACTAAAACGGGCTTTTTTCAATCTCATCAAAAATGCGCTACAAGCCATGTCAGAAGTAGACACAGAAACGCAGAGGGACAGGATTGAAGCGTCAGAATTGAAACGTCAGGATTCAGGATTCAGGATTCAGGGGACGTTGACGATTCGTGCGTTTGTATCAGACCATCCATCTCGCGTGTTTGTGCAATTCACCGATACCGGGGTGGGAATACCGGCCGAGGTGTGCCCCAAATTGTTTACGCCCCACGTCTCCACCAAGAAAGAGGGTATGGGACTCGGCCTGGCAATTGTCAAGAAGATTCTCACCGATCTCGGGGGGGACATCCGTTTGGAAGAGGCTGAATCCACTCAAACTGGAACGACTTTTACGTTGTGGTTGAAGGTGGCTTGAATGAAAATTAATAAGTGAATTAGCTCGCCAATGTCACATTTCCCTGTAGCCCAAGGTTTCGAGATTTCACTTCACTTCGATAAACTCAGTACAAGCGATGGTTTCGACAGGCTCAACCCAAGAAACTCAGTACAAGCGATAAACTCAATCCTCAACCCGGCGGATTCTATCTTGGCCCCCGCGGCTGATGTCCTCGGTAGCCCAACTTAGAAAGTTGGGCTACAACTTTCTCTCATTTCTAATGTGACATTGGCGAATTAGAACAGGAGGGAAAAGAAAGAATGGCTTACGAAGTGATTAGGGCGTGTTGACGAACTGTTTCGCAATCTAACTGTAGCCCAAGATTCTATCTTGGTTGGGGACGAGGTGCCAAGTTAGAAACTTGGGCTACGAGCGCATTTGCCCGAGTTCGTCAACACGCCCTAGTCGAATCCTTAGCGAAATGCCCCCTGAACGGGCCGAGCGGCTCCTTCTGAATCTGCCTGCGGAAACGTTGTTCAGGACATTGAGTCGGCTTCCCGCTGAACAGTTGCAAAAAATGTTGTCAAGGCTTCCCGCCGAACAGTTGCGAAAGGCATTGATGGAACTTCCGGCAGAAACGTTGCAAGCCATCAAAGAAAGCCTCAATCATTTGCAAACTTGACCTCAGAAAAAGTTAAACACCATGAAACAACAATTTAAACCGAATATCTTAATCATCGACGATGAAGCCACCATTTGCGAATCTCTACAAGGTGTCTTAGAGGACGAAGGATATTGTGTTGAAGTTGCCCTTAGCGGTGAGGATGGCATTCGTCTCCTGGCAAGCCAGC
The DNA here is from genome assembly GCA_964577695.1 of uncultured bacterium. Classification (GTDB taxonomy): domain Bacteria; phylum Poribacteria; class WGA-4E; order WGA-4E; family PCPOR2b; genus CAZOAL01. Next base: position 61,444 of record CAZOAL010000013.1, on the reverse strand, counting down.
AGATAGATGTGGTTTTTTTGGATATTCTCATGCCCGGCGGGATTGACGGAATCGAGACGCTACGACGAATCAAACGTCTGTTCCCTGATACGCAAGTCATCATGATCACCGGGCACGGCACGTTCGACCTTGCATTGGAGGCGGGGAAGCTGGGTGCACTCGATTTTATGGGAAAGCCCCTTTCACTGGATACGGTGTTAGAAAGGGTGAATCGAGCGATTGAAAAAATTGAGTTGAGGCGTTTAGATCCATTGCAGGCTGAGCGAAGCGAAATCCCAAGCATCGGGGAAAAGGGCAGATTCAAGTACCAGCTCATCGGAAATAGCCGTGCGATGCAGGACATCCTGATGAAAATTCGGCAGGTCGCCCCAACGAATGGGCGAGTCCTCATCACGGGGGAGAGTGGCACGGGGAAGGAACTCATCGCCCATGCCATTCACGAGTTAAGTCAACGGAACAAAGCCCCTTTTGTCAAGGTCAACTGTGCAGCAATTCCTAAAGACCTCATCGAATCGGAGCTCTTCGGTTATGAGCGTGGCGCATTCACCGGTGCTCTGAAGCAACACATCGGGAAATTCGAGCAGGCGGATGGCGGCACAATCTTCCTCGACGAGGTGGGGGATATGAGCCTATCCACTCAGGCGCGCGTGCTTCGTGTGCTTGAGGAACAGGAGTTTGAGCGAGTCGGTGGAAGGCAAACCATCCATGTGAATGTCCGCGTCATTTCAGCGACCAACAAAAATCTGCAAACAGAAATTGGGGATGGTAACTTCCGTGAAGACCTCTACTACCGATTGAATGTCGTGCCCATCCATATTCCACCGTTGCGTCAAAGGATTGAAGATATTCCCTTGCTCATTGATCATTTTCTGGAGCGGTTCTGTCGAGAAAATCAAAAAACCAGGATGACAATGACTCCAGACACGCTGGAAATTTTCCGTCGATACGATTGGCCCGGCAATATCCGCGAGCTCCGCAACCTCATCGAACGGCTTGTCATTTTATCGCCGCGTCCAACCATCGAAATCGAAGATATCCCCCGGGATTTATATGGAACAGATCAGGAGGGCGTCAGCATCCAGGCACCTCTCAGAGATGCGAGGTACGAATTTGAAAGTCGTTTTATCCTGAACCGCCTGCAAGCGAACGATTGGAACATTACAGAGACAGCCAGGCAACTGGGCATTGAACGAACCAATCTGCACCGCAAAATGCGTCAGTATAATATAAAACGTAATGCGTAAAACGTAATGCGTAAAGGGGTTCACGTTTTACGCATTACGCAACACGCATCACGTTTTACATTTCATTCACAAGGAGAGACTTCCATGCCAAAAATGAAAGCCGCGATTTATACAGGACTTGAACAAATCAGCATCCAAGAGATTGAACGTGCAAAGCCAGATGCGGGTTATGTCACGTTGGACACGAAACAGACCGGCATCTGTGGCAGTGACCTTCATAGCTATTTCGGCCACTGGAATCAGTCACACATCCACGCTGCCGGCCACGAGACGTGTGGTATCGTCGTCGAAGTTGGCGAAGGCGTCACGGAATTTCAACCGGGCGACAAGGTCACTGTCGAATGTTTTTCGCACTGCGGGCGTTGCCTCTATTGCCGAAAGGGCTATTATAACCACTGCATCGAGCGCAAGTGGGTTTCACATAATGCCCATGGCGGCTTCGCGGAGTATACGACCGCTCATGCTTCGGGGCTGTTTAAGCTGCCAGAGACCATGAGTTTTGAGGAGGGGGCTCTGGTTGAACCTCTTGCGGTCTCTTACCGAGCCGTGGCACAGTCGGGAGCGACATACCGGGAGCGAGTCGCAATCATTGGGGGTGGGACAATCGGTCAACTCTGTTTGGCCGTCGCAAAAGCGGCCGGTATCAAAGAGACCTTAATTACCGTCAAGTATGAACAGCAAGCCAATCTTGCAAAGGCATTTGGCGCTGACCACGTTGTCCACATTGGCGAGACCAACCTCAAAGAATATGTGAACGACTTGACGAGTGGCTTGGGGATGGACGCCGTAATCGAAACGGTTGGCGGGGGGCAGAACTTTGACGATGCGATGGCAATTGTTCGCCGGCGTGGGGTTGTCGTCCTCGTTGCAGGATATTACAAGCCGCTGGAGGTGAATCTTGGACGAATCGTCTGGTCAGAGGCGGTCATCACCGGTTCTAACTGTTACGGTTACAGCGGCATGGACACCGATTTCCAAGCCAGCATTGACCTGATGGTGTCCGGTAGAGTTGATGCGACGAAACTCGTAACGCATCGGTTCCCATTGACGGAGATTACCCAAGCCTTTAAGGTCGCGGCTGACAAGAATTCGGGCTCAATCAAGGTGCATGTGTGTCAATAAGATCTTTTTATGACAATTCAGAGATTTACGCAAAAATCTCCGCCACCGAACAACTGAATCCCTCGACGACATCCTCACCCGTCAGCGTGTCATTCGCGGTGAGGATGTTGATATCGTTCCTTGAACGATAGACCGTTACCGTTTTTGAAACGGGCTCGACCACCCACACCATTTTTGTTCCGGCGTCTAAGTATTCAAATACCTTCTCTTGAACATCGTAGACTTTATCGCTTGGTGAAACGACTTCGATTGCGAGGTCTGGCGGAATAGGGCTGGCTTGACGCAGGTTTTCGGGAATACGCGCCTTTGAAACAAACGCGGCATCAGGTTTTCGCCCATTTCCTCCAATCTCAAATGTGGTCTCTGCTATGTAAATATCGCCCAACTGATGTTGTCGCACATAGGTGCCCAACAAGATGACGATATTAAAGCTAAGTTTACCATGCTCCATTGTTGGCATTGCCGTCGGTATGAATTCCCCTTTCACATATTCATAAGATTCATAGTCGTGTGTCACGAACTCTTCAAGAGTGGTTGGTTGTGCATTCATCGGTTGTACCTCCTTGCTGTTGACTCTATTATTCTCGCAATAAGAAACTGGTCTGACTATTCCCTTCTTCAATCCACTCGCCTACACCGAACGGATCGAAACGAAATTTTGATCCTTCCAAATATTCTTCAATAATATCGACGGCTATCCAACGGCGTTTCAGACGCTCGCAAACTTCCCCAGTCACATTCGATCCGGTGAAGGGATCAACGACAAGACCGCCCTCGTCAGTCAGCATTTTTATGAAAAATTCTGGGATGCCTGCCGGGTATCTGGCTGGATGTGGCTTGATACCCTTTTGCCGACATGCCCGCAAGTACCGACTATTGCTCTCTGTGTTTGCAATTTGAAGCAAATTCGGAGGAATTGCCCCCTTATTCCTTTTACTAAATTTAGTGGATATCTGATGTCCGCTCGGACGAAGTTTCGCTTTATATCCATTTTTCAATAACTGCTCCATGCTTTCACTATACGGTTGCAACACATTCCAATTGCTTGCTTTGGGATGTGGGTCTTTAGAAAGCCACCAAACACAATCCACCGCGTCCTTGACTCGCTCTCGGCGGACTGTAACCCATTCCGCTGGAGTTGGAAGCTTTGCAGGATTATACCAAAAAAAATCCTGCGCCAGAAAAAACTGGTAGCCCGGCATCCGACAGAGTTCTATCAATAGCTCGTAGTGATAAAGACTTCTCGTTGGTTGTCCACGATTCCAACTCCCACCAATGTCAATAACAAGACTTCCTTTTTGTTTAAGAATGCTATGAAAAACACGACCATATTCCAGAAACCATGATACATATTCCGCTGCTTCGACATTCCCATATTCCTTTTTACGGCGCAAAGCAAAGGGGGGTGATGTTACTACCAAGTCAACTGTACCTTCGAGGGATTTATCTGCGAGGATTTCTTTGGCATCTCCCAAATAAGCCATCCCGTATTTAGTCTCGTAAAATGGTTTGATATGACACGACATAATTCTCTCCCTAAAATAAATCTAGCTTCTTGATTTCCATTGCACGTCTTGCTTCTCGATTTAAGGCATCAGCTATATATGTCGGACTATCTGCAATCTTTTGAAGATCAGCTGAATCAAGAAGAATAACGTTTAGGTTTGTTATACTCATGACCTGCTGGGCATATTTTCTGGCTTCACTACCAATGTTACCTGTTGAGACAACCATGACTACGTTAGATTTTAGTTGAAATGTAAGTCCGACCTCTTTAGCGACATCATCAAGAGAGACAACTTTCGTATTTTTGCATTGTATTTGCCATCGAGAAAAGATTAAGCGTGCACCTTCAAAAATTAAGTCTACTTCTGCCCCGCCTGTGACATAACCACGAAGACGAGTTGCCACATACTTGAGATCAATCAATCTCATGAGGTAAAACGCGAGGGCTTCCAAAGCCAGTCCCTTGATATGTCTATCATCGGATGACAACTCGATCAATATTTCAGTCAGAGGCTTCCTCAACATAAAGCGCAGTTCAGGATGGGCTTGGCTTTGGAGACATTCAATGAGGGGGGTAATGAGCTCCGATTTTATCCGATCTGTAAGTCTAACTTGAAAAGGTTTGGCTCCTCGACCCATCTCCTTGGTGCCTCTTTCAAGAAAGATATAGCCTGCTTTTTCAAGAGGATAGAGCACCGTTTTAGGCAGATTCTTCTCATCGAATTTTGTGCCATATATCGTGCTCGCCAACTTCTCTACCTCGTTTGACCAGTAAGGTCCAGTTCCTCCCATATTTGCCAGGGTTTTCAGAAAGGCTTTTTGCTCGATAGTCAGCATAGAAAGCTCGTCTATTGTATCTCCAGATATGCCCATAATTTCTTCGAGACAGTTAATATCTATCTGCCAATCAGTGGAAGTGACTATTCCCGCCTTCTCAAGCCACAGGCGCATTATACTCGGGTGTTTTCCGCCTCGGGGGAAATGAATCCCTCTTTCCTGAAGCCATTCGCGTAGTTTTTGAAGATCGACTCTTTCACCGCGTACCTGCATATCTTGAATCGTTTGCACAACTATCAATCCTTTGAGATTTAACAGAATGTGTCGTGCAAAGACTTGATACATCTTTTCAGGTGTCTTTTTAAGAGAAAGGAGTCTCCTCCCAAAATCAGTCAGGGTTCCATCACGGTGCAAAACACCGTAAGCTATCATCCCTAATTTACAGTTATTTGCGAGTTTTCGCCGATTATATTCGCTGGTTGGGTGAGCATCAAAATATTCCTGTCGTATGGAGTCTTCAAGAGCACGCCAATCTCCACTATGTGCTTCTGCCATTTCCAAGGCACGGATGAGATTAATTTGGCTTGGTGAGAACTCACTCCCAAAGGGAAGATTACTTTTTATCATATTCAAGCCTCCCAATCCGATCTATTCTTTGACATCACTGTTTGTACCTCCTCAATGTTGACCAAATGTCTATTGTTTCACATCATTATATCACTTACCTTTACAGGTATCAACAGAAATCTCCCTTACCGCACGGCCTCTTTGCAGCCGCGATTGCGTTTCCATTTGGAGGGTTAACCGATGCAACGTCTTTTTTTCGCTTTAGGCTCTAGTTTTGCTCTTCTTGCGGTGGTCGCTGGAGCATTCGGCGCACACGCCCTTAAACAAAGAATTTCAGCGGATATGCTAACAACGTTTGAGATCGCTGTACGCTATCAAATGTATCACGCATTGGGATTGATTGCTGTCGCGTGGACTTCATCGCAATGGAATAGCCGGTTGTTCCTTCCCGCAGGGTGGCTATTCGTGATTGGTGTCCTCATTTTTTCAGGAAGCCTCTATATTCTGAGTTTGACTGGGATGCGTTGGCTCGGTGCCATCACGCCGATTGGCGGACTGGCCTTGATTGCTGGTTGGGCGTGTCTTGTGTGGGCAGCAATACGAGGTTAAACGAGGCATGTTTCAATTTTCCGGGAAAATCAGTTTACACTTTGCATGAGAGCAGGAAACTCCTTTGGTGCTAGTTTATACTAAAGTTTTGGACAGTGCTTTGGTTTGTCAAAGTGTCTAAAGTGTCCTAAAGTGTTCTAAAATGTTCTAAAGTGAAAAACATGCCTCGTCAGCCACCCCGATCTATCGGGGCGGGTTGGACTTGTCGAGTCCTTCGTTGGTCCGATAGATCGGACGAGCACGGAAGTGAAAATCCCCAAAAGGAAAGAACACTCCTCATAGACCGGTTTGACAACTTCCCACTCCAGCATTTTCGCGTCAACCCTTCGACAGGCTCAGGACATCGCAATGACGAAAAACCAGTATTGAGTTTCGGCACATTCGGCTTTTAAGATGTGCATTTTATTTCTAAAATCAGCACGACTTCGAGCGCGATTGGCTCCCCGGTAATTGGCACCAATCGAAGTGCCAGCGCCCGTTAACTTAATTGATTGTTCGCCCCTCTGGGGCACATTTTAGACACTAGCACCATTGGTTAATACCTGATGTCACGTTTCACGCACCACGGAGCCTTTATCCAGATACCACGTATCGCCCACATAAGAGAGCTGGACAATCTCCGCAAAGCGATTTTTTCCCCTTCCGCTTCGGGCGCGAACGTGCGCTTTGCGAAAGTAAACCTCCTCCGAAGCGGGGCCGTCGTGCAACCCTTCCCACAACACTCGCCCATCGTGTTGACCGGATGGCTGAATCCCCAAAAGGTGAAGCGCCGTCAATGCCACATCAATATTTCCAGATGGGATGTGGCTTGTTACGCTGGATTTGAAATCAGGGCCGGCAGCAAATAACATGCTCCGCAACTCAAAGGGGCTGATACTCCCATGTCCCGCCCCACTTCCGCCAGCCGTTATACCTCGAACCCCCCAACGGTTTGCCCGCGCGCTCCAGTTGTAAGCGTATAAAATGTCTCCCGCCCGCTCATGGTCATTCCCGATTAACTTCATCGACAGCGTTCCCTGAATCCGCCCGAACTTTGTATTTTTCCCCTCCTGGTGCCGTGTAAAAATGCACCCGCACCATTCCTGACGCTGTAAAAATGCCACAATCTGACGAATCTTCTCGGCGTCATGGTCATGGACATAGATGTGCGTATCAACGCAGATGACCTCCGTTGACTCCTTCGCAGCTTTCAGTCCCGCGTCAACCAACGTTTGGGAGAGGTCAACCGGCTGCTCATGCGTAACAAATCCGTGGTCAGACATCACAAAGACATCCGTCGTTTCACGCAGATGAAGGGTATTTAAAGTGGACAGGATTTCTCCGAGGTGAGCGTCCACCCGCCGAATCGCTTCCATGCTCTCCGGTGCGCCAGGGCCATAATAATGCTGCGTGTGGTCTGGGTCGGACATCCAGACATAGGTCAACGTGGGTTGCATCTCCGGTAAGATGTAGCGTATCAATACGTCGATTGCATAAGTGTTTCGCCCGGTGTTGGGTCGATCGGCAGGGGGAGCGACCCCAAATTGTGCCTTAATCTCTTGCGCCGGTGGGTGCGGCAGCGCATAGCTGTGATTCACAATCAAGCCATCCCGTTTGTGATTGAGCAGAAACGCCGCGCCGGTTGAGCACGAGCTCGCCACAGCAGTTGTGCCGCCCGCTTTTCCTATCATTTGAGCGAGTGTATCCGTCAACAGCATTCTCCCATCCATCACCTGGTCAAAGCGGATGAGGTTTTCGTAATCGCCGGTGGAAATGCCTCCGCTGGGAGCTATTTCCGGAACAAACACCGTGTTGCCCATCAGCCCGTGCGTGCCCGGATACGCCCCTGTGGAGATTGATGCCGAGTTAAGCCGCGTCAATGTTGGAAAGCAAGCGTGATTATCCATGAAAGTGACACCCCCTTGCGCGAAATTCCAAAGATTCGGTGTGTTTTGTGGACTCACGAAATCCGGACGCATGCCGTCCCAAACCACAACCATCATTCGTTCCGCTTTTCCCCTGTCGTGCGTGCCCATTGCAGCTCCTTTCGTTTGTGAATTAGATAAACTCGATTGTAACACATCTGCTAGATTGAGTCAATCTTTATTCTACTATCGGCGAATAGAATAGGTTTTCAATCTTTTGATGATATGTTATAATTTCAACATTCACACAATTGAGTCATTGGATTTCCTGTATGAGTGAAAACATCACCATGGCTATCCCAACCATTATTAAAACGATTTGTCTGTAGGTGGTTATGTTTATCGATTAAAATCCATAGGGGTTATTTTGATGTCCGATTGTCCACATACCCAACAAGAACGACAGAATCATATAGGAGATCTGTTTCCAAAGTGTCCATTTCATCAAGTTGTTCCACCGCCCATGACAAATGGTTACAGCCCGATGTATAAAATGCACAAGTATTGGGCAAGGAAACCGTGGTATCTGGTGAACCAATACATCCAGCACTTCACCCGTGAGGGTGAGGTGCTGTTAGATCCATTCTGCGGCAGTGGCGTGACCGGATTAGAGGCAATAGCCTTATCTCGCTCCGCAGTGTTGGTCGATCTAAATCCAATCGCAACTTTTATTGCGAACATGACGGCAACGGTGGATTTCGCTCCCTACGAAATCAAGCGTGCATTCCAAAAGATCTCTGCCCAATATGCGGAGAAGATTCACGCCCTCTATTGGTTAGATCAAACTTGTTCGTTATGCAGCGGAGCGCTTGAAACTCGCCATTTGTTGCGCGGTCCCAAATTCAAACTCCCGATTGTTGTTGCATACTGTCCTTATTGTGGTGTGAAGCGCTCGCAGATTCGACGTGAACTGACCCAAAAAGAACAAGACTTTCTCGCTAAAATCGAGGCAGAACCCATCACAGCATGGTATCCACAAGTTCCGTTTCCTGACAAGTTCGACAAAGATCGAATTACCTACAAGGGCATTCAATATATCTATCAGATGTTCACCGCTCGAAATTTGAAAGCGCTCAGTTGGATTCGTGAGGCGATTGACGAGATTGCTGACGAAACAATTCAACATCTGCTTACCCTTGCATTCAGCAACACACTGCTGCATGCCAGCAAATTGAAGGCGGAAAACGTCCGTCCCATGGCAGTCAACAACTATTGGGTGCCTGATGACTGGATTGAAGAGAACGTTTGGTATAGATTCAGTGAGCGGGTAAGATTAGTGGAACGCGGAATGAAAGTCGCGATGGGACGTATCTCAAAGCAACAAGCAGAACGGTTGAAAGTTTATACGCATACAGCCACCGATCTGTTCATGCTGGAAGAGCATTCGATCGACTACATCTTCACCGATCCGCCTTATGGAGACAGCATCCAGTATTCAGAACTCAGTCGTATCTGGAATGCTTGGCTCAAGCGAGATTTTCCTATCCAGGAGGAAGTCATCATCAATCCAACCCAAGACAAAGGGCATGCTGAATATGAAACCTTATTAACCCAAGCCTTTTCGGAGATGTACCGTGTTCTCAAGCCCGGGAGATGGCTCACCCTCTGTTTTCACAACAAATCGTTTGAAACCTGGAATGCGATCTTGCAAGCCTGCCGAAACGCAAAATTCCAATACGGAAATGTCTGCCCCCAGAAGCCGCTTTCACAGTCGTTCACCCAAGCATGGGCAGAAAATTCCCCCAAAACGGATTTACTCATCAATTTGTACAAACCCGCAAGAAAATTAAACACGGTTGCTCAACAGCCGCAAGACAAGGCGTTCTTCTCACTCGAACGTTTAGTTAAAACGGTTTGTCATGAATTATCCGAACACGAGCGATCAGACATCAATTTGGTCTACGATGGAGTGGTAATGAAACTCGTTGAATCCGCATTTTACGGCGTTTGTCCAGATAACCTCAGTGACTACTCTATCTACAAAATTGCACAAGTCATGAGGATGAAGCAAAACTGAACCGTCGATTGCACTGTATGCGACTCAACAAGGAAAATGTCATCAAGAGCTAACACTTTTGATTTCTCCTATACTGCTCGGTTTGGATTGGCAAATCCAAACCGCTTCTTCTGAGGGGCGGCTTGATGGATTTGGCAATCCATCAAGAGCAAAAAGAAAAAACGTTAGCTACTAACCCAAGTTGCCACCTATCGTGAAAATCAATCGTAGTCTAGCCCCTTGTGGGCGTCGATTATGCAAACGCCCACAAGAGGCTAGACTACAAGCGGATTCCTGTTCAGTAGGTAGCAACTTGAGTTACTAAGCGTTCCCTATCAACCCAAGCGCACGATGATCGATGTCGATGGCGTACAGGTGATTGAGAAGATTGAACTGGAGCTCCGAGATCGGGTGATTACTTGGGAAAATCCGCTGACCCCGGCGACCCACTCTCCGAGGGGCAGATTGAGGTCGCGGATGAACTGCTCAGTATTGCCAACGCGGTCATCAACAACATTGAGCCAGAGTACGGTGCCTGGCGAGGACGGCAGGACCAGGAGATGAACATCGCCATGAGCGAATCCGCCAAACAGAGCCGCGAGACGTTGACCTTCCCGCTGACCGATTTGACGGAAACGGAACGCGGGATACACGAAAGTTACGAACGGGAACACGGCCATCCCATTGATGACATCGAAGCGGGAATTGATACCTTCTTCCCCCGCCGGTGATGGGATGGAAGAAGCATGGAAGAAAGGGAAACAGGAAGAATGGAAGGAATGGAAGGATGGAAGGGAATGAGAGGAAATAGGGAAATGGGGAAGGAAAGGAAGGATGGAAGAAAGGGAAGGGTTCGGGATAGCTTGGTCATAGAGCAATGTATCCGTATTGATTTCATTCGTGATTTTATGTTTTAATCTTGCAAGACAACCGAATCACGCAATTTCTGATAATACCGATTCCGCTTCTGAAACATCCGCTCAAGGAAAGGGATTTCGCTATCCCGATAATCAAAAATAAACCGCCCTTCCTCGGATGGCTCGCCGCGTTCAATCCTACCGATGTATTGGATGAGCTTCCCTTCAAACGCAAATGGATACACCAAAAACAGACAGTCCAGATTAGGAAAATCCGCACCTTCGCCGATCAGTTGACCGGTGGCGATGAGAATCTGAAAATGCCCCGAATGAATCTGCTTTTTGACCGCCTTTCGCTGTCGCGGGCTCAGGTCGCCCGTAAAAACAATCACTTCAAAGTCGCGCTTGAGATACAGCTCCAGCACTTCGACATGCTCCTTTTCAATTCAATGCAAAGCTCTAGCGGGTCATAAATTTTATTGACCACAAAATAGTTTGATGGTACAATGCTGCTATGACATCCCAAAAATCGGAACATGGAAACTGAACAGCAATGGAGGGTTACGATGAAAACATGTATTAACGGGGCGACGACTATGCCCTATTCGTTTGAACAAGATGTAAGGTGCGCAGGTGCCGCTGGCTTTGATGCCGTGGAAATCTGGGCGGCAAAACTCAACAAGTACCTTGAAACGCACTCAATCGGAGCGGCGAAAGAGCTGCTCGAAGCGAATCACCTGAAAGCCGCTGCGCTATGTCCGTGGAGCTTCAGTTTCTTCGGCGATGTAGACGGGACAGCCACGGCAATCAAGCGGGGTGCCGAGATTGCACAGCAGTTGGGTTCAAACCTCCTGCTGGTTTGCCCGGACAGACCGCCACAGGGCATGTCCGTCGCGGAGGGGTTCAAGACCGCCGGTGCGGTTGGGCGTCGATACGCGGAGATTACCGGCGACTACGGCGTGAGTTTGGCAATCGAGCCGTTGGGGAATCACCCCTTCGTGCCTGGCGCACAGGAGGCGTTGGCGATCGTTGCTGAAGGAAACCACCCCAACCTCGGCATGATGATGGACCTGTTCCACTATTATAAGTCCGGCGTTTCGATGGAGGAGATTGAGGCAATCCCGATTGAGAAGTTGTTAATCATTCATGTCGATGACTGCGAGGATTTACCGCGCCCTCAACTCAACGATGGCCATCGTCTCCACCCTGGATTGGGTGTGATGCCTGTGAAAGAGATGTTGGGCATCGTCAAACGCAAAGGCTACGATGGCTATCTTTCGGTCGAGTTGTTCAGAAAGGCGTACTGGGAACAATCCCCGGAGCAAATTTCTACGGACGCTAAAAAGCACCTTGATGCGGTGATCGCGGCATTGTAATCCCGATTACGCCGCTGAATCCGATCCTTGTATCTTGTATCTTGAATCCTGAATCAAAAAGATGCAAGATGCAGGATTCAAGATGCCTTACGCATTACGCATTACGTTTCACGAAATTTATGAAAGGAATTTCTGATGTCCAACCCCAAAGTTTTGATTGGAAGTCGTCAAGAACCAGAAGTTGAAGCCATGCTCAAAGATGCCCCACCGGAGGCCGGAATTCACTTCTTGCTGCCCGGAGAGAGACTTGGAGACCACGTCTCAGATGTTGAGATTCTGTACGGGCACATCGGCGAGGCTGATTTCTCCAAAGCGAAAACATTGCGCTGGGTGCAGCAACCCCATGCAGGCGTCGAAGGGTTTATGTATCCAGCCTTCAAAGCAAGCGATGTGATTCTGACCAATTGCCGAGGGTTGTATGGGCGGCAGATTGCCGAACACGCCTTCGCCTTGTTGCTGTCGCTCACCCGCGACATCCCGGACCATCTGGAGTTCATGAAACGCAAACACTGGGAGCGTCTTCCGTCCATCGAATTAGCCGGGATGACAATGGGAATCCTGGGGCTTGGCGGGATTGGTCGAGCCATCGCAACGCGGGCAAAAGCCTTTGAGTTCAACGTGATTGCTGTCGATCCGGAGTCAATCGACAAACCTGATATCGTTGAGCACCTCGGCAAACTGGATTGGCTGCCGGAGTTGATGTCGCGCGCTAATGTCGTGATGGTCTGCTGCCCGAGCACACCGGAGACCCACAAGCTCCTATCGCACAAAGAGTTTGCTCGCCTGCCAGATGGGAGCTACCTGGTCAATGTCAGCCGCGGCAGAATTATCGACGAAGAGGCATTGATTGCGGCCTTGCGTAGCGGCAAGCTGGCAGGTGCCGGGCTGGATGTGACTTACACTGAACCGTGTCCGCCAGATAGCCCGCTCTGGACAGAACCCAACGTAATCTTGACATCACATAGCGCCGGTGCATCACAGCACATTCGCACACGGGCCATGCGTCTGTTTATCGACAACCTGCATCGCTACGTCAAAGGTGAACCGTTGGTCAACGTTGTGGATAAGCAAAGGGGATATTAACTTGCCAATGTCACATTTCTCTGTAGCCCAAGTTTCTAACTTGGCCCTGGCGCAAGGGGCCAAGATAGAATCTTGGGCTACAACTCAACCACCGGCGAATTATGACCAAGCCTCACTTAATTCGGTGAAAGTATCGGATGAAATTCTTTGAAAAATTGTTCAGATTCAGTCAGTATGTGCGAATTACGCGTATTCCCCCTGTTGACACTGTAGAACCCCCGCCTCCCCTCGCTCCTCCCCAATTTTGGGGGGAGGAGCGGGAGGAGCAACCCCAGTCAGCGCTCCTCCTGGATGAGATCGCTGAACTCAAGGACGCGATGCAGAAACTGGGACGTAACCAGTTTCGTGCGAATGCCCTTGCGGAATCAGAACGCAAGGAAATTAAACAAATGCTACAACAGACCCTCGCGCTCTCGACGGAACCACAGCGGGAGACGTTACTGGAACTGTTACTGGTGGTGGATGGTCTGGAAGAGGGGATACGCGCACTCAAGCAACTCAAAGACGAGAATGCGCTTGCGCCCGCGTGGGCTGATGGGTTCCGCATGGTGCATGAGCGGCTGTTACGCGTTTTGAAGAAATGGAATGTGACGCCGATGGAAAGCTTTGGACAACCGTTTGCGCCGCATCGGCATCGCGCTGTAGACGTTGTTCATACGAATGAGGTCGCAGAGAACCTCGTCGTGGAAGAGCAACGGCGCGGTTACCTGTGTGGTGAAGAGGTTCTGAGATATGCTGAAGTCATTGTGGCGAGAAAGGCAAATCATGTGGGGGCAACCCCATAGGTGTCAAGTTCACTTTTAACCTAACCCCCCGGCCCCCTTCCCCCCCACCCCGGCCCTCCCTTCTGTCCCCCGTCCACTCCTGTCCCCCCGTCCGCGGGGGGACCATAGGGGGGGAAAGACCACAAGGGGGAACGGGGAGGGAGTGGAGAGAAGGGGGAGTTTTTTGCTCCCCGCTCTGTGTCGGGGCGGGGCCGGGGGAGGGGTTAGAAGACGGCATAAAACGAGTTTGCTATCTGCTTTACCACCTTCGCTTGACACACATGGGGGTCAACTCCCCTATAAGAGCCTATCCGGAAAGTCCGTTTTCATCTTCAACGCTCCCGTCGGATTGCCACATCCGACGGTTCGGCCTGTCCCGATTCATCGGGGGCGTGGATTTGGCAATCCACGCCGAGCATTTTCCGGATAGGCTCTAAATATCAAATTGTGAAGGTCTATGGGTCTGAATGCGGATTTCACGCCAAAACTAAAAGTTCATGGCAATCGTCTTGATAGCAAGCGATTAACTACGCTGTATAAATTGGTTGACCAATCAGGTGAGTTATTAAAATGGGGAATTACTTCTCAGCAGAATCCGCTAAGGCGTTACACCAAAAAGTTTTTGGAAGGCAAAAGGCTGATACCTGTCAAACAAGGAACGCGTCGAGATATGGCGCGGGAGGAGCGCGCACTCGTTGCGTCTCAGCCTGGCACAATGAACAAGGAGCCGTGGAGGGGAAAGGGGTAAGAAGTGAATATGATTGGCTATTTTGTTTCAGTAGGCGATCCGGAAATAGATGAACTTTTCACCCCATATCTTTGGGGGGAGTTCGGGTTAGCAAAGACAATAAAACAAGAACTGAAAGATAAGAAATACGGCCATGATCTTGATCTTCTGCTGATTGAGTACTATGTTGAGGGTAAATTTGTCCCTTTAGGCTCAGAAAAGTTAAAGGGTGAGGATTTAAGGGTGTTGAATTATAGCCGGAAGGAAAAGGCAATTAGTGTCGCAGTGGCCGTCAGATTTCCTCATTTCCATGATGGGGGGCAGATGGAACGGAAAAAGTTTCTGATCAAGACCACTTTAGCGGCGATTGATAGTGTTCGAGAAAAGCTGGAGAAAAGGGGGGTCGATACAAACTTTGATGCGCTCCGTCAGGATGTTGAGAGAGTTGGCACTCTTTTCCTGAATGCCGCACCGGAAATCAAAGAGGGAAAGGAATACTGACTGATACCATTTCTAATAGGAGTTACGCAGTTCAGACTTCGGAAGTCTTTGAAACTCCTTTGGCCAACAAGGTGAGTCGTCTCTACGGATTTATGAAATGAACCACTTAGCTTGACGCACATGGGGATGATCGAGCCTGTCTGTCTCTGAAAGCGCACGGGCCGCGGCGTCCCTCCCTGCCCGTGCGTTCAGCGGCGGCTGGTCTTCGTTTTCGTCTGGCGCAACAGCAGGGAATCTGCTATACTTTTCTGTTAAGGGAAATCCAATTAACCGGGTTGATCCGGAGGGGTTAAATCCTATCATACAGCGTATTAGAGCGCTGGGACTGCGTGCTCTGTCCTATATTCAGCGGTTTGGTACACGGGCATGGGAATGGTTGCGAAATTTAGTGACACGATCACCTGGTCCCCAGGCGCTCGCTCGGCGTTTTTCCGTTGAGCCTGAACGACTGGCTCTTCTTGAAAGAATTTTCAATCGGGAAGGGACAATTCGCACCTCAGAAACCGTTGCCCGTCAACTCACCGGCCCAAGAAATTACATTCCCATTCAGTCGATTCTGGATGTCATTGGCACTGGCACACGCGTTCCTGACCCCCACGGTGTTGCAGGTCGTTTTATGTTCTCCGCGCCCGCGAGCTTTAATCAGAGCGTCGGTAGACTGGAGGTTCTGGCGAATGAACAAGCAGGAATTATCGAACACGTCCTCTTTAGGACCCGCTAGTACAGCACAGCGGCACATGTTTTCTCTGAACCGTCTTATGGATAAGGCATCTGGGCGGACACCGCGAGAACGGCTGATTTGGCTCATGGCTCTTCTCCTTGGGAAGAGCATGAGCGTCGATGACTTTTGTGCCGAGTACGAACGCACCTGGAATTTTCAGTTAAACGAAGAGCGTCTTTCCCAAAGTGAATCCGAGTTGCTCAAGCGAGTTTTTGACACAGTTGTTTGGTATACGCCGGTAGCTGAGGACCGAAAGAATTATCCGGGTTTTAAGAGCGAATCGGATGTTTTCACCGTAGTAGCTGAAGTTCAACAGCAGTTGGAACATAGATAAGGTGTCCTCTCTTTTTTGTAACAGTTTAGTCCCTGCCGAGGATGAGCAGATCCTTGCGAAGGTTTGAAACCTTCGCAAGGTTTCAAACCTCAATTTGATGCGATGCAAAGTATAAATCGGAAAGAAGGTATAATGTAGATGAAACCAATTGTTGGCATTGATTTAGGAACGACCAATTCTGAGGTGGCGATCATCCGGGAGGGACGGCCCTTTGTCATCCCGGATGCTGCCGGAAAGCCCATCGTTCCATCGTTTGTGGGACTCTCCTCTACGGGGGAGATGCTTGTTGGCGAGTTAGCACGCAATCAGTACATCGTGGCACCAGAACAGACCATCAAATCGATTAAACGCAAGATGGGAAGTGATGAGCGTGTGAGTTTGGGGCCGGAAACCTATACCCCTCAAGAGATCTCCGCATTCATCTTGAGACGACTCAAGTCCATGGCAGAAGCATTCCTGGGGGAGCCTATTGAACAGGCGGTCATCACGGTTCCTGCCTACTTCTCCGATAAACAGCGGCAGGCAACCAAGGATGCGGGGGAAATTGCCGGACTTGAGGTTGTCCGTATTATCAACGAACCGACGGCTGCCGCGCTTTCGTATGGATTAGATCGGGGTGAGGATCAGTTCCTCATCGTATACGACCTCGGCGGCGGCACCTTTGATGTTTCGGTGATCGAGATTAACTCAGGTGTGGTGGAAGTCCGCGCAAGTCGCGGAAATACCCAACTGGGAGGCGATGATTTTGATGCCGCATTGGTAAAGTATATTGCTGAAGATTTCCGTCAGCAACATGGGGTTGATCTGCGAGCGGAGCGCCGCAGTCTGGCGCGTCTCACACGCGCGGCTGAACGTGCCAAGATTGAGTTGTCCGATCGCCCATTTACATCAATTCGAGAAGAGTTCATCGCAACGGAGGGGAGTAGGCCCCTTCATCTGGAGATGGAGCTCGAACGCTCCCGTTTTGAGGTGCTCGTCAGTGACATGCTGAAGTCAACGATTGAGTGTGTGGAACAGGCGTTAAAAGATGCGTCACTCGAAGTGGATGACATCGACAAAGTGCTCCTGGTGGGCGGTTCCACCCGAATCCCGATGGTATCGGACCTAATCGAAAATATCATGGAGGCCCAACCGCATCTGGATGTCAATCCGGAACTGTGTGTCGCCATGGGGGCAAGTGTGCAGGCAGGGATTATCGCCGGTGAGCCGATTGACACCGTATTGGTAGACGTCACGCCCCACTCGCTTGGGGTCGAAGTCGCCACATGGCACATGGGTGCTCCGCTCCTCGACCAATACAGTGTGATTATCCGGCGCAATACCCCCGTCCCTGTGTCGAAGTCAGAGGCCTATACGACGTTCACACCGGAGCAAAGAAGTGTTGCCATCCGGGTGTACCAGGGAGAGGAGCCTTTAGCTTCTCAAAACACATTCCTGGGGGAATTTCTCCTGGAGGGGGTTAAACGCACAAAGCGTGGGCAGCCCGAGATTATCGTGAATTTCGATTACGATGTGAATGGGATTGTGCATGTTTCCGCACAGGATAAGCAAACCGGAAAGGAACAGGAGATCACCGTGACAGCCACGCCGGACCGCCTGACCGAGGAACAGAAGGCTGAAGCAACGGAACGGGTTGCAGATAGGGAACTCGTTTGGGATGCAGTTCCCACAGATTCCCACGAGGAGGCTATCGTCCTCCGGGAGCGAGCCATAGAGGTCATTGGCTCGTTAGCGGATGGTGAGGATAAAGCCAGTCTACAGGAATTGATCGCCGCGCTGGATGATGCCCTTAGCAATCGGGATGAGGAAGCGATTGATGAGTTGCAGGAGGAACTTCTGGATGTGTTGTATGAGCTGGAAGATTAGTAGGGATAGGTAGATTCCTCACGGAATTTTCCCCCCCTCCAAACTGTACATGCGACGTTGTCTTAGGTTTCTAAAAGACAACGACTTGAACCGCATACAGCTTTCACCATAACGTTGTCTTAGGCTTCTAAAAGACAACCAACACGAAAATTAGGGTACAGAACGGAGACTGCGGACCAGTTTTAGGTTGCTTACTTGTATCTTCCACGCATGCACTTCTGTTCCTATTGAAGCATAATTCGTGGCAACCACTCTGTAATCCTCGACTTGAATCGAGCATCTCTGCTTCATGATGGCGACATACACAATTTCTGGTACGATATTCGTCCATCATAAGACCCCGATCTCCTTAGAGATCGGGGTGGGATTCTTTGGGAACCAGTAAAAGGGCATTGATGCTAGTCAGACTTGTCAGACGAATCTGACTACCTGACCTCCTCAGCCATATCAACTACAAGAGTTGACTTAGGCTTTCTCTAACTTCCTTCTTATGCACTTCACAAGTGGGTTAGGTTCGGTCTATACCCCGATAAGGCATCAACCGCGTATCGGATACGCGGTTGATGCCTTATCATCTGTTTGACCTATCGACTGAGGTATCAAAGAGATCCCAGTCCAGATGCTTTGCCTTTTGTTGTCTTTTAGAAACCTAAGACAACGTTGGCTACAGGCGTTGAGATGAATTAACCTGTTTTGGAGTCACGAGGCTTCTAGCAACCGTTCACGTTTCCATTAACCATACCACTTTAGCCTGACGTACCAATTTCGAGCGTTCATCTCACTCTCAGGTATGAGCCATTTCCCTCTGCTTCCCACCTCATCTTTTCAGATGACGCAGTTGAGGTAAGACTTGTAACGATAGCCTGTTAAAGTTGGAATTTAACCAACATTGCATAAGAGTTTGTTAAAGCGCACTAACGATAGATTGTTAAAGTTGGAATTTAACCAACATTGCATAAGAACTTGTTAGAGCGCACCTTTGACTCTCCAGTGATGTACTTCGCCGATGACTTAGGTTGTATCTTTACCCCGATCCCCATATAGACCATCATACGATAAATAGAATAGTCATCGTATCTGGGGATAACGCCGTCTTAGCCGTCTTTAGAACCTAAGACGGCGTTGGCTTCTAAAAGACGGCAGCCACAGGTATCATGTGTTTTCCTGTGTTGACATTTACGAGGCTTCCATCAATACTTCAGGTTTCCCTTTAACCATATCATCGTAGTCGGACGTGACAGCCTAGTTCATACACCTAGAACCGAGTCATGCGTCATTTCCCTTTGCTCTCCACCTTACCCTTTCAGGTAACGCGGTTAAGGTCTGTGGGTTGGGCGGACGGTTCGCCCATTTGGAATTAAACCAAAATTACATCACTATCTGTCAAAGCGCACATCCTACAATGTCATGTCATTCCTTTAGACTTCCGAAGTTTGGTGCAACAGCCGTGCGGTTTCATTCTCCTCACGGTTTCGTATCGTCTCAGTTCGCGTATTGAAACTTCGGAAGTCTGGGCATCGCCTGTGCTTCGTAATTGCTGCCTTCCTTCTGTCTGTCAGTCTGTCGGTGGATGCCAACCCGCTGTAACCCAGTTCTCCCGGGCGTGGACAATGTCCGGACGGTTCATTTGCAAAGCCAAGACTGTCGCTTTTCCACATGCGGTTACGCCCACAATGTGTGTTCCGTCTTCGCTCCACCGAAAGTGCCCTTTCCACCTCTGCCGACGCGGGTGAAACAGTCTGCCCCATCTGCCGGTCTCCGGGTTTTTGGCGTGTGTTCGGTCATGCTTGTGTCCGTTGCACCGCCAACACGCCAGACACAGATTTTCATCGTCAGAGGAGCCCCCTTTTGATGTGGGGAGAATGTGATCAATTGTCATTGACATTCCGGTCTGTGTGGCAGGAGAGAGACAATATTCACAGCGATTTTTCGCCCGCTCTCTGATACGCCGTCTTTCGGGTTGAGAGACTCTTTGGGTCTGCATCTATTTAGCCTGAAGTTCTTCCAAGGTAGGCAGTTGGTGCCCCCGCCCCTTGAGCAACACCCATGCTTCCGATTTGATGAAGGTCAACCGATCTCCTTCTTCTATCAACTTTTCCATTCCCCGCTTTTCTTCCAAAGAGAGCTTCTCACCGGTTTCGTGCTTATTGATTAGCCGATTGAAACGGCGTCTCTTTTTCAGTGAGAGCTGACTCCGCGCAATCTCAAAGAGTTCTTCATCGCTCTTTTGCACGAGCTGAGAAAGTCCGGTGTCGGAATCGGTTGACTTCGCTTCTTCGGATAGGGTCGCACTTTGGAGCGTTTCTTGGGCGACTTCTCTGACAGACTTCCTCTCCGAAAGTGCTTTTTGATACAGTTGTTCGTAAACCTGGTCCGGGAGCGTGATTGTGATTTGATGAGCCATATTGCACCTCTGGTACGATTCCTGATTTTCTCGGGTTTAAGTATAGCACAAAAAAATGTACAAAATGTACAAAAATTGGGGGTCAGGTACTTACTATGCCGATGCAATCGTCAGCGCTTTCATCTTGTCCTCATCCAGTTCGACCCCCAGTCCGGGGCCATCGGGTGGGTAAAGGTAGCTACCCTCGGCCCGGATGCGTTCTCGAGCTGGCGATGCCGTGTAGAGCACCGGCCCCATTGGATCACAGGGGAGGTCTAAATTGGGCATCGAAACCCCGACCTGAACCTGTGCGGATGTCCCCAGCGTGGATTCCTGGTCTGTGCCGATCAGACATTTGAGCCCCGCCGCCTCGGCGAGCGCAAATAGCCGGCGGATATGGGTCGGTCCCCCCGCAACACACGCCACGTTGAACGCCGTGCAGGCACCGCGCGCTGCCGCCTCGTACCCATACGCCAGGCTGCCGATATGCAGGCTCACCGGCACATCCATCCGCCGGGTGAACTCTGCACATGCCTGCAGGTCACGGGAGGGTTGCTCAAAATGGTAGGGCGCATGGTGCCGGAGAACGTCGGCGTAACGCAATGCCGTTTCCCAATCCCGGAAGCGGCCGGAAAAATCAATTTGCTTGAGCTTAATCCGCTCGCCAAAACGGGACTTCATCTCGGTCAAGAATCGGTCATCTAACGCGCTGTCACCCGATATGTAGTAGCGGAAGAGATGATGCCCCAGGTCCACCAGCCGTTGCAGGTAGCCCGCCGCCCGCTCAAAGTCCTCTTGCACCTGCCACCCGAAGATCGGATAGCAACAGTAGACGCGCTCTCGCACCTTTCCGCCCAGCAGCATATAGGCTGGCACGCCCTGCACCTTGCCGTTAAGGTCATAAAGCGCCAGGTCAATCGCCGAAGCCAGGTGCGGATTAGAGACTGTGCTGCCAAAATGATGCGCCCGCAACAACTCGTTAATCTCGGTGATGCAGGTCGCGTCACGTCCAACCAACAGATCGTTGTATTGCCTGGTTATCGCTCCGAGGTCGTCAGCCCTGCTGTCCGAAGCCTCCCCTAGTCCCACAGGGCCATCGTCCACATAGACCTTGACGATGACATGGCCGGATACATGCCCGTAATAACGGGGTGTTTCGATCTGGAACGTCTCTACCTTCGTAATCTTCATTTCTCTCTCCTTGATGAGTGCAGGTTAATTTCTCCCTTTGATGGACGCCCAGGTTGTGGTGAGTTTCCCGGATGGGTCGACAGCAGTTGCCATTCTGAGCCCGTCCGTCATAATGCTTTTAATCTCCTCTTCGCTCATCGCTTTGTTGAAGAGGCCGACTTCATCCATCATGCCATTAAGCGTTCCAGTGCCATCGGGGCGAGCACCGATGAAGATTGACCCGCGGACTATATCCGGCGGGTCGGGAACATTTTCTTCCCTTCCGACCTTTCCATCGACATAAGCTCGCAGGAAGGGCTTTGCGTACGTTCCAGCGACATGATGCCATTTGTCATCAGTGATTGGTGCGGGGCCATCAGCGGTCTTGCAACAAACCGCCGCGTTCGTAAAAGCAATTCGGCCAGTATCTCCCGCGCCGAAATTAACCTCAAGGTTGTAATTTCTCTTATTCCCCGGGTCGTCCTTATCAACCTTTGAAAAAAGCCGCTGGTTCGCCCCTGTACTTTTTACTTTCAGCCACATCATGACCGTAAATTCGGCCAGGTTTTGGGAATTTGCCTCCGGCACTTCGATGTAATTCTTAGGTCCCTCTCCTCCAGGGAACGAAAGCGCATTGTCAAACTTCCCTTTATCCCATTTGATATTGCCCAGGATTTTGCCATCAAGCCTGTTGCCTGAAGCGTCCTTGGCGACGTCGCCAACTCCCTCGTCAAATAGCCAAACCCCCACAATTGTTTTGGGGTCAATTTTGGCATCACTGTGTGGGGTCAACATCAAAAAACTGATAACAATTAAACTCAGGCATCCGATAGTTACACTTGTTCTTATATGGTTCATTTTGATTACCTCCTTTTGGCATTTAGGTGTTAATATCAGTTAACTGATTTTGAAAAATAAACTATACATCAGACTTCCGAAGTCTCCAAGACTTCGGAAGTCTAAAATGTAAACTTTAATATTGAAAGTTAGGTGCGCTCTAACAGATTCCTATGCAATGTAGGTTAAATTCCAACTTTAACAATCTATCGTTAGTGCGCTTTAACAAACTCTTATGCAATGTTGGTTAAATTCCAACTTTAACAGGCTATCGTTACAAGTCTTACCTCAACTGCGTCATCTGAAAAGATGAGGTGGGAAGCAGAGGGAAATGGCTCATACCTGAGAGCGAGATGAACGCTCGAAATTGGTACGTCAGGCTAGAGTGGTATGGTTAATGGAAACGTGAACGGTTGTTGTCTTTTAGAAACCTAAGACAACGTTGCTGGAAGCCTCGTTAGATTGAAACAGGTTAATTCATCGAAATGCCTGTAGCCAACGTTGTCTTAGGTTGCCGTCTTTTAGAAGCCAACGCCGTCTTAGGTTCTAAAGACGGCTAAGACAACGTTATGGTGAAAGCTGTATGCAGGGAAACTTGCACGCACGGTTTGGAGGGGGGGAAAATTCCGTGAGGAATCGACCTATCCCTACTTAATGGAAGAAGCGCCTTCCTTCCATTAACTAACTTTCTTCCACTCTTCCCGCCCATCCAGTCGATTCAAAAGACCTTTAATATTGAAAGTGAATTACCCTACAGCCCCAAACTTTCATTAATCTCCTTCTGCCAGACTTCGATTTTGCCGCTTTCGACATCCTCAACTTTGACAGGGGCATTCAGGCAGGCAGATTCAATCAGCGAATAAGCGATGGCTAAGGCTTTAAGTCCGACTTCCCCTTGCGTCTCGGGCGTTCCGCCGTTTTGGATGCAAGAGAGAAAGTTGTACACTTCAAGGGCAACGGAGTTCGTGAGACCGAACGGAAAATACTTCTGCTTTAACGCCTCACTGGCATGCAGGTTAAAAAACGCTTTCGCATCCTCTTTTGTGCCGTCTGCTTTGGTGATGGCGTCGCCCTTCAAGACGCCACCTGAACCGTAAATCCACCTGCCGTATCCTGCGCCTTCACCGTGACCTGCCCAATACGCCGGTGCCCATTGTCCAATGACGCCATTCTTAAACTTGAGAATGGCGAACCCGCCTTCATTACAATCGTTGTAGGTTGTCTCTATCACCTTCCCCGTGTTGTCTCGCCTGTATCGGATGTCGTCGAATCGAAATGTGGCACCGTACACTTCGTCCACTTCACCCAGAAAGTAGTAGAACAGATCGCTGTCATGTACGCCATTATCGAGGATGGTGCCATCCCCCGCTTCCAACTTATGGTGTCGCCAGGCGGTCGAGGCAAGCTGAGCGTTGAGTGCACCGCCAACACCGCCCTGAAATAGCATCTGTGGTTTGCCAATGAGGCCTTCATCGATGGCAAACTTCACCGCACGGTTTGAAAGGTCATAGCGGTAATTTTCAGCGACAGCGGCCAGCTTGCCGACGCGCTTTGCCGTGTCAATCATCTTTCGGGCTGCCTTGATGGTAATGGCAAAAGGCTTCTCCGTCATCACATGGGCACCCGCCAAAAGACAATCGATACCGATAATGTGATGGCTACGGTGATGCGACGGGATGAGCGCGGCATCAATCCTTTCCTTTTCCAGCAGTTCCTGGTGATTGGTAAACACCTTCGGGCGCAAACCGCCTTGAAAGCCTTCGGCCGTGTCTGCAAAGCGAATCGCCCGACTTTCAGCTACATCGCAGGTTGCAACGAGATCGAAAATATCGACCCCCTTTTCCTTGAGCGCTTTACACGCGTTCAAATGTCCGCCAGCCATTCCCCCACAACCAATGATTGCTAACCGAATTTTTTCTGCCATTGTTATATCTCCCAATTCGTGAACCGTGTATCATTTCTGCTAAAAAATTGTAAAATCTTCTTAACACTACAATGTCACGTCCTCTGTAGCCCAAGATTCTATCTTGGTTTCGAGCGATCACTCCCGAAATTGCCAACTTAGAAAGTTGGGCTACGACTGGATCTCTTTTCTAATGTGACATTGGCGAATTATGCTTGATTGCAAATTTCTATGCCTCGCCCATCTCCTCAAGCAGCCGTTTAACCACTCGCTTTCGATGTTGGAAACCCGCCATCTGAAGCAGTTCATAGACATCATCGGACAGCTTGTCCCGGTGCGCCTCAATCGGACCGTACCCTGGCGACCAGGACGCATAAGAGGTGCCATAGCGAACAAAGACGGTACGGCGCGGGTCTTCGAGGGGCCAGCGTCGTCCGCCATGACATAGCGCCTCAGTGAACAGAACGACATCCCCAGCTTTGACATTAACGTTCGCGACCGTCGGCGGGTCATCATAGATGTTCACATGGGGCGGCTTGGGGAAGTTGGACTTGTGACTGCCCGGAATGCACACGAACCCAGTGCCGGGTGGCACATCCACCAACGAGACCCCGGCGTTAAGGAAGGTCGCGAAGACCCGACCATCGGCAGCCTGATAATCGTTGGCCGGGTTGCGAAGTCCACCGGAAAACCCACCGTGAAATGGTATATCGTCAGACGCCATCGTGTTCCTTGTGAGCGCGACCGAGAGCAACTGAGGACAATTGCCCGTCAGCGCAAGCACCGCCCGCATGGTCTCCCGGTTCAGGACCAGACGCTGGAAAACTGAATCCGCATACTGCACGTTGTTAATCGAGCGGGCCGTGGTTGGCTTGGTGCTAACATCTCGGTAGGTTCGCAACGGCGGAGGCAGTTCGCTGTCATCGACGGCATGCCACGCATCGCACAGTTCAACCATGCGCTTGATGTCTTCCTGCGGGACAGCTTGCTTGAGCACCACATAGCCATGCAGGTCAAATAGCCATTTTTCTTCCTCGGTAAGCATGAGGGTTCTCTCCTGTTTTCAGTTCAATTTATTCGCGTGGTGTTGTGCGTTCCCACGTCCCATCCGCCAACTGCCTGTAATGTGTGTGGCTAGGCACGCGGTTGGGCGTCACTGTCAGCCACATAACCAGTGGTTCGTCGAAAGACTTGATTTTGTGCTTGTGTTCGGCAGGTGTGACCACGACATCGCCTGGTCCGACACGCGCGACCTCGCCTTCCTCAGTGACCTCACCATAGCCACTGAGGAACACGAACACCTCATCCGCTCCATCGTGGCTGTGATAGGCGCACTCAATGTTCGGCGGGAATACCAGCATCCCGCCGCGAATCTTCTCTGACTTGGGGAAGCGTTCCCCGTTCTCCGTGCCGAGCATAACCACCGGTTCCCCGCTCTCCGATCGGGGGCCGGGGGGGATGTGCTCCGCTCTCCCCCCGGCTCGCGGGAGGGAGGGGCTGTTGGGAGTGAGTGCCCAGATGAATTTGAGCGGCGTCGTGCCGGTGTTTTTCAGCATGTAGGAGGTGCCCGCCGGAATATAGGCTTGCATGGGTGCTGTGAACTGCTCGACCTGCTCCTCATTCTTTGCTGCGTAGGGCGCGACAATTTCGCCCTTGCCGGAGAGGAACAGGTACACTTCATCAGCACCGGGGTGGTTATGCGCTGGGCATTCTTGCCCCGGTGCCCACTCGGTCATAACGCACTGAATCGTCGGCAGGTCGGCGATAACCGTGCCGGGCTTCAATGTAAGGGTTTGCATGGTTTGCTCCTTCTTGAACGAATCAACAACAAAATAGAAGAATGGAAGGGGGGAAAAGGCTATTCTTCGGCATGTTTCAGAAATGACTTTACACTCTTTATGAGTGGAAGAATGGAAGGATGGAAGATTGGAAGTGCGTGCTTCCACCCTTCCCGTAAAAAACAATTCCTTCCTTCAAGATACGCCTCATCAGGGGAGTCGGATGCCGAATCGCAAGTTCCAGTCTTTCGGGACTTAAAACATTCAGATAAGGAAGAATTTTGATCTCCATATAGATTTTGCTAAGAATTTCATCAACGAGGAATTCCATCGCGAGCTCTTCGTCCACGTTATTTTCCAAAACAAACAAGAGATCAATTTGCTGAAAGGTTTTTGCCCCCCGGGCGAAAGGACCATGGGCGACTACACATTGAACAGCATATTCCGTCCCTTTGAGTTTGTCCAATTCCTCAACAAGCCAGGTAATGGCATGAAATCCCTTTGCCCGCCTCTTGTTCTGGGCAATGGTTTCCTTCAGTGTGATGAGGCCTTCATGAGTTGCGGGAATCTGGTGTTTGGTTGTTTCCATTTGCGTTCATCTCCTCTGGATGCGATTGAAGGGATGCCACTGAATTGCTGTGCTTTGCCTCCGCTGTTTGATTGTAACAGATGACCGGTCAGCTTGCAACCCCCAAATTCCTGACGTTAGTGGCCGAACAACAGATCGTGCGCAGCCACCATGATTCCCACATCCACAAAAAAGTGGCTGACCCACGAGCTAAAGATACTGTCATATCTCTCGTAGAGGATTGCCCAGATGCAACCGCCGGCGAACACGCCCATGTTGAAGAGGATCAAGAGTGCGGGGTTAGGGAAATAGACTGACAGCACAACGATATGATGAAGGGTAAAACCGAGCGACGAAACGATGACTGCCACCGTCACGGGCATCACTCGTCGCAACCATCCGAACACGAACCATCGCCAGTAGTATTCCTCCATCCCCGAGTTGCCCAGGCAGAGAAAGAACGCAAAAAGGAAGAAATGCTCTCGCATCCCGTACACCTCAGCCTTGGCTAAAAGCCCGGCACTGTCCAGTCTTCCGGCGAATGCGAGTTTATAAAGGGCGATGAGGCACCCAGCAATGAGTACCCCGGTCGCTATGCCGGGCACAAACGCACGCCCAACCGGGCGTGGAAAGCGAAACCGCTGACGTTCAACGCCGAAGACCCACAGGAGCGGAATCGCGTTCACGACGATCTTTGAGCCGAAGTAGATTCCCCGCGCGACCGATTCATCGGTGATGATAACCGCGTAGAAGAGTGCAGCAACGGCATGCCCGATGATCGCGATGCACAGAACAGCGACGGATAAAGCATTCATGGCTGACTATCCTCTGATATCAATCACAAATTTCATGCGCAATATGTGTCGCACTGAAACGGGATGCTCATACGATTTGTCAGTTATAGATGTTGAGAAAATGAGTTGGAAATTCAGACTTCCGAAGTCTTGGAGACTTCGGAAGTCTTTGATGGTGTTTTTAAGAATCATTATCTGAAGGTCTATAGTTCCCTCGCCCCTTGTGGGAGAGGGTGTGGGTGAGGGGGATGCCCGTATCGTGCCGCTTGCCCCCTCACCCCGGCCCTCTCCCACAGCGGGGAGAGGGAGGAAGATGATCTCTCGGTCTCACGAAATTTAACACGAACCGAAAAACTCGTAATGCTCAGTCGATTGATTTCAGCCCCTTCCATTTCTCGTATTCCGCGATGACGTCCCCCCTGCCTGCGAACTTCTTATAAACCACTCGCGCCTTAAAACTGTACTCGGCATTGAGCGTGTAGGACGGAATGATGTACTGAAAATCCCATGCCGGATTCGTGTCCTCCCCATCAAGACTACGCCCCCCGCCTGATGGCGAGTGCGAAAAGCGGATGTTTTCTGTCCGATCAAACATAATCAAGTAGACCTGCTCCTCCGATCTTTGACCGAGAGTCTTCGACCTGAAGAGCCCGTAGTAAAATGGCAGGTGGAATCGTAGCGGCGAGAAATTGTTGTAGAGCATTTGCGGGTAATGTTCGACAAATGGAATCTCTGTCTGGTCACCGGCGTGTAAGACAGTGCTTTCGTCGTTGTGCTGTTGCGTGCAGAGTTGGTGCCAGTGCGCCCCCCCCTCGGCCCCCCCGCGGGCGGGGAGGGTGCTCATAAAATAGATGCTCTTGTTGTGAGGCGCGTTGATGTAACTCGCCCAAAATAGCCCGATATAGCCGTAGTGATAGACTGCCTTGCGCGGCGAGCACTTGAACTCAAAATCGATGTAGCACGGTTCGTTGAGCCGGAATCGCGTCCAGCTCTCCAGCCCGAAATGCGGCGTCGGCGGCTGATGCAGCAGGGCTTCATTCTCAGAAATCTGCTCAAAGCGCATTGGGGCTTGACGGGGTTCAAAGATTAAACTCCGATCCATTTCGTACCCATCGTAGATATGTTCGAGGTTCAGCCCGGCATACGCCGGCACAAATAAATTATCCGCTTCTTCGCTTGAAGTCAAACTGAAAATCCCATTATACCCTGCGCGATGTTCGTCGTGCGCATCGTTGTCGCCAATCACCGCGGTTAAATTACCGCAGGTAAACGTTGCATGCCCCATCGGTTTCCTCCCGTGTATACTTTTATCAATTTTATCACATCCCTGGACTTTATACAACAGGAAAGCGTTTTCGGGAGCGCTCCATCGATGGGCATAAAAAAAGCCCCGTGCGTGAGGCGCGGGGCTTAATCTTTGGCGCAGGCAGGTTTATGAACAAAAAAAAGCGTCCAGCATCAGATAATGCTGAACGCCCTTATCACTCCGTCCTTGATGAAATGAACGATATAGGGTATAATCAAAGCCAAAAAGGGGGGGTTGAAATGGCAACGACAGAAGCAAGAGTGGATCGGCTCGAAATCGTCATGATGGAACTCGCCGAAGCGCAAATGCGGACGCAGGTTTCTCTGAAAATGCTCTCGGATGAGATGAAAGATTTCAAGGATGAGATGCGAGCGGATCGAAAACGGATGAATGAGCAGTGGGGAGAGTTAGTCAATAAATGGGGAACCCTTGTTGAGGACATGGTTGCCCCCAATATCCCGCGTATCGCCAGAGAATATTTCGGTTGGAGTGACATTGAGGATTTCATGGTCCGCAGAAAAGTAAGGAATAAAAAGGATGGGGCGCAACGGCGAGAGTTTGATGTCATCGCGGTTGGGGAGCATCAGGTGATTATCAACGAAACCAAATCCTCGCCGCGAATTGATTACATCAACGAGTTCATTGCGGTTTTAGCTCAGATCGAGGACTACTTTCCGGAGTACGCGGGCAAAACCATCATTCCCATCTTCGCGTCCCTGCATATCGGTGAGGATGTGGTCACTTATCTCACGAGACAACGGCTCTATGCGATGGCGATGGGGGATGAGACGATGGAGCTCAAAAACTTCCAACGGGTGGCCGAGAGCCAGTCTACCGACCAGCCCCGATCTCCAGATCGAGTCTAAAAGCGAAAGTGGACTAAAAACGGAAGGAATGGAAGGACAAGCATTCCTTCCATTTTTCCATTCCTTCCCTCAGAGAAACCTTTGGGGAAAAGTAAATCCTAAATCAGTATGAGACCTACCCCCCCAACAGATTCGGTTCGGACCAGAAGCCCGTTGTGTTTGTCAGAATCTCGCGCTGACGCGCTGTCACGGCTTCCAGCGTTTTGGGAGACGGCGCGTAACCTGTCCAAACCCCTGCGTCGTGCCGTCCAAAGTTGACGATAATCGTTTTGCGTGTCTTTTCGGAGAGATTGGGTCGTCCGTTGTGAAGCAGCCCCTCGTTGAAGATGATAATATCGCCAGCCTTGACATCGTTGAAGATGTGTTGCGCAGGTAGGTCGAGACGTTTACGGTGGTCGATTGTAAACTGTGCCCGGTGTGAGCCCGGAACCACCTCAAATTCTCCTCCACTGGGCCCCACATCCGTCATGCAGTAGAAGACCTTCACCATGGGGCAGATAAATTTTCCGTCGATGACGTGTCCTGTCGGGTGCGGCCGAACACCGCGATGCCAGCCGCCTCCCTTGTATTCCGGGTAGGTGTAGTAAACTTCGTTGTCAATGTGCCGATAGTCCGGGCCGAGAAACTCAATGAGAAATGGCTCTACAGCAAGGTGGTCTAAAAATCGTGCAAACCGTAGGTCGGCATCAAGGACACGCGAAACCGGACGATTTAACTGATACTTCATCCCGTCGGGATTATCCGCGTTCAATGCCTGAACATCCGTGTTTTGAACCTCGTCCATCCAACGGGTGTATTCGGCAACCTCCCCTGATGTCAATGCCTCACACAAGTGCAGGTAGCCCTGAACATCAAATGCAAATCGAAAATCATCGGAAATCGACATAATTACCCTCCTCAATGAGACGTGAAACGTGATGTGCAAACGGTAAAATCTACCCCCTGGGTGGGGCACTCGTGGTGACAACTTCAGTCGTTTTGAGCCCGAAAAAAGCGACTGAAGTCGCCACTACCATCCTCTCAAACTAGCAATAGATACGGCTCTGTGATATACTCCGTCACCGTTTGTAGAAATTGAGCGGCGGGTGCGCCATCGACGATCCGGTGATCGAACGACAAACTCAGTCCCATCATGCTGCGAATCGTGATTTCATCTTTGTGAACGGCAGGCTTTTTGACGATGCGGCCCACACCGAGAATCGCGCATTCGGGGGGATTGATGATCGGCGTGAAGGTGTCAATCCCGAACATGCCGAGGTTGGTCAGCGTGAACGTGCCGCCGCGCAGGTCCCCCGGACGAAGTTGATTGTTGCGAGCTTTTTCCGCCAGCGCTTTAATCTCCCGAGAGATGACGGCGACTCCCTTCTGATCGGCGTTGGTGACCACCGGGACAACCAGCCCATCTTCTAACGCGACAGCGACGCCGATGTTGATCTGCTCTATCAGATGGATGCCGTCGTCTGCGAGCGTCGAGTTCAGGCGCGGGTGCTGACGGAGCGCATGGGCGATAATTTTGACAAGCAGATCGGTGTAAGTCAATGAAATCTCTTTTGCACTCAACTTCTGGTTGAGCCAGGTTCGCAGTTCGACCAATTCGGTTACATCGACTTCTGTGTTTAATGTGACGCAGGCAGTGGTCTGCGCGCTGAGGGTCATCCGCTCTGCGATGATCTGACGGATACCCGTCATCGGGATGACCTGAACCGGAGCGACTTCCGGTTGAACCGCGGGGATGGGTTCAGCGGGTACGGCTACCGCAGCCTCCGCCGCTTTGAAAACATCATCTCGGACGATTCTGCCACCGGGGCCGGAACCCGCGATAACCGTGAGGTCTAATCCGTGTTCCTTCGCCAACCGCCGCGCTAAGGGTGAAGCCTTGAGCCGCTCTGATACGGCGGGTTCGGGGCTCAGGCTGTCAATATAGGCTTGTACATCGGATTCAACGATTCGCCCGACTGGGCCTGAACCCTTCACTTGCGTCAGGTCAACGTTGTGCTGTTGCGCCAAACTTCGCGCTGCCGGCGAGGCTTTGACAGAAGTGGGGACTGGTGACTGGTAACTGGTGACTGGTGACTGGTAACTGGTGACTGGTGACTGGTAACTGGTGACTGGTAACTGGTGACTGGTGACTGGTGACTGGTAAGTGATGACTTTCTGGCTTTCCGGCTTTCCGGCTTTCCGGCTTTCCGGCTCTCCGGCTTTCGCCTCCACTGGACGTGTGACCGATCGCCTTTCAACCTTTTCCCCCGGCGCGGCAATAATCGCCAGAACCGCGTTGACCGGGACCTTGCGACCTTCCTCAACGAGGAGCTGCGCGATATTCCCGTTTGATGGGGATTCCAGTTCGTGTACGACCTTGTCGGTTTCGATTTCCAGCACCGGATCGCCTTGCTTCACCACATCCCCTTCCTTGACTAACCATTTCCCAACCTTCCCGGTTGTCATCGTTTGATCCATTTGGGGCATTGTTAATTCGACTGCCATAGTTCTCCTTTTCTGTGATACGTGAGGCGTGAAACGTAAAGCATGATAGGTAATGGAAGAATGGAAGGATGGAAGGTTGGAAGGTTGCCTCCCCCCATCCTTCCATCCTTCCTTTCCTTCCCTTCCTTTCACGTTTCACGTTTCACGTTTTACGCCTAATAACCCAAACTCCGCAGATATTCCCGATTCACACGCATGCGCTCTTCATCGGAGCGATTTTCGACTTGACCGGGACATGCTGTTACCCAGCGGTTAAAACCGATATCCGCTAAGGTTTTCATGATGGCAGGAAAGTCCATCGCTGTCCCGCCGCCGACGTCCACCCAATTGACCTCATAAGGGGTATCGCCCCCACCGGAGGCGCTGCCGTAATCTTGAAGGTGGACATAGTTTAACTGGTCTTTATATCGGCGTATCGCTTGGACGGGGTCATAACCCCATAGCGCAGCGTGCGATACATCAATGCACAGCTTGCACTTTTTGAGCAGGCTCATATACTTCGCCCAATCCCCGATGGAGTCAATCGTGGTGTTGGTGTGGATATGGTAACACACCTCCAGATTATACTGCGCGGCATATTCCGCCCACGCCTCGGACACATCCGCCAGCGCAGCGATATCCGCGTCGCTCACCGGACGATCTTTCGGTTTGCCTGCCCCCATGAACATAAAGCAATCAGCACCGACTTCAGCGGCAAATTCCATCCGTCGCTTGTTCAGCTCCATCTGATTCCAATCTTTGTCGATCGGAATTCCCCGCGCTGTCACAACAGCGACGGGTAAACCGACATTGTCGCTGATCTGCTTGACCCGTTTCGCTGTCCCAAGCCAATCGAGGGATTGCCTGAGCTCCCAACCGTCCCACCCCGTTTCCTTGATTTGGGTTAAAAGCGGTTCCAGTTCTGGTGTCTGCCACCGCAACGTGCTATAACCAAGTTTGAATCCCATGTGTAACCTCCTGTTGATGATGAACCTAAACCGTGCTATAATAGTACAGGCGAAGAGAAACCGAGTTTCTTCGAGAAACTCGGTTTCTTTTGCATAAACTCCCCATTACTTTATTACAGTTGCAGCAACTTGTCAAGAAATTTTTGGAATCATGAAAAATTTTAATGGCCAGGAAGTTGGTAAACACGATACCTGCTCCCGATGGATTGACAAATCCATCGGTGGGGGCTTGGATTTGGCAATCCAAGCCGAGCGAGTGTATATGATTATCTTGACAATACCTTGACTTTGGCAAATAGAGGCCAGTTAAATTCAAAAGAGATACTCTTGTAGCCTAAGATTCTATCTTGGTCCCGTAGCCCAATAACCAAGATAGAATCTTGGGCTACAGGGAAATTTAACAAAGTCAAAATACAAATCATGAAAAATTTTCGACGCCTGTAAGTTTTTGATTATTTGCTCCGTCATAATGGATGAAGCCTTTGATGAGAGGAGGAAAACCGTGCGCACGGAAGATGGACATCTCATTCAAAAGTGCCTCGACGGCGAACCGGCGGCTTTCGGTTTTCTGGTGGACAAGTACAAATCGTGTATCTATGCGTTTGCGTATTCCAAACTTGGCAACTACCACGACGCCGAAGACATCGCTCAGGAGGCGTTTTTCAAAGCGTATCAAAAACTCCACGCCCTGAGAGGATATGATAAATTTCTGGCGTGGCTCTACGCGATCACCAACAACCTGTGCAAGGATTTTTTGCGCGCGAAAGCCAGCCGTCCAGACGGTGAATTTGTCGAGGAGATCGAAGAGGAGGTTTTGGAGCGCCCGTCGATGGACGCCTATCAAGCGGGGCTGACGTATGAATCGCTGTATGACGCCTTGAAGGAACTGCCGGAGATGTATCGCCAGGTTTTAACGCTTCACTATCTGGGCGGCATGAAGAGCCGGGAGATCGCCGAGTTTCTGGGAACGTCGAAGAATACGATTGATCAGCGCCTGAATCGCGCTAAATCCCTATTGAAAGAGGAGATGCTTGCTATGATGAGTACAACCTACAATGAAATGAAGTTGCAACCTAGCTTTACTTTCCGCATCGTGGAAATGATAAAGGAGACGAAGATCCAAACACCCCCGAACCAAACCGCCCTGCCGTGGGGGCTTTCGGTCACAGCGGGACTTGTGGCTGTTCTGTTGAGTCTCGCTGTCCCCATCAGCCCGCTTTACCCCATCGGCGCGTTGATTGGTTCGGTGCTGTCAGCCAAGACGCAGGTGGCTGAGAAGGGCGAGATTCCCGTCGATGTGGTGGACATCACGAAAACTCCCATCCTCTCCAGCGAAAAGGGGAAGAAGGATTTTGGACAGAAGCCGAAGCCTAAAATGAACGCCTTCGCGCCGCCGGGGCAAGACGGGAAATGGATGAAGAGGGCGGATATGCCGACCGAAAGAAGTGACTTAGCCACCGTCGTGGTGAACGGGAAGATTTACGCCATTGGCGGCAGGCGATGGGGCGAATACGTTCGGACGGTAGAAGAATATGATCCTGTAGCAGACAAATGGGTAAAGAAAGGCGACATGCCATTTCCAAGAGCGTGGGCAACCGCTAATATCGTGAATGGGAAGATTTATGTGATCGGGGGCTTTAACGCCGTTACTCTTGCACGAGTAGACGAATACGACCCGCTGACAGACACATGGACAAGGAAGGCTGACATGCCAACTGCGAGATGGTACTTTTCCACCAGCGTGGTAAACGGGAAAATCTACGTCATTGGAGGGCAGCCACAGGCCCAGGGCCTGCTTGCGACGGTAGAAGAATATGACCCGGTGGCAGATAAGTGGACAAAGAAAGCGGACATGCCGACAGCAAAGGCGGGATTGTCCACCAGCGTGGTAAACGGGAAAATCTATGCCATTGGTGGTAACATTGGAATTGAGCTCGCAACAGTAGAAGAATATGATCCAGTAACAGACAAATGGACAAAGAAAGCGGACATGCCGACAGCAAGGATGGTATTATCCACCAGCGCGGTTAATGGGAGAATCTATGCTATTGGTGGTTTTGCTCCTTGGCCTGATGGGTCAGTAGCAGTGGAAGAATATGACCCGGTAGCGGACAAATGGACAAAGAAGGCGGCCCTGCCTGTTCCAAGGGTGGGTTTATCCACTACCGTCGTGAACGGGAAAATCTACGCCATTGGTGGTGGCCCCAGCCAGTTTGTTCCTTGGAGTACAACAGTACTGGAATACGACCCCGAATTTGCAGGTGAAGCTAAAGGCGTCGAAGCGAAAGGAAAGCTCCCCACGCTGTGGGGGAAACTCAAAACCAAGGATTAGGATCTCAGAACACGGATTTGCAGAATTGACGGATTTGGTTTTATCCGCTCATTTTGTCAATCCGTGTTCTCATCTCTGCCATAAGCGACACCGGTTGCTTATGGCATTTTTGTTTTGACTTGACAATGGATTCTCAAGCCCGTATAATTTCATATCGCTCACGGAATGGTGTCATAACTTGACATCATTCCGGCATGTTATTCTCCACCGAGCCCTTGAAATGAGGCGTTATTCCCTTGTGAACAACAGGCAGCGAAAAACACTTCAAGCCATTTTTGCGAGACCGACACGCGCCAGCATTGCGTGGTCAGACATCGAAAGCCTGTTTGCGGCTCTTGGAGCCGAAGTTGCTAACAAAGGGGGTTCAGTCATGACGATAAAACTTGGAGAGCATGTTGCCACGTTTCACCGGCCTCACCCTCAGAAGGAAGCTAAAAAGTGGGCTGTCGATAAAGTGCGTCAATTTCTGACAAGAGCAGGAGTCACCCCATGAGTATGATGACTTATAAAGACTATATGGCCTGCATTGAGTATAGCGACGCTGATGAAGAATTTGTCGGTACTGTCGTCAACACGTCGCGAGACGAAATCTATTTCAGTGGAAAGACTGTAGCGGAACTGAAGAAAAATATGCAGGAGGCTGTGGAGGGACATATTGAAAACTGCCTGGAATTGGGGATTGAGACCGAAAAGCCTTATAGTGGCAGGCTGACATATCGTACCACCCCTGAACAACATGCAAAGTTAATCAAAGCCGCCCTGATCAGCGGTCAGCGCAGTGTCAATGCGTGGATAGATGAGGTGTTGCGTCGGGAAACAGACAAGGTACTAGACGTGAAGGCATGAGTAAAGCACTCCGAAGAGGCTTGCGGCTTGTTCTCGTCTTATGAGATGGAAGGGGCCAACTCCCCACGCTGTAGGGTAAACTCAAAACCAAGGATTAGGGATCTCAGAACACGGATTTGCAGAATTGACGGATGTGTTTTTATCCGCTCATTCTGTTAATCTGTGTTCTCATCTTTGCCCCATGCGACACCGGTTGCATGGGGCATTTTTATTTCAACTGCCGTTCTTGTCAAAGACCAAACCTTCGGAAGGTTCGTTTCGGCACAGGTTCGTCGAAACAAGTGACTGTTTCATATCTCAAATCGCTGCCAATCGGTATCTTAACCTTCCGAAGGTTAGCCAAGAATCACTTCTCACACACCCTCTTAGCGAAGTGCATGAAACTGTGGTATAATTAACTAATTTTGAAAAATAAACTATACATCAGACTTCCGAAGTCTCCAAGACTTCGGAAGTCTAAAATGTAAACTTTAATATTGAAAGTTAGTTAAAATCGAGGTCAGAAAGGAGGCAATATGAAAATCTTCATACTCGGTGATTTGGAAGGTGCAGCAGGCGTCGTAGACTTTCGCCAGCAGACGTATAGCGACGCGAAATATTACGAGCAAGCCAAACGCCTCGCGACTCTGGAAGTCAACGCCCTCGTGGAAGGGGCCCTGGAAGGCGGCGCGACAGAGATCTGGTTTTTGGACGGGCATGGCCCAGGCGGAATCGACTACGAGCTCATGCACCCGGAAGCGCAGATGATCATTGGGCGTCCGATTTCTGCCCCGTGGGGATTGGATAGTTCGTTCGACGCCCTTTTTCTCTACGGGCACCACGCGATGGCAAACACAGAGCGCGGCGTGCTGTGTCATAGCTGGAGTTCGCGTTCCATCGCCAACTGTTGGCTGAACGGCGAATTAATCGGGGAGATTGGGTTCAATGCGGCGTTGGCAGGCGCTTATGGCGTTCCAACGGTCTTTATCAGCGGCGATGATACGGCGATTGCCGAAGCGCAGGTTTATGTTCCGAACATCGTTTCGGTGATGACAAAGAGAGGGATTTCGCAGACGAGTGCGGTGTCGCTCGCGCCCGCGAAGGCACGGGAATTGCTTCGCGCCGCTGGAAGGGAGACAATGGGAAAGATTCACGAAATCGAGCCGTTTACGATTGACCCGCCTTATGAATTTATCACCGAATTGCTCGATGAAAAAGGGGTTGATACGAAAGCGAAACAGGCGCATGTTGAGCGTTTAGATTCTCATAAGTACAAAGTCGTCGGTGAAACGCTCATAGAAATTGCCCAACGGCGGTAGCAAGAAAGCAAGACGTCACAGACTTCATCTTTAATGGAAAGTCCCTCTGTCCCGGAGGCACAGGATACGGTAGTAGAATACTACACCGATCCAGTGGATGAATGGCTCACAGAATAAAGTAAAGAGTGGTCAGAAAAGTACCAGGGCAAACACATGGCGATTGTTGATTGCGAAGTTGTTGCAGTAGAAGATACAATAGATGCGGCTTTTAAGGTGTTTGACAAATATCCTGATATAATTCCTCTGGTGTGGTATGTCCCAACGGAAGAGGAAATGGAGGGAACATTGCCGACGACCTTCCGGCTGAGTTAGCGAGCCAATTGGTTCCAACAGGTAAGGCAAAATAGGGACAAAAGGCAAGAAAAAAGCACCGGCATGGATTCATGTCGGTGCTTTTTTCTTACCTAATCAGACTTCCGAAGTCTTTGAAACTTCGGAAGTCTATCAATGAATCGCTAGAAACCAGCTTTCATTCTGCCCCAGGTGAGGGCCAATTTGCCTTTTGCCTCAACCGGTGCCCCAGGAGTCTCCATATCCCTGAGAATCTCGTTCGCTGTGAGGGCATAATTATACACCTTGATTTCGTCAAGCCCTCCTTTTAGAAAACGACCCGTTCCTCCTCTCGCACCGATAAAGAGCGGATCGGTATTCGTCAAAAGTTTCCCTGCGCACGGCTTCTCAGCGTTTAGCTTGCCATCGATGTAGAGCTTGATAGCGCTACCATCCCAGACGCCGGCAAGAAAATGCCAGGACCCGTCTTGAATGCTTGCGCCGACGTTCGTATCGGCACAATCTGCTGGAAGGTCACGCGCCTGGAGAAGGGTCCCACCGCCGTAGAGGGCAGCCAGGTTGTACTCGCCCTCTTTCCAGGCGTTCCCTTTTTCCACTGCACTCTGAGTAGCTTCACCGCCCGCTTCGACCAAAGCCCACACTTCAACCGTCAAAGCGTCGGTAATGTCAAGACTTGGAGCGTCAGGCACTTCTCCCCATGTTGCACCATCCAGACCTAATGCCTGTCCGAATTTTCCCTTAATCCATTGCGGATTTCCCTTAAACGTTGCATCGTTCTTAAACTTTGACAGGTCTTTGGCAACGTTTCCTGAGTCCTTGTCAAATGACAGGTGAAGCACGAGATCGGCTGCCATCACATTAACCCAAGGCGCGATCAGAAATAGGCTGATGACCAGCATCAACAATAAATTTTTCATTGTGTGTCCTCCTCATAACTTGACTTTGGCAAATTGAAATTGGATACACCTGTAGCCCAACTTTCTAAGTTGGCACTTTGACCAAGAGCCAAGATAGAATCTTGGGCTACAAGGTAATCTACCAAAGTCTAATATAAAAATTTGGGTGCCCGAATGACACCCCTGTTGAAAATTTTACCTTAAAGCTGTTTCAGTATATCAAAGATTACAACTTTCGTCAATCATAATTTTTCTTATTGCAGCTCATTTGCAAATTTCTTTATTCCCCCAAATAGGCTTGACGGACGCGCTCATCCTTGAGGAGGTCTGTTGATTTGCCTTCAATCGTGATCTTTCCGGTCTCCATCACATAGCCGCGATGCGTGAGCTCCAGCGCGAGATGGGCGTTCTGCTCGACCAGAAAAATGGTCGTCCCGTCCGCGTTAATCTGCCGGATAATCTCAAAGATCTGCTCAACAATGATCGGTGCAAGCCCAAGCGACGGTTCATCCAAGAGGAGAAGTCGCGGGTGTGACATCAGGGCTCGACTGATGGCCAGCATCTGTTGCTCACCGCCGCTCAACGTCCCCCCTCGCTGTTTCCGCCGATCGCGCAAGGCGGGGAAGAGATCAAAAACCCGCCCCAAATCTTCTTTCATGACAGGTGTATCCTTCCTGAGATATGCTCCCAATTCCAGGTTTTCTAACACCGTCATCTCCGGGAAGATGAGCCTACCTTCAGGAACCTGGGAGATTCCAATCGCCACGCGCTTTTCAGGAAGCATCAGGGTAATATCCTCCCCTTCAAAGGTGATTGTGCCTTGAGCCGGTCGGTGGATGCCAGAAATCGTCATCAGGGTGGTCGATTTGCCCGCGCCATTTGCCCCAATCAGACAGACCATCTCTCCCGCTTCGATGTGGAGTGAGACACCTCTGACACCGCGAATATTGCCGTAGTAGGTGTGAATATTATCGAGATTAAGCATTGTTGTAGGATTTTCCAAGATAGGCTTTGATGACTCGTTCATCGTTCTGAACTGCTTCGGGGGTGCCAGCGCTGATTTTTTCCCCATGGTCGAGCACCGTCACCCAGTCTGAAATTCGCATCACCACTTTCATATCATGTTCGATGAGCAGAATCGTGATGCCCTGTTCACGAATCGCGTAGATGAGAACCATGAGACGCTTCGTTTCCTGCGGGTTCATTCCAGCGGCTGGCTCGTCTAAGAGCAGCAGTGCCGGTTCTGTCGCTAACGCCCGCGCAATCTCAAGTCGCCGCTGGTCGCCATAGGAGAGATTGCCCGCGAGCTGGTCGCTATACCTCTCCAACCCGACAAATTTCAGTGTCTCAAATGCGCGTTCCGTAATTTCAGCTTCTTCTTGCCGCTGCCTCTTGTTACGGCTGATGGCCCCCCAAAAGCGGCCCCGTGACCGACAGTGCCTGCCGATCTTCACGTTATCCAGGACCGTTAATTGAGAAAACAGGCGGATGTTCTGAAACGTCCGTGCAAGTCCGACCGCAGTCACCTGATCGGGACGTAAATCGACCAGGCTTTGTCCACGAAATTTGATTTCTCCCTCCGTCGGGCGGTCCAGCCCCGTGACACAGTTGAACAGCGTCGTCTTCCCCGCACCATTTGGGCCGATGAGGCTGGCGATCTCCCCTTGCCGCACATGCATATCGACATTTGACAGCGCAATCACGCCGCCTAAGTGTTTGTTGAGTGTGGCGATTTCAAGAAGTGGTGGTGTTGTGTTCATAGGTTATATTCGGTAGGCCTGTGTACTAAGTACCCGGACAGAAATTCCTGTAGTATAGGGGCTTGTCCCCGTCGGACGCCCACAAGGGGCTATACTACGAAAACTTATGTCCACCTACTTACTATTTTAAGGCGTTTCCAAGAAGGCTGAATGTTGCCATCAGAACGGATGCCCGCGAGATTTTGCAAAAGCTGGTCCGTTACCTTTAGGCCGCTGGGACGACCCTCATTACGCACGCCAACGAGTAAGTATCCCGGTTTGCGGTGGTTGGGATAGTCATTGGAAAATGCGCAGATCGCTATGGCAAACTTATCGGTGTCTT
Organism: uncultured bacterium; assembly: GCA_964577695.1. Taxonomy (GTDB): domain Bacteria; phylum Poribacteria; class WGA-4E; order WGA-4E; family PCPOR2b; genus CAZOAL01. The sequence goes on along the minus strand of CAZOAL010000013.1, from coordinate 20,709 downwards.
TCGTGGAAGTCGTCCGCTCCACCCGGTCCGATTCTAGGTCGGTCATGAGCAATTGTAATTCCTGGTCTGTTAGCATGACGACTCCAAATTCCCCAGATTCACCTGTGGTTGGCTTCCGGGCGCAATCATCTCGAGCCGATCAAAATTGATGATTGCCTTCGTCTGTGTGAGAAAATCTAATCCCACAATCCCATCAATTGCAATGCCGTATTCCATCGCCCCGATTTCGACATCAAAACCCTCCACAGCAAATTCCCCCACAGCGAGGCAATCGACTTTTCTGGAAAACACAATTTCGACGCCGCCCACCCCCCGAATTTCATGGAGCGGATCCTCAGGGCTTGGTATCAAACCCACTTTCTGTACCTGATCTGTAGACAGAATGGTACTGGCCGAACCGGTATCAAGCAGCATGTTTTCAAGAATAAGCTGCTTACCCCGGTATATGAGCACCGCTGTGACAAATGGAAGGCCATCCTGTATCAGAATTTTCATATTCCTATCCGAATACCAACCCATTTGCGTTGCGTGATGTCAAGTATTTCCCGGTCTGTATGGACAAAGAGCAATTCTCGGTCAGGGTACCTACGGTGGAGCTCCCGATAGCCTTTCATAACGGCTGAACCGTCGGGAAAGGTATCGATGACACCAATTCGATCCAAAATCCGCTCGTTCCCCTCTGAGCGCGCTTCAATGACTTCAACAACCAACCATTGACCTGGAAAATGCTGTCGAATTTCGTTCCATGTCATTAGAAACAACCTGCCTTTTCAATCTTCTCCCCTCAATTTTAGATATTGGAAACTATTCAATCAAAAGCCTCTTATTAGGATATTCTATTACACAAAAAATGTCAAGCTACTTTCTACTGTTTATTGATTTTTCGTTTGACTTTGATGGCTGTGCATTCTATACTAAGTGTATGCCTGAACATATATGTAAAGTTCAATCGTAGCGAGGTGAAAAGCGATGAAATTTGGTGCTGTGACGCATGCCGTCGGACATCATCTGTCGTTTGAAAAAACACTGGATACCATTAAGCAGATCGGTTTCGATTCCATTTTGCTGCTAACGAATCGCAGCGCGGACACGGTCAGTTCGGAGGGTACGAGCCAGAGCCCGTTTCCCAATGTCCTCGATTCTGACCCGGAGCATGTCCGCAAGGCGGTCCGCAACGCCGGTCTTGAAATCGGTGCGCTCCATTTTTCCGGCAAAATTGATATTGAAAGTGAAGCGGGGATAGAGCCAACAATCGTTGCGCTGAAAGAATATGCCACTTGCGCACTGGCATTGGAGTGCAAGTACCTGACGCATCCGGTTCCGACATGCGGCCGATCTAAAGTCCCCACAGAGGAAAAAGCGACGGAAATCAAGCGGCTCGCCCTGTGCATGAATACAGTGGCGGAGACCTTTATAGCACAAGGTCTGCGGGTCGGCTGTGATATTCATCATCGCGCTTATGTGGAGGGTTTGGACGATTGCCGACTGCTGCTCGAATCCATGCCGTGCTCAAACGCCGGCATTATCCTCAACATCGGGCACATGACAACTGCCGAGGGGTACGGCTGGCTGCTCGTTGACGAGTATCCGAATCGGATACCGGTTGTCGGATGGAAAGACCATAGCCTCGCCAAAGACCGGCCTCGCCCGATGTGGTCTGTTGAACTGGGCACTGGACACAGCCCGTTTGAACTCTACATCAAGGCGTTCAAACGGAATCCGGGGGAGCGGGTTCATTTGATTAATTGCGAAAATGTCCCAGACGAAGCGCGCATCCCGGTGTTGCAAAGGAGCCGAGAATACCTGATGAAACTCTGGGATGAAGTCAAATAATATCGATAGGACTTACGCATTTCAGCAAATTTTCAGTCTGAATTCCCGCATCAGGATTCAGGATTCAAGATGCAAGATGCAGATAAATTGTGACTCCGTGAAACCAACTGCGTAAGTCCTAACAGTATCAGATGCAAGATGCAAGATGCAAGATGCAGGATACAAGATGCAAATTCTGTGAATCCTGAATCCTGGATCTCATTCAAGATGCAGGCGAGACGCTCATTCTTCGTCCCGATGCCGAGCGAACTGACCCGCATGAAAAAAAATATCTGCTATCTACTGCTGATCGCTTTCTTATTTGTCCCGATCTCAACTGCACACAGCATCAATGTGAAAACGCAGGGTAAACTTGCTCTGGCAGTGCTCTTATCCGGCGTTGCGATTTTGACGAAGTACCTCGTCAATCGCGATCAACGGGCCATTGAAGACCTCCATGCGAAGCTGGGACCGCCGGATCGCGTCATCGAATTTGAACGCGGATTTGATCACTGGCGGATAGAGTGGTATGGGCATCGACAGTATATTTTCCGCAATCAGGTTCTCCAGAAAAAGAAATAGGACTTACGCAGGAGGTGCCTCTCCCGCATCTTGAATCCTGCATCTTGCATCGGATTCAGGATTCAGGTCAAGCGAAGCGAAGACTCCGTGAAGCGGAGATTCAAGATGCAGCGGGTGTCCTGCGTAAGTCCTGAGCAAATGAGAAAATATGCAAATAAACAAGGAAGTGAGAAAATGCAAATGAGTCAGATGAAAGAGGGAAAAAGGGTTCTTGAAACAAGCGTTGTCGGTAGTTTTCCACTGCCGAAATGGTTGACCCGGACGGCAAGCCAGGAAGCCATCCTTGACGCAATCAAGGCGACAATCAAAGACCAGGAGAACGTCGGCTTGGAGCTGATTTCCGATGGCGAGATTCACCGATCTCTTTTCTATCACGAAAAGACGAACGGGATGATCGACCACTACGCCGAACGGCTCGCCGGGATTTCAACGGAACGTCCGCGGGCATTGCTCGAACGGATGCGCAACGACCCGGAGTTGGCATATCGTGACGAACCGGCCGGCGTGGTGGTCGGAGAGATCGACCACGGCCTGCTGGATCTGCGCGGAGAGTTTGAGCGGTCGCGGAAACTGACGAAGCATCCGCTCAAGTTCACGTTTACCGGTCCGCACATGCTATCGCGGGTTTTGATTAACGATCACTATCCCGATCGTCGCGCCCTGGCGTTCGCAATCGCAAGCGTGCTGAGTGAGCAAGTGAAGGACATTCATGCAGACTTTATTCAGATTGATGAAGCGTCAATCGGCGGACACCCGCAGGACCTTGAATGGGCGATTGAGGCAATCAACATCGTCGAGAGGGCTATCCCCGGCAGGTCTGGCATCCACATCTGTTACGGCAACTACGGCGGGCAGATCGTTCAAAAAGGAAATTATGAAGCATTGCTCCCTAAGTTACTAGAACTCGAAGTCGACCAGTTTGTGCTTGAATTTGCCCGGCGTGGCTATGATGAACTGGCCCACTTTGCGAAATACGACTCCCGGATCGAGATTGGATTGGGCGTCATCGATATTAAAGACCTGCAAATTGAGACGCCGGATGGGGTCGCCAAGCGGATTGAGACGGGCGCAAGCATCATCGGCGCGGAGCGATTGGCAGTTGTCCCCGATTGCGGGTTGTGGATGCTGCCACGCAGTGTCGCGTTGGGGAAATTGGCGAGCCTCGTTAAGGGGCGAGATATGTTTTTAGGGAGGTGATTAAAATGGCAGAGTTACACATCGTTCAATTTGCGCAACAGATTGAATATCTCAACGCATCTGAAAAGGAAGAGCTCCTGCGTTGTGCCCCGGAGCTACTTGCTCTGGCTCGGCAGAAAGCAGATTTGGAAATAAAGATACAGCCCAGTAGTGTTCAGCAACAGCCAAGTGAAGGCAAATTATCTCACGATCCATTCGCGAAGTACGCCGATTCACAACGCTCCTTCCAGGCATTCGTGAGTGAGATGTTAGAAAAATTAGGTGGCGACCCGGAAATGAGCACAGAAGAAATTCAAGCAAAGATTGGTAAAGCAATGAAAGAGGAAAATGAATTGAGTCGAACCGTGATTGCAATGCGGGAGGAATAAGGGCAACTACCCCGCCCTAAAGGGCGAGGCTTGTAAGTCGTCAGACACGCCTACATTAGGCTAATTGACAGGTAGCCTTCGCGGTTTTAGACCGCAGTATGTTCTTGGTTGAACGTCGAATGTTTTACGCACACAACGATTACTGCATACAACCTCATACATTCAGTTTTCAGAGAACACGGGTGTGTTTTTAACTGTTAGCTCTGCGAGACAGAGTGCCTTACACCAACAGATATTATACCACAAAAACGGTACAAAGTCAACCATAACAAGGAGTTGCGGCTTCCTCCCCGCCCTTTTGAAGAATTGCGGAATGCGGAATGCGGCTTGCGGATTAGAAGAGATTCTTCTTCAATTCTGCAATCATCAATCCGAAATCCGCAATCGTAAGGGGCGAGGTTTCCGCCGCGAAGATTTCTATGAATTGGTTTTACCCGGATGCCAGCGCGTTCGTTAAACGCTATTCGTCCGAAAAGGGCACCGATTTCATGAATCGATTATTAGATACCCTCTTGCCATTAAGTCTGACTCGCTTGGTATGCTCAAGAATTAGTCTTGGGGAAATCATTGCAGCACTGAATCGAAAGAAAAATTCGGGAATTCTTAGTATGAATCAGTTCACTCTTGCCTATGCAAGGTTCCTTGCTGAGATTTCCAAAGGGCAGATTTTCCCTGTGACAGATAGCCTTCTCGACGCATCGGTTTCGCATATTCTGAGTCAGAATCTCAATGCAACGGATGCAATCCATTTGCAAACAGTTTTAGAGATTCGTTCCCTTTTACAACAAGCAGGGGATTCAGTTGTGCTTGTTGTTGTCGATCAACGCTTGCAGCGTGCAGCAGAGGCTAACGGGATTATTTGTATCAACCCCGAGATTAACAGTCTAACCGACCTAGATGCCCTGTTGTAGAAAAGCGAAGAGAAACCGAGTTTCTCTAGGGCGTGTTGACGAACTGTTTCGCAATCTAACTGTAGCCCAAGATTCTATCTTGGTTGGGGACGAGGTGCCAAGTTAGAAACTTGGGCTACGAGCGCATTTGCCCGAGTTCGTCAACACGCCCTAGTAAGTCGTTAGACAGAATTATTTTGATATGTACGTTCAAACCCCGGTTGTCCAAAGAACTCCGATAGATCGGAGCAGGCTCTGCACTGAGCGAAGCGAGGTGACACCGGATGTTTGCGACCCACACCCCCGGTGTCCTTTGGACAACCGGGGTGTAAAATACCTGAAAATTAAATTTGTCCAGGTACTTAAAAATAGGAGAAATCAAATGCCCGAAATCTTATCACCCGAACAGTTAGAAGAACTCAAGCTATTTGACGCCCCAACTATCTCAAACGCGATCGAGCGGTTCAACGTCCGCCCGCGCAACGAAGGATTTATGTCGCCGGAGATTAAGTGCATTTTCCCGGATTTGGGGCGGATGGTCGGTTATGCTTCTACCGCGACAATCATGGCAAAGCAACCCCGATCAGAAATCGGGGGACAAAGCGTCTCACGACACGGCTATTGGGACTACATCGTCAGCGTGCCCGCGCCGCGAGTCGCCGTGATTCAAGACCTGGACAATCCCCCCGCAGTTGGGTCTTTCTGGGGCGAGGTCAATGGGAATATCCACAAAGCCCTCGGCTGCGTCGGCACCGTCACGAACGGCGGCGTCCGCGACCTTGATGAAGTCCACGCCCTCGGCTTTCACTTTTTCGCATCCGCCCCGATCGTTTCGCATGCCTACGTTCATCTCGTTCAATACAACGTTGCGGTTGAGGTAGGCGGCGTCATTATCAACTCTGGAGACCTCATCCACGCTGACAAGCACGGCGTCATCACGATTCCCCACGAAATCGCGGCAAACCTCGCGGACATGTGCCGAGAAGTCCAGTGTGCCGAACGCCCGATCATCTCGCTGTGCAAATCGCCTGACTTTTCATTGGACAAACTCAAGGGTAATTGATATACCAATCGGCATGTTTCAAATTTCCGAAAAAATATCATGAAACGTAAAACGTAAAGCGTCATGACGTCCCCTTTACGTTTTACGTTTTAGCTTTACGTCTTTGAAAGTGTAAACAGTTCTCATAAACATGCCCGTTTTTGGGCTTTCCATGTCGCCTGCCAGTATTCACCCAGGTCGAGTGTCCCGTGCATTTCATCGCCGCGAATCACGCCATCCAAGAGATACCTGACACTCTGGCCCTCATGATGAATTGTTGCTTGCAGGTGTACCGCATTCCCTTTCGCGCTCCCCTGCAAGGGCTGTGTGCTGTACTGAGAGTGGTAAATTCCGCTTAACTTTTCATGTTCCTGCTCGATTCGTAAGTGGTGTTGCGCCTCTCCTAAGATGAATTGAATCCATATATCCCAATTACTATTCAAATCGTACATTGTCTATCTCCTCATTTTATAGACATTCAGATAATGATTTTTAAAAACGCCGTCAAAGACTTCCGAAGTCTTGGAGACTTCGGAAGTCTGAATTTCCAACTCATTTTCTTATAGGTTGATGTGCTGATTCAGTACCGATTGCAGCCGGCCTGCAACAATTTCGGCTTCCCCCTCTTCCATCATATAGGGCATGACTGAAACGCCATTCGCACCGCCTGTCAATTCAATGCGTGGGTCGCCTTCCGACAATTGCTTCGCGACCTCCGTACCGTTGCCTCCCATCACCTCAACATTCCACTGAATCTCAAGTACCGGCGCGACGTTCGATCTGCCCGGCTGGCGGATTTCTGTGGTAACGGATTCAAAAGGCTTTACGGCACCCGCAATAAGCCCCAGCCAACTCTCCCATTTTCGCCACTCCGCCGCATGGTCTCTTTGGATCCACTGTTCCACCGCTGCGAGAAGTCCCATAATTTCTTCCTTACCGACTTTCATGGGACGTCCCAACGCATGATGGGGCGCACCATTGAGAAAAGCGGCTTGGAGTAAATCCTTGTGCCCTAAGACAAGACCGGAGGCCTGAGGTCCTCGCAGACATTTGCCGCCGCTATAGGCGACGGCGTCGACGCCCTGCTCAAGATACCAATTGGGCACATCCGGACGTTCGGCCGCCGCGTCAACGAAGGTCGGGATGCCACGTTTGCGGCCAATCTCGGCCATCTCTCTCACCGTAATTTTGCCACGCTCGGCGGCGTCTCCAAATACCAATAGCATCGCCGTCCGATCACTGAGCGCCGCTTCGAGTTCCGCCCTCGTTTCAACCTCAACTATCTTGACACCGACCATACGCACCGCATGGTCGTAAACGTGTCGATGACAGGATTGGACGATGACCTCGTTCTTCATACCCGAAGTGTCAGGGAGTCGTATCATCTTCTCAGGGTCAGTCCCCGCCACACAAGCCGCTGTGACTTGACACAGCGCAGCAGCGCAACCATTGGTGACTACCCCCCATTCACACTGCATTAACTCAGCAATTCGGGTGCCGACTCTTTCCATCAGTTCGTCGATATTGACATAGTGGCGTGAAGCCAAGTCCATCGCCTGGCGAACTTCCGGTAGAATAATCGACCCGCTAATGATGGTATAGGTCCCTCGACAATTGATGAGGGGACGTACACCGATTGATGTGTACGTCGGACAGTTCATTGATTTTTTCATAGTATTGTACCTTCACTTGGGGATATGTTTCAAATTTCCGAAAAAAGGTGTTGACACGGTTTCGTGAAACGTGAAACGTGAAAGGAATCACACTTCACGTTTCACTATACCAATTTGCGTTTCAAAAAGTAAGAGCGTTACCAAACTTCCGAAGTCTTTGAGACTTCGGAAGTTTATCAAACTCATTTTCTATTCCTCAAAAAGTGACGCATCATAGTCAGCGAGCGGAAACCTGGGGACCACACCAGCATTCACAATATTTCCGGCGGGGGGCCAGTGACCACTTAAAACTGACACCACGTTCTGAATACCCCCTGTAGAAACGTCCTGTGCGGCTTGAACAGAGTAGGCGGCAATGTGCGGCGTGAGAACAACATTGTCAAGGGTTAACAAGGGATGAGAAGGCGGCGTCTCGACTTGGGTGAATGGGTCAATCCCCTCGAACGTATCAAGCCCCGCGCCCCCCAACCAGCCCTCCCGGAGCGCTTTCACCAATGCCATCTCATCCACAAGCGCTCCGCGGGAGGTGTTAATCACATAAGCCCCCGGTTTCATCTTGCGGAGCGTGGCTTCATCAAGAAGATGATAGGTCTCAGCGTTCAGAGGCACATGCAGGGAGACGTAATCGGAGGCCGCAAGCAGCGCATCCAGTGAAACCATCTCGACGCCCAGTTCATCGGCTTCATGGCGCGGGGCATTCATGTTTCGGCGGGTGGCAATCACTCGAAAGCCGAACCCTCTGGCTCGCCTGGCAACGGCACGCGCAGAATTTCCGAAGCCGATTAACCCCAGAACACAGGTCGAAAGACGCTGGTTGGTGCGGGATTGGTGTTTGGAGCGACTCCACGCCCCTTCAGCCATCGCCTGTGACATCTGCGGCAGTTTCCGCGCGAGCGCCAATATCAGTGCCATCGTGTGGTCTGCCTGTTCCTCGACGCAAAAGTACGGGACGTTGGTGACAAGGATGCCTTTTCGGGTCGCCCCCGCAACGTCGATTTTGTCTGTGCCGGTCCCGAGTCTTGAGATAACCCGGCAGCGGGACAAGCTCTCAATCACCGCTTCCGGTAAGGCGACAGAGATGGCAAACAGGGCGTCGCAATCCGCGACATGGGGGATGATTTCCTCCGGCGCATAGGCTTCTACCTGAACGGGATTGAGATTGTACCTCCGGTAAAGTCCGGCCTCAAACTCGCCCACCGGAAATAAGGTTGCGTTTAATCGTATCACCCGGAAATTCGTCAGTTGCGCGAAGCGAAATCCCGGGGCGCGGGGATGACTCCAAGTCGTCATGTGTTCACCTGAGGGACGTATACCCTTCCGAAGGTTTAAAACCTTCGGAAGGTTGATTTATCAGCGTCAGTTCCAGCACACTCAGCCGCATAAGCAGCAATCTCCTCGTGGAGCGCAGCTTTCTGTCTCTGTTGAAGCCACAGTTCGATGGCTTGTCGGACCAGCGCTGTGGCGGGTTGCTGAGAACGGTCTGCTTCTGCCCGTAGCTTGTTGTGGAGATCATCCGGTAGCGGAACGTGAAAATGATGTAACGACTTTGTTGGCATGACAAAACCTCCTGGCATCATTTGAATGACAGCCCGTTCAGATGGGCGTCGGAATGATGACGATTTCATATTGGTCGCCGACTTCAATCGATAGCTCACAGATTCGATCTAAGTGTACGGTATCCGGGCACTGAACCAACACTTCAACGCCCTCCTTTTCGACGCTCTGGAAGTTTGTGACGTAGCAGCCGGGGCATTCCTTCTCTAGCCGAGAACTGAAATCGTAGACTGCTTTTAGCTGATTGTCTGAAATCATGAGTGGGTAAGAATAGGTTGCCATAGTTAAACTTCACCTCTTTCGATTAGTTCATTGAGTAATCCGACAATTGACTTTGATTTGGTAATTAGATTTTCAGCTAACTGTTTTGTCAATCCCGAATCATCTTTATAATCAGCTACAACTCGCCAGATTCGCAATTGAGCAAAAGCAATTCGCATCCCTAACAATTGCATCCGCTTGGACGTATTGCGACGGCAGATCGCATAATAAAATTGTACCTGAGAACCTTCATGTCCCCAATGACCTCGTTCCGGCGTCGTGGCATGCAATTTATGCAGAACACAGGTAACGATTTGAAATGCTGCATAGTAAGCCCGACTCACTGCTGCTGATAAATCTCCTGATTCTAAGCTATGTTGTGCCGCAGTGAGAGAGGCGGTGGCTTTCGATTTCCATTGTTCCCAAAGGATCATTTGAGCCTCCGATTTCCATAAGTTTTTCTTTGTGCAAACTCTTGAAAGTAAGTCCCTTGGCGGGTATTCGTGTAAAAATAAACTAAAAGGGCATCACCCTGAATTTTCAGAGACTTCAGGTGTGATGCCCTTTTTTAAGGTGGATACAATTGGTAACCACAGATAAACCGGGGCCCTTTTTCACCCGCATATTTTTTCGTTCACCATGAACGGGACAAAATTGTCTCAAAGGGAACCTGTGAATCCATTGAAAATGACAACCAGTTCAAATAGGCATCAAAATTCGGAAACCACAGGCAAGCTGGGGTCCCTCCTTAACCCGGCACATTGTTGGAAACAGAGGGAACCTGAACCACTACTGGGGATTCAGGGAATTGTGTTCCAAAGAGGACCTCCTGCAAATAAAAATGGCGTAGTGGCTATGGCTATTGCGCCATTTTTATTTTTAAGAGCTCCTTTGGGTCGAATAGTTAACCTACTAAAGGAGATAAAAAAATGGATCTATTTAATGACCCAACCTTTCCGATGCTCATATTGCTTGTTCTTCTTGAATTTTGGTATTACTTACGAAGAAATAACAAGCAATAACAACGGAGTGCCGCAAGACCCAAATCGGCCTTGCGGCATATTTATCTAAATTTATTCTACCACAATCTAGCTTTTTTGTCAATGTTCTAAAATCATTGACAACTGCCTATTGTTCACGCTTCACGTTTCACGTTTCACGAACACCCACTCGTCGCCCCGCAATTCAGGCAGCGGTAACAGGAACCATTCCGCACCATAATTGTTCCGCACTCATGGCAAGCGGGGGCGTCGGACTGCATCGCGGCGATGCGTTTTTCGCGGGCTTCCAGCCTTTGGACGGCCTTTCTCTCATCCGCATCATTTCCGTAAGGTCGAAGACTCTCGGTCGAAGACCGGAGATGGAGTTGGCGCGGGTCAACAAGTGGATCGTCGAAGATTTCATCTCCCTCCTCCGCTGCTCCGCTCCGTGAGTCTTCGACCTGTTTTTTGGGCAGGAACTTCAGCCCAAGCCAGCGAAACACATAGTCGATGATCGATTTCGCGATGGGGATGTCCTTGTTGTTGGTGAACCCCGATGGCTCAAAACGGACATGGCTGAACTTGTTGACAAAAAATTCCAATGGGACACTGTATTGTAAAGAAACCGAGGTCATCACTGCGATGGTGTCCATCAACCCAGAAATAGTCGAGCCTTCCTTAGACATTTTGAGGAACATTTCGCCGGGACTTCCATCCTCATAAAGTCCAACGGTGATGTAGCCTTCGTGTCCAGCGATGCTGAATTTGTGGGTAATCGATGGGCGTTCGTCGGGCAGACGACGACGGGTGGGGCGGGGCTCGGCGGGCGCCTCGACCTCCCCAGTTTCCGCTCTGGAGGCGCTGAGGGGTTGGGATAACTTCGAGCCGTCACGATAGATTGCTACCGCCTTCAAACCGAGTTTCCACGCTTCGACGTAAAGCGCCTCAACCGCTTCGACTGTCGTTTCGTGGGGCATATTTATCGTTTTGGATATCGCCCCCGAGAGGAACGGCTGTGCGGCAGCTATCATGCGAACATGCCCCATCGGCTCAATGTAACGCTGTCCGTAATTTCCACACCGGTTGGCGCAATCGAAGATCGGCAGGTGTTCTGCTTTCAGATGGGGTGCGCCCTCAAGGGTCATCATACCGCAGATGGTGTTGTTGGCTTCGTCGATCTGCTGCTTCGTAAAGCCGAGCTCCCGCAACAGATCGAAATCAGGGGCGTTATATTTCTCAGGATTAAACCCCAGACGTGCCAATCCCTCTTTGCCAATGGTGTAAACGTTAAGGGCATGAGACAGTTCAAAAACGCCGGGCAGGGTGGCTTCAATCCGACCGATTTCTTCATCGGTTAAGCCTTTTGCCTTGAGCGAAAGGTTGTTAATATGCGGTGAACCGATCAGCGATGAGGTGCCTTGCGCATAAGTGACGATTTCATCAATCTCCTCATCCGTATAACCAAGCCCTTTCAGGGCGCGGGGGACGGAACCATTGATAATCTTAAAGTAACCGCCGCCCGCCAATTTTTTGAATTTCACGAGGGCGAAATCGGGTTCGATTCCCGTTGTGTCGCAGTCCATGAGTAACCCAATAGTGCCGGTAGGCGCGAGTACTGTGGCTTGCGCATTGCGATAGCCGTACTGTTCACCCATCTCAACAGCGGCGTCCCACGTCTGCTGTGCGGCTTTCAAGAGATACGGCGAACAGGCATCCGCATTCAATTGGTAGGCTGAAGCGCGGTGCTTGTTCATCACGCGCAGCATGGGCTCGCGATTCTTTTCAAATCCAGCGAAGGGGCCTTTAATCGCGGCAATCTCCGCTGACGTGCGGTACGCCTCGCCACACATGATCGCGGTGATTGCGCCGCAGATTGTATATCCATCTTCGCTATCGTAGGGGATGCCGTTGACCATCAGCAGCGTTCCCAAATTGGCATACCCCAATCCGAGGGGGCGATAGTCGTGGCTATTCTGGGCGATCGGGTTCGTCGGATAAGAGGAAGAATCCACGAGAATCTCTTGAGCGGTGATAAAAATCCGACAGGCGTACTTGAACCCTTCGACATCGAAACGTCCATCTTCGCCCAGGAATTTGAGGAGGTTGATGGACGAGAGGTTACACGAGGTACCATCTAGGAACATGAACTCTGAGCACGGATTGCTGGCATAAATCCGATCGGTATTGGCGCAGGTGTGCCAGCCATTGATGGTCGTATCAAACTGCACGCCCGGGTCTGCGCACGCCCACGCCGCCTGTGCGATCTGACGCATGAGGTCTCTGGCCTCGAAGGTTTCGCAGACTTCGCCGGTGGTGCGCAAGGTGGTGTGCCATTTTCCCCCACGCAGATAAGCGTTCAGGAACTCATCTGTGATTCGGACGGAGTTATTGGAGTTCTGTCCTGACACGGTTTTGTACGCCTCGCCGTTAAAATCCGCGGGGTAGCCAGCGGCAATCAGCGCAGCCACTTTTTTCTCCTCGTTCACTTTCCAGTTGATAAAATCGATAATCTCCGGGTGGTCCATATCGAGGCACACCATCTTGGCCGCCCTTCTTGTCGTTCCCCCCGACTTAGTTGCTCCCGCGGCCCTGTCAAACACCTCAAGGAAGGACATCAACCCACTACTCGTCCCACCGCCGGAGAGTTTTTCCTGACGCCCCCGAATCTTGGAGAAATTCGATCCACTGCCAGAACCGTACTTAAAGACACGCGCCTCATTTTTCACTAGGTCAAAGATCGACATGAGGTCATCATGGACCGATTGGATGAAACACGCGCTACATTGCGGGTGTTCGTAATTATTCGTCGCCTGAACCACACCATTTTTCTCAAAATCCCAGTACCAATTGCCAGAACCACCTTGAATGCCATATTGGTGGTAAAGTCCGCAGTTGAACCACGCCGGGGAGTTAAACGCCCCACGCTGGGTAAGGAGCAGATACGTCAGTTCCGCCTCAAACGCATCGGCATCGCTCGGTGTGGCGAAGTAGCCGCCAAACGTCTCGCCAGCCTGGCGAATCGTATGGGCGACCCGGTGGATGACTTGGCGAACGCTGGTTTCGCCCCCGGTTTCGGGAACGCCGGCTTTGCGAAAGTATTTGGACACCACAATATCGGTCGCCAGTTGCGACCAACTGGACGGCACTTCCACCGCTTTTTGCTGGAAGATCGCTTCGCCTTTCTCGTTATGGATGGCCGAACTCCGATGCTCCCACTCCATTTCATCATAAGGGTGCACGCCGGGCGTGGTATAAAACCGCTCAATTTTTAAGCCACGCTTGGGGGTCGGGGGCTGTTCGATGTCGAGGTTCTCAGCCGAGGGGGCGACTGCGAGCCCACCCGCATTGAGATGAGAATCGTTCGTTTTGGACATGCTGGTTCCTTTCTAAAGTATACGACTTATGCGAGTTTCCCTTGAAGCTACACTATTCCTGAGATTATGGCGTGAAACGTGAAACGTGATTTCGATGATTTCGACAGGCTCAATCCAAGAAACTCAATCCGGCGGAAACGTGAAGCGTGATTCTGTTCACGTTTCACGTTTCACGCTTCACGTTTTATGTTTCATCAACTTCCGCGCCCTGGGTCAATTGCCTAAGTTCCGCTTCAAAATCCGCCACATCCTTGAAATCACGATAGACAGAGGCAAACCGAATGTACGCCACTTTATCCAAATCTTTGAGGGCGTCCATGACCAACTCGCCAATCACGCGGCTTTCAATCTCTGACTTGCGCATGCTGATGAGTTGCTGCTCGATATCTCCAATCAAGCGATCGATTGTTTCCTGGCTGATTGGACGCTTCTCGCACGCCTTCATCAGGTTACGTTTCAGCTTTTGCCGATCAAACGCCTCCCGACGCTGGTCTTTTTTGATGACGAACAAGTCTAGCACCTCTGCCCGCTCATACGTGGTAAACCGCTTGGCACAACTGAGACATTCGCGCCGTCTACGAATGATGCTTCCCGCGTCACTATCACGCTTATCAATAACTTTCGTTTCTGGACTACTACAGTATGGGCATTTCATAAGCACACCATATATTGTGTATGATTTTTTAAACTATACAAGATGTTCGGCACGGGGCAATATAATAAACGATTACTGAAAATTTGTCAATAGTTTTTTACGTCTTTTTGAGCCGGTGTTATACCATTTTCTGTACACCCATACGTTAACTGTTCAGGTCTTGTTTTGGCCCGGCGACATATAACAACCAATTAAAGGAATTCAACAAATCATGCCACGACGACCTGGATGCTTCATTCGTTGAATCCCCACTATTCGTTGTTATATCGACCCGAGAGTGCCATTCTCCCTAAATCGGTATTAGTACTACTTTGTCAATTAGCGGTTGGCCATTCGTGAGTGGTGAGTGGTGAGTGGTAGAGTGGTAGAGTGGTGAGTGGTAGAGTGGTAGAGTGGCAGAATGGTCATGACCTGTTACCACTTACTCCTCACTCTATAATACTCCTCACCACTCACCACTCACTCCTCACCACTCACCCATCGCCAACGGCTTTGTTGTAAATGACAAAGTAGTGTTAGTGCCAAACGATATATGTCGGCATTTTCAGCGCAAGCCCAATTAAACTCCATACGCACCCGAGCGTGTAATCGCCCAAGATGAGCCCCAGAAAAAAGGGCACCGTTTTCCGATACAATCGAACGCCCCCCATTTTCAGGATGGTCGCCTTGATCGCCCAACTGAGAAAGATGACAAACCACAATCCCGCCATTCCGGTGCCTGTCACCAGCACATAGCCTCCCGGGTGAAGGGGCCACCACAAAAAACGGAGTTTCATGAACATCAGAAAGATAGTGAATAAAAAACTGCCGGCGATAACGCCCATCTCGGCAACTTTTGTATCATCAGGGTGGACGAGCCATGTCTGTAAGCGGTTGAACGTTTCCCACCCCATGTAGACAATCCAGCCGCGCGCCTTGCTCCCTGCGCCCATTTGATACATGGTATGTAGATAGAGCCAGAAGGTGATAAAAACCCCGAATACGATCGCCAGGACCATGCCGACCAGCAGTTGACGGTAGCCGATCCGGGTTCGTTCCGCGAGACGAAAGGCTTCCAGCTCGCTCGGCATCGGATGAGCCCGAAAGCAGCGGACGAATGGATACAGAAAGGTCAAGCCCGTGAGGTTTGATGCGCCGAGGCGGCGGGTGCCCAACAGGAGGGACATGGTTCGGCCGGGGTCGACGAAGATCAGTTGGTGAAGGGGGGGACCAATCTCGGCGCGGATTCGGGTCACCCCGACGACCATCGGAAAATAGATGAGGAAGAATAACCCAATCGCCCAAAATGACATCCCCATCTGATGACAGAAGAAGATGAGGAATGCCAATCCCACCGAAAAAACAGTCGCCGCGGTTCGGTAGGTCATCGGTTCTCTGGAATCATCAAGCGGGTAACGTTTATCGAAGACCTTTCGCACGATGCGGAGATAATACCGCCGTCCCATCCAGAGCGGAATGAATCCGAAGGCAATCCAGGCACCTGTCTGCTGTTCAAGAGAGTAGATGTCCCGTGCGCCAATCGCGTCGGTGACGATGGCTTGAATACGCCCAACAACATAGAAAAACCAGCAGGAAAAGGAGAGGTCGAGCGGGGTAAAAAACATCAGACCGATGGAGAAGGGATAAAATGAAACATAGATCGGTCCCATTGCGCTCCACGGCTTGGAGCTAAATTGACCGATAGTTTTCCCCTTGATGGGCAGGGAGGGAATCGAGGGATAAAGGTAGCTCAACCCGTTCAACAGCTCAACCGCCCCCGCGACCGCGAATCCCATCCACATCCAGCGATTGGTGAAGAACCCGACGGGGTCACTCGTCATGGCGATGGGGAGTTGGACGATCGGGTAGTTGAGTTTTTCATTTTCTGTCCACTGTTTGCGGAGAAACACCGTGAATGCCAGTAGAACCATCCAAAGGGCGATGACGAAGCACGACCATGCGAGCACGGGCGGAATCCATGCCCTGATGTGTTCAGCGGTATACAGCGTCGAGTCCCCCTGATAAAATCCCCGCAAGACCTCCCGATCTGTGACGGCGATCCAACTTGGTATATAGCTTCCGAACAGTTGCTCCCACTCGTTTTCTGGCGAGGCAAATCGGAAGGCGTGCGCGAGGGCGGGCATGAGATAGCCCATCATCGTGTGCCCGCTGATGGTCGTCAGCATGACAATCATCACATAGAGCGTCTGCAAATCCGCTTGCGACATCCCCAGACGCGGCGCGAGTTTCTGCACCACGAGATTGACCAGCACCAGGATGAACAGGGTGAAAACGGCGTTAAAGAACAACGAAGCGATGGTAAGCTGCGTTGAATGCCAGACCTCGGTGCCCATCAACACCCAGTAACTGTTGAATCCCACCAACACGAGCCCAAGCAGCAGGATGTGAACTTTTACGCGGGGTTGATAGGCGGGAGCAGCAGGAACGGGAATTTTTGTTGGAGTCATTGAAACCCATCAATCAAAAGTTGTTAGTTGTGCTGGCCCATCGAAGGTTACCCTTGTCTGGTTGAGCACCTCCCGCCCAACCAGTCGTTCGCGTTCAGCGACAGGTTCGACAATTGCCAAGTGGACTTTCCCATCGATCTCTACACGTCCCGCGTAGAAAGTCACTTGCCGACTCACGCCTCCAAAAGGATGGGCGACACCCCATACGCATCAAGCTAAGGGGTTCGCATAGCCCTAGAGGGCGAGATGTCTATAGAAGTCAACGCCAGCCAAAAGCACATCTCGCTCCTACGGAGCTAGACAAAATGCCGCTTTAGCTTCTATAAACATGCCGCCCCTACGGGGCTAAAACGACATTTCGAGTTATACCGTAGGGATAGGTAGATTCCTCACGGAATTTTCCCCCCTCCAAACCGTGCGTGTCTCTAGCGAAGTCTCTAGCGAAGCGAGAGCCCGTTTCGGGGCGACTTAAACCGCACACGGCTTTCACCGTCAACACGAACCGAGAGACCTCCGATTCTGATGGCAAGTTGTAGGTTGCTTGACTTGTTTGTCCCGAATCGTTGGTTCTCGTTTAAGGTTCGTGGCAACCACGCTGCTTGAGTTCTACTTGAATCGAGAGAGAGGCTTTCCTCATGTAGTTGACATACAATCTACCGCTGCTTCCGTTAAGACCTGACGGGATTTGATGTACGATATTCACACCATAAGCTGAGATTCTTTGGAATTCAGTCACAGCGTATTGACGCTAGTCAGACTTGCCAGAATCGAGTAGGCGTGTAGGCGTGTAGGCGTGTAGGCGAGTAAGAACCTGATGACTATACGGGTCCACTCGCCTACTCACGCACTCGCTCACTTGTAAGACCTCGCCAACTGGCTACCTGACCTCCTCTCCCCTAAATTCCCCATTTCGGAAAGATTTAGGGATTCTCTGACTCTTGGGTCATGTACTGAACCGATGATTTAGGTTGTATCTATACCCCGATCCCTTTATAAACCACCCTACGAAAAAAGTAAGAATTTTCGTATTTAGGGATAACGCCGTCTTAGGCTTCTAAAAGACGGCAACCACAGGTATCATGTGTTTTCCTGTGTTACCAGTTACGAGGCTTCCAGCGATACTTCAGGTTTCCCTTTAACCATATCCTCGTAGTCTGACGTGACAGCTTAGTTCCTACACCTAGAACCGAGTCATTCGCCATTTCCCTTTGCTTTCCACATCCTCTTGTAAGGCTGCTTTGAGTCCCGCATAGCGGGGTGACGCAGTTAAGGTCAGACTTGGGCGGATGGTTCGCCCATTTGGAATTAAACCAAAATTGCATGACTCTCTGTCAAAGCGCACTTGACTTTGGTAAATATACCTTGACTTTGTTTGAAGTAAACCTCTCTAAACTTCAGTAAATTAAGTGAGGCTTGGTCATAATTATCCGGCAGTTGAGTTGTAGCCCAAGATTCTATCTTGGCCCCCGGCACAAGGGCCAAGTTAGAAACTTGGGCTACAGGTTAATCCATAACAAAGTCAATTTACTAAGTGCAAGCAGATGCTGCCAGCTTGTTTCTGGGATGCAATGGACATGAAAAGAGCAGGTCCGCCTTGCGGACTCCGTTTCGGAGCGGCACGCGCGACGAAGGTCGGAATGCCCTTGTTTCGATTGAGGGGATTGGCAGTTCTCCAATCGGAAGAAGGGCATTTGCTAACCATTTGCAACATATTACACGATTGACTGAAACAAGTCAAGAACTTTTGATCAGGAGGAAACCATGAAGATACTGAATCATCAACCACTAAATCAAATTCCGGAACCCGGCACTTTGGTCTTACTGAACATGGGTATCATCAGCGTAGTTTTCTACGAGTTTCGACACCGCAGGAAAGTCAGATAACCCATTCAATTTGAGCAACAAAAAAAGCACCGGGACCTGTCTCGGTGCTTTTTGGGGCCTGATTTTCGCTGCTTCTTGATTTATACCAATTTGCGTTTCAAAAAAGATCGAAACCCGCGTCAGCACTGCATTTTTCACTTGACAGACTAATACGTGTATAGTATAATTGCGCAAAGTCAGTCATGGTGCGACTTTTAAGCATTTTCAACAATGAATTCATTACCAGGAGGATAACATGGCTAGATTAACAAAGCAAGATTTAGTGAGCAAAGTCGCGGAAAGCTCAGGATTGAGCAAAAAGGATGCGAATGCAGCGGTTGATGCTATCACTTCAGCGATCCGAAATGCGCTCGCTGCGGGTGACTCTGTTGGGCTCATCGGTTTTGGTACATTTGAAGCCAAAACCAGAGCTGCTCGTGAAGGCCGCAATCCTCAAACCGGAAACAAGATTAGCATCCCAGCCAAGAACGTGCCTACCTTCAAAGCTGGTAAGCAGCTGAAAGAAGCGATTGGCTAATCAATGGTAAATGGTGGTTGCCATGGACTTACTTGAATCGAGTTCGGCTTGTTCCGTGAACCTGTTTTTTTGTTGCCATGGCAATCGCTACCTTCAAGGGCCATTCCCGAATGCTCCCCCATCCCAACTTCCATTTCAAGCGAAACCCCTCGGATTTTTGAATTCCTTACCCCATCATCGCTTATTCACGCTTATTCCTACGAAGGAGAGTTGCAATGTTAATCCGCTCAAGAGCACCCGTGCGTATTGACTTCGCTGGTGGCTGGACCGATGTTGCCCTGTTTACAGAAGAATCGAAGGGACTTGTTGCGAATGCAGCAATCAACATCTACTCTTATGCCACAATTACACACCAGTTTCCCCTCGATTCGATCGCGAAACGCCGCGAATCGGGGGAGCAAGAAAGCACGCCAGAGTCGAGCGAGTTGCGACGTGTGCTGGATAAAAGTATACGCATCTACTCGGCGGATTTCGATACGTTCATCGAAGCTGAGGACATTCGTAAACTCGAATATGATGGCAACATCGATCTGGTCAAAGCTGCCATACGGAAGATGTCAATAGAAGAGGGTGGATTTGATTTAATCACGCAGTCAACCGCCCCGCCGGGGAGTGGGTTGGGGACTTCAGCGGCAATGAGTGTTGCTTTGGTCGGTGTTCTGGGGGAGCTCAAGGGAAGCGCACTGTTACCCTACGAATATGCGGAGTTCGCAAGTTCCATTGAAAAGCATGAGCTTGGCATCCTGGGCGGCAAACAGGACCACTATGCAAGCGCAATTGGGGGAATCAGCTTCATGGAATTTATGGGGGAAGATGTCAAAACCTCTCACTTGCACATCGCACCGGACATCCGCTATGAGCTTGAGAAAAACCTCGTCTTGTGCTACACGGGTAAATCCCGTCTCTCCGGGAATATCCACCAAAATGTGACCGATGCCTATAAAAGTCGAAATCCGAAAACACTTGAGGCGTTGCGAAATCTCAGGTCAATTGCCGAGACGGTTAAAACAACTTTGATGCGGGGTAAACTGACGGATTTTGGTGAACTGTTGAGCGAAAATTGGGAGAATCAGAAGGCGTTGCATCCATCTGTCACCAATGAACAAATCGATCAGCTTTTCGAGATTGCGTTGAGTCATGGGGCGATCGGAGGAAAAGCGTGCGGGGCAGGCGGAGGGGGGTGCCTCCTCTTCTATTGCAAACCTGATCAAGAACATCGCGTCCGACGGAAACTTGGGGAAGCCGGGGTCACCCTCATCGATTTTAATTTTGATTTCGATGGCTTGCGTACATGGCAAGCGAATTGACCTGACTTTGTTAAATCTAAACGATGCTCCCGTCGTAGAACATGCGGCTCGCTTGTTATATACACCCGGGTGAACCAGCCAGCGGCAGGTTCTACTGAGATTGTTTCCCTAATTGTAGGGATAGGTAGGTTTCTCACGAAACTTTCCCCCCCTCCAAACCGTACAT
>CAZOAL010000012.1:0-164745 GCA_964577695.1 uncultured bacterium | reverse complement strand
GCCACATCCTAACACATTCCGAGAAAGTGATCCATATTTTCTTAAAGTTACTTAGATGCCATCAAGGCCGAAAACGCTTTCGTCCGTCGTGGGGCTATTGAGGCATTGCGGCTGATGAAAGAGAAAGTATTTGGTTATGGGGGCACACCTGACCCAATGCTACCTGCCGTTGAGCCTCTGAGAGAAGCGCTTAACGATGAAAACGCGCAGGTCCGTCTTGAGGCTTTCAAGACTTTGAAAGCGTTGGAGGCAATTCCAGATGAAATGGCTAACGAATTCTTGAGCACTGAACGCAAACTCTCGATAGCTGCACTCAAAGATGAAGATGCTCAGACCCGTGGAAATGCCGCTAACGCATTAGGGGAAATTGGTGATGAAAGTGCGATTGCGCCTTTGATAACCGTGCTCAAGGATGAGAATGCAACCGTTCGTAATCAGGCAGCCACTGCATTGAGAGCTCTTGCCTACAGATACAGACAAGAGCCCGCCGTGATACAGCCTGCCATTGAACCACTGATAGACGCGCTCAAAGATGAGGATTGGGATGTCCGAATTCTGGCAGCCTATGCGTTAAAACACATTGGTGATGAAAAGGGAATTGCATTAGGTATTCAGACATTGGAAAGGGACCTCAACAATGAGAATGTTGATTACCGTCATCAGACTGCCCTGGCGTTGAAATATATTGGTGGTGAAAAGGAAACAGAATTAGCTTTTCAGGCGTTGATAAAAGATTTGCATCATGAAGATGTGACTGTTCGCTTTATGGCTGCTTATAAATTAGGTCACTTCGGGGATAAAAGGGCGATTCCAGAACTGGAACAAGTTGCAAAGAAAGATAAAGCGAAAGGAAGCCGTTCGATAGGGCTGTCAGATGGAAAAGGGCTTCGGACTGTCAGTGAGGCCGCCCGATATGCCCTGAAGATGCTTCAGGCTCAAAAGAGATAAAAGCGTTAGTTGAACAATCTATATGGATAAAATTCAAGGTCGAGTCATTCGAGCGCGAACAGGCTTTTATGATGTTCAGGGTGGCGGCACGGTGCTTCGTTGCACGCTCCGTGGTCGTCTCAAACGCGAACTGCGCTCCGAGGAAGGCAAACGTATCTACGCAGACCCAGTCGCTGTGGGCGATGAGGTGATCATCACGCCACTTGATGATGTGGAGGGAGTCATTGAGGACCTCCTGCCCCGTCGGACAAAATTTTCGCGCCGACACCCAGGCAGACATGAGGAGATGGAGCAGATCATTGTCGCAAACGCGGATGGGGTCGTTGCTGTCGTCTCGACCCGTTTGCCAGACCTCAACCTCCGCTTTCTGGATCGCTTCCTAATCTTAGCGGAAGCGGGCGATATGGACGCCGTTGTGTGCCTGAATAAAATGGATCTCATCGACGCCCCGGCGGAACGGCAGGAGTTGACTTCAATCCTTGGGACATATCAGCAACTCGGTTACCAGGTTCTCTACACCAGTATCAAAGCCCCGCAAAGCATTGACCAGCTCCGACTGGTACTGAAAGATAAATTCAGCGTTATTGTTGGCGCATCCGGTGTTGGCAAGTCGAGCCTGCTCAACGCCGTACAGCCGGGCTTGGGCTTGCGCGTCGGCGAGGTTGGTCTGAAAACAGGCAAAGGGCGGCACACGACGACGCTGGTCGAACTTTTTCCCTTAGAGATTGGGGGTGAGGTTGCCGACACGCCGGGGATTCGAGAGGTCGGCTTGTGGGGCGTCGATACACAAAACCTTGAGCACTATTTTCCAGAGATGGCCCCTTACCTCGGCCATTGCAAATACAGCGATTGTGTCCATCTGCACGAGCCCGATTGCGCGGTCATCGAAGCCGTAAACAAAGGGGAGATTCGGGGGTTCCGCTATCGGAGTTATGTCGCCCTGCGGACAGGAGTTGAAGGGGAATGAGGCGAAGGGGAGAGATTAATGCCATGTCGGGAAGGAAGAAAATTATTTACGCAATACCCATTACGTTTTACGCATTACGCATCACAATTATAGAAAGGACTAAACAATGTCTGATAACCCGCAACACACAAACCGACTCATCAACGAAACGAGTCCTTACCTCCTGCAACACGCGCACAATCCCGTCGATTGGTATCCGTGGGGTGAGGAAGCGTTGGAGTGTTCCAAACGTGAGGACAAGCCGATCCTGTTGAGCATTGGCTATTCGGCGTGTCACTGGTGCCATGTCATGGAGCATGAATCCTTTGAGAACGAGCAGATTGCCGAAATCATGAACGAGCATTTCGTCAACATCAAAGTGGACCGTGAGGAACGCCCGGACCTTGATGAAATCTACATGAACGCCGTTCAGATGCTCACGGGTTCTGGCGGCTGGCCAATGACCATGTTTCTGACGCCAGACCTCAAGCCATTTTACGGCGGGACCTATTTTCCACCCGATGATCGCTATGGGCGTCCGGGGTTTGCGCGGGTCCTTCTTGGAGTCTCAGAGGCTTACCGCGAACGCCGTGAAGCGGTGGCGAATCAAGCCGATCAGATTACCGAGCATCTCAATCAAACGTCGGAGATGGAGGTGCATGACCACCTCCTAACAACCGATCTCCTTTCCCGCGCCAATCAGGACTATCGGTCACGATTCGACGCCCGACACGGTGGTTTTGGGAGCGCGCCCAAGTTTCCGCCGAGCATGGGACTATCGATGTTGCTACGGTACTGGCACCGCACGGGAAACCCGAACGCCCTGGAGATGGTCGAATTAACGTTGGAAAAAATGGCGCGCGGCGGGATGTACGACCAGCTTGGCGGCGGCTTCCATCGCTATTCGACGGATGCGGTCTGGCTGGCGCCTCACTTTGAAAAAATGCTCTACGACAACGCCCTGCTTACGATGATTTATCTGGAGGCATATCAGGCGACAGGTAAGGATTTTTACCGTCAGATTGCCCGAGAAACGCTTGACTATGTGTTGCGCGAAATGTACAATGAAGGTGCGGGTGGTTTTTACTCAACGCAAGATGCGGATAGCGAAGGCGTCGAGGGCAAGTTCTTCGTCTGGACGCCCGATGCGGTCGAAGCCCTTCTCGGTAAAGAGAAAGCCCAGATTTTCTGCGAATTCTATGACATTACCGCCCATGGGAATTTTGAACATCAGAACATCCTCCATGTCCAAACCCCGCCGGATATTTTCGCCAGGAAATTGAAGATGGGTGTGGGTGAATTGGAGGCCATCCTTGCCGAAGGGAAGCAAACGCTATTTGAAGCCCGCGAGCAACGGATTAAGCCCGGCTTAGATGACAAAATCCTCACCAGTTGGAACGGCTTGATGATTCAAAGTATGGCGGCAGGATACCAGATTCTTGAGGATGAACGTTACCTTGAAGCCGCTGAAAAATCAGCGAAGTTCACCCTGACCGAACTCTCACAAGATAACGGGTTGCTGCTGCGTACCTACCGTGCGGGCAAAAGCCATTTGAACGCTTATCTGGAGGATTACTCCTATCTCGTTGCCGGTCTCATCCAGCTTTATGAGGCAACCTTCAACCTTCAGTGGCTGAAGGAAGCGGATCGGCTCAATCGCATCATGATTGAACAGTTTTGGGATGATGTGAATGGAGGTTTCTTTTTCACGGGCGAAGCGCACGAATCACTCATTGTCCAATCGAAGTCAGCGCACGATGGGGCGACGCCGGCTGGGGCATCCATCGCGGTGCATAACTTATTGCGACTTGCCAAGCTACTCAATCAGCCTAACCTGAACGACAAAGCCCGGACGACGCTGATGCTCTATTATCATCAAATGGAGGCAGCCCCAAGTGCCTCGGCGCAACTGCTTTGCGAACTTGATTTCCTGCTTTCGACTCCCAAAGAGATCGCGATTGTGGGGGGGAGGGACAGTGAGGAAACAAAGGCGGCGACCCGCACCATCCACAGCCGTTTTATACCGAACAAGGTCATCGCACTGCTGGATGTAACATCGGAGAACGGTCAGGAGACAAAGACCTTCATTCCGCTCCTTGAAGGCAAGGTGCCACGCAACGGAAAAACGACGATCTATGTGTGTGAGAACTACGCTTGTAAATCTCCCACAACGGAACTTGCGGAATTAGAAAAGCTGCTTGAATGACGGACATGATAGGTATTAGGTGTTAGGTGTTATAGCTAATCCCTAACACCCTAACAGGCGAAGGAGGCTCGCGTAATGGACAAAGATGCACTTTACAAAAAAGAAGAGGCGCTATTCTGCTGGCAAGAAGCTCATGAACATCAGAGGCGTGGTGAATACGCCATGGCTGTCGAACTGTATATGAGGTCTATCCATCTCTATCCCACCGCCGAAGCGCACACATTTCTGGGGTGGACCTATAGCACGATGGGGCGCATCCAGGACGCAATTGAAGAGTGCCACAAAGCGATTCGAGTGGATGCGGATTTCGGTAATCCCTACAACGACATCGGCGCATATCTGATTGAGCTCGGCGAATATGATGCCGCTATTCCCTGGCTGGAGAAAGCCTTCCGTGCGCCCCGCTATGAAGCACGGGCTTATCCGCACATGAACCTTGGGCGCGTCTGGGAACATCGATTGGAGTGGGATAAAGCGATCGCCAGCTACAAACGTGCCTTATACGAAAGTCCCGATTATGAGACCGCGCTGCTTGCACTCAGGAAACTGCAAGCAAAGCTGAATTAGCATGAAACGTGAAACGTAAAACATGATTTGCCGATTCGCTAATCAGAAATGGAACAATCACTAACTCAGAACAAACAAAAGGAGGTACAAACCGATGAAACGTCAGCATGATAAGAATTTCACCGATGTGCCCCTCAAGGTCGTTGAGGGAAACGAGGACTTCACCGATGTGCCCTTTGAGGTCGTTGAGGTGAACAGTGAACGCTTCAAGGTAGACGTGACACCGTTGGGTAAAAATGAGGGGCCTACACTACGGAAGCCGACAACCAAAGAGCAGCTAGCGCGTGTCCCCGCTGTCACTCAACTCCCGCTCTGGGAGGATGGCTGCTGAAGTTAAGGAACTGGAGTTTGCCGAATTTCGATCATAGGGAGGTGTTGAATATGAGTTGGCGTCTGAAACGCATTAAACAAGAAGCGGCATTGGCAGCCGCTCAGTTTTCCGTAAGTCGCAAAGCAGATGTTGACCCAGATGCAGAAAGCTGGGTGGTCATCTACGATTTTCCTCTTCCAAACGGCTTCAATTACAAAACGACGGATATTCTCATCCTCCTGCCGCCGTCTTATCCACAAACGCCGCCCGATTGGTTCTATATGGATCCACGGCTGCAACGGAGAGATGGCAGCAGGCCTCCACACTACTTTGAAGAGATACGCAAAGCCCTTAGTGTTGAGGGTTGGGCAGCAGGGAGCCTGCACATCATCAAGAACTGGCACCCTTCCGATGACCCACTCACAGGGCATTCTTTATTGACCGTGTGCCAGCTCATTCAGGAGGCTTTTGAACGCTGGCTACGACAATGAACAGGATTAACCAACAAAGAGGGTGAATCTGATATGGTAGAGGTGCGTTTAATTCAGCCACAGTGGGAGCAGCTAGAGCAGATACTTTTGAAGCACCATGAGGTAGAGACTAAGTGCTTTCTTCTCTGTAAGACATTGGAGCACGGCGATAATGTGGCGCTATTAGTCCACAAGTTGATTTCTATGCCTGATGACGCTTACGAACACCGCTCTTCAGGTCTGGTAGTCACCCGACGGGAGTTCGTTCACCAGCTCCTTGTCCGCTGTGCTGAAGAGAACCTCTCCATGCTAGAAGCCCATACCCATCCCTGGAGTGCTTCGGTCCGTTTTTCAGGGATTGACATGAATAGCGACGCTAGAAAGTTTCTGGCAACCCAATCTATGTCTCCGCCATTTCGCCACGCAACGATGGTCTTTGGCGGTGATATGAGTTTTGAAGGGCACCTTTGGGATTACCACCGCCAGCGCATGGATCCGATTGACCGTGTGAAAGTCGCAGGTCTTTCGCAACAACTCCGTTATCCAACTGGTGTGGCGCGCCCCTCTTTGGTACAAGCCCAGCGGGAAATCTTTGATAGGCAAATCCGCGCATTCGGAGAAGCAGGACAGGAGATGTTGCGCAACCTGACTGTTGGCATTGTTGGATTAGGTGGACTTGGTTCACAAATTGCGCAAGGGCTGGCACTGCTGGGGGTTGGACATCTCATTTTGGTAGATCCTGACATACTGGAACCCAGCAATGCTAACCGCGTTGTTTGCATCAACCGCCGGCATGTGACAAAGCGATTGCCGAAGGTCAATGCGATTTCTCGAATGTTGAAGCAACTTTGTATGACTCCACCCAAAGTGACATCCATTGAAACTGCTGTCACTGAACCTCAAGCATGGCAAGCCCTTCTCTGGACAGATGTGCTGGTGGGGGCGGTTGATTCAGCAACTGCGCGACAATTTCTGAATTGCCTTTCTGTTTGCGGTCTGATACCCTATCTGGATGCGGGAGTCGGTGTGAAGGCGCAAGATGGACGCATTCAGGCAGGTGGAGGGCAGGTACGGGTCGTGCTCCCTGGTACCAGTTTTTGTCTCACTTGTCTCGGTCAGGAAGTTGCCCAGCAAGTGGAGGAACAATTGACACCTGAACAGCGCGAGCTTTCACAGCGACTGGGTTATATTCAAGGCGAGCGCATTCCAAACCCTCAAGTTGTCTTTCTCAACGGAGTTTTAGCGAGTTTGCTGGTATGGGAACTGGTTAAGCTGGTAACGGGTTGTTTACCTGTCATTCCTTATATTCACTATGACCTCCTTGAGCAAAAGGTTTTTCCTGTGCCCGACGCACATCAACGATCGGATTGTCTGATGTGTAGTCCCAACGGACTGCTGGCAATGGGAGATGAAGTGATACCAGATTTTATCAAGAGCCCGTCTACTCCTGTTAATGTGCCATCCCCTTCAAGGGACAAGTAAGGAGGTGGTTTAGATGGCGCAAATTCCTATCAACAGACGCTGGCAGGAATGGCAAAATACGCCTACTGCGCCGCGCAGGCAAACCATCTTCAACAGCCAACCGCACAACGGCTGGGTGTGGATTGCGCTGGTGTTGGCACTACTGGTGTTCGTGCCTGTGCTGCGGTGGGTAGCACACACATCAAATCCCATATTTGTGAGTAAGCCTGCGTTCCCCATGACTGCGGTTAAGTCGTCTGACTCATCTTCGTCCATAAGTGCCGAGACCAATTCAGCGTCAAGACATCCGATAGTGCGTGATACCGATTCGTCACCGAATGATTCAAGGGGCACGACATCGCCATTGAGATTGGCAGACACACAGCGAACGGCGAAGGTACATTCATCCGCCTCATCAACAAGCGGTACTCCATCACGGAAGATGTTCTCTGGCGCACGACATGAAAGTGCCCATAAGCGCTCTGATTTGCCCAAACCAACACCATATCGCGGTCCTGTGAGAACCGGGCAAGGTGCAACGATTCGGGCGTATTCTGATGAGATACCATCCACGGAGACAACGGACGACAACGAACCCAAGCCTTACAGGGGTCCTCTCCGAAGTGCGCAAGCCAAACCCGGTGAGGAGAGACAGCAGGAAAGCCGTGTCCAATACAATAGACATTTTAATTCCGAAGTTCACAACCAAGAGCCCTACCGGGGTCGGCTGCGGTGACAGCCTCAAGACCCCGATAGAGGGCAGAATCTATGAGGAGGTATTTGCTATGACGATGAAACGTTGGATATTTGCAAGTGGTATATCGTTCAGTACGACGGTTGTTCTGGCTCTGGCGTTCCTTCTCGCTGGGCCTACACAACGGGGCGAGTCACAAGGGGGCCAAAAGCCTCAAGTGATAAGCCCTGCTAATGGGTTCGAGCTGTCCGAGGAGTCAACCGAGTTGACCTGGAACATGGTTCGGGGCGCCCGCTTCTACGGCATGGAAATTGTCGCGGTCGAGTTCCGCGATGAAAGAGAGGTTGACGCCAAGACACGCCGCCTCTGGTCGTTCACGGTCGAAGACCAAACCTTCCTGCCCATTGACCCCCTGGACTACCCGGACGGTGAATACCAGTGGTCTGTCGCTCCCTTCTCCGACAGGGCTCTCATGGGCCCCTTTAGTGACCCGCGGACGTTCCTTGTGCGCAAACAAATCAAGGGGGATAAATCGCAGAGAGTGTATCTGGTCGACCTATCTTCAACAGATGACGGGGTTAACAGAAATTGGACAGCATCCAACCTGTTCACTATTCAAAAAAGGACCTACAAATATGGTACAGCTATCAGATGGCCATGGAATAATGATCCTAGCATGGCGGCTGGTTCCTACCTGCGCGATATGACTTGGGAACCTCTTAGCGGAGAATGGGCGTTATTGGAGGCAGTGGTGGGCATTGCTGATCAGCATCCGAGCAATGGCTCCGCGGTTGTCACCTTTGAAACGACAACGCTGGATGGGCGGGTGCGAAGTTACAAAACAGACCGGCTCGTGTACGGGGGAGACCCAGTTACCATCCATGCTCCCATGAAGAACGTTGTTCGGCTCCGGATACTCTTTACAGCGAATACGGGTGATGACGATAGAGACGTGTATGTAGTCCTTGGTGACCCGGCGTTGCTTCCGCCCAGGAGATAAGCCTTCTACCAAAGTGCGCAATCTAAAACCGACGCTTTAATTTATGAACACTTCCTGTTGAGCGAAACGGAGCAGAAATTCAGTGCTCGATTTAGGGGAATTGAATCAACGAGGTTTCCCACAGGAGAGGAGAAATGGTAAATTCTAATCTTGTGACCCAAAATCGAATTGAAGTGATTGTCATGAAACGTAAAATGATGTTTGGTATATTGTTAGGAATTACCCTATTATCAGTATCATGCGATGATCATGCACCCTCGCCAACGTCGATTCCTATTCTTGCTGAAATTCATCCAAACCTCAATGACGCAAAGCAAGAAGGATTTCATCTCCTAGCTGGTCGACCGCCTTTTATAATTGATTTTTGGGCGAAGGTGAGTGAGAGTAGCGGCAAACTTCAATATGCCTGGGATTTTGATGGCGACGGGAAAGTAGATAGCAGACAGGTAGACCCTGAAAAAATCTCTTTAGATGTCCCTGGCGAGTATGTCACAACGTTCCAAGTTGTTGATGAAACTGGTCAGACCTATATTGCTAAACAGAGAGTCGTTGTAATAGGGTCGCCTACCATTAAGCCAGGAATACGTGGTGTATGTCAAGACCTTGCCTGGGATTCACCCAATCAAGTAAGTCGTATCATTGAACTCATGGCAGCAGCAGGTGTCGAATGGGTACGAATGCCATTTCGCTGGAATATGTTGGAACCTAGCAGAGAACAGTTCAAATGGACTGTCCACGATTCCATAGCCAATCAACTGCGGAACAACAATATTGAAATAGCGGGGCATATACTTAGCGTTCCCACCTGGGCAAACGGAAAATCAAGAGACAATGTACCTGCCGATGTGTGGCCTGATGTATATCCACCACGAAATGTCAACGACTTTGCTAACTTTACCTATACATTAACCAATCATTACAGAGGCCAAATTGATACATGGATTATGTTCAACGAACCAAACATCAAAACATTTTGGCAACCCGCTCCCAACGTTGCTGAATATGTCCGGCTGCTTCGCGCCGGGTACTATGCAGCTAAGTATGCTAACCCACAAAGCGTAGTGGTCGGAGGGGCCCTAGCTGGGAATGGCGTGTATATGGGGTGGGAGGAAGTAGAGTCCCGTTACTTCTTGGAAAGTATGTACAATGAAGGTGCGGAGGGCTATTTTGATGTAATGTCCATTCATCCCTATGTTCATCCAGTTACCAGCAATGTATTTATCCTTCAACGATACATTAACGACACTCGTGCAGTGATGACCCGATATGGAGATTCACGCCCTATCTGGGTGGATGAAATTGGTTGGTCAACCACCCCAAATGCTTGGGGAGGACCTACAGCTTCCGAAGAGCAAGTGGCATCTTGGGTAACTACCGTTTTCACTCGATTGACAGGTGTGGATAAAATCTTTTGGTACAACTTCAAGGACATTGGCACTGACCCAAATAATCTGGAGCATCATTTTGGCCTATTGCACTATGATCTCTCACTAAAGCCAGGCTACAAGGCTTACATCAACTTATCAGTGGATAAGCCGTAAAATTCAGCAACAATCTCAGGGCCCCGTGATTGTCACATTCAAATGCGCTGGCGAATACAGCTACAGTAGTTCCGAAATTTGGGCGAAGGAGGTGCAATTGCGGTATGTGCAGTGACGTCGGGAGATGCCTTCTGGCATCCATCACAAGGAGCGCCGGGGATTATAGCACGGATTGACAGAATGAGCGGATTTCACCCGAAGATTCTGTCAATCCGTGTTCTACCCCTGATTCGTTAAGGGAGGTATCATTATGAAAATCGCAAGGGTGAGTGAGCTAAAGAATAAAACGTCGAGATTCCTCCTGCTCGAACGACGAGGGCTGAGAACAACGAACTTGTGAGGGGTGTAGCGCAAGATGCCATCTTGCATCCCCTCCAGACCCTTGAATAGGGAGTGGAGAAAATTCGCATGGCTGAATCCAGGCTAACCGAAGTTATACAACAGGAAATAAAGAATCGCCACATCAAGGTTGGAAGTGGGCATCCATGGACAGGCCACGCAAAAGAGCCACAGTGGAGCAATCCGAAATCGACAAAAGCCTATAATCATATCGAGCGCCATCATGGCCCAGAGAAGAAACCAGAAGACTTAATGGGGAGGGCCGTTAGCACCGGCAACCCTCAAGGACAGTGGTTAGATGCTCATGATTGGGTGATAGCTGAACAAGTGGCACCCAAGCACCCTGGAAGTTATGTCATTGACCTTAAACGTCCTATTGGCCGGGTTTATCACCCTGATGGCACTGTCACCGATCCGGTGACTCGCGTATTTGTTCAAAGGCGGTATGATGGCACCATTAATTCAGCCTACCCTGTGACGGATGACTTTGTGATGGAGTGAGGAGTGATATAATGAAAGGCGCTGAAAAGTTCAATATTCAATTAGAAAAACGGTGGGTATGGGAGGGTCTTATGCCCCCCGACGATCCACTTGGAGAACTCTCCGATTTTGAGATGGGATTACGACGCTTCTGCTTTGAATGCAACCATCGCGTGTCAATAGAGATTGGAGATGAAAAGCTTTATGTTTTTTTGGATCCGGATATAATTCTGAATCTGGATAGCCTGCCGAAAAAGATTTCAGATCTCTCAGGTAGTAAAATGATTCAAATCGAGCTTCCTGAAAGTTATTGTGAAATTGAGTTGATGCCTATCGGCAGTGAAATTCACTGCACCTTGAGTCGGTTTGGACCAGTGGCGAAGAGTCAGTACGCTTTACTTGACCGGACTCAAGTGTTAGGCGTGTTAAAGTGTTTCATGGATGAATTGGTTCGCCTCGCTGTGGAAGGAGGTTACATCAGCCCGGAGCAGGGAGATGAGTTCCTGACAGAGATGCGGACGAACGTGCCTTTGAAGGTTGCCAAGCGAAAGGATGTTCAATCATGTCTAAAAAATTAACTGCTTTAATCCTCGTTTTAGGCGTCGTGGCACACACGGTGTACGCCGCCAACGACGTACCTTTTTCGGATCCGGTTTCTCAGAGTGTTGAAACCATTGTCGAACAGTTCAAGAAAGCGTTTACCATCCGTCAGGCGGTGGTTGCATCAGTTTCCGGTGATAAAGTGTATCTCGTTGCCGATGAAAAGAGTGGAATCGTTCCAGGCATGGAATTTGACGTCGTCAGGCAAGGCGCGAAAATCAAGCACCCTGAGACTGGCGAAGTGATTGGGAGAGAGGAGATACCTGTAGGAACAATCAAGGCTACCAGCCTGCGTCCCAACATGGCAATTGCAACAATCATGGAACAGGAAGAAGGGCAAACTATCGCGGCTGGAAACATGGCTTTCTCGAAGTTCAGCACCCTGAAGGTGGCGATCGCCAACCTCACGACGGCCGATGGCGTCGAGAACGCTTTGGGTTCCGCGATAGCCGAGATGCTTGTGGTCAAGCTAAGTCAAGTTGGCGGATTTCAGATTATTGAGCGCAGCCAACTCCAAAAGGTGTTGGAAGAACAGAAACTCGGCATCAAGGCACTCTTCGACAACCAGAGCAACATCCAGAAGCTTGGGAAACTGCTAGGTGCAGATGCAATCCTTGTGGGAACGCTGACAGAGCTTGATGCCGCGATTGACACCAACATGCGGATGACCAGTACGACAACCGGTGGAATTATGGCATCCGCTAACGCGAAGATTGTGAAAACAAGCGATGTGAAGGCCAAAATGGCGCAAACTATCGCCGCAACTGGCACGACACAGACTTCTGGAAGCAGTCCCTCAACGACAAGCGGCACTGATGGTAAATCTGGCGCGACATCGACAGGAAGCCCGGCGAGCAAACTGGATAGATCGGGTAATCTCTTGGTCAATGGGGAC
This sequence comes from uncultured bacterium, assembly GCA_964577695.1. Lineage (GTDB taxonomy): Bacteria > Poribacteria > WGA-4E > WGA-4E > PCPOR2b > CAZOAL01. The sequence goes on along the minus strand of CAZOAL010000012.1, from coordinate 152,288 downwards.
TTCTCGCAACAGTTCACAGTCGGCTGGAAAAGAGAATTTGGAGAGAATACCCAAGGGACTGCAACAATAGCAGATGGAAAAGACAGCGAAAGAACTCTCAGTATTGTTTGTAATTACGGTGAAATCAAGGTTTACCAGATTATCGGTGTGGACAGTGGTAATCTGGAGTTTTCAGTCACATTAGCAGGCACTATCTCTCTCTATAGTGGTTCTTCCTTTGAAATGGACTTTTTGGATGGGGCTGATAAAGACATTGGCGAAATCGTTTGGCTAATATCGTCTCTTTCTAGGCCGCTTTCCGATTCTCTAACTCGAAAGATTCTCCGTGCTGACTTCGCGAGTGGACAAAAAGTGGATTGGGAAACATATACCCTCAATTTGAAACAAATATTCGCAAATGAGATGAGGGGTGTTAACCCCGCCAAAGTAAAAAAAGTCAACCTGACTTTTTCCTGTTTTGCCCAATTGGTTAGTTCTGCTTCTGCAATTTGGGCGAAGGAGGTGCAATTGCGGTATGTGCAGTAACGTCGGGAGATGCCTTCTGGCATCCATCACAAGGAGCGCCGGGGATTATAGCACGGATTGACAGAATGAGCGGATTTCACCCGAAGATTCTGTCAATCCGTGTTCTACCCCTGATTCGTTAAGGGAGGTATCATTATGAAAATCGCAAGTGTGAGTGAGCTAAAGAATAAAACGTCGAGATTCCTCAAGCAGGCGCAAAAAGATGAAGAGCTGACCGCATTGGAGAAATTCTACGAGAAAAGCAACTGGTTCGAGCACCCAACCGAGGCGGAAAAGCAACGATACCAGCCGGCATCTGAAAAGGAGTTGGAGGAGTTAGCGTGTAAGGCGGCGAAAGGTGATAAGCCGTTGTCGCAGATTCTCATCGAAGAACGGGGAGAATATTGATGGCAAACTACTATTTTGACAGCAGCGGGTTGGTGAAGCGTTACGTTGCTGAAGTTGGGAGTGCGTGGGTTAAAGCGATTTGTGCTCCGATAAGCGGAAATCAAATCAACATCGTGTCTGTTACCAAGGTTGAAATTGCAAGCGCCTTTTCGCGGCGATGTCGAGAAGGCGCGCTAACGGCTAGCGACCGTGATACCTTGATTCGCACGTTTCTGGCGCATTGCGCGACACAATATCGCGTCATTCGTACCGACAAACGGCTTATAGAAGCTGCTGTTGATTTAACCCGGCGATACCCGTTGCGGGCTTATGACGCTGTGCAGCTTGCTGCCGCCATCCGCCTCAACCGAGTTTTGCTTTCCAAAGGTTTGTCTCCTATTATCTTTGTTTCAGCGGACGACAGACTCCTTGCTGCCGCTCTTGCCGAAGGACTAACCGTAGAAAATCCAAACAATCACCCTTAGTCCCTTGAAGTAAGCGATTGAACCGCGTTATGCGCAGGGGTTTATTCTCCATACCCTGAAGATTCTGGAAAGAGGTGATAGAAAATGCCTAGCGTGAGCACCGACCTCTTGCGAAATACCATGACTTTTCTGGGCGAGCAACTGAAGGCACGGAAACCGACTGAGACGGTGTGGTTGGAACTGTTAGCCCGAGGCTTTGAGGAGAAGTTGGCAGAACTCTATGAGCAGTTCCAACGTGGCGAGTGCAGCTTTGGCTACATGTCCGAACAGCTTGGCGTTACGACATGGGACTTATACGACCTGCTCGAACGGCGAGGGCTGCGGACAACAAACTTGTGAGGGGTGTAGCGCAAGATGCCATCTTGTACCCCCTCACTGGTTACCCCCTGAACGCTTACAAAGAAAGAAACCGAGTTTCTCATCCTCCTCGTTCACGGCGGGGGACCGAAAGACTTACCCTTGTCCTCCCCGCGGGCGGGGGAAACTCGGTTTCTCTTCGTCCCTTTAATCTTGTTTTCAGGCTCTGCGTAAAACGCGGAAATAAATCGACTTTCATACTAAAGGAGATCTGTGTGAACCGTTTAAGATTGTTTTTTTTGATTTTATCGTCCATTGGAATTTTCGCCTGTACCGCATTATTTGTTGACGCCCTACCGCCCGACCCGGAAGTGCAGAGCGCGATTCGGACTGCGCGGAAGTACATCAACCTCAAACCGAGTTACGCCCCCAGCGAGATTGAAGAGTGCTTCACGGATAGCTTAACTATCCTCGCCAGAAATTGGAATCAACTGCCAATTATTTATCAAAAGGAATTTCAGGGGATTTTCTTGCGCCCTGGTCTACCCGGTAGCCCCTTCGGCTCTGTTTATCTGCCTGAGAAGTTTGACACCCCGCACTTTCGACTCCACTATACCACGGTCGGGCCGGATGCCCCACCGCTTGAAGATTTCTACCCAATGAATGGGGTTCCCGATTATGTCGATCTGTGTGCGAGTGCCATGGAAAAATCTTTCCATATTGAGGTCGATTTGCTGGGCTATAAGCTACCATTGGATGACTTTTGGGTGGCTGAAAATGGCGGCAATCGCAAATATGACGTTTACCTGTTTGTGTTTCCCGCGCTTGGCTTGACAACGGCGGATTGGTTCAACGGACGGGTGCTCTCAACGGTGGCGACCTTTGGCCCCTATTTCGCTATCAATTCGCGGATGTATGACTATGTTGGGAAATCGGAAGGCATCCGATACGTCGAAACGACATGCGCTCATGAATTCTTTCACGGGATTCAGTTCGCCTATAACGTTTTTATGCCAACATGGTTTATGGAAGCATCAGCGACATGGTCGGAATCAAAGGTGTACAATGGAGGTCGGAGCAATGGCGAAATCGGCGAGACCGATGCCTACAATTACTATTCTGGGCAACTTCGCCGTTGGTTTCTACAGCCTGATATTGCTCTTGACAGTCGAGAGAGCGACCACGAGTACGGGTCGGTGATCTGGGTGTTTTACATGGCCGAGCGATTCGGTGCCGATATTGTCAGGCAGTTCTACGGCAACACCACAGAAGGAAACTTCCGCGAATTGGGTAATTTTTTTCAAGTCTTCATCGACCACGGGAAAACGCTTGTTGAAGCATTTAAGACATTCACCGTGTGGAACTACTTTACTTCTGACCGAGATGATGGACAGCACTACTTCAACGGCCACCGTTTTCCCCCGGTTGCCATTCACCCAAATGATGTCCATCGTTCTTACCCCGTGCGTGTGGACTTTGATTCGGAGTCGATGCCAGAGCACTTTGCTTCACGCTATGTTGTTTTTCATCCTGTCGGCGTCATGGACGAGTTCTCGGTTAAAATTGATGGCGTAGACCTCGCCCCGATTGACATGAGCACACTGACTACCGATGATCGCAATAAGATTCAAGACGAATTAGACCGGCTCGACATCACCGGATTACGTGGCTGGGGGGCGAAGTTTATCGTTGAACGGCGCGATGGGCCGCCTGAAATCCGAGAGGCGTTCACATATCATCGTTCCCAGGAGGCGCAAATCACATTCAAAGATTTCGGCGGAAAGATTCAGAAGATTACGCTCATCCTGATTAATGTGCGCCCCGATGTCGAGCATGTTGTCATCCCCGGCGGCGGCTATTTTGGAGGTTCCGTGAGTTATATGGCGGGTAAACCTCCCGCTGGCAAACTTTCGACGCCGACAGTCTCGCAAGGGAGCAACGGCGGTGTGCTTGTGCGCTGGGGGCTTGAGGACCTGACGGACATTCGTGAAGTCGTCATCGTTCGCAAGCGTTATACGTCGATGATTTTTACTGATGAACCGCAGCCCTTCCAGAGCGCAACGGAGGTTTTGAACGCGGCAGACCGGGATAGAAACGGCATCCCCGATGGCGACATCAACATTGTCGGGCGCGTCAATGCAACGGACACCAGCTTTGAGGACCTGACAATCTTTCAAGATATCGATGTCAACAATGATCGTTTTGAAGCCCAGAACACCCGCTATTATTACGCCGTTGTGCCCATCAATGCCATCGGCATCATGGGAACGCCGAGCATTGCTCCGAACGGCATCACGCCTGCGTTCAACGCAACGAACGCCGCTCTCGCCCCTATCCAGACCCGCTTGCTGCAAAGTTACCCTAATCCGTTCAACCCGGAGGTGTGGATTCCTTACGAATTAGAAGATACGGCTCCAGTCTCCATTGAGATTTACAATATCGCAGGTCAACGCATTCGCATCTTAGATATCGGTGTGCAACCGCGTGGGCGATATATCAGCAAGGAGAGGGCGGCTTATTGGGACGGTCAGACACAATCGGGGGAACGCGCGACGAGTGGTGTCTACTTCTACCTCCTGAAAGCAGGTGATTTCACCGCTACCCGGAAGATGGTCATTCTCAAGTGAAACGCAAAAAAAGGAACATGAGGAGCTATAGATGATAAAACATAAGATTGTTACTTTTATGGAGATGCTTGCTTTCGTAATCCTATCCCTCCTCGGTTGCGGTGAGGATGGATTGATAAGTCCACACAGCGAAGTGGATATCCCTCCGCCGAGCAGTGAAGGCCTCCGCGCCGTTGATTTTCCCACAAACAGTGGGTCTGCCTGGACTTACGTGAGTGTGGAGACTGGTCAGGAATTTACCCTACGAATTGAAGGCACGCGAGATATTGAAGGGTTCACGAATCGGCAGATGACTGTCAGTGAAATCCGCCCGACACCGCCGGACAGCCTGAACCGAGCGGCCATTGATCACCTCTCTGCGAATGGCCTCTATTTTCGTATCGATTCCGATTTTATAAATTTTGCGTTACCCCTGTTTGCGACCTACTTTGTGAAAACGCCACAGGCTTATAACGAATCTGCGTTTGATGCTTACATCTCATTTTTAGACAACCCCGTTCTCCATCAAAATCACTTTCCCCCGCGCCGGATATGGGATTTTCCGTTGAAGGTTGGAAAGGAATGGATTGTGTTTGAGAAGACAACGCTGCCTGCCAGCCGCGTTATCCGTCGCGTTATCGCTTCAAATGTGCCTGTGACGATTCCAGCAGGCAGTTACGATGCGTATGTGGTAGAGGAAGAAATTGTTGGCATTGAGGGCGTTGAGCCGAGCAGTGACGACCCCGATCAACTGCCATTCATTCCGCCTGCCAGATATTGGGTTGTCCGCAATGTTGGGGTGGTAAAATACCAATACGTTCAGTTTGTCAGTGTTGAACAACTCACCCTCCGCACCTTTGACCTAAAAAACGCAACGCTCACCGACGCAAACTCGCGTTAAATCCGAAGGGCTCTATAGAAACCGGGAGGGTGAGGATCCTGCCGAACCTTCAGAAAAACTTGGTTTCTTATTTTTGTTTGAACAACTATGCGTAATACTTCCAGAGAGGAACAAGAACATGCCACTATCAGCGTCAAAAACAGAAGGTCATCTCACGCCTTCACAATTGGGTGCGCTTAAAGCGTATCTCTCACCAGATGTGCTCCAATTTTGTCTCCAACACGAAATCCTGCAATACGTGCCAGTTGCGATGGATGTCATCAAAAAGTGCCTTCCCCTTCAAGAACCCAACTGGGATTTACAAGTTGACCGTGACCCCGATACAGGTGAAGAGTGGCTCTCACTCCATGTCATGCTCAAAGGAGAGGTGGAGGAGATTCTCAATCGTCACGATAACTACACCGATCAGTGGGTGTCTTTGGTTCCTTGGCCAGAACGAGACAAGATTCGGCTCTCCTATAACGTTGTTTAACCTATCTATGAATCCACGAGAATTTCAGCAGTTTGCCTCAAAACTTGCCAATGGTAATAGCCCCGCAGAGTTTCGGACCGCGATCAGTCGTGCTTATTATGCTGCATATAATGTAGGTGTTGAAGTTTTGGAGGAAATGGGATTTCGGATAAGTGAGGGCCCCGCTGGGCACGGTGAGGTCCGGCATCACCTCAATAATAGCCATGATATTGAGATGATGCGAGTCGCCTCCCAGCTCGGTGAACTTCATAGCAAACGAATCCACGCCGACTACCGCTTGCACAGGAAGGACGTGGAAAATAAGAAGACTGCTCAGACACTTGTAGAACGCGCAAATAAGATGATTCAGACTTTGGATAGGTGTTGTTCTGGGCCAAAACGTGTGCAAATTGTTGAGGCAATACAAGACTGGAAGCAGAAAACCTCGGGGACAAGTTAAAGACTAACAATAACAAAAGCCTGAAGGAGAGGAATTGTCTTTTTCTCTCAACCCTCCTTTTCCCAAGATGTTGAACCTCAGCCATCAAAATATCCCCATCGCGATCATCGGCGGCGGAATCCACGGGGTATCCCTAGCCATGCGAATTCTCCGTGACATGCCGTGTGCCGCGAAGCATCTGGTAATTTTAGACCGCTATCCCCAGCCCTTAACGGAGTGGCGGCGAAAGACGGAGGGGCAAGGTATGGCTTTTTTGCGCTCCCCTGCCGTGCATCATATCAGCACCGACCCGTTGGGCGTTGTCGAGTACGCCAGAGGTCGGAATCGCACAGATGAACTTGCCCCGCCTTACTCGCAGCCATCCGCGGACCTCTTCCTCGATTTTTGCCTGCACGAAATCGAACGACAGCAGATCGGGCAATTCTACTATCAGTTTGATGTTGCCACATTGCGTTGGGACAAAGGGAGCGGGAGATTTCCGTTTCGGGTGATTTCGCAACACAATGAAGGATTTCGGGCGCGTTGCGTGATTCTCGCGGTTGGTTCTGATGACTGCCCATACATTCCACCGGAATTTGCACCCTGGCGGCGTCGATTCCCGGAACGTATCCTGCATTCACGGGATTTTGACCTGCGAACCTTAGAGCCTGTCCGAAAACCCCTCCCCCTGCCCCTCCCCGAGGCGGAGAGGGGAGAAAACTCCCCCTTCCCTGTGAGGGAAGGGGGCTGGGGGGTTAGGTTGCAACCGCAGAAGGTTGTGCTCATCGGTGGTGGGTTGACAGCCGGTACGCTTGCGAAAAACCTCGTTGAGATCGGCTCACAAGTAGTCTTGATGACGCGGAAGCCCCTGAAAATACAACAGTTCGATTTTGAGCCCGTATGGTTGGGGCCCAAATCGCTTCGCGACTTCACAAACGAACCAGATTGGGAGAAGCGGTACGAAATCATCCGGCGGGTCAGAGGGGAAGGGAGCGTCACACCGGAGATTGCCGACGCGCTCACGAAGTATGCGATGTCACCCCCCCCTTCCTCCTCGCGAGCAGGGAGGGAACCCTCACTCGTCCACTATAAAGGCGCGAAAATCCTTCACATCGATCAGCCGAATCAGGCGGGTCGATTGCGAATCGATACAACGCAGGGGGCCATCGAAAATGTTGACCTCGTTATCCTTGCGACGGGGTATCGATTTGACCTGTGCCGCTACCCATTTCTATCAGAACTGATTGAACGGCACAACCTCCCGATGCTGCACGGTCTGCCCCTGCTTGATGAATCCTTACAACTGCGACCCGTCGAAAATCTTTTTGCCTCCGGCGTCATGGCGCAGCTTCAACTCGGCCCTGCGGGTGGAAACATCGCCGGCGCAGCACTCGCTTATGAGCGGTTGCGCAAAAAGGTGTTGAGGGAGATTCCAACCTCACTCTGGGGAAGTAAAAAATTCATGATGAAAAATTAAGTTGGTTTGCTCCCGCTTTCGACTCCGGTCGATAATCCGTCAGCAGCACCTCCCACACCAGGAAAAGCAGAGCAAATACCAGGAAGTATTGAAACCGCTCCTCATACTGCGTGAACTGTCGTTCCTCGATCTCCCGCCTTTCGAGCGAGGCGAGGTCTTCGTACAAACGCTCAATCTCCACTTCGCTCGGTGTGGCCTGATAATAGTTCCCATGTGTGAGTTGGGCAATCTCCCGTAGCAAGGATTCATCTAACTTCGTCACGACCAACTCGCCATTTCGATCGCGTTTATAACCCAGAAATTCCCCACTCGGCTCACGCAGAGGAATGGGCGCACCTTGTTCTGGCGAACCGACTCCGACGCAGAAGATGCGTATCCCACTCCTGAATGCCGCTTTCGCCGATTCAATCGCTTTCTCGCCATGGTCTTCGCCATCGGTAAAAAAGACCAGCACTTTGTATTTGCTCTCCTCCTGGTTGAAGCTGGTCGCGGCGACCCTGATGGCTTCGCTGATCTCCGTTCCGCTTTGCGAAATCGTGTCTATATCAAGGGCATCTAGGAATAGCCTGGCTGCGGCATAATCGGTGGTCAATGGGCATTGGACAAAGCTAACGCCTGCAAACGTGATTAGCCCGACCCGATCCCCACTCAACCGATCGATGAGCGCGGAGATGGCGTGCTTTGCCTTGAGCAGCCGATTCGGCTTGATGTCCTCTGCCAGCATACTCGCTGAAATGTCAACGGCAATCATCACATCCAATCCGCGCCGCCTGACGAGTTCAAGTTTCGTCCCGATTTGTGGACGTGCAAGGGCCAGTACCAGAAAAAGATAGCTCAAAATCATCAAGACCGCCCTGATTTTTTGCCGCCCGAAATGGACGGATGCGGTGAGTCGCTGGAAAAGATGATGGCTGCTGAAACGTTGATAAGCCTTGCGCTTTTGGCGAAATGCGTAGAGGTAAAGTAAGATGAGAAGCGGCACTCCCCATAATAGCAGGTGTAATAATTTGGGGTGTTCAAAGCGTATCCAATTCATAGTGTTGCGTGAAACGTGAAACGTGAAACGTGAAACGTAATGCGTAAAACGTAATACGTAATGCGTAAAACGTGAAACGAATCCTTCCATCCTTCCCTTCCTTCCATTCTTCCCACTCCCACAGCGCGCTCACCCGCTCTCACATTCCCCCCTTCAACTTTCCAGGATTGCATTCCGTGTGCGCTCAAAGATTTCAAACGCATATTCCAGGTGCGCTTGAGAAGAGATATTAAACGAAACGCCGAACTCCTTGCGTGTCACATCGAGGAGGTTTGCCCGGCATTCCGCAATGTGAAGGGGTGTGAAATCCCCATGGGCGTTGATGCGAAAATGGGTTGCACGTTTTGATGGATACGAATCCATCCACCACCTGCCGCCGATGGTCATGCGAATCATTGCAATCCGAGGACGGATAATCGCGCCACAGGACTCGACATATTCAAAGAATCGTTGGGCAATCTGAGAGAGGTCTTCGTTTTTGGAAAGGGTGGCGAGAAATCGCTGGCGGGTCATAAACTGTTTGGCCTGGTACTGATAACTTTGACGCGATTCCTCTTTGATGACGGGCGCACCGAGCACGGTCTCAGTGGCAACCAGAATTTCATCGGGGGATTGGTAGGAGAAGTAGGAGATGTAGGTCAAATCAACGCCGATGCGCCGCAGATATTCCGCCACATCCAAGAGACGCACATCGACCCCTTCTGAGACGAGAACTAGCCGCTGCTTACGGTTAAAGGCGGAGGCTTGAATCCTGCCCAGTTCATACTCAAAAAACTCGCTATGCAACGTAAGTAGAGAAGTAAACTCGCGTCCCTGTTGCCGGAACCACCGTTGGGCTAACCGCTCAAGGTCGGCGAAGGAGAATTTGGCGACGGCTGCGGCGTACTCCAGAAGCTGCGCGATCGCCTTGCGGGTTGGCACCCCGCGCTTGAGCTCAATCACAACGCAGTTCCCATGCTGGTCTAACGCTAAGAGATCCAGTTTCTGGGATGCCACAATGGGAGTCTGTCGGCTGATGACAAAAACACGCTCGTTCCCCAAAAGTAGCGCGGCATCCTGCTCAAGTAGATCCTCGAAATCGCGCTCCTCTCCAAAACGCAACGTATCAAGTTGTCGGAATCCTTTCCCTTCCCAACGGTAAATTTCCATAGAATCACCTTGTTGGAGGATAGAAACCGAGTTTTTCTGAAAAACTCGGTTTCTTATTCCTGTTTCCCTATCACGTTTCACATATTGGGTGCAGGAGCACTCTCCCACTTTCCCATATATCACATATCACGTTATGGAATCTTCCTCAATCGTGTATTCGTGAGGACAATCTCTAGTATCAACAGAAGCGTTGCAGGGAGTATCAGGTAAGCGGCAAGCTCTTTATAACGAATATACTCCGCGACTTCGATTTTCGTGGTCTCCAGTTGGTTGATCTCCTCATAAATCTCGGAGAGTTTCTGTTCATTGGTCGCTCGGAAATAGCGTCCCTCGGTGGTCTCAGCAATCTGTTTGAGGGTTTTCTCATCAACATAGGTCCGAATCCGGCTATACTGTCTGCCGAAAATTGGATCATCATACGGAACCGGTGCGCCCCCCTCTCTCCCCATGCCGATGGTGTAGACCTTAATCCCAAGCGCATGGGCGGCTTGTGAGGCGGTGATCGGATGGATGTCCCCCGCGTTGTTTTCACCGTCGGTGAGTAAGATGGCGATTTTGCTTTTGGCAGTCGAATGACGCAATCGGTTCGTGGCATTCGCAAGGGCATCCCCGATGGCGGTGCCATCCGCAATCAGTCCAGGGTCCACCGTTCGTAATAAATCCGTAAGCACACGGTAATCCAGCGTCAGTGGGCATCGGGTGAAACTTTCGCCCGCAAAGACAATCAGTCCGATTCGGTCGTTCTTCCGATGGCTTAAAAAGTCATAGATTACCTTCTTGGCAGCCTGCAATCGGTTCTCTGGCTTGAAATCTTCCGCACGCATACTCCCAGAAATGTCGAGAATCAACATGATATCGATGCCTTGAGAGGTGATCACTTGACGGCTTTGGGACAACTGTGGACGTGCGAGCGCGAAGATAATCAGAACGATGGTGAAAAATCGAGCAAAACTCAGGAGTGGAAAACACTTGACCCAGAAGCTAAGAGGCATCTGGCGGACGACGCGGAGGTCTGAAAAACGAACGCTACCGCTTTTCCGTCGGCGCAAGTGCCAGATGAGAAATGGCAGGAATAACAGTAAAATCAAGAATCCAGGGTGACTCAATCGCATAAAAATGAGCAAATCTGCAAATAATGCGTAATGCGTAAGAAGAGAGAAGACATATTTACGCATTACGCATTACGTTTCACGTTTCACGTTTCACGCCGTATTCCGATAGGTACTTGGGGATGGTATATCGTTTGCGATAATCTTTATGAGGCTGCATCGACTTCTGACCGAAGGCGGTTCTGATGCAGATGCCGAGCCCAATGGTGCACCCCATGAGGAAGGTGAAATAGTTAATGTAAGGAATTGCAATGACGATACGATACACCCAGTACCCAACGACCACGGCAACTGTGTTGGGCTGACGCGGCAAGATTGCGTTCCCGATGGCGAGAAAGATGGAGGTTTTTCCATAAATTGCCATTGGTAACAAAACAGCCAATAAGAGCATCATCAATGGAATACCAACAATGGATAGGATTAACAGCAGTGCCAGATAGGGAATAATGATAAGCACAATCAATCCAAGCACCGTACTTCCGATGAGACGGTGGGAAACCGTATAAGCCATATTACTCATCTGCTTAGGAAATACAGTCACGAGCAATATGTGGGTAAACGTGAGTGTGACGAAAATCAAGAGCTCCCACCCGAACCGGGCCTGTTTCCCCCTGCCGCCCCACACTCGCTCGGGATGCATCATTAAGTCAATCGTTGCTGGCACAAGTCTCCAGCCATTGATTTCTCTATAGAGACTGGCTTTGTTCTCTGTCGCGTTGGCTTTTAGCAAATGCTCCAGGCCCTTGATTTTTCCTAAAACCACTGTGACCCTTCCCATGATTTGGGCACTATCCTGAATTGCAACGTCTCCTGCGAAAACAAATATATCACCGATAACATGTCCCCGAATCTTCGCATTACCGATGGCTAAGGTGATACTATCAACGATTTTCGTGGCTCCGAGATCAAAATTGTCACCCACTCGAATGATGTGACGAGGTAGTTCTGCTTCCTCAACGGCTTCTGGTAATAAATTTTCCGGCTCAGATGACGGTGCCATTTCCAATCCTTCGTCCCGATCCGATCGGGAGACAGGTCTGTGATCGGAGGTTTCGACACGCTCCGCCGGATTGAGCTTGTCGAAATCAACCTGGCGGATTTCGCCTCGCTCAACTGGATTATGCTCAGTTTGTGCCATAACGAACGGGGGAGCGAATGTCCGGAAACAAAACCAGGCCGCTGTAACTAAAGATATTGTTTTCCCCATTTTAATAACCTCGGCGGAGTGGAAGAGTCTTTCTCTTGGGTGTTATTTTGAGACCTCGGCGAATGTTCGGAAAATATAAAGCATTTCAGGCATTTTGTCAAGTATTTCTTGCGTGCTTGCTTACCTAAATTAAAATGGTCTGTTTCTCGTCTATTGAATCAACAGGTTCGTGAATCGCATCAGTTTGTGATTCCGTTCAAAGTAAAGCGTCATCACTTGATTCCGTTGCAACTGACTGGTGATACGTTTGAAATCTCCAAGCGATTTAATCTTGAGATCGTTAATTTGATAAATCAAATCTCCGCGCTTCAATCCCAGTTGTGCGAGCGTGCTGTTCCGATCTATCTTTGAAACGAGGACGCCTCGTTGATCATACTGTTCCGCCGCTTTTCGATCTAATTGATCAACGGTGATGCCCCAGCCTTGCATCATAAATGTCCATTGAAGTTCCCGAATTTTTAAGCGCAAATTTTTTCGCTTGCCATCGCTCAAAACTTGAAAAGTAACGATTTGATTCTCATGCAATAAACGTGTAACTGCACTGAATGCTTCCGAACTGGTCATCGGTTGCTGATCAATCGCTTCAATAACGTCACGACGCTGAATGCCCGCTTCTGCGGCGGGGCTCCCTCTCTCCACGGCCGCTACCAATACACCAACGTTCCCCTTCAAATTGAGGGAATCCGCTAACTCCGGTGTCAGGTCTTGCACATCGAGCCCGATGTTGGGAGGGACAACCGCTCCATACGGAATTAGTTGGTCGGCAACCTTTTTAGCAGTATTCACTGGCATGGCGAAACCGATGCCTTGTGAACCACCGCTTGTTGAATAAATTGCTGTATTGATGCCGATCAGTTGCCCGTACAGATTGACGAGCGGCCCACCACTGTTTCCGGGGTTAATCGAGGCATCCGTCTGGATGAGGTTGCGATAGAGCCGCTCATCGGTTTTCAGCGCTCGGTCTGTCGCACTCACGACGCCGATGGTGACAGTCGGTTTCGGATTGCCGATAGTCGCGGCGAAGGGGTGGCCAATCGCAATTGCCCACTCACCGATCAGCAGATCGTCAGAATTTCCCAATTCAATTTCAGTGAGATTTGAAGCATCAATGGCTAATACAGCCAAGTCGGAGAGAAAATCCTCGCCGATAATTTTTGCATCAAACTCCCGCCCATCTGAAAGGATCACTTTGGTTACCTGTGCGCCCTCAATCACATGCTGGTTCGTCAGCACATATCCCTTTCGATCAAAAATGACGCCCGACCCCAGCCCATGCAACTCACGCCGTTGCGGAATGCGCAACGGCGTATCAAAAAATGGTGTCCACCAGTCATCAAAAAATGGGGGTCTGACGCTCACGCGCTCGATTCGTGTGGTACTGATATTGACCACTGCTGGGCTGGCACGCTCAACAGCGCGTACAATTGCATTCCGGCGGGAGTTGGAAATGCTATCCTGCAGTTCCGATTTCGATTGACCCAATCCCGCTGGAATCGAGTACCCTATAAAAAACAAAAGCAGCATGATTTTTGCTAAAAATCTATTGCGATAGTAATGACGTATTATCACTCCATTTTTCTCCTAACGATTATTAATCACGGTTGTGCAGGGGTATTATAGCACAGTGCAGTTTAATGTCGCAAGATGTTCTGCGGTTGAATTCCCCACCGTAGCCAATAAAGGGTGAAACTGACTTTAACTGGGTCGCGAAGCGAAACATAAGCATCCGTCGAATTCTAACTAACTTTTAAGAATAAACTATACGTTTAAGGCTTCGCAGACTTCCGAAGTCTCGGAGACTTCGGAAGTCTGATGTAAACTTTATTTTTAAAAGTTAGTTCTAACTAACTTTTAAAAATAAACTATACATTTTGGATGTAGCAAGTCCAGCATTGATGTTGCTTTTCTTGGATTGAGTTTATCGAAATCTCCAATCCGCAATCCGCAATCTGCAATCCGAAATTAGTTAAGGCACGTCAGTTTAGGTCAATACGGTTCATGCGGGATAGTTCATTGCGCTCTGTCGGATGGTTGTGGTAAAATAGCAGGCAGTGATAGTACAATAGAAATTTGCAATCAAGCAATTACACGGAAAGGAAGCAAATGAATTCAAAAAAACGTTTAGCGATTGACGGTGGTGAAAAAACTCGGACGACCCCATTGCCTGACGGCAAAAAAGTCGGTGCAGAAGAACTCAAGGAGTTGACCGACGTCATTGAATCGGGTCAGATGTTTCGGTGGGGCGGCACGAAGGTCATCCAATTCGAGAAGGAATTCGCCGAACTGTACGGCGTCAAGCATGCCGTGGCATCTAGCTCTGGAACGGCGTCCATCCATGTCGCTCTGGGGATGATTGACCCCGCCCCCGGCGATGAGATTATCACCGGGCCAATCACGGACCTGGGCTCGATTCTACCCATTATTTACCAAAATTGTATCCCGATCTTTGCCGATGTCCAGCCTGACACGTACAATATCGATCCAGTCAGTGTTGAGGCGAACATCACGGAAAAGACGAAGGCAATCATGGCAATCCATCTCTTCGGAAATCCGACGGATATGAACCCGCTTGTGGAAATTGCCCGGAAACATAACCTGGTCCTGATTGAAGATTGCTCTCAAGCGCATCTGGCGGAATATCGTGGGAAGCTCGTCGGGACTGTCGGAGACATTGGGTGCTTTAGCCTGCAACAGAGCAAGCACATGACCACCGGCGCGGGGGGCGTCACCATCACGAACGATGACAATTATGGGAAGCGAGGTTTGCTGTTTACTGACAAAGGGCAACATCAAGATTGGCAGTGGCCCCGCAAGTACAGCCTCATCGGGTTGAATTATCATCTAACCGAATTGCAGGGGGCCGTTGCTTGCGCCCAGGTTCGCAAGGTCCGGGGTGTCGTTGAACGCCGCCGTCGCAACGGGGACCTGTTGACGGCGTTGATTGCGGACGCCCCGCACATTCAACCCCAGCGTGTCCTTCCCGGCTGCAAAGCCTCCTACTGGCTCTACGGTTTGACTGTCAATCCCAACGCCCGTGCCCAGAGGGCGCCCACCGCGAAACAATTCGTTGAGGCGTTGCGTGCGGAAGGAATCCCTGGGGCACCTTCCTACATTGGCAAACCGATTTTCCTGTGCAGTGAGTCTGTCGAAAACCAGCGGACCTTCGGAGGGACGAGCCACCCATGGGATCACCCACGGGCGAGGAAAGGGATTCGATATCACGAAGGGCTCTGCCCCGTCACCGAAGGCGTTCTGAACCGCATGGTCACGATTCCCATGCGCGAATTTTATGCGGAATCGGATGTGCAGGATATTGCAACGGCGATTTGGAAGGTAGCGGAACTTTATCGGCCGTGAGGGCTTCGCGTTACATCGGCCAACCAATAGCAATCCCCAAAAATGCTTCGCAAAAAAACAGTTGACACAGAGACGAAAGAGGGAAAAGTTGCTCGTCTATTTCTACATCCTTCAGTTGATGACCCGGCAGAATGAGGCAAGTTCGGAACCGTGGAGCAACTGCTCGGAAAATCTCCTGCTTTTCTTCCGCTAAAACAGACATCCCAACATCTTTCAGACCCATCTCCATCAATATCCCCGCTGGCATCCGAAGCATCATTGGGGTTCAGCCCTTGCATCCGCTCCCAGGCATCAGGCATGCCATCATGGTCCGAATCGACTGGAGCGACGCCGTTTGTGAGTTGAGGGTAGCCACCGACCTCCTGGGGAGAGTTGATAATTGCACCCGTCCGGTTTCGCACCTCTGTAACGACACGTCGATCAACCACATCCCGTTGGGGGAGTGTCGCTCCGGCTTCAGCCAGAACGCTTTCCAGGGCTTGGGTCACGTCGATCTTCGTAACCGCCGGCGTTGCATAAGGCGTCTGGGAACGGTACTTGGCCGGGGCGACTCCGTCGTGCCCCCACCCCAATTTGACGAGCAACCACTCGTCTGAGTCCGGGGTGGGGCGATGCGGTCCGACGTTGCCCTCCACATAGAGCTGCGGTGTGCCACTGTCGGTGCCGATCCGAATCTCATAAGCCCGTTGCTGGGTAGACGGACCGGGCAGGAAGGAGTTGCCGACGAAGTTCAGAAAGGAATTCGAGTCGTAATCCACAATCTCAGCCGCCAATACACCCCAGTTGTAAACGACGTTATTGACGAAGTCGTGGGTGCCGCCTTGTATAATGAGCGGATTTCGGAAGTCGTTATGCGCCAGAAGCGTATGGTGCACAGAGACGTTGTAGGAACTATCCCCAATCAGGAGTCCAGCGCTGTGGGTTCGCTTGCGGTGTCGGCTTTTATTCAACGCCTCACTGATGATACACCAGAAGATGGTAATATCGTGTGCGCCGAACCATGTGCTGACCGTTTCATCTTCCCCCCAACTCGCTGAGATATGGTCGAGCACCACGTTATAAGCACCATCAACGTGCGCATGTCTGCCGAGTATCGCGATGGCATCGTTATCCTCCGCCTCAACGTCACCTTCATTTCCGGGGCGCACCCGAAGGTGTTGGAGCAACACGTCGTGCGTCGTAATCACGATGCCAGCGTTCTTGATGCAGATGCCGTCGCCCGGGGCGGTCTGACCTGCGACCGTTACAAAGGGGTGATTGATAAAGAGAGAACCTTTCAGTTCAATCGTCCCTGAGACACGAAACACAATGATGCGCGGAGAGGAATCGTTGAAGGCGGCTCTGAGCGTTCCTGGCCCGTCATCTGCGATGGAGGTGACTTCAATCACTTTGCCCCCGCGCCCCGCGGGAGTGCGTGTTCCGAAGCCTTCCGCCCCCGGAAAGACAGGCAATCCGACTCCGTTCCGAGAGTCTTCGACTTGCGGTGGGAGTGGCCGGGGCGTGCTGGGGTTCTTAGGAGTGTTGGGTGTGATGGCGTTTGTGAGCATGGGAATCCCCATCAGGAGGATGAACGCGATGAAGAAAAGTCCACCCGTTCCCGCAATCACGCCACTCAGAACCAGCGAACCTCCATTGCGCCTCATTGTTACGGCCAAAATCACTGCCAGCAGGGGGAAACCCGCCATGACACCGAAGATGACCACCGGTCCGGGAAACTTCATCAGGACGGCGTCGAATATGTTGATGATTCGGAACAGAAAGAGCAACGCCGCGACCCAGAGAAGCAACGTGATGCTCAAGAGGGTTACGATGATTGTGATACGTCGAGTTGTTTTTCTCATTGAATTGGCCCTCCTCGCGAATCAACCCCCTACTAAGAGCCTATCCGGAAAATGCTCGGCGTGGATTGCCAAATCCACGCCCCCGATGAATCGGGACAGGCCGAACCGTCGGATTTGGCAATCCGACGGGAGCAAAGTTACTTTTTTAATGCAAATTGGTATTCGTTTTGAGCAGGACGAAAGCCGCGAATTCTCCGTTGACCGGTACGCGAATCGGCTCGCCGGTGTATGTTCCCTCAAGGAGCGGCGGACCGAAGAGATCGCGAGGATTCATCAGGCGGTACGTATCGCCGGCCTTTAAGAAAGTCCCCCCGTCCACAGCCACTGATTCCTGCCCGTCCCACTTGAAAATCGCAAGGTTTGCCCGATTGGGAGCGTACTTGTTGGAGCGTAAGACTACGAGTGGAGTCGTTGGTCGAGCCTCCGCCTTGTCCAGGATGAGGTTCCCCTCGTTCACCACCTGCTTGAAGTTGTTGATGCTGAGGTTGCCGTTGACGATAACATTGTCGCGCACCTCGCAGTCTTCGTTGTAGGGGGCATCGTAGCCGAGGCGCATGTTGACGCCGTACAGGTAGTTATTAAACGCGCGAATGCCGTGGCTCGGCTTGCCCCCGCCGATGAGGAAGGGACCGGCATTATAACAGATGTTCCCCTCGATCAGATAGTTGTTCACATCCGCACGCGCAGAACCGTAAGCGTGCATGGTATAGCTGTAGCCACCTGTCATGATGCAGTCGGAGATGGTTTTGACGCCTGTGTCGTTTTGCGTGTAGATGGCATGACCGTGGCCGCGGTCAGTCGCGGGCCAGCCGTTATCGTAGATGATACAGCCGTGAAGTTCGCTGTCCTTCGCCTCGCGCCAGAAGCTAACCCCCTGGCGATTGTCGTGGATGACGAGGTTGATATATTTGCAGTTTGTTCCGCCGCGCATGTTCAGACCACCCCAGGGACGTTTGAAGTCCTCCGGGTGAGAGCCAGAACCGACCGGCTCCGTTGGGTTGGGTTCAGAGACCAGGAGCTCCAAATCCCAGACCCACACGTAAGCCGATGGCTCCTGCACCAGCAAGCCGCCATCAATGATGACACGCTCGTTGGGGGCGGGGCGGATATGGATGGGTTTGCCCGCCGCGCCGACGAGTTTTACCTCAAACTGCTCTTGCGGACGACGCCGATAGGTTCCACCGAGTAGATAGATGGTATCGCCCGGCTGGATGGGATGCGCCCCGAGTAACGCAGATTCGATGTCCCAGGGGGACGCTTTCGAGCCACCCCCTGTCAGCGTTCCCTGTGGGCTGACGTACCAGTTCATAGCACCTCCAGGCTCTGCCAGCAGTGCCACTGTCAGAAGTTTGATGATCGCGATTTCCAAAAGCTTCATTGTTGTTTTCCCCCTCATGAACGTTGTTTGATTTTACCCCAAGATGTCGTGAGGTTGCCCTTGGGATTTACGGGAAGGTTGAGTTTGTCCATTCCCTTTTTAATTTCATCGGCTGTACGAGCAACGTGCCAAATTCGCACTTCATCAATCAGTCCAAAGAACATATAGGTCACGTTTGGCTGATTCCCATCGGTTTCGCTTCCCACGAAGATGTCTTGTGTCGATTCGGTGATCACGCCTTTTCGATCGACCTCGCCAACCATCTCTCCGTTCAGATAGAGCCGCGCCACTTTGCCGTCGAACGTTGCCGCGGTATGATACCACTGATTCGGCTTGATAACGGGCACGCCAACGGGAGTTGCATAAGCGCCTTCGATGTGAATGTAAGCCTTCAATTGTGCATTTTCAAAGCGTATCGTATGCCCTGAACCTTCGGTATTGCTGATGATGTTGTTGTTGCCAGCGACTTGTGTGGGAAAAACCCACGCTTCCAACGTTACCTGGTCTTTCGGAATGAGACTGTTGCTTTTCTTGATACGCACATAACTATCAACAGCCCCACTGAATTCTAAGGCGGAATCATATTTACCGTTTTTGACCCATTTCGTGTTGTTGATATCTCCGTGGTTCCCGTTTCCAGAGATGTCATGGGCTATCTTCCCTGTCCCCTCGTCAAAGGGAAGGTACAGGACGAGCCCTTTCTCTACTGTATATCCAGCAGTTTGCCAACAGAGCAAAAAAAGGGTTGCAAATAAAAGCCTCATCGCTGACCGAACAGCCCCTGCGATCAGATCGCGAGATAAGATGTGCATGTTTTTAACCTCCTTGATTTGTGGATGTCGATTTTCGACATCCGGTTTGTCATTGAGTTTCTCCGATTTGCCTCTCTTTCTCAGATGGGTCTTCTTTCGTTAATTCGCCATTTGGCAATTCGTAGTACAATTTGCCGTTATAAGAATACACATTTGGAATGCCTTTTTTGCGGTTTTCCATCTGCGCTCGTTTCACTGCACGATTACCAATCCGCAGTAGCTCAAGCGCTTGTTTGTAAGTATCAAGGCTTAATTCGTGTTGACTCATTGCGCCCCTCCATACTGATGTATTCATAGTCCGAATTCCTGAGATACTCGGATGCAAAAGTTGTTTTACCAGAACCGTTCGGTCCTGCCATGACAATGACGTTTTTTGACAAGGAGTTTCCTCCCAAGAACCGATGCCTCAAGAGCATCCGTTAAAACAGAATATCGTTCAATATCCCATTCGCGCCAGCCTGTAAAGCATCCCAATAGGATAATCATACACGAAACTGAATCGAGTACACATCCGCGTCCTTCATCACAAAGCGGATCCGCACCGGCTGTCCGGCGAGTTGGCTCACATCGCCTCCCCGCTCCCAGGTAACGACGCGCGCAATCTCGTCTCCGAAAATCTCAATGCTCTCTTGCAGGGAATAGCCGGGCATCGTCCTTCCCTCGGCGTTCTGAATCTCCACCCGAATGCTCCCCACAGCGGAGGTTGAATAGTTGAGCGCCAGTTCGTTCTCTCCGTTCCGAGAGTCTTCGACCTGAAAAATCAACGGCTTCGTGACCATCTCACCTCCCGCGTAATCGGCACGCACCGAGACGAACCCGTCCGTCCGCAGGGTGCCACGTTTGATATGCGCTGTTGGGTGGCGGTAGTGCTGACTGTAGTAGATGGAGATTTCGTTGGGGCCTGTGGGGACAACCCCCCAGGCGGGCATGTTATTGCGCTCTGTCCAGTTCTCCGCATCCAGCCCCGGGCGGATAAACGCTTCCATGAAATGACGATTCCAGTGTAGACCGTCGCGGCTGGTCATAAAAACTGCATCCGATACGCCGGGGCTGGGGTGCTCCGGCACGGCTTTACGGGATGGGACAAACCGCTTTGGAAACGCGAGGTAGATATGCGGCCCCCGGAAATAGGGCGTGGTCGCATTCGTATAAAAATGCTCCGGGGGCGCGTCCCCAAAATCCAACCATTCCGGCGTCGTCCAGTGGACGAAGTCGGGCGATGTCGCGCGACGGATGGTTCGGACGCCATTGCGGAAGTCGCGCAAATAGCAGACATACTGTTCTTGCACGGCATCCCAGAAGGCGAGGTTCAGCGAATCGAACGCGCCATCGGTGATGATTGGCTTATCCCCTTTCTGAGACCAGCGCAACCCATTTGGCGAAGTCAGCACAATCAGACCACCCGCCACCGCCTTGTAGCGTTCATCTGCGCTGGCATCAGGATTGGTGTCTCGGAAGGGGGCGAAATTATGCGCCCCGTCGCCTGTCCACACGATGTTGTTCTCCTTCGTCCCCTGAAACTCGCAGATGCCAAGGGCCGGCTTGCGCCAGGCAACCCCGTCCTCGCTTTCCGCGTAGCACGTTACCTGATGTCCCCCTTCTGCGCCAGACCCCCGGTAGTACATGCGGTATCGGTCTTCATCCTTGAAAACCGTCGCATAAGCGCTGGTGATGCCTTCCCAGGGCTGATCGAAGTAGAACGCAACCTCACGGGGCGCAGGCTGGTGAAGCTGCAAGCGCACGCCTGTCAGCCGGTCTATCAGCCAATCATCGACAAATAGTTCCAAACGCGAATCAATAATTCTCATGGTATTTTTTCCTGATTTTTCCAGTGAGCATGGTATAAAATATAGGAAGGAAGGGCTGGGAGGGAAAGAGATCTGTTACATTCTTCCTTCCTTTCCTTCCCTTCCTTCCCTGCCAAAATGTAAAGTTTATTTTTGAAGTCGTTACATTATCTATTAACACTACAATGTCACGCTCAATTGTAGCCCAAGGTTTCGACAAGCTCAACCCGGCGGATTCTATCTTGGTTTCTGCGAAGGATGCCCTTGGTTGGCCAACTTAGAAAGTTGGGCTACGATTGGATCTCATTTCTCATGTGACATTGTATAGAATTAACTGACATTTTCCGTTGACATAGATTTATTTCAATGATATTATAACACATGATGCTGAGAATTCCTATCCTCTTGGGGTTGCACTCACATCCAGATACAAATCAGCGTTAAATCCAGCAGTTATCACCCAATCGTATCCACAACGAGCAGAAATAACTCGACAGATGTTGACCCCCACCCGGCCTCCCCCCACCCCGGCCCTCCACCCCCCTATAATCCCCCGTGGACGGAGGATATTGGGCGGGGAGGGGCGTTTCCTTCCCCCCGTCCACGGGGGAACCGAGGGGGGCAAACTGTCGAGAAATTTACGCCGAGCAGCATGAGTGAGGATTGCAATGAAACGAATCGTGGTCATCTGCTTCCTGATTATCCTGTTATGTTTCCCTGTGAATCGGCTCAGAGCCAAGAGCCGGGTCCTCATCACTTCACAGCCGAGTGGGGCTTCCGTGACGTTGGACGGCAATCCGATTGGTCAGACGCCGCTGCCGGAGATCTCGCTTCCCCCCGGAACGTATCAATTGGATTTTCAACGGGAAGGCTATCACGCCCACTCGTATTCTCTCAAGATTACGGCTGACGAACTCAACCCGCCGGTACATGTCGAGTTATCCCACCTGACAGGAAGTTTGCATGTCGAAAGTAACCCCTCTGATGCGATCGTTTCTGTGGATGACATCCGTCAACCGCAACCGACGCCATTGACAATCTCAGAGATTGCTGTCGGAACTCACAAGGTGCGTGTGGAAAAGGATGGATTTCAGGTAACGACTCGGGATGTCACGGTGGAAGCGAGTCGGACCGCATCCATCCGGTTGTCCCTGCCCCCGCTCACCGGCACGCTCACGATTCGCACGAAACCCAGCGGCGCTGAAGCAGTGCTTGATGGCAAATCCATCGGCAAAACCCCTCTGACCAAACCCATACCGATCGGGCAGTACCGTCTGCAATTATCCAAAAACAATTTCCAACCGCTTGAACAGGATATCACCATCGCCGAGAAGCGACCGACGACTGTTGTCGAGGTGCTCCTGGAATCCCCCCCGCCTCCAAAAACGACAACGGAGCCACTCCCCACCAAAACCGAAGCCCCTCATACCACACCAGCCCCTAAACTTCCAGAACAGGGAACGCTCGTTGTCTCTTCTCAGCCGGAAGGGGCGATGGTGTATCTTGACAATACACTGATGGGTCCCACACCTCAGAAGAAGCTCATTGTCGCTGGCTCCCACGTTATACGGGTTGTACATTCAGGTTACAAGGATTACATGGAGACCTTCTCGCTTTCACCGGGAGGGAAAGTGGTCATTCAGGCGAATCTCCTCAAGCCAGATGGCGGTGGCATGCGGCAGCCGAATCTGATACCTTTTTTCGTTGGAGCGCTCAGTGTTGGAATTCTCACCCTTCTGGCTGTGATGCTCGTGGTCTTATTGCGCCGGCGCGCGGGGGGGCAACCGCGTACAGCACCCACCTACAAGCGCAATATAACACCCCATCACGCCGCAGACGCTCTATTTGGCAAGTACCAGTTATTGGGGGAAATTGGGCGAGGCGGTATGGGAGTTGTCTATCAGGCGCAGTATCGGACGCGCCCCGGCGTGGTCGCTCTGAAGCTCCCTTTCGACAATATGCTGCGGGATGAAGAGTTCGTGCAACGTTTCCTGCGTCAAGCAGAGATTGGCGCACAACTTTCTCACCCGCACATTGTGAATATCCTCGAGGCAGGAGAGGTGGATGGGACGCCCTATCTGGCGATGGAATATATCCAGGGCACCGACTTGCGGAAGCGGATGAATCAATATGGAGCACTTCCCATCGCGCAAGCCATCAAATATGTGATACAAATCTGCGAAGCGCTCGATTATGTGCATCTCAAGCAGATCTATCACCGGGACATCAAACCTGAGAACATTTTGCTCACAGAAGGGGATGAGGTGAAAGTGATGGATTTTGGCATTGCGCTGGCGAAGCAGATGCCCAAAATCTCGGTCGATGGCGTGCGGTGGCTTTCCGGCGGTTATCTCTGTCTCGATCGAGAGGTTGGACCGAGCAGCGACCTGTACTCACTGGGAGTGGTGTTTTATGAAATGCTGACGGGACGTTTGCCTTTCGAGAGTGATGACCTGGTGGAATTGATCCGGTTGCATGAGCGTGCTTCTCCTGCTCCCTTACATCAGTGGCGTGCTGATATACCAGCGGGGCTTCAAGCGATCGTCCTCAGAATGCTGGCAAAAACGCCAGCGGAACGCTACCCCCACGCCGTTGAGGTGATTCAAACATTGCGGCCCTACCTGATGGATTAGGGGCGCATTATCATGTAGAGCGGGCGGCTCGCCCGTTAAACAACGAGCCAGCGGCTCGCTCGTACGAAGGAGTGTATCACCATGATAAAAAGAATTGGGTTCATGACCCTGTTTCTGCTCTGGGTAGGGCTTGCATGGGCTGCCCCCCGGTTGTATGTGAACGACGTTCTGAGCAATCCTGCGCGCTATTACAACACCGTCGTGGAAATTGAGGGAGATGTGACGAACGTCACCCCGGGAACCACAACCCTCACGAGTGGGTTGTATAAACTCACCGATGACCTTGACGGACAGATTGAGGTGCGGACTCGAGAATTGCCTGCCATCGGCAAACGTTTTGTGGTCAAGGGGGTGGTCTCCCAGGAGGCAGCGACCAGTATCCCCTATCTCCGGGAGTTGAGCCGCAAGGCCCCTGGTTTCCCAGTCGTGGGGTTAGTTGTGGCGGCTGTCGTTTTCCTCCTGCTGGTCGTTGTCTTGCTGGTGCTTGTTTTCCGTCCCCAGCGGGCAGCGAAAGCGCCCCAACCCGTTGTCCCGGCGACCAACACACCGGCACGACAAGGCACATCTGAAAACGCCACCTCTCAGCCCACGGGATGGATACCGACCACGCGACATGAGGAACCCAGGTATCAACCGACCGTTGCGTATTTGGAAGGTGTTCAGGCATCATTGACACTCATTGAGGGGCCAGCCGATGTGAACAAGGTCTATCCGATTACGAAACGGGAATCCATTATCGGACGCGACGGCGACATCAAGTTGTCAAAGGCGCATCTGACGGTCTCCAATGAGCATGCACGTCTGACTTATGTGGGAAGTGGGCAATTTACCCTGACCCACTTGAGTCGGACCAACACGACCCAGGTGAACGGCGAGCATGTAACGGAGAACCGTCCACTTGAATCGGGGGATGAAATCCAGTTAGGCGCGACGACATTACGCTTTGAGATTCAGTCGTGAAGATCGCGCCAGAAAGGAAAGGAGATTCACATGAATCTCTCCGAAAAAAATCAGAACGCATGGTTTGTTACGCCAGCAGGAGCCGCGCTCGCGTTACTCTGTTTCTTTATGCCGTGGGTTAAATTTTCGTGTATGGGGACCTCGCAAACGGCCTCCGGTTTCCGGCTCGCCCAGGATGGAAATCTCGTCACCGTTGCTTTAATTGCGGCGTTAGCCATCCTCGGTATCAGCCTTTTCCTCTGGCAAAAACAAACCCCTTGGAAATCTAAAGTGCCTGTTCTCATCGCCAGTGGAATTGGGCTTGGCGGGATTTTGATTGAACTGATTCATACTTCCACGGGAATCAAAACGGAGTTTGGGCGGGTCTCAATGGAAGAGCTGGGGCTCACCTTCCAATTTGGAGCGTTTGGAACGATTATTGGATTTATCATTGCGATTGGCGGCGTCTTTTTGAACCATCTACCCTTATGGGGTGACTTCTGGCCACCAGCCGCTTGGGAACGTCCGCCACAGGTCCCGACCCCAAAGCCACTGACGGCACAAGTGACACCACCGAGCGTGGCACCGCGTGCCACATCTCCGCCCGAGGCCACGACACCCCCCCCAACGACCACACAACGAACGCTACCGCGTCAGGTCCGCCTTGCGGACTCTCGGAACGGAGCGGCGTCCCAGACCGCGGGACGAGTCCCCACGACTCCATATCTGGAGGGCCTTCGGGCATCACTGACGGTTACCGAAGGCCCCGCCGATGTGAACGAAGTCTATTCGATTACGAAGAAGGAGTCCATCATTGGTCGAAAGGGTGACATCCAGTTGTCAGCGGCGCATCTAATGGTTTCCGGTGAACATGCGCGAATCACATACCTGGGTGAGGGGCAATTTACGCTGACGCATCTGAGTCGAACCAATCCCACCCAGGTGAACGGCCAGGACGTGACGGAGAGCCGTTCGATTCGATCAGGGGATGACATCCAGTTGGGCGGTACAAAATTGCGCTTTGAGGTCACGCACGTAACGCCGCCCCGTGTGGTGTCACAGACCGCCGGGCGGGTCCCCACCATCCCCTATCTGGATGGTGTTCAGGCATCGTTGCGGGTCATCGAAGGTCCCGCCGATGTGAACGAAATCTATCCAATCACCAAAAAGGAATCCATCATGGGTCGCAACGGTGACATCCAGTTGTCAGCGGCGCATCTAACGATTTCCGGCGAACATGCGCGTCTGACATACCTGGGAAGTGGGCAATTTACCATCACGCATCTGAGTCGAACGAATCTCACCCGGGTGAACGGCCAGGACGTGACGGAGAGCCGCCCGCTTGAATCGGGGGATGACATCCAGTTAGGCGGGACGAAACTACACTTTGAGGTCAAATCGTGAATATCACGCTCGCATATCACACCGACCGAGGCAAGTTACGGGCGCGAAATGAGGACCGGGGGTGCGCCCATCGGTTGGCTTCAATCCCTCTCTGTGTCCTGGCGGTTGCCGATGGTATGGGCGGACATGAAGGAGGAGAGATCGCCAGCACCATCGCTATTGAGGTGGTCGAGCGTCGGGTTGGGGAACTGGACAGGGTTCCAGATGCGCCGCTTCAATTCCTCACATCGGTGGTTCATCAAGCCAATGCCTATGTTTATCAAACCGCTCAACAGGAGGGAATGGACATGGGCACAACGCTCACGGTGGGGTTGCTTGTGGAAGGTATCCTCTTCGTTGCCCATCTGGGCGATAGCCGCGTGTATCGCATCACGAAGGGGGGGGGGGAGCAGCTCACTGAAGACCACTCCTGGGTTGCGGAACAGCTCCATCAGAAGAAACTGACCCAGGAGGAGGCAAAAGTTTCTCCGTATCGCAACATGGTCACGCGATTTGTTGGAAGCCGTTTGCCGCCTGAAGTCGCGTTTTATGAGCACCCCGTGCAGCGGAAGGAGACCTACCTCTTCTGTACCGATGGATTACACAGTTACGTGAGCCAGAATGCCATCTACCAGTGCGTGCGTAAGACACACCCTCTGAAACGCCTCAGCCACCGGCTGGTCCGACTTGCCAACGAAGCGGGAGGCGAGGATAATATCACCGTCGCACTGCTGCGGGCCGAGTAGGGGCGAAGCATTCGCCAGACAAACCAGCGAGTTGGGGCAAAACGAACCGGCGAATGCTTCGCCCCTACTTCAACATGATGACCGTTGACAGTATAAATAAATTCTGAGGGGTGACAGAACGAAGTAAAACATGCCGCTGGCTTGTTCATCCGTGAGTTAAACAAGCGAGCCGCATGTTCTACGAAGGTATCAAAACTTATTTCACAGTGTAGTAGTAGTAGTAAGCAACTGTCAAAAAAGAAGTGGCATTTTTTGCTCTTGATGGATAGCCATATCCATCGGGAACGGCTTGGATTTGTCAATCCAAGCCAAGCGGAAAAAGTTGATTATGGATTCTGATTGATGTCATTCAGGAAGTGAATCATGAAAAAACGAAATATATCATCATCTCTGGAAATTGCTCTCGCCATCCTGATCGGTTTGATCGGCGTGACCGTATGCCACGCGGAGCCAGTAGAAATCCATGGCACGGTCACCGCTGTGGAAGAAGAGACGATTACGATCGACCTCGGTGAGCCGCAAAAACTGATGCAGGGGATTCGGGGCGAGGTGTACTATGAAATCAGCATCGGGGATGTAACGAAGCCGATTCTGATCGGCGAATTTGAGGTCACAGCCGTTGGCGAATCGGAGAGCCGGGCGCGCCTGCTGAATCGGCGCGGCGAGATTCGTCCCGGGCGTTTGGTCCGCCTCAATCTTGATATCCCCCCCGGCGTCGGTCACCTGAAGCTCTTTTCGGAACCCTTTGGCGCACAGGTCGCTCTGGATGACAAAGACGTTGGACAGACGAAGCCGGAAGGGTTGGTTCTGGAAAGCATTCCATCGGGGCTCCACACCGTGCGTCTCACACGCCAATTCTATCGTCCCACCGTCCGGACGGTTATCGTTCTGCCGGAGGCGATGACGACACTCAAAGTGAACCTTGAACAGAATTGGGGCAACCTGGGGGTGACTTCGGAGCCATCCGGAGCCGAAGTGCAGGTCGGGGAACACAAGGCACGCACGCCATATACCTTTGAACGCCTGCCCGCCGGGACGTATGAGGTCAATGCCCAGGCGGAGGGGTATTACCCCTGGAAGGGTCAGGTGGTGATAGACAACGAAGCGACCACACGCCTGGAAGCCCAACTGGTGAAACATGCGGTGCTCATCATTTCGGTCAATCCCGCGAGTGCGATGGTTTCGATGGACGGGGGTCCCGAACAAGCCGCGCCCCCTCGACTCTCAGGCATTCCATTGGGGAAGCACACCCTCACGGCTTATGCTCCAGATTTCGAGCGCCAAACCGTCGAAGTGACACTCCGCGCGGGCGAAGAGAAACGCCTCTCAGTGACGCTCAATCGCGCCCGGGTCGCCTTACTGGTTCATTCCGCCCCCGAAGGCGCGGATGTTGCCTTGGATGGCGAGGTAAAAGGAAAAACGCCCTTACAGATGGCGGAAGTCTTGACAGGAGAACATACCTTGCGCTTGAGTCTGGACGGATACGAAACGATTGAACGTTCCCTCACGGTGCATGAGTCGCCAGAACCGATAGCCCTGACACTCAAACCCTCGATTGGGCGCGTCCAAATCAACTCGACCCCCGCAGGCGCTTCCATCCATCTCAAGGGCGAGCCAGTGGGAGTGACCCCCCACACGCTGGAATTACGCCCCGGCGAACAGACGCTGGAATTGCGCCTGCCGGCATACCGAACCGCTCTCCGAACCATCCAGTTGTTGCCCGGCACCAATCCACCGGTCACCGTTCAACTCGAACGACAGCGTGGAACGCTCCGTATCACTTCCACACCGGCGGATGCGACGATTGCCCTCAATGGCGAACGGCGTGACGAGCGCACGCCCGCTGAACTCGTGCTACCACCGGGTGAATATACCGTTGGGCTTGAACACGAAGACTATGAACCGTATACAGAGACCGTCACGCTCGCTGACCAATGGATGCAATCCATTGAGGCGACCTTGCCTCAACAAACCCAACTGCGGGTCACGAGCAATCCGTCCGGAATCGACATAGACCTCGGTGCGCTCGGTAGGCATAAAACGCACCAAGCCCCCGTCCTGCTTCGCGATGTTTCACCGGGGACCTATGAAGCCACAGCGAAAGTCAAGGGATATAAACCGTTGAAACATCGCTTTGAAGTGACTCCCCATCAGTACAATACCCTGGCAATCGCGCTCTTCCCCAAATCACGGGCGGATATGGCGGTGGCTTCCCTTCTTCTACCCGGTTCTGGACAATACTATGGGGAACGGTATGTGAGCGGGACCTTCTTCCTGCTCATGGAGGTCGGAGCGATTGTCAGCGCAATCGTCGCCAATCAGCAATATGACCAGGCATTGGTGAAATATCGCCGTGCAGAAGAGCAATACCGTCATGCCGTCACGCTCTCTGAGATTCAAGATGCCAGGCGAAAGCTGGTCAATGCACACGATGCAGCGGAAAGAAAATTGGTGTTCCAACAGGCAGCGCTCGGAGCGATAGGAGGGGTGTGGGCGTTGAATGTGTTGCACGCTGCAGTTGCCGGCCCCGCGGGGTTACGACACGAATCAGACCTCGCCAGCAAATACGGAGAGGTCTCCCTTGAATGGGTCCGCTATCCTGGTAGCAACGATTATGTTTTTTTGGGAATCGGCTTCCTCCCTTTACGTATCACCAGTCAGAGCCGTTCGATTGGGAAGCTCGGTATTAGCTGCGCGATTGGCCTGGATAGGGGCTCGATTGAGGACACCCTGGAACAGCTTTCGGATGAAACGATTCGCCGGCTCGGCCCATCGGGGCAGATCGCAATTTCCGCTTTTTTCTTCAACAACCCCAGACAGGCCCTGGTCCCATTCCTTCGTGGGATAGCGCGTATACCCAATGATGTGCTTCGGGGAAAGGGCGGCGATATTCGCTTCGGGTTTGAAGGGGGACTTTACCTGCTTTATTGACAAACGGTGGCTATCCAATTTGGATTAAACGTGAGCGATACGCGTGATATACAGCGCTCGGGGGGGCCGGTGGGTATCAGGTTCGGTCTATCCCTTCTGCCATAGTTTGACTTTGGTAAATTGGAAAAAAGAAACCGAGTTTTTTTCGCAGGAGAAATCACCATCCCTCGAAAACTCATCTTGAATGCCGAATGCCGTTCGTGGTCGTTGAAAAAACTCGGTTTCTGGTCTACCCTCCACACTTATATTTACCAAAGTCCAGTTACCAAAGTCAAAATAGTGTGGAAGGGAGTCTCTCTACTATACTGTGTGAGGGTTGCGATGCAAAAGTTCGGGTGCTGGTCAGTGATTTTCTTTTTCGGAACACTGCTGCTTCCGCCCCTGTCGGGAGCGCAGGTTCAGGTCACCATCCTGCCAGCCGAAATTACCGTATTGATGGTCGGTGAGCGGTTCACCGTAGACGTCAGGGTCAATCGTGTGGAGAACCTATACGGCTTTCAGTTCGATCTGCGCTTCAATAAGGACGCCCTCAAGGTTGTGGATAAGGGGGTTCAGGAAGGGGGGTTCCTCAAGCAGGGCGGGGAGGAGACCTACTTCGCCATCGCAAAAGGCATCCGCAATGATGCCGGTTTCATCGCCGGTATCACAGGGACACGCCTGCGCCGGATCACTTCCGTCACTCAGCCCAACACGGGCGACGCTGTGGAAAGCGAGGTCCCCGTGAGCGTGAAAGGGGTCAGCGGGACAGGTGTGTTAGCCGTCATTACTTTTGAAGTCCTGGATGACAACCTCAAAAGCCCCCTGGAGCTGGAGAATCTCGTCCTTGTCTCGCCGGAGAATAACATCCCTGCGAAAGGCGTGTCTGCGGTTGTCATTCCCAACCATCCGCCGGAAGTCGTGAGTTTATCCGTCGGGTCAAGCGTGTCGGGGGGGCAACCGGGGGACATTTCCATCAACTACACGCTGAATGACAGGGAGAATGAACCGTTGAGTGTGGTGTACGAGTACAGCGCCGACGGTGGCAGTTCTTGGCGTAGCCCGACGGTTGAAGGCGAAACAAGGGGCATCACCCCTGAGAGGTATACAGGCACGGTGATCTGGCATTCCAGAAAGGATCTTCCCTCAACGAGCGGCATGGATGTGCGATTTCGCCTCACACCAAAGGACTCTCAAAGAGCCGGGACTCCGGCGGTGACGACCCCCTACCGCTTGGTGAACCTGCTTGGGGATTATGACGATGATAGGGATGTCGATTTCGATGACCTGGCGCTGTTCAGCAAGGCGTGGCGTGAAAAGAATGTTCAGAAGGAGCTCGGCCCCGCAACGGGCAAAGTACCGGACCTCATCCCTGCTTTTGATGGCAAGTTTGACTTTGAAGACCTCGCCGTGTTTATCCTGATGTGGAATTGGTCGGCCAAGCAGAAGCCACCGGCGACGCCAGCCATTGCGTCCATCATCCCCGCTCCAAACCGATTCCAGCCCGACCTGGCGCTTCAACCGCCAGTCGATCACTCACTGGTGCATCGGGTTGAGATCACACTCGCTGAACCGATCGATGGCTTCGCCGCACGCTTCACCCTGAATTTCGACCCCGAAGCGGTTCAGGTGTCGCAGGTCACTCAGGGGAACCTGTGGCAGGAGGCGACAACTCTGTTTCTCCATCATGTCGATAACGAACGGGGGATGGTGGACATACAGCTCGCACGGTTGGATGAGCATTCAGGGCGGAACACCGTCCCTCACCCCCCGGAGCGGAATACCGTCGCTTTTTTGAACGTTGAAAAGCGTCACGGAGTGCCTGCCAGCCTTCGTCTCGATTCGCAGGATTTCGTGCTCACCCTGAATTTCGACCTCCGGGATGGATTTAACCGGGAGATTGCCAGCGGGCAGAAGCGTTTCCAATGGCGTTTTGAACCTTTGCCGACAGTCACCCAACTGCTGCAAAACTATCCGAACCCCTTTAACCCTGAGACGTGGGTGCCCTATCAACTGGCAGCGGACGGCGCTGTGACCATCCAGATTTTCGCGATGGACGGTCAACGGGTGCGGACATTGACGCTCGGGTGGCAGAAAGCGGGACGGTATTTAGATCGCCCTCGCGCCGCGTATTGGGATGGCAGAAATGATCGCGGGGAATGGGTCGCCAGCGGGGTTTATTTCTATACGCTTCACGCGGGTTCATTTACGGCGACGCGGAAGTTGATTGTCATGCGATAAATGTTCCCACCGATGATTTCGATAAACTCAATCCGGCGGAATCGGTGGGCTTGTTTCAAATGTCCCTACGGGACTTATGGTTCGGAAGGTCATCATCCCATACGGATCAAGTTAAGGCTTTCAGTTCCCTCTCCCCTTGTGGGAGAGGGTTAGGGTGAGGGGGAAGAATCCAGCCGCGTCACGGTGCCCCCTCACCCCGGCCCTCTCCCACGGGGGGGAGAGGGAGGGTCGGAATATGACTTTCGACGCTCTGCGTGGCTTAACTTGATCCGTATGGGTTCGGAAGGTCATCATCCCCCGTCCCGTAGGGACGGGATGACCCTAGCCCCGTGATTCATCACGGGGACTTGAGATTAGGGTGTTTTATGAATCCCATGAATGGCAGGGTTTCTATGATGAAAAAGAAATTAGAATGGCTGTGGGTGCTGATGGTTTCAAGCGCCTTACTTTCCACCGGCATCGGTTGTAAGGACAGCCCAGAACCCATCAAATTCGATAACCCGCTCGACCCTGAGAATCCCAATTATGTCCTACCGGATACCTTCATTGTCGCAGGTCCCGACGATGGCAGGACCGTTGACAGCGCCGACGTCACGTTCCAGTGGGCTGGAAACGCTCAGGTCACCGAATACAGCTTTCGCCTGGATGACGCCGCATGGTCAACATGGAGTCCTGGGCGTTCCGTGACCTTTTCTCCCCTGGACGAAGGGAAGCATACCTTTTCTGTCAAGGGCAGGTATCAGACCCTGGTTGAAGACCCCGTCCCCGTGGCGCGGGCGTTCACGGTAGATGCCGTCAAAGGCCCTGCCCTGCTGGTGAAACCGCGACATATCAGGGCCCGTCAAGGGGCCGATTTTACCGTTCAGCTCGTTGCAGAAGAGGTGACGAATTTAATGCTGGCGCACGTCATCTTGACCTACGATGCGTCCGTGCTCCGAATTGGCAAGGTGGAGCGCGGGGATTTTCTGGCGACCCATAGCGGGACGGTTGTTTTCTTTGAGGATTCTTCAAAAGCAGGCAGGATGGATCTCAGCATGGGGGTCGGTATTGGAAAACCCGCCGGCGTCGATGGCTCCGGTGCCATCGCCCAACTCACGTTTACCGCGTTGAGAGCGGCACAGACGACCCTGAAGATGGAGCCAAACTCCGAGTTTCGAGATTCTGGCAACGTCACCATCCCCCTCAAAACACGGGTGGACGGCGACGTGCAAATTGAGTAGGGAGGCGATACAAATGAGAAACAGATGGTTGACGGCGTTTGCCGTTGGACTGATGGCGATGGTGTTGAGGGCGTCCCCCGCCCCCGCGCAGGAACTGGTCTGGGAGCAGACGAACGGACCTTACGGTGGTAATGTCCTAGCCCTCCTTGCCACACCAGACGGAAGGCTCTATGCGGGGACTCAGGGCGGCGGTGTCTTCCGCTCAGAGAACGGGGGTGAGTCCTGGACCGCCGTCAACACGGGATTGACGAGCAGGGAGGTCCAGTCGTTGGTGGTCTCTGGGACGACCCTCTATGCAGGGACAGATGGAGGCGGTGTCTTCCGCTCGGCGGACGGGGGCTACTCTTGGATTGCCGTCAACACCGGATTGACGAACGGGTACGTCCAGTCTTTGGCGGTCTCTGGGACGACCCTCTACGCGGGGACTGACAGGGGTGGCGGCGTCTTCCGCTCGTCGGACGGTGGGGCGTCCTGGACCGCCGTCAACATGGGATTAACGGAACGTAGTGTCCGGTCATTGGCGGTCTCTGGGGCAACCCTCTATGCGGGGACTTGGGACGGTGTTTTCCGTTCGCAGGACGGGGGCAACTCTTGGACAGCCACCGGATTGAACAGGTACGTCCCGTCGTTTGCGGTCTCTGGGGCAACCCTCTATGCAGGGACGTCTCCCGGTGTCTTCCGCTCGCAGGATGGGGGCAACTCATGGACCGCCGTCGATACAGGATTGACGAACGAGTACGTCCAGTCTTTGGCGGTCTCTGGGACGACCCTCTTTGCAGGGACGTATGGCGGCGTCTTCCGCTCAGAGAACGGGGGCAACTCTTGGACTGCCGTCAACACCGGATTGACGAACGGGTACGTCCGGTCTTTGGCGGTCTCTGGGGCGATCCTCTTTGCGGGGACGTATGGCGGTGTCTTCCGCTTAGAGGATGGGGGCAACTCCTGGACTGCCGTCAACACGGGATTAACAAACACTGACGTCCAGTCTTTGGCGGTCTCTGGGACGACCCTCTATGCAGGGACTGGGTTCGGCGGTGTCTTCCGCTCAGAGAACGGAGGTGCGTCCTGGACCGCCGTCAACACAGGATTGACGAACAAGGACATCCGGTCGTTGGCGGTCTCTGGGACGACCCTCTATGCAGGGACTGGGTTCGGCGGTGTCTTCCGCTCAGAGAACGGAGGTGCGTCCTGGACCGCCGTCAACACAGGATTGACGAACAAGGACATCCGGTCGTTGGCGGTCTCTGGGACGACCCTCTATGCGGGAACTGGCGGGGGTGGCATTTTCCGCTCGGATGACGGGGGCAACTCATGGACCGCCGTCAACACGGGCTTGACGGGCAGGGACGTCCAGTCGTTTGCGGTCTCTGGGACGACCCTCTATGCGGGGACTTGGGACGGTGTTTTCCGTTCAGAGGACGGTGGGGCGTCCTGGACAGCCACCGGATTGAACACTGTCGTCCAGTCGTTGGCGGTCTTTGGGACGACCCTCTATGCAGGGACTATGTTCGGTGTTTTCCGTTCAGAGGACGGTGAGGCGTCCTGGACTGCCATCAACACGGGATTGACGGGCAGGGACGTCCAGTCGTTGGCGGTTGCTGGGGCGACCCTCTATGCAGGGACGGGGGGAGGCGGTGGAAGCGGTGTCTTCCGCTTAGAGAACGGGGGCAATTCTTGGACGGCCGTCAACACGGGATTGACGTACTGCGGGATAACTGTGTGTTGGAACCTGTACGTCCAGTCGTTGGCGGTCTCTGGGACGACGCTCTACGCGGGGACGCATAGCGGCGGTGTGTTTCGCGCCTCGTTGCTGGGGCCGACGTTGAGCATTCCGGCAGGACACGTTCGACCCGGTGAGTCAATCGGCATTCCTATCCTGCTGGATTATGCAGCCAATATTGCGGGAATCCATTTGACCCTTCGCTATGATACCGCAGATTGGGAATTGGCGGACCCTCCCGTTGTCACAGCCGACGCAACTCAAAATTGGCTGCTCACTGTCAACGCCGATTCCCCAGGCAAATTGACCGTTGTAATGGCGGGGACGCAAGCCGTGGCGGCGGGGACAGTGGCAACCCTCCAGTTGAAGGCAAAGGCGTCCGCCTCCCCCGGTCGCACCGCTGCGCTCGATTTTGAGACCGCAACGCTGTCAGATGCTAACGGAGTCAAAATCACGCCCCATACCCAGAGCGGCGGGGTGATTATCCATCTCCTCTGGGACGTGAATAAGGACGGGGTCGTGAATGTCATGGATCTGGTGCAGGTCGGGCTGGCGTTCAGGCGTTCAGGAACGGGACTCCCTGCGGATGTGAATGGAGACGGCGTCGTCGATATTTTAGACCTGATCGCCGTCACCGCCCACTTCGGCGAATCGATACCATCCGTCGCCGCCGCCCCGCCAGCCATACCAGACGCTCAACTCGCCCCGCTGCTCGAACGCTGGCTCGCTGAGGCGCGGGCATCAAACGATGGCTCCGAGCTCTTCCGACGCGGGCTCGCCACCCTCGAACGTCTCCTGGCGCGCATTGTCCCTAAACAGACGGTTCTGCTCCCCAACTATCCCAATCCGTTCAACCCGGAAACGTGGTTGCCGTATCGATTGGCAGCGGATGCCGTTGTTACCTTGACCCTCTACAACGCGCGGGGAGAGATCGTCCGAACCATCGTCGTCGGTCATCAGCCCGCCGCTGTCTATGAATCAAAGGACAAAGCCATCCACTGGGATGGGCGGAATGATCAAGGGGAGCGCGTCGCAAGTGGTGTTTACTTTTACACCCTAACTGCGAAATCCCCCCATACCCCCCTTTCAAAGGGGGGAAGGGGGGATTTCACCGCCACACGCAAAATGCTAATTCTCAAGTAGATGGTATGTCTGGAAACTTTGAACACTAATTATAAGGAGAAATCTCATGCAAAATGGACTTCAGAAAATTTCGCCCGTTATCTTCGGACTGACCCTGATCTGTTTTTTTCTACCCTTCATCAATGTTTCGTGTCAGGGCCAGAAGGTTGCAACCTTTACCGGGATTCAACTCGTCAAGGGGACGACGATTCAGCAACCCAGCATGTTTGGGGAAAGACCAAAGGCTCAGAAAGTTGACCCGGAGCCGTTGGCAATCCTGGCTTTTCTCTCCGCAATTGTCGGATTGGGTCTCAGTTTCCTCAAGGGACGGAAGCTCGCCATCGCGCCTGCAATTTTCGGGATAGCAGGACTGATTCTGCTTTTACTGCTCAAATCCAAAATCGATCACGATGCCTTGAGGGAGGGAAGGGGCATGTTACAGCCTGAATACGATATTGGATTCTGGCTCACATCTCTACTTTTCCTCGCTGCTGCAGGATTGAATGGCTTTATTTTTCTTCAGGGCAAGCAGAAAGGGGGAACATCATGAAGCCTAAAACAGGTGATTAATAAGGTAGATATACGCTAACGTGTGAAAGCCTAAAACGAGTTTCGTGTTGACTCGGTTTTCTACGCGATTACACGTTAATGTAGATGTACCTATTAATCCATAGTACAGCCCAAAAATCTATTTTCAAAGGAACTCAACACTATGCGCACGAATCAAACGCTTCTCAACCTTGACCAAGTCGAACAGTATCACAGAGACGGTTATCTGGTCGTTCCAGATTTGCTGACCGACCAGGAGGTGAACGCCTTTTTAACCCATGAGTCGCAACCGAAACCACCGGAGTGGCGAAAGGGGCTTCTCACTCACACGGCCGACCCGCAATG
Organism: uncultured bacterium; assembly: GCA_964577695.1. Lineage (GTDB taxonomy): Bacteria > Poribacteria > WGA-4E > WGA-4E > PCPOR2b > CAZOAL01. Next base: position 115,260 of record CAZOAL010000012.1, on the reverse strand, counting down.
GAAATATCTGGCGGCCCACCCCCGCATCGCCGGCATTGCCCGGCAGTTGCTGGACGGTAGACCGATGATTGTGCAGACGATGTACATGAATAAGCCGCCCGCAGGGGGTAAGGGCATCGCACTGCATCAGGACACGCATTATATCCCCAACGAACCCAACACCCTGATGGCGTGCTGGTTGGCGATGGATGATACGGATGAAGATAATGGTGGCTTGTGTGTGGTACCGGGCAGCCATCGCAAGGGGTTGCGCGGCACCCAGCTCCCCCAGAATGCCGAAGAGCACGTCGTGTGGGAAACCGACCACTTGATGCGCGATCGCAATGGCCTGGAGTGGACCGAACATCTCTACTCCTTTGAGGTTGCCAATTTAGCTCCGGCAGAAATGGTCAAACTTTCCGTACCCCGCGGCGGAGGGGTGTTCTTTACCAGCATGACGATTCACGGTTCGTATGCGAATCAATCACCGGATCGCCGGCGACCCGCGTTTGCAGTGCATTACATCAAGGAAGGCACATGGATATTTCGTTGCGACATTCAAAATGTAGTCCCTGCTTTGTGAAACATAAAACGTGAAACGTGATGGAAGACTGGAAGAGTGGAAGGATGGAAGGATGGAAGGATGGGTCCAACCTTCCAATCTTCCAACCTTCCATTCCCCCCTTCTTCCCTTCCATTCTTCCCTTCCTTCCTTTTCCCATTCCTTCCATTTCCTTATTTCCCCATTGACGCACGTTTCACATTAGCACCATCGCCGCTTATCCACCACATTTCGCAATGGCTCACCCGCGATAAATCGGCGAAGATTCTCCGTTAAGACTTCGGTTCGTCGTTTTGTGGTATGCGGTGCCACGCCCGCCGTATGGGGCGTGATGATGACGTTTTCCATGACCCAGAGCGGGTGGTTTGAGGGAAGGGGTTCAGTTTCAAACACATCGAGCCCCGCCCCCGCGATTTCGCCGCGCTGCAAGGCAGACGTCAAAGCGGGGAGGTCTACGACAACCCCTCTCGAAATATTGATGAGGTACGCCGACTTTTTCATCTGTTTGAGTTGCGCCGCCCCGATCAGCTTAACCGTTTCGGGCGTGTGCGGCACACAACTGACGACGAAATCCGATTCCCCCAACAGGTCTCCTAATTGGTCGTTGCCCCATAATGCGGCGACAAAATCGGGCTTCTCCGTTTTGACCGCGTCCACTGCGATGACTCGCATCTCCGCCGCGGCACCGCGTTTTGCCACCGCCATCCCAATCCCGCCAAGCCCAATAACGCCGAGTGTGGCATCCGCGAGGTGGATAACGGGGACGTCCCCTTGCCATCTGCGCTCAAGTTGCCGCCGGAGGTAGATATGAAACCCACGAGCAAACATCAGGACGTACCCCATCACATGGTCAGCAATTTGATCGCTGTAGATGCCTTGCATGTTAGAAATCGTCACATCGCTCTCGATCAACGCGGGGAACATGTAGTGCTCCAGCCCCGCCATCGGTGTCTGAATCCAACGCAGTTTTTTCGCTCGCGCTAGGAGCGTCGGCGTAATCGTACCGTACATTGCATCGACATCGCCCATAATTTCAAGCGCATCATTTTCTGTTTTGACGTTCAGAACTTCAGCATTGCTTGAAACAGATTGGATCTCTTGTTTTGTATTTTCATCGACTGCCGGATAGATGAGAAATTTCATGATAGACCTTTCTTGTATAATATAGGACTTACGCACTTCATCAGCGAACAATCTTTCGTATTGCATATTGCGTACTGCGTATGGGTCTCTGTACGCAATACGAAATACGCAATATCACTGAATGATTAATCGCAACTGCGTAAGTCCTAGAAGTATTAAAAATTTTTCTAAAACGCGACCCCAAAATTCATCCCTTTTATGCCACTTTCTCTCCTCCATTGAAAACACACCATCAAATGTAACGTCATCCAACGGGGAGCCATCTTCCGCTAACCAATAGACTTTTCCCATTGACAATGAGAATATAATTTCTTGCCATGTTTACCTCGAAAGTGTTAATTCCGCCCCATTGAAAGCCCGTTCACTTGTTTTCGCGGCGGAAGCCCCTAGATTTATCTATGGGGAGAGAGCAGGGAACCTGCACGCCGCAACTCCTTATTATGGTTGACTTCTAGCGAGTTTTGTGCTATAATAAACACGTTGGCTATATCGGCTATGCGTTTGCCAACAAGGGTGTCAGTCACTTCACCTAAAGTCGTCCGTGTTGTACACGTATATAGCACGAAAACTGGAACGACAAGCCCCTGAATTCATTCATGGGGTGGTTGACTTGGAGAGGCTTCGCCTAACTCTGTAACAGTGCCCTGTCTTCTAACTATGATAACCTCACCTTTTTACCATCAGCGATCGATATGCCCCAATCGTCCGGTGCAAATTCCCCATACTCACTGGAGAGAACCAGACAGTCATTATGGATTCCTTTGTAGATGTCATCCCAATAGATTGGGGTATGCCACAAAACTTCTCCATTTTTTTTCAGGCGCATGACCCCGCTTTCATAATGGAAGAAAGGGAAGCGTGCGATGGACCTCAAGCGGTTTCAAAAAAGTCCAACAGAAAATAGTTGACAGTTTAGAGGAAAGATGGTCCCCCCATCCTTCCATCCAAAAGTGTCAACAAATTTTACCGGAAATTTGAAACATGCCGAAGGGTCAAACTCAATTGTATTGATGACAGACGGCGCTACGGCACTCAATCTGGCGAATGCTCGGCTTCGCCTTGGGTAAGAGATCGCAGAAACTCGAAGGTATAGATGCCTGTTTTATGTCCATCGTTCCAGGTGAGACGGATGGCATAGCGGCCGACTAACTGAATGTCGATGACTTCGAGGTTGCGGAAAAAATCATTGGGTGGCAATATCCGAAACGGGTTCTTATCTTTGCAGCGAGCGCAGGGGCACTTTTGGCGCAAAAGTGGATAGGAATACTCACTTTGATGTCCATCGTTCCATTGGATGGTAATTCCATCAGGTAGGCGTTTAATTTCGGTCGGCTGGTATTTCATGGCATGATTCAATTCATAATGACGGCTCAAACAGTGATCATTTTAACTGACGGAAAGAACAGGCTATATTGCGGACGAGCACAACTGACGCTTTGAATCCTGAATCCTGAATCTTGCATCTTTGATTCCATTCAGGATTCAAGATGCAAGATGCAAGGTGAAATCGGCGTCGATGATGACCTGCCGTGGTATAAAATGACCACCGTTTGAGGTTGTGTGAGCGAATGATTATTTGAAGTAGTCGGCGTTTAGTTGGGTGAAGTGTTCCCATTCTGCGGGGACATCCTCATCCATAAAAATCGCTTCGACTGGACATTCAGGTTCACATACGCCACAATCAATGCACTCTTCAGGGTCGATAAAAAGTTGATTGACGTTTTCAAAATTGTCCGAACTTGATGTTGGGTGAATGCAATCGACAGGGCAAACATCAACACAAGCGGTATCCTTGACATCAATGCATGGTTCTGTGATGACGTAAGTCATACCTTTTGGATCCTCCTTATTTTTTATTTTATTTTGGGGATGGTTCAAAACTTGATTTGCACGTTAATTGGTCCGGTGTCATCAAACGTTTCAAAGATTCAAAACGCAGGATTCACTTGCATCTTGTATTTTGCATCTCGACGTTTTTTGAAGCATGAAAAAGTGTCAACTTCACTCAAGCCGAAAATGAACCAGCCCCGATAAATTCAGGTAATTACGAACGTTCACGGCCCTAACTGCGTCAGTCCTATGGAGCATTAAAGTATTTTGTAGTTCAGAGGAGGTTACACGGATTCGCCTAACCCCCCGGACCCCGAAGGGGGGAGACACTTCTCCCTTCTCCTACAAGGAGAGGGGCTGGGGGAGAGTCAGAATGTGCAACATCATTTGGACTATTACAATTAAAGGATTTCAATAGTTGAATGGGCAGAAAGCGGTACGGTTTCCAGCCCCATAAAGTTGGTTAATCATATCACATCCGATAGGCTTTGTCAAATAGATAGATCGCAGAACGAATAATTTTTTAATCACTCACTGCTTGCCTCATTAGTTGTTCAATTCCATCAATTGTTTTCGGCACTGTGGCGGTCAGGATTTCGCACCCGGACTCGGTCACAAGGACATTATCCTCAATCCGCACACCGATTCCCAGATACTTGGGATGAACGTTTTCGCTATCGAGGGCGATATAAATCCCCGGCTCAACAGTCATCACCATTCCCGGTTGAAATGTTTTGGGTTCTTCGCCATCCCGCGTTTTATTCACATCGTGAACGTCGAGCCCGAGCGTATGCCCGACCCTGTGCATGTAAAATTTCTTATGCTTCTCTTCTTCGATGAGTTTCTCTTTTTCCCCTTCCAATAAGCCGAGTTTTATCATCCCCTCCGTCAACAATTCTATCGCCTTTTTGTTAGGCTCATCAACCGAAACGCCGGGGCGGATGGTTTCGATCACCGCAAGCTGAACATCAAGCACCAATTGGTAGATTTCACGTTGCGCTTCAGAAAACCTTCCGTTCGCAGGGAATGTCCGCGTCATATCGCTGTTATAGTATTTGTATTCACACCCCGCATCAATGAGAACGAGGTCACCGTCTCGTATTTGGCAGTTGTTCGTCGTATAGTGCAGCGTTGTTGCGTTTGCGCCGGTTGCCACAATGGTTGGAAACGCCGGATAACTTCCCTCGCTTCTGCGGAAAATCGAATCAATCAGTGCCTCCACCTCATACTCATATACGCCGGGGCGAACCGCCTTCATCGCGGCGATGTGTGCCTCACAACAGATCTCTACGGCTCGGCGAATGCGTCTGAGCTCCTCCTCATTTTTAACGAGGCGCATCTCCGCAAGAATCTCCCCGGGATCGATTAAGATGTTCGGGCCCGTGCCGTTTCGTATGCGATGGCGGCTATATCGTTTGAAGAGCTCGATCATTTTTCGGTTAAACGTTTCATCGTTTCCGAAACTGTAGTAGAGCCGATCCACTTTTTCGATATATTGGGTAATCTTTTCGTCAAACTCGCCGATGGGATAGGCTTCATCTGCGCCGTAGTGCGCTTTTGCCCCCTCAACGCCGGCGCGCTTGCCCGTCCATACCTCTCTCTCTGCATCACGAGGGCGCACAAATAGAACGTAGCGGTGTTCAGGGTGGTCTGGAGCGATTAAGCAAATTGCCCCCGGCTCCTCAAAGCCGGTCAGGTAATAGAAATTGCTGTCTTGACGGTATTTGTATTCGGTGTCGTAGGTGCGATTGGCTGGTGGTGCGCTTGGGAAGATTGCAACACCTCCCTTGATGCGTTGCATAAACGCTTGGCGTTGACTTTGTTGCATGCAGTGTTTCTCCTTTTCAATTATATCGAAGAAGCGCGTGCGCCAGTTCCGTGAAATCCCTAACGGTCACGTTCGGCTGGTACGGCGAGTTATGAATCTCCTTTGCGAATGTCTCCAAATCCATCTGGTAGATTGGGAATTGAGCCAACGTGCTGTCGAACTCCCTCCTCAAGTGGAGCCAGGCCTTCGATTGTGATTTCATTGTAGCAGATGGCAGGTCAGCTTGCAACCCCAAAATGTTTGGCTCACCCCCAGGAGGAAGACAGACATGAAAAGGCATGTTTCAGAAAACTATTGACACTTCAAGCAAGTAATCCGTAATGCGTAATGCGTAAAGGATTTCACTTACGCATTATCTCAACAGTGTCAACACATTTTTTCAGCAATTTGAAACATGCCGTTGAGGAAGAATATCCATGAACGAAGAATTGTTTGATGAATTGATATCAAGTGTGCGTGAGGGTGGTGCCATCCTGCGAGGAGAGGTTAAGCCATCACGGACCTTTGTTGTCTGTGCGCCGGATGTAAAGCAGATTCGTGTCGGCTACAACCTCACACAAAGCGAATTCGCTTTTTTGCTGGGGGTCAGTGTAAGAACCGTGCGGAATTGGGAACAGGGGCGACAGAAACCGCATGGGGCGGCAAGGCTTCTGTTGCAAGTCGCAGAAAAGCACCCAGAAACTGTTTGGGATGTGGTTCGTCCAACCATTCATGAAGTTCAAAGCTAAACGGTGAAAACAGGTTTGAGCAACGAAAAAAGCCCCTCCCACGAAATGGAAGGGGCGTGTAAGAAAAACTGAATATCACCAATTTTAAGATTGTCGTTTGAAGCCTATTTGAGAATCGTCATTTTTCCTGTGGCATGATAATCACCTGCTTGAAAACGATAGAAGTAAGTACCGCTTGAGACCCGTTCACCGGTATCATTTCGTCCATCCCAATAGGCGGCGCGAGCGCGCTCCCGGTAGAAGCCTGCGGCACGCGACCCCACATCAAGTGTCCGTACCAGACCGCCCGTGGCATCATAAATCCGAATCGCCACGAAAGCGGATTCGGCCAGTTGATAAGGAATCCAGGTCTCCGGGTTGAAGGGATTGGGGTAGTTTTGTAGCAATTGGCTCTGATTCGGCGTTCCGATGTTTCGGATGCTGATGCGAGCCAGCGCCTGGCGAAGCGTGTCCGGTGTGACCTGAATCGGTATCGCCTCCGAGACCATCTCCCCGGCGCTGTCTCTCACCGTCACTTCCAAGCGATCGCCGACTTCAACGACACGGTTGCGAGAGAAATCAGCAAAAGCCGCCGCAAAGTATCCTGACCTGACGACATCAGTCGCAATGGCGCTCGTGCGCGTGTTGCGGACGGTCACGTAGAGCACGCTTCCACCTGGGTCCGCTTCGATTCTGCCGCTGACAACGAACGCCCACCCGCTATCGGGTGAACCCACCGCGGGCGGGGGTGCCGCTTCGACAGGGGGTTGATTCGTCCATGGGGCACCGACAAACGCGACCTGCTTGGCTTGCGGCAGATTGACAATGTAGCCCTGACCCCCTTCGATTGGGAAGCCGTCATCCGGTGCATCGGGCGTAAATCCGACAAACCGTTGCGCTTTCTCGTCCAACTGGATCACCACCGTCGCACCAAGTTCTTTGGCAAAGGCGCGGGCGGTCTGGGGCGTTTGCGGCTTTAAGGGGGGAGAGATCATGTTTAACCCCTCAGAAAGGGACATAAAGAAGACATGGCTGAAGTCTTCGGCGGTGAAGAAGTGGTCCGCTATGTGCTTGGCGACTGCACGACCGATCTGCGAGCCATCCGTCGTGGAGTAACGCCAGTGGAGACCCCCCCACACCCGCGCATCGGCGAGTTCGCGCGGGATATCGCTGAGATTCTCGTAGGTGCGTCGCGTCACCACCAACTGCGGTGCCCCACTTTTGTTGTCAATCGTCCAGGTCACCCGGTCAGTGCCGAAGTAGCGGATGAGCGCTTCGACGATTGCGGTCGTGTTGAAGGAGTGGCCCGCGGGGTACTCCGGGTGGTTCACGGTGAACAGCGGCGTCCAGGTGGCATCCGGGGCGGTGTCCGGGTTGCCGTCAGTGTCAGCCCGCGGGATGGCGGTCCGGGGCCGCCAGTGGCGGAAGTGATACTTCGCCGTCATACCGGCGGTGCTCGAGTCGCTCCAAGCGGTGTAAACCATTGCCAGCATCCGGGCGGACTCTCGCACGTTCAGCCTGTGGCTGACTGCCAGGGCGATGAGTCCCTGGGTCCAGAAAGGGGACGGGTGAGCGGTCTGCCAGAACCAGGCGATGTCGGTCTGCTCCGCTGTGCGGATGGTGCTGTTCGCGCCGCCGTAGTCGCGCACCTCAATGAAGGCCTCGGTGTATGCCTTGGAGGTCAACGGGGGAGGGCCGTCAGGGCGGAACTGTGACGGGTCGCTGTAGGTGAAGGGCTTGATCTGGGAGACGTTGACGCCAATCGGTTGCGTCCCGCATCCCCCCTCCGGCTCGAACTCGCCTGGTGGAAGCGGGGACGCGCTGCACTCGTATGTCACCACAGTGTTGAAGCCGTCATTGGCGCGAAGGGCGATCATCGCGTTAGCCGCAGCCTCGCCGACCTGTGCCCCGTCGGTCTTGGCTTTTCCGTCGGGGATGGTTGACATATAGGCGGTATACTGGGTGTCGAGGTAGTTCACCTGGGACGATGCCACGCGGGCGCGGGCGGTCCGATAGGCGGCTGTTGCCACCGCAGCTCGGACGTCAGCACCGGGGGGCGCGGTAATGGCAGCGGCGTAAGGCTTGTAGCCTCCCTCGATTGCCATCACTGCGTCGTACACCGCGAGTTGAATTATTGCGTGGCGTATGGCGGCGTACGGTGGTGCACTGGGTGCGCTCGGGTTGTGGATGGCGGGTTGTACGATTCCCGCCCAGTCGGTCACCACGTTCTGCGCGGCGACCGGGCTTGTGGCAACCACGAGTGCGACTAAAATCCATAGTGGAAAATGCTTCATCTTCATTAGATTATCCTCCTTATTTGTTACCATTAGGTGTTTTGTCCAAAGTCCAATCCGTTAAGTTGTAAACAGGTATCGCAACCCTTGAACAGGTTCTAAACCTTTTCAAGGGTTATTCAAATCACGTCCTGCCCAAACGCAAGCATCGTGCCAGAAATAAAAAACTCGCCTAAGCCAGTCAGCGAGCAGAAAGTTGGCGTTATGTCGTGCTATATGAAGTGGGGTGTGGGGGTATGAGATTTGTACTCCTGTTTCGTTGGTCAAAGGCGGAGCGGCTTTGATGGAGCAGACGGGAAGGTGGGATATGAGATTCATACCGCGGGGGGAGTATGAAATTTGTACCTATCTGTTGAGACCAGCAAACCGGAGATAAGGGACGGGAGGGATGGAAGGAAAGGAAGGATGGAAGGAAGAGAAGGAAAGGGGGCTTGGTCCTTCCTTTCACGTTTCACGTTTCACGCTCCTTGATTCCCAACCGTTTTATCAAGTCAATCAGATTCGGACGATACATCTTCAGCCGTCTGGCGGCTTCATGCCGATTGCCGCCGCACTCGCTGAGGACCTGTTCAATCAGTCGTCGTTGGAAGCGCTTCACCGACTCCGCATAACCGCTGCCTTCTGAGATGGCCTCTGTTATCAGCGATTCACCGCGGTGAATCAACGACGAGAAATGATAGGTCTGAATCTGCATGCCTCCCTCCACCAGCGCGACCGCTCGATACACCTCATTCTCCAACTCCCGAATATTGCCCGTCCAAGAGTAGCTTGAAAGCATCTCAAACACGTCCGGTCCAAACCCATCCACTTCCTTTGTCTGCTGCTGAGATGCCTGTTGTAAGAAGTGTTCGGCCAGCAGCGGGATGTCGTCGGTTCGCTCCCGCAACGGCGGAACGTGGATGGGAAACACCTTCAGTCGATGGTACAGATCGGCGCGAAAACGCCCGGCACCGACCTCTTTTTCCAGGTCCCGGTTGGTGATGGCGATGATTCGCACGTCCACCTCGCGGGGGGCGAACTCCCCAATCCGAATGACGGTGCGCTCCTGCAAGACCCGCAGCAGGTGAACTTGTGCGTCATTGGGCATCTCCCCAATCTCGTCGAGAATCACCGTGCCGCCTTTCGCATCTTCAAACACCCCCATCCGATCGGTGTCAGCGCCGGTAAATGCGCCCTTCCGGTGGCCAAAGAGGGTACTGGCGACCAGGTCTTTGGGAATCGCTCCACAGTTGAGCTCACGCATCGGGTGGTCTTTGCGCGGACTGTTGGTGTGAATCGCTTTGGCAACCAACTCCTTGCCTGCCCCCGTCTCGCCGGTGATGAGCACGGGCAAACCGGAGTCAATGGCTTTTTCCATCAGAACCCGCATCTGTTTGATAGTTGCCGAACGCCCGATGATGTTTGCGAAGTGATATTTGCTCCCCACTTCGCGGCGGAGGCGGGCAATCTCCGTCTGCATGGTGGAAATCACCAGATCGCGCGAATCGGGAACAACCGTCAGTTTCAGCGTCGCCGGGGCCACAGATTCGACGAGATCGCGGTTGATGGCAATGACCTTGAAGGTATATTCGCCGACGGGCAGGTTTTCATAGCGGACAGAACGCTCCCATGTGTCCTGCCACATATCCCCCTCTCCCTCTCTTCTCCCCTCTCCCCCTGTGGGAGAGGGGCCGGGGGTGAGGGGAGAGGACGGGTGAGGGTGATAACCTTCGAGAATGTAACTGTAGCGCATCTTTTTGGTCGCGAAACTCACGCTGTGATAGGAGATGATCAAGGGCGACGCGTGTGTCTCGCCGACAGCAAGGATTTCGATGTCTGTGGGATTCTGATACACCCGATCCGCGACCACTTCCCGGATTTCGATGAGCGGCGGAACCGTAGCGGTGGGTCGGTAATGCACAATCCCACGACCGGTGCCGATAATCATTGAGCCATCCGGTTGGGGAACCAATCCGCTCACACGATTACTGGGAAGTCCATCGGCGGTCGTAAGGGTTTGGAAATGCGCCCCATCGGTGCGATATAACCCGCCTATTGAGCCAAACCATAAGTGCCCCGCCGCGTCCTTGGCCGACTGACCATGCAGGGCACTGGGCAGTCCCTGCTCTCTTCCGTAGACTCTAAACCGCCCCCGATCTGTTGATCGGGGCTCTCGCTCCGCTAGAGACTTCCCATCGAAACGACAAAGTCCCTGCCCGGTTCCAATCCACAAGTCCCCCGCATCATCTTCTACGATGGAAAATACCCGGTCATCTGGCAGTCCCTCTGCCGTTGTATAAGTCCGTAGCCGCGACCCTTGTGGTCGCCCGCCGTCATAGCAGGACAGTCCCCAGCCTCCGCCCCAGTCGGCGGCACCGCCCATCCAGATGTGTCCCCGGCCATCTTCAAACAGTACATAGATTTTGCGATGGGGTATCGGCATCGCGGAAAATCGCTGCCCACGAAAGCAACAGAGACAACCGGGGCGGTCATCTGATGGACTATGGGTTGCGAACCAAATCGTGCCATCGCTGGCTTCGATTAACGCTTTCACGTTATTGCTGCCGAGCCCATTTTCCATCGTGTAATGCGCCTGATTAAGAGGCGTGCCTCCGCCATCTTCCCATACGGCATCAGCCGAATCATAGCAAAACAGCCCATCTCCATACGTTGCCACCCAGAAGCGCCCGCTTGAATCTTCAAGGAGACATCGAATAAGCGCGTTAAAGGGGCGACGACGCTGCTGCCCTTCGTAAAGGCAGCATAGCTCGCTTTTGTCGTTACTAAACCAGAGCCGCCCCCGGCTGTCTTGAGTGAGAACTTCGACCGGCTCATCGGTGAGAAACTGCAACGTCTCATTGTCGAAGCATGTCAAGCCAGCGTTCCAATGACTCACCCAAAATTGCCCTTCTCTATCTTGGATGACACGATTCGCCCAATTACTCAATAAGCCGTCCTCGCTGGTGTAGGGAGTAAAGCGTACCCCATCGAAGCAAGAGACACCGCGACCACGCGATATAAAACCGAACCACAGACGCCCCTGATGGTCTAAGTAAATTGACCAGATATAATTTGATTCCAACCCCTGTTCAGTGGTATAGGTGGTGAAGTGGTTTCCATCGAAGCAGGTCACGCCATATCCGCGGTCCGCGTGTTCGTCTCTAATTACAAACCATACGCGTCCCTGCCCGTCTTCGCAGACGTCCTGGGAAGTGCCAATCCACAAGCGCCCTCGATGGTCTTCACAGATGGCAGTGACAAAATTGCCCGGTAATCCATCCGCAGCCGTGTAGGTAATCAATTCCGTCCCATCGTACCGACAGAGCCCGGCGCTCGTTCCCAGCCAGAGATAGCCGCGGCGGTCTTGCAATATAGAGTCAACTCCGGCGGGCAATCCATCGGATTGATCATACGTCTGCCAGACGCCCCGTTTGGGGACGACCGTTTCGATTTCTGATGGTGCGGCATCCGAAAATTTCGTTTCCGTCTCCTTTTTGTGACGTGATTCAAAAGTTCGCTGCAAGTCAGCGGCGCGATACGACTCACCCAGCGCACCTTGGGGTGCTTCATGGACGATGCGCTGGAGGTGCCGGACGGTAATCTGGGGGGATTTCTGGGAGGCAAACAGAAACGACGACGGCTCGGTGGGTTCGCTATTTTGTCGCTTCCAGTGGAGAAATATTGCCAGTTGTTCCCGGAGGTCGTTGGGGATGGGGATGGTTCGCGGCGCTTGATTGTGGGCGATTCCAGGGCGGACGGAAAGTTGGGCGAAAATCTCACCATTGCTACTGATGTCGGAAACCCACAGTTCGCAGAGTTCTGTCGGGCGAAGCCCGGTCCGCAGAATCGTGAGGAGAACAAGATAATCGCGGCGGCGGCGATTTTGCTCCGTCCAACCGAGCAGACGTCGTTCCTGGTCAATCGTGAGAACCTTTTGTGGATGTTTTGGGGCCATCTCAACCTCGGATAGAATGTCACAATGCAGAAGGTAAATTCGGATAATGTGGCATTATATCAGCAACGCAATGTGTTGTCAATCATGATTATGTTGTTGTTGTGAGTGGGTAAGCGTTGAGGTGCGGAAATTTTTACCTTGACGGCGGCGGAATTTGAGTGTATTGTTATCCGGCAATAACCGATTGGAGGCATGTTTTGAAGGAAAGTAAAATGAAAAAACAGATAACGGTCATTTGCCAACGCGCATACGGAATCCCTGAAGAAGTGGTGCGTGTCGAGCAGTGGGAGTTGCCGGATATTGAACCGAACCAGGTTTTGGTGGAGATGAAAGCCGCGCCAATCAACCCCGTTGACATCAACGTGCTTGAAGGAAAGTACGCCATTCTGCCGCCTTTGCCTGCCGTCCTCGGAGTGGAAGGGGTTGGCGTCGTCGCGCAAACCGGCAGTGCGGTTTCCAATTTTCGCGTGGGCCAATATGTGATAGCGCCAACTCGTCGGGGCACCTGGTGCGAAGCGTACATCGCTGATGCAAGCGAGCTGATTCCTTTACCCTCCGACATCCCCGTAGAACAGGCGGCGATGCTGGTCATCAACCCGCCAACTGCCTGGCGGATGCTTGAGGATTTTGTCACCCTCAAACCCGGCGACTGGCTGATTCAGAACGCCGCCAATTCCGCGGTGGGGCGGTTCGTCATTCAGATGGCCCGTCTCCGGGGGTTGAATACGATAAACATCGTCCGTCGGGTGGAGTTAATTTCGGAACTTCAAGCCGAAGGGGCGGATATCGTCGTCACTGATGATGCACCCCTATCCAAGCAGATTCGGGATTTAACCGGCGGCGCAAATATCCAACTTGGATTAAACGCTGTTGGGGGGAACAGCACCCACGAAATCGCAAAATCACTTGGCGACCACGCCACATTGGTCACTTATGGCGCAATGGGGCGTCAGCCGTTGCAGATTGCGAACGGGCTGCTGATTTTCAAAGACCTCCGTTTCCGTGGCTTCTGGATAAATGCCTGGTATAAGCGCGTCGATGTTCAGGCAATCCAGGAGATGTTTGCGCAAGTGTTTCCCCTTGTGAAAGCGGGGAAATTGAAAGCGCCGGTTGAGAAAACTTATCCGCTCACAGATGCCAGGAATGCAGTGATTCACGCAAGCCAGAGTCGCCGGAAGGGCAAAATTTTGTTTGCGATGAACTGACACTGTTGAGATAATGCGTAATGCGTAATGCGTAAGTGAAATCCTTTACGCATTACGCATTACGCATTACTTGCTTGAAGTGTCAACTGTTTTCTGAAACATGCCCACAGATTCAAGTGGCGCGGTCAGTGGGTTAGCAGACCACACTATCATCGAGGTATGACGAAATCACAGATGAAGAAGCATCGACCATGGGAAGGAGGATGGTGATGAGGGCTGAGTTACCGCTATATGTTAAATTTGATGATGGCGAAGAATGGATACTCAATACTGTTGAAGAGATTGAATGTAATTTAGAGTGGTTTGATACAGATGACGGCGACAAATCAGCCGAAGTTTTCGATAACCAGGGCAGAAGCGTTCGTCTTAAAGTGGAAGGACTTCAGTTGTTCGTGTGCGAGTTGATGGAAAGTAACGAACGAGAAAGGGTGAAATTAGCGGAAATCACAGCGGACTTTTCTGAGCAATTATAGAAAGTTGCATCCCCAGGGGGAAATAATGGAAACTCCGAGCCCAGAACTGATTCAACGAGTTGAGCGAATCGTGGGAAAGTACGCCATCCGATTTTTATATGCAAGCCGGGGGTACACACCGGCTGAACGTTGGAGCATCACGTTCTCGGAGCAGACATCGGCTTTTGTAAAGATGGGAACCACTGCTCCCACATCGGCCAGGCTCCGGGGCGAACACCAGATATATACCTCGGTGAAGGGCGCATTTATGCCGCGCTATATTGGATGGGAGGACGATGGCGTAAATCCATTGCTCATACTGGAGGACCTGAGCCAAGGGTTCTGGCCACCGCCGTGGAACACAGCAAGAATCGATGCGGTGATCAATGCGCTCTCAGAGATGCACGCGAGTTCCGCCTCCGCCCCTCCATACCATGCAGTACACGGCGATAGGTTTGGGTGCTGGCACGAAGTGGCAGCGAATCCCAAACCATTCCTCAGTCTCGGGTTGGCATCTGAAAAATGGCTTGAAGAGGCACTTCCCATTCTTATCGAACAGGAGGACCAGGTAGAACTCTCCGGCACTTCACTCATCCACTTCGACATTCGGAGCGACAATATATGTCTGAAGGGGGAGCGGGCCGTGTTGGTGGATTGGGACTGCGCATGCCTTGGAAACCCAAAACTCGACCTCGGTTTTTGGCTCCCCAGCCTTCAAGCCGAAGGCGGCCCTCAACCCGAGTCGATTCTGCCTAACGCCGGCAGTATCGCTGCCTGGGTGAGCGGATTCTTTGCCTCGCGGGCAGGATTGCCCCAGATTCCCCAAGCCCCGCGAGTGCGCGAAGTTCAGCGAGTCCAACTCGAAACGGCTTTGCCTTGGGCAATCAGAGCACTGGAGCTTCCCCCACTCCGTAAGGAATAACACCAAGTAGCACGCGAAGATGATAACTCTGGGATGCCTGGACTTATCACCTTCGCCACGGACGCCACAAATCCCGGTCTTGCCCTTCAATGGTCTCAAGCGTCCCAATTTTCGCATCAATTCGCTTGAACAAGCGATATGTCGCGAAAAAGAAACGATCATCCCAGCCGTCATCAAGGGTTGTGACTGTCGCATTCAGTCGCTTGGGACCTTCCTGCGTCAGGGTGATGAAAAAGTCGCTTTCGTTGAGTTCAGTGGACACTTTTTCGAGAGAAAGGTGCGGTGGGAGCTTCTCGCTGAAGGAGAGGTGCCATGTTCGTTGCCAGTGACCATTGGGAAGTTGCTTCAATGGTGCCCAGCAGTTGTGGACGAGCCGTTTTGCGTTGTATTCTCTCATGACGCGCTCCTTATTGATGGGTTGGAAATGCTAATATCAATTCGAGTTCAACAGTTGATTAAACAAGGCGCGCGTTGTCTCGGTGCACTCCTGATAGTCCTTCAAAAATTGTTCCGCCGCGCGTTCGTCACCATCCACATAACCGAGGCGTTTGGCAAGTTTCTCCAACTCTGCAGCCTTATCCGGCAAGGCGTGCAGTGGCCGGTCATGAACAATTCGCAGGCTGTTTTCAACGCCCCTTAGAAACGCATAAGCCGCGACAAGCTGCGTTTGCTGTTCACCGGTCAACCCTCCGACCTCCTGCAAGCGCGTGATTGCCTCGACGGTGTTCTGCACGCGCACTTGCGGATGGTCTGTGCCATAGATTAACTGTAGCGTCTGGACAGCAAATTCAATATCGACCAGCCCCCCGTAACCGGATTTCACGTCCCGTGTTTTACTGTTTGCCGGGAGGCTCACCCTCCCCCTTCGACGCCTCGTTGTTGTACGGGTTGCCTGCGCCTCTTTGCGTTGCCGGTTATGCAGTATCTGAGCGACCTGATCGGCGGTCAAGGGTTGACTGTAGGCGAAAGCGTGCGCCCCTTCGAGGAACCTTTCGCCGAGTTCGACATCTCCTGCGACGGGGCGTGCGCGAATCAACGCCTGACGCTCCCACGTCTCGGCATGTTTATCATAGTAGTTCTGGTAGCCCGCTAACGACAGGGCGATTGCCCCGCCCGTGCCGAAGGGACGGAGGCGCAGGTCGAGTTCGTAGATAACTCCCCCGCCGGTATTTCCCTTCATCCGATTGATTAACTCCAGGCCGAGTTTGCTGAAATAGTCCGCGTTGGGCAACCCCTCGGTCGTTTTGCCTTCGGTGGCGTAAACGAACATCACATCCAGATCGGCGCTGAAATTCAACTCATGCCCACCCAATTTTCCCATGCCGATGACGGCAAAGGTCGATTCAGCCCCATTTGCATCTAAAGGCATCCCGTGCTCGGCTTGAAATTCCTCCTTGATGCGGGCGTACATCGCTTGTAGCGTTGCCTCCGCGAGGTCGGAGAGTTCAGCGGTGGTAGTCCACCGATCGGCTTGCCCGAGGATATTCCGCATGCCGATTCGGAGGATTTCACTGTTTTTGTAATGCCGTAACACCCCAAAGAGTTGCGCATCGGTGACCTCGGAAATTGCCCAAAGCGTTTCGCTCTGCTTCTCGGCTAAGGTCTTAGGGCGATTCATGATCGATGAAACTGTTAATATATCAAAGGACTCCGGGTGCGTAATCAGCAGATCGGCTAAAAAACGACTGGTTCCGCATAGCTTCGTCAGTAGCTCGAGAATGGATGGTTTTTCGCGGAACATGGCATAGTATGCAGACCGCGCGCCGGCCTTGCTCGAAAAACTCTCGATATAGCGCAGTGCCATGTCCGGGTCAGGGGATTCCCGTAAAAAATGGAGTAGCGTTGGCGCAAGCGCAACGAATTGCCGCCGCACCTGTGGGGAGAAACGCACCCCATCAGGGCCCTCCGCCATGAACCTTAATTGTCTCTGTGCATCGCGTGCATCCGCAAATCCGATGGGATTCAATAGGTCCCGGATGACTTCCCCGTCCGTCGTTGTCAGCAATAATGCAATATCCACCCCTCCCTCCGAAACGGGGACCGCCAAAATTTTCTCAAAAATCGAGCGAACGGCGCGTGTGTGTCGGGTATAATCCGCCTGAAACGCTTCTGGTGCGGAGGCAGATTCTGTCTCTCGATACCGCATACACTTGGCGAGTTTAATCACATCCGCCGCCTTTGAGGGTAAGGAATACCGCTGCTGGTCCGCTTCCATCTGGATGCGATGCTCGACCATTCGCAAGAACCGGTATGCTTCTGCAAGGACATGCTGATCTGTTGGGTTCAGCAATCCATGTCGATAGAGCAGGTCTATAGACTCTAACGAATTGCGGTTACGCAACGCTGGTAAAGGGCCACCATGAATCAGTTGGAGGCACTGAATAATAAATTCAATGTCACGAATGCCCCCGATACCGAGTTTGACATGGGTATGCACGGAAGCCCCGCAAGCGGGATTCAAAGCAACCTTTTCGCTGATTCGACGCTCAATCCGCGCCTTCGTCTGGCGGATGTCCATCTTAATCTCAGCAATCGAAAATTCGTCAAGATACCGTTGATACACAAACGGCTGAAGCATCTGAATAAATTGCCCCCCCAATTTCAGGTCGCCGGCAGCGGGACGGGCTTTGATCAACGCCTGCCGTTCCCAGCTCTCCCCCCAGCCTTCGTAGTAGGCTTCGTAGCTATCGATCGAACGCGCAATGACTCCCACGCTGCTCTGAGGACGCAAGCGCGCATCGACGCGAAAGACATAACCGGCGACGGTCACTTCGCTCAATCCGTTGATGATGAACTCGCACAGCTTGGCAAAATAGTGACGATTTTCGACACCTCCATCCGTTTCACCATCGTGCGAATAGACAAACATCACATCAATGTCCGAACTGAAATTTAACTCGTAGCCTCCGAATTTGCCCATCGCTATCACGACAAACGTGCTCGGCACCTTCTCACCCCCCCCCGTCCACGGGGGGGCCCAATGACTATCCCTTGGGTCCCCCCCCTGGAGGGGGGGGTTCGGTAGTTCCCCATACGGCACGCCGAATTTTGCCGTGAGTTCAGCCGTTCCAATTTCATAGCAGACCAGTAACGCCGCCTCTGCGAGATTGGTTAATTCCAACGTTGTCGTTTCTAAATCCGCGTCGCCGAGCAGGTCCCGCAAGCCAATCCGTAACGTTTCCTTTCGTTTATAACGACGCATGGCATTCAATTTCTGTTCAGCCAACTGAAACAAGCCAACGGATTTGGTGAGCTCACCGTACATCATCTCATGATTTTTAGGCTCGCTCATCACGCTCGCATCAATGAGTTCATAGAAATACTCAGGATTGCGGACTAAAATATCTGAAAGGTAGGCGCTCGCTCCAAAGCAGGTCGTCAGCATCTGAAGGAGAAACGGAGCCTCACGCAGCAAACGATAAAGCCAGAGCCGATCAAACGTCTTGGCGGCAAATCGTTCAAAATTGTTCAACGCGGCATCTGGGGCCGGTGAATCTGCCACGGATTTTAAGAGAAACTCGACAATCTCACTGAACGCTTGGGGCAATGGCGACAACCCTACCGCAAGATTTTGTAGATTTCGGGCCGCTCGGCTGACGTCCTGAAAACTGTATGGTTCGAGAATTTGATTCACCTGCTCCGTTGTGAGTTCGGGAGCGAGAATCAGGTCTTTCGCGCTCAGATTTTGTGTCATGATGCCCCTTTTGGATGTAAAAATTTCTTGACCTTATCCGCTTTCTTGACCACCTGTTACACCACTTCTGGTTCATTATGTGAGGCAAAAACTCCTCAAGAATCGTGTTATCGAGTTTAAGTTGCCCTTTCTGTCGATAAAGGAAATTCTCATGACTGTCAAATATGAGATCTAACTCCACAAACGTCTTGTACCGATTGGTTGCCTCAACAAGTTGTTGCACCGTGTTCTTTTGCCCAGGTTTCACGCCTTCAAGCTCGCGAATCCACTCACGGTATCTCTTGAGTCACAACCTGTGAGCGATATAAGTCGAACTCGGCATGGTGATCTTCCCACCATTCCCGCGTGGTTTGTTGATTTGCGGCTGTTACTAAGTCACGACTGGGGCGTGCGGTCAAGTAGCTAACAATAGTCGTTTCAATGTAGGCTTTAGGAGCCGGGTCTAGTGTTTCGAGTGGATTGAAGCGGGGAAACCGCCGATATCAATAAGTTTCAATCCCCTATTAGCCGGGTCTAGTGTTTCGAGTAGCAAACAGAGAGCACCGTAGAATATTTTGCACCGTGTTTCAATCCCCTATTAGCCGGGTCTAGTGTTTCGAGAGTACCCATCCCGGAGGCAGTCGTGGTGCGGGCTAAAATTGCCATTTCCAAACGAGTGATTTGCCATCCCCTGTTTTGGGGGGGAAATGAACCCCAAAATGGCTCAAACCCGCATCACGACTGACCCAAACGAGAATTTTTCAATAAAGAGGGCTGCATCCCGCGTGACATCTGGGTTTGAAGCCGATTTTCGCTTCCGTGTGGCGATGGTGCCTCCCGTCGTTTGGGATGGCGTTATTATCTCATAATGGGGTCACGTTGTCAATCATTTTTTTCGCCTTCGCGGCCGCCTGACGGTCAGCCGGGAGGGTCCCCCAGCGTGTTAAGCCCGTAGCAGAAACGGCTGATAGGCAGGTTCTTCACCCAACATCACCCGCGCGAGGTGCCTCACCTGCAGTTCAATGCTGCGTAGATAGGTGGTTTGCTCGTCGCGCAGGGCGTGTTGAAAGGGTTGGAGCATCCGCCCATGGTAGCCAGCGAGGAATCGATCCAACGCCTCTTTTGTGAAACGCATCCCTTCTTTGGTTTGCTGGAAATCTTCGGGTCGCACCCCATGGTGATTCACCACGAACAGCACATACCCATCGACGATGACGGAGCGAAACTCCTCCATCAGGTCGGAATTAAGAGAGTTTTACGCTGAAATAAATGGTTTAAAGGAAAAAGGTATCATAAAGACGGAGCCAATACGCCCTAATGAGGGATAGAAACCTAGTGGTCTGTTTCTTAAGTCCGTTCAGTCCGTATAGGATGTATCTCTTACTAATGGGAGATGGAAACCGAGAGTTTCCTTTCGTAAGGCCGGGTGAAAACTTTGATTTCGTAGCACAAACAGTGTTTGCGCACTTCAAACCCGATCTGCGTGTGGTGGTAGCGGTAAGATGAATGCCTCAAAGCTAAGGGCATATCATAAACCTTATATAGAGCAGAGTCATGTGGAGATAGTATAGCTGACCTATATCATCAGATACTTAGTAAACTAGATGACCAGATATACCTTTCTACGAAATAAACCCGATCACCGCCTGTAGGTCGAGATTTCGATCTCGACTGTCGATTTCGGTACGCTTCGCTACTCAATCCAAGGATTTTGGAAAATCGACCTACAATTGTGTGCCCCGTTTAATTTTTAAATTCCATAAGTCGCCACTACGAGGACTTTCTCAACACGCTCTTAGAGTCAATTTGCGAATTCTGCAAATCTGTGCTATAATCACGCATCATACCTCACTTTTCACTTTTTGTCGCACGAGTGGGCTGTCTCAGTCACGGGAAGAATGAGTCAGCCCTTTTTTATTTTTTTATTTGCAAATAATTGTGATCTCAATTACAATTATTTCATTGTAAGTTTGATATAATTAATATTTTTTCGCTTGCAAAAATTTGTAATCCGAGTTACAATTTTCACACCTGATTTTTAGCGCAATCAAGTTTATGTCCTTGTTTAAGGCCATGTTAACTGACATCTGACTTTTCTATGAACAAAATGTGGTCAGGCCTTTTGGGAATTGGGTTCTTTTTCATTGTTCTCGTCCCTGCTGTGGATGCCGACGATGGGTGGGTATCAAAGCCAGGGCATGGTTGTCTTCAGTTCGGATTCAACCGGAAGTACCAGCTTGGAGCGAAGCGGCGGGATATTGATGGGAAAGTCTACCAGGCCCTGAATCACTTGACATACGATTTTCGATATGCCTATGTTTCCGGTCAGGTCGGGTTATATCCCCGGGTCGAGGCGAATGTCCTTCTCTACTATCTGTCGGCCAGCGAGCGATTTGATGCTGCTGCCGAGGAGGCAGATGCCTACTACCATGGATTCAGCGATGTCTGGCTGGGATTCAAATACCAGGTCCATCAGGGGGCCTGGCCGATAGCTGTGGGGACTGTTGTTCGCCTGCCTTATCTTTACACCAACAAAGATAAAGCCCCCACTGGATTGCTCAACCGTGACCTTGCTCTCAAGGGATACTTGAGCCATGACTTTGGGCGGATGTATTTCTCAGCGATGGCCGGATTCAACTGGCGTGAATCGGCGCCCGCCAATCAAATAATCTATGCGTTTGAAGTTGCTGGCCGGCCTGGGTTCGGTGAAGTCGGAAGTCGGATGAGGCTCAAGTTTCTAATCGACGGCGCTGCCAGCGTCGGATCCGACAGTCCATCCACGTTTCCGCGCGATCGTTTTCCCGGCCTCACCTTAGAAACTGGGGGTCACTTCTTCAATTTCAATAAAGCGACCTTCATACACCCGCAGGTCAGCTTTAGTTACAGCATCACCCCAGTCTGGAATGCGCAAGTCGGCTTCGGTTATGTTGCCTGGGGCAAGAGCGCTGTCGTCTTCACTAACCTTTACGCACAACTCGAATATACTTTCTAAACCAAGGGAGGTTTCACATGCAAACTATAATGACAACGGTTCGCCGTTACCAATTGATATTTATCGTGCTTTGCACCGCAGCCCTCTTCGCATGCGGTGAGGATGACCAATCACCTGTTGATTCATCTAATCTTATTGACGGTGATGCTCCGCTTAAAGTATCTCCTATCGAACGAGGCTTCCAAATTGTTATCGGCCCATTTGATGTTCCTGCAGGCCAGGAGACGCAAAAGAACTTCTATGTGAAGTTCCCATCAGACCAGGATGTCTATGTGAACAAAGTGGAATTTGACTATAATCCTGGCAGCCACCACCTCAACATCTTCAAGAGCGACAACCTAGATGTACCCGACCATATTGAGGACACCTTTAACGCAATACAATGGGAAGCCTGGGATCTGGTCACTGCCTCTCAACGCGAGAAACTTGCATGGACAATGCCACCGGGTGTCGCATTCCACCTTAAGCCCCATCAGCAAATGGACTTTCAGGTCCACTATGTCAACGCCACTACCCAGAAGACCCCAGGCGGGCAAGGAAAGGCCACCATCACCTTCCATATCATCGACCAGAAGAACGTGACTGCTCTCGTCGGCGCGGTTTTCGCCAACAACAAGAAAGTCGCCCTTTCTCCTCGTACCGAGGCGACTTTCAGTAAGGTGGTAAAGCCCTTCTCAACGGATGTGAATATCCTCTGGATGACCGGGCACTTTCACAGCCAGGGAAAATCGTTCAAGGTAAACCGATGGGACGGGACTCAAATCGGATCGGAGGTTTACAACAGCGGCTCATGGGACGAACCTCCGGTTCAATTTTATGACCCACCCTTGACAATCAAGGCGGGCGAAAGCTTCATCTACACAACGAGCTATGTGAACACCAGCGACCAGACGATCAAATTTGGTCCCCATGTCGAAACAGAGGAACACTCCAACCTCTTCATCTTCTACTACCCCGCCCCGGGCGATGGAAAGGCTGTCTACGACTTTGACGGCGGGGAGCTCGTAGAGTCCAAGCCGTTAAAGTAGGCGTAGGCGTTCAGGTCTCCACAATAACGCAGGTCCGACAGCATCTTAGCTGTCGGACCTATAGTTTGTACGCTACGTTGTTTCCTCATAAGCAGCCTATGAGGCAAGTACATGCCCCCAAACGGTATTGAGTCCCTCTCATTCCTTACAGAAGATTTTATTTGACCTCTCAGGAAAAGATTGCTATCATTAGTATACAGCATCATGAAAATAGAGGAAAGTTTGCTCAGGTATGAGGTTGTTCTTTGGGTTAGTTTCTTTCTTACCCTGATTGGCTGTGAGTCTAGCAACAATCCCGCTGTTCCTGTCGTCGAGCCCACATTGACCAGCATTCAACAAAACATCTTTGACCCCGGTTGCGCGCTTCCCTCCTGTCATAGCAGCCTATCTCAGAGGGGCGGTCTGGTGCTGGAGGCGGGTCGTTCCTACGCCCAGTTGGTCAACATTCCCGCTGAAAACGATGCCGCAAAGGCTGTCAACAAACTTCGGGTCGTCCCTGGCCAACCGGAGAAAAGTTTTCTGATGGACAAACTCACCGGGCCAGGCCCCGATGAGGGGAGCTTGATGCCTTCCGGCACCGATGGACTCGCCGCTTCTCAGATTGAGGTTATCCGTACATGGATCCAGCAAGGAGCTAGACCGGAGTAGTTACCCGAGCAAGTGGAAGAATAATGCGTAATTCGTAATTCGTAAGAGGAGACGCGTTCTTCTTACGCATTACGCATTACGTATTACATTCTTCTTACGCCTTCCACAAAGAAACAGGAGGAAATTCACAATGATATGGCGAAAACTCTCATTTGTTGGGTTCCTCTTCTTGCTGCTCAACAGCGCTTATCTGATCAGCTATGGAGAGCCAACCCTGTTTTACATAGGAAACGTATTGATTCACGTCGTCGTTGGCGTTGCGCTGGTAATTCCGTTTATTGGATATGTGCGCAGACATTTTGCCGGGATGTCGAACCTTGGCAGAAGTGGGGTCATCTCGACCACTTTTTACCTCGAAACCTGACAGAGCGTTTGTTTTTAATATCACACAAACGCAATGCACATCCGAAAGGAGAACCAAAACACAACCTTTATGGAGGAAAACAATGATGCTACGAAATTTGCTTCGATCTGACCGGGGCCTGATCGCTGCCGGTCTGTTGTTAGTCGGTCTTTTGCTGAATGTACCCCGCCACGCCTGGGGCCAGGGCTGAGTCGCCTCGCGCTTAGACACGCCCGGGCTTGGCGTGCAAGACACCGCCACAGAATTGAGCCGCTGGCAGCTCTCAACGAACTGGCGTTACCAGCGCTCCCATCGCCACTTTGTCGGCACCGAAGAACAGGTAGAACGCGAGGAAGAGGGCAGTGAGGTCATCAACACCATACACATCATGGATGTGGGCGTTCGCTACAACGCGAACGCGCAATGGAGCTTCTCGCTCGGCGCGCCGTACCTGATGGCAGAGCGGTCAAGTCCCATTCGCGACGCCAACCGCGTCGTCATCGATCGCAGTCTCACACAGGCTCGCGGCATTGGTGATATCACGGTGTCCGCGCGGCGTTTACTTTGGAAACCACAGGGACACCCCAATGGCAACCTCTCTATCGGGCTCGGCGTCAAACTTCCGACCGGCAACTGCTGGCTGGAAGGGGTTCGGGGTGAGCCTGGGTGGCCGCATCGAGGGGGTGCCGGCCGAGGACCTGATTGGCGGTAGCAACGGCTTCCGACGTCCAGGCTACGCTATCTCAGTTGAGCCGGGCTTGAGCTACGGGCAAGGGCCCCAGGCGTTTTTGCTGGCGGTGCCAATCGCCCTCCAGCGCAACCGATTGCGGAGCGTCCCCGACCGCTTGGAAGCGAATCGCCAGGGCGACGCTGCCTTTGCCGACTACCTCGTTTTGTTCAGTTACCAGCGCAAGCTCTGATACCGGGCTTTCCTTGGGTCAGACTTCCGAAGTCTTTGAGACTTCGGAAGTCTTCAATAGTTCCACATTTGTGTTTATTTTCAGGAGATGATTAAAGATGAAAACCTGGACCAAACTATCATTTTTCGGATTCTTCTTCCTGCTGCTGAACAGTGCGTATCTGTTTAGCTTTGGGGAACCCAATCTGTTTTACATCGGAAATGTCTTGATTCACGTTGTCGTCGGTGTTGTGCTCGTGATTCCGTTTATTGGATATGTGCGCAAACAGTTTGCTGGCATGTCGATCATCGGCAAAGGAGGTATCATTGGTCTGGGGCTTGGGGCAGTCTCGGGAGGGGGCTTGATGTTTGTCGGTGCCACGACGCCCAACCGCTGGCTACTGATTATCCATATTGCCAGTGTCACACTTGGCGCGGTGCTGTTTATCGGGAACCTGTTCCTCCTCGCCAGGCAGCCTCACGCTTCAGTGCAGTTACAGAAGTGGGCGAAAGCCGCTGGAATTGTTCTGGCGATTGCCTTCGTTTTTCCGGTTAGCGCAAAAATTGTTCAACATTATTGGCCAAATCCGGACTACGTCTTCAAAAATCCGCCGTCTCCGCCGACCAGTCCGTATGAGGAGGGGGGCGGCACCAATAGTCCTTTCTTTCCTGGGTCCGTCGAGACATATTCCGGGAAGCTCATCCCCACGGATTTCTTCTTAACCTCTCAAACGTGCGCGGCAAGTAAATGTCACCCGGACATCTTCAAGCAGTGGAACGAATCGGCGCACCACTTCGCATCCTTCAACAATCAGTGGTATCGCAAGTCGATTATGTATATGCAGGATGTCAATGGCATCCAATCGTCCAAATGGTGCGGTGGGTGTCACGACCTCGCTGTTTTGCTCAACGGCGTGATGGAGCGACCGATTCGGGAGAATTTGCACACGCCCGCCGCGCAAGCGGGGCTCGCCTGCGTTGCGTGCCACTCCATCGAAAAGGTGAAGGATTCCATGGGCAACAATGGATACGTCATCAAATATCCACCCTTGCATGAACTTGCTGCCAGCGAAAATCCGGTGATTCGCAATCTCCATAACTACCTCATCCGCCTGGACCCAGAGCCGCATCGAAAGAGCTTCCTCAAGCCCTTCCATCGCAAGAACACGGCGGAATTTTGTTCCTCCTGTCACAAAGTTCATCTGGATGAGCCCGTCAACAATTTCCGCTGGTTCCGCGGCTTTAACGACTATGATCAGTGGCAATCCAGCGGCGTCTCCCATCAGGGGGCGTTGTCTTTCTATTACCCCGAAAAAGCCAAGAAATGTGCGGATTGCCACATGCCGCTGGTCCCCTCGAAAGACGCAGCGAATGTTGATGGGCAGGTTCACAGCCATCGCTTCCCGGCTGCAAATACCGCCCTGCCTTTTGTCAATAAGCATGACGAACAACTCAAGACTGTCACGGCGTTTTTGCAAAATAATCAGGTCACTGTTGACATCTTTGCCCTGAGCCCTGCAACCCCCATCCAGCTCGTTGAGGAATCGCCCTCCAGTCATCAGCCTTCAATCTTTAGCATGACAGGTGAGGGGAATGACCTGAGAGGTGGCTTGAGTCGTTCTGCCGGAAGTGTGACTGATATAACAAAGGTGATTGCGCCCATCAATCAATCCAACGCAACGGTCAGGCGCGGCGAGGAGGTTCGGGTGGATGTGGTCGTTCGCACAAGGGGCGTGGGACATCGATTCCCCGCCGGAACCATCGACGCCTTCGATATCTGGGTGGAGCTGAAGGCAACGGATGAAAACGGAAAGATTATCTTCTGGAGCGGGATAATCGAGGCGAAAGATGGCAATGGGCCGGTTGATGAAGGTGCCCATTCTTATCAGTCTTATATGCTGGATGAGCACGGCAACCATCTCAACAAACGCAACGCTTGGGCAGCGCGGACCGTGCTCTATGCGCGCACCATCCCACCCGGTGCGGCTGACACGGTTCACTATCGACTTCTCATCCCGCCGGATTGTGGGAATCAGATTAATCTGCACGCGAAGTTAAACTACCGCAAGTTTGCATGGTGGCATACACAGTGGGCTTACGCAGGCGTGCGTGACCCCGAAGATACCAATTTTCAGGTCGCCAAGGGGTACGACGACGGACGCTGGGTTTTCACGGGAGACACATCGGATGTTGGCGGAGAAATCAAAGCGATTCCCAATCTGCCGATCATTGTCGTGGCTGAAAACAAAGTGACATTGCAAGTCATTCCTGCTGATGCGAATAAGCCACCCGTTGAGATGACCCAGGGCAAAAATGACCGTGAGCGTTGGAATGACTACGGCATCGGTCTGCTCCTTCAAGGAGACCTCAAGGGTGCAGAAGCCGTGTTCTTGAAAGTCACCGAAATTGAAGCGGGCTATATGGACGGGTGGGTCAATGTCGCTCGCTGCCGGATTCAGGAAGGAAACATTAAGGGTGCGGAAGAGATGCTCAAAAAAGCCTTTGACATTCAGAAGACTTTGCCGCCCGACAGTCCGCATCGCGCAAAAGTGCATTATTTTTATGCCCTTGCCCAAAAGGCTTATGGCAAATACGATGAGGCACTCAGCCAGTTGCGAACCGCCGCCGCGCAATTCCCTCGCGATCGAACCGTCCGCAATGAGATCGGGCGTCTGCTATATCTCCAGCGAAAGTATGAAGAAGCGCTTGCCGAATTTCAAAAGACGCTGGAAGTGGACCCCGAAGACTTAGATGCCCACTACAACATGATGCTCTGCTACCGCGCCCTCAAGAACGAGGCAATGGCTGCCAGGGCACAGAAGTTGTACACGCGATTTAAGGCAGATGAATCCGTTGACGCCATTACAGGCATTACCCGTCGTGCAAACCCGCACGCGAATACTGAACGTCAGCGCATTCATGAACACGTTTCTGCGTTGGGTAATGGGAAAAAAGGTTACTAAGTACCTGAACATATTAAATTTCATATCTCAGACTTCCGAAGTTTCCAAAACTTCGGAAGTCTGGAAACCATACGACATTTCCTCTGAAAAAAGGGCTAACACCATGGCCTGGATTAAAACCATACCGATGTCAGAGGCAGACGAGCGACTGCAGTACGCCCTCAAGGCGCAGCAGTCGTTGTACCCTGCTGAATACGCAACACCTGAAGGAGGGGCAGGTATCGTGGTGTCCCACAGTCTGATTCCGGACGCTCTGTACCATGCCTTTGCCACGTTCGGCGTACTGATGTCACCCGAACTGCCGTTGACGCGACGTCAGCACGAGATGATTACCACCGTTGTTTCAGCCACCAACCGTTGTGTGTACTGAACGCACGCTCACGCAGAGTTTCTGCGTCGGGTTGTGCTGGATGACGAATTGGTGAAGGCGTTGGTTGAGGATTACACAACGGCACCTATCAGTAAGCCGGAGCGTATCATGCTGGATTACGCCGTGAAACTGACAAAGGACGCCACTCAAATCACGCGGTATGACCACGAGCGGTTGCGGACTGGCGGCTTCGACGATAAAGCGATTTTACAAATCACGCTGATCGCCTCCTGGTTCAACTATATCAATCGCGTCGCCGATGCGCTCGGCGTCGGACGGGATTGAAGGAAACGCGCATGTTTCAAATTTTGAAAAAAAGAGTTGAGATTTTAGATTCAGGATTCAAAATTCAATTGCATCGTGCATCCGCCGGGTTGAGCCTGTCGAAACCTTGAATCTTGAATTTATGAAGTGTCAGCCGTTTTCTGAAACATGCCCACCATCGAAAGGAGAAACACACAATGTCTTTAGTATCCATGCGCCAAATTCTTGATGAGGCCGCCAAAGGCGGCTACGGGGTCGGTGCATTCAATGTCAACAAACATGGAACAGGTACATCATGCCCAATCAAAAGGAACGTTGGCCAAAGACCGTTGAAGGAAAGGAGTTCACCATGGAGCGTTATATCGAACGTGTAGTTGACCTGACTGAGGTCGCAGGAAACCGTATTTACAATATGAGCGTCGAAGAAGCCCGCGAGCGGATCGCCGACGGATCGGCAGCATCGGTGCGCGAGATCGACGGCTCTTTTGCGCTCGTCGGACGGGAAGGCAAGATCGCGCGAATGGCGCGTACGATTGACCGGCCGATGCGCTACTTTCTCGCCAAGTGGCAGGACGGACCGATTCTGGTGGTCGCAGATCGGATTGACGCCATCCAGGCATGGCTCAAGGCCGAAGGGCTTGACGACCAGTTCCACCCGAGCTATACCCGGATGGTCCCCGCCCACCACATGGTCGAGATTCACCTGGTCGGCTGCCCGGACCCGGAGCCGACCTATACTCGGTTTTTCTCCCCGCAACGCAACGCGCTGCCGGCAGACCTCGACCAGATTAGCCGACTCTATATTGGCGTACTCGCCGAGGAGATTTCCAAGTGGCTGCACACGATTCCTGAGAAAGAGCCGATTGGCGTCTGCTTCTCGGGAGGGGTCGACAGCGGTGCGGTTTTCCTCGTGATTTACCACATGATGCGGAAGCTGGGGATGAGTCCGAGCCGGCTGAAGGCCTTCTCGCTTTCCTTCGGCGATGGCCCAGACCTCGAGGGTGCTCGCTGCTTCCTTGATTCGCTCGGTCTTGGCCTCTTCCTTGAAGTGATCGAGGCGGATGCGGCGAGTCTCAATGTGGATGAGGTCATCCGCACAGTCGAAGACTACAAGCCTCTCGACATTGAGTCGGCGGCGATGGCCCTCACGCTCTGCCGCGGCATTCGCGAACGCTACCCGGACTGGCGTTACTTGGCGGATGGCGACGGCGGCGACGAAAACCTCAAGGACTACCCGATCGCGGAGAATCCGGAGCTGACCGTGAGGAGCGTTCTCAACAACCCGCTTCTCTATCAGGAAGGATGGGGAATCGAGGCAATTAAGTACTCGCTCATATACTCGGGCGGGCAAAGCCGCTCATACACTCGTACGTACGCTCCCGCCCGTCGCTACGGCTTCGAGGGTTTCAGCCCCTTCACGCTGCCGGCCGTGATCGAAGTGGCGGAGGGAATCCCCTTCATCGAATTGACAGGCTACGATGTGGAGCGCCTCTACGCGCTCAAGGGAGAGGTCGTCTCGCGAGGAGTTTTGGTGCTCACGGGTCTTGCGATGCCGGTCTTCCCAAAACGCCGCTTTCAGCACGGGGCGCTGGGTGTGGAAACGCTCCGGCGTCGCCTTCCCGTTCGTGAGTCTGACTACCGGAGGCACTTTCAATCGCTCTTTTGTTAATTTGACTTGGGTAAATTGAGACGAAAGCTTGGTAGCACATGTCTCCCCGCTTTGCGGGATGCAAGCACCTGACTGGTGATCAGATCGATACGCACAGTGCGGTAAATGGGAAAATTGAGGCCATTGGGGGGTGTCCCCCTGTTGAGGGCGCGACGCGCCAACCGGCCTGCTCTCCTGATGACTCGGCACTCTGATGCGCTTGTATGTTAAAAAACATGACAAAACTTCTAACAATGAATGACGCATTGGGGGAGCAAAGTGCCTTGAGTCTCTCTACGCCTGAACCGTACCCGGATCGCCGTAGCGAGCGGGAGCGGTGGTTCTTAGCCCGGCGGCCCCCGAGGAACCGGCTCAACCCATGGCGGCCCTATGCCTACCTGGCGGAGGAGGAGCCTTCCGAGACAGGGGAAGTCGTGCCAGTGGCGACGATCTTTCTCACCAACCGCGAGTGTCCCTGGCGCTGCCTGATGTGCGACCTATGGCGCAATACCTTAACGGAGGCTGTCCCCGCCGGGGCGATACCCGAACAGATCCGCTACGCCCTTGACCGGTTGCCGCAGGCGCGTCACGTCAAGCTTTATAATAACGGTAGCTTCTTCGACCCCAAGGCGGTTCCGCCCGGGGACTTTGAGGCCATCGCCGAGTTGGTGCGTCCCTTCGAGCGAGTGATCGTCGAATGCCACCCAGCGCTCGTGGGAGAAGCACCCCTGCGATTCCGAGACCTGCTTCAGGGTCGCCTCGAGGTGGCGATGGGATTGGAAACGGTTCATCCGCAGGTTTTGCCGCGGCTGAACAAGGGGATGACGCTCGTTCAGTTTTCGCGGGCGGCGGACTTCCTGCGGAGAAACGGCATTGCGTTGCGGGTCTTCATCCTGGTGGTGCCCCCTTTCCTCAAAGCGGACGAGGGCCTGTACTGGGCGAAACGCTCGCTGGATTTCGCGTTTGACTGCGGCGCGACGGTTGCCTCGCTCATCCCGACCCGCGGGGGCAACGGCGCGATGGAAGCCCTGGCGGCGCGCGGCGAGTTTAAGCCACCGAGGCTCGGAGCGCTTGAGGCCGCTGCGGCCTACGGCATCGGGCTCGATCGGGGACGGGTTTTCGCGGACCTCTGGGATGTGGAGCGATTCGCGAGCTGTACGGCGTGCTTCGCGCCGCGTGCCGCGAGGCTCCGAGAAATGAACCTCCGACAGGTGGTCCCTCCACCTGTCGACTGCCAACATTGTGGAGCTTTGATAAACACCCAAAATCCTAATTAAAGTTATGTATAACTGCTTAAAATAATTAGTTTTTAATGTTTATCACGGCTTTGAGCTTAAGCAGGGAAGTAAGCCGAACACTCAACGGAAGCTTCAAAGCTTTGAAGCTTCCGCAGTGAATGAGGTCAAGTGATTCCGAATCATCGAGAATCATTCTCGATGATTCGGAATGACCTGCTACGTGTCTTGTTTGTCCGAAAGGACAGTTACCTTTGTGTGTGTCCAGCACAAAGCTCTGATGGTTTTAGAGAAGGTTCAATTCAACTTTTATAAAGAACAAGCGCACATTGGCGAGGATAACAATTTCCCATTCTGGAGAGGTCTTAAATGACACCGAAAGTTTTTGTGAGAGATCAAGAAGGAAAACCATGTTTACCCACTCATCCTGCAAGGGCGCGGAAGCTATTGCGTGAGGGTAAAGCAAAAGTCTTTTCGGTCGTGCCGTTTACCATTCAATTGTCCCGCGTCATCGAAAATCCGGTCGGTGCTTTCACCGTCGGTATTGATGACGGCGCAAAGCAGGTCGGAGTTGCCGTTGTCAACGAAGTGACAAAGGAAGTCGTCTTTCGTGGCACGATTCAACTCAGATGCGATGTCAAAAGGAAGATTACCCAACGCGCGGGGTACCGAAGGGCTCGAAGATGCCGAAATTTAAGACATCGAAAAGCGCGGTTTTTAAATCGGAAACAAAAGATGCCCCAACCTTCCATCCGACAGCGAAAAGAATCCATTTTGAGAGTCATAAAGGATTTGGCGCGGGTTTTAAGGATCACCGACGCCGTTGTTGAACAGGGACAGTTTGATGTTTCCTCTCTGGCTGCCGGAAGACAATTAGTCGGAGTTGAATTTCAGCAAAGTGAATATGAAGGGGAAGACTTCAGGGCCAAAGTGCTGTGGCGGGATGGATATACTTGCCAGCGTTGTGGTGGAAAAGAGAAGTTGAATGCCCATCACATTGTCCCCAGACACTTTGGGGGGACATCAACGCCTAAAAACGGCTTAACTCTCTGCAGAACGTGTCATGAAACCCTACATAGGGGGGAGTGGGTCTTGAATAAGAAACCCGCTCTCTTCAAATATCCGATGTATTTGATGCAAGGGAAACAGTATCTGGTGAAGATTATGAAAGAGAGTGGGCTGAAGATCAAAACGTGTTTAGGCTGGATGACAGCGATTTGGCGAAAGCGAATCGGCATCGAGAAAAGCCATTCCAATGATGCCATTGCCATGGTCACAAGGCACTACATGCCTTCTCTCGCCTCAAAAGACTATCACCCCACAGACCCAAAAGGGCGAAAGTGTGGGAAGAGAATCCAACCAAGAAAAGCGATGAGAAAGAAGGCTTTCGACATTATGATTTCGTGAAAGCCCGACATCGAACAAAAGGGTGGGTCGTGGGTTCTGTCAGGTCACTCAAAGCACGAGTGATGACGTTAAGGACTTTCTTTGATGATAATTTTTCAGTGAGTTATCGTAAGTCAACTTTGTTGTATAGATTTAATCGAATTGTTTATATCTATTAAATAACCAATGTTGCATAAGTTTAAGGAGGCAGGGAAAGGATGATTGGTACCTTTGACATCGCTGTGGTGGGCTCTGGATTTGCCGGGTCGCTGTTTGCCATGATTGCGCAGCGCCTTGGCCGTTCCGTCGTCCTGCTGGAAAGAGGGACCCATCCGCGCTTTGCCATCGGGGAATCCTCCTCTCCTTTGGCGAACCTTCTTTTGGAAGAACTGGCGCGGCGTTACGACCTCCCGCGCCTCTTACCTTTGACCGCCTGGGGGAGTTGGCAACGCACCTATCCCGAGATCGGTTGCGGCTTGAAGCGGGGTTTCACTTTCTACCACCATGCTTTCGGCAAGCGCTTCGCTGCTGACCCTGACCGGCATGACCAGCTCTTGGTCGCCGCGAGCCCCAACGATGAGGTGTCCGACACGCACTGGTACCGCCCCGATTTCGACCACTTCCTGGTCCTCGAAGCGCAGTCCCAGGGCGTGGAGTACCTCGACCGGGTCGCTCTTGATGGCGTCTCGTGGTGTGGGGGCGAAGCGACGATCGACGGGGAGCGGGGTGGAAGGAGGTTCTCAATCCGTGCGCGCTTCGTGGTCGATGCCTCCGGCCCACATGGATTCCTTCATCGGGTGCTTGGTCTCCGTGAGACGCGGTTTGGCACCATGCCCTCCACCCAGGCGCTCTACACCCACTTCTCCGGTGTGCGGCGGATGGAGCACATGGGGGCCTTCCCTTCCGATGAGAGGCCTCCATACCCCGTCGACGATGCCGCCTTGCATCACGTCTTTGACGGGGGTTGGATCTGGGTGCTGCACTTCAACAACGGGGTCACGAGTGCCGGAGTCGCTGCCACCGACCGGTTGGCCACTGATCTCCGCCTTGCGGAAGGGACTCCGGCGTGGGAGCGCCTGTTGACACGGCTCCCCACGGTGCGCGAGCAATTCGCGGGTGCCAAACCGTTGCTTCCCTTCGTTCATACGCCGCGGCTGTCGTTCCGCAG
Source organism: uncultured bacterium (assembly GCA_964577695.1). GTDB lineage: Bacteria > Poribacteria > WGA-4E > WGA-4E > PCPOR2b > CAZOAL01. The sequence continues at coordinate 81,788 of CAZOAL010000012.1, read as the reverse complement.
TGAGTACGTCGTTGGTCCGCAATGGGCACTCCTGCCGTCTGCCGCCGCATTCGTGGATCCGCTCCTGTCCACCGGCTTTCCGCTGACGCTCCTCGGGGTCACACGGCTCGCCAAGGCAATCGAAGAGGACTGGGGCAAAGCCCGCTTCGCGTTACGGATTTCCTCCCACGCGCAACGAACCCTCTTCGAGGCGGACACGGCGGCGCACCTCGTCGGAGCGCTCTACGCGAGCTTGAACGATTTTCCTGCCTTCACTTCGCTGTCGATGCTATACTTCGCGGCGGCAAGCTTCACCGAGACCGCGCATCGCCTGGGACGACCGGAGCTCGCCGGGGCGTTCCTTTTGGGGGATGAGCCCCGGTTTGGGCCCGCCCTCCGGCGCTGCTGTGACCGGGCTCTGGTCGGGTTTGCCTCGGGCGATCTGACCGCTTCCATCAGGGGGGCCTTGCTCCGCGACGTTCGCCACGCGATAGAGCCGATCAATGTGGCAGGGCTCTCCGACCCGAGCCGGCGCAACTGGTACCCGGTCGATGCCCGCGATCTACTTTCCGCTGCCGGTAAGCTGGGTGCCAATGAGGCGGAAATACAACACCTGTTGTCGAGATGGCGCACGAACGCGGTGTGACGGTCAAAGATGATTAGCTTCGGTCCAGCCGGCCACGCCGGTGATTATGAACCGATTCCCCTCTCTGTAATGGCACAACGCTACACACATTAGAGGAAGCGAGGAGGCGAGGGGACGAGTACCTCTCTACACACTCCCTCGCCCCCTCACACCCTCGCTCCCACGCTCCCTTACTCCAGTTTCGCGGTCTGATTTCCAATGAAGTCTAATGCCTCACCTTCCACAGCCCTGCGGGCTGATCAGATTCCCCGCGCTTAGGCAGAAATTGCCGCAGATGCCGACCTCCCAATGCAAACCCTGAAAGCCCCGGTATCCCGCGATCTTCATTCTCAACGCAGAGGACATAATCATATCCCGACTCGAGCAACGCCCCGATAATCGTTCCCCAATTCAACTGCCCGCGCCCGGGAACACGGTACTGCCACCACCAGTTGCCGATGATACCTTGGCGGAAACGCATTTGTGGACTGACTTCGCAATCCTTCACATCGGCATAGTACCATTTGCCAGAAAACATGCGAATCGCATCCTCCGCGGGTAAAATCCCCATCCAGAGCCAGTGGGATGGGTCACAGGAGAGCCCAAGATAATCCGACGGAATTGCGTCGAGGATGCGCTCCCACATCTCCGGGTTGCATGCGATATTGCCCATCCGCACCGCGCAATCGAGCGCGATCTTCACGCCTTTTTCCTCAGCGAATCGAATGACCGGTGTCCACATCTCCTTGAACCGACCGACGAGCTCAACCGATCTATCCCCCGGATTTCCTGGCGTTGAGGAGAACTGCCCATAAAAGTGCCAACTGACGGGACTTCCTGCGTAAGTCACAAGGATCGGCGCACCGAGAACGCTTGTGGCTTCAATGGCACGTTTGAGATTTTCGCGTGCGGCTTCGCGCTTCTGCGGGTCGTCGTCCAAAAGATTATTGTGGGAAGTCAATGCAGCGAGGTAGATGCCATTTGCTTTCAGCGTTTCGCTGATCTCATTCCCCCCCATTTGCAGAACATGATTCGCATCCGCGATGCCGCCAGCGTTGAGACGCACCGCGTCAAATTCATTTGCTTTTGCCCATTTAGCGCATTCTTCGAGGCTCCAGGCGTTGCCTCCCGCGTGTGTGCTAAAACTAATATCCATGGTTTTCCTTTCCCTGTAACTTTTGTAACTTTTGTATGACAGTGTGCGTTTTGTATGGCAAAACTCGATTATACCCAATCGCATTTACGTTGGTTATTCACCCATTTCCGAGGAGACGCTCCCGAATGTCCAAACGCTACACTTACGTTGTCACTTGCATCAAAGAAACACCAATAAGGTGGGGAATTGAACTCGAATCACTCGGAGAGGTGGTTCCGCCGAAGGTTGTTCGATTCCCACACCTAACGCAGCCGCTCACCAGACCACTCTACTTTCAGTCAGGGTATGACCCGATGGCCTATTTTAAGCTGCTGGTCAAAGGGGTGCCGGAAATGCTGCGAGGGTATAATGCACGTATTCTAAACCAGATTCAGCGCCGAATGAATCAGTTGCAGGTTGGAGGCTGTTGCTATGTCAAGATTTCCTACATTGATAATGGGGAGGGAGTCAGTCCTTTTAATTATGCTCTTCAACTCATCGAAGACCCACCCCTTGAATCGCGCTATATTTTATCACAGATAGCCAATCGTAAGGAATCGAATCAACCGGTGCCAAACACGGGTAATCTGTCTGTTCAGCCTGATGGAGAGATAGCGTCTGATATACAATACCTGAACGCATCCAGTAACGAAGAGCAAGTGGAACAACTCCGATACAAAGCATCGGAGGCGGTTGACCCAATCGAGCTCATTACGCAACTAAATCAGAAAATCAGGCAGTTGCAAGTAGATATGGAGCGCCTCAAGGATTGGCTTGTTGAAGTATTCCCACCTGCGCAACCGCTCCAAGATATGACAGCAGTGGAAATCGACGCAACGGCTTCGACAGGAGTCGCGCCATCTGGCCCGGAAAGAGTTGCCCCGGTGACGCAAACCGTGACCGATACGGGTGCCCCGGACATCGGAGCCATCCAGACGAAGAAGTGGAAGAGAAGAAAGCGTGGAACATAATGCGTGCGCGTATTCCCGCCTTTTTTCTTTCAATTCAACAGCGGCTCCACAGCCGCCACAAAGGTTTCCCAGCCCTCCTTTTGGTAAAAGGATTGGGCGCGTTGACCAGACCTATCATAAACGAAAGTGGTGGGAAGTTCGCCACCCCACTTTTTGTCAATGGTGTTAATGAATGCCATGTCATCTTTCGTCTCCTTCACAAAACACAGAAACGTCGCGCCATTCTTTTTCAGAAACGGTTTGATTTTGCTGTCAACGAGTTTCGGAGCGTCAGCAGAGATTGCGATGACTTCCAAACCTTTCGACTGATACGTCTGATGGAGTTTGACCAGCTCTGGAAACTCTTCAACACACGGCATACACCACGTTGCCCAGAAATTGACTAAGACAACTTTCTTGCCTTTGAAGTTCTCGATAATCGCTTGAATCTGATGTTCATTCACGCCGACCACTTCCCCCGCGCGGGCTTGGGCAATGAGCCCAGCGGTGTCTTTTGGGGAATTGGCCCCTTTGCCTGTACACGCCTGTGCACCCGCAATTAAGACGAGTAGAACGCAGATTGCATGGTTTTTCAGTTGAGCCTTCATTTTTGATATGTCTCCTACCTTGACTTTGGTAGTGCGGCCTGGTGGGCGAACCGAGTTTTTCAACCCTCCACAAACGACATTCGGGATTCAAAGGGCGTTTCCGAGGGATGGTGATTTCGATACACTTCGCTACTCAATCCGGCGGATTTCTGTTACGAAAAAACTCGGTTTCTTCCTTCCAAATTTACCAAAGTCAAAAATAAAACAGGGAGAAAATGGAAACCCCTCAACATATAGCGGTTTTTCCCATCTTCTCCCTATTTCGTTGTCAGCCCTTATGGAACTTACGGCGTCTTTTTCGGCCCCGTCTCTTGTTCGACGCGCTTAATGGTGCAACCAAACGCCTTTGTCTCTTTCTGCTCTGCGGGGATTGCTTTGCCGGCGAGGACAATGCCTAGCACCTCTCGCAGATACGGTGTCGCCTTCTGCGGATCGTTTTCGCTACTGTCGATTGCGCCGTGATAGCGCAGGACCAGCTTTTCGTCAAGTAAGTAGACTTCGGGGGTTCGCTTTGCTCCAAAATAATCAGCGAGTTTGTTGCCTGGGTCTTTCAGGACGGTAAACTGAAAGCTGTGCTCCTGACTGTGCTTGGCAATCTCCTCGACCAATTCCTGCTTATTAGAGTTAATCCCGATGAACTGGACGCCCTTATTCTTGTAGTCATTGAACAGCTTGACCATTCTTTCATTGTAGTGGTTAGAGACAGGGCATTGTGTTGCAATGAACATCACAACGGTGGTTTTTTTGTCTTTGCTCAGTTCCTTCAGCGAATGCGCCTTGCCCATCACATCCTTGAGCGTAAAGTCGTGCACACCCTTGTCTATCTCGACTTTGTGCTCGTCATCGCCGGCTTTGGCAAACATACCGAAGGCAAATGCGAAGGTGAAGATTAAGGCAAGGATGAACATCAATCTTTTCATTTTTCCCTCCTCAGTGTGAGATGAATTTTATTATGGAACATCTGAATGACATTGACATTAGACGTTTGAAGCACAGTTTTGTTTAAAATTGTGAGGGTAAATTGCGTAAACAGTGTAATTACCCTTCTCTTGAGGATTTGTCAATGGAAATCTCGATTTGAATGGGCGTCCGTCTCTAGTTTTCTATTGCAGCCATCTACACAATTTGTTATACTTTTAGGACTTACGCAGTTGCGATTGATCATTCAGTGATATTGCGTATTTCGTATTGCGTAGAGAGACCCATACGCAGTACGCAATACGCAATACGACAGATTGTTCATTGATGAAGTGCGTAAGTCCTAACTTTTAAGGTAATTCAAAAGCAACTAACACTTTTTCTGATGTGTCTCTCTCGTTGGTAGATTCTCTACCGACCTCAACAACAAGGAGGAAATCTGATGAAAGCTATGTTTTTAAGTCTATTGGCAGTCGCTTTGATAGTGGCATGCTCTTCGGTTGGAATGGCAGTTGACGATAAAGCGTTGATCTTGTATTTTCCCTTTGATGGTACCAAAGGGGACATCGTTACAGATCACAGTAAAACCGGTAATGATGGTAAAATCATCGACGGGGCAAAATTGGTCAAAGGCAAGTTCGGAGACGGACTTGAGATTGACGGGGCAAAAGGTAGCGTGATCGTTGACTCTTCAAAGAGTTTGGAAAGCTATCAAGACCACACCCTTGCGTTTTGGTTCTATTACACTGAAGGCGCTAACGGGTCATGGCGGCAACTCGTTGCCAAAAGGGCCCCGGGCACCGAGAGAGTGCCGGGCATCTGGACAAACCCCGGAGGCGTCGGCATTCACTGGAGAATTGATCCAGGCAATACGGGAGCCGGTCAAATCGGACCTAAAGGCGAAGGAAGTAACTTCGATCTCAAAACATGGTACCATATCGCTGGAGCAAAAGAAAAGGACAAGCTAAGGATATATGTTAACGGACAGAAAATGGGTGAATACAATGTTCCAGCCGCTCATACACAAGGTGCAGAGAAGCTGTATATTGGAAAAACAACTTATGGCCCCGCTGGATTTATCATTGATGAACTCGCTGTCTATAACAGGGCTTTAACAGAGAAGGAGATTCAGCAAGACATGGAGAAGCAGGTTCTACCGGTTGCTGTGTCTCCTCGAGGAAAACTTGCCACAAATTGGGCTTTTATTAAGAGCGGGTTCTAATACGATTTCGGCTTAGTGGTCGATTTCTTAACTTTGAATCGGGTATCAAGACTTCCGAAGGTTTGAAACCTTCGGAAGTCTGACCCGATACGGACTTGTGAAATGAACCACTTAGGTGAAGGAATCGTGCAAAAGAAACCGAGTTTCTTATAAGAAACTCGGTTTCTCTTCAGTGGTTGAGCCACAAGGATGCGGCTTGCTCCTCGCCCCTTCGGCTACGCTCAGGGCAGGCTCTAAAGGACGGAGTTTCCGCCGCGAATTTTTCTATGAAAAGCGTTGTTGTTATATGGCTGATTTGTTTACCCATTTTGATGATTGGCTGTGGCGAGGATAATGGTGAGCGAACCATCGGAACCTCCGAACCACAGAAAATCGCATTCACTTCCAATCGAGCGGGAAACAAAGATATCTATGTGATGAATGCGGACGGGACCGATCTGATTAATCTCACCAACCATCCCGCGAAAGATCTTTACCCCGCCTGGTCGCCCGATGGGAAGAAAATCGCCTTTGCCTCAGATCGAAGTGGAATGCCCGATAGCCAGTTTGACATCTGTGTGATGAATGCGGATGGGACCGATCTCATCAATCTCACCAATCACCCGGCAAGTGATCTCTATCCCGCCTGGTCGCCCGATGGGAAGAAAATCGTCTTTGCGTCGGACAGACGCGAAGGTCTGGCAAGCGAGTTTGACATCTATCTGATGAATGCAGATGGGACAGGGCTCATTAACCTGACCAATAACCTGACAAGTGATGTTTTCCCATCCTGGTCCCCTGATGGAAAGAAAATCATTTATACCTCCTTCAGAGATGGAAATGATGAAATATACATGATGAACGTGGATGGAACGAATCCGATCAACCTCACCAATTACCCGCAATCCGATTCTTTTCCCGTCTGGTCGCCTGATAGTGGGAAGATCGCCTTTGGATCAGATCGGGATGGCTGTGATAGCATCTTCGTCATGAGTTCAGATGGGGCCCATCCAATTAACCTCACCAACTTTACGATAGGCAACTATTCTCCGGCATGGTCGCCTGATGGGAAGAAAATTGCCTTTACGTCATTTAGAGATGGGAACGATGAAATCTATGTGATGGATGCAGATGGCAGTCATCTGATAAACCTCACCCGCCATCCGGATGGTGACAGTTTCCCTGCCTGGTCGCCAAGAGTCGCTCTAAAGCCGAACAACTTCTGAAATATCCTCCATGTCCCTCCGAAATCGAATAGCACTTCATTTCTTAAATTCGACGAGGGTTTGGGAGGGTGAGGCTCCTGCCGAACCCACCTTGAGGCTCGGCAGGAGCCTCGCCCTCCCAAGCGAACCCTACACGGAATTAAGAATAGGACTTACGCAGTTGGTCGCAGACTGATTGGCGATTCTTCTGCATCTTGAATCTTGCATCTTGAATTAGATTCAGGATACAGGATTCAAGATGCCGGACAGATTCCCATTTCTTGTTGTCACTGCGTAAGTCCTATGAATACCATCACCACTTAACCGCTCACCTTGACCTTCAGGAGGTTAGAATTGATGTTCATCAATCAAGCTTATGAATGGGAATTTCCTTTGGAACGTACTCATTGTGGGATTTTGCAAGGCAACGGAACAATGGGCGCGTTGATTTGGGGAGGGGGAAGCCAACTCAACATAACGATTGGGCGTGCGGATTTCTGGGACCATCGCGGCGGGCTGGAATTTGGCGAAGAGGTCACGTATGCCAACGTGTGTCGGTGCTTAGAGGCAAACGATGAAGAGGGGCTACGCTCCATCTTCTATCGCCCACCCGCCAATCCCGGCGATCCACAGCGTCCAACCGTGTTGCCGATTGGACGGTTAGAACTGGATTTTGGAACGAACGCGGAGATTAAGCGGGGATTGCTCGCGATGGACACAGGCGAGGTCACAATTGAGGTCCAAAGGGGCGATAAGATTTACAAGGCGGAATTGTCTCTGCTGATGGATTCGCCATATCTGATTATCTCGCTCGAAGCGAGACTGACAATTAATCGAATCGCCCGGGTGCCGAGCTGGGAATTTGTCGGCGATTATCTCAAGACCATTTCGTTTGAACCACCTGAGATGCTGGATAGCCTAGCGTTGTCAGGCTGGATGCAGACGCGCCCGAATGACCCGCCGCTCTGCCTCGGCTATCGTCGGACTGAAGATGGGCTCATCGTGACAACGACATACGACGGACCCGAAGCTGCCGAACGGGGTATTGAGACGCTCATCGGGGACATTGCGGGGGCTCGGCGTGCCAACCGAGGGTGGTGGGCGGATTACTGGAAAAGAGTCCCGGAGATTCAACTTCCATCGGAAACGTTGATGTTTATCTACTACTACGGCATGTACAAGTTCGCCGGGCTGACAAACCCAACAGGCGTCGCGGCGACACTTCAGGGCCCTTGGATCGAAGAATACCAGATGCCGCCGTGGTCGAGCGATTATCACTTCAACATCAATGTGCAAGAGTGCTATTGGCCCACCTTTGCCGCGAATCTCTTAGACCACATCGTGCCGCTTTTTGAAATGCTCAATTCCTGGAAGCCGAAGCTCCAGGCAAATGCCAAAACCTTCTTGGGAATTGATGACGGACTCATGCTGCCGCACGCGGTCGATGATCGCGGGGTATGTATGGGCGGCTTCTGGACCGGTTCTATCGACCACGGCTCAACGGCGTGGGTGGCACAGTTGATGTGGCTCTATTACCGGTATAGCATGGACAAAACCTTCCTGCGCCAGCAGGCGTATCCATTCTTGAAAGGTGCGATGCGTAGCTATGAGGCAATGCTGGAGTGGGATGGCGACACCCCATCGCTGCCCGTCAGCGTTTCGCCGGAATATCGCGGCGACTCGCTGAACGCGTGGGGAAAGAACGCATCGTTTCAATTGGCATGCGTCCATTTCTTGTGCAAGGCGCTTAGACAGACATCGGAGATTCTGGGAACGGAATTTGAGCCGACATGGGCGAAAATTGAAAAGAATCTGCCTCGCGTCTGCCTCATAGGTCGTGAAGGAAACGAGGAGATCGCCCTATGGGAAGGGACCGCGCTTGAGTCTTCACACCGGCACCACTCTCACCTCGCTGGCATCTATCCCTTTGACACGTTAGACCCGCGCGACCCACGAATGGCAGGGATTGTCGCCAGGTCTATCCGCCGGTGGGGGCGGGAAGGCATAGGCGAATGGAGCGGTTGGTGTGTGCCGTGGGCGTCGATTATCCACTCTCGATTGCGCAACGGCGGTGCCGCAGAGTTGCTGCTGGAGGTCTGGGAGCGCGTTTTCACGAACGAAGGGCACGGTACGCTCCACAACGTCGCCTTCGGTGGCATCTCCGTCATGGGCGAGGGCCCGGTCATCGTCAATGGAAAGAACCGGGAGATCATGCAGATCGAGGCGGGCATGGGGACTATCACTGCTGTCCAGGAGATGCTGTTACAAAATGTCGATGGGGTTATCCGCGTGATGGCAGGCGTGCCTAAGCGGTGGAAAGACGTGTCGTTCAAGGGGATGCGCGCGGAAGGGGCGTTCCTGATCAGCGCTGAACGGCGCGGCGGAGTGCTCGTCCACATCACAGTGATGAGCGAAGTTGGGGGACTGCTTCGGATTGAAAATAATCTGCCACCGGAGGCTGAACTTGTCCGTGGGGGGCAGCGTGAAAAGATTTCCGGAGCGCTCCTGGAGATCGAGACCAGTCCGGGCGAGCGCGTTGAAATTCAAGCAAAGGAGATCTAATTGAGGCTTGGTCATAATTCAGGGCAAGTGCACCTGTAGCCTCGCGGCATAAATCCTGACCCTAGCCGAATTTAGGAATGAAGTACTTCGCCAATGTCACATTTCACGACAAGTGAGTCGTCACGCGGGATGGAGTGACTGGTGATTGGTGACTGATAATGACTCGTCACCAATCACCAGTCACCACTCTACCAGTCACTGGTTGAACCAGGAGTCCAATGTGAATCCGATTAATGTGACATTGGCGAGGTACTACTTGAGGAGAATCATCTTTCGTGTGGCTGAAAAATCCCCCGCTTTGAGGGTGTAGAAATAAACCCCTGATGGAACCAACTCACCTTTCTCAGTCCTTCCATCCCAATAGGCGGCATGCTTTTGGTCCACATATTGCCCCCTGGGTTTTCTCCCCAGGACAAGTTTCCTTACCAGATGGCCCGTCGAATCGTGGATCTCAAGGAGGACATCAGCATCCTCTTTAAGCTCATAGGGGATATATGTTTCTGGGTTAAACGGGTCTGGGTAATTCTGAAGAAGTCTTGTTTCTTCTACGCCTTCGGCTTGGGCTGTTGTCGGAAAGATGGGGATTGGCGGAGCTGGAGGAGGCAGTTGATTGTAAGTGTACCAGGCCCCCCACTTATCTTCGCACGCAAGAACCTCTTTCGTGTGTTGCCCCATACTAATCGCATAATGCATTGTGTAATGCCAATAACTCTGGCAGTTCGGATCGTCATTCGGGTCATACCAGGACGGTTCTCCCACATCCATCAACTCCACCCAATGTCCAAATTCGTGGGTTGCCACGTTTCGGACGCAAAATTTGTCAGGAGGAAAGCTCCCATCTGAATGCACTGCATAGGGATCGTAGTAGCTAAATTCTAAATCGGCTTCAATAATGCGTTTGGGTTTGGCTGGATCAGGCCAGGTGGTTGACTTTGCCACAGCTCCTGGTGGCCACAACGGGGACCACCCAACAACATTCCACCCATCTTGAGATCCTGCTCCACGACTCATCAATCCCTTGTAGTCCAGCTTGAAACGAACCGTCTCGCCATTAAACGGGATGTCACTCCACTTGGACGAAGCCACGGGCACATCGGTTGTTAAGCTGGGAACGCCAGGGGGGAGCCATGAATCGATATAATACTTCACCGTTTCAGGGCTTCCCAGTTCATTCCATCTGTTTTGGGATACAAGGTGCTGAAGGGGCTTTTCGCAAGGTTCGCTGTCATGACAATTCCCGAAAACCTGAATGGCGAACACAGGAAGAGCCAAAAGGACGAATATAAGGATAAAAAGGGCCGTGCCCCTACCTGTCATTTTTCTGCGCATCTTCTTTTCCTCCTTTGCTTAATATCTTCTGAACTTCTGTTTTCAGGACACCTAAAAAATCCGCATCGGCTTTGGCATCCTGCCCACGGGGGGCCTGTTCAACAAACGTTTTGATCCGATTGTCCAATGCTTCAACCGCTTGAGCATCCTTCAAAAAGGCTTTAATGATCTGGATGACCAGGTCTACAGGGAGCTTAATCCCCCGAATCACGTCCTTCTCGACCATCTTCCCTTCTATCAATATCATTTGTTTAACCGTATAGGGCGAATACACTTCTCCGTCGGTGATGGGGTACTTCCCAAAACTCCACCACAAGAGAGCAAGTCCCCCGTATGGTCTATTTTGAAACCTTTGAAACTCTGGAGTGTTGGGCTCCACAAGAAAAAACAGGGCCTTTTCTCCCTTTCTAAATTCAGGCACATGTTCCACCCGGCATATCACTTCTTTTCCTGTTTCAGGATTGATCCCCTGTCCACCTTCAATCATGAATTGCACCAGGTTTTCCCCTGCATTGGGTTTTCCTTTGATCATTTCAGAAACCTTCACGGTGACATCCGTGGTGGCTTCGGGGCGAATACCTTTCCGAAAGATAAATTCCAGGTCGACAACTTCCCCTGTAAACACAAGTTCAGCCCGTTTGACCATATTCGTGATACTAAATCCCCCTGGAAATGGGGCTAATAGGGCCTCTGCCAGGTACGGTAAGGATACCAGGAAAAGAAGCAGTGCCCATTTCCCAAAATGTTTCGTCTTCATCTCAAATTCCTCCTTTGAAAGTAATTTCAAATAATATAGGTACTGACATTCCATCCTGTCTGGGAAAGACAGAACCCATTTCTCCCACAGGGAGCGACCTTTCCTCACTCCATCTGCATCAATCCCGCAAACAAAAAAGGCGTCCCCAAAGGGGCAAACTGGCCCCTTCAAAGACGCCTTGTAGACACGGATAAAAATAAGTGCAGATGGAACCGCTCCCTGAAACCGGAGCAGAAAAATCCCCTAGGGGATGGTGGCTGCCGGCCCCCCCCCAAATGCCACAAACCCAACCGTGGTGCGGGTTTGAGAGAATTCTAAGCAAGAGAAAAGATGGGGAAATTCAAACATTTTTTCCTCCGGGAGAAATTAGAAGAATTATACCACACGTCCACATCGAAATCAACATTTTTTTGTTGATTTTTGCCTCATGAAGGATGAAAAAATGGCCTAACGGAATCACCGTTGACGATGATGTTGCCGCGGCAGTTAGACTTCAACCCAGAATTTTCTTGATTTACCTCTCCGCCATTGTTATAATCTTTACTTCCAGCGGAGTGAATCGAACTTAACAAGGGGGTTCAGCTCCCTGCCGTTCCCAAAGAATTAGCGCATGTTTTCCTGAGACTGCTCGCCCCCTTTGCCCCCCATCTCGTTACGGAGACCTGGGAGGTTGGGGGTTTCGGTACAGAAGGCATCGCTGATAAGGAGGAAGGCTATGATACGTCTTGGGTTCAAGGTAGATGGAATTCTCAGGAAATATGGCTGGGGGGCCAGCACCGGATCGAGTTGGGATATAGCGAAGACGGAAAATGAACTGCGCTCCCGGCGCGAACAGGGATTTCAGGTTGTGGAAATCACGGCGGATATGTCCTCGCAGACGGGGGCCTTTTTCAAGGTTTCTGACGATGTGTGGCATCAGACGAAAGCCGTTATCGAAGGTACGGGGCTTCGGTTTCACAGCATCTTGGCTTGGCGGCGTATGATTTGCCGCCCGCCGTGGGCGGCGGAGAAGTGGGCGGACCTGTTGCACATTGCCCGCGTCGCACAGACGCTTTCGGTTTCAGTTATCGACATCATGGTCGCCCCGCCGCTGCCACAAGGAGATAGGCCATTGCTCCGAAGCGTAGACGCGACCCCAAGCGACTATGAGATCTCAGCGGCAAAACTGAAAGCGTATGCGCGGCGGCTTGCGAACTTCGGCGCGGGAATCTCTCTGGAGATTCATGAGGACACCATCCACGACTGTGCGCCGGCTGCCCTGCGCCTGCTTCATCAGATTGATGAGCCGAATGTTGGGGTCAATCCAGACACGCTGGATAACAGTTGGATTTTGCCGGAGGCGTCTTTACCTGACGCCGTTGAGCAAGCCCGGCTAGTCGCACCCTACGTCAACCACTGGCATGTAAAGCAGTACATCCGAACGCTCGGCCCAAACGGCCAATGGCAGCGCGAAGCCACCCACGCGGACGAAGGGACCCAGCCGATCGGGGAGATGGCACGAATTTTCTTTGCCGCGGGCTTTTCGGGTGCCATCATACAGGAGTGTGGACGGGGCGGTGAACATGAGGCCATGCAGCGTTTCATCGACTATATGCACAGCCTTATCGAAAGTGCCGGCCTTCAAGTGACGACTTGAAAAGTGGCATGTTTCAACTCCCAACCAAAATCACTTGGTACCTGGAAGGATGGAAGGTTGGAAGATTGGGGAAGCATTCCGTACTTTCATCCTTTCCTCGTTCCATCCTAATTTTTCCAATTACAAAGCGTGTGAAGAGGTTTCTGAAACATGCCTGAATTCAAACCAATTTTCGCACTTTTGTCTTTCCATACGAAATGCCCTAACCGATCACCCCTGACGACGATGTTGCTGTGGTGGTTATCCTCTAACCAAGAATTCCCTTGACTTCTGTCTCCGCCATCGCTATAATCTTCATACCTATATTCCATCCTTCCTTTTACGTTTCACGCATCACGTTTCACATTTTACGTTCCACGCCCAACAAACAACTGGAGGTTATCAAAAAAATGTCTGAGAATCGAGAAGAAGGCGTGTCAATCATTCCCATCGGTGGATTAGGGGAGTTCGGCATGAACATGATGGCGTATGAGTATGGCGACGATCTCATTGTGATTGACGCTGGCCTCATGTTCCCCGACGCGGATATGCTCGGTGTGGATGTGGTGGTCCCGGATATCACCTATTTAATCCAAAATCGAGATAAAATTAAAGGTGTCATCGTCACCCATGGACATGAAGATCACATCGGTGGGCTTGCGTTTTTACTTCGTCAAATCAATGTCCCTGTTTACGGTACCGAATTAACCCTCGCCATAGCGAGGGGACGATTGCGCGAATATGATGTCTTAAAAGATGCGCAATTGAACGTCATCCATCCCGACGACCACTTGCAACTGGGGTGCTTTGAAATTGACTTTATTCATGTCGCTCACAGTATTCCTGACACGGTGGCAATTGTCCTTCACACGCCGATTGGGCTCATCGCTCATACCAGTGATTTCAAGTTCGATCACACCCCCGTGGACAATCGACTCACCGAAATTCACAAACTGGCTGGGCTCAACGAAAAAGGGGTTTTGCTCCTCTTGTCTGACAGCACCAACGCCGATCGACCCGGTTTCACCCCTTCTGAACGCGACATCTATCCTGACCTGAACCATATTTTTCAAAATGCGGAGAGATGCCTTTTCCTTTCAACGTTTTCATCAAACCTTCATCGCCTCCAGCAATTCCTCGATCTCGCAGTCGCGCATCGCCGTCTCATTGCGGTTGCAGGGCGCTCCATGAATGATAACATCCGAATCGCATCGGAGCTCGGTTACCTGGACATACCGCACGACCTCCTGATTGATAACCGCGAGGTGAAACACTTTCGTCCCCACGAGGTCGTTGTGTTGAGCACCGGTAGTCAGGGTGAACCGAGGTCTGCGATGGCATTGATGGCGATGAATGATCATGCGTCTCTGAAAATTGAGCCGGGGGATACGGTCGTCATATCCGCGAGGCTGATTCCGGGCAACGAGCGCTCCGTCGGACACATGATCAACCACCTGCTTCGACGAGGGGCGCATGTATTCCACGAACGGAACGCCCATGTGCATGTATCAGGACACGGCGCTCGGGAAGACCTCAAGCTGATGATCAACCTCGTCCGTCCAAAGTTTTTTGTCCCGATACACGGTGAATATAGCAACCTCGTGCATCACGCCGAACTTGCGGAGGCGGTTGGCATCCCCGCCGAAAATATCACCATTGCTGAGAGCGGAGATCGCATCCTGCTGACCCCCGATGCGTGTGGAATTCATGGCAGAGTGCCGTCAGGGCGTGTTTTTGTCGATGGGAAGGTTGACACGGGAATTGAGGACATTGTGCTACATGACCGGCAGCAACTCTCTCAGGATGGCATGGTTATCCCGATCATCGTGCTCAACAGTAACACCGGTGAAATCGACGCTGGGCCGGACATCGTTTCCAGAGGATTTGTCTACATGGATGAATCTGAGGCGCTGATGAATGAAGCCAAAGAGATCGTCATCCGCGCCATTGACCAACTCAGCCCGGAGGCCAAGAGCGAAACGGAGACGGTACAAGATGAGATTCGGACGGTCCTGCGTCGCTTCTTCACGAAGAAAACGGACCGTCGTCCGATGGTGTTGCCGGTGGTGATGCGGGTGTGATAAGCGCATAAGCGGAGGGACGAATAAAGTGAGGTGAGTGAGGAAACGGAGGGAGGAAGGATGGAAGGAAGGGAAGAATGGAAGAAAGGGAAGGTGTGATCTATATAACATACGTGAAGGTTGATGCAAGGTGTGTGGCGTAACTCACTAATGAAACGAGCGAAACATTTGGAGGAAAGTTATGAAATGGAGTAAGTGGCTTGAAAACTGGGATATGACCTCGCTAAAAATTACCACCCCGTTTTTGGAAATGGACTGGAATCCGCAAACTGCTGATAAAGACGCTGCTTGGGAACTATACATTGAAATGCTTACTAGGATAGTAACCCAACCTCTTGCACCAGAGCATGGTGACGAGAAAACTGCTCTTGAGAGTGTTTATAGTCTTTTCGGATTAACTCGTGAGACAATTAAAAGGCACGGCAGAAATTGTATGGAGTTCACGAAAATAGCGGTAGTAGTGCTTAATCAAGTCATAAGACCATTTACGGCAGAGTGGCATAAGTTGAGTTTAGCGGGTGCATTCGACGATGAAAGTGAGTGTAAAAGATTTCGTGCTAAATTAGAGAAACTGCAGGAGGTATTAAGGAAATATGCAAAGATGTTAGCTGATATGGCTGGTGTTGAAGATTTGACCGCACTTGAAGCGAGGGAACAACCTTAGGTCTCAAGAAATGTCAGTAATCTTATTCAACACACGGGCACCTTGCTACCACAAATCTGACATTGTGGGTGTCAGATTTCCGAAAATTCGACACTTTGGGAAAAGGTCTAATTTTCAAATTTTTGGCGAGTGAGGCGTTTTCCCTCTGTCGTTTCCGTCACCTTCCCTTTCTATCACGTTTCACGTTTCATTCTTCAGCATACCACGCCACATCCACCTCTTGAAAGATCTTATTGAGTTGCTCACACTCATGGAGAAAATGCCATTCACTCTGCAAAACCGCTCGCCCATGCCCATAATCCCACGCAAGTTTCGCCAACCGCTTAAAGTCTTCATGCCGTTCGACGAGGCGTTTCTCCGCCAGATCGCGGGTGCTCCAGTTTGTCACCATAAACTGCCAGTCTGACGCTTGCAAAATCAGTAGTTCGCGGATGAGCTGCTTGAGAAGCCGTCCAAGCGTTGGGTCGTCCTTCCGATGCACAAAAGCCTTCGCCAGTTCCCGCATTTCATGTTCCGCATGGTAGATGCGTTCCCATGTCCATTCAACCTCTGGATTTATCCATGTACTGCCATCGTAGTTTGCGCCCCATGAGGACTCCGTCAGATAGCTCCAGTTATGCGCCGGCTGCTGATCGAGATACTCCGAGCAGGTGACGGGCTGAATCTCCGTATCAGCGGCGATATACTTCAGAACGTAATAGAGCCATGATGGGCCCTCAAACCACCAATGCCCAAAGAGCTCCGTGTCAAATGCGGTCATGATGAGTTTGGCTTGACCCACAGTTTCAAAATTTGACTTCAAGCTCTGGGCGATCATCCACTTGTAATGTCCCGCGTGTTCGATGACTTTCGCATCCGCATCGTCTGGATAGTAAAGATGTTTATCGTCTATCGGAACACGCTGGTCTGTAATCTTCCAGTATTTATGTTTACCTTCCTCGTGACGTTTGTGGAAATCGAGATAGGCCCCGTCGCCGGGGTAGCCGCGCTGGTTCAGCCACACCTGCTCAGAAAGGCTGCTGTCCCGTGTAAAAACGGTGACCGGTTTTTTCGGGACTTCCGACCCACCGACATAATAGGTATCCATCGGCGTTTTGAAAACATCGTGGGGGCCAGCCTTCTCAAGTTGGTGCTGGTCAATGATAAAAAACTCAAGGTCGTTGGCGCTCAAGTGAGTATCGAGCCCTTGACGGAATTTCGCCGGATTATCATAACGAGAGGTGTACCTCGGCTTCCACCAGCCCGAAGGACGATATCCGCACTCTGGGAGCCAGATGCCGCGCGGGGAAACGCCAAAGTGATGATGGTGGGTTTGGATGGCGAGTTTGACCTGCGCTTGAATACTGGTATCTTCAAGAAGGGCGGGCAGATACGGGTGAGTTGCCCCACAAGTAATCAGTTCAATGTGCCCCCCATCCTGTAGTTGCTTGAACCCCCCAATCAAATCCCGCCCATACGTGTTTTTGAAAACGCGCTCCGTATGGGTATAAAACGCCTCCCATCGTTGCGCCAGCCAGTGTTGGTGAAGGTTATACGGTCGGAATTCCACCCCATCCCGACGCGCAAATTCCGCCTTCAACCAACAGTATTCACGGAGTTGGGTCTTGAACTCTGGGTGGGCGAGTTGTTCGGCGAGGACTGGCGAAATCCCGATCGTCACTTTGGGCGAAATTCCCTCTTTCACCAACCGATTGAGAACGTCCAGAAGCGGGATGTAGGTTTCGATGGCCGCGTCAAGTAGCATCTCCTCCTCCAGGCGGTTTTGGCCGAGGACATAGGGGATGTGGGAATGTAAGACGAGAACAAATGAGCCGTGAAGTTTCGGATCCATACGACCTCTCAGATTGCGTTTTTTATACTTGAGTGACTTCAAGCAAGAACGTTGCGATCTTTGACAATATAAGTGCTTGGACATAAATTTCTGTAGCATAGGGGCTTGTCCCCGTCAACGCCCACAAGTCTCTAGCGAAGCGAGACCCCGTGCTCGTCCGATCTATCGGACAAAGCGGGGGGGCTAAACTACACTTATGTTCACCTACTTATCAAGCGGTGGCAGCAGGTTCTGGCGGAACGGTTTTCAAGGTGATGTAAGTCGTGCGCCCTTGGGGGGAGAAAGTGAGTTTACCTTCTCGCGCCAACCACCCGATGCCCATTAGAATGGCTCGGTCTGATTCCGCCAGTTCCTGGCTTAATTTGCTTATGGTCGCTTTCTCATTTTCACCTAGATAGTACCAGATTTTTCCAGCGGTTGTTCCAATTTGCTCGGTCATTTTGAATCCTCCTTGATATGATAGAACGATTAGAGTTGATCATCGCCTAAAGAATAAGTTTTCCTGTCGTTCATACTGTAACTGGGGTTGCGCAAAGTTTATGCCATATTTCTCATCAAGCAGGTCACATGGGTTTGACGAGTCTCGACTGAAATATAAAGCAGAATTGACAGGCAGAAAAGTAAGCAGATTGCTGAATTTTGGGGCAAGCTACAATATCTTAACATAGCAGGTGTTTTTTGACAAGGGCAGAATCCATCAATCTTTAGTGTGTGCTGAGACCAACCCCTATCGGTTCTTTTTTTATTACATACCTTGTCGGCATAATAGAAAAGTGATATCCATAATCCAACAAAATATCAGTTGCTTTTTCGCTTGCAAACGCTCTTAATTCAATTTCTCTTTCTTCATCATTGGGCGCAGTGATATTCACCCACAAATCATTAGGGTCCTCTGGGCTCTCTGTAATGCTTATAAACTCAACGCCGGGGAACTTTTCTTTTATCATATTAAAAAGTGTATCAATGAGCTCTTTTTGTTTGAAGTTTATCATTTGCTCAACTCCTTTTCTATGAATTCAAGCATTTCTTTCGCTTTGGAAAGCTGTTGAGATGCTAATCTTTTGCTGACATTTTCAGTTGTATAGTCGGCTTGATTTCTGACTGCTTGCATATCCATTAAATAAGATCTCAATTGGTTGGGATAGATTTTCTGCCTAATAATCAACTCACCACTAAAAGTGGCTTGAACCCATTTGTGATCATTTTTGTCATTTCTTCTTCCCTTGTCTGCAAGTGCTGCGATTGCGGCTTGGAATGCTACATAATAGGCACGGTTTGAGCAAGCATCATAAAAGCCATTGTCGAAACAAATTTGCGCAACTTCTAAATTTGCTTTTGCTTTGTCTAAAAATTCTGATTTCACTTCCGTATCCCCAACGATGCCACAATAACTGCTATCGCATTTAAAAACCGGGTTCCCAAATGTCTTGGAGCTCAAGCACAAATCCGGGCAACACCGGTTCACCCGAAAGAGTTTTTGGGTGTTCCAAACACTCCACCTCGCTGTCTGGACGATACACATAGACCCGCTTATCTTCCGGATCGATCAGCCACCCCAATTGCGCGCCATTGTCGATATATTCCTGCATCTTGTCTCGTAGGTCACTCACTCGATCCGATGCCGAGCGGAGTTCAAGCACAAAGTCGGGACAGAGGGGGATGAACTTTTTCTTCTCCGCCGGTGTCAACCTGGCTAATCTTGACCGCTTCACCCAAGCCACATCCGGTGAACGTTTGGCACCATTCGGAAGGGTGAACCCACCTGAAGAATCAAAGGTCACACCACTCGCATCTTGTTCTTCCCAAATGCCAAAAAGGGTGGCAAGTTTGAAGTTTCGCCGACTGGTTTCTCCTCCGGTTGGTGGCATAATAATCACATCCCCTTTAGCTGTTTGCTCAATCCATAAGTCTCGGTTAAGTTGGCAGAACTCAAAGAACTGGTCGTCCGTCATGTCAAGAGTCGGAGGCAGACGGAGCTGTAGATAGGTCGGCTGTGCCGTCAGTTGTGCTTTCATCATGGTGATGCTCCTTACGCGATACGTTAATGAAATTGGGTTGTGGCACACATCTCCCCGCGAAGCAGGAAGACGTATGCTATACAGCTTCATTCTCCAATAAGCGCTTCTAAACTGGTTCAACGCGGACGGGGCAGACTTTGAGCTCGGCAGTCTGCGTGATTGGGTCGTAGCCGGAGCCTGTCAGGGTGTTCACAGGCACATCGCTGAAACTGAAGCTGGCGAAGACCGTGCCGCGCGGCGAACGTCTGGTCGCTTTCACACGAATCTTCACCGTCCCGCGCCGGCTTGTCATTTTGCACCAGTCGCCATCGGCGAGTCCCCATGCCTTCACATCGTCCGGGTGCACCTCGAGCGCCTCCTCGGCAAGCAGGTAATCAATGCCTTGCGCGCGTCCCGTCTGCGTGTGTGTGTGGTAGGATTGGAGGCGGCGTCCCGTTGTGAGCCAAACGGGGAAGTCATCGCTGATGGTCTCCGCGGGATCGCGGTAGTGAACGACTGAGAAGATGCCGCGCCCGTTCACAAACTCGCCTTCGTGCAACCGTGGCGTGCCGGGGTGGTCCTTGTGGGGAACTGGCCACTGGTACTCGCTCCTGTCGATCCGCTCCCAGTCGAGACCGGCATAGATTGGAGACACGCTGCAAAGTTCGTTAAAGACCTCCTTCGCCGACTCGAACGCGAAGCCCTCGAAACCGAGGCGTTTGGCGATTTGACAAACTATCCACCAGTCGGGTTTTGCCTCCCCCGGCGGGGGAACGGCTGCGCGAACGCGCTGCACGCGGCGTTCCGTGTTCGTACAAACCCCGTCAGTTTCAGCCCAGGCCGTTGCCGGGAGCACGACATCGGCGAGCTGGGCCGTTTCGGTCAGGAAGATGTCAATGACAACGAGATGGTCGAGGCTTTTGAGTGCATGCTCGCAGTGGTGGCGGTCAGGGTCGGAGAGTAGCGTGTTCTCGCCATCGATGAGCATCGCCCGGATCTGGTCGCCGCAAAGTTCCAGCGCCGTCACCTTCGTGATGCCCTTCTCAAGATCGATCTCCGCGCCGTAGAGCTCCTTGAACTTCGCCTGGTTTGCCGGATGGGTGACCGGTTGGAAGCCAGGGTAGTTGTTCGGAATCGCGCCGCTGTCCCCCGCGCCCTGGATGTTGTTCTGGCCGCGCATCGGGTTGATGCCGGTTCCCTCACGTCCGATGTTGCCGGTCATGAGGACCAGGTTGCAGAGACTCTGCACATTATCGACGCCGCAGATGTGTTCGGTGATGCCGAGTGTGTAGTAGATTGCGGCTTTGTCCGCCATGCCGTACCAGCGCGCGGCAGTTTCGATGTCCTTCGCGGGCACCCCCGTAATCTCTTGCGCCCACTCCGGCGTGAACTGTGTGACGTGTTCAAAGAAGGCGTCGAAATGGAGCGTCCTTTTAGAAATGAAGTCCTCGTCAACTAATCCCTCGCGTACAATCACATGCGCCATTGCCAGAAGCAGGGCGACATCCGAGCCCACCCGGATGGGGAGATAGAGGTCTGATAACTCTGCCAGCCCGATGCGCCGTGGGTCGGCGACGATGAGTTTCGCGCCCCGCTTGATCGCCTTTTTGAGGCGCGTCGCGGCGACAGGGTGGCATTCCGTCATATTCGTTCCGATGCAGAAGATGACATCGGGCTTCTCCATGTCAACCAGAGGGTTCGACATGGCCCCGCGTCCGATTGTGGCTGCCAGACCGGCAACCGTCGGGGCGTGTCAGGCACGGCTACAGTTGTCGATGTAGTTCGTGCCGAAGCCTGCCCGGATAAACTTCTGCATGAGGTAGGCTGCCTCGCTTGGCGCACGGCCCGAGGCAACACTGTAGATACTATGCCTGCCGTATTTTTCAAGGGCATTGTGGAAACCCTCGGCAGCTCGGTCAAGTGCCTCGTCCCAGCTCGCCTCGTGGAGTTCGCCGTCGTCACCGCGGACGAGCGGCGTCGTCAACCGGTCGCGGTGCTGCACGAAGTCGAAGGCAAACTGCCCCTTGACACAAAGTGCGCCCTGGTTCGCCGGCCCGTCCATCGCCGGGTGGATGCCGACGAGTTTATCCCCCTTGGTCAGAATATCCACTGAACAGCCGACACCACAATATGGACAGATTGAGCGCGTCTTCTCAATCGCTCCCGGAAGCTCGGCCGCTCGCAACGCCTTCTTGTCGGCAAGGGCACCGGTCGGGCAGGTCTGCACGCACTGTCCACAGAAGGTGCAAGCGGAGTCCTTCAGAGCTCCGTTGAACTCGGTCGTAATCTGCGTGTGGAAGCCACGGTTCATGATGCTGATGGCGTAGTCCCCCTCCTGCTCGGCGCAGACGCGCACACAGCGGTAGCAGGAGATGCAGAGATCGTAATCGCGCAGGATGAACGGATTTTTGTCGTCTGTATTGCTCTTACCAGACTGCACCCCCATGAAGCGCCCTGCGCGCGCTCCATAGCGGTTGACGAGGGTCGTGAGTTCCAGTGAAGCATAGCCACGCAACGGGTCAACGTCAATCTCACGGTTCTCGGAGGCGACCATCTCCAGCAGAATCTTACGGTGCTTCTCGATCTTATTGGTCGCTGTTCGGACGACCATACCGGGCGTCGCTTTCGTCGTACACGACGCAACCGGGTTGCGCGCCCCCTCCAGTTCAACGACGCAGAGACGACAGCCCCCGAAGGGGTCGAGACGGGGGTCGTAGCAGAGGGTCGGGATGTTCTTCTGATGCCGCTTCGCAACCTCGTAGAGCGTTTCGCCCTCGGTGAAGGTTACGGTTTCACCGTCGAGGGTCATTGTAGCGAGTTTCTTTTCGGTTTGGGGTGAATTCATGAGATTTTTCCTCTTTTCTTGACTTTTAACAAATTGAGGTTGGGTCATCAATCGGTGCCGGTTGGGTTAAGGAGAATGGAGTCATGTTTCAAACGAATGGCCTCTTGGACCGGGGCGAGGCGTTTCTGAGGGCGTTGCTCCATGGCTTCACCTCCATCGGATAGATTGGGCTTGAAATGACGGAGCTTTCGTGTTATATTTCTTGCGTATCTTAATATTTTACCTGAAGTGAGAAGTCAACTTCAAGTCGAAATCAATCCGCAATCCGACATCCGCAATCGAAATTTCCACAATCGTCACTCCGACATCCGCAATCGGTGCCCCCTCGCCGCAATGGAACTGAGTCGTTAGGAAGTAGTAAAAAACCTTATGCAAAGACTTCCGAATCCTGACAAAGCTATCATCAATATGGATAAACTGGCCGGTTATTGCCTCAACCTGGACCATCAGGATGGTCAACACAAGGCAAGAGTCTTTCAGTCAGCTTTGAATTTAGGAATAGCGGACGCTGACGTATTGAGAACTGCCCTGTTAAAGGCAGTCCGTGATAATATGGCTCTCCCTACAAAACGGAATGCCTACGGGCAAAAATACATCATCGACTTTGAAATGAATCATTCAGGTAAAACGGCGAGCGTAAGAAGTGTGTGGATGGTACGAAATGATGAAAATGTTCCCAGATTGGTCACTTGTTATGTCCTTTAAGAAGCGAGAACACCATGAAATTACTTGATATTGTCGCATTAGTAGAAGATGTGCCGGAGTTTAAATTATATCGTGGTCAGATCGGTACCATTGTTGAGGAATATGAACCTGACGTATTTGAAGTTGAGTTTAGCGATACGAAAGGCCGGACTTATGCTTTAGAGACGTTGAAGGCAAGTCAACTCATGGTATTGCGCCATCAACCCCTTGAAGAAAGGAAGTCCGCTTAACATCCACTTCTATGAAGGGGTACAGTTGGTAGGTTGGGTTGAGGCAGGAACCCCAAACAGAATCTTGCCTAACCATTCGTTAGGTAGATTGGCATGATCAAATCGTTCAAAGATAAAACGACAGAACAGATTTTCAATTCACAACGTGTCAAAGGCGGTAAGCATTCAATTGGCAAAAAAAGCCAAGAGACGTTTGGAGTTTCTCCATAGTGCAGTGGAGCTAGAGGACATGTATTTCCCTCCTTCCAACCGATTTCATGCCTTAGAGGGTTTTACTCCGACTCGATATGCAATTTGGGTAGACCAACGATGGCGTATCACATTTGAGTGGCAGGAAGGCAATGCGTATGAGGTTCAATTTGAAGATTGTCATCAATAAGGAGGAACAACAATGATAATTAGAAAGCCAACACACCCTGGAGAGTTTGTGCAGGAGGACATTTTGAAGGAATTGGGACTCAGCCAAGGACAATTAGCTCAGGCTTTGAAAGTCTCGAGAAAAACCATCAATGAGTTAGTCAATCAAAAACGTAGGCTAAACCCCGACATAGCCCTCCGAATTGGCAAATTTACCAATACAAATCCTCAAACTTGGATGAATTTGCAAACCGCCTGGGATTTATGGGTCGCCTCAAATTCAAAAGAAGCGAAGTCAATTGAGAAGATTCAATACTTTGCAGCGTACTGACCAGGCGTCACAATTCATGAATGAGTTAAGGCGCGGATGTTGAAAACTGAAGATTACTAAAGGTCACTATGATAAAGATACCAAAGGGAATGAGCACCCAACACCCCGATAATGTGAATCCACCGTTTTTTGCAAAAGACTTGATTCTCGGTGGCGAAGATGAGGTTCAGGAAGCATACTATGCCTTCTCCCACTTGGGGTGTGATGAGCAGATGTGGGATTGCGAAGGCAAAGAGGTAGATAATTATGTTGTCAAAAAACTGCTGACCACCTATCCATCCTTTTTCAGAGAAAACAAATTGGGTGAGGAGGTCTTCTTGACGCTACGGGTGCCCAATCCAACAGTAGAAAAGGCAGAGTCAAAAGTTTTATTGGAAATGCTGGAAAGCATCCCGCGTTCCTTTGACGCCGCTCAACTGTTTTACGGCGAAGAGATTGCCCCGATTTTTGAGGTCATTCTGCCGATGACCGCTTCTGCTCAGAGATTAGGGCGGTTATCAGAAGAGATCGGCATCCCGCTGTATCCGATTATCGGTGTTGGGTCTGCGCCTTTCAGGGGAAACCTGAAACCGCAAACCGTCGAGCGGGTGGCAAAAGCGTATCCGAGCGTGCATACCTTCACCATCCAATCGGTGTTCAAGTATGATAACCCGCCTGACGAGGTGAGAGCGGCAATCCAGAAACTCCACGAGCGGGAAACAGGCCCCCCTCAGGCGGTTGATGAGGAACGGTGCTTAGAGATTATAAAGAAGTATTGTCAAGCATACCAGGAACAGATCGCCCACCTTGCACCCGTGATCAATAAAGTGGCAAGGTCTGTTCCGAGCCGAAGAAGGAGGATACATGGGATATCAGTACAAACGAGAACTACTGAGCAACGAAGAAGTAGACACACTTGCCAATGCCGCAGAGAGGTGATATTTTTTTGTATCTATTTTTACAAGCCGTGCTACACTATAATTTGGGCTGTTTCGGTTTGAAGATTTTTCAATCAACCCCAATTCCTTGGGGTTTAGTTGTTCATGAGACTAAGTTTCAATAACTAACTTCGGATGTGAATCTCCATTTGGCACAAATACGATATGTGCATAGACTCGGACGCTGCTAGACTGGATTTGACAGGGAAGGGTTGTGCCACATCGGGATTCCCAAATCTGTCCAAGATGTTACTTGATAGTGCAACAGCTCTGGTCGTAGTCTAAGATTCTATCTTGACCCCCGGCACAAAAGCCAAGTTAGAAACTTGGGCTACAAGTGCATTTCCCCGAGTTCGTCAACAGAGCCTAACGTTTAATTTTCACGTTTCACTTCTCACATTTTAGGAGTTTGCCATGCCAATCAAAATCCTACCCCCCGACATCGCCAACAAAATCGCGGCGGGCGAAGTCGTTGAACGCCCCGCATCCGCCGTCAAGGAGCTGGTCGAAAATGCAATCGATGCGGAGAGCACCGGCATCACTGTCGAGATTCGCGCCGGTGGCAAGCGACTCATCCGCGTTTCAGATAACGGCACCGGCATGAGTCGTGAGGACGCCCTGATTGCCTTAGAACGCCATGCGACCAGTAAGGTCACTACCATTGAAGACCTGCAGCAGATTCAGACGTTGGGATTTCGTGGTGAGGCGCTCCCCAGCATCGCCTCTGTATCGCAGTTTGAACTGCTGACGCGCACGGCGGACGCCCTGGAAGGTACAAAGATTACGGTGGAAGGCGGCGTGGTTCGCTCCGTACAGGAAAGCGGCTGCTCGCCAGGCACCCACATCACGGTCAATAACCTGTTTTATAATGTCCCGGCGCGTCTGAAATTCCTCAAAAGCGAGGCGACAGAGGTCAACCACATTACGAACCAGGTGACCTGGTCGGCGCTGGCGCACCCCAAGGTACAGTTTTCCCTTTCTCACAATTCCCGTTCGCTGATTGATGTGCGTGCCTGTGATTCTTATATTGAGCGCATCCGATTGCTATACGGCAAGGAGTTCGCCGAAAACTTAATCGAGTTTGACGCCGACCTGCCCAATCTCCGCCTCCACTGCTTCGTCGGAAAGCCGGATTTCACCAAAACCAACCGCAACTATCAGCTCTTTTTCCTGAATCGAAGACCCATCCGCAGCAAGATTCTCGGTGCAGCGCTCGGTGAAGCGATGCGCTCCATGGTGCCCAAAGACCGATACGCCGTCGCCTTTCTGTTCCTAACGATGAACGCCGAGGATGTCGATGTCAACGTTCACCCTGCCAAGATTGAGGTGCGGTTTCAGAATGAGCGTGCGGTCTACAGCGAGGTGGTGCGCCTGCTTCATAGCGGTATCTATAAAAGCAAATATATTCCCAAGATGGGCAGGCGACAAGAGCCCCTGGAAACTCCCGGTGGGGCAACATCGACAGAAATGGTCGATGGGGCGGATGACGCTGTTGACGAAACGGAGGTGCCTCCCGTTCATACTGCCCGCCCGCAAACGGGGGGAGGAACGGGAAGAACGGCTGGGATGTTCGCCGCCCAACCGCCGGGGGCACAACGAGTGGGACAGATAGCCCGTCGACAGAGGGAGGGGGGGGAGGGCTCTGCCGAACTTGCCTCCCATACCGTTCAACCGAAACTGATGCCTGATGAGACAGAAATAGATGCCCGCCATGGCGCATCTCTACACATCCAGCCGCCTCGACGCCCAATCCCCGTGGGCGTCAGTCTCAAACTCCTTGATTTTGAAGATGTACAACTGAAAACTAACCTGTTCAATACCTATATCGTCGCGGAGGGGAAAGATTGCGTGTTCTTCATCGACCAGCATGTCGCAGCAGAGCGGGTGCTTTATGAGCGTTTCGTCCAGCAGTTGAAAGCGGAGGGCATCCCTGTGCAAGGGTTGCTGCTCCCTGTGACCATAGAGGCAACGCCTCAACAGTTGACGACGTTCAACGCACAGAGGGACCTCTTCAAAAAACTCGGTTTCGATGTCGAGCGGTTCGGTGGGAATACCATCCTTGTTCGTTCGATTCCAGCGACGCTTCCGACGCGGCTCGTTGCGATGACTGTGACAGACCTGCTGGATGAACTCGCCCAAGCTACTCCCCCTTTCCCACCCCAAAGGGGGATTGAGGGGGGGGCGGATTTGCTCGAAATTGAAGAGCAGGCACTGATTACGCTTGCCTGCAAATCCGCTGTCAAAGCGGGTGATTCACTCACAATGGAGGAGATGGTCAATCTGATTACCGAGCTATCGCAGGCAAAGTTGCCGTTCAACTGTCCGCACACACGTCCGATTATTGTGGAAATGAGCCAGAGTGAACTGGAAAGCCGATTCAAGCGGCGGTGAGGGATGGAACACCGAGCGTCGGCTATCCCCCGGTTGCGATAAGGAAAACTCACTGGGGAGAGCGGCGAATTTGGGCCAGTTCAGCCTGTAAGCGTACCAGTTCATCGGTCAGTGCCTGGCGAGCGGCGGCTTCCTCGGCGGCACGCTGCTCGGCTTCGACAACGCGTTGCTCTGCCTGCCGGCGGCTCATCTCCACCTCCGACGGCCGCAGATAACGCCGACCGCTTTTGGCATCCAGCACCCGTACCTGACCATCTGCTTCAATGACCAGCCGAAAACCGAGTTGACTGGTGACTCCTCCATCGGCATCTTGCTCGTCCTGCCAGGTGGGGTATCCATTCTCATCCCGGACTTCCTCATTGAGCCGCTTGAGCAACAATCGCTCCGGCAAGAACACCCCGCTCACATCCACCAGGAGGTACTCCGGCACCCCCAACTCGGCGTAGATAACCAATTTCCCGGTCGGACTCAGATCTTGCTGCTGATAGGTGCGCCGTGAAAGCACCTCCACCACCAGCACCGGTGCCGGACCTGTTTCTCCGACTCGATAGGAGCCCATAGCAGGGTTAGGAGGAAGATCGGCCACCACGACCATCTCGTCAGGCGAGACGTAGGCGTTTTTGTTAACGCGATGGTAGTGCAGATTCAGGTTGGAAAAGACGTGGTGATTGGAGTGCTCTGCCAGGTGAGATTCCAGTCCCAGGCGAATAATGTCATCGGTAAGGGTATGGATAGTGTGCTCGCCCATTTCCTCCTGTCCTTCATCCTCATACAGCACCGGCAGGTCAATCGCGATGATCGGCAAGACGGACAGAGCGCGTGCTATCTGCGTCTCCGGCCTCGTCCTAACTGCCGTTGGCTGTGGAGTCTTGATCTGTTGTGATGAAAAAACGACTTCATCTGCCATATTGCCACCTCTGGTTTTGAGGAGTGATATTGGGGATGATGTGCTATCACTTAATTCGTGAGAAACCGTATGATGACTGAATCCTTTCGTAAAACGTGAAACGTAACACTTCACACGTTACGTTTTACGCTTTACGGGCGATGTCGTGTGGAGAGAGGCACCTTATCGACACATCTTCTCATGGGTTTAGTGATAGAACACAAAAATGGACCATCCCGAAACTATGTTTATAATATCATACTGGGGTGGGGGTGTCAAGTGTTCCATTTTATCCCATTGTAAATTTCTACTTTCTAACGTTGACATTCGCCACAAATTGGGATAGAATATGACCGGTTGGTAAGTATAAAATTTGACTTCTGCCAAATACCTTTGGCAATGGAAAGGAGAAAAGAAATGCGACGCAAAATCAGATTCACGATGGCTGTGGTTTGCTGTCTTGCCGCTATGTTGGCTTATGGAGACCAAAGCAAAGCGCAAAAAACAGGTAAAAAGATCAAGATTGGACTGTCGATGGACTCGTTGCGGGTTGAACGTTGGCGAAAGGATCGGGACATCTTCAAAGAACGCGCTGAAAAGTTGGGCGCAGAGGTAATCGTTCAATCTGCCGATGGCGATGCACGAAAGCAGAACGATCAGGCGGATAACATGCTAACGCAGGGGGTGGATGTGTTAGTCGTGATCGCCAAAGATGGCGTTGCCGCCGCCCATATCGTTGAAGCCGCTCACAAAGAAGGGGTCAAGGTTTTGGCTTATGACCGTCTCATCATGAATAGCGATGTAGACCTCTACATCTCCTTCGATAACGAGCAGGTCGGGTATTTACAGGCAGAATACATCGCGCGTAAAGTCCCCAAAGGGAACTACTTTCTGCTGGGGGGTTCGCCAACCGATAACAACGCCCACCTGTTGCGCAAGGGGCAGTTGCGGGCACTACAGCCACTCATCGACCGCGGAGACATTAAAGTGGTTGCAGAGCAGTGGGCAACCGATTGGGACCCTCATGACGCCCTGAAAAAGACGGAGAACGTTTTGACGCAGCATCATAACCAAATCGATGCGATTGTCGCTTCTAACGACGGCACCGCGGGGGGGGTGATTCAAGCCCTTGCGGCGCAAAAACTCGCAGGGAAGGTCCCTGTCTCCGGGCAAGACGCCGACCTTGCGGCATGTCAACGCATCGTTGAGGGGACCCAAGCGATAACCGTTTATAAACCCATCCGCCTGATCGCCACCAAAGCCGCAGAAGCGGCAATCGCGCTGGCGAAAGGGGAGCCCATTCCTGACGCAACTCAGAAGGTGAATAACAGCAAAATCGACGTTCCCTCCATCCTTTTGACCCCCATCCAGGTGGATAAAGCGAATCTTGACGAAGCGGTTATCAAGGACGGATTTCACAGCCGGAAAGAAATTTATAGCGCCAAGTAGCTTGACTTTGTTACATTTAAACGGGGATTCACTCGTAGAGCATGCGGCTCGCTTGTTCCATCTCCAAACGAATCAGCCAGCGGCAGGCTCTAGTACTACTTTGTCAATTAGCGGTTGGCCATTCGTGAGTGGTGAGTGGTGAGTGGTAGAGTGGTAGAGTGGTGAGTGGTAGAGTGGTAGAGTGGCAGAATGGTCATGACCTGTTACCACTTACTCCTCACTCTATAATACTCCTCACCACTCACCACTCACTCCTCACCACTCACCCATCGCCAACGGCTTTGTTGTAAATGACAAAGTAGTGCTAGGAGAAGATCGTCCCCGAATTTAACAAAGTCAAGATAGGTAACAGGAGGTCTTTATGAAATTAGCTGTTAATGAAGAATTTATCCTCATCTGCAAACAACTGTTGGATAAAGAAAAAAAAGAGACACGATGGGCTGAAATTGAATCTGATGACATGTTTCAGTCCGATTCATTTGTCGGAGGATATGACGCGGACGAAGAAGCCTTCTGTTTCAATTACTATGATGAGGCTGACAAGGAATATTGGTTTCAGGTGACACTTCCCCAAGTAGTGGAGATTGCGAGGGGCAAACTGATTGACTTAGAAATAAGACCAGCAGAGGAGTAGTCCTGACAGCCACCAGTGATCGAACTCCATAAACAATCTTCAATTTCATTGACAATTGGGAGGACAAAATGAATAACAACAATCAAGCCCGAACAGGGTGTTCAGGTTTTGGCAAAGTGATGAACCAAGTTATGGCATCGGAGGCATCGACACATCTTGGCAATGCGTTTCGTGAGGTGCTATTAGCGATGCGCTCCGTTGTCGATGCGGTCATCAAAAGTAAAGAGCAACATGTAGCAGCCAAATTACAGAAAGTCACGATTGAGTAAAATCATGCCAATTGAAAGATCAGAAAATTGGGTTGATACCTCATGGTTTGAAAAGTGCCTGACCGCGTGCATCTCCTTGCCGAGCCATTGGATCTTTATCCGGGATGCTGCGTGCATCTTCCCAGATTTCGATACGCTGAGACTCTTTGATCGTGTCTACGAAGTTGTTTTTTTTGAAGATGCGCTACTGGCGCGGCGAAAGTTGGAGCCATTCAAGGACAATCGAGAGGGGTTACCGGCCTGCATTGTCTCCCGACAATCGCCTGAAGTAGAACGCCACCTCCTTGACTATATCGTGCGGAGTCAATGTGTCGAGATAACGCCGCAGTCGATCCTTGAGTTTGCCCAGCCGGGATACAGTTGGACCCGCGAAGTCAATCATTTGAGCGGACCGGATTTCTGGGAGATTTTTGAACGGCTTCAGGCATACCGACCCAACTATCCCCGCTTTATGACGCCGGCTGAAGCGATCGATCTCATTCTCTCCGCACGCCTCGATATCGATTTGCGAGCGAATTTATCGGCGCGGGAAGCCATCGACATCAGGCAGCGAATGGAGGATGAGGCGTCTCTGGTTGCGTGGGGAGAGAAATATCCGAAATGGTTTCAGGTGTTAAATCTCCAAGTTCGGGCCGCGCTCCCGCTCATGGAGAAGCTCGAAGGGGATGCAGATTTTGTGTATTTTCTCTGGACCTCGTATGCCCTGGCGCAGCATAATCAACATTATGTTCTCTTCTTGCCACGAATTTTTGGGGAGACCATTTGGAAAAAGTATGGTAACACACCCCCTGATGAAATCTGGCACGCGTGTCATCAACTCATCCGAAACGTCCCCAATCGCGTCATCGATCAGATTAAACGAACGGAGATCTGGCTGACGCAAGAGCGGGGTCGGCTTGAGCTCTTCCAAACGTGGGTCGGTGTCGATGCTTCCAATCTCAGCAGAACCGTGCAATATGCGAAGAAAGAGTCCCTATTTTGTGTCCCCATGCGCGAAGCCTTGCGCCTGCTCGCCGCCCAGCTCTGCCGTGCGCCGGAATCCCTGGACGCCGTTGAACTTCAGGAGATTCTTCACAATATTCAGCGTAAGCACCTATTCCTCGGCGATGACACCACTTATCTGAGAATCAAAGACACCTTTCGGGCGTTTGCCAGCTTAGTTGAATTGAATCAGTTGATAGGGAGTGTGGAAAGCAGAGACTGGCTGGATAAAAGGCATCGAACCGTGGGAAGCGATCAAAATGGAGAGGTCTGGCGAAAAGAAGCGTATCCAGTTTACCTGTCGAAACTCAATCTCCAGGCGGATGGGCTTGAACAACTGAATTTTCAGTGTAATCTTTTGTCCGCTACTGTTCTTGCTCAGGTATTGGATCGCGTCAACAGGCTGATGGATGGATATAACAGGGAATTTGCCCAATGGGTCGCAACTTCCTACGTCGCATGGACCTCTCGGAAGCGAGATGAGCCATTGTTGACAGTTGATTTTCTCGATCTGCTTTTTCTGCCTCGCTATCGGAAGTATATCGCAGGGAGTCCCAACCCTGCTCCCCTTCCCCACCTAACCCCCCGGCCCCCTTCCCTGGAGGGAAGGGGGGGGCAGGGGCATCCTTCGCGGTCGGCTTACATTTTCATTTTCGATGGGATGCGATGGGACGCCTGGGAGGCGATAAAATCGAAAGCCTTGCAAGCATTTCAAGGAAAGTTTGCCCTTGAGGGCGTTTTCCCGTTGCTGTCGATTTTGCCAACGACAACGATATATAACAAGCAGGCAATTTTTACCGGGCGGTTGCCGGCTGATTATTTGGACAGCAATTGGTGGGAAGCCTTACCAACAGCTTTTCAGAGGCGTGGAATTGACGGAGTACAGTGGGTAAGCGACAGAGGAAACAATCAGACACAACTCCTTGATCTCATTGAGGCGGATGAAGTCCCTGTCAAAATCTTCAACCTTACCTTCATGGATGAGAAACTGCATCATGCCACTCAAAATCTTTCCATGATTTACGAAGAGATCAAGCTTAACTTTGAGCTCGCGGTTCAGCCTTACCTCGAACGCATTCCCAATGATTCTCTTATCTTCGTACTTTCTGACCACGGTTTCATTGAGGCATCGGAACATCGGCGAATGTCGGCGGATGCCTTTCAAACGTCGCGCATCTCAGCGGTGCATCCACGTTATGTGGGGTTATCCAGTTTTTCAGAACAGGCAAATTTGGCGCACCTGATCGTTTTGAGTGCCAGCGATATTGGATTAAAGCCAGAATCCGATACGTTGCAATACGGGTTTGCAACATCACGTACGCAAATTCTGCCAGCAGCCCAGCCGCAGCTCCGAAACGGATTCTCGCCTCGCCAGCCTGTGCGTTATGCGCATGGTGGCATCTCCATGCAAGAGATGATTGTACCGTGTGCGGTTTTTGTCCCAACAGTGCAGGGGCAACTTGATTTCGGTTTTCGGATTGGGTGAGGGTGATTGAAACATGGCTATTTCAAATTCCCGAAAAAATGAGTTGACACGTTTTCGTGAAACGTGAAACGTGAAAAGAATCACGCTTCACGTTTCCGCCGGATTGAGTTTATCGAAATCACGTTTCAATCTTCCAATCTTCCCAGTTTCTGATAGTCCAATGCCAATCTTTCTTTTAGGATTCAACCCAACATCTGGAGAGATTCGATTCGGCGATCGGATCGCGTGGATATGGCGCTCCGGAGCCTACCAAAATCTGCTGGTTGTCGCGCTCATTGCGGGGGGGCTCTTCCTGCTCTGGCATGCGTCACATCGAGAATATTGGCGAAGCGCTGCGAGGCACATACGCAGGCGTCGGATCGCTATGGTCTCTCTCGCCATCTTGTCGATCTACGTCTTGATCGGGCTGCTCGATAGCGTGGGTTGGCGGGATGTGCAATTGGATACCGAAGGGAAATTCGTCCGCACTGAAGACGGAAAAATTGTCTACGCGCCCCGGTCATTGAGTCTGCTGGATCGGCTCTGCATGCGGCTGCGGGAGCGGACTGAAAAAACTTACTCCGCCCCTTTAGCGACGCACCTCTACAGCAAAGCGACCATCCAGCAACCCGATGGGAGCGTTGTTCGGGATTATCCCCCGCTGCAATACCAACGTTCGCATCTTTTGGGGACGGACAAGGTGGGAAACGATGTTCTCTACCGTGCGCTCAAAGGGGTGCGGACGGCGTTGATCATCGGTGGGTTTACGACGTTAATTGCGATTCCATTTGCGATTGGTTTGGGCGTACTTGCCGGTTACTTCGGCGGGTGGAGCGATGACATCATTCAATATGTCTACACTACCCTCGCGTCAATTCCGGGCGTACTACTGGTCGTTGCTTTTATGCTCCTTTTCGGGCAAGGGCTATTTAACCTCTGTCTCATTTTGGGGCTTCAGAGTTGGACCGGGTTGTGCCGGCTGTTACGCGGGGAAACGTTGAAACTGCGAGAGCTGGAGTATATCCAAGCCGCAGAGGCGTTCGGGGTGAGTCGGGCAAAAATTATCCTCAAGCACATTGTTCCGAACGTAATGCACATCATCCTCATCTCAGCGATCCTTGATTTCAGCGGGTGGATTTTCGCCGAGGCGGTACTGACGTATCTCCAAATCGGCGTTGAACCGACGACAGGGAGTTGGGGCAACATGATCAACACCGCCCGATTGGAGTTGGCTCGCGATCCGATTGTCTGGTGGAATTTGGCAGCGGCATTTCTGTTGATGTTTGGGCTGGTGTTGCCTGCGAACCTCTTTGGGGATGCCGTCCGCGATGCGCTAGACCCACGTCTGCGGACGGAGTAAAATGGGCAAATGGGCAAATGGATTTGGGGCGTGTTTCAAATCTTCTGAAAAATCGGTTGATCCTTGTTGGAACATATGGCGTATGGCGTATGGCGTAAAAAAAGACGACATAACACTTTTACCTAACCCCAAACCCCCAGTGTTTAAGCCACTGGGGTTTTTTGCTATTGCGTCATGGTGTCGCTTTCTGCTATGATGTAGGACATGGATAAACTTTACCTCTACATTGATGAGTCAGGGCAGGACACCGAAGGGGCGTATTTTGTCGTCGTCACAGTCATCTTGCTTCAGAGTTCAGTCAATAAACTTGAGGAGATGCTTGAAAAGATAGAACAAGAAACCGGAAAAAGGAAAAGGACAAGAGCGAGAAAATGGACGGATACCCGGCTCAAGGAAAAAACCGCTTACCTGAAGAGAGTCATGCAAATCCAACAACTGGAGCGAGCGATTTTCTACATGTCTTTCCACGATACGAAGGACTACACGGACCTTACCACCCATACCATCGCACAAGCGATTTCAGCAAAAACCACTGGGGACTACGAAGCTTACATCATGATAGATGGTCTGAATGAGAAAGAACGGAGTCTGATTTCAAAGGGATTGGGACAGAGAGGAATCAAACGACGAAAACTACGAGGAAATCGGGACGAAAGTCATGCGCTACTGCGGTTAGCTGACGCAATGGCTGGATTTATCAGGGACTATGAGGAAGGTCAATCTTATGCGCAAGACATGTATCGGCGTTTTGCGAACCAGCACATTATCATCAAACTATAGACAAAAAAAAGCCCGCCTATAGAATGGCGGGAGACCCTATCCACGACAAAAGCCGTGGAGACCCTCCAAATAAGGGAGGTGTTCGGGCGCACCTTCGTGCTGAATGAAGTATAACATAAACACATCAAGTGAGTCAATAGTTTGTTAAAGCAATTGTACTTGACTTTCCCATTCCCTGAAACGTGAAACGTAATAGCACCCTCTTTACGTTTTACGCATTACGCATCACGATTGATATTTCACGTTTCACGCTTCACAACCGTTCCCGGCTCTCCTTCAGCCCCATCGACCTCAAATTGAACGGGTAAAAATTGCTGAACCAGCCAGATATTTGTGGTGAGATGCCGCGTAATTCGGGAAGTGGTTAAACGGGACTCTGCCTTGGCAAGCGCCATAAGCAGAATGAGTTGATCCGCGAGGTGTGGCTCAATCGCCGCTCCCGACGCCAGGAAATCCTCCAACTCCTGACAGGCGTCATCGGCAACCCGCTCGGCGGGTTTACCGCGTTCCCCAAGTGCGGAGAATCCGGCTCGCACGTTTTCAAAGGTAGCGTTCAAAAAGACAAGCGTCCCCTGACCAATCGATTCCCCTTTGACAAGCTCGATTTTGAGGGGCAGGCTTCCGGGGTGCTCTAAACGCCGCTCAATCTGATGGCGCTGGCGGGTCGCAATATGGTCGGGCAAGTTGCAAACCGCGGAGAACCCCGTAATCCCTTTCAATTCGCCACGCTCCCGAAGGTCTACGCCCTGCCAGTTGGAGACCGGCTGAATCTTTGCCACTGCCTCTCCGCCGCCCTTGGGATACCAGCCCCATTTGTTCAACTTCAGCAACCCTTGAAGACCAAACTTCGCTGCCATCGGCAGGAAAATCTCCTGGAGATAGTGAACATTCGGACTCCACGGCACATGCGTCCCACCGCGCAACGTCACGGTTGATTCGACACTCGCGTGTGCGAGGGGCAACACAATCGACTGGAAGACCAGCGATAGCGACCCTGCGCTCGGACGAATATCCGCGACATCGAAGGTATATTTTCCGCCGCGAATCCCTTGGGGAACAAAGGTGAGTGTTTGTGAGCCAAGCGCTCCGCCCGTCACTTCAGCGTTTGTGATTGCCGCGACCGCGTTCACGCAGGTGAGATGTTGCGCCGCAAGTCCGGGCTTTTTGCGTCCGGCGCGGAGGTTCGTTATCCGAATCGGCTGTCCGAGAATGGCGGATAGGCTCAGGCTCGATCTCAGAATCTGGCCCCCCCCTTCGCCGTAGTTGCCATCAATTTCAAGTATGTTCATTTTTAGTCCTTCACCAAAACAATGCAGGGCTTACGCACTTCAGTGGGCCAAATCGTCTACGAACGCTATTGCATCTTGAATCCTGAATCATTCAAGATGCAAGATGCAAGATGCAGGCGAGATGCTCATTTCGTTTGGTCCCTGCGTAAGTCCTACAATGGATATTGTGCGATGATGCGATTCAATTGTTCGACCGCATAATCCACATATTTTTGTTGGGTTTCAATGCCGAGGTGTCTTCGACCCAGTTTTTCTGCCGCGCAATTAGTTTGCCCACTCCCAGCAAATATATCAATGACACTATCACCCTGATAAGAATAAAACGCAATAACCTGTTCAGCCAGTTCGAGTGGAAACGGACACGGATGTAGATTTTCTTGAGGAGCTAACGGACGAATTTTCCAAACGTTTTTACTTTTTTCGCCTTGATAATCTGATAAATCCAGCTTGTTATTCTCTTTCTCTCCCTCACTTCTGTTCCAATAGATATTGTTTTGACTTTTCTTCTCCGCAGGCTTCTGGAAAACCAAAATATATTCCGCCACTAAACTCGGATAGTAGTAGCCAGGGTAAGGGTGTTGCAACAAGACACCTGACCGTCTATCCCTGGCGATTGGCTTTTCCCAGATGATATCTTCCTTAGCTAACTCCTAACACCCCATACCCAACACCGAATACCTATCACGAAATCCATTGACAAGCCTATTCACCCATGATAAAATTCCCACAGTTTTGCATGAGAAACCAAATAAGAAACTTGGTTTCTCTTCACTGACATAGCAATCATAATAGCATAGATGATGGCTCTTCACAAGCCTAAATTTACAACAAGGAGATTATAATCGAATGGCAGACACAATTCGTGGAGCAGTGATTGGTTACGGGGCGGCGTTTAACATGGGCAAGGCTCATGCGAACATGATGCAACGCACGGAAGGAATCGAATGCGTGACAATCTGCGATATCGACCCCGCACGCACAGAAGCTGCAAAAGTAGACTTCCCCGGTATTTCAACCTATAACAGCGTCGATGACCTGTTAGCTGATGATAACGTGGAGCTCGTCGCAAACGTGTTACCCCACAGCCTGCACGGTTCAGTCACCGTTCAAAGCCTGAAGGCCGGTAAGCATGTCGTCGTTGAAAAGCCGATGTGCATCACCATTGCTGAAGCCACCGAGATGATTAATACCGCCAAAGAGAACAACCTCATGTTATCTGTTCACCACAATCGCCGCTGGGATAGCGATTTCTGGACGTTGCGGGAATTGGTCAAGAGCGGCGTCATCGGTCAAGTGTTCAGTGTCGAAATGTGGGGCGGTGGCTACGGTAGCCCGAATCCAAACTGGTGGCGGAGTGTCAAAGCAATCTCCGGTGGGGCATTCTACGATTGGGGGGCGCACTATATCGATTGGCTACTCAATGTCATTGAGGAGAAAATGATCAACGTCACCGGGTTTTATCAACCCAATCTGGTGTGGAAAGACATCACGAACGAAGACCACGTTCAAGCCATTATTCGCTTCGCCAACGGTGCGGTCGCGAACGTCCAGATGTCAAACATCGCAAAAATCGGGGGGCCCCGCTGGAAATTACTCGGCTCACACGGTGCCATCATCTCCGAAGAGAAGCAGTTCAAAATCCTCTCCGAAGTTGAAGGACAGCCCAAGGAGCGGATGGTTGATTTTCAAGGACGCCCCGGCCCCTCCTATTATCCGAACATCATCTCCCATCTCACGACGGGTGAACCGCTCATTGTCACGCCCGAATCCGCACGACGGGTGATCGCCGTGATGGAGCTCGCGGAGAAATCTTCAAAGACGCATCAGGCGGAGACGGTGCCTTACGAATTTGAGGCGTGAGGGGAATTATAGCCGCTCATGTTAATAAATCGTGCAAAACCTTGCGAAGGTTCTAAACCTTCGCAAGGTTCTGGCAACGTTGCACTTATTTTTGACATGAGCCATTATACAAGCGGCTGGTACTATTGGAGAGAG
Organism: uncultured bacterium; assembly: GCA_964577695.1. Classification (GTDB taxonomy): domain Bacteria; phylum Poribacteria; class WGA-4E; order WGA-4E; family PCPOR2b; genus CAZOAL01. The sequence goes on along the minus strand of CAZOAL010000012.1, from coordinate 43,447 downwards.
ATGCCTAGGGCGTGTTCCCGAATTCGTCAACACGCCCTAATACCTAACACCTTCCATCCTCCCATTCTTCCGCCCTTCCAACTCCCTCCTCTTTTCTCCCCTGTCTGCTCTACTTTAGTTTCTCAAGTTGTTGTCTGGCTGCCTGATTTTGTGGGTCTAATTCCAGGGCCTTTTCAAAATGGGTGATTGCCTTGTCCTTTATATTTTTACGGCTGTAGGCAAGCCCCAGGAAAAAGTGGGCTTGTGTGTTATCCCTATCTTTATTGATAACAAACTCAAGATCGGAGATCGCGCCATCTAAATCGCCGCCGAACCCTGGCGGTGAAAAGAAGCGCACCATCCCACGACCGAAGCGTCCGCCGACGTTTTCCGGGTCTAACGCGAGCGCCTTTTCATACGCCTCAGTCATACCGCGTACATATCTCATCCCCTCCATAGGGCTCATCGGGCTGCTCATTTGAGTCAATGCCCCCATGATATTTCCCTTTTCGACATACAACTGCGCATTCGTTGCATCCTCCTGAATTGCCGCTTCGATCTGTTCAAGGCGGGCGTTCAGGGCGTCCTTTTGTGCCGCAATATCTTCCGGTGTCCGAGTCTCACGCGGCAACAGAACATCTTGCGGAGGTTCTTCGCCGCCCTCCATCTGGAAGTGTTCGATCCGATAGCCTTCGCGCTCACCCGCAAGCTGCGCTTTGACAGAGGCAACCCTCCCGGCCACGAACGGTTTGAGCCCGATAATCCCGTTGCTGAAAATTGAGAAGAGCGGTTCGACAGTATCGTGAATGCTGCGCTCAAATGCCGGCGTGGGATAAATCTTATTGGCATCCGACTTAGCCGCGTCTTTGATGAATTCGTGCAGTCGATCAATTTCTGCGTCCATTGTTGCTGGTGCAAAGGGGCCATCAATAAATTTTCGGATATAATTGAGGTACTCCTGTTTATACCGTTCCACCGCCAACAACCGTCTCACAAGAATCTTGTCCCCCACGTAAGGGCGATAGATGTCAAAATCGAGCATCTGCTGAAGACTGCCAATTTGGAGATTACCGAAGGATTCATTCACATCCCACGGAATATGCTCGAATTTCTTAGAGGCTGTGTTATAGTAAAGATACCAGTTATGTCCGAGTCCAGCGTAGCTATCCAAATTGGTGAGCAGCGTATTGACCGCAAGCCACGCCAAAAAGCGATCGACGTTCAGGTAGTGGTCGGCCTCCGCGGCAAACTGCTCATCCGATGACTGATGCACAAATTTCAGGAATTTAATCAAGAGCGATGGATCCGACGTCTTCTCGTTGGATTTGAGTTCGTAATCATGAGCATACTTCTCCCAGTTATCGCCGCGATATTCCAGGTCATTCAGGATTTCGCCTTTAATCAGCAAGCCATCGGAGTTGCCGAATCTATCCTGAAGAAACACTGAGTCAACCTGCTCGACAACGACATAAAGTCCAAGGTATTCACGGGGTTTGCCTTCTATCGTGAGATAGAGGTTGGCGAAGGTGGCGCGAGGGGCAGGAACGCCCACCCGTTGCATCAGAACATAGGTGAGTTTGTCCCTCAGCATCGACGGGTCACGAAAGCAGTTGATAAAGTTCAGTTTCTTAAAGCCGTGAAACGTCTGTTCGTCATGAAAGCGATCAAAATCGAATTTGTACGGTTTCTTCCCGTCGGGGGGAATCATCACCATTGAAGCGTTCCCTCGATGCCGAACACCCACATCGGTATAGACTTCATCCCCACAGGTCACGGTGGCTTTGACATAGTTGAATTTTAGCCCGAACATGCTGCGTGAACTGACACCTTCCGGTCTATCTGAACCCTCCGGCGGTTGTGGCGGAAATGGGGCGCTCTGTTCGGGTTGCAGTTGCTCATAAGCCTCCGCACTCATAGTCATATTAAAGGAGAGAATCTGTGGATTCTCAAAAACAAAGGCGTAATCTGGCTGCTGCGCGACTTCCGCTTCAGCGTTTATTGGCGTTAAACCCATGCACATCAGGCAGACGACAAAAAGGTAGCTCCAGTTTTTCATGCGTATCTATTCCTTTCGATAATCATCTCTTGAAAAGGTTCCACACCTTTAACTTTGCAGACTTCCGAAGTCTCAGAGACTTCGGAAGTCTAGCGTAAACCGTTAAAAAATAAATGTGGTGTTCACATCAGTTCCAATTGTTCTCCGGCTGGATTGTGTCTCTCCGCTTTCTTAAACGTCAGATCAGGATTGCTCTGAGGATATTCGATGCCATGACCGTCGAGCAATTCCTTAATCGTGCGAATCTGAATTTTTGGATACTTCGCTTGAAACCGTTGAAACGTTCCCGCCGTCACGGCTTCCGTTATCATGGGACCGGTCGGCGGTTCCAACGTAATCAAGACGCCGATGACCCCTTTCTGTTTTTCGACGACCCCTCTGAGTTCTCGTATGTCTCTGACAGAAACGTGCCCACTTTTGACCTGAACGATAATCTTCTGGGTTATTTCCTTTCGACTTTGGGAATCCACATCTTGAAAATAAATCACGCCATCAATGCCTTCATCCGCGCCCTTCTTTTTCCCTTGATACGGACGCGCCTTTATCAAACTCAATGCCCACCACTGGAACTGATACCGATTCTGTTGGGCTAACGCCCGTGCGCTGGCTTCATCTTTCGGTTCACCGATAATCTCATACTTCACATCGTCCCCGAAGGCATCACGAAGGCGGTATTTGATGATGGAGATGGCGAGGTGCGTGATGTCAATGCCAATCCATTGGCGTTTAATCCGATGGGCGACAGCAATCGTCGTCCCACAGCCACAGAAGGCGTCTAACACGGTATCTCCTTCGTTGCTGCTAGCGTTGATAATGCGTTCAAGCAAGGCTTCAGGTTTTTGGGTTGGATAGCCAAGACGTTCCTTGGCCATCGGGTTTATCGGAGATATATCTTGCCACAAATCAGCTACAGCTTGACCCTCAAGCTCATCTAAATATCTTTTAAGCTGCGGAACTCCCCCAGGTGTTACATAAATCATTCCTTGCTCATCTAACTCCCGCATTGTTTCCTCTGTAAATCGCCAGGGACGGGTAACACCGTGAAACTCATAAACAGGCCCACGCCCCCCAGGGGGATTCAAATCTGATAATCGAAAAACCCCGCGTTCATCTTTATGAGTGAACTTAGATTTAACGTATTCTTTTGAAAAAGAAACACGGAGTTGATTCCAACGGAAATCATCGCTCCGTGTGTAAAACAGGATGCGATCGGTTATGCGTCCGTAACGTTTTGCGTCTGCGTGAAAATTAAAACGCTTCCAAATAATCTCATTCCTGAAATTTTTAACGTCAAAAATCTGGTCGAGGATAATCTTCAGATAGTGGCTTGCCGTTGGATCGCAATGCAAATAAAAGCTCCCCGTTGGCTTGAGCACCCGATGAACTTCTACCAATCGCAGCGCCATCATCACAAGATACGCCATCAGATTCGTTTCTGTGAGAAACCCCCGAAAATTCTTAATCGTTTCCACCAGACGGGGTGGGGCCGTCACGACCAGGTCGTGATAGGCTTGCTCAGTGCTTTCCCCCCACTGCCAGGTGTCCTCAAAGGCTTGAATCTGAGCTTGAGACGATGCCCCATCTGCTTCACGAAATATCACATTGTAGGCCCGGTTGGAGTTAAACGGCGGGTCAATGTAGATGAGGTCTACACTCTCATCCGCAATGTAATTTTGCAAGATGTCCAAATTATCCCCATAGTACAATCGATTCATGTTTACTAACACTGACTTTTCCTTTCGTACTTAAGTCGTGGTTGTTGCACACCAGCTTTCTACCGGGCTATAGATGTGGCACTCACATCAGTTCCAATTGTTCTCCGGCTGGATTGTGTCTCTCCGCTTTCTTAAACGTCAGATCAGGATTGCTCTGAGGATATTCGATGCCATGACCGTCGAGCAATTCCTTAATCGTGCGAATCTGAATTTTTGGATACTTCGCTTGAAACCGTTGAAACGTTCCCGCCGTCACGGCTTCCGTTATCATGGGACCGGTCGGCGGTTCCAACGTAATCAAGACGCCGATGACCCCTTTCTGTTTTTCGACGACCCCTCTGAGTTCTCGTATGTCTCTGACAGAAACGTGCCCACTTTTGACCTGAACGATAATCTTCTGGGTTATTTCCTTTCGACTTTGGGAATCCACATCTTGAAAATAAATCACGCCATCAATGCCTTCATCCGCGCCCTTCTTTTTCCCTTGATACGGACGCGCCTTTATCAAACTCAATGCCCACCACTGGAACTGATACCGATTCTGTTGGGCTAACGCCCGTGCGCTGGCTTCATCTTTCGGTTCACCGATAATCTCATACTTCACATCGTCCCCGAAGGCATCACGAAGGCGGTATTTGATGATGGAGATGGCGAGGTGCGTGATGTCAATGCCAATCCATTGGCGTTTAATCCGATGGGCGACAGCGATCGTCGTCCCACAACCGCAGAAGGCGTCTAACACGATATCGCCTTCGTTGCTGCTGGCGTTGATAATGCGTTCAAGCAAGGCTTCAGGTTTTTGGGTTGGATAGCCGAGACGTTCATTGGCCTGTCCAGCTATCATCGGTATGTTCCAATAATCGCACATTGCAACACCGGGAGACATTTCGTCGGTAGCCCGAATGCGTATTTTGCCGGACTCACCAACGTAATGCTCAATTTTTTTCCCACCCTTTATTCTTTTCTTCGTCTGTTCCGTGAAATCATCATAAAGCTGATTCCAAACGACATTTTCCGATTTACTATATCTGAGAATAACATCGTGCATTTTCTGAAAATTCTTCTGCTTTGACGGCCACCGCTTATAGCACCACACAATCTCGTTCCTAAAACACTTCATTCCGAAAATCTGGTCAAGGATAACCTTCAGATAATGTGATGCAGTCGGATCACAATGTAGATAAAAGCTCCCCGTTGGCTTGAGCACCCGATGGAGTTCCACCAATCGCAGCGCCATCATCACGAGATACGCCATCAGAGTTGTTTCCGTGAGAAACCCCCGAAAATTCTTAATTGTTTCCACCAGGCGGGGTGGGGCCGTCACGACCAGGTCGTGATAGGCTTGCTCAATGGCCTCTCCCCACTGCCAGGTATCCTCGAAGGCTTGAATCTGAGCTTGAGAGGATGCCCCATCTGCTTCACGAAATATCACATTGTAGGCTTGGTTGGAGTTAAACGGCGGGTCAATGTAGATGAGGTCCACACTCTCATCCGCAATGTGATTTTGCAAGATGTCCAAATTATCCCCATAGTACAATCGATTCATGTTGATACCCCTTCAATCTGTTGTTTGTCAAAAAGCATACCATGTTCAGTGAATTTTGACAATCGAAAACAGAAATTTGTATCCTTCGCCAGTTTTCGTATTGCGTGTCTGGTACTTCGACGCAATTTAGACTTCCGAAGTTTCGGAAACTTCGGAAGTCTGTGTCCCTGCACGTTCAAGTTGATGCTTGACTCTTTTGGGAAAATATAATATCATCAACGAGGTTTCAGTTCAACCTTTCAAACTTATGAAGGCCTAGAAACCGAGTTTTTCAGAAAAACTCGGTTTCTGATTCCCGGTAAAGGAAAGTCAACTATGTCAAAACAGTACAGGGCTTGTCTCATCGGTTGTGGGAGAATGGGTGCGACGATCGACGATGAAGTCAAAGGTGACCTGCCATACTCGCACGCGGCAGGGTATATGACAGTCGAAAATATCGATTTTGTTGCTGTATCGGATGTCGTTGCGGAAAAAGTTAAAACCATTCAGAAACGGTACAATGTCCCCAACGGTTATACCGACTATCGTGAGATGATTCGGGGGGAACAGCCGGACATCGTGAGTATCGCCACCCGCCCCGCGACGCACGCAGAAATGACGCTCTTCGCCGCCGAAAATGGTGTCAAAGGGATTTATTGCGAAAAACCGCTTTGCTGCTCGATGGAAGAAGCGGACGTGATGGTGAGAGCGTGTGAAGCAAATGGCGTCAAGTTCAATTACGGGACGAACCGCCGCTATACGCCGATGTTCTGGAGAATGCGCGATCTTATCGCAAGTGGCGAGATTGGCGACCTGCAATGTGTCATCTGTCACTGCGGCCCGGGTGGGGCACAATGGACGCACACGCACACGTCAGATATGATGATGTATCTGGCAGGCGACCCCGAGGTGGAGTATGTCCAGGGCACGGTGACCTGCAACGATTCCGATTGGGAGGGCAACCGGCTCAACACCGATCCGGGTATCCCCATGGGGTACGTGAAGTTCAAAAATGGTGTGCATGGCTATCAACTGGCTGCCGGTGGCTATGAGTTTGAGGTGAGCGGAGCAAAGGGCAAACTCCGCACGATCCAAGACGGACGTGTGTTACAACACCGTGCGCCGCAGGGGGAGCCCCGCCATGTTGAAGGGATTCCGCACGAAAGTGGAACGGTTAACTGTATCAAAGACCTGATACAAGCGATTTCAACAGGACGGGAAACGATGGGCAATATCCAGCTCGCGCGTCGGAGCCAAGAGATGATTTTCGGCTTCATTGAATCCCATCGGCAGGGCGGGAACCGAGTGACCTTACCACTGGTGAATCGAAGCCTGTATGTCGGACGAAGGGATTGGTAGTGCACATGAAACGTAAAACGTAAGAAGAGCTCCCTTTACGTTTTACGTTTTACGCCTCACGCCTCACGTTTCACGTTTCATTCTTCACCCGCTTGTAGGTGATGACCGCCGCGCTCGGCGAATGCGTCAGTGACACCAAAAATCCAGTCTCCATCAGTTCCCGCCCATTCATTTGCATCTCGCTCGGAACGTCAAAGTTCGTCAGCGTGTAGTTGGCGTCGGCGTCCAACCCCCTCAACTTGAATCGCGCCGACTCATAAAAACTGTCATCGCGGCGGAAAGCCTGTACAACCCCTTCGCCGAGGTCGGGGCGGTCAAACTGCCACGCCATCCAGACATCGCTCTCCAAGCGATACGGCGTGAGTGGGTAATAGTCACCGCAGAAATACGGGGCGATGTGCTGCCACTGGGTCGTCAGTTGGCGAAGGAGGGCGTAGTCTAGGTCGTCTCGACGCACATCCCAGCAGGCGGTGATGTGTGGACACATCATGCTGCGGTAGATATACGGGTCAACGTGAATGACGCCGGTGCCGTAAAAGGGTATCCAGGAAGCGATACCGTAGGTGTGGCACTGTTGGCTGACGGGCTCAAAGATGTAGTCGCTACGGAGCAACGGCACCGCCCGGCGCAGGGTTTCGAGGTCGTTGCGTCTGCCGCCGGATGCGCAGGTGTCGATCAGCATATTCGGGTATCGGTGGCGCAGTTCGTCCCAATACGCCAGGAAACCGGTCACATAAGCAATCTCCGTGATGCCCTGGCGGTCTTCTGCATCGTTGGCACGCCAGTAAGAAAGCGGGTCGATGTTGAAATCCTGCCGGTAGAGATCGATGCCCTGTTCCGTAATGAGCGTGTCAACATGCTCGGTCAGCCACCGGCGGGCATCCGGGTTACCCATGTTCAGCAGTTTCTGACTGCTGTCAGGGCCGAGAAGCCACTCCGGGTGATTTTCATACAGCCAGGTGCCCGGCGTGACGCGCTCGGGCTCAAACCAGACGATGGACTTGACACTCTTCGCGTGCGCATGGTCGGTGATGGCGCGTAAACCGTTCGGGAAACGCTTGGTATCCACCTCCCACGTTCCTGTATTCGGCCAGCCGGTTTGGTTCACATACCAGCCAGCGTCCATCCACCAGTAGTCGATTTTCAATCCCTCCGCTAAGTAACGGTCAACGAACAACTTCTGGTTTGCTTCGTTGGCGTTGATCATTTCGCCGAACTGGTGCGAACTGCACGCTGCCATTTGCGCGAGCGGCAGTTTGCCGCCCGGTCGAGGGAGATTGTGGGCAAGCATCCACCGTCGCCATAGGTTCTGCGCCCGGATGCGGTCCCCTTTCCAGAACTGCATCACGATGAGCGGGCTGCGAACGTTCTCGCCGGGGTGTAGCTTAAAGTGCGTCAGTTCCTGCCCAGCGCGTACCCTGAGTCCTACCCCTTCATCCCGCGTAAACTGCGCTGACCACTGACCGGGCCAACCGATGACGACAATAACCCCCTCTCCAGGCCATTCGATATTGAAGTAAGGGAAGTCACTGTTAGACGAGCGGCCACCAGATGTGGTAATGCGTTTCTCTGCTTTCGGCCCCAGGGTCGTCTGATGTGGCTGGTAGTCGTGTGGTCTGCATGGACTGCCTGTATGGTGGTGCAGAGCAAACTCACCCTCCGCACCCCCCTGAGTCCCACCCGTGAACGGGGGGCGTTCCAGGCGTGTATCCAAGGGGTGTATGTCTTCGAGAATGGGGGTGTCAACAGCCCCTGTGTTCGTGAAGTCGAGCGCCCACTCAACAGTGGGAAAATCATGGTACTCAATAACCACGCAACGGATTACCAGACCGGTTTGGGGGTCGGTGGCGGCGAAGGTGTGTTCAGTCCGCTGGTCGTCGAGCGTTTGGAGGGTACGCTTCACCTCCCAGGTCTTGAGCAATTCAGCGGATGGCTGCCCCCCATAAGTGAAAGAGAAAGGGGGGCTCACTTCGCTTCGCTCAGTGCAGGCTTTGCTGTACGGTCCGCGCTGTTGTTCTGCAATCGGCGCATCGCCCTTGAACTTTGCCGCTATCCACCGGCTGACTTGGGTCATCTCGTCTGATGTCGTGGACATCGCATCAATCGGTTGGGGCGGTCCGATAGTGCCCTCCGCCCGGCTTAATTCATTTCTCATTTTCATCGTCTCCTGGTTTCAAATTGACTTGAAAATTACTCATTAACCGAATTCGATGGCTAGGGCGTGTTGACGAACTCGGGCAAATGCGCTCGTAGCCCAAGTTTCTAACTTGGTGCCTCGTCCCCAACCAAGATAGAATCCGCTGGGTTGAGGATTGAGTTCATCGAAATCTCGAAACATTGGGCTACAGTTGGATTGCGAAACAGTTCGTCAACACGCCCTAATGTTCGTAATCAAAAACCAACACATCATCCACAATGGGGCGCAGATATTCGCCAGCAACCTGACGGTGGACCGGATGGGGCAGATACGCATCGCGTGCCGCTGCATCCCGAAAGCGCACGATGAAGCCGTAGGTGAAGCCGTGATTTTTCCCTTCCGGGCTGTTGTTGATTCCAGTAGAGATCTCCTCAATTCCGGGGATCTCCTTCCCCATCTTCAACAAGGCATCGTTCAGCGTTTGAATCTGTGGTTCTGTTGTATCAGACTTCAATGTGAGCAAAACAATATGTTCGATCATCGTTTTTTCTCCTTACTGGTTCATTTCCGTTAATAATACCATTTCTCCTTGACGATAAAGCATAACCTGTCATTCCCGATCGAAGATCGGGATGAAAGATCTCCGCGGTGAGATTCTTCGATTCGCTCAGAATGACAAAAATGATACGTTTCAATAAACAGAAGGTGATGTGATTGCACACAATTCTCCTATTGACCCCGAATCTGAGTTTTCAGGGGTTCAAGGTGAGTTTTGACGGCATGGTAATGGTCGGCATCGGGAAAGTAGGTGAGGTAAAACTCGTAAAGCTGGACCGCCTTTGCGTAGTTCCCGGCACTCTCAGCGGCGCGGGCGCGAGCCTCCAGTTCGTCCGCTTTTGTGTTCAACAACGTTTTGCGGTGCGCCTGGGCACGTTCCGCGAAAACAGAGCCAGCATACACCTTGGCGATCTGTTCTAAAAGCTTCGTCGCCTCCGGATACGGCTTCTCGGCCATCGCCTTTTCCGCCTCGGCAAGTTGTGCCTCAGCGCGTTGGGTCAGCACATCAGCGGCCTTGGCGGCTTCGATGCAGGAAGCGTCCGTTTGCGACACCTGAGACAGTTGGTGATAGAGCGTGAAGGCAAGTCCAAGTTTGCCAGCTTTCTCCGCCTCGCGGGCTTCGGTCAGCTTGGATTGGACGTGCTTCAGGGGCCCGTTAGCTAACAGCCAGTCGTGGAGTTCCGTTGACTTCGCCCTATTGAACGAATGTCCAACGCCCGACCACTCCTCGAACGTTACCTCCGCCCCCCAGGATTTGTAGATATCCACCGCATTCTTCGCACGCGGATTGTGAACCTCATCCTTCTCACCGACGCCGATAAAGATTGCCTTACCGACAATCTGCTTGGCAGGCGGAGGATAGCCATCAACGTAAGTTCGTCCCCCGCCCAATACCATCAGCCCGGCGAGCTTGTCGAGCAACTGCTCACCCAAAACGGTTGTGGAGTACCCGCCCTGGCTGAATCCGCCCATGAACACCAGCGTGGGGTCAACGTTCAGACGGGCGGAGATGATGGCGAGGGCTTCATCAAAGAACGCCCGCTCCGGGCCAGTTCGCTGAACACCGAGGCGAAGGTGGTATTCTTCCGTCGCGTAATTCATCCCGACGATGATAAATCCCTGACCGTTTGTCGCCGGCATGAACGGCCAGGTTGTGGCTCGCCCCCTGTATCCGTGATAGCAGAAAATGATCGGCCAGGGGCGTTCCGGCGTGTAGTCCTCTGGAACATACACAAGAAAGAAGTTCTTCGCCTTCGGTGCTTCAAGGCGGACCTCCATCCCCGGCGCAAGTTGGGTTACCTCCGCTCCGCCAGCGCGGAGGGGAATGGGAGGGGTGTCTTGGGGCGTTCTCGCTTGGGGAGCATCACCCGTGATGGTGTCCGCCCTCGCAGCATAAACCAGCCACAGACCACACACCATCACTAAGGAAATTGTTTTGAGAGGGTACATATTGTGGAGACGTGAAACGTGAAACGTGAAATGGTCGTAATGCGTATTGCGTATTGCGTAATTGATGTATGAGTTCCCAACGATGATGAAGCTTGCGAATTTATTCGGGTCATTCGTAACCTTTGGTGCTCGTTGTGGATGGTCATCATCAACTTGACTCCAATTCATGCGGATTGCCGTAGGGGGTTTCTAACCTTCGGAAGGTTCTAAACCTTCCGAAGGTTTAAGTCGAAAACGGCAGGTACAGTTGAAGGTCAGAGGATTCGGATTTTTTGAGTTTCTTCCCCTTCCGGTTCGAGCACCCTTCGAGTTGCGATTTCAACTCGGCGTTCTCCGCTTCGAGCGCATCAATCCTGTCGTACAATTCAAAAAACGACGTGAATCCACTCGGATTCTTTTCCAGCCTGACCAGATATTCTGCAATGGCTTCACCGATCACTATATCGACGGTTCTTTCCTCAAAATCCGCCTTGTCCTGTAATTTCCTCAGGCGCGGGTATGGCAGTTCTAACTCGATAACCACCGTTCCCAATCCATCATGTCGTTCTCGAAATCCCTTTTTCAGCATGTCATCTCCTGATAATGGAAGGCTGGAAGGATGGGGAAAGGCAGCCCCCAATCTTCCAGCCTTCCAACCTTCCAACCAGATCTCCCCACCCTTCTACCTAGACACAAAAGTTTTGACACGTTGGGAAGGGGTTGTACCCCTGATTCCATCGGGTGTACAACCCCCTGATAACCTATCAGAATTTATGTGTCTAGGTACTTCCCCTCCTTCGCATTGAGGCTTCAAAAAAAGACGCGGAGAGCGGGGAGAACCCCAGAAGCCCCTCCGGTTTTCCGAGTGTTGCGGTAGGTGTTTCACTTCAACGTCAGCAGGTAGGCAAAAAGGTCGTGAAGTTGCTGCACGGTGAGGATTTGCGCGAAATTTTCGGGCATGATGGGTGTTTTAGGCGTGTACATTTCTTTCACTTCCTTTTTGAAGTAGGTTGTCCATAATTTGCCCGAACTGTCGAGCACCTGCACGGTTTCTGGGTCCTCATGTCCCTCTCTATCGATCAGATGCCGTTTTCTACCGGTAATCTCTTTCCCATCTCTCGTGATGAGGGTGATAGTTTCAAATTGGGGGTCAATATAGGCGCGGGGGTTGAGAATGGATTCCATAATAACCCAAGTTGCCACTTGGGTTAATATATCCTACCAGAAACGACACCGCAACGCAATATAAAAAACCCCAGTGCGATAAACACTGGGGTAAATTTGTAAAGCAGACGGTACTTAAGGGAATGAAGGTCCCGTTTTATGAATTGCTTGAGATCGGCTGTTGACGCCAATTTTCTAACTTGAGATCAGGAATTCGTTCAAAATGAGCCGTGTTGTTTGTGACAAGAATCCCATGATTGGCGATCACCATACTGGCAATCAGAATGTCAGCATCATTGATGATTTTGCCTTCGCTTCTCAAACGGGCTTTGATATCGCCGAAAATCTGAGCAACCTCAAATGTTGTTTGGATGACCTCAAGCTCCTTGAATAGCTCGTCCAGAGCTGCTAGATTTTTCTGTTTCTGCTGCGAGTTGTATGCGCCAAAATAAAGTTCACAAGCGGTAATGAGAGTCGTCCTGATATTTGCTTTGCCCTCTTGTTCAATTCTACTTCGGATACTAGAATCGCCCTTTAACCAGAAAATACAGGTATCCGTGTCCAAGATGTACATTAGAGTTCAACCTCTCGAAATTTGAAGTTTTCTCTTTCCTTATAGATTTCAGCAACAATTTCCTGGGCATCCCGATCATCTTCCCAGATGCCGCAAAATTGGTTCAAGCTATTTGTTTCCTTTGCTTCAATCGGTTCGAGAAAGGTAATGATGACTTTGAAACAGGTGCCTTCCCCCAGCGGAAGGGGTTCTGTGGGGATGATCCTTTTCCCATCATAAATTCCATTGATGGATAACATCGCGTGCCCTCCTTTCCCTTTTAATTGCCTAAATGGATCCGCACTATGACTGATCCAATGATCGAGTTTACACAAAATTCCGTACGGCCCCGGTTTCCCTGTTGGATGGTCACGTTCTTAAAGGCAAGGCCACCGCGGTATGCGTGTGCGCCGATTGGCGGCATGCCAAACATAACTCAATCACACGGCGGGCATCCTCAATCGTGAGATCGGGGTCCGTTTTCGTGACGCAACAGTGCACCCAATGTCGCATCTCATCCAATAAGTTATTGTTCTGGGTGCGATAGAAATGGGTGACGCCGTCTTTCGTAAAAAGCATCCCTTCGTAAACGCTTTGCTGCGTACGAATGCCTCCCGATGTGCCGATTAGTTCGATTTCGTACGAAGGGAACCTCCAGCCTTTGACGGAAAAATAGATGTCAATCGAACCGATGACGTTGTTCTCAAACCGCAGGATGATTTTGCCGTTGTCCATAAAAGGGGAATTCTCCGACAAATAGTTGTCATATTCGGCGTACACTCGAACCGCTTCTGAGCCTGCAAACCATCGGACCACATCCCCAACATACCAAACCAAAGACAATTCCGGCCCACCCTGTGCTTCGTCCCAGTACCAATCCCCTTTTGGAAAGCCGCTGATATTGCCGTGTTGGTGCAACGCCCGAATCGAAATGAGTTCGCCGATCGCGCCGCTTTTGAAGTGCCGATACGCCTCTCGGATTCCGCCATCGAAACGCTCGGTCGTGCCGGATGTGGCAATCACGTTGTTATCTCGCACAGCTTTTACAATTCGGTCAGCGGCTTCCATTGTTGTCGCCATCGGCTTGGCGATGTAGATGTCCACGCCCAAAGGGGCGACCTGTTCAACAAAACTGACAATTTCAGTATGCTTGGCGCAGATGCAAACGGCTTGCAATCCCTCTTTTTGGATCATTTCAACGGGGTCATGATACAATCTGACACCGTACTGCGTTGCATATTCAGAAGGCGTTTTGCCGAGGGAAATTGCTATCAAAGCCGGGTCATAGTTCATGTCGGCACATGCAACCAATTCTGCGTCCGAAATGGATTTCAAACAATTTGCGAACGCATTGGGCCAATAGACGCTTTGAAGTCCTACAATTCCTGTTCTCATGCTGATTGATTCCTCCGGTTTCAATTGTGGTCGCGTTTATTTCAAGACCTCTCCCCGCCGTGCCCAGAGGGCGCCCAGCTTCGAGAGGGTTTGGGTGAAGGGGAAGGAGCGAACGGTGTGCCTGTCCCCCTCACCCCGGCCCTCTCCCACAGCGGCTAATCATTACCCACAAATTTTCAGCGCCTTGTGGGACGTGGCTTGGCGCCCGACGATGAATCGTCGGGCTACATCACAGCGTCCAATGAATCGGATTTTGGAATCGGATGAAAGCCCGATTCATCGGGCACCGTTTTTGATAGCTCGGCGACTTCATCGCCGAGCGAAAAGATGTGGGTAAAGATAAGCCCACAGCGGGGAGAGGGAGTGTCAGCATGCGTTCCGAAGCGTCGTGAAAAAAAGTAACAAGGCTACCTTATTCACAGTCCCCTGGATAGACATCACATCATCGGCAGCATAAGTGATTCCAAAGGTGTCAAAAGTTTTTGAATTGAGAGCTGGATTCGCTGTTCTCATGTTTTTGCTCCTTTTATTGCGCTACGAGTCGCTCGGTGATATAAGTTTACCCAAGTTTTTCCCTCCTAGGAAGGAACTAATGGTTTCAGACTGATTTCGTAAGGTGGGCGAGCAATCCCTTTTTCCGTAATGATCGCGGTGATTAGGCGCGCGGGGGTCACATCAAAGGCGGGACTGTAGACTTTGACGCCTTCAGGGGCCGTCCGTTTGCCAAAGCCTTCCGTAATTTCCTCGGCACCGCGTTGCTCAATTGGAATCAGTTCCCCCGTCGCAAGGGAGAAATCAAGCGTCGAGGTCGGAGCAGCGACATAGAAAGGAATCCCGTGTTCTTTTGCCAAGATCGCAACGCCATAAGTTCCAATTTTGTTTGCCGTGTCTCCATTTGCCGCAATCCGATCCGCTCCAACGATGATGCACTGAACTTTCCCCTCTTTCATCACCTGTGCAGCCATGCTATCACAGATGAGTGTGACATCGATCCCCGCCTGCATGAGCTCCCAGGTTGTCAACCGTGCGCCTTGCAACAGCGGACGGGTTTCATCGGCGTAAACGTGGATGTTTTTGCCCGCTTCGTGAGCCGTAAACATAACCGCCAATGCCGTGCCGTAATCGGATGTCGCCAATCCTCCCGCGTTGCAATGCGTCAAGATGGTATCGCCATCACGGATGAGCTCCAAGCCGTGGCGACCAATGGCGCGACACATCGCTCGATCCTCTTCGATAATCAGCAACACCTCCGAAAGCAAAACCTGCTTGAGCTCGGCGAGCCCGAGATGGCTATGCTTTGCCGCTTTCTCTTTGATTCGGTTCAGCGCCCAAAACAGATTGACAGCCGTTGGGCGTGAAGTGGCGAGGTAATCCGTCACCTTTTTAAGTTCAGCCGCAAAATCAGCGTAGTTTGTTGCCGTTGAGTTCCAGATACCAAGCACCGCTCCTAATGCTCCTGCAATCCCAATCGCCGGTGCCCCACGAACCCGAAGCGATTTAATCGCCTCCCACACGCTATCGACATCATCACAATAGATCTGCTTGAACTCGTTGGGCAGAAGTGTTTGATCAATCAAGCGCACTCTACCATCAACCCATTCAATTGTCGGAATCGGCATCCTCTTCCTCCTCTTGATTGTACGCATCGTCCCATTCGGAGTCATCCTCGGGTTCGTCCGCCTCACCGAGCATTTGGTCAAAGCTTTCAAGAGAGGCCTCATCGACATTCATTTTCCGTGCTTGGGCTGTTGCGATGCGCGTTGAGCGCTTGACCATGTACCTTTCGTGCGCGGTTTTAATTATCTGAATCGTCTCCGCGCGGCCGAGCCAGCCGGATAACTCAAAGTAAGGTTCAAAGAAATGCACAATCTTTTTCAACAACTTCACATCTAGGTCGAAAATATCCTGAACAGATGTGTACCGTTCATCGCCTAGTAAAACACAGATGACGTGGTGGTCGTTGTCCTTCCGTTTCAGTATGCCGATTGGACGTGCCTCACAGATGTAGCCGGGGTGAGTTGAATGCCGAGCAATCACCATTGCATTCAGAAAATGTCCATCTTCAGCGATCGTCTCTGGAATCCAACCGTATTCAGTTGGGACCGGGATACTGAACTTATATGCTAACTTAAATTTTCGACTTCGCGTATGGTAGTGATATTTTTTCTTACTGCCCTTTGGGACTTCAATGACGACATTGACGATTGAAGGGGCATGGCGTCCGAGTGGGGTATCTTGCAGGTTCATCTGATTTTTGCGGCAGGAGCCTCCGACTGATTCTTGGAATGAGTTCGGAGAGGAATGCCGCTTCTCCTTCTTTGTGCGAAAACTGGCATAAGTCAAAAACTGATAATCTTGGGAAAGAGCGTTTTGCATCAAACGCTTGCCCAAAGCTAAAGAGCGCAGACTGATGTATCCTTTTGACGTCCCGCCCACAAAACACACCCCATAGGGGGTGTTTGATATAACTTTCTCGTTTGAAACTTTCACTGCCTGTGTTACCGTAAAGAAGGTTCGACATTCAGTCGAACACAGAAAATGCCTTTCTTCCAAAATAGGGTTGCCTTACCAGACTGTGTCTATTGTCTCGCTCGGCTTGGTTTTGTCGGCATGAGTGGATGGTTGTTTTTATCGACGACAGGAACAAACATTTTTGAGTCACCTACCCCCTGACGGGGACGGTAAATCTTCCAATTGTTAGGGGCATGTAATTATTCCGAAATGTATCTCCTGTCGATCTATTTTCCAAAATCGACGACAGACACCATCGGGGTGGAGGGGCGAGATTGGAATCTCGACCTACAATGTCAAACCCGATAATTAAATAGCCCTATCCAATTGTCGATATCCTTGACAAATCTGAAATTCAAAACGTATAATTAAGCTTCACCGTTTAATCATACACCTATAGTTCTTTCGCATTTTTCAACATCAATGAGGTTTTTCGGTGCATCGTTGTAAATTTGCCACATTATAGCATACCTGACTGAACCTTGCAATGGAAAAACCTTTCAACTTTTCAAAATATGACAAGGCTCTCCTGACGGAATGATATCCGGTTTTACGGCAGGCACAATCGATGATATGCCTATTTGAAAAGTAGAGAAAAAATGTTCTCTTATTCTAAAAAAAATCTATAAAAAGTTGAAAAGGGCTTGACATTCAGCAATCCATTTGGTATAATTCACCCCTTGACGGAAGTTTTTAAATGAGAGTTGGGTTGTAGCCCGTGTTCCATCGTATTGAGATGACAAATCTCATTCAAAATTCACGCCTTCCCAATTTACAGCAGAAGGCAGCATGATGTGCGATGTGTTGCTTGTTGTAAAGTTGAAACCCGTTAACGATAGTTGTTTGACTTCATCCCTTAGATTGGGCAGAAAGGGGGGGATTTTTGGTCCCAAAACACTTGAGTGTGTTTTTCACAATCTACTCAAATATTGAGTTTAATTTGTGAGCCCCTATGATGATGGGGCTTTATTTATGTCTGCACATCAGTATGCGAGGAGAAAATGCCAACCATTAATCAATTAATTAGAAAATCTCGTAAAACAATACGTCAGAAAAGTGAATCGCCAGCCCTTAAAAACTGTCCCCAACGACGCGGTATCTGTTTGCAGGTCAAAACGGTCACGCCGAAAAAGCCAAATTCAGCCCTTCGCAAGGTTGCCCGTGTCCGTTTAACGACGGGTTATGAAGCCACCTGTTATATTCCCGGGATCGATCACAATTTGCAAGAACACTCGGTCGTCCTTGTGCGCGGGGGCAAAGTCAAAGATTTACCCAATGTCAGGTATCATATCGTCCGAGGCACACTGGATACTGCTGGTGTTGCCAATCGAAAACAGGGCAGATCAAAATATGGGGCGAAGAGGCCAAAGTAAACAAGGAGGCAAACATGCCGCGGCGCAAAGAAGTGATTAAGCGGGACGTACTTCCAGACCCGAAATATAACAGTAAGCTTGTCGGAAAATTTGTGAATTGCTTGATGATCTGTGGGAAGAAGAGCCTCGCTCAAAACATCCTGTATAGAAGTCTGGACCTTATTGAAAAAAGGTCGAATCAGGAAGGCCTTGCTATTTTCCGCCAAGCGCTTAATAATGTGAAGCCAGTTCTTGAGATTAGATCGAGGCGTGTTGGAGGCGCAACTTACCAGGTCCCCGTCGATGTCAAGGCGGAACGGCGCATAACGTTAGCTGTCCGGTGGATTATCGACTCTGCACGCGGACGGGGCGAGAAAACGATGGAAGAGCGATTGGCAGGAGAACTTTTAGAGGCCTCAAGGAATGACGGGGCGGCGATTCGTAAGAAATTAGATCAACATCGCATGGCTGAGGCAAATAGAGCATTTGCCCACTACCGTTGGTAGAGGCTTAAAAATTTGCAAATGGACTGGTAAAAGACAGCCCATTAACGGCACCGACTCATTAGAGAGAATAAAAATGGAACAGAAGGACCAAACCACATCTGAAAATCGAAAATTCATGGCGGACACGCGTCGATTTCCTTTGACCCATACCCGCAATATCGGCATCATGGCACATATTGATGCCGGAAAAACGACAGTAACCGAGCGGATTCTGTATTACACGGGTCGGGTGCATCGAATCGGCGATGTAGACGACGGTACCACCACGATGGATTGGATGGTCCAAGAGCAGGAACGTGGTATTACCATCACTGCGGCGGCAACAACGTGTCGATGGCGAGAACATCGTGTCAATGTGATTGATACGCCCGGACACATCGACTTTACTGTTGAAGTCGAGCGCTCTTTACGGGTTCTTGATGGTGCCGTGGCGGTGTTTTGCGCTGTTGGTGGTGTTGAGCCGCAATCTGAAACTGTTTGGAGACAAGCGGATAAATATCACATTCCCCGTATTGCGATAGTCAATAAAATGGATCGGATTGGGGCGGATTTTTTCCGCACGGTCGGAATGATGGTTGAACGGCTCGGTGCGCGAGCTGTACCCATCCAACTCCCCATTGGTTCATCTGAGAGCTTTAGCGGTATTGTGGATATCATTTCATTAAAAGGGCTTGCATGGGATGAATCAAGCATGGGGGCCGTGATTTACGAAACGGAGATTCCCGAAGAAATGATGGGGATGGTTCAAGAATACCGGGAGCAAATGCTGGAAGCGATTGCCGATTTTGATGATGCGCTTTTGCTAAAGTACCTTGATGGCGTCGAATTATCCGTAGCAGATATTAAAAGAGGCTTGAGAAACGCAACCTTGAGCGGTCAAGTGGTGCCGGTTCTGTGCGGCGCTGCCTTAAAGAATAAAGGAATTCAGCCTTTATTAGATGCGATTGTTGATTATTTACCTTCCCCGATAGATGTGCTACCGGTTGTTGGCTTAAACCCAGAAACTCAAGAGGAAGAAACGCGTTTAGCGAGTGATGATGCTCCTTTTTCTGCATTAGCCTTCAAGATTATGACGGATACGCATGTGGGTAAATTAACGTTTCTCCGTGTTTACTCCGGCGTTTTGACCAAAGGAACGACTGTTTATAATAGTACGCGCCAAAAGTCAGAAAGAATCGGAAGACTGATGCAAATGCATGCCAATAAGCGTGAGGAGCGTCAGGCCGTTTATGCCGGTGATATAGCTGTTGCCATTGGTCCCAAAGATATCACCACCGGCGACACGATTTGTAGTCCGAACTTCCCGATTATTTTAGAGTCCATGGCTTTCCCCGCCCCGGTAATGTCAATCGCTATTGAACCCAGTACAAAATCCGATATAGAAAAAATGAATTTAGCCCTCTCAAAATTGGCTGAAGAAGACCCCACATTTAAGGTACATCAGGATAGCGAAACCGGACAAACCCTACTCTCCGGGATGGGAGAGTTACACCTGGAAGTCATCGTAGACCGTCTGATTCGGGAATTCAATGTTTCAGCCGATATTGGGCAGCCCCAGGTGGCTTACCGTGAAACCGTTCGACGACATGCGAACGCGGAGGAGCGTTTTGTCAAACAATCCGGTGGACATGGGCAATACGGACACGTCCTCATTGAGGTTTATCCCTTAGAAAAAGGCGCGGGTTTTGAATTTATCGATGAAATAAAGGGAGGTACGATACCCAAAGAATATATACCAGCTATCCGAAAAGGAATCCAAAATGCAATGAACGTCGGGGTTTTATGTGGCTATCCGATTGTGGATGTCGGTGTGCGACTTTATGATGGTTCTTATCACGCCGTCGACTCTTCTGAAATGGCGTTTTCAATTGCCGCCTCTATTGCCTTCAAAGAAGGGTTGAAGCGGGCAAATCCTACCTTGCTTGAACCCATTATGAAAGTCGAAGTGATTGTCCCTGAGACGTATTTGGGTCGAGTGATTGGTGACCTGAATGCGCGTCGGGCACAAATTCTCCAAACGGATATACAGTCAAAATCCCAGGTACAAATTATTAAAGCGTATGTCCCACTTGCTGAAATGTTTGGTTATGTCAAAACCCTCCGGTCTTTAACCCAAGGGCGAGCAACGTATTCAATGGAGTTTTCGCACTACAGCGATGCTTCCCCAAGTATTGCTCAAGAAGTTATCTTGTCAAGAGGCTATTCTTCTTAATAAGAAGAGACGAGTCAGCGAATGGACAAATCCGTTCATGATTTTATCGGTTCGGACTCGGTCCATGAGTCAATACATCAGTGCATGATGTTTCAGGCATCTCAAATTTACGTATCCCGCAAAACGCAATAGGTTACTTATGAATGTGAGGAGATTCATAAATGGCAAAAGAGAAATTTGAAAGGACTAAGCCCCATATCAATATCGGTACGATTGGTCACGTTGACCATGGTAAGACCACGTTAACTGCTGCGATTACCATGATTTTGTCTAAGCTTTCTGGGAAAAACTATGTGAGAACGTATGACCAGATCGACAACGCCCCTGAAGAGAAAGCGCGTGGTATTACCATTAACACGGCTCATGTCGAATATGAAACGGCGAAACGGCATTATGCCCATGTCGATTGTCCCGGGCATGCGGATTATATTAAAAACATGATTACGGGTGCCGCCCAAATGGATGGTGCGATTCTCGTGGTTTCTGCTGCCGATGGCCCCATGCCTCAAACCCGTGAGCACGTTCTTCTCGCACGGCAGGTCAATGTCCCTTATATCGTTGTTTTTCTGAATAAGGCGGACATGGTTGATGACCCAGAACTACTGGAATTGGTTGAGCTCGAAGTGCAGGAGTTATTGACTGAGTACGAATTTCCAGGTGATGACATTCCAATTATTAGCGGTTCCGCACTCAAAGCAATGGAGTGCGGAGGCGATCCGAACAATCCGGATTGTGAGCCAATTATCAAATTGATGCAGGCCGTTGATAATTATATTCCGGTACCCGTGAGGGTGATTGATAAACCTTTCCTGATGCCTGTGGAAGATATTTTCACGATCAGTGGGCGAGGTACGGTCGTGACGGGTCGTGTGGAACGTGGGATTGTACGTGTTGGAGAGACCGTCGAGATCGTTGGGCTTGCCCCAACCCGTAGCACCGTTGTGACCGGCGTGGAAATGTTTCGCAAATTTCTTGATGAGGGGCGTGCGGGTGACAATATCGGTGCATTGTTACGTGGTGTCGAACGCAAAGAGGTCGAGCGCGGCCAAGTTATCGCTGCCCCAAAAAGTATTACGCCTCACACAAAATTTGAAGCTGAAACTTATATTTTGAGCAAAGAGGAAGGCGGGCGTTGGACGCCATTCTTCAGTGGTTATCGTCCTCAATTCTACTTCCGCACGACAGACGTGACAGGTGTGATGCATCTTCCCGAAGGCGTTGAAATGATCATGCCTGGGGATAACATCCGCATCAATGTTGAACTTGACAAGCCAATTGCGTTAGAAGAAGAGATCCGATTCGCAATTCGTGAGGGAGGTCATACTGTCGGGGCAGGTGTTGTTTCAAAGATTATTGAGTGATGTTGAGGGCTGTATCAGTAGAACTGACTACAGCCTTTTCCTTTTGTTCAGATCGCATTAAAGCCTGAAGCTGAAGAAATTGGGAAATCAAGAGACTTGATCGGAGAGGTCAATGGACAATCAAAAAATAAGGATTCGTCTAAAAGCATTTGATCATCGCCTGTTAGACCAGTCTGCGGGCCAGATTGCGGAGACAGCGAAACGGACCGGCGCACGGGTCTCGGGCCCGATTCCGCTCCCCATTCGGAAACATGTTTATACCGTACAAAAATCGACGAATACGGATAAGAAGTCTCGTGAACAGTTTGAAATGCGCATTCATAAACGGCTGTTAGACATTTTAGAGACGACCCCTAAGACGGTGGATGCTTTAATGCGCTTAGATTTGCCCTCCGGCGTCGATGTAAAAATTACGCTTTTGTAGGAGGTGAAAGATGAGTAACGGCATACTCGGAAAAAAGGTTGGCATGACGCAAGTCTTTGATGAAGACGGCACAGCAATTCCAGTGACGGTTATTGAAGCTGGCCCTTGTCCAATCGTGCAGATCAAAACAAAGGATCGAGAAGGATACAATGCGCTCCAGTTGGGGTTTGGTGCTCAACGCGAAAATAAGCTAAATCGCCCCGAAGGTGGGCATTTTAAAAAAGCAAATGTTGCCCCTCATCGATTTTTGAAAGAATTGCGTGTTGATACCATTGAAGGTTTATCTGTTGGTTCAACCCTTGACGCAGGTATCTTTTCAGCCGGAGAGTTTGTCGATGTAACGGGGACTTCCAAAGGCCGAGGCTTTACGGGAGTGGTCAAGCGTTGGGGATTTTCAGGGGGGAAGAAAACCCACGGTGGCGAAAAAGATCTTCGGGCTCCTGGCTCAATAGGAGCAAGTTCTTGGCCCTCACGAGTATTCAAAGGGAAAAAAATGGCTGGACGACATGGTGGTAAGCAGATTACCGTCCAAAACCTGGAAATACTGACGGCCGACCCGAAAAGAAATCTTTTAGTTCTCAAAGGAGCAGTTCCTGGCCCACCCAATGGTCTACTCGTGATTAAAAAGGCAGTCAAGGCTTCAAATTAAAATGAGCAAATGAGATAGGACTTATGCAGTTGATGAAGGGATCCCCTCGTAGAGCGGGCAGCCTGCCCGCTTCTGAAGTACGCAAGTTGCCCACTTTACGCAAAATTCCCCATAATTGCGTAAGTCCTATGAGAGCATGTTACGCAATACGCAATACGTCCCCCAAAGTGTCATCCTAATTTTTCGGGAAATTTGAAACATGCCCAAATATATCTTTTAAGGATTATCGGCTATGCCAGCTTTAGATGTATATAACCGTTCCGGTGCTATTATTCGCCAGCAGCAATTATCTGACGAATTTGTAAATGTAGCTGTCAATGAGGCTGTTGTGCATCAATGTGTTGTTGCATACCTCGCTAACCAGCGCCAGGGGACTGCTTCTGCGAAAACTCGGGCGAAAGTCCAGGGAAGTGGAAAAAAATTATATCGCCAAAAAGGGACAGGGCGAGCCCGCGTAGGCGATAGTCGGTCCCCTATACGGGTCCATGGGGGCGTTACATTTGGTCCCAAACCCCGTAGCTATCGTCAATACACCCCCAAAAAAGTTCGTAAACTTGGGCTTCACTCCGCTTTAGCAGATAAATTTCAAAATAATAATTGTCTCTTGATTGAGGATTTTACCCTGGAGCACCCAAGAACCAAAGACATCGTTCAACTATTGAACGGTTTAGGGCTTAAAGGTAAAATTCTTTTCGTACTGGGTCAGCCTGAATCGAATATTTATTTGTCTGCTCGGAATATCCCCCAAGCCAATATCTGCCATTGGGACGTGCTGAATGTTTATGATGTTTTGTGGCATGATAAAATCATTCTCACTGAGAGTGCGGCTGAAAAACTGGAAGGCAAATTTGTAGAGACGTTGCATGCTGTGCCCACACCAGAAGTTTCAAATGAGGAATCGCAAAACCTATGAAAGACCCATATCAGATTATCAAGAAACCCCTGATTACGGAAAAAAGCACCATTCTTAGGGAATCGAATAAATATGCTTTTGTTGTCGATGTGAAAGCTAGTAAATCAGACATTCGTAAGGCTGCTGAAGAAATTTTCGATCTGAAGGGTAAAATACGACAGATTAATACAATGCAGGTTCAAGGAAAACCGAAAGAACAACTGTTTCGGCACCAGTACGGTAGACAACCCAGTTGGAAAAAAGCAATCATTACCGTTAAAGAAGGGACAACCATCCAGATTTTTGAAGGGATTTAACTAAATTTCGGATTGTGGATTGCGGATTGAAGAAAACCGCGCCGTTACTGATCGTAACACGTAAGGAGCAAACTTACGCATTACGTGAGAGAGGAATCCAGAGTGGCAATTAAAACGTATTCTCCTGTAACACCTAGCCGCAGATCTATGACCGGGCACTCCTTTGAGGAGATTACCCGTCACGAGCCCGAGAAATCCTTAGTTAAAGGCTCGAAAGACAATGCCGGACGCAATTCCTTAGGGCGCCTGACGGTCCGGAGACGCGGCGGTGGACATAAACGAAGTTACCGAATCATTGATTTTAAGCGTGATAAGTTTGGTATTCCTGCAAAGGTTGCCTCGATCGAATATGACCCCAATCGTTCAGCTCGCATTGCGCTCTTGCATTATGTGGACGGCGCGAAACGCTATGTTATTGCGCCTTTGGGGTTGCAAGTGGGGGATATATTAAATTCAGGCCCAGATGCAGATATTAAAGTTGGGAACGCTTTACCACTTGAAAAGATTCCTCTCGGTACCTCTATACATAATGTGGAAATGCTTCCCGGTAAGGGAGGACAGTTGGTACGTAGTGCAGGTGTCGCGGCACAACTGGTTGATCGCGAAGGTAAGTATGCGCGGCTTCGCATGCCTTCCGGTGAAATTCGCCTGCTTCCTGTACAGTGTATGGCAACGATTGGACAGGTTGGCAATTTAGACCATGCAAATATATCGATCGGTAAGGCAGGACGTTCTCGTTGGATGGGACACCGGCCCAAGGTTCGCGGTGTTGCAATGAATCCACACGACCACCCACACGGTGGGGGTGAAGGAAAAAGCTCTGGAGGGAGACACCCAGTCACTCCTTGGGGGGTACCAACAAGGGGATATAAAACACGCAATCGTAAAAAGCGGTCCAGTCAATATATTGTCAGTCGCCGTAAGTAGGCGAATCGGTTGTAGGTGGAGAAAAATCCACTTCAATGGCAAACCCATCAGTCAATCTGGAGGAGAAATTATATGCCACGCTCTGTGAAGAAAGGCCCTTATATTGATACGAAACTTCTGAAAAAGATTGAAACGATGAATAGATCGGGTAACAAGCGTGTGATTCGTACTTGGTCGCGGCGTTCGACCATTACTCCGGATCTTATCGGCCACACGCTTGCCATCCATAATGGAAAGAAGTTCTTTCCCGTTTATATTTCAGAGAACATGGTGGGACATAAATTAGGCGAGTTTTCCCCCACCAGAACGTTTAGGTCACATGCTGGTGGAAAACGCCGGTAATGTTCAGTGGGTTTAGGAGATTTTTAATGGAAGCGAGAGCTAGCATTTGGAATGTGCCTGTTGCTCCGCGTAAAGTGCGTTTGGTCGCCGATTTAATCAGACGTCTCTATGTTGAAGAGGCATTAGATCAATTGGCGTTCACACATAAAGCGGCTTCTCCGGTGATTCGTAAACTGATTCAATCGGCTGTAGCAAATGCACAATATCGCAATCCGAACATTGATGAGAGCACTCTTTTTATCAAAAAGGTTCTCGTCGATGACGGGCTCACCCGAAAATGGATTCGTCCAAGGGCGCGGGGTATAGCGAATCGAATTTTGCGTCGAAGGTGTCATATCACGGTTGTGCTAGATGAGGAACGGGAGGAAAATGGAGATTGAGAATTCTACCTATCTTATTAATAGATTGATGTTGGTTCCTCTGCCTTTCCCCGCTCTGCAATCGGGGAGCGCGGAAGCGCCCGCCTCCTGTCTGCACGCATGAATTTTGTTGAGGAGGTTTTAGTGGGACACAAGACTCATCCGCGTGGGCTACGCTTAGGAATCATTGGGACTTGGGATTCAAGATGGTATCATGAAAAAGACTACGCAAAGTGGCTTCATGAGGATTTGAAAATTCAGAATTTTGTCAAGGAGCGGTTGTCTCGCGCTGGTATTTCCCGCATTGAAATCGAAAGGGTTGGGGAACGGTGCAGTATCCATATCCATACAGCGCGCCCGGGTATCGTTATTGGGCGGCGTGGTGTGGAAGCCGAGAAATTACAAGCGGATTTAGAGCGGCTCGTTGGACGGACCGTTCGGATTAATGTCGCTGAAATCAAGCGTCCTGAACTGGATGCCCAACTCGTCGCTGAAGTGGTTGCGCTGCAAATCGGGCGTCGAACGAATTTCAGACAGGCAATGAAAAAAAATATTGCTGCCTCAATGAAAGCTGGCGCTCAAGGCGTTAAAATGACGATTAGCGGTCTCCTCGGTGGTGCTGAAATGGCACGTACTGAATCAAACATTGAAGGTAGAGTCCCCCTACACACGCTGAGAGCCAATATTGATTATGGGTTTGCTGAAGCGAATACGACTTATGGTAAGATTGGGGTCAAAGTGTGGCTCTTCAAGGGAGAGGTCATTGGTGCCCCTCCCCTTCCCGCACTATCGCCACCTTCTAGGCGTTCTACAACACAAGTGGCTACGGAGGCCACCCCACAGCGACGTCAGCCGCGCCGTCCTTTCGTACGTCGGGATGGCAGAAATGAGGCGGGGTCAACTTCCCGCTCCGGAGGCAGAAATGAGACGGGTTCAACTTCCCGCTCCGGAGGTAGACGTGGTCAACAACGCAGCGGTGGAGGAAGGCAATCTGGCCCCCAACAATCATAAATTTCTTTTCGCGGCTCGTGTGCGTTAAGGCTATAAATAAAAGGAGTTGTGTGATATGTTAATGCCCAAACGGGTATTACACCGTAAGGTACAACGCGGGAAGCGTCGTGGACACCCTTATCGGGGTTCACAGATAGACTTTGGCGAGTACGGTCTGCAAGCAATGGAGTGTGGCTGGATGACAAGCCGCCAAATCGAAGCGGCTCGTATTGCGATAACCCGCCATGTACGACGTGGTGGAAAAGTGTGGATTAAGATTTTCCCGCATAAGCCAGTGACAAAGAAACCAGCAGAAACCAGAATGGGAAGCGGGAAAGGTTCTCCCGAGGATTGGGTTGCCGTTATCAAGCCGGGGCGTGTCCTCTATGAATTGAGCGGCGTCTCAGTGGAAGAGGCAAAGGAAGCGATGCGAAGAGCCGCTCACAAATTGCCCATTAAAACGAAGTTCATCGTCCGAACTGGAGGATAAGTTGGTAATGACCGCTATTGAACTGCGTAGAAAATCAACTGAGGAGTTAAAAACAGAACTCACAGACCTCAAGGAGACGCTGTTCAGGAGGAAATTTCAAAGTCTACTTGGACAGCTTGAAGACATTTCTCAGTTGAAAAAATTCAGGAAAGATATTGCACGGATTCACACGGTTCTCCGTGCCCGTGAACTTGGGATTGAAAAGCATTCACGATAGATTCGTTAAGAGAGGATAAACTTGAGTACAGCGAAACGAGGCAACCGCAAACTTCGTACGGGGATTGTGACAAGCGACCAGATGGATAAAACGGTTGCTGTTGCGATTGTCCGAACCTATCAGCACCCGACTTACAAGAAGATTGTAAGGAGTACCACCAAAATCCTTGCTCACGATGAGCAAAATGCGTGTAACTTGGGCGATCTCGTCCAAGTCATTGAATCACGCCCCCTCAGTCGTCGCAAACGGTGGAACGTACGTCAAATTATTTCAAAAGCTGAACAGGTCGATGCGTAAGAACCTATCCGAAAAATCGGAAGTCCGAACCCCGACCCCTCGCTTCGTTCAAGGGTTCCGGTTCTACCGGGCGTGAGGTGTCCGCAGGACTTTCCGGATGGGCACTCGGCCGCGGCGATGAAGAGACAGAAAATGTCAGGAGGGATATACCCATGGTTCAATCCTATACCAGATTAAATTGTGCCGATAATACAGGGGCGAAACAGTTGATGTGTATTCGGGTGCTTGGCGGGAGTCGAAAACGTTATGCACGGGTCGGCGATATTATTATTGCAACTGTGAAAGAAGCCAGTCCAAATGGCCAAGCCAAAAAGGGGGATGTGGTTCGAGCGGTTGTTGTCCGCACATCTAAAGAGTATCGCCGGCCAGATGGTTCCTATATCAAATTTGATAAAAACGCTGCTGTTTTAATCGACCCGCAAAATCAGCCCCGTGGGACACGTATTTTTGGCCCCGTTGCTCGTGAGTTGAGGGAAAAGGAATTCACACGAATTGTTTCTCTCGCCCCTGAAGTCATTTAGTTCAATTGTGGATTTCGGATTGAAGAAACAGGATATTTTCAATCAGAAATCGGAAGGAGACGTAACAGTGTCTCAGAGAAAATTGCATGTTAAAATGGACGACCTGGTGTTGGTATTGAGTGGAAAAGACGCGGGCAAAAGAGGCGTCATTCTTGATATTTTCCCGCGTAAGGAACGCGCCGTTGTTGAAGGAGTGAACATGATTAAGAGGCATCTTCGCCCAAATCCACAGGGCCAAGGTGGCATTGTTGAAAAAGAGGGCACCACGCATCTTTCCAACTTAAAATTAATTTGTCCTAAATGTAATACCGCGGCTCGGACCAGACACCAGGTTTTTGAAAGAGAAGCCGGAAACCGAAAACAGAAATATCGTTTGCGTATTTGCAAAAAATGTGGTGAGGTTGCAGAGCGCAAGTAACTTTTCATCCGCAATCGGATAGTGTAGGATAAAGATTGATGAGCCCATTTAGAACATTCTATCAAGAAGAAGTATTCCCTGCATTACAACAACGTTTTAATTACGCCAACGTGATGCAAGTTCCCAAACTCGAAAAAATTACCCTGAATATGGGGGTTGGTGCAGCGATACAGAATCCTAAATTATTGGAGAATGCGGTCGAAGAGCTCACCCTAATGGCTGGCCAACGTGCGGTGATTACCCGTGCTAAAAAATCGGTTTCTGCTTTCAAGCTTCGCACGGGTATGGCTATCGGTTGTAAGGTGACATTGCGGCAGGAGCGGATGTATGAGTTTTTCAATCGGCTTGCTAATCTGGTGCTCCCACAGATTCGAGATTTCCGTGGTCTGTCTCCCGATTCTTTCGATGGCCGCGGTAATTACTCTTTAGGCCTTCAAGAACAGATTATTTTCCCGGAGATTGATTATGACAAAGTGAGCGAAGTTCGAGGACTCAATATCACCATTGTAACGACAGCCCGAACGGATGAAGAAGGGCGTGAGTTACTACGTCTCATGGGAATGCCATTTAGAGAATAGCGATACTGCGGACGGTCACAAATGGCGTTTTTGTCTCTTGCATCTGGCATCCATGCAGTTCATTCAAGATGCAAGCGGTAAAAAGCGCAATTTATGCCCGTGTTAAGTCTATTATGTCGTTGCGCCCAGCGAAAGAAAGGAGAAATTGGATTGGCAACAAAAGCACTCATTGCCAAACAGAAAAGAACACCTAAGTTTCGGACTCGAAAGTATAATCGTTGTCGCCTCTGCGGGCGTCCTCGCGGTTTCCTGCGTAAATTTGAACTGTGCCGGATTTGCTTTCGCTTGTTAGCAAGATCCGGTAAGATTCCCGGAGTGACAAAGTCGAGCTGGTAAAGGAGAATAACCTATGTCAATCACAGATCCGATAGCAGATATGTTGACTCGTATCCGTAACGCAAATATGGTCCGGCATGACCGTGTTGAAATACCTGCATCGAAATTAAAGTTGGAAATCGCCCGCACCCTACACGAGGAAGGGTATATCCGTAACTACCGTTTGATTGAGACCCAGAACCAGGGCATCCTGAGAATTTATCTGAAGTATGGGGAAAATAAAGAAAAAGTCATTACAGGACTTAAAAGGATTAGCAAGCCCGGTAGACGTGTTTATGTGGATTCGGCGCACTTACCTCGGGTATACGGAGCGTTAGGGATTGCTATCATATCGACCTCCCAAGGTATCAAAACAACAACCGAGTGCAGGAAATCCCGTGTCGGAGGAGAGGTCCTCTGTTATGTTTGGTAATCTCAACTTGACGTTGTTTCATGTCAATTCTTATTTTTGAATTTTGGAGAAGATCGCGATGTCACGAATAGGACGAATGCCAATTAATGTCCCCGCGAGTGTTCAAGTGGTTTTGAACCAAGGAGATGTCACGGTTAAAGGCCCAAATGGAAGCCTGAGTTGGACCATTCCTAACATGATGAAAGTCCATTTAACGGATGGAATGATTACGGTTGAACGCCCCAGCGATCAAAAGCTACATAGATCCTTGCATGGCCTCACGCGGACCCTCATTGAAAACATGGTGACGGGCGTTACAAAAGGCTTTGAGAAAAAACTTAGGGTTGTAGGGACTGGATACCGAGCAGAGATTGATCGTCAGAAGCGTTTGGCCTTAAACGTTGGATACTCTCACCCGGTAATCTATACCCCTCCGGATGGTATTACCTTAAGCGTTGGTGCCCCTGAAGCTGTAGACGGGCAGCCACATATACCGATTACTGTCAGTGGCATTGACAAATCGCTGGTCGGTCAAGTTGCGG
Organism: uncultured bacterium; assembly: GCA_964577695.1. GTDB lineage: Bacteria > Poribacteria > WGA-4E > WGA-4E > PCPOR2b > CAZOAL01. Next base: position 12,946 of record CAZOAL010000012.1, on the reverse strand, counting down.
CATCAATTCGCCAGATTAGAAAACCTGAAGTTTATGAGCCGTGTAAAGGCATCCGCTATGACGGTGAGCGTGTCCGTATGAAGGAAGGTAAGACAAGGACATAAAAAGGAAATGAGGTCTTAGGTGTTAGGTCTTAGCGAATAATCTCTAATACCTCATACCTAATACCTACAGAGTTGGAGGGTTCTCAGTGGACCGGATTAAAAAGAAATATGCGGCTCGGGATAAGCGAAAACAGCGCGTACGAAAAAAGGTGATGGGAACAAACCAAGCGCCAAGATTGTCCGTTTTTAAGAGCCTGAACCATATTTATGCGCAAATTATTGATGATGAAAAAGGTGTGACGCTTGCCGCTGCATCAACCCTATCTGCGGAGTTAAAGGATGGCCTTCCTAAGGGGGGGAACGTTGATGCCGCTCAAAAAGTGGGAGCGCTGATTGCTCACAAGGCCAAGGAACACCAAATTGAATCGGTTGTGTTCGATCGGGGCGGAAATCTCTATCATGGAAGAATTAAAGCACTCGCAGAGGCTGCCAGAGAAGGTGGCCTCAATTTCTGAAGTTGCCGTGGCGTTTTGAGTGGTGTCATACCTGAAATCTGCAAATGAGCAAATTTGCGATTCTCAATTGTAGAGGAGAAAGTCTTTGAGGGACAAGATTAACCCGGATGAATTTGAATTTGAGGAACGTCCAATTGATATTAACCGCGTGATGCGCGTTCGTCAGGGGGGCAGAACCCCCAGCTTCAATGCACTTTCAGTTGTCGGTAACCGAGCAGGTATCGTTGGTATCGGGTTTGGAAGTGCGAATGAAATCCCCTCGGCGATTAGTAAAAGTATTGCGAACGCGAAGAAGAATCTGATCCGCGTGCCCTTATCCGAAGGTACGATTCCCCATGAAATTATCGGTCACTATGGAGCTGCTAGACTTTTGCTTAAGCCAGCGAGCCCCGGTACAGGGATCGTTGCTGGGCTTGCAACAAAGGTTATTCTGGAGTTTGCGGGTGTACAGGATGCCCTAACCAAGCGCATTGGATCTAGTTGTATGAAGAATACAGCAGAAGCCACCATGCAAGCACTCAAAAGCCTGAAAGATATCAACGAGGTGGCTCGTCTGCGTGGAAAAACGGTTGAGGAGCTTCTGGGTTAGGAAAAAATAGCTGTCCCAACTGCTCCTGTTGTATTGCCAAATCCAACGGCTAGAACCGATCGGGACTGGATTTGGCAATATAGTCCGAGCCAATGGGATATTTTCTTTTTTCCACATTCTTAAGCTAAAGAAATGGAGTAAAATACAAATGAAACTCAATGAACTAAAGCCCGCTAAAAATTCGACTCATTCCAAGAAGAGAGTTGGACGTGGGGAAGGTTCAGGTTGGGGGAAGACCTGTGGCCGTGGCCACAAGGGGCAAAAATCTCGGTCTGGGGCGTCCATCCCTGCCTGGTTTGAAGGCGGACAAATGCCCTTGGTGCGGCGCATGCCCAAACGCGGCCCGAGAAGAATCGCGCATAACCGAGTCGAATATGATGTCGTGAATGTTAAAACGCTCAATCGGTTTGAGGATGGGACAACGATCACGCCCGAGGTTTTACGGAAAGCTAAAATTATACACAATAAGGATGCAAAAGTAAAAATGCTTGGGGACGGGGTTCTCGAAAAGTCACTCACAGTGCGAGTTCACCAATTCTCAAAGTCCGCTATTGAAAAAATTGAGTCGGTAGGTGGTAAAACCGAGGTGATTTAAGTGATTAAGGCGTTTCAAAATGCGTTCAAAATTCCAGAGCTGCGGAAACGGCTGATTTTTACCGCGCTGCTGTTGGTTGTTTATCGATTGGGAGCTCATATTACAATCCCCGGTATTGATGACTCTGCCCTGGAAGCCTTTTTTAATCAGTTAAAAAGCCGCCCTGGCGGAAATATGATTGGGTTTGTGGATTTGTTCTCGGGGGGGGCATTCCACCAAATGACCATCTTCGCACTCGGTATTCAGCCGTACATTAGTGCGTCGATTATCCTACAACTCCTCGCCGTTGTTGTCCCCTACCTTGAGAAGCTCTCGAAAGAGGAGGGGGGACGTAAAAAGATTATCCAGTACACGCGCTACGGAACTGTCATTCTCAGTATCGTTCAAGGGCTTGGGATTAGTTTTCTGTTGCGAAACCCTGGGAGTCTTGGGATTCAAGAAAGGATTGTAACGAATCCAAACTGGACGTTTCATTTCTTGACCGTCATTACCCTGATGGCTGGCACCGCTTTCGTGATGTGGCTCGGCGAACAGATCACGGAGAGGGGGATTGGACAAGGAATTTCACTCATCATTACGGTTGGAATTGTTGCCGGTGTACCAAGTGGCGTGTCCACCCTGGTCAGCCGTTTGTTTAACGATCCCAGATTTGGCCTTCCTCAACTGGTTATCTTTTTATCGCTGATTGTTGTTTCTATTATGGGAACGGTATATATTACGCTAGCGGTCCGTAAGATTCCGGTCCAATATGCTCGGCGAGTTGTTGGACGCAAAGTGTTCGGTGGACAAACAACGCATCTGCCTTTACGTGTCAATGCAGCCGGTATGATTCCAATTATTTTCGCCGTCACCTTAATGCAGTTTCCCCCAACGGTCTTAGGATTTCTGCCAAGAACATGGGGTTGGGTCGATGGGCTACAAGCGGTTATCATGTCAAGCCCCCTACACGAGATTACTTATGCACTCCTGATTATTGGCTTTACCTACTTCTACACAGCGGTTCAGATTAACCCCGTTCAGATGGCTGAAGACCTGAGAAAATATGGCGGATTTATTCCGGGCATCCGCCCCGGTAAGAAAACGGCTGACTATATCAATGACACGTTAACCAAAATCACGTTACCGGGTGCGCTTTTTCTTGCCGCTATTGCGGTCATTCCCATGATTTTGCAGAAAGGGTTAGGGGCTTCATTAATCAGCGGGGCGGCGGTCTTGATTGTTGTGGGGGTCATCTTAGATACCGTGTCACAGATTGAATCCTATTTGACAATGAGACATTATGAGGGGTTCCTGAAAGATAGACGTGTCAAGAGCCGCCGCTCAAGATAAGCGAGTGAAAAGGAACCAAGTTGTCTGAGAGAAACTCGGTTCCCGATGAAAGGAGAAATCATGAAAGTCCGAGCATCAGTGAAGAAAATGTGCAATCGATGTAAAGTTATCAAAAGAAAAGGGGTTATCCGTGTCATTTGTCCTACGAATCCAAAGCACAAGCAAAGACAAGGATAGCGGTCAGGTATTGGTGCTAGGTATTGGGAATCGGTAACACCTAACATCCAAAAAGGAGGGAAGGCATGGCAAGAATTGCAGGTGTCGACTTACCCCGAAATAAAAGGGTTGATATTGCGCTGACCTATATTTATGGGATTGGTCGGTCCACAGCTTCGAAGATGATGGAAACATTACACATCGACCCCGTCACGAAAGTACATGATCTCACCGAAGACGAAATTAGTCGCGTGAGAGACAACATTAATCAGGACTACAAGGTTGAGGGGGATCTGCGGCGTGAAGTCGAGTTGAATATTAAACGCCTGACGGACATTAACAGTTATCGTGGGATGCGCCATCGTCGCCAGTTACCTGCACGGGGGCAACGAACCAGTACCAACGCGCGCACCCGTAAAGGAAAAGCAAAAACTATTTCGGTTGGCAGGAAGGCGAAAGAAGCGACTCGTAAAGGCGGCTAATGATTACGAAAGGAGTTTGTTTTGCAAAAGTCGAAGTCATCCAGTCGAACCAAGAAAAAAGAAAAGAAAAATATTTCTCAAGGGATTGCTCACGTTCAAGCCACATTTAATAATACAATCGTTACCATTACGGATGTCACCGGTAATACGATTGCGTGGGCAAGTGCAGGGGCGATGAATTTTCGTGGCTCACGAAAATGTACGCCATTTGCTGCACAACAGACAGCAGAATCCTGTGCGAAAAAAGCAATGGAGCATGGTATGAAGCGAGTTGAGGTGCATGTGAAGGGGCCAGGTTCTGGGAGGGAGTCTGCCATACGCGCCCTTTCTGCGGCTGGACTCGAAATCAGTTCAATGAAAGATGTCACCACAATTCCTCATAATGGTTGTCGCCCTCCCAAACGTCGTCGCGTTTGAACCTGCGTTATTCAAATTTATTTGAGAGGAGAAAGCAAAGGTAAGTAGACGCCTAAAGCTCGCGTTTACTGACCTAAAAAGATGAGCAGATATTTAGGACCGGTCTGTAAGTTATGTCGTAGAGAAGGGGAAAAGCTCTTTTTAAAAGGGCAGCGTTGTAATTCCCCCAAGTGTTCGTTTGAACGTCGGGGCTATCCGCCCGGTCAGCATGGTCAAAAATTACCCAAAGTCAAAGACTATGGCCGGCAATTGCGTGAGAAGCAAAAAGCAAAGCGTATTTATGGTCTCTTAGAGAAGCAATTTAAGAATTACTATGTTGAAGCAGCACATCAAACAGGGGTTTCGGGCGACAACCTGATGGTACGCTTAGAGCGTCGGTTGGATAACGTCGCCTATCGTTTAGGTTTTGCAAATTCACGCGCCCAGGCGCGGCAGCTAGTTCGGCATAACCACTTCCTCGTAAACGGAAAACGTGTCAATATTCCCTCTTATCTGGTAAAAGTGGGTGATGTTATTCAAACACAAGAAAAAAGTCGCGAATTAGCGATTGTTCAGGAAGCGTTAGAGCGTTCTCAACACAGAGGCGCTCCAGACTGGCTTGAGTTGAACACGGACAAACAGGAGGGGGTTGTTCGCGCACTCCCAAATGGTGAGCAGGTTGCTGCAAACGTCCAAACGCAGTTAATCGTTGAGCTTTACTCCAAATAACATAGACATGCTGATGGAAGGGGAATAAGATCGATGAGAGAGTGGGAAATCACCAAGCCCAAGCGTCTGATTGCAGAGTTGGAAACCTTGAGGCCTGATTACGGAAAGTTTATTGCCGAACCTCTTGCACGAGGCTTTGGGATTACACTCGGTAACTCTCTTCGGCGCGTACTGCTTTCTTCGATTCCGGGTGCAGCGATTATCTCTGTTGCCATTGACGGCGTGAAACATGAATTTTCGACGATCGAAGGCGTTAGGGAAGATGTGATTCAAATCATCCTTAACCTGAAAGAGATTCGATGTCGTGTCGATACGGACGAGATTGTCACGTTGCGCTTGTCTGCCGAGGGTTCATGTCAGGTTACGGCAGCGGATATTCAACCCCATAGCCAGGTTGATATTATCAATCCGGATCAATACATTGCAACACTCGATAAGTGTGATGGATTGAATATGGAAATGCAAGTGAGTCGAGGACGGGGGTATGCGCTTGCGGAGGAAACCTTGAGTGCCAATCAACAGATTGGCGTTATCCCAATTGATGCCAAATTTTCACCGGTCAATAAAGTGGATTTCCGCGTTGAAGAGACAAGAGTTGGGCACATGACAGATTATGACCGACTCCTCCTGGAAGTGTCGACTGATGCAAGCATCACAGCGAAAGAAGCCGTGACACAAGCGGCGGACATTCTACTAGATCAGTTACGGCTATTTAGTGATTTCGATGAGACCTATGTTGAACCAGTCGTCGAAATTGATGAAGAAAAGATGCAGCGCGAGAAATATTTATCCAAGCCTGTTGCGGAGTTAGAACTCTCGGTGCGTTCTGCAAATTGCTTGGAAGCTGCGAAGATTACGACCATCCGGGACCTTGTCGTAAAAACCGAGCAAGAGATGCTGAAATTTCGCAACTTTGGTAGGAAGTCCCTGAACGAAATCAAGGATATTCTTGCAAGCATGGGGCTTTCTTTAGGAATGACTCTTGATGATTAAGTCGCAACCGCCCGTTTACGGGCGGACCGAAAGATAATCTCTTGGTCCACCCGCAAGCGGGGGGCAGAAGGACGGGTAATCATGCGCCATAGAAAATCGGGAAGAAAGCTTGGACGGACCAGCAGTCATCGCAAGGCGCTGTTCAGTAACCAGGCGACAGCTTTATTTGAACATGAACAGATTCGTACAACATTGCCTAAGTGCAAAGAACTCAGGCGTGTTGTTGAAAAGTTGATCACGTTAGCGAAGCGTAGCGACCTGCATGCGCGTCGCCAAGCCGCTAAGATGATTCACGACCATATCGTTCTGCAGAAATTGTTTAATGATATTGGTCCACGTTATGAAGGCCGCAATGGCGGATACACGCGTATCATTCGGGGCGAGTTGAGACGTGGTGATGGAGCGCAGATGGCTTATATTCAGTTAGTGTAAGCTTCAGGCTTTTTATCAGGTAAGGGGAAAGTAGATGTACGAGTTGTAGAGTGCTTCTTTAGGCGTTGATTGGTAATTATCAATCAGCGCCTTTTTTCATCCAGATTCTATTCCAGTCCTTTCGAGATGGCCAAAGTGGCCTTTACCTCATGAATGCACCGTGTGATTCTTAACACCGTTTTTTGTTGATTTCATCCGCTTTCTGTGCTATCATGTATTAGGGCGTGTTGACGAACTGTTTCGCAATCTAACTGTAGCCCAAGATTCTATCTTGGTTGGGGACGAGGTGCCAAGTTAGAAACTTGGGCTACGAGCGCATTTGCCCGAGTTCGTCAACACGCCCTAGTCACGGATGTGTTGCACCGTTATCCGCCGTTGAAGGGTTCGTAAAACATGCTGCCAGCTTGTTCTAAATGATGATGAAACAAGCAAGCTGCATGTTCTACTTCTGCAACACTCCGCTGACCATTACACTTTCTGTGCTATCATGTAATAAATTTCAGTAGCTATCCTGACGCTACATACAGACTCGAATCAAGAAAGCAAGGTTTTCATTGAGGTGACATTGACTGATCCTCTGCCTCACTCTTTAAGTTCCTGACAAGAGGAAGTAAAACTTGATATTAGCGTCAAAGTTGGGCTACCATCTATTGAAAGGAGAGCGGTTTCGTAGAGAACCATTGGTGTCAAGGTTCCCATTCTTTTTCTCCAATGGAATTTAGCGTGCCGTTGAAAATTGGTTGTATGAAAGTTAATGCAGAAATGTCATTTTGGGATAGGCTTTATATCCCTGCCCTGATTAAAGGGATGTTCACGACGTTGAAACATATTCCTAAGAAAAAAGTTACATATCAATACCCCGAGGACCCACGCAGTGTTGATGAACGAGGTGATCGCTATCGTGGGATTCACAAATTGACCAGGGATGCGGATGGACACCTCAAGTGTGTGGCTTGCTTCTTATGTGCGACGGCGTGCCCCGCCAATTGTATTACGATTAAAGCGGCTCCGGCTCCAGAAGGCTGGAAAACCAAAGAAGGATACCAGCGAGAAAAGTATCCCGAAGTTTTTGAAATTAATATGCTCCGCTGCATCTTTTGTGGCTATTGCGTTGAAGCCTGTCCAGAGGATGCCATTCAGATGACAGGTCTCACCCTTCCTCAATATTTCAGAGAGAATCAAAAGGACGGACAGGTATTGGGAAGTTCCCGTAAAGATTTTATCTTTGACCAGGAGATGCTGCTCGCTAATAATGATATTCCTCAACAGGGGCTCCATCCCAATTCGTAGATGTTGATTATTCACAAACATCAATTCCCAGGGCAAGGATTTCCCAGATGACGAATCAAACCGTATGGGGAAGAATTGCCTATTTTTTTATTGATTTCATCCGCTTTGTGTGCTATCATGTCAACTATATTATATTGCTCTTGCGCATCACCCTCCGAAAGCGGAGAGAAGGAATGTAGGCAAATACCCGACCCAAAAGCATGAAAAGCCATGGCCCAGTGTACCAAAAACCCAGAGTCAATAAGCTTGGTCCGGATGCAAAGTCAACAGGTCCTCATACCCGGTTCAAGACGGATGCTTCAGGAAAGGTTACTGGCTATACGGAGTTTGATGCTGCTGGTAATCCTGTTAAACGCTTTCGGGGTACAGGACGGCCGCATGGAGGACAAGAACCGCCTTTGATTCTTGAGCCTAAGATTGGAAAAGTAGCCGGTTCGCCACCGAAAGTGCCCCGCCCTCCCAAACCGGAAGAGATTCCAAAAGGGTATTCATTATGAAAGACAAAGAATTGATTCAACGACTTCGTGCGAGGGGCCCACATCGTGATACAACGGGATTTAACCTCTTCGACTTCCTTCATACAGAAGGATGCGGCCTTGACGCTCTCCTTTATAGCAGACTTTTCTGGCCCGAGTTTGTGGAGATGAATCAGATGGTTTTCCTTAAGGAAACATTCGAGGACGAAGACGATTGGAGAAGGCTGGCAGAGGCGTTTGAGCACTATGGAAAAGATTACCGTAAAACTGAGCAATCTTTCAATCTCGTGGAAATTCCCTCTCTCTTTGGTCGGCGAATGGGCGAAACGACAGATGAAGATGATCATTGGCTTGCGGAACGGCTTGCTGAGATGTGGAGTTACCGTCTTCAGGTGCTCTATCCCCACCGCCATTTTGTCGTGGAAGTATTAGAACCCGAACAAACTGGTGGAGAAGTGGCTGTCATTTTCTATCAGCAGTAACAACTAGGTCAAGTTATCACCCATCCCAATTGAAAGGAGACGGCTTACTGGCAAAATTATAATGACTGGGTGTTAAACGCCCGCCTAATAATAGAGGGAGCGAGGAGGCGAGGGAGCGAGGGAGCCAGAGGGCGAATGGGTTTCAGTTGGGAGAAACTTTCCCTAACGTCAATCCCACTCGTCTACTCACATGCTTCCACGCTCCCTCCTTCGTCCCTCATCACACTGTTTATTTCCGATCATGTTTAAATACGTACTATAGTGTAGGATACAACTTTGGAAAGAAACGAATATACGAAAATTCAAGACTTATCACTCAACTTTACATCAAATTCCCTGATTGCCTTAACGGATAAAATTAAATCGAGCGTTGAGGGGCGGATGGATTGGGGGGATACCTTTGGGATAGGACTCGGTGTCAGAAATGACAAATACCTGCTCGTCTGGACCCCCAAAAAATCCTCGGAAGGGCAAATTCTCCCCGGATTTGACTCAGAAGATGGTGCACTCACGCTCAAAATGAAACCGCGCCCCGGCGCGTGGATTACGTGGATCGATGAAGCAAAGGTCATCGCAGAGGCAAAAGATGATGCTGATCGGGTTCGCAAAAGTGTACAGGAACTTGACCGTAATGCACGCCAAATCACGGATTTTGCTGATGGTGTGCTCAAAGATATCACTGCCCTGCATCTAGGGAAACCGCTCACGTTGTCTGAGTTAGCGCAAGAGGTTTTACAGGCCGAGTTTGCAATACCAACCGCCGTCAAAACCGGTGGTTATGTCCTCGCTAACTCCCAGGAGACGACTTCCCTGGTGAGAGTTATTATTCCTGAACAGACGAATATTCACCGCGTTCACATGAATGAGGATGAGCTATTCGAGTCTGTTGCGACAGGGGCTTATGACCAACTTTTGGTCGTTTACCGCACACATATCAAACGCTATCCGGATCTCCTAGACGTGAACTACTGTTTAACGCTCAAGGATTATTTTCATGGTGAACCCACACCAGAAGGAATTGTGTCAAGCATCCCGTGCGCTCATCCGAAAGAGGCAGGAGAAATAGAAATTTTCCCCACGGCAGCCAGCTACGACCCACTGCAACCGGATCACCTTCATTTTGTCGTGACTGCCTTTCAGGCGTCTCGGGAGCAGGTTCTTGAAGCCATCACCCACTGTTCATCGCTCATGGAGCAATATGTGGAGCGCGCCAATCAACGCGCTTACGAAATCATGGCGAACTTTCAAGGGCGTACCAATAGCCGGTTAAAGGCGTTGAGCCTCCAACCGAGTCAACGGGTCTATGAGAAGGTCTGGGATGACATTGCAATCAATGAACTGCGGAATCAAATGCTTGAATTCACCGAGTTTTTCGGTGAATACCTCAGTGAAAATTTTGGCGCGGACGCGGCTGGAACCAGAAAAGATTTGCTGAAACACAGCATTGATCCGATGATCGAGGCATGGCAGATACACGATTTGCGGCAAACGACCCTGAAGCACCTCATCTTCTCTGGTTACAAATTAGCAAACCAGGTGTTAGATCGAGCAACCGGTATCTTCTACGACCTAATCTTTGAGAAGCACTTTATCGAGGCGAAATTGCTCAGAACCATTGAACTGCTGGTGCTTGAGGATGGTGAACTCTTAGATCAAGTTCGCACCCCTGAATGGACTAAAAAGACGGTGCGAGATGGGTTACACCGTTTCGCCCTGAACCCGTCCGTCCACCCCAAACAGATTGAAAGACTCCGAAACTTATGGATGGAATTGCTGGAGATTGGCAATGCCGCAAGTCAGCATGGGCAGCAATTTGAAACGCTCCTGAAACCTTTGTCTGACCTTCTCCTAATGACAAAGCAATCTTCAACTGACAAATCTCCAACCGTTTCACTCCGGAAGGACAACGCTTTTGAGGGATTTGAGATTTCAGACGAGGAGTTTGCGCAGATATGCGTTTGCCTCAAAAACGACTTCCCTCTGATTAAACGCTGGATTCGCCATGCACCCAAGGAGCAGAGCAAGCAAGAGCCATATTATGCAACCTTGTGGATGATTCTGATGGATGGTAAAGTTCGTGAGATGCTCCTTCAGAATTTCCAACCCATCTGCGATATTAATCTGAGTCAGCCTGTAGAAACCAAAAGATTGCTAGATCTCGTTCTGGGTGGGCAAATTATCATCCGCGATGAAAAAGACCTCAAATCCCTCGCTCGCAACCTGGAGCGCGCCCTGTCCGCTAAAATGGGGCGGGGGCTGGTTGAGCTCACGACGCCTTCCCTGCTTAAAATTCATAGCGATACGTTGCTCTGCTTGCTGCGCGAAGAAATACTCGCGTATCAGGAGGGCTTAGAGAAACAGATCTCGCGCATCACAAATCCCAAGCTACAGAAAAAGAAGGGGAAAAGAAAAAAGAGCGGGGAGAGTGACATATCTTCCGAATCTGTTGTAGAAGAAATGCTGGAGGCAATTGAGGCAGAAAAGCCGAAGATCGCCGAAATCATAGAGTTTTTGACTCCCTACACCGATGCGCCTTCAACGCTGATTGAAACGGCAATCAACCCACGCTCCCAGCAGCTTAACCAAATCCGGCGACATCAGGTGCTCAATTTCGACCTCCAAGCGTTGCCACCCATCGAAAAGACGTGGCTGGAAAATGTGAAGTCAGTCCGTGACTATCCCAATCTACGGGCGTTCCTGTTTGAAAACAAACTCCCCATCTCCACAACTGGACGCTTGTTAATGGATGTGAGAAGGGCGTTCCCTGACTCCGCTGTTCAGGACCCTTCTTCAGCGGATGTGTTTGATGTTGCCTTAGACCTGGTTCAAGAGTTGAAAGCCCTTCAGGATGCGGGCTATGCCGGTGAGGCGCTAAAAAAATTTATGAATTACATCGCCGAGAAGTTGTGGCGATGGGAGCTCACTCAGATTACAGAAGCAGAATTGCCGATGTTAATTAAAGAGAAGGTTTTAGCTTCAGCGATTTGCTACGGGAAAGAGGTCGAAGCGCTCCTGGAATATGTCGAGCGATACGAGCAACTTCTCGAAACCAAGCTCACGTCCGGTTCGGAAATGGATAAGCAGCGCAGCCTGGTGGAAGCAAAATACCAGGCAATCGCTGAAACGATTTTGTGACCCAACGATAATGTTAAGAAACCGAGTTTTTTACTTAGACTTCCGAAGTTTAGCACCAACCGTGGCTTTTTCAGTTCCCTCAAAGGCTAGCATTGTCTCGGCTCAATGTGTGTCTTGAAACTTCGGAAGTCTGGGGGCCCCCCTTTTACTGAAAAAGTCGTATTAAGAAATCGAGTTTTTCGCAAAAACTCGGTTTCTACCTAACACATAAAAAGATGAAGGTTAGTATTCTTGGCCGCGGCAATTCTACACTTTCCGTTGCGTCAGCCTTATGTCAGGCGGATGTCGTCGCTGAAGTCATGCTCGTGGAGGATAAGTCAGGAACACCTTGCGATGTCTTGCGAGACTTGCGAACGTCAATTGCAATGGCTGGAGGTGACACCCGGCTGCTCTCTTCCAAAGAGACCTCTGCCCTATCTGGCTCTGAAATTATCGTACTCCTTCCGCATTCCAAGCCCACAGGTTTGCGCCCTACACCCGTGCAGCACAGCTTAAACTTTTCCCTGGTTCGCAATTTTGCTCAAAGCATCAAACAGTACGCACCAACGGCGAAAGTCGTAGTTGCCATGCAGCCTGCAGCTTCCCTTGCGTTCCTTGTTTATCGTGAGTTGAGGGCAGACTTTGGACAGGTGATTGGGATTTCTGGAGGATTAGCGAACGCCTACCTCAAAGCGCACATCGCAAACCAACTTGGCGTTTCTGTTCCGGATGTCACAACGTTAGTGATTGGAAACGACGAACTCATCTATCCACTTCCCCAATATTGTCGTGTGAGCGGTATACCGCTGGAGCAACTGCTAGACGCAAAACAGGTTGATGAACTGACGGTGGCGGCGAATGACTGGCACAAACGCTCTGTGAATGCGGACATGACGTATAGCCTATCGGTCTGGATTTCACAAATTGTCACAGCAATTGCGTTGGACAAAAAGCGAATGATGAGCGTCAGTTCCCTGATTCGCGCCCGGGAATCGGAGGTCTATCTCATAGTGCCGACAAAGATTGGTCGGAATGGGGCGGAGGAGATTCTGCAATTGGATCTGACGGATGTCCAGCGGGAGCAGTTCACGCAATTGGTTGCTAAAAGCGTCGCGGAACAACGTTCATTTTAATAAGGATGAAGCGGAGAACAGACTTCCGAAGTTTCGATACCACGTCAATCCGTGACGGACCCGAAGCCGGATGCATTGCGGTCAATGTCTAGTTTTTTGCAAACTTCGGAAGTCTCCAATTGGCCCCTATTTACCCAAGTCAAGTGCGCTTTGGCAGATAGTCATGTAATTTTGGTTTAATTCCAAATGGG
>CAZOAL010000011.1:0-187611 GCA_964577695.1 uncultured bacterium | reverse complement strand
TTAGAGCGCACCAATCAGCCTAATGTAGGCGTGTCTGACGACTTACAAGCCTCGCTCTTTAGGGCGGGGTTATTGACATCTGACTCCTGTATCAAAAATCCGCGTGTTTCAAATGTTGCTGATTCCTCTCTTAAACCCCCGCGATAAATCCGCCATCGACAACCAGCGAAATCCCCGTTATCCACTCCGCATCGTCCGATGCCAGAAAGACCGCCGCCCGCCCGATGTCTCTCGGCAGCCCCAGACGTGGCAACGGGGTTCTCACCTTGCACGCCTCAATCTGCTCCACGGTCAGGTAGTCCTGGATTGCCGTTTCAATATAGCCGGGACAGATCGCGTTGACCGTGACGCCATATCGCCCAACCTCCAGCGCTGTGTCGCGCACCAGGTTGACGAGCGCGGCTTTCGCGGCGACATACGATGGGCCTGCGCCGCCACCGTAAGCGTGAACGGAAGCAATGTGGATAACCCGCCCGAACCGGGATTGCTTCAGATGTGGAATAGCGAGTTTCGTCGCCACAAAGACGCCGCGCAAGTTGACCCCAATGACCTTGTCCCAATCGGCGATCGTGGTTTCCTGACTGCTGCCGGGAATGTAGATGCCCGCATTATTGACCAGGATATCCAGCCCGCCGAAGTGTTCCACCGCACCTTGAATCAACCGCTCTACCTGTGAGTCATCCGCCATATCGGTTTGGATGAATCTCCCCTGGGCCCCAAGCCTCTCGATCTCCTCAACCGTCGGTGTTGTCACATCCTGCTCGTGGTATTTGCCGCGGTGCGGTGCCTCCTGAATATCGGCGACAACGACCCGCGCGCCCTCACGGGCAAATTCAAGCGCAATCCCTCGCCCAATCCCTGAACTGCCGCCGGTTACAATGGCAATCCGATCTTTCAGTAACATTACGAACCTCCCTTCACATAAGTACCCGAACGTAAGTTTGTATACTCACCTTTTCGCCCGTCGGGCGAGAAACCGAGTTTTTCGCAAAAACTCGGTTTCTGATTTCCGCATCACCGGTGCGTTCGTTCAGATGGCTAAGGCCGCACGAATCACGCGAGTCACAGCCTCCGCGAGAACACGGTTCCCGGTTTCGGTCGCGTGTCTGCCGTCTGTGCCGATACATCTTTCAATCCCGTTTTCAACGATGACCCGGTACAGGTCATGGAGCGGTACGTTCAGTTCCGACATGACCGCTACCGCACAGGCATTGTAAGCGTCAACGTCCTTATTAAATCGGTGCATGTTCCCGCTTCGATTGTGATGCGCCTCGATGACGGGCGTTGTCGTTGCGAAGATGACCTTTGCCCCTTCATATAATCGTAGCCGTGACGCATCAAGTTGGAGGTATCGAAGATTCCCATTGAGATGTAACTCACTTCTCGCAAGCGTTCAGCGAGCGTCGTCTGATCGGTGGGCATCGGCTGCCAGCCGCGTGTGGGGAAAGCAACATTCCCGGTCAAGAGCTCGAACCGTGCGAGAACGGTCGGAAAGGAACAAAGATAGGCTGAATCAAAGACCGTGCTGATTGTCGCAAATTTGTCGAGATAAGGCGTCCGAATGGTGGGGTTTCCGTAGCAACCGAGGTGGTCGCGTCGGAAGGTGTCGGAAACGATAAAAATCAGATTTATAGAATGCTTCGCGGCGGAAACCTCGCCCTTTACGATTTCGGATTGAGGATTGTGGATTTCGGATTAGAAGAATTCCGCAATCTGCAATCCCAAATCCGAAATTCTTCTCAGGGCGGGTAGGAAGCCGCAACCTCCTTTTAACTAATTTTGAAAAATAAACTTTGCACCAGACTTCCGAAGTCTTGGAGACTTCGGAAGTCTGAAAATGTAAACTTTAAATTGAAAGTTAGTTAGCTTGTTGAGATGGAGTTGAAAAGTGGTCTACAATGCGGTTATGATACACAGCTCATCAATTCCGGCGAAGCCGTTCAAGCAGAATCAAGGCGGCCACTGCGGCGATAACCGAGACCGTGCCGGACATGATGAATGCGCCAGAAAGTCCAAAGGCGTCGGCAAAAGCGCCGGCCGTCATTGGTCCGGTGAACATGCCGATTGCGTAGATGGCCTGGTACACACCCATTGCGGTCGCGCGATCTTCCCCGGAAATCTCTCGGATGCTCAATCCCATGAGCAAGGGATATACCATACCGCGTCCAAATCCGCTTACGCCCTGGGAAATCGCCAGCAGGGGCACATTGTCGATCAGCGGAACGACAAACATCATCGCCGCCATCACAAGCATCCCCATAAAGACCGCTCGATTTTCGCCCATGCGATGTGCGAAGCGGTGGTTTACCAAAGCCGTGAGGGTGTAGGGCACCAGCGAGATGGTGCCAATGACGCCAAGCGTCAATTTGCTTGCGCCCAGCCTATCCGCATAGAGCGGAATAAAACTAAACGTGGTCGCCCAGAACGCATATTGATTGAGGGCCGTGATGGATGCCGTGATAATCAGCGCCGGATGCGTCATGACGCGCCATATCTGCCCAAGCGAAGGGGCTTTCCGGTGGATTCGGTGTTCCTTTATCGGTGCCGTCGTGACGAAGCCGATAACCGCCAAACCGGCACCCGCATAGAACGTTGCCACCATTCCCCACATCTGGGCTATTTGACCGCCCAGCAAGTTGACAATAATTAGGGAGATGCCATTGATTGCTGCGACAGTACCCATGGCCCTGGGGGTTTGATCCGGCGGAAAGTAGCTGGCGTAGAGCACGGTGAACGCGACCCATGTCGCAGCGCTAATACCGAGGACGCCACGAAACACCACGAGATACATCGCCTGTGGTGCCAGCGCAAGTCCCATGCATCCGATGAAGTTGAAGAAGTGACCCGCGTAAAGAAAAGGCAGGCGACGTCCCCACCGGTCCGACCAAATCCCTAGCGGAATGCGCAGGAGCATTTGCACAAAACCATAGGCACCTACAACCATGCCTATCGTCATGAATGACGCACCCAGCGATTGAGCGTACACGGATAGAATCGGCGAGTAGACATATAACGCCCCCCAGTAGAGGAATGTGCCGGCATAGAATGCCCACATCGCTCTCCGCTCGGGTTGATATGCAGGGCGATGGGGCGTGTGAGCGGATTCGGACGGGTGAGTCCTTTTCATATTTCCCATTTCTGGTTCATTTCCTTGAGATCGACATCCACATCAACGTCTGGAAGTTTACCGTACCAGATACCGCATAATGACTGATATGGTGGACCGTTTTTCGCCTCTGAGTTGTTACGAGTCGGCTGCACAACCAAAGTCACTTCTACTAACCCTGGAGGCAAGTCACAGGGGACTTCTAGTCGTAGTATGCCATCTTCAGTTATTTTAGCGTGAGTCGTTATTGTCTTCACGGCATCCTCCTATTTTCCTGTGTTTCCCGAACCATTAAGGCAGGGCTGGCACAACCTCGTTGATCAGCAACTCCATGGAACGTATCCACTTGGCTCTGTCATCCCAATCGTGCGCAATCATCAGCAGTGTGCCAAAGCCCCCGGTCATATTCCAAACTTCCTTGAGCCGGCGGATACATTCGTCCACATCGCCAACGATTGCTAATTTCTTTACGGCGTATTCTGGCGTTACCGCCTCATTCGGCATATCGGGGTCTTCTTTGAGCCCGTCCACACGCCCAATCAACCGAATCAAGTAATCAAACGAGCGGGCAAATGTGCCGCTTAAGGCATGCTGCATCGCCTCTTCATTGGATTCGCCAACAAAGATATTGCGAGCGACCCGCCAAATCGAGTGCTCTGGCGTTGGTCGCTCCGCCTCTGCTGCCCCGGCGCAATACGTCTCCCAATGCTGGGGAAGGGTTGACATCGGCACCAGGTTTCCACTGATGGGGATGTAGCCCCGCTGTCCGGCCATTCGCGCCGCCATCGACTGTCCCTTAATGATGCTCATCGCAATGGGCGGGTGAGGTTTCTGATACGGTTTAAGGAGGACACCACTCGCGATGTCGGGACGTTGTTCATCGATCCGGATGCGCCAAAAATCGCCTTTGAAGTCAAAGGGCGCATCCGTTTGCCACAATTTGAGAATCATATCGATGCCTTCCACCGTCATCAAGCCCAGCGTCTTCGGATCGGTTGGCAGGTCGAATAAACTCAAATCCGTCCGTATTCCGCTCTGACCGAAGCCGCAATAGAGCCGCCCCCGCGAGAGATGATCTAACAATGCCAGGCGAACCGCGATATTGACCGGGTGATGGAGAGGCACAAGGCTCACGCCCGTTCCGAAACGGATATTTTTCGTCCGGGGCAGGGCGTTGGCAATAAAAATATCGTTGGATGGGATCGGCTCCCAGGCCACCGAATGATGCTGGCCAATCCAGGCTTCGGTATAGCCGAGCTCGTCAGCGTGGACAATCAACTCAAGGTCTTCCTCAAAACATTCCGTTCGATCTTTCTCTGGGGGATGCACAGGCATCATAAAGAGTCCTAATTTCATCACAATTGCCTCCAATGATCTGTTGGTGGAGCAGCCTCACGATGACAAGCGCCCGCGCAAGGAAAACAAAAAACGCAGTTGCTACGACTTTTTCAGTTATGGGAAAAAGTGAGGCCCAGACTTCCGAAGTTTCAACAGGTGAGTTGAGCCAAGACGATGCAAAACCATGAAAAACAGATTCAGCAAACATCTGGTCTCAAACTTCGGAAGTCTAAGTGAAAAACGCAGTTGCTGACTCATAAAGCCTCATCAATAGCTGTTGTCCCGGGTGGTTATTGGACACCACCGGGCGGTGAAAAGGGCGTCCAGAAGTGCGTCCAGCGCTACGAGCGTACCGATATGCTTCAGCGCAGACGCCGCGTAAAAACGATTATACCGGTCTTCGTCTTCCAGGGACTTTACCAATGCAGGTATGGCCGGGGCGGCGAGTGAACCAAATTTCGCCAAGGTGATCGCCGCGTTACGACGAACCCGATAATCCGTATCCTGCACCCTCTGCATCAACAACTGCACAGTGGCCGGGGAGGGTTGTCCGATGGCTCCCAGTGCCTCAATCGCATTGCGACGTACCCACCAATGTTCATCGTTGACGAGTCTCATCAAGGCGGGCGTTGCTTCTTTAGCTAAGGGACCGATTTTCGTCAGAATATCCACGGCCGCCGCCCGCACCCACCAATGTTCATCATCTAAGATGCCGACCAGGGCGGGAACCGCGGGGAGACCAATTGTGGACAATGCTTGCGCCGCATAGCCTGCTGTCGGATTGGTGCCGTGCAGATTGTCAGGCGTTTTGGCCGTTGTTTCCTCAATTGATGCAATAGTTTCTCGGCGCATTGTATCGATTAACACGGGGACAACAGATTCCCCCATTGCCCCGAGTGCGTAAGCCGCGTTGAGACGAACGGTTTCCGACTCGTCCTGCAAGGCTTCCACCAATGCGGGCGAACGTGCCGCAACATTCTCTCGGCATGACCCGTTGCCGCAAAGCCAATTCCAGACATCCATCGATGCCCCCCGATTGGCATCATGACCGCCCCCATTCCACAAGTGACTTTTGTGGTTCCAGGAAACTGTTTGAGGTTCTCGCATTCGTGCGAATTGGAATTTTAGCATATAACGCTTCTTAGCGCTACGATTGGGTGTTGCCCGGTGCCAGGCATCAAAATGGACGAGCGCCACTGTGCCGGCTTCGCCACAGAGCGGTAACGCTGGCTCACTCGCCTGTTGGGGGTTGTCATGGCTAATGGTTTTGTAAAAGTGCACCCCGGGCAGAATTCCAGTCGGGCCCATGTCTTCGGTTGTATCCTGTGGATAGTAGAGCGCAAGAAGCCAGTGGAAGCGAGGGTGTCGGATATTGTGATCGAATACATAACAGTCCTTGTGCCAATGCTGTCCGTTGCTCCCGGGTGGATTGAGGTGGCAGTGACGGTGTGGGTTCATGATGTAGCCTTCGCCCAGAAGGCTGGTCAAGGCACCGCGCACCGCTGGGTGGTCAAAAACCTGTTGAATCTGGGGGATACGTGGCAGAATATTATTGCCGATATTGCCTTCATGTTCAAACACCGCTTCGAGTTGTTGGTAGGTCTTTTCGTGGAAAGTGGGGGGGTAATCGGCTCGAACGGTGATATAACCATCGACGATGAATTGCTGCATCTGGGCATCATCAAGGAGAAATTCTTTATCTATCATTTGCTGTCCTTTCGCTGTCGTTGTGATTTTGCATCATTTTACCAGAACGAATCCTCTAAATCAATCAGAAAAATTTTCGTATTGACCTGTTGATGGAAGCGTGAGATAATAAATAATATTGAAAATTATACATATCAGGAGCATTTATGAAAAAGTACCGAACCGGAATCGTTGGTTCAACGCATCTGAATTCTCACTTATACGCTTTGAGTGCCGTACCGAGGGTTGAACTGGTCGCGGCTGTCGCGCAGACTGAAACGGAAAGAAAGCGGTTTGAGGCGAGTGGCATCCCCACCGTTTATTCAACCTATGAAGCGATGTTAGCCAACGAAAATCTGGACATTGTGGAACTTGATACGGACCCGACCCTACGTTACGAGATGACCCTCGCAGCGGCTGAACGTCGTATTCACGTCCTCGGAGAAAAGCCGATTGCTATCTCACTCAAGCACGCTGACGAAATGGTTGAAGCGTGTGATCAAGCGGGAATCACGTTTGCCATCCACAATATTCGACGATGTGACCCTTACCACATCCGGGCGAAAGCACTTCTGGAGGAAGGGTTTATCGGCGACCTGTTCACGATTCGCGCGACCTTGCGGGATGGACGTCCGGCGGGACATTGCTTAATCAACCTTGGAACACACCTTTTCGACATCGCCCGTTTCTTCGGCGGAGATGTGGATTGGCTCTTTGGTTATGTGACGGCTGGCGGGAGAGATGTCACCACCGCTGACATTGAACAGGCTTCCGGCGGTTTGGGGCTGATTGCCGGCGATAAAGCCAGTGTCACGTTGGGATTCAAAAATGGTGTGACAGGCACGGTTGAATTTTGGATGGCTGAACCGCCATATTTTGGCGTTGAATTGATCGGAACGAAGGGGTGTTTGGCCATAAGACAACCCGAATCGCCATGTCCAATGATGTACCGCGGGGATGCGCTCTGGTCTGCCGACGCAGAAGCGAATGCGTGGCAACTCATTGAAATCCCGGAGACTGAACTCGCTAAACTGGGACCCAATCGTTGGGATGCTGTTTACCGGATGGCAGTCGAGGAATTCGTCCGGTGCATCGAAACCGGTGAGGCGCATCCGACCAGTGGCCGCCAAGCGCTCAAAGCGCTTGAACTCATTTTGGCAACCTATGAATCCCATCGGCTGCAAGCACGCGTGAGCCTGCCATTGACGCAACGGGAACACCCATTGGAAGTCTGGTTAAACGGATAGCGCGTTTGACTTCATGGGGGAGTCAGTATTATACTGTTCGTAAAGTTCCCTTAAAAGATCCGGATATCCTTTGCAAGCATACGCATTCGCAATATAGTTCGCTTTCTCTCTTAGACCCGCCTTATAGAGTTTTTCGACAATCGAGCGGATATTTTCGTGCATGATAGTTGGCACGGTTCGGGTCAGCATCTTGATATAGATATCTGCGACAGCCTCCGGATTTTTGTCAGCAAGAACGTTAAGATATTCGAGAAAATATAAATCATGATACCTGTCATTAACATAAGGTGCAGACTGCATCAGCCAGCTTTTCTGCTCATCAGAAATTTCTGTCAGAAACGCAGCCAGCAGGTTCAGATCCGAAAGGACTCCCGCATTTTCCTCTTCATGCCCCTGGATTCTCTCATAGCACCATTTCCAGAAATCGAGAATTAAGGCATACGCCCTGTCTTCACCCTTTATATCGTTATAGTTTTCCCAAAAGAGAAAGATAATTGTTGAAATGTCCTCCTGACGCCATTCTCGCAGTATTTTCGCGAAAAGGCTCTGTTCACCTGATAAGGATTCTAAACCCCAGAGATAGGTAACTGAAACATGCTGGATGAGTTTTGTACGCACTTCCGAGTTTTTGAAATCTGTCTCAAGTCCTCTTTTCAAATGTCCATGTTCCCGCAGCAATCTATGGATTTCTTTATAAGGGGCGGTGTGAGAATACCCCTCCATCGCACAACGCCAATTTTCGGGGTAATCTACAGAAGAAAAAATTCGGTCAATATTTGCCTCGACCCACTCCGTGCTCAAGTCATGGAGATGGGGGAGATACATTCCCGCCAAAGCTGAAAATTCAAAGTTGGCGTTCTTACACTGTTCAAGTTCATGGTCAAAAGTGGACTGAATATGGGCCCAAAAGTCGCTGTAATCATTCTTTTGCTTGTCAGTAAGACGAGCCTGTCGGAGTGAAATATTGATAAGTGCTTCCAGACAGCGTCCCTTCGGGGTATTCATGGCCTCCGTCAGCGCATCTCCATCACGACCTTCCGCAGTCGATGGTTCTTTCTCCAGGATGCGAAGGATAATCCTTTCGGCTGTAGGCAAGTGAGTTTCTGCAAACGCCCACTCATTATTTTGGACACCGGCTTTGATTAAATCACTCATAGTGGAAGTGATCCAACTACGTATCGGTAGTGGTAGTGGTATTAACCCCAATTTCTTGAGGACATCACTCTGCTGCCAGAACGCCTCAGATTCCACAATCGACAGGCAAAATTCCAGAACCTTCCCCCAGGCAATAGGCTTTTTATTATTCCAGAGTTCCTCAAATACACGAAGAATCGCGTTTTGGTATATCGGCTTCGTTGTCAGAAACAGTGAAAGCTCATCTTGAAATTTTTTAGGTTCTTGTTTAACGGCCTCTTTCAATACATTGGCTAGTCCTTCCTCTGTCGGCTCCTTCCATCTGCCGCTCTCTTTGAAAGTGTTGAGAGAGTGCACAATCTCTGGGATACTCATGTTCAACAGTTCAGTGGGTGAATATAGACTGGTTTCCTTCCAATACCCCACTTCAAGATTGGAGGCAAACTCAGGGTGCTCAGAGGGTTGAGCAATCTTGAGATATTTCTGATAGAGATTATCTGCGCGTTTACTGCCTTGTCCCTGAATTGCCGTAAGCCAATCGAGCCTCAGTTTTGCATCGAACAGGGGCTTTTGATTTTCCTCTTCCCAATTCCTCGTTAAAGCATCTACCAGATCTATTATCTGATCTTGTTGCGCTGGCGTGAAATGGCGAAAGTTTCTCTTGAGTAGTTCAGAAAGTTCATGCTCAATGTGAATCATGTTGAAAAGTTCGGGGTGAATGATTTCCCAGAAAAGTTCACTATAAATGTGATACAGTTCACTCACCACGTAAAGTGCAATCCGCCTGATGATAAAAAGGCTTTCGCCAAACAGAATGCGCACAACCTTCTTTGCCTCTTCGTTTTTTACTTTAGCGTAAGCCAATAGCACGTCCCTGAATGCGGAGATGAGGATATTCCCGGCATCATCAGCATCATGAGTTTCAATCGCTGGCCGCCAGAGGGAAGAATACAAATCGTCTTTTTCAGGCTTAAAAACTTCTTCCAGCCGTTTTTTCAAAATCACTACGACTTCATTGCCGCATTTTTCGCCGAGAAGAACTCCATTTTTCTCAAAGAGGTCTCGAAGCGAGTAGGCATCAATGGCAGTATTGGGTTCGCTTTTAACAACTTCGCGATATTTACGCTCTACCCAACGGATGCGAGTGACAATCTCAACCAGTTTTGTCGCCTTTTTCCAATCATCTTCCAGAGAGCTTTGAAGCAATTTCGGCAGCAAAGAACGCCCAAGTTCCGCGTCTACGAGCGTTGTACCCAAACGGCTGTCCAACCAGTCGCTCACTAAATTGATGTCTTCGACCGTGATGACCTCGGTGAGCAAATTGGACATGATTTTGGTGAAGTACCACCATGTCCGATAATTATCGGCTTTTTCAGCATCTTTGGGTCTTGTGACATCGCGGATAATCTGCATAAGTTCTTCGGCGTACTGGTGGTTTTCGGGTTTAGCGCATTTCTTTGAGACTTTTTCAAGGTAATCCAGGACATTCCAACGGGGCATGGTGTACCAGCCCTTCTCTTTCCCTTCTCGTGGCTTGGGGTTATTCTCCGCTGCAAAATATCCTCTCTCTTTAAGGGGATAAAACCAGGTAAGTCCTTCTTTGGTTGTAAAGAAGTAATTCTGGTATTCCTCCCCTTCTTCAAGAAGTCGCAGTACCGCAAGTTGTTCTGAACTCAGGTTACTCATCTGGCACCTCATCAATTCGTTTTATTTTCTGAAGATAGTCAGGTTCTCGAACTATCAGCTAATTGGCCCACTCTGCCACCACTTCAGTGAGTTGATTATAATCGCGTTCATCCCTGCTAAAACTAACCAGCTTTACATTGCAGTGGTTTTGGTAATATTCTGTTAAATGTCTCAACAACCTTTCTTGATAAGAGAAGATTGGAAAAAGCCAATAGTGCTGTGCATCTATTTTGCGGAAGACATGCTCTAAAATCTCTTGTTCCGCAAGACCATACCCGATAAAAAGAACAGTGTACCTCGCAAAGAGCTCTCGTAAGAAAGCATCGACTCTTTCAGTCAGGTAATGTTCCAAATACTGCTTCGTCGTTATGATCATGGTTTCTGGCTCTCTGACACTACCATGTAAATGGATGATAGTCCCAGGCTTGTCCAATTTTTCACCGGTAAGGTCATCCCTTCTCCAGAAAACTTTTCCGGGAGACCTTGATTGTGCTCCTACCGTTTGCGCTTCACGCATTTGTTCTACTCCAACTGTACCAGAGATGGGCAGACGGCGCTCCGCGAATAGATCTAACCATTCATCATAGTTGGTGGTAACGAAGACACTTCCTATGGAATATAGCTCCTGGCAAATTTTTAGCGACTCTAGGGACTTTAGCTCAGGTTGTAGGATTCGTTTGAAGTCCAGTTTAATTTTAGTCACTTCGCAGATATCCATTACGATCGAAAGTTTGATTTTGGGATTTAGGGCTTCCATTTGCTCTCGCTCTGCGAAATCAATGTGGCCCTGTTCGGCCAGTTGTTTTAAGGCTTCACTCGCAAATGTTTCCCAAGATGGTCCCCCCAGTAATCTCGACACGCCAGCCCTAACGAAAATTACCAGTTTTCCTAGCGAGGTGGCTTCGCGTACCTCATCAGGAATTTCTGGGATGAGTGGTGGTTTAAGCGTATCAGTAGGCATTTGACTCATACCCCTCCCTTATAGAGAA
The DNA here is from genome assembly GCA_964577695.1 of uncultured bacterium. GTDB lineage: Bacteria > Poribacteria > WGA-4E > WGA-4E > PCPOR2b > CAZOAL01. Next base: position 176,425 of record CAZOAL010000011.1, on the reverse strand, counting down.
TTCGCTTCACTTCTCCTACGTCAAGTTTCAGGTTTTCCCACGCCGCATCCCCATCGCCCCGCAACCGCCACGAAAAAGGCAACGCCGAATCCCCGCCATTATAGAATACCACATCCCCCTGACCATCCACAAGGGGATGGATCAGCGACAAAAGCGTTTGCGGTAGACACCGCTCACCTCCCTCACCCCGTACCTCCAGGGTTGGAACAACCTCGCTCTGAACCTCGCGGGTTCCCAAAAGGAGGGGGCCGTAGCATGCAGTGACCACTCCCTGTCCCCAATTCCGTCCATGCCCCGCCGCGACTGAACAGACGGCACCGCCCATATCGGCATGTTCCCTGCCGCCACGAAGCACACACCGCGCCATCATCAGACGTGTTGCTGCGCTCCGAAACGCTCGCATCGCAAACTCAGGATTTCCGGTGACTTGATAGGCGAGCGTCAAGGCCGCCGTCGATGGCTCCCGGATCGGCCTGACCGAGCCATCATCGGACCATTCTCCCCAATACGCCATATCCGATCGGCGTCCAACGCCCGGCTCACGCCGCACGGTCTCTTGCGGGAAGATGAGAGCAAGGCGCCCCGGCGGTGATGGCGGCGAGTGACTATTTTCGTGGACCCCCCACTGCGCCTCAACGAGACGAACCACCCAATCTCGGTTACTTTCATTCAATTGTCGAACCTGAAACGTCCCCATGCTTATATTTTTTATCCCTTTCTTCCGCTGAATGGGTACATTCAAACCTGAGTGACATTCAACCGAAATTGGTATTAGATGTTAAGCAGAAGAGAATACCTAACACCTAACACCTAACACCTGATACCTATCCCCTACCAATCCACCACTGAACCATCATCTTGGAGATAGGTCTCAGGATTCCGCCAGTCATGGTCAATCTTACCTTCCAGCGCGTCCTCGTCGAGTTCGATTCCTAAGCCAGGACCAGTCGGCAGCTCCACAAAGCCATCCTTGCATACCAACGGATTCTTGAGGTAGCCTTCCCCTAACGTCGTGTGCTCCTGCGCCACGAAGTTCGGGATGGAGGCGTCTAACTGGATGCAAGCGGCGAGGGAAATCGGCCCTAATGGGTTGTGCGGCGCGATGCCTGCGTAGTAGGCTTCCGCCATGCCAGCGATGATTCGCACCTCGTTAATCCCGCCCGCGTGGCACAGATCCGGCTGGAGGATGGCGGCGGCGTGCTTCTCCAAAATCTCCCGGAATCCCCACTTCGTGAAGATCCGCTCACCCGTGGCAATCGGCAGATGGGTGCCGCGAGCGATTTCTGCCATCACATCCACATTCTGGCATTGACACGGTTCTTCAATGAACATCGGCTGGTAAGGCTCCAACCCCTTGATCAGCAACTTCGCAGTCTGTGGGCTGATCGCCCCATGAAAGTCGATGCCGATATCAACCTCCGGGCCAGCAGCCTCCCGCAATGCAGCAAACCGCTCAACAGACCTATCTACGAAGGCTTTGTTCTCAACGATTCTGGCAGGACGCCCTCCGGAGACGCCTGTTTTGAATGCTGTAAAGCCTTTGGCAATCCACTCTTGGATTGAATTCGGGTCGCCCCCGCCCTTGTACAGACGGATGCGGTCGCGTGTTGGACCACCGAAGAGTTGGTAGACGGGAACGCCGAGCGATTTCCCCGCGAGGTCCCAGAGGGCTTGCTCGACGCCGCTCAACGCGCTCGTGAGAATTGGGCCACCGCGATAGAAGGCGTGGCGATACATCGCCTGCCAGTGATGGACGACGCGCCGCGGGTCCTTCCCGATCAGGTAGGGCGCGAGCTCATCGACCGCCTGCGCACAGGTCTTGGCACGGCCTTCGAGGATGGGCTCTCCAAGCCCCACCAAACCCTCATCCGTGTGAATCTTCAAAAAGAGCCAGCGGGGTTTAACCAAGAACGTTTCTAACTTCGTGATTTTCATGCAATTTTCCTTTCCTCATAACTTGACTGATTGAGGCTTGACAGGATTTATCTATGGTGATACAATAACGATGTTTTCTATTTTATCAGGTTTAGGAAATGGATTCAAGCAGAATGAGACGGGAAAAATTAGCGGGGCAAAGGTATGTCTCAGTTTTATCTTCCTTATGAAATGACCCTCAAGGGAAGTGGCTTTGAGTGGATTATCCAGTTTGAGCAGGTCAACCGTCAACTGAACCAGGTCGTTAGGCATAGCGAGCAAATGCCGTATTGCAATTGAATACTGGCAAATCAAACGAGACGGTAATAAGAGAGGAATCGTCGAAATTATATCGGAGTCATCATGATTGTCAATGATAAAGAATTGAATGTCACTCTCGAACGTATTGCACACTTTCAAGCCCAGGTTGCTTACCTTCGCAAGGTCGAAACGAATCCGGGCAACTATCATGCAGCGGTTTCTGGGTTTCTTGAGGAAATTGATCGCATGCAGTTAGAAGTGCGCGAATATCTGAGTCTACACCCGACGGAAGTTGCGGCGACAGCTTAAAATTCCGTATAGGGTTTAGACCTAACAGGTTTTTGAAACCTGTCAGGTCTGGAGGCTCTCACCCTATACGCATTTAAAAGACCACTAATGCCACACCCCATAAGTCGGCAGCCCGAAGGCAATTCCGATCAAACTCCAGACGCAGCCGAGCGTGTAATCCCCCAGGATGAGCCCCAAAAAGAGGGGCACGGCTTTGCGATACAACCGCACGCCGCCCGTCTTCAGGATGGTCGCTTTAAGCCCCCAACTCATGAAAACGGCGAACCATTCTCGACCAAACCCCGCCCCCGTTGTGAGGACGTAACCCCCCGGGTGGAAGGGCCACCACAGGAAACGGGATTTCATAAACATCAGGAAGATTGTGAATAAAAACCCGCCAGCCATCCCGCTCACTTCTGCCCCGTTGGGTTCACGCGGGTGGACGAGCCATGTCTGTAAACGGTTGAACGTCTCCCACCCCATGTAGACAATCCAGCCGCGCGCCTTGTTTGCCGCGCCCATTTCATACATGGTATGCAGGTAGAGCCAGAAGGTAAAAAAAATCCCGAAAACAATCGCGAGGACCATCCCGACCAGCAGTTGACGGTAGCCGATCTGCGTTCTTTCAGCGATACGAAAGGCTTCCAGTTCGCTCGGCATCGGGTTGGCGCGAAAGCAACGGTTGAAGGGATAGAGATAGGTCAGGATGGTGAGATTTGCTGTACCAAGCGGGCGGGTGCCCAATGCCGTGACCATGGTTCGTCCGGGGTCAACATAGATGAGTGTGTGGACCGGGGGACCAATCTCAGCGCGAGCGCGCGTAATCCCGATGACCATCGGAAAATAGAACAGGAAGAACAGCCCAACCGCCCAGAATGACATGCCCGCACGATAGCAGAAAAAGACGAGGTACGCCAATCCCACCGATACGACAGTCGCCGCAGTGCGGTAGGTCATCGGTTCACCCGAATCGTCGAGTGGATAGCGTTTATCGAAAACCTTTCGCACGATACGGAGATAATATCGACGTCCCATCCAGAGCGGGATGAGTCCTAAGGCGACCCACGCCCCGATCGATTGCTCATAGAAATAGATACTTTTCGCCCCAATCGCATCACCAAAGATGAATTGCAGCCGCCCGACGATGTAGAAAAACCAGCAGGAGAAGGAGAGGTCTAGCGGCGTGAAAAACATCAACCCGATGATGAACGGGTAAAATGAAACAGTGACGGGGCCCATCGCGCTCCACGGCTTGGAGCTAAACCGACCAATGACCTGGTCCTTGACCGGCAGTGAAGGAATCGAAGGGAAAATATAACTCAACCCGTTCAGGAGGTCGATTGCCGCTACGATTCCAAATCCCAGCCACATCCAGCGGTTGGTGAAGAAACCTTTCGGATCGCTCGTCATGGCGAGGGGGAGTTGCACGATCGGGTAACTGAGCTTCTCGTTTTCCGTCCACTGTTTGCGCAGAAACACGCTGAATGCAAGCAGTACCAGCCAAAGCGCAATGACGAAGGACGACCAGGCCAGCACCGGCGGAATCCATGCGCGGAGATGTTCCGGGGTATACAGTGTCGATTCGCCCTGGAAAAATCCCTGCAAAACATTCCGGTCCCTCACAGCGATCCAATTTGGCACATGAGAGCCGAACAGTTGTTCCCACTCGTTTTCCGGCGACGCGAACCAGAAGGCGTGCTCGATTGCCGGCAGCAGGTAGCCCATCATCGTGTGGCCGCTGATCGTCGTCAGCATGACAACCATCGCGTAAATCGTCAGTACATCCGACTGCGACATCGCCAATCGCGGCGCGAGTTTTTGTACGGCGAGATTAATCAGCACCAGGATGAGCAGCGTAAAGACAGCGTTAAAGAACAGCGACGCGATAGTGAGTTGTGTTGAATGCCAGACCTCGCTGCCCATCAGTACCCATAAGCTGTTGAGCGCCACCAACACAAGCCCAATCAGCAGGACATGAATTTTAATCCGGGGTTGATGCGTCTGAGATTTGAGCGATTTTGGGGTCATGGAGAGTCGTGAAACGTGAAACGTGATGCGTGAAACGTAAAAGGAAAGGAAGAATGGAAGAAAAGGAAGGATGGAAGATTGGGAGATTGTGTATTTGGTCAATGATGTCTTGCAACCTGCGAATCAATTCGCAGGCTCATAGCTAAAGTCAGCTCAAGCTGACTGAGAACAGATTTGAGTCCACTTGAGTGGACTTTTGCTTTTAGCCCTGATCTTGAGATCGGGGCTAAGGGTGCAACATATCTCTGACTAATACAGAAGATTGGGATATTGCTTCCTTCCATCCTTCCATCCTTCCCTTCCCCCTTGTCCTACTTCCCCCACCCTTCACCCGTAATCGGAATTTCGGCGGGGGCGCGTGCGGTGAGAATGAAGGCACCTTCGCCCGTTATCACGATATCACCGACATCGCCCGGCCGTGTGACAACCCTGAATGCCCCTCCATCGTAAACGATAATGGATGTGACGTTGCCTTTGAGACCTTCAAGATTCAGCAGATCGGTGACGTGGGTAATTGAGGCGTCCCTCAACGGCATGCCGATCAGGTTGATTCCAGCCGTCAGCGTGATGCGGCTTCTCCCTTCCGTCCCCCATGGCTTCCCTCTGAGGTTCAGCCTCACCGCGTTTTTCATGAGGGCAATGAGCCCGGTGTCAGGCTGGATGGCGGCATCCGCGGGGGTATTTCTGCTGGTCTCTCCCAGGTAGGTCAACCAACGTCTTTCTGTTCGCTGATAGGTGAGCATGAGGTTGACATTTGCCGCCCCGCCGAGGGCATCATAAAAGTCACCGACGGTTCGCATCGGTGCCGGCTGATCGTTTATGACTGCGACTTCAAGCGGAATATGAATCATGCTGATGCCAGCGGGGATAAGCATCTCGAATTGATTTTCGCTTTCAATCCCGATCTGACCACCGGTCAACATCACATTGATGGCTTGTGCTGTCTCATCGTAAAACTCAGCCTGGGCGAGCGTGAGTTCACTGCGACTTCCATTTGCGGCTTGGGGGCTGATTGCGAAAGTGATTGTTGCTATCGAGCCACTGCCACCCGCCAATCCCCTCGAATGCGCAAACGAAATCCGCACCTCGTCATTGAGGATATTCCTGACGAAACTGAAGCCCGTGATGAGCGCTCCACTTTGAACGGATTGGGCGCGAAGCAGCGTGGGGTCAAAGCGCAACACAAGTAGCCCACCAGTAACGTCCGCCGCATCATCAACGGAAATCGGGATGGACACAGTTGTATTCGGCATCGCCGCCAGCGATGGGACACTCACTGTCAACGCGGAGGCAAGTGAGGTGATTGAAAGATAGCAGATTAAGGAGAATATGTTTATGAAAGTTTTCATTGTTGGTTTGCATTCAATATCGCGTGGAGAAAATTGCTAAACAAAACACTTGAAATCGGAAAGAATATTCCGTACACTATAGGCTGTTAGAAATGCTCCCATCACCGTTTACCATTCAGTGAAAAGAATGAATAAAAAGTTAGAAGAAGAACTGGAAAAATGGGCATATTTAGCTGAAACCCATCCAGACACCGTATTGGATCAAACAGAAGCAGTTGATGTCACGCTACGTCTCAAGCGAGAACATGTCTCCTTGAAACTTGCTCCCCACATTGTCGAAGCGTTAAAACAAAGGGCCAAGGCAGAAGATAAATCCATGAGTCAGATTGTTGAGCGATGGCTCACAGAAAAGCTCTTTAGCGAAAAATTGTAAACCCGCACCAGTGGTGGTCTTCTCCCTCTCCCCTCCGTGGGAGAGGGCCGGGGTGAGGGGGAACCGCCACGCCGCCGAAACCATCCCCCTCACCCTAACCCTCTCCCACAAGGGGGAGAGGGAATTGGTCGGCTTAACTTAATACATGGGGAGACCGGCAGAGCATCCCTACCAATGACAATAGCACATCTTCCGAAAAATGTCAACGAATTTCTTCGCGGACCTGACGCAACGGGTGTTTACGCGCCACCCAAAAGCGGAAGAGCTCCAGTTGGTAGTGCGCATGGAAGGCTTCCGTCAACCCGAGAACCTCCCGTTGGGCGAGGGATTCGATATGCCCCTGCAATTCAGAACGTGGAATTGACACGCCAGCGTTTCGCAGCCGCGTTTCAATCGTTGTGAGGTCTAGCGATGACCGTCCGGTTGCGTCGATCCCTTCTGCGAGGGCGCTCAAGAGCGTATGTTCGTCCGGGGAGGTTTCCTCCCATGACAGCGTAAACTGTGGATTGCCCTCCCGCACCAACTTTCCGGCGACGGCATCGACATCATTTCGGGTGGCGTAATTGCGCTCTTTCCGATCATTCAGATAATTGACAAGCTCATAGCAGAAGAGTTGCGTGAAGTAAGCGTGAGCGTGGGTTAGTTTCAAGATTTGCTCGACTGCCAACGGATCATATTCCAAATCGCCCGTGGTGGGTTTTGTGATTAACCGTCCCGCGTCTTCGGGGTTCAGAAAGCTGATGCGGTGATACAAAGCAGTATTGAAGAAGATGTTCCAATAGTCATACGTCATTTCTTCCAACCGATGTCCACCACAAAACACAAAAACAATCGGTTCATAAAACTGCATCAGGTTGCGCAAATAGCCGAAAATAGCTTTCTTCATGTCGCCGTCCTTCACCCGCGATTCAATCTCCTCGAACTCATCGATCATCAGGAGAACACGGCGTTCGCCGATGGCAGCGCTCAGTTGCCGACAAAAGTCATCGAAGGTTTCGTAAGGCGTGGTCCGAAATTCCTCTCCGTTCCGAGAGTCTTTGACCGGCGGTTGAACCTCCATCCCCTTACGCCTCAATTGTGTACAGATTGCTTCAGCTATCCGGCTGAACAGATGGATGTCCGATGTAACCCCTTGCGCGTCGAGGAATACAGGAATCAATCGGTCATCCCCCAATCCGTCGCGTTGCGCTTTCAACAGGATTGAGGTTTTGCCCGTGCGCCGTTGACCGTAAAGCACGAGGGTGTTTTTCTGGCTTGTGCTCATCGCGTTCTTACGCAAATAGTCGAGGACATCCTGCCGCCCAAAGAACATTTCCGAGGAGGCGACGGGATTGCCGGAGATATACGGATTCTGGATGCTTAGGAATTGCTCTCGCTTAACGGCGGTGATCTCAAGCGGAAAACCGAAGGAATACTCTTTGCCTTCCCTTTCCGCATCGCTGTAAACGATTCGACCGGTGAAGCGCGTGCTCCCAGGGCGTTGCGGTTGAATGCGAAAAGCCGCCTGGCGGTCTATGCCTGGCTCAATGGTGGCAAGTGAGTGTGCATTTCCATCAAGGCAGATATAGCTATTGTCTGCTGGCAAAGAGAGACTTAAACGAATATCCCTTGCCACGCTCTGTCCGCTGTTGGAAAAGATGAGTTCGGTAACAGTCTCCCCCTCTCCGTAGGGGATTTGTGGATTGACGAGCGCGACATTGAGGATTGCACGGGCTTGTAATCCCGTGATTTCACCGTCAACCAAAGTTACCAGATGCTTTGCGATTTCTGCCATAATTTCCCCTTCAGGCTTTAACCAAGAGGGGATAGATTTATCAATGAATGTCACTTGCCAGAGTTGATCACGTGCCGTTAGCAGATATTCTCGTTTGCTTTCAAATCGTTCGAGCATTTCCACACTGTTCAACCGCTGAAGTGCCGCCTTCAGGGAATCCAGAGCGGGTGCGTAATCCGCGTGGAGCAAAGTGGTTTTATCCTGACGCTTAATCCCTTCCAAAATCTCCAATATCGACGGAATATCTGAGAGTCGATTTAAGCGGAGCAACGTCCCAAAAAGTCGATAGAGCTGAATCACCTCCGTTGCATATCGGTAGGTCGCATGGGCTTCAAAAATCTCCAATGCCTTTTTGATTCGCTCTGCCTCACTCATCGATTGAGCTTGCACGAGGAAGTCTTTTTCCACCTGTGAGACGGTTTGCTTCTTGAAGGGCGAAAACCAACCAAGGCGTGGACGTTGTGGAAGAATCTTGGCTAAGTGACTCAATACATCCTCTGGTGCAGGCTGTTCTTCCTTTCCACCTTCTACCGCCTTTGTCAATTGCCCACTTAGTCTTTGAAACACCATTTCGCGTACTCCCAATATCACATACGCCTTTGCGATTTCACTCTCGCTGGCGTAGGTTTCCAGCAGTTCCCACTTCGATTCCTTCCGCAACCGATACAGATACTCGAACGCCAATTCAGGGTCAGAGGCGAGGGAATGGAACGCTTGAATGGCGGCGTTGTGTTGAAAGGTGCGTTCGTAAACATAGTTAATCTCCTCGGCGGCGCGTTCGATGCCGTCATGACGGGCAACCAACAACAAGAATTCACCCAATTTCGGCAAGGGAAAGAGAATCACCTGATCAGCGAAGAGGACGCACTTGCGCCAGCAGGCGTCAGTAAAACTCTGACCCGCACTTGGTTGAAAGCGACGAGCACGCCGGAGTTGGTATAGAAACAGAGGTACTTCCAACAGGTAAAGGGGTAATCCAAAGATAAGGAAGGCAAGAACAACCCAGCCTGCAGAAGTGCGCCAGCCAAGAGGGTAATCAACCCATTGCTCCACAATCAAACCAGTAAGTCCAATGACCCCGCTTATAAACCCTAGACCTAATACTCCCCGCGAAAACCTTTCAAGGGCTTTTGGACGATTTTTATTCTCTTTAAACCAGTTTACAAAACTGAGATGGAGAGTAATGGCAAACCCCAAAACCCACGCAATGATGGAGTTATCAATTATTCTCAAATCGGTGCCTTCTAATGCCTTTTCGGCCTTCGTTACGGATACTTCAACTCCTAATGTTCTTAATAATCGATCTGAGGATTCGATTAACCTAAAAAGATACGTTGATGATTCTATATTTTGAATGACTTTATTCCCAACTGTCCCCATAACTGCTATTATTGAGGCTGCAACGACCGCTACTACGACTGCTCTTTTTAACGTTAATATTCCTGCGAATTTTCCTACTATGTAGTTTCCTATAACTCCGGATGTTATTGACATTACTACGAATGCAACTACCCCTACAGTTGCAATTGTAGTCGCAATTGCAACTGCTTTAGCCACTTTGAGGGCGGCTAGAATTCGGTGAAAGACAATGTAATGATTTATGCCGATACCGATACCGAGAATGAGGATGAGGGTAAGCCATGCGGCGAAAGCTGTCCACGCATTCCTTTTTGAAGCGACGATATATTCATCAAAGTCGAAAGGCTTAAACCACGTCCACCAGATGAGTTTTGGTCCATCGCGCGCGATTTGGCGTATCATTTTTTTTCACCCCCTAATTTTGAAATAGCCTCCGAAATATCAGCTATAACCTCTTTGCCGATGAATCCCTTCAAATCTTTGACGAACTTGAGCAGTTCATTAAGCGTCACCGCAACTTCCTTAGCATCCTTGATTCCTCTCATGAAATCGCCTTCTGATTTGTGTAGTGTGAATTCAACCGCACATTCGCCAAAGAAATATGAGAACAACTGGTATGTGTCACGTTGGCGCGTTAAGATGCCCCGCAATTCGAGTTCATCAAGGATGCGGCGTGGCAAATCTTCAAACTTAGGCAGTAGCTTCCGTTCGCGTATTTGCCACCATTTACGTCGAGGACGTTTGCCTTCCAACGCCATGAACACACGAATTGCCACCTGTTCTTCAAGCGACCGGTCTTCCCATACGTGATGAAGATAACGTCGCACTTCGCTCCTCAACCGGACTTCATCATAACCGCCGCCGCTCTGGCGCTCATCGTAAAAGTGCGCACAAACCAGTTGGATAAAGAAGGGGTGATCCCCGGCAAGCCTCTGGATAACATCCATTGGGAGGGTATGCGGGGCAATCCCTGCATTCTGGAACGGCTCTGTCCGAAAAACGTTGGCGGCTTGTGGGTCTAACAGACCGAGGGGCATCGTGGTGAAGATATTCCAGAATTGAGAAGTTGCAATCTGCCTACGATGACATAATTCCTCCAACGCTGTCCGAGATGAAGTGACATACACGAGGTTGTAAGCCGGATCGTTTCCGAGGGCGCGCAGTCCCGAAAAGAATCCGTCATCGAAATTTTCGTTACCTGCAAATTCATCAAATTCATCCAGGAACACCACAAACTTGTGCTTCGGACTCTGCTTTCTGACAAACATCTCGAAGGCTTCGTATCCGATTTCAGTCGCCTGTGTTTCCACCCCTTTGGCTGGATGGATGAGTTCTAAGAATTCTGCTTGCAACCGCCCGAAAAACTTCCCTTGCGTGACGCCGCCAAATCCATGGGCATCCAGATACACGGGGACGTAGTTCTTCCATCGTTCTTTGTGTGACTTGATTTGCCAGTAAATCCGATGCAGCAGGGACGATTTGCCAATCCGCCGATCTCCGACGACAGCACAGGATTGCGGGCGTTCCGTCGCCAGCCGGTCTTGAATTTCGCGGAGCTCCCGTTCACGTCCATAGAACATGGGCGAATCGCCACGCAACATCGAACGGTTCGTGTATGGGTTTGGCATAGGGATTTTTCTCTTGAGATGGACTGGCCAAGTGTTTGGTTTACGTTCAATAGCGCGTGAAGGGATGAAATAAGAAAATCAATGATTGACAATCACAGACATTTGAGTTAAAATCTATTCAACAATATCAAGGAGATGATTGTCATGTCAACCACTTTTTTAACGGTTCAGGAAGCAGCGCAAAGGCTAAGGGTCAGCACACGCACTATCCGGCGATGGATTCAACAAGGAGACTTGCCAGCCATCAAGATTGGCAAAACTGTGCGCATTCTGGAAAAGGAAATCACCTCGCTCACTCACGCACACTCGTATCGGGAAGAACCCGTTATAGACATTTCTGCCGCCTCCGATGAGGTGTTTGCAGAAACCTGGGACAACAACGAAGATGCAGTGTACGACAACTGGAGGCAAATCTATGGCGTACACGAAAGGTGATGTTGTACTCGTTCCTTTCCCCTTTCGAGACAGTGCAACAACGAGAATCCGCCCTGCCGTTGTGTTGAGCGAAGAAATCTACAACCAACAGGGCGATCTCATTATCGCCGCGATCACCACCCATCCTCCCCGTTTCCCTAGCGATTACCAACTTGCTGATTGGCAGGTAGCGAATTTGGTTGCTCCTTCAGTTGTGCGAATCCAACTCGCAACAATTTCGGAGGTACGGGTTGTGCATCGCATAGGTAAACTTAGTTCACTTGACTGTCAGGAAGTGGAAAGCCGATTGAAACAAGTATTAGGTTTGTGAAACCTGGCATGCAAAATTATCATTTCGCACCGGACAAAATAGGTTTCGACACCGCGTATTCACTTACCCTACGGTTCCAACCCCACCGAGATTCGCAAAACCTGTAGGGCGTCACTGGCGTCTATCACACCATCATCGTTGAAGTCGGCGGCGCACCGCTCTTCCTTCGTCGGCTCACCTAAGCCTTCAGCGAAACGCAGGATAAGGATGCCGTCGTTGACTTTGACTTTGCCATCCCCGTTGACATCCCCTTTGAGGCACGACACCTTCAAGTTATTGATCGGGAAAGGCGGAGAAATCTCGGGAGGGCTTGCCAGATCAAAGGCTTCTACGGTCGCCAGATCGCCTGCGTCGTTGAGCCCGCCAATGGCGTAGATTTGTCCGTTGACCACGACAGCCGCGAGGGCAGACCGAGCCATCCGCAGGTTCGCTCTGAACGACCACCCATCCGTGGCGGGATTGTAGACTTCAACAATGTTTGAATGGGTTTCACCGTTTGTGCCACCAATGGCGTAGATCTTTCCGTCGAGGAGCGCAACGGCGAGACCGGAGCGCCTCACCCTCAGACTCGACTTGGTGTCCCATCTATCCGTCGCCGGGTCATAGACCTCAACCGTCCCCAGATGTTTTTGTCCATCCCCCCCACCAATGGCGTAAATTTTTCCATTGACAGAGACAGCCGCGAGGTTCGCCCGGGGGGATGGCAACGACGCCGCTGCTGTCCAGGAATCCGTTGCCGGGTGGTAAACTTCCACCGTTGCAAGTACCCCATCTTGATTTCGCCCGCCAATGACATAGACCTTCCCATTTAAGGCCGCCACCGCGCACCCATATCGTGCGGTCGGCATGTCGGTTCGAGGCATCCACGCATTCGTCTCTGGACGAAACGCCTCCACCAGAGCGATGGCGTGGGTGCTGTTAAATCCACCGATCGCGTAGAGCTCCCCTCCCACTTCCGCGAGGCTCAGATCATACCGGGCGGCTGTCGTGCTCGCATGGCGTGTCCAGGCATCAGTAAGTGGGGCATAGACCTCGACAGTCGAGAAAGGGCTGGCCGCATCTTTTCCGCCGATGACGTAGATTTTTCCATCTAACGCAACCGCCGCCAGCCCGGAGCGACTTCGAGGCATACTAACTTGGGAACTCCATCTCCCCAAGTCCGTCCCTGACGCGGATTTGACCGACATGCGAAATCGAACGTTATCGTGCTTCTGTTCGGCAAGGTTGTTGGCACCGATCGTTGTGTCCCATCTGATAAACGAACTCTCCGCAACCTTTCGGCCATTGTCCCTGATTGCGTTTGGATCGACCTTCACCCAGGTGACGCCGTCATCAAGGCTGTACTGCCAGTTGACCGTTTCAAAGAGATCACCCGTCAGGTCAACGATGGTGTAGTGAATGGTTACAACGCCGGAGTCGCCCTCGATCTGATCGATGGTAAATGTCACGGAAGCAAAAGCGAGTGTAGGAATTAGACTGAACAAAAAGATTGTGGTTTTCATCATGTTGCTGCTCACCTCCCGGTCATTCTTTTTTTCCATCCAGACCCAGCTCGGCGATGGAGTTAGCATGGATGAGTTGCCGGAGCAATCGATCTAACGCCTCGGAGGATTCTATGGTTTGTACCTGTTGACTGATAAGTGGAGGGACTGTGCCAAATTTTTCCCCCAATAGGGATAACAGGACTTCGCGCCGTGCTTGAAGCAGGCCTTTGGTGATACCTTGACGTTCCCATGAAGTGATGAATTGCATGACGCTCACCTCCTCTCGGTGAATTAAACCTTCAAATTCCTCCTGCTCCGCTTCGGTCAGCGGCAGGTAGGTCTCGACAAAGTGAGCTAATAATGCTGACTGTGCCTGGGTGATATTGCTGGTTGCTATTCCATTAAGACAAATTGCTTTCAAGCGCGGGTGGCTGATGTCACCTCGGTTCATCAAGGGAGCCAAGCCATAAGCCACAGGGTTTGCGGTGGCCTGGTACGCCGCGGCATCAAGGTCTGCCAGGCTGACACACCAATACCGAAAGGGTAAAAAGGCTTCGCCGAACATCGCCTCGGTATAGGTTTCAAACCCCACTCCCCCTGAACCGCCTGGCATGTACACCGCAATCTGCCAAATCGGGGTATCCCGTCTAAGACGGAGTTGGCTGAAGTAGCGAAACATCCGCCGTGGAAATCCGCTCCTTCGGGTTGATTGAAATTCGATGTGAATCAGTATCAGTTCACCAGTCAGTGTTCTGACCTCCACCAGTGTATCAATGTAACGATGTTCCCCGCTTGGATAATCGGTCAGAAGTTCCTGTTCAAGGAAAGTAAACGCTGAAAAATCGAGGAGCGCTGCTTCCCGCGGGAAAAACAAGCGAAGAAACATCTCAAAGCATTGATGGATTAATTCTTTGAATAGTCCATCGTGGTCGATTTGATTGGTATCGGTTTGAGCGGATTCCGCCATCGTTACCTCCTGAATTGAAGAACTCTGTCTATGACAAACGGCTTCATTTGGTGCCACGCTACAAAGGGTGAACAACTGAAACTACTTTCCGAACCGCCGTTGTCGGTGGCTATAATCGCGGATTGCCCGCAGAAAGTCAATCTTTCGGAACGCGGGCCAGTAGGTATCACAGAAGTAGTATTCTGCATACGCGCTCTGCCAGAGCAGGAAACCGGAGAGCCGGATTTCGCCGCTGGTTCGGATAATCAGATCGGGATCCGGTAGATTGGCGGTATAAAGATGCGGATTGATTTTATCTTCACTGAGTTCCTCTGCGACCTGGGCAAGGTCTTTACCTTCAGCTAACTCCGATTTTAAGTGACTCCGGAATGCCTCAACAATCTCTTCGCGCCCGCCATAAGCCACAGCCACGTTCAGGATAAATTTATCATAATCCTTCGTGGCTTCCTCTGCTGCGTGAATGGCTTCCTGAAGGCTCGGCGGCAGTAAATCAATCCTGCCCATGGGTCGGACCTTAATCTGATTTTTGTGAAGCCCTTCGATCGTGATCAGTTCTCGCATCTTCTTCTCAATCAGCTCCAGGATGCCCGTGACTTCAGATTCTTCGCGCCGGAAGTTGTCAAGGGAAAAGATCCAGATGGAGACAATCTTGACACCTAACTCGTCGCACCAATGGAGGAATTCCTCCAGTTTGTTTGCACCATCGTAGTGCCCTTTGATGATATCCGCAAAGCCTTGCTCTCTCGCATAGCGGCGGTTCCCGTCGAGGATGAGTCCGATATGATAGGGAATGTGCCATTGAACCGCTTTTCGCTCAAGGCGTTTTTGGTAAACCGTATAGAATAACTTTTTGAGGCGATTTTTTATAAATTGCCATAGAATCATGATGAGACCTCGTATAGAATTTGAATTAGGACTGTGCTATCACATAACATAAGAAGCCCCGTCGTCAGCGGATTTAACCTGAAACGTGAAGAATAATGCGTAATGCGTAATGCGTAAAACGTAATTCAGAGGCTTTTCTTACGCATTACGCATTACGCATTACGAATATGGATTGCCCCCAACCTAAGACATCTTCTCACGGGTTTTGTGATAGCACAGGTTTATTTAATTATAACGCCAAACCCCAAAAAATGTCTATAGGGATTTAAGTTTTTCCTTCCAAGAGTTTTGCAAAATCATACGAGTTTTTCACTGAGACTTCCGAAGTTTGGTGCAACATCTGGGCGGTTTCATTCTCCTCACGGTTTCGCATCGTCTCCGCTCAGTTCGCGTATTGAAACTTCGGAAGTCTGGGCCTCGCTTGTGCTTCATAACCGAAAAACTCGTAAAATCAGAGCAATTTTTTCGGTGCCTATTGGAGAATTCAGTTGACGATTCTGGAAAGTTGTTATAGAATTTGCATATAAAAATCTCAGACACAGAATGAGCGAAGGGGCGAGTCGTAGATTCGCAAGCAGTTGATCGGTGAAGCGGTCAGGAACAACGGGCGGTATACGCCGACGGATGAGGATGTGCCGCTGCGGACATGGCTCATCGAGCACCTGGGCGAAAGCGAGGTGACGGCAATGGATCGGCGGCGGTAGGGAAATTGCCTCCATTCAGAGTAAGAAAAAAGGAACTGTGGACACGTGAAAACGGCAAGAACCGTCTCGTTTTCATGTTTTCTCGCCTTCGGATTTGGGCCGTTACAAATGGCTTCTGAATGCTTCATACATTTACACTCACATCACACAGGAGAAACAATGTCAAGAAAACGACCTTTCGCAACGCAATTCATAATAACTCTTTTCACCTTTTCCGCCCTTCTCACCGGCACCGCGAGCGCCCACCGGAGCGAGGAAGCCTCCACTTTTCACATCATCCACGAGTCTATTATCCAGACCCACTGTACCAACGCCTCTTGCCATAGTTCGGCCAAGCCAACCGGTGGGTTGAATTTGGAGAACGAAGATGCCGCGTATGAGGGGCTTGTCGGAGCGGAACCGGAGAATTTTCTGGCGCAGGACCAGGGGCTCAAACGGGTTGACCCGTACTACCCGGAAAATAGCTTCCTCATGTTTAAGTTGACGAAACCGATGGAGGGACACGGCGTCCTGATGCCGCGCGGGGCGAAACCTTTGCTAAGAGAGACTGTCGATGCAATTCGCCGATGGGTCGTTGCGGGGGCACCTAAGGAAGGAAAGATTAAAGATATGCCCGCCCTGGACGCGCCAATCAAGTTCGCCCATGAGGCTTTCGAGCCGCCCTCACCGCCTGAACACGGTTTTCAGGTACACCTCAAACCGTTTGATATCGCGCCCGGCAAAGAGCGGGAGATCTTTTATGCGATGAAGTTGCCGATTACGGAGGATGTTCTGGTCAATCGGATTGACATTATCCAGCCCGTTGGCTCACACCATTTTCTCCTGTATCGGGTATTGGGCGATAAAGCCCCCGAGCCCGGCTACCGCACACTGAACACCCAGGACCCACAGCACGATGGGCTAGACCGGGAGTTGGTTGCTGCCGCACAGACGATCAATACGACGCTGACATATCCTGAAGGCATCGGGGTTAAGCTTTACGCAGATTCCTACTATGACTTTAACTCCCATTTTATTAACCTGAATGGGGTAGAAACCTTGCAAGGTCAAGTCTACGTCAACTTTTACACGATGGATGCGAGCGAGGTTAAAAGGATTGCCCGCCCCTTCCTGATTTCAAACGAAAAGATTAATGTGCCGCCCGGTCAGACGGTCAAAACAACGGACACCTGGATGGTTCCTCAAGACTTGGAAATCATCGTCCTTGCTTCCCATACGCACCGGCACGGCGTACATTTCGTGATTACCCGGCTTGATGGCACACCAATCTACCAAACCGATGATTGGGAAGACCCAGGATTTTTGATGCCCAATCCACCAATTCTGCTGAGAAAGGGGGATGGGCTGCGTTATACCGCCACCCATTATAACGATGATAAACCGTACCCGATCACGTATGGGTTGACATCGGAGGATGAAATGGCGATCATTTTCGGGTATGCCGTGCCAGTAGAGTAGAAATCGGTTTCAAGGACTGGCGGGTTATGCTTGGCTTTGGGCAATTAATGCGCGTATAACTCGTTTCGTTTCCTCGGAGGAAAAGATTTCTCTCAACGTTTCGATAAACTCCTGCTCAGATCCAACTTGGATTTCCTTCGCTCCTTCTTTCCAGATTCTTATCGGGTAGAAATCGATGAGATGCCTAATGTAGAACAGGCGAAACTTATAGTTATCCAAAGCTGGTGCTACCAAACTAAACTGATGTGTGAAATAGCTACCTTCTGAAGGGCTTCCGGGGGTGACCTGTGAACTTACTTCAGCCTCAACAAGATTCTGTGTCTTTTCACCCAAAAGTGCGGCTTGCTGCCGAAGAATGGTAACTGGGGATTTTAAGTCGTTGGTAACCGCGATATCATCGGGCCAGAGATCGGGAAGATTTGTTGCCATGGGTAACTCCTTTCGTTAAACGGCTAATCTAAACAGGATCGGCAAATGATCTGAAACGATAGATGCGTTGGGCAGTCCTCTTTCAGATAGAAATGACGTGCTACCATCTGTGCTCAAAATTTTTAGCGAATTATTCTGAAAAAAAGGTATCAAGTCGGGGCGTAGTAAGACTTGATCGAAAATATTCCAAAAGAATGTTACCTGCTCTGAACGAGCATAGTAATAGGTGCCGGGAGGGCCTTCCGCCGTATCGCCAAAGTGTCCCCACATTGGATTATAAAAAAATGGATACTGTCGAGACTGAACTGTTCGTGTCTGTCTCAACGCTATCTCCCGGGTCATAACAGCGTTTAACCCAGCCGCAGCAACCAGCCCTGACTCAAACGGATTCATATTCAGGTCACCTATCACTACCGTCCTTGAGTGTCCAACCTTTTGTTCAACTTGGCGAATGTTTTCAGAAAGTACGGTACACTCAACAGTTTGACTTTCGTTGGAGTAATGAAGTTTACTGGGAAAATGAACAACAGCCAGTAAAATTTCCGTTCTCGTTGGAAGGGTCAATCGGCGGATTGTGATTCTATCGGTTTCAAATCGAGGCTTGAGAAATTTCCTAGAGAATCGCGTGTAGATATCGACTTTCTTACAAAGGCTGTCAGAGGTAAAGTGGAATTGCGTCTTTTCTTGATTTAATGCTTTTAACATCACCTGTGGTGGTATTTCGCATTCTGCTAACATGAGCACATCAACTTCATGTTGCCGTGCGAAGTTGGTGACAATTGCCTCAAGCGGTTTTTTATTAAGGTTCCAGAATAGAAATGTAATCATGAGCAAGTTCTCTATGCGTCAAAACAGATCCAGTTGTGAATCGGAATCGGATTTGCGCAGATTAAGTGTTGTTTAACCTGATATGAATGGGAAGGAGAAAAGATGGCTTCCTTCCTTTCCTTCCATCCTTCCCTTCCTTCCTTTCACATTTTACGTTTTACGCATCACGTTTCAGCCCTCACTCCACAACGACCTTCCGATTGTGGACATAAGGCGGTTCTAACAGGAGCCGTTGGTCTTCCGATGTCATCTTTTCACGCAGGGAATCGGAATACCGTCCTGCTCCCCACGCGGAGTGGCCGGGGCTGTATTTGAATAGGATGGAACGCCGCGGATGGTCGGCATTCCACGGCAGCGTGCCGTGTGTCAATGCCTCCGTGAAAATGACGGCGTCCCCCGCTTTTTGATGAACACCCACCATACATTTCGGGTTATGGGCAACCGGTCTGAAATTGGAGGGACAGGGGAAATTGCTTTTATGGCTCCCCGGGACACAACAGAAGCCGCCTTGACCGGGTAACGCATCGGTCAACGCCCACGAGACAACGGTCAGTCCGTTATATATCTTTCCGTTTCGGAAGACGTAATACTGCGCCGCATCATACGGCGTCCCCCCACCGTGTAGCGTCCCGCCTGCGTTTCCCTTCCCCATCAGGATTCCGTAAGCGTGGTCGAGGCGGAATTTACTCCCAATGAGCTCTTTCAGACACGGCATGATGCGGGGATGACTCAACAGGTTCCGAAAGGCATCTCCTTCCCAATCCAGAAAGCCGCCGAATCGCTGGCTCTGGATGGTTTCATCAGGTTCAGGATAATTCCGCTGATCGATCATCTCATTCAAGACGGCAAGCTCATCCACGCTCAAGACGTCCTCGACGACCAAATATCCCCACAGATCAAATAGATAACGTTCTTCTTCGTTCATTGAATACCTCCAAAAGTGTTAGGTGTTAGGTGTCAGGTGTCAGGTGTTAGGTTTATGTTTCATTGCCCCCTACTTTTTAGCTTTCCCCCACCGAATCTCTCCGAGGAGCGCTATCCCGGCGAAATAAAATCCAATTGCGAGGGGAACTAGCAGCCAAATCGACAGGTGATGACGAAGGAGCATCAAGCCCACGCCCATTAAAGCTGAAACGCTGATGGCTTTAATGACGAAATCAATCTGAGTGGGTTTAGAGATTTTTCGGTAGATATAGATGAAACCCGCGATGAACAGATACCCTTCACTGATAATCATCGTTGCAGCCGCCCCAACATGGCTGAAGCGGGGGATGAGAATAAAATTGAACCCAATATTGAGGAGGGCTGTGGTTACCATAAGAAATGTGAATGGGCGGCTTTTGTCGGCGGCTCGCAGCACCGTAATCACGACGGTCGTCAGGAAGATCAGACCGCCCGACCAACTGAGCAGGCACAAGGCAGGGGCAATCGTCGTCTGATCATAGCTTGGGAAAAAAGTAAGAGAGATTTCGGTGGCTAACGTTGCCAGCCCCACGGCAAAGGGTGCCCCGATGAGAACCATCCATCGAAGGGCATCCGTGTAGATGGGACGAAAATCAACCGCTTTGTCCTCAATCGCGCGCGACATCACGGGGAACATCGCGCCCATAAATGCGCCGGGGAGGATGGTGAAGGCATTGACGATTGTATAAGCCAAGCCGTACCAGGCGTTGGCGGCAACCCCGTCTGGACTCAGTTTTGAGAGCATCACGGTGTCGATCCGAAAATAGATGAGATTGAAGATATTGCCGAAGGCAAACGGAATGGCTTGGCGCATCAGCGTGCGCCAAATTGCCAGGTCAAATCGAAAGCGCAACGAAGTCAACCTTGTTAAAACGATTCCCACGCAGAGTAGAAGATTCAGCACGCTTGCAATCAAAACGATAATGCAGAAGTTCACGAGGTCCGTCCCACGAAGGATGAGCCAGCCCCCGACCAGGACAACAGCCAATCTCTCTGCCACCACTGTGAACGCTTCATACTTCATCTGCTCAAACGCTCGAAAAACACATCGGAACAGTTGAGCGATTGAGGAGAAGATCTCCGCTAGGCCGAGCAGTTGGATAAGCCGCAAAGTGGACGGCGGATAACCCAGCAGATAGCCACTCCCGACCATCAGCCCAAAAGCGACAATCGACAAGAGGATGCGAATCATCAACGCATTGCCGACGAAATGACGCGCACCCTGAAGATGCAATGTCATCTCACGAATCAAAGGGGCTTGCATGCCCAATTCGGTGACGCTTGCAATCAGGTTGGTGATGAACATCGCAAGGAAGTAGCTTCCCAACGCCTCTTGGCTGAAGTAACGTGGCATGAGCAGAAGCGTCAGCACCAGCGAGAGGAGGCGGCCAATAAGATGGGCAATAAAAAGCGAGGACGTGTTTTCAAGGACACGGTTCATCATAGGAGGGCTACAGGACTTTCTACAACAAGGGGACAGAGAAAAAGAGGAAGAATGGAAGGATGGAAGGATGGAAGACGGTATTCTTCCATCCTTCCATTCTTCCATTCCTTCCATCCTTCCCTTTCTTTCACGTTTCACGTTATTCAGCCTTCAGTTTTTCAAGCTGCTCGATAATCAATTCTGGGCTCGGCCGATCTGAATTCTTCTGGCTGATATAAAGCCATCTCAGCTTCCCCTCTTTATCAATCAGCATGGTGGCTGGATAGTACATATCTCGGTTATGAAAGCGGTACGGTTGCGTCACCCCGTAGGCTTCATGCACAGAAGAACCTGGGTCCGCAAGGAGTGGAATATCCATTGTTTCAGGGTCCTTGAAGGTTGAGACGATCTTCAGCGGTTCGGGTTTGATAGCGGCTGCAACGGTGTCATATTTCTCCTCAAATAACTGTCGATTCGTCGCCAACTGCGACGTGAAGTTCGCGCAGAACGGTCAGTAGGTTTGCAGCAGCAGCGTCACAAGGACATTCTTTTTGCCCTTATAATCGGAGAGGGTAAAGATTGTCTTTCCGTCGGCTTCGGTCAGGCTGAAATCTGGGGCCGGCGAACCGAGCGGCAAAGGCGTGGTGCGTTTGAGTTTCGCCAACTCAGATTCCAGTTGTTCTATGGTTGGGTGGGCGGCATCCGCTTTTCCATCGAATTTCCAACGGATGTGCCCGGACTTATCAATGATGAAAATAGTCATCTCTATCCCCGAAGATTCGGGTTTAATCGTGATGGTGACCGCATCATACTTTGCTTTGAACGCCTCGGCCTGGCTTTGCAACTGCGTGGCAAATTCTGAGTCAGGTGAGGATGCAGTCTGCACGGTGTTCAGGATAACATTGGATTGGCCATGAAAATCGGAGAGCTTCACTTCCTCCCCGTCAGCCCCTTTGGATACGACAAAATCGGGTGGGGCATCCCCGACTTTTAACCCCCATGAAAAGGGGGTCGTGGTGAGGTAAATCAGAAAGAGCAGGGCGAAAAAACGCCCTAAACGACGTGAGCGCATGTGTTCCTCCTGTAGTTCAGTGAGTGCGATTAACAAAAGCCCGAAGTTGAACTTCAGGGCTTGCCTTTCTTGATCGTGTTTTCAGGAATGATAAAAGATTCGGTGCAAATAATCAAGAAAAAAATAGACTTTCACGTTGTTATTTTAATCACAGGTCGGATGCGATTACGAATTTCCTCATAGACTGGAAGGTTGATCCCTGGTGCGACTTCCAAAGTGGTAGCCAAAGCATAAGGCACACATTTCCCGTTTAGACCGCCTGCATTTTCACGACAGTTGACTTGAATTGAGATTCCCTCTTCGTTAGAAAACGGCGACGCTGTTTCCCCTTCAAACACTTCATGTTGTACAGTACCACGTCTCACCGCATGCCAATCTGCTTCCTGTCGCTTGATTTGCAATATGGTTTGAAAGTCAGACCACTTTTGATGCGGTTCATACAGTTCAAACGACAGATCTGCCTTTTTGTATGCTCGATGATTCGGATTGATAGGGGTAAACCAAGCTAAGGTCACAATCAATCTACGCCGAACTATCTGGCCGTTCAGGCTGGATGGTAGGGGTAGGAAACACAGATGAGCTTCTCCATCAGTGAGAGCACCCCAGCTAAGTAGAGTTGCACGTTGTGCCGTACAGAATAAAACCCTTTCGATGTGAGCCTTACCGTATCCAAGTAGCCGAGCAAGCGTGGCGTTCTCACTTGTTTCCAAGGCATCAACTAAAGAATCTCTCATATCCCCCCATGAGGTGCTATGTACCAGGAGTGCCTTGATTAGGGCGTGTTGACGAACTCGGGCAAATGCGCTCGTAGCCCAAGTTTCTAACTTGGCACCTCGTCCCCAACCAAGATAGAATCTTGGGCTACAGTTAGATTGCGAAACAGTTCGTCAACACGCCCTAGTACCGCAACGTAGCCATCGTCTAAGCGATCGCCTCCCGGCTCGTCACGAAGCCTTTGTATAACCTCATATAGACGAGCTGCACTTCGTGTGGCCAAGGCAGCCGCATTGCTGGTTCCTCGACAATAATATGTGTCTGTAAGCAGGCCTGGCCTTTTTGGTGGACTCGCAACTTGTTGCCCCGGCGGACGGGTTGTTTTCACAGGTTCTAATATAACCTCCTGACTGTTGCCTGTCGGTCTCTCTCGGTAAAGTACCCGTCCTCCCGGCATCAGGATTTCAGGTTTAATGGATCGTCGAAATCCTGGACCTTGGGCATTTATTGGACTTGGCATCACCATGTTTGCCAGAGGATTGACGCCTAATAGGTCTATGGGGCCATACGAAGCCGCTTGGTTTGGAACTGATAGAGGAGAGGCATCTGAGTGTAAGGCGCCCACTGTCAAAGCGTTGATGGACTCTGCGGGAGAGAAGAGCCTGCGATGTATTGCCCTTTTGTTTATTGCTTTCAAGATCGCTTTCCTTAACGAAGGAGATGCTGCTTTTAGCTCATTAAAGTTTTCGGCAGGCATATCAAGCTCTATTGGCTCAACGTGATTCCCAGCACTGACGATGAATAGGACGTTGTACTTCAAAGATAACCAATCGAGTAACCTTGCCCAAGCACTGGGGAAACTATAGAGTGGACGATTCGGGTCTCCGATCGCCAAATTGATAATACGCACGCTGGGGGCTGTTGCTGGTTCTGCCCCTTCTCCTTCAAAGATTCGACGCACACTCCGATGTACAAGGTCCACAGGAAGCACCTCTTCTGGAATGCGTTCTGCTCTTGGCCGATTGACCCAATCACGAGGGTCTGGCTTCATAATTGGACGTGCGTAAATCAGACGCTCTAGGGCGTGTTGACGAACTCGGGCAAATGCGCTCGTAGCCCAAGTTTCTAACTTGGTGCCTCGTCCCCAACCAAGATAGAATCTTGGGCTACAGTTGGATTGCGAAACAGTTCGTCAACACGCCCTAGTACGGGTTCCCTCGCATCAAGATCTCCATGCAAAATGAGAGATGCCATTGACGTGCCGTGTACACGCTCATTAACAAGGTAATTTTGCTCCCATCCATCCGGGTCGTCGATGATCACTCTGTTTGCTAAGTATTTATGATTCGCCAAAGGTAGGCCATCTAACAGTGCAACAATAGGTTCTTCATTGGATACTGGCGAAGTGTCTTCAATCCGCTGCATTTCGATAGGTTCTTCATCAAGGCTTTCATCAGTCGGAATTTCCACCATTGAAACAAATCCCGCCATTTTGTCAGCCCATAGCCAGGCGACTGATTGGGCCAACGATTCCATAGAGAAAGTAGCTCATTAAGCGCACGATGATCAGACATCACCAGATATAAACGTCCCTGTAGGGCCTTAGTCCGATCGCCTTCATAGTAAAAATCTTCGTCTGGCAATAGATCATCTTCGTCCCAATCTCCCAGCCAGTCTCGTCCATCAATGTGCCTTACAGCTTTGAGGAAGTCATCCACATTTTTCCCCGCTGTTTCCAGAACCAGAACCATCTCAGGTTCAACACCAGAGGGAGCGATTTGGAGTGCGATTCGGCGGTTCTCCATACTCTGTTGTAACCGATCGAACTTCGGATCGAGTCGCTGTTTTTGCCTCTCAGGTGACGGTAGATGCAATGGGCGTAAGCGTTGGGCTGTCTCTCCTAAGTAGCTCGCAACTACGCCCTCATAGCGCACGACGAACATCGGAACCATCAAAGCGTTTGCCAATGATTCTGCAAGGGAGGTTTTACCGTTGCCCGGAGGGCCAGCAAGCAAAACGCGGTGACGTGGTTCCAAAGCATAGGAGCGCAGCAGGTCACTCCGATGATGCTCTTCCACGATTTCACGGCAGGCAGATATGACTTCCGTCGGCAACACCAGATCGTCCAGGTCTTTACGAGGAGTCATTTCATACATGAGATTTTGGAGATGATTGCTGCTAGATTTCGGCTCTTTCGGGAGCGGATGTTCATCGGGTTTGAGTTGGTCTGCTAAACGTCTTGCCAAGACATGGTGTTGTTGAGCCTCTTCTTCAGCGATCATTGCTTCAACGGTACGCCTGAACAACAGATGGTCTCCATCTACCCCGGCCTTTACTAATTTAACAAGTAAGTCTGAGCGGGCCATGATACCATTTCCTTTCGAGAGTTTGCCTCACTGAAATATTCATTCATACGTCTCCTTATAACGATTCAGTAAAAATATACCATACATTTGTTAAGTAATCCATAAAAATTACTCCTCTAACGACTTGTGCGAGTTCTTTTTGGCTGTCTTGGTGAGACTGAGGCTGAGGCTAAGGCTGTCTTTTCTCATCATCTGGCTTTTTCTCTTCCTCGTCACTCGCAAAAGCATTGTCTTCCAAGCTCCCCCTTTTCTCTATTTCGCCTTCTTTGGTATAATCCGGCAGGGTCTGTGCGGTTTCCGGGTCCAGTTCAACTGCTTTCTGATAATCTTCAGTCGCCTTTTGGAGCTCACCTGAATGGAGGTATGATACGCCGCGCATGTAGTATATTTGAGCCATCTGGTGTGCTGGAACATCTGCCGGATGAAGTTCAATCGATTTGGTGAAATCTTCGAGGGCTTTCTGATATTCGCCGATGCCTCCGTAAGACGCGCCGCGTGTCATATACGAGTGGGCGTCGTTCGGATGAAATTCAAGCGCTCGGGTCATGTCAGCAACCGATTTCTGGTATTCTCCCATTGCGCCATAAGCAAGCCCCCGCGCCGAATAGGCTGACGCATTGTTCGGCTCGAGCGCAATCACTTTCGTGAAATCCGCAAGTGAATTTTGATAGTCGCCGGTGCGCCCGGCGACGCTACCCCGCTTGAAGTAAAAGCGGATATCATCCGGGTTGAGTTCGATGGCCCTGGTAAAATCCGCGATTGCACCTCGGTGTTCTCCTTGGGCATCATAGATATCGCCTCGGTGATAATACGCTTCGGCATCGTTCTGATTGAGCCGAAGAGCCGTGTTGAAATCTGCCAGCGCCTTTTGGGAATCACCCAATTGAAGATACGCCATCCCCCTTCTGGTATAGATGCTTGGAAATTCCGGCTCAAGTTTAAGCACTTGGGTGAAATCTTCGGCGGCTTTCTGATACTCACCCGATTCATGGTAAATCACGCCTCGATTCCGGTACAGTATCGCGTCGTTCGCATCCAGGGCAATCGCCGTGTCGAAATCTGCAAGCGCCTTCCGCAAATCACCCAAGCCTGCGTGAGCCCCTCCCCTGCTTGCGTATATCTTGGAGTGTTCCATTTTCAGTTCAATCGCTTTGGTAAAGTCCGCGACTGCTTTTTGATAATCGCCCAACTCTCTATGAAGCTCCCCTCGATTTCCGTATTCCAGAGGGTCATCTGGGTTGAGCGCAACCGTTTTGTCCAGATCGGCGAGCGCCTTTTGCAAGTCACCCAGGTTCAAATACAGATGGGCTCGATTGTGATACGCCATAATAAAACTGCGGTCCAGTTGAACTGCCTTAGTGTAATCCTTAATCGCTTGCTCTTTTTTGCCCAGTGCTTCATAAGAGATGGCGCGATTGTAGTATATACCGGCAGCATCAGGCATGACCTGAATCGCTTGGTTGAACTCCGCGATTGCTTTCTCGAACTGATCGAGGCATTGGTAGGCAGCCCCGCGATTGGCATACGCTTCAGCATAGCGTGGGTCAATTTGAATGGCTTTTGCATAATCGTTGAGTGCTTTTTCATACGCCCCCAATTTCCGGTGCACCAGGCCACGATTGTTATACGCAAGCGCATAATCCGGCCGGAGTTGAATCGCTTTGGTATAATCCGCGATTGCTTCTTTGTATTGGCCTAACTCGTCATAAGCATTGCCGCGGTTGTAATACATTTGTGGAATGCGCGGCTCAAAGCGGATCGCCTGGGTGTAATCGACGATTGATGCTTCATATTCTTCCAACTGATCTAATGCAGAAGCCCGTTCATGATACACGATGGCAGGGAATGGACTGGTTCTTGTCATTTGGGTCAAATTTTTTATCTCTTGCAACTCCTGAAGCAGGAGGCAGTAGACAATATACTCAAATAAAGACCGTCCGGAAAGAGATAAACCTTGAGCTAAATATTCAGCAATTATATCTACGGGCATAAAAAGTACCTCCATTGTGTGAGTGTGTGCGTGTGTGAATGTATGAGTAGACGAGTACGTGAGTGAGCGTGTATGTCGGCAGAAATAATTGACCCCCACCCGGCCTCCCCGCGGGCAGGGAGGAGGGGCGGAGTTCCCCCCGTCCACGGGGGGCTAGGGGGGGTCAAAAACTTACGCCGTACTGTACTCGCTCACTCGTTCATGGAGCACCCCTCCGTACATAATTGGGCGTTATCGAGAAATAATCGTCCGCTTCGCCTTTCCGCAAGCGTTCGTACCCGAGCCGAGCGACATTTGCCCCGCGTGGCACATTGAAGATTGCATCCGCAAAAATGGCACCTTCGCCGAGCCGCTCCCGAATAGCGGGGGTGTATCGCTTCAACCCATCCCCGACGAAGATGGTGGAGCCGTCAATCCGGTCCAGAAACGCCTCGATCGGGAGGCAGAGATCATCGGACTTCCGCTCCAACGTTTTCCCCCCGTGAAAGATTGCCCCGTACACTTCGTTTCTCCGGGCATCAAGGATGGGGCAGATCAACCCGTCCGTGTAACGCAGGGTGCAGGCAATCGCCTCAAGCGTTGACACACCGATGATCGGTTTTTGAATCGCGTAACAGAGCGATTTCATCGTTCCGACGCCGATTCGGACGCCCGTAAATGAGCCGGGACCCACCGCGACCGCACATGCATCTAGTTCACGGACGGTGAGATTCGCCCACCTTAAAATCTGGTCAATCGCCGGCATCAGCCTTGACGAGTGGGCGTGGACGATATTCAGTGTGTATTCAGCGACGAGACTATCCCCATCGATCAAGCCAACGCTGCCGATGGGGGTTGAGGTATCAACACCAAGAATTTTCATAAGTAGTTTTCAGGTGAATTGTATCTTCCTTTGCTTATTGGCGGAATTCATAACGTTGCCGGCCTTTCGACGTCCGTATCTGCTCTCGTTGTGCTAGAATCGCCCGAGCTTGAGCCTTACGCAAGGTTAGGCACCAATATTCATCCATCAACTCATCCAGCCTTGTTTGTTCTTTATTGGTCAATGTGCCTTCGCTATTCTTATTCAATAACCGTGTCAACTGCCGTTGTTGCGGCGGCGAAAGCATCTCGGCGGCGATATTCAAAAGGACGTTATCGGAAAGTCCGACAAATTCTGATACTTCGCTTGCAATCTTCTCCGGCAGATCGCTGATGGGAGGGAACGTCGCAGTCAGCGCTTCCACTAAGACTGTTTCTACGGGACGTTTCACTGCCGTGGCGGTCTCCTTCGCCAACTGATAGATTGTCTCTGGCAGCGTTAATGTGACCTGATGGGTTGCCATTCTCCTTTCACCTCCAATAAATTCTCTTACTAATTACTAATCGTATAAAGAGTTCGCCGCTCAAAAGGATTATCAACTGAGGAGTTCCTTGACTTTCTGAAGAATTGCTACACCTTCACGCGATTCATCGTAGTGTTGGCTAATCTCAGCAACTTGACCAGCAATGTCTGTCAACTTGGGTCTTTGAACCGTAACGCCGGCTTCTTGGAAGAATTCGTGGATTTTAAGAAGCGCGTTTTTGTCTCTGAGTTCAATCGTTGTTATCCCTTGATTTTTACCTTCCTCAATCATCATTGGGGATGACCGATCGATTAACAACAAATCAACCTTACGCGAGAAGGCCTCGTCACTCACTTCCGGATTGCCCCCCAGTAATTTCAATTCGATTTGTAACTTGCGCCGCCTATCGTCGGTAAACACGATAGCGTCTATTTCTCGGTTACCTACCAACCCACTTTTCACCATGTCACTAAAGACAAGGATATACTGAGAGGACGGAATGCCGAGCATTTCAAAAATAGTAAACAACAAGCGTTTTTCTGACTTTTTACCAACTTCACTCCATGCTCCTCCTTGAATTGTCAACTTCATTGAAGCAATAGCATTGACTATCAGAATGGATTCACTTTCAGAAAGTGTAACTGTCTTTCCGCTGTAATGAATGCTCACTTCGATATGTGGTACACTGTTTGTTGAAAGTTCGTTAATCAGATTCTGAATAGTTTGGAGGTTCTGTCTACCGAGTTGGATGCAGACTTCTCGTTTATCAGTGCCTGACATACTCTTTACAGTTTTTTTGTTCAATCCTCCAAACCATAAAGCTTCTTCTTTCGTCTTCAACAGGGATATCAGTTCATCACGCCACCAATCAGGACTTGCGTTGCGTTGACGTGCTTCAAAGACTTTGATGAGAAGGTTATGAACGTTTTCAATAAACCTACGATTGATTGTTTCCAACACAAATGGGCGATAATCATCACCTGACAGTATAGCTGTGATGATTTTGTTCATTGATTGTTCCATTTCTCCAACCTCTCTGTTCTTAT
Source organism: uncultured bacterium (assembly GCA_964577695.1). GTDB lineage: Bacteria > Poribacteria > WGA-4E > WGA-4E > PCPOR2b > CAZOAL01. The sequence goes on along the minus strand of CAZOAL010000011.1, from coordinate 147,052 downwards.
TTCAGTTTTACATCTTTTTGGATGGTAGCGATAGCTGCCATTAACCGTTCAGGATTCCGATTGAGACGTGCTGCTGACACATGTTTACCACGTAGTGACGAGCCCGGGTTTTTATCCACTTGCTTTTTGAACTTCAGCATCTCTCGCTGAACTATGTCAGCAATGAAATCATCAGCGGTAGCAGCCACCGGCGGGTTGGTCACCTTTTGCAACACGACAATATGTTCGTTGTTTATCTTGCCGACTTTCTGATTGTGGTATTTCCGTGTTACGTCAATGTTGCGAAATAGAAGTTTCTTTAGTTCAAAACCGGCATCAGGAGCCATTGCTGCAAAGAATTTGTGACTCTCAATCAGTTCATATTCAAGGCTTGAATTGCCAATGACGATAGCACATACACTGTTAGGCTTTAACACGCGACTCATCTCTATCATTGCTCTCAACATATCGCCTAAATACTCAGACAATAGGCGAAAGCGATTTGCAATGAAATGTGAATGTCCACCAATTTCCTGTCTTTGAAACGCCTTATAATCCATGCCTAGCCAAACCATATTGTATTGATGGACGCGGTAATAGTCCAGTGCATTCACGTAAGGAGGAGAAGTCACCACTAAGTCAACAGAAGCGTCAGAAATTGGCACCTGTCGTGCGTCACTGTGTAATACGGTCACGTTACTTTGATGGATTCGCCGATTCAATTCCTCTAATACAGCAATCATCATCTTGACCTTCTGACGAAACATGGGGTAGAAACCGTTGCGTCGCTCAGATTCAATGACGACGCGAATGGTTGCAGACAAGGCAACCAATGCTAGATTGAACAAAGTTCCACTATCCTTGAGCTCCTCAATGTGCTCTTTAATAGTACGAAGTTCAGCCATGACGTCGGGGGTGAATAAATCGCTTATTTTGCGTTTGGGAAATTTCATGTCTGTATCATTGAAGGTGCCGATTTGCGTAAGATATTCAACATCTGCATCTTCCCGGAGGCCAAAGATGCTTTGCATTTGTACAACAATGGCCCACAGTCTGTCTAAGTCTTGCTGTCTGACCAACGTTGTCTTTGTTTTGCTAATAAGGCAAGCGAGTGGGTTCATGTCCACACCGATAGCTTTACGGTTGAGTAGCATTGCTTCGACTAATGTTGTGCCACATCCTGCAAACGGATCAAGTACCGTATCGCTCTCTTGTGTAAATAGTTGGATGAACATATTAGGAATTTGCGGAATGAACCGCGCAGGATAGGAATGAAAAGTGTGAGTGAGATATTGCGTTGTTTCCCCTGTGAAGTCCCAATTCACGCAATCAAGTATTTTCCAAGGGGATTCGGTAATATAGCGAATCATTTGATTGCCACGCTGCTCTTGTAATTCAAACAGTGACTGTTGTTCCATGTTGTTTTACTCCTCTTGAAATACCAAGTTTTATTGCATACATTCTAACAGAGGGTTCAGATTGTGTCAATCAATTCTCTGGTTAGCATTTGAAGTCACCGAAATGTAGGGGTGAGTTTTCAGAAACCGAGTTTTTCAGAAAAACTCGGTTTCCAGGCTTCAACTACACATCCATCCACCGCTTCTGCTTCACAGATTCCACCACGCCATCGATTGCCGCCTGCGCCTTCCAGCCATCGAAGAAAGAGGCATCTCGCGCCGCATCCAGTTGTCCCTTGAGGATGGCATCGACGAAACTGTGCATCATCCGCTCCAGGGCGTGCGGTGTTCCTTGTGAGGCTTCGGGCGGCAGGTCAACCGGCTGCCAATCGCCGTCTCGATGGCGGATACGCAGAACATCGCGCTCCCCACGACTCAGGTAGGCAAATAACGCCCCCTCCTCACCCAGAATTTCGATATAGCTGTTTTCGCCGTATGAGGGCGTGACCCAACTGACGAAAAACTGTCCTTGCAAACCCGATTCGGTTTCAAACCAGCATGCCGCAAGGTCGTCGGTGTCGATGGAGGTCGGTTCACCCGTGCTGGCGTGGGGACGGATGCGCGGGATATTGCGCAAGATACCGCCCACCTGCCGAATCTCCCCGCACAGCCACCGAATCAGATCAAAGAAGTGCGACCCCATGTCGCCGAGTATGCCCGTTCCAGACAGGCTACTTTGATTTCGCCATGCCGCTTTTGCCGCTGTTCGCAGCCCGCCCCATCCATCGGCTTGGATGCGAAGGAAGAACGGCACTCCAATCTGTCCCTGCCTCAGCATGTCGCGCATCTGGTGCAGACAGTGTGTATAACGGAAAGTGAAGGCGACGTGATGAATTTTTCCGCTTGCTTCCGCGACATCGTACATCTCGCGGGCTTCGGAGGCATTCATCGCCAACGGCTTTTCACAAAAGACATGCTTTCCTGCCTTGAGCGCCTGCACCGCAATCGGGTGATGAAAGACATTCGGAGTCGCAATCGTGACCCCGTCGATTTCGGTATCAGCAATCAACGCTGCATAGTCCGTGTAGATTTTTGGAACGTTAAACTTCTGCGCCATCTGGGCACAAAGATCGCGGTTCCGACGGCATAATGCGACCACTTCAGCGTTCGGATGGCGCTGTAAGCCAGGGATATGACACGTTTCAGCAAATCCACCCGAACCAATAACTGCGAAACGGAGTTTGTGTGGCATGGGATTCGACCTCTGGGGATAAGAAACCGAGTTTTTCTCAAAAACTCGGTTTCTTCGTTATTTATCACAAAGTGATATTGTCGCCCTAATTCAGCATGGCAAGTTGTTTCATGATGATGCGAATGTTCTTGACGATATCTTCCCGATCCGGAGGGTCGTTGGCTAAACGGAGATACTCCTTAAAAGCGGAAACCGATTGGCCATAAGAATTGACCTGGTAGTACAGATAACCGAGGTCTCGATGGTCTTGTGCCGACTCGGGTTCAAGCCAGGTAATCTTTTCGCCGGCTTTGACCGCTTGCTCGTACTCTCCTTGCTTGTAGTGGAGCTGTTTCAGATTCCGCAGCATTCTCGCAAGGATCTGCTTATTCGTGACTTCCAGTAAAAACTGAGGTTGCATCGGCACCGGCTGACCATAAGATTGTTCCAATCTCTCGGAAAACGTCTCTTCAGATAAGAGCTGTCCCTCTTCAAACGGGTCAATGAAAATGTCTAAATATTGCCCCTTGTGTTTGACGAGGAAATGCCCAGGGAAACCGACGCCAACCAGCGGCAAGCCAATCCGTTTCCCAACTTCTATGTACACAATCGAGAGCGTAATCGGAATGCCGAGTTTGCGCTCAAGCACTTCGTTGAGATAGCTATTTCGATGGTCATAGTAATCGTCCCGATTCCCCTTGAATCCCTGCTCCGCAAACAGATAGTGGTTCAGGCTGTTAACCTGTTCGCTCGCATCCAATCCCTCACCGATCTGCGCTTGAAGTTCCGTAGCCATTTGATCTAACTGCTGCAAATAAAAGTCGATATCGAGCTCGGGATAAACGTCTTTGGCGATCAGGAGCGCGCCTTCTGCCAATTGTATCTGGTCGCCTTCTAGTTTTAAGAATTGAAAAAAAAAATCCGAATTTGTGGTTTTCATAGCTCCCATCTTCTCCTTCCTTGTGATAAGTAATTGGTGCGCCAAAATTATTGGGGTACAGCTATCCAGACTTCCGAAGTCTCAAAGACTTCGGAAGTCTAAAATAACCCCATTAAATTTGTCTGGGTACTTACATGTGCATTTCAAAATTTCTTGGCGTACCAATAAAATTTTCCTTGCGCTTGGGCAATGCGTATGTTAAAATTACGTTCTACTGATGTGGGGGATTAGCTCAGTTGGGAGAGCGCTTGCATGGCATGCAAGAGGTCATCGGTTCGAGCCCGTTATCCTCCACCATTTTTTTTCTTCCCCTTATTTTTTCCTGCCTTCCCTTTCCTCTTGAACTATCCACTTCGCGCTTTTTTATCCCGTCACTTTTCGTCGGGGGGCGCTTCCGTGTTGTAACCGTTCAGCAGATTGGATAGATGTAGAACATGCTGCCAGCTTGTTTCGGGTATTCACGGGGGCTTTGAACAAGCCAGTCCGATTCCGCCGGATTGAGCCTGTCGAAATCTCAGACGGGCACGGCATGTTCTACGGTGACCACCTGAACAGTTACTCATCTTTTTTCGGCGCTGTGTCAAACCGATGATGCGTCAAACCGTTCTCTAACACCCCTAAAAGGGTCAAATGTAACTGAGCGCGGGTCGGCAGCGTTTTGATAAGTGCATCTTCGCCCGCCTTAATCTTTTGTTCCTGCTCTATGTGTCCTTGACGGAATTTTTCCAGTATTTCTTTAATTGCCTCCTCTGATGCCATTGGGTCCTTAGCCAGCCGATTCAAGACGCGCAGGTTTTTGACTGCCTGAATTTGCTTTTGACGTTTAAGCTCCCACAAAGCCTTGAGTTGCGCCTTTTGTTCTTCTGTCACCCCAAGGTCTGTCAAAGTGATGCCTCTATCTTCGGTTGCCTCCTCCGTTTTTTGTGCCCGCGCCAATAGCCCAACACTTGCGGTTAATATGAGAAGGAGGAATACAGGAATTGTATAGCGTTTTTGCATGTTTAGTCTCCTAACGGTTGTTACCTTTTATTCTATTTTTTAATGTTTCAAACAGATAATATTGCAGGTCGTATGGCTGAAAGTCCCGCTTTGCGGCATCCTGCGAAGCGGGACCTACCCGACAAGTCAAGCTATTTTTTGAAGATGGCCATTTTCCGCACTGACTGAAAATCCCCGGCTTGAATCTGATAGAAGTAAACTCCTCGGGCGACATCCTCACCACGGTTATTTCTCCCATCCCAATACGCTGCTTTCCCTTTGGTAAAGTATTGACCCGCCTCTCGATGACCTAAATCCAGTGTTCGCACCAGCCGGCCTTGGAGATCATAAATGGCAACCTTGACATCGCTCGCCTCGGCAAGTTCGTAGGGAATCCAGGTATCGGGATTAAAGGGATTCGGGTAGTTTTGGGCTAACGCCGAGACACTCGGAATAACAAGCGGCACCCCGGTCAATTCGGGACTATCAATAATTTGGTCCGGCGATCTCTTTGTCTCAAATTTTCCATCGCCATTGAAATCCAGTTTGAGCATTAAATCTTCGGAATCTGGGCTGTAATCGAGTTTGGCGATTGTTTTTGAGCCAATCTTAACATTCTTGTAAATCACCTTTTGGTGAATTGCTTCACCTGTACCTTTCGTTTGTATCAGGTCAAATTTGCCTTCTCTGAGTGCTGTGATGATGACCTTATAATCTCCGTTATCCGGTACAGTGACGAACTTACTTCCTTCAGCCCCGCCGATCTGATAAAAAGAACTTCCTGGAATTGCCGTTTCAACGAGATCTTCAGCTCCGACTCCCGTATGCCTTCCTTCTGAATCATAGACCTCAAGCCTAACAGGAGAAAGAGAGATTAACCCAAGGTACCCTCGTGGAGCAGGACGTGTTGTCGTGATGTATGGACTATTAACACTTTCATTGGAATTTAGAAGGCTTAAAATGAGGTTTTGGATTTTATCGCTATCTAGCATGTTACCATGGGTTTTACCGATTTTTTCTAAATCTGCATAGTAGGTTTGGTCTACCCTCATTGCTGTTGCGCTATCCAGGGGGACTGTCCCATCGCCATCTGTAAAAAGAGGGAATAGTAGATTGACAACACCCCTGGAGAGAAGAGGAAGAAGCAATGAATCAATGAGCTCAGAATTTCCGAATACTTTGGCCCTTGTCGATTGACCATGTCCAGCGACAACATAGGCTTTGATGTCAACCGGCTGAGTCCAGTTATCATATCCATTATGAAATTCTTCACTCTTACCCAAAAGCGTTGCGTTCAAATTCAAAAGTTTGAGTTTATCCTGGGTATCCTTGTAATTGGGTAACCCCAAATCAAGGATAAGATATTTCTTCCCTAACGTATCTACATATTTTCGACTTGGCAGTAAATCGTATACTCCTGGCATATCATGTACTGCTTGCTTTACCTTTGCATCCTCTTTGAGGAGGTTCCCTAGAAATCCGAAATCAACACTTCCATAGAGGAGTGCTTCAAGCGTATCAGGCGCACCGAGATGAGGTATGCCAACCATAATGAGCTTTCCAACAGAGATCTCTTCATTGGACTTTTTACGTTGGTCTAAAATTTTTATTGCTTCTATTGCAACCATTCCTCCCATACTATGAGCAACCAGGTCAACTTTCGCTGCTCCCGTTCTGTTTTTTATATTTCCAATCTCAAGATACAGAAGGTAAGCATTATCTCGGACTGACCGGCGCCAGTCATAAGGAAATTTAAATATTTTGCCTTCATAGCCATTACGCTCCAGGAATTTAACAAAATTATCATAAAATCCACTCACCAAATCATCAATGAACCCTGTGGGAATCAACCTTTCGGACTTGGAGTTTGCAGGAGGTTTACCATCCGAACCCAATTGAAGATCCGCTGGATTTCCTGGCCCTTTCAAAACACTGACAGGCCATTCAGGTGGGCCAACAAAAGGTTCATCATTTAATATTGACCCCATGATTCCAGGAATGACAATGACCGGGTTTCTTCCCGCAACAGGAGTACCATCGCCACCGCCACCAGGCGGAGGTGTGGAAGGCTTCATCTCCCAAAGGAGCACGGTGCCGTCCCAGCTTCCAGAAGCCAACAAACTCCCATCGGGGCTAAAGGAGACGGAACGCACACCGACCGTATGCCCTCTCAAGACTGCGACTTCCTGCTTCCCCTTGACATCCCAAAGGTGAACAGCGTCCCATCTTCCAGAAGCCAGCAAACTCCCATCCGGGCTGAAGGCAACAGACTCTACAATGCCGGCATTCAAAAATGCGGCCTCCTTCTTCCCCTTGACATCCCAAAGCTTATCGTCACCAGCCAGCAGATTCCCATCCGGGCTGAAGGCGACAGAATTCACCCAACCTTGCCCTCTCTCTCCCAAAACGGCAACTTCCTTCTTCCCCTTGACATCCCAAAGTCGAATTCCGTCCAACCAGCCACCAGAAGCCAGTAGGCCTCCGTCGGGGCTGAAGGCGACAGAATACACACTGGATTCATGCCCTCTCAGGACAGCGACTTCCCTTCTCCCGTTGACATCCCAAAGCCGAACGGTGCCGTGGTCGTCTCCAGAAGCCAACAGCCTCCCATCTGGGCTGAAGGCGACGGAATTCACACCCCACTCCCCTAAAACAGCGACTTCCCGCTTCTCCCTCACATCCCAAAGCTGAATGGCTCCGTTCAGTCCTCCAGCAGAAGCCAGCAACCTCCCATCGGGACTGAAGGCGACGGCACCCCCACCCCCCTCCAAGACAGCGACTTCCTGCTTCTCCTTGACAGACCAAAGCCAAACGTCCTTATTGCCACCAGAAGCCAGCAAACTCCCATCGGGGCTGAAAGCGACGGAACCCCCCTGGTCTATATGCCCTCTCAAGACAACGACTTCCCGTTTCTCCCTGACATCCCAAAACCGAACGGTGTCGTCATTGTCGCTTCCAGAAACGAGCAGGGTTCCATCGGGGCTGAAGGCGACGGAAGTCACACGGTCTCTATGACCTTCCAGGACCGCGACTTCCCGCTTCTCCTTGACATCCCACAGCCGAACGGTATCGTCGCCACCAGAAGCCAGCAAACTCCCATCGGGGCTGAAGGCAACAGCACTCACACCGGCCGTATGCCCTCTCAAGACCGCGACTTCTCGCTTCTCCCTGACATCCCACAGCCGAACGGTGCTGTCATTGCCTCCATCAAAGCCTCCAGAAGCCAGCAGATTTCCGTCAGGGCTGAAGGCGACAGCAGGTACGGGCCCCTGATGCCCTCTCAAGATGGTGACTTCCCGTTTCTCCTTGACATCCCAAAGCCGAACGGTATCGTCATCGCCTCCAGAAGCCAGTAGACGCCCATCGGGGCTGAAGGCAACAGAAAATACCTGCTTTGTATGCCCTCTCAAGACGGCGACTTCCCGCTTCTGCTTGACATCCCAAAGCCGAACGGCGTGCTCCGGAGACCCTTCACCCGAAGCCAACAAATTTCCATCCGGGCTGAAGGTGACCATCCCTATACTACCCTCTTTCAAGACGGTAACTTCCCGCTTCTCTTTGACATCCCAAAGCTGAATGGCCCCGTTCGGTCCTGTAGCAGAAGCCAGCAGGCTCCCATCGGGACTAAAGGAAATGGAAAAGACACCGTAGTTAGAGGAAAACCCAGGATCGGCTTCCAACAGACCAATCTCTGAAAGGCGCTTTGCGTCATAGAGCCAGACCCCTCTGCTGCTTGCAACGGCGAGAACCTTCCCATCGGGAGAGAAAGAAACATTTCCAGTAAGCTGCCCCTTTCCAAGCCTTGCCAGGGGCTTTTGTGGGAAAGTCTGCCCGGAGGAAGCCCCAACGATGCCAAGCGTTCCTAAAAACATCAAAACTGTCAACGTCAAAGCGAAATGCCTTTTCATTATGAAACACCTCCGTATTTTGCATTGAACTTGGATATTTTTCAGCGGTTGAGCCACTCTTGCGAAATACAGCCAATCCTGCCCATACAAAAGTAGCTCCCGTTCCAGTTCCCAGTCGTTCTAATTCCAGAATGGCTTATAGCATCGGTACGCAGCTATTCCATTGCGCGGAAAGTTCGCCGAACCTGGTGATGAGGAGAGCCTTGTCAATCATGCGAATCTGTTCACGCGATGCGACCAAGGCTTCCATCAAGCCGCCCTTGCGCAGAGTGCCTTGAACGAAGCAGAGCGGGAGCGCTCCCCTCACGGCAAGTCCAAAGCGAGGCGCAGCAGTCCTTCAACGCCGCGCCAATCGCGGTCAGTGAGGCGTCCGAGCGTGGCGCGGATCTCAGATGGGGCGATGGTGAACAAAAACGAGGTCACGACGCTGGGGCGTCTGAGCCCCGCAGTTGGCCAGTCTTGCAGCAAATAATCGGTCGGGGTTTGGTGCGCCGACACGTTGCCGCTGATACGGGTAACCAGCACATTGGCAGGCTGCGCGGCGTGGAAAGCATTACTGCTCACCACGACCACAGGGCGCAGTTTGCCTCCCGTCGCGTCAGCGAATGGCACGAAAGCTAACAACACATCGCCGCGCCGGTATCTTGGTCGCCTCATTTCCCACTCCTCACTTTCGTTTTTCGATTCGGTTTACTTTGAGGTTGCCACTTGTCCCAGTCAGCGGAGTCAACGGGGTTGTCCCACACCTGACGGTTCACCTTCGCCGACAGTGCCCGCCACGCCGCCATTTCAGTTGCTTCGTCCTGTTCTTCCCAATCGTAGGGAACATCCACCACTGCTTGCGGCGGGATGTCGTTAAGGATGAACTTTGCTAACTTCAGCCGCTCGTCGGCGGGTAGTGGCTTGACGACCTGCTCATATAGTTCTTCAACTTTCGTTTCCATATTTAACACCTCCCTGCGTAGCTACCCACACCTTAGCCAGTTGCTTGCAATGGCGAGAACTAAGATAAAGCGCTTATCACGGGCAGACTCAAGGATTCTCCTCGGTACACCGTGAAGGGAAATAATTTCGCTGACAACAATATTAGCGTCCAGCACTGCCTTGAGTTTTTCTTTCGGTTCTAACATCTTGAATTGCCCTCGCTATATCCTCCTCCACCTGCTGTAACGATATGTGTTGATTCCGCTCTCCCAGGTAGTCTAAGGCTTTCCCAAATCGCTCCTGCCAGGTTAATCCTTCCTCTTGGCAGCCGTTCACGGCCGGGAGTTCCTCACCGCTCTGCAAGCCCGCCATTATCCACACCTCAATGGCATCAATCAAGTTCTCACGCGCTTCCTCAAAAGAGGCACCCTGAGTGAAGCAGCCGGGCAGAGCGGGTGCCTCCACTACCACCACATCTAACACTTCACCCTTCTCATAAATGGCGTTCTTGAGCACCTCCGCCACATATTCCCTGAACGTCACGCTGCGTGGAGATTTCCTGTTCATGTAGATGGCCTCCTTCTTGAGTTTTTCTTTCGGTCCTAAAATCTTGGATTGTCCTCGCTATATCTCTGCAATCAAACGTCATGAGATTGTTTTTGAAACCAAGAAAGCACTAAAGTTTTTAACAGAATCCATTGGTATTGGAGTTGATAAGAGAGAGACGCCGGTCTAGGGCGGATGACATCTTTGCCTTGTATGTACAACTGAATATTCTCTTTCAGCTTATTAACAACTCTATCAAGGGTTTCTGCTCTATCAACGAGATTCAGATCAATACAAGCAGCATACCAATGTTCCTTCTTCTTGAATGCGTAACATCTAAATTGCTGCATTTTTTAATTATCTCCTTCGGTGTCCAATACTTCTAAAATCTCTTCATCTGCCCCACCTATATCTCAAGCCATGTTAACCCCTTCCAAGTTTCTCCTCAATTTCTGTCAGGATTCTAGGGCGTGTTGACGAACTGTTTCGCAATCTAACTGTAGCCCAAGATTCTATCTTGGTTGGGGACGAGGTGCCAAGTTAGAAACTTGGGCTACGAGCGCATTTGCCCGAGTTCGTCAACACGCCCTAGCCAATTCCGGCGCATCAGAAGGAATCACATTTTCTTCGCTTCCCAAATGGATGTGATGCGGAAATGTCGAAATCTCGCGATGATGTGCCACGTTATCCCAACGCATTTTCAGATTTCCGTGCGAGATGCAAGCACTTGTGGGCATCATCGAAACGCAAACGCCCACAAGAGGCTTCGACTGGATGGCCAGATAATTATGACCAACCCTGATTTAGACAACGCGAATATCCTGAATCGTTATCAAAATGTCCTGTTGTTCAAATTCCCGTTTGAGCCTCTCTTTTAGTTCCTGAAGATACGCCTCATCTTCATCAACCTTCGGTTCAAAGTTAATGCTCAGAATCACAATAATCTCATCGGTTATTACTTCTCCGCCAAACCGCCATTGTCCTCGCAAAGGAAATTCTTGTTTGACGGAGGTTGCGCCTCCGAACCGATGAATGAGTTCTGTCTCAATCGCTCGGGATTTTCCAGGTTCAACTTCTCTCCCGTCAGGATATTGTAGAGGAAGATAAACTTCATAACGAACTGCGGGCTTAGGCATCTACCATTCTCCTACAATTTCTTCTTGTTGTTTAGATTTACTTCCTTAAAAGGAAGGTTTTTCCTCTTGAGTTCCTCCAGGTGTTTGCGAGAAACGATATAAAGATTCTCTTCTACGGGTGGAATTCGGTGAATCGGTCCGATCTCTATCAGTTCCCTCCAGACATAATCCGTAGTCCCTTCCAAGAGTTGAATTGTTGGCATGATGTTCCCTCCTTTCGTCCGAAATATTAGTATCTACCACTGCCTTGAGCTTTTCTTTCGGTCCTAATCTTGAATTGCCCTCGCTATATCTTCCTCTACCTGCAACGATTACGCCCCTACTTCCCTTATGTTTCAAGTCATGTTAACCCCTTCCAAGTTTCTCCTCAATTTCTGTCAGGATTCTAGCCAATTCCGGCGCATCAGAAGGAATCACATTTTCTTCGCTTCCCAAATGGATGTGATGCGGAAATGTCGAAATCTCGCGATGATGGGCATGTTTCAGAAAACTGTTGACACTTCATTGATACAAGATGCAAGATGCAAGATGCAAGATGCAGTTGAATCCTGAATCCTGAATCCTGAATCCAAAGTGTCAACACATTTTTTCAGAAATTTGAAACATGCCGTTTTTTAGGAGGTTGATTCTACCGACGCTTCTACGATACATATCACAGTAAGCGAACCACTCTACTAAATCTGGTGAATCTCCGAGCTCCCCTTTAGAGAATCGCTCATAAAATTCTTTAGATGCTATTTTGTATTTTCGCTCAAACCTTCTGAGCCTCCGTTTCAGATGTCTCATGCTCTTCCGCTCCTCTTCTATTTTCTGCTCTATTATTTTATCTATGGTCATTTGAACAGTCAAGTCCTCTATTCCACTCTCAAGAAACTTCTCTAAAGATTTGAGTTTTGCTATCGTCACAGACATTCAATTCTCCTCTCTTTCTGGCTTGCCCTCTGCTACTTTTAGCCACAGGTAGCGCAAGTCCAACCCCCGCCACTTCTATAATTCCGACAAAGTTCTTTCCACTGCCTCTGTCATGCGGTGATCGCCAACCCTGCAAAAGGATACCATAGTGCTGTTAAGCTGTCAAGCGATGGATTGTAATTTTGGTTGCATCCAGCAGGCAAATATGAGATAATGGTTGAGGCAACACGAACTTGCTGAAAATGAGGAGACAGAGGTTGTGGAAAAAATTCGCGAATTAGTCATCATGCTTCAAACCGGCATTGAGGACTACGAAAAACAGTTAAAAGTGCTACAGGAAGAACGGCTAAAATATATCCGTTTATCGATTACGAACGGATTTGGTACAGATGAAAACAGCTCAAAAGCGTCGTGGCTGCTTCACCTCAAACAGCTTGAGGATACGCTGGAAATCCGCCTCAATGCGCTCAAACAGGCAATTAAAGAGGCAGCCGCCGATATTGTTTCAGAAAAATAAGAGATAAGAATACAAGATCGTTCCGTTTCACGTTTCACTTTTCAGGGCTTTGTTCTATCGTTCCATCTTAAAGAAAGGAATCAAAATGCTGACTCAGGAAGGAAGCGCCATACGGCAAAGACGTATCCGCGAATATCTATCCGCAAATCATATTGATGCGGCGGTCATCTCAGACTACCGCGACATTCATTACTTGACGGGGTTGCTCTTGCCGAAGAATTTCCCCGCGTTGATGCTGCTTGAGACTGAAGGCGGTTCATGGCTTGCCGCGACGACGGACGAGGAGGAAGCACTCGTCAATGATCGCGTTGTGTATGAGTCGCAGCAACTCTACACCATGAATCCGGATCCGATGCGATGCCTGCAAAAGGCGGTCGAAACACGGCTGAAGAATTCGCCATCCGTTAAGCGAATCGGTTGGCAAGCCGAGTCTTTGCCGCGTGCACTGGGGGAAACGGTTGCGAACGCCTTACACCCCGACGAATGGATTGCCATTGACGACGCACTGGCGGGGATGCAGATGCGGAAAGACCCGGACGAAGTGGAACTGATGCGTCGGGCGATTCAAGCCTCGTTGGCGGCTTATACGGCGGTGCAAAAAGTGATTGCGCCGGGCGTCAATGAATTGACCGTCCTCGCCGCCGGTAAAAAGGCGGCCATCGAACAGGCCGGTGAGCCGATTGAACACAGCGGCGACTATCGTGTCGGTGAGTTGGGCGGGTCTGCCCGAAATCATATCATCGAAAAAGGGCAGATGTACATCATTGATGTCCAGAGCGAATATCATGGCTATTGGTCTGATCTCTGCCGCACCTTCGTTGTTGGGGGCGAGCCGACAGCGTTGCAGCAGTCGGTCTATGACCACATCGCGGCGATTCTCGCGGATGTGCCGAACCTTGTCAAACCGGGGGGCAGAGGGACTCAACTCTGGCGCACAATCGATGAACGACTCCGGGAGCATCCACACCTCGCGGATAAAGGGCTGATTCATCACGGGGGACACGGTGTTGGCTCGCGCGTCCACGAAATGCCCGATCTCAACCGCGATCGAGAAGGAATTTTTGAAGTTGGAAACGTGTTCTCCTGTGAGCCAGGAGCGTACTCGGATGAATTGCGCGGCGGGGTTCGACTCGAAAATACGTTTCTGGTCACGGAGTCAGGTGTCGAGAATCTGTCGGTGTATCCGACCAACCTTATCCCGGCGGCTTAACTCACTTTCCATCTGTAGTTTAGCCCCTTGTGGGCGTTACCAAAATTTACCAGTCACCTCGGTAGGTGTACGAGTGCATAATCAATATGTATTTGACTGGAGTCGTGTAAACCACATCTTCCGAAACGCGCCCGGCCATGTAAACCCGGGCACTCATACCTCGCGCCGGATGTTTGCACGACTCTTTGAGGCGGTCGGCTCAAACCCGAACAACTTCCGTTCTGATGCAGTTCAGAGGGGTATTATTACGCAGCAAGCAGCGAATGCCGGCGTTCAGGTATATACTCAAATCATGCGAAACGGCGAACAGATTTGGGTGCTGGTCCGCACTAGGAGAATCATCAACGCCGGCGTAAATCCACCTGGGGCGATACGATGAATTGGTTTAACGTAGCACTGGAAAGAGACATCCATGAAGATGTTCTCGGGGCAGTGGGTGCCTATGAGAAAGTCATACAGCAAAATGGCCCCGTCGATGCCTACATGAATCTGGCTTTCATTTGCTGGCAGTCGACGGAATATGGTTTTAATGCTGCCTATCATTTGCCTTTAGAATTTATCAAGTTAGCTGGAGAACGTTACCCAAAGGTTCTGCAAAAGGCTGAGACCCTGTTCCCAGACACCCCGGAAATCGGGTTTTGGAAACTGTACTTTGATTATATGACTCTCGGGACGGATGCATTTACAGCGCAATGTGAACGTCTTGTGGCCCAGCCGAACTGTTCGTTAGTTCCTTATTTTTACCTTTATTCAATGTCGGACGGACGATGCTTTGAAGATGAAGCGATGGACCTGTTGAAAATCTGCAAGTCGTTGCCGACTCTGAAGAATCGATACATCGCCTCTGTCATTGAAGCCTCGACAGGCGAGTTGAGGCGATTACCCCCATACGCATCAAGTTAAGCGCATCAAATGCCTGCGAATCAATTCGCAGGCTCATAGCTTAAGTCGGCTGAAAGCCTAATGCTACTAAGTTTTCATTTTTTCGCCAACCCTTCTCGCTCCCACGCGGAGCGTGGGAACGAGACAAGCTGCGAATTCTTAGCAGCATTGGGCTGAAAGCCGACTAAAATCACTCCTAGTCCACTTTCAGTGGACTTTGGCTCTTAGCCTGAACTTTAGTTCAAGGCGCTTTGATAACTTTTCCTAAGTACTGAATATGAAAAACATCTTCCATCTCGTTAAAAAAGAATACTTGCAGGTCTTACGCGACAAAGCCTACCTGCCGATATTGTTTCTGTCACCCATCATTCAGTTGACGTTGTTTGGGTACGCGGCGGCGACCAATGTCAACAACATTCCCACGGCAATTTTGGACATGGACGGGACGCAGGCAAGCCGGCAATTTGTGCGGAGTTTCAGCAATTCGGGATATTTTCGGTTGAAATACAATCTTCAGTCAAACGCGGAGATCGATAAGTTGCTTGACAGGGGCAAAGTGAAGTTGGTTATCAACGTGCCACGCGGCTTCTCACGTCATCTCAAACGCAACGAAACCGCTCAAGTCCAGTTCATCATTGACGGCACCGATTCGACGACGGCAAGTATCATTTGGGGGTATGTCAGCGATATAGTTAGAAACCAGGTTTTTTCAAAAAACCTGGTTTCTGAACCGCAAAGGGTCCGAAGTTCGCTTCCCGGCGTCGATTTGCGGCTTCGTATTTGGTACAACCCGGAATTAGATAACGTGAACTTTATCGTCCCCGGAATTATATGCACCATCTTAGCGGTTGTCACCACGATGCTCACTTCAGTGGCTATCGTCAGGGAGCGAGAAAAAGGCACTATCGAACAGTTGATTGTCACGCCGATAGCCCCCTACGAGTTGATTTTAGGCAAGGTTTTGCCCTTCATGGGAATCGGGTTCATTGATGTCATCATTGTTTTAGTGGTGGGCACCCTCTGGTTCAAAGTTCCCATTCGTGGGAGCATCCCCTTGCTTCTCGTGCTATCCCTGCTTTTTTTGTCCAACACGCTGGGAATGGGTATACTCATCTCAACCATCTCGCGCACGCAACAACAAGCCATGATGACGACTTTCTTTCTGCTCCTGCCGTGGATACTTCTCTCAGGATTCATCTTCCCCATCGAAAACATGCCCAAGGCAATACAATATATCACCTACCTGATACCGTTGCGGTATTTTCTCGTCATCATCAGGGGAATCGCGCTAAAAGGCATAGGCTTGTCAGCGCTCTGGGGTCAGGCGGCTGCAATGGTTCTGCTCGGTGGAGCCGTCCTGGCATTTAGTGCGTTCAGGTTTCACAAGCGTCTTGAATAATACTTGGAGGAGGGGATGTTTCAGAAACCTCTTTACACGCTTTGTTGCTGCTGGAAGAAGACAGGGAAGGAAGGAAGGGAAGAATGGAAGGAATTTCGCTCATCCTTCCTTTCCTTCCATTCCTTCCCATGAAATGTATCGTTTATACGACTTTTTCACTTAGACTTCCGAAGTTTGACACTAAACCTCTGACTTTTCAGTTTCCTCACGGATTCGTATCAGATCTGAATCAACGGGTCTATTGAAACTTCGGAAGTCTGGGTCTCACTTTTGCTCATAACTGAAAAAGTCGTATTGTTTATTTTTGAAAGTCAGTTAGGAGGAAAAAAAACGATGGATATTTCTATCAGTGCAATACTCGGTCTTGTTTTTCTGGGTTTGGGAATCGCCTCTGTTTTTTTGATGTATAAATTGTGGGGCTATCCCTTCGACCATGAAACCCGAACCAGCACCGCTCCCAAGCCCCTGATGCTCTTACACCGTCTCATCGGCTATGCGTATGCGGGGCTCTATGTTTTTATGATGTGGCACATGGTGCCTCGTATGTGGAACTATCAGATTGAACTGCCACCCCGGACTGTCGCGCATCTGATGCTTGGTATCACGATTGGCGTCCTGCTTCTCATCAAAATTTCTATCCTCCGCTTCTTCAGGCACTTTGAGGAAGCGATGCCATATATCGGGAGCGCGCTCCTGTTGTGTACTTTTCTATTGATTGGTTTATCCGTGCCCTTCACCTTGAGGGAACGTTACTTGCGTACCGGAGCGCATGTCGGAGGGAATGTCTTCAGTGATGCAAGCATAGAGAGGGTCCATACCCTGCTGAAAACGGCGGGATTGCCCCCTGAGGCACCGCTTGACAAACTGGCTTCCCAACGAAAACTCCGTGAAGGGCGTTTGGTGCTTCTGTCTCAATGCGTTCAGTGCCACGATTTGCGAACCATCTTAGCCCGTCCGCGCACGCCGCCGGATTGGGTACAGACTGTTGAACGGATGGCGATAAAGCCAATTATCGGTGCCCCGATCACTGAGGAGGAGCAATGGACGGTATCGACGTATCTCATCGCGATCACTCCCGACCTGCAAAATTCAGCGAAGGTGCAGAGGAAACGACAACTTGAGGTGCGCCAGACCAAGACCGCTTTACAAACTGCTTTTGCGTCTACGGAAGAAGTTAAACCCCCTCCCGCTGGGTCTACGGAAGCGGTTAAACCCTCTCCTGCTGCGAGCTATGACCCTCAAGCCGCAGCGCAGCTTTTCTCGGAAACCTGCTCCCAATGCCACGAGCTCTCAGATGTTGACAACGCGCCACCGATGTCGAAAGAGGAAACCAGGGACCTCATGGCTCGTATGATTGAAAATGGGCTTGTCATTGAGGAAGCGGACATTGAGACCATCGCCCGGTATCTCAATGAGAAGTATGTTGGGACACCTTAACGCCATTAGGACTTACGCAGTTGACGAAGGGATCCTTCTCGTAGAGCGGGCAGCCTGCCCACTTTACGCAAAGTCCCCCATAATTGCGTAAGTCCTAGCCATTATGAACGCTGACGGACTGCGGCGGCTCGGCGGGAGCGAAGCCCCCTAATCACAAGGCCGATGACCCCAACAGCAAAGAGAAGTATTGATGATGGCTCCGGTATCGCCGCGGGGCTTTCCAACCGCACATTCGAGACGGTCACGATGGAACTGAGGTCCACATCCCCGGGGAGCGCCGACAACTGGAATTGCAAGCCGATGGTCTGACCCGTCAGGGCGGACAGGTCGAATGAAACCGTGCCAGAGCTGGTGTTCTGGGTGAAAAACTCGAAAGTAGGGCCAGCACTATTGCTTGTAGCGGCATCAATGATGAAAGCCCCCAATTCATCATCGTTGTTGCCGACTCCTTCGACAAAATTATAGTCGAAGATCAGGGAAACGCCAGGACCTGCGATGATCACTTCCGGGTTCGGTGGGGGAGTTTTGTTGGATGGTGAGAATGTTCCCCGGATTGATCGTCCCGATGCCGACGTTGCCACTTGATTTGACATGGAAGATCTCCGCGCCAGCATTGTTCCGAATAGCAAACCCCTCGTGTGTAGATCCGAGTAGGTCTAAGCGGGTCATCAGTTCCCCGGATCGACCATCGTGAATAAGAGCAGCCCGCGTTGTATGGCTTGGCCCTGAAGACAGCTCCAAGATCGAAAACCTCTCCTCTCCTCCGGGTGTTATATACAGTCCAGCATTTTTGGATTGTTGCCCCGCAATCCTGAGACTGTCAGTGCCGGTATCTTCGGTTGTTGTAATTTTGACCTGCGTATTCCCGTTGAAATACAAACCATCATTACTTCCTAAGCCTGCTAATTCCAACTTGGCCCCCGGGCTCGTCGTCCCGATGCCGACGTTTCCCTTATTATCAATCCTGATCCGTTCAATCGGTGTTGATGAACCATCAGGAGTTGTCAGAAAAAGTAACCTTGATGGCAAATCGCCCACCCCAGTGTCCCCATCTACTTCGGCGGTGATAAAAGCTACCTCTGGAAACAAACCTGAACCATCGTAGCCTCTAAAGTCAAGGAACCCAAAGACATCATTATTTTGAAGGGGCATTGGAGATGCTACAGAACCTCTGGCAGCCACAAATTGAATATCGTTCAACCAGCCCGCCGAATTGAAATTTTGAAGAACAAGTGAACTATGAGTCGCTTCGTTAGTTAGGCTAATGCCACCCCCCTTAACCTCCAGTCTTCGATCCACAGGGCTCAACATCCCAATGCTGACTCTGCCATTGACGGTCAGCCCATCCGGGCCGGCAATATTCACTGCACCGGCATCGGCAGTAATCGTTCTGCCCGCACCGGCTCCGCCTTGGTCGTAAGCTTGGTCAAGAGTATTTCCACTCCCGCCACCACCAGACCGCGTATTCAAGCTATACGGAGAAGCCGCGAGCGGGGTTCGGGCTGTCAATTCCGCCCCGCCATTCACGGAGATTCCAAGCCAGTAGGGTTCGTCAAATGGAATCGTTAGAGGATTCACCTTTCCCAACATCACGTTGAAGATTCCCTTGCTGACCGTTACGGTCTGAGGCTCTGTCCAGAGGTCTGTCCCGCCGGTTGGGGCATCGTAGAGCTTAAAGGTGAGATTGTATGTGCCGTCCGGCACAGCGACGCCGGTGGCATCGGTCAAAACGCCTTGGTAACTGATGGTTTCGGGGATGGCTCCCCAACTGGTTGATATGGCGAATACAAGTAACAGGGTACTGAGAAACAGTGTTCGTTTCATGAGTATTGTCTCCTTTTGTGAATGTGTGAGTGACGCTTCGCCGTATTCGTGATGGCGAAGGTGCAACCATCTGATAAGCTGGCAACTGCTGCCAACTTCAATTCCTGTGGAGATTTTATGACTCTCTCACCTTTTTGTCAACACAATTATTTTGGCGTGGATTGACATTGACATCTGCTTTTCACCCCGCTATAATTTAGTGAATTTCGTAACCTCTCACAGAAAGAAGAAGGTGCCGCAATGAAAAAGTTAGTTTTTCCGTTTGTCGAGATCGAAGTGCCAGACGATTACTCGGAAGAAATGGATCTGGATGCTGCATTTGAATATTTCCGCCAGCGTCCTGAACTGGTTGAAAGGATTTCACGCCAGTACAGGAAAGCTTACCGCCAATGGACGAAGACTAGGAAAAATCCCCATGCCCAGAAGAGATGTCAGTCTCACCAAACAGAAACATGAAGTCAGAAAGTATCTTCGTGGTTTAGAAGGACAGCTTTTTCACTTAATGAACAAAGAACAGATTTTTATTGAACCCCTCACCGTAAGTGTTTCCCAGGATGGGCGTGGGGAGTTCTATCTTCCATCCAGAGAGACGTTTGAAAAAACAAACCCACAAAGTGAACCGACAGGGCTTATTTTCGCCGATGGTTCTTTTCTGACCTTTTTTGAGGTAGTTCGTTTCGGCTATCGAGATGAATCTGCAACCGAGCCCGCTATCTATCGGCTCAAGTACAGCTACCACTACCAACGCCCCGCCGATCACTTCTTTTTCCGTTACGACCATCACCCCGACATTGGAGAGCCCGACACTCACCCGCTGCATCACCTCCACTGTGCGGGATGGCTGCCCGGCGCAACCCAATTTCAGACCGTGCCGCGCTTTGAGGTCAACGAGACAACGTTGGCCAAGGTCTTACGCTTGCTCCTCATCAGCTTTCCGACGATTGTTCCCTAGTCTTCTGAGAGAAGCGGTGACTCTCGAATCCTCGGCCAAGGAAATCGTTGAATTGACATTGACATCTGCTTTTCCCATCGCTATAATTACGGGTGAATTTCGTGACCTTCCAAAGAAAGGGGGTGTTATCCATGTCGGAAGAACCCAAAATCGCTCCAGAGAAGAATATTTGGGAGTTATTCCCATTGAAGTATTGCATTCATCCAGAACCAGGCACAAAAAAGGGGGACTTAATGAAAGCCATGGAGGAACTTCGAGAAGTCTTTATGAGAATCCCAGGATTGAAAGAGGAGGTTGAACGTGAACGCGCAGAACAAGGACTTACGAAAGAAAGTCGTGTTGCTGGGTGAAACCAACTTCATCCTAGATGTCGCCTTTCAACAAGATGCCAATTGCGAATATCTCTTCAGGCTCACGGATGAGCAGCGCATCCAGATGGCGATTCCAGAATATGCCTTGGCAGAAGCAGAAGGGACAGGGGTACAACGACTGTTAAACCAGCTTCGAGATTTAGAACCAGCCCTTTATGCGTTGAGGCAGTTGAGTCGGAGTGCTTACCATAATCTGGACAGTTTAATTCGTGGCGTCGAGCAACTCATGCACGCGGTCAAAACCAGTGAAATTCCTCTCGTCGCGGAAAGGATTTCAAACCTGCGGCGGCGTGCAACGACCATTCCGCTGACTTCTGAAATTCTCCTCCGAGCAGAGCTTCGAGAAGCAAGGCAAATTCCTCCTTTTAAGAAGAGCGATATTCGCATCTACGAATCTATCCTGAAGTTTGCTGCTGAGAATCAAGGCAATGGAGTCAATTTTGTGTTTCTCACCCGTGACCGAAAAGACTTCGATTACCCGCCAATCCACGCGGAATTACGAGGTTTGGGGGTTGAACTGTTCTTCTCGGCAGGAGATTGTATCCGGAGGGTCCGAGAACTCTTGGGATGAGGACATTGGCATCTGCTTTTCACCCCGCTATAATTACCGGTGAATTTCGTAACCTTCCCAAGAAAGAAGAGGATACCATCATGAAAAAATTAGTTTCCCCTATTGTCGAGATTGAGGTGCCTGATGATTTTCCCTCCGGGGACGATCCACAAGCTGTCTTTGATTATGTCGGAGAACACCCTGAAGTTGGGGACAAAATTATCCGCGAATACCGGAAAGCCTATGCTAAATGGATAAAAACTCAAAACAAAGCGAATGCGCCAAAAACAACCCAGCCTCACCAAGCAGAAACACGAAGTGCAGAAGTACCTGCGTCAAATGGAGACTGAAATTTATGCCTTTGCGATGAAACGCAGGGCTATTATGGCACCACTGACGCTTCGTATTTCAAATGAGGGTGTAGGAGAAGTCTACTTGCCTTCTCGCTCTACCTTTGAACACATCCGTCCACAAAGTCAACCCGCCGGGCTGGTCTTTGCGGATGGTTCTTTTCTGACCTTTTTTGAGGTAGTTCGTTTCGGCTATCGAGACGAATCGGCCGCCGAGCCCGCTATCTATCGACTGAAATATAGCTACCACTACCAACGCCCCGCCGATCACTTCTTCTTCCGCTACGACCATCACCCGGATCTTGGAGAGCCCGACACTCACTCGCTGCATCACCTTCACTGCGCCGGCTGGCTGCCCGGTGCCACCCAATTTCAGACCGTGCCGCGCTTTGAAGTCAATGAGACAACGTTGGCCAGGGTTTTACGTTTGCTCCTGATCAGCTTTCCCACCATTGTTCCCTAATCTGTGACTGAGAAAACCATAAACCTTGAAAAGGTTCAAAACCTTTTCAAGGATAAGGTCGTTAAAAAAAAAACCGAGTTTCTCCCCCCCTGTCCACGGGGGGACGCCCCCCGCGGGCGAGGGGGTAAGAAACTCGGTTTCTCTTGGCCACTTTGTACTTTTCACCTATCACCTATGACGTACTACGTTCCATGTATTGTGCGCTGCAAGGCGGAACCTGCTTGTCTGTAGCGCTCCATCAAGTCAGACCGTCTGACGATGCCAATTGCCTTGCGCGGGTTTTTCACATCCATAACGGGCAAGCAGTCGAAATCGTGTCTGCCAAACTTGGCGAGCGCCTCGGATAAGGTATCGGTTGGCAAAAGTGGCTCGACATCCGTTGTGAGCAGGTCTTTCGCGATCACGAGCGGATAAACCACATTTTGCGAGAGAACAGATCGAAACGCCTGAAATTGGAGCATGCCGGCAAAATCGCCCTTTGAATCAATGACGGGATAATCAATCGTCGAACTGTTTTCTTCCAGTTCAATAATCTGTGACAGTGGCGTTAGCTCAGAGACTGCATCGTATTCCGTGCGAATCAAATCGCGGACCAGAATTCGTTCCATCGCTGAAGGTTCAAGGCGTGGCGTGGTTTTTGCCCCCTTCGCCTTTTCAGTGATGTAGTCGTAAGCGGTGATCAAGTCTTGACGGCTCAATACGCCGACGAGACGTTTTGAACCCGGCGATTCCACAACAGGCAAGAAATCGGAATGGTGGGAATTAATAATCGATACGGCTTCACTCAAGTTTTGTTCGGGGGTGATTGTCACCGGATTTAAGTCTGCAATGTCTTTGGCTGTTTGCCCTTGATGAGTCGGTTCCTCATAGAACGCCTGCAAAATATTCTTTAGCGAAATAACACCCACCAATTCTGCTTTATTGGTCAGCACCGGATAATGGGCGTGCATCGCTTTGTGGACATATTCGGTAATCTGTTTCACACGCATCTGTTCAGGAATAGAGACCACGTTTTTCGTCATCCACTCCCCAACCAGTAACACCTCCAACGCACTGACGATAAATTCGCTCCGGTGCGCCGGCGAAGCCAGACGATTCGGAACCTGTTTGGAGTAAATGCCCCAGTGCCGGAGCAGGAGGAAGGAGATCGTACAGACCCACATCAGCGGGGCAAGTAAATTATAGTTGCCGGTGAGCTCACTGACCATGATCACTGTCGAAATCGGTGTACTTGCGACACCAGCAAAAAAGCCCGCCATCCCTACAAGGACAAAGGCACCGGGAGAAACCACTATCTGCGGAAACCACTGATGCCAAAATCCGCCGACGACGCCTCCCAATGCGCCTCCAATCACAATTGACGGGCCGAACACGCCTGCCGAACCGCCAGAACCGATGCTAAATGAGGTTGCAGCAATCTTGCCGACGACGATTGTTAGCAAAAATAAAGGCGCGACCGGATTATCCAGCGCATTCTGAATATATCCGTAACCCAAACTAATCGCCTGGGGCCAAAAGTAGCCGATAACGCCGGTCAAGAGCCCCCCGATAGCCGGTTTGACAAAGTTCGGAATCTTTTGGCGGTGGGCAAAATTGTGTACGCTCTCAAAGAACTTGATGTAGACGAACCCAACGAGGGCACATAAAAGGCCCAAGGTGGTATAAGGCAGGAGCTCAATGGGATGGCTGAAAGTGAAATTAAGGGTGTGGAACAAAGGCTTCCACCCAAAGACCAATGCAAAAAGGGAATAGCCGGTGATGGAAGCCACCATCGCAGGTATCAGCGCTTCCGCTTCAATGTCTTCCTCGCGGTATAACACCTCACAGCCAAAAATGGCTGCGGCTAACGGCGATTTGAAAATCGCCCCGATTCCACCCGCTAACCCCGCGATTGTCATGAGGCGGCGTTCACCATCGGATAGTTTTAACCGCTCCGCCAGGAAGGATCCAAAACCTGCGCCGATCTGCGCAATAGGGCCCTCGCGTCCCCCTGACCCGCCGGATCCAAGGGTCAAAATGGAAGCAATCGTTTTGACAATCAGCACACGCCCCCGAATTCTTCCGCCGCGCTGATGGAAGGAATCAATCACCGCGTCGGTGCCGTGACCTTCGGCTTCGGGAGCAAATCGGTATACAAGGATGCCACTCAAAAGTCCACCAACCGTTGGGACAACCAGAAACAACCATCGGTGAAGTGGACGATTAAACTCAAGCAACTGAAGGGTTTCACCGCCGGGGCTCGGTGGATTATACCCAATGATAAATCCCAAGCAGTAATGAATCGCAAGATGCAATACGGTAAAGAATAGGATTCCACCCAATCCAGCAATCAATCCGATAATGATGCTATAGACGATCCGCCGTCCGATGAACTGGAGGTTCAGATTACGCAAGGTGAGAATAATTCGTTCAATCATTTTCAGGTGTTAGGTGTTGGGTGTTAGGTGCATCTAATTCCTAATACCAAATTCGGCTTGCCATTTCCCATAGGGTGGAATAAATGGAAGAATGGAAGGATGGAAGGAATGCTTCTCCTTCCATCCTTCCATCCTTCCTTTCCTTCCAGTTTGGCCAGATGATGGAAAGAGCAAACCTAAAGCGGTATAAGACCTAATAGTTACCTAATACCGACCTCCATTTCTGCGAATCGATTTTTGATATTCTGAATGGGCTTCTTCGGGACCGAGGACACCGTCTAACACGCTTCGCAACGCCTGGGCGATGCCAATCGGATTCTCCTCCTCAAAGAGGGTTCGCCCAAACAAGATGGCCCGCCCCCCGTTGCGCACCACATCGTGAGCGAGCTGAAGCGTTTTGCGGGCATTTTGACGCGGCCCCCCTAAGGCACCGATGATTAAAGTGGGCTCGAACTGCGTCAGATCTTGCCATACCTGCGCGGTCGTATACGCGGTTTTGATGAATCGTGGGCGTTGGTGCTTGCGCAAATAACTCATAGCCCGAACGATTGAATCGGCGGTGTACATGCCCCGTTTTTCATCATCTAAGCCGGGGAGTTTGACGTTCGGTAGAAAAACCTCTAAGAGATGATCGAAGCCTTCAATCTCACCCAGAATGTGGGCGAACTGGGTATAAGCGTTCAGCATCCGCTCATCCGCGAACACATCGTTATTGAGGGTGATTGAATACAAGCCTAAATGCACCTGGCATTCCAACGCGGGCGCAATCAAAGCCTCACAGTACGAACGCATGTCCTCTGGAAATACCGTCTGGAATGGCATTGAGTGCTCGTACCGATAGACACCAAAACGCGGATTCCAAATCCCGGTTTCTGAATTCATCCGTACAATTGGCGTCACAGGCGTATTATCAAATAATCGCTCCTCCATGGCTAAGACCTCTGCATCGGCAGGGGTCATCAACAAGCCGTCGATACTCCCATCAGCAACGAGGTCTCGCTGAAGTTGCAAAAACTCCGGATGGGTTCGGTAGTGTGGCTTGGGGTGTTGCACTTGACCGAGCCCCTGGATACCCCCCGATGCCAGCGGGTCAGCGGCAAACACAAAAATTGGGCTTTTATCGAGTGGCTCTCGATTGGCTAACTTTTCAAAAACTCGCTCCCCCATAAATTTCTCCTATTAAAAATTGAGCTTTCGGACTAAGAAACACGACTTTTTCAGTTATGACGCACAAGTGAGGCCCAGACTTCCGAAGTTTCAATACGCGAACTCAACTGAGACGATGCGAAACCGTGAAGAGAATGAAACCGCACAGATGTTGCAGCAAACTTCGGAAGTCTCAGTGAAAAACTCAGTTTCTCTGTGCATCATCTGAGTTTCAACCAGGATTTCAGTTTCGTTTGGAGCCTGCTCCATATAGAGTCGTGAATTTCCACTATTTGGCGCGGGCCATCAAGGGTGATACAAAATTGATTTAAAATGTCGCGTCCTAATAGGATGTTCGACCGCCGAGTAGCGGTCACTGCTATGTCCCTGAACCACCGTGAACCAATCGAGAGGTCAATCCGGTAAATTGAACGTATAGAAATTGTTCCGTTGAATCCCTGTACACGTATCCTTCCGTATTCTTGGAGTCGCCACCGGTTCACAAGATCAAGAGGAATCACCGTTAATCCTGCCCCAGAGTCGAGTTTTGCACGCACACGGATGAGACGATTTGGATGCCTCAGCGGACATAATTGCAAGTCAATGTAAGGGGCCGGCGGGGTTTCGCTGGAATCATAAGGAAAAGTTGACATTGAACGTTCTCAATCGATATCGATTCCCGGAATGCTGACAATAGGGATGCCTTCCTTCACGACTTTTTGAATATAAAAGGGCTCGTCATCTCCGTACTTATTTATCATTCGACGAAACAATGCCCTATCGTCTTCATCAACATCAACCACTGCTTCTTGATAAACCGCGACAAACTTGCCCTCATAATCCCGGAGGAGTTGAGCGTGCATCGCAAGAAATGCCGCAGTTTCACGGCGAAACTGAGCGCTGTATGCTTCGTTATGCGAAACGAAAAAGGTTTCAGTCCCCTTCGTTGAGAGTTCTTGGCTGATTCGGTGGTCTAACAATTCACGAAAGATATCATACGGGAGGATGACTTCAACGGTTTTTCCATCGGCGTCAGTCACAAATTTCGCTTGGTTTTGGATGTCGGCGGCATTCATTTTAGCTCCTTCAACGTGTGTCGTTTGTTGCTCCTGAAACGTGGGTTCAACGAATTCATGAACTCCTGAATCCCTTCCCTCATTATAACACGCTAATCGGATCAATATCCACAATCAAATCTATGTTTGTCACAGTGACCACCGGGGGCGCATCTTCGATCGCACGCCGAATGAGGTCGCGTAACTTTTCAACACGTTCGCTTCGTAACAGGAAATGCCACCGAAACTTGCCCATAATTTTGGATAGCGGCGCGGCGACGGGGCCCCTGATTTCAACCTCTGGAAAGCCCTCCGCTTTGACCTGCTCTAAACAGCCGAGAAGCGCATTCGCCGCCTGGATGACTTCCTCCTCCACCTTCCCCCGAAGGGTGATGGTCGCCGCATGACTCAAGGGCGGATAAAGGAGTTGTTTTCGATAGCCAATCTCCTCGTGATAAAAGCGAAGATAGTCATGCCCTTGCGCGGCTTGGATGCTGTAGTGTTCGGGCATGTAAGTTTGGATAATGACATCGCCCCCTGCTTCGCCACGTCCTGACCTGCCAGCCACCTGTGTGAGCAAATTAAACGCCCGCTCGCCCGCGCGGAAATCTGGAAGATTCAGGGCGGTGTCCGCGGAAATGACGCCAACGAGGGTCACGTTTGGAAAGTCCAATCCCTTCGCAATCATCTGTGTCCCCACCAGAATATCGATCTCCCTTTTCTTGAAAGCATCTAAGATTTTATGATGCGCATCTTTGTGCGTCGTCGAATCGGTATCCATCCGTTTGATGTTTGCTGTTGGGAACGCCTTGATGACTTCCCGTTCGACCTGTTCCGTGCCAAGCCCAAAATAACGGATGTACATGCTGCCGCATTGCGGACAAACCTTGGGCGTCGGACGCTCATCGCCGCAGTGATGACACACCATCTGCTTTGTCTCAAAATGAAACGTCAACGATACCGAACAGTTATTGCAACGTTCGACATATCCACAGGTGCGACAAAAAACGTAAGTCGAGTACCCCCGTCGATTCAGGAACAGGATGACCTGCTCCTTTCTGGAAAGTCGGTCCTCAATCGCCGTTCGCAACGCGGTTGAAAAAATGGTGCGGTTATCCTTTTTCAACTCCAAGCGCATATCCACGATTTTGACAGCGGGCATCCCGATATTGGAGACGCGGGAAGGTAGACTGAGCAAACGATACTCACCGCATTGGGCGCGATAAAAACTTTCCAGCGATGGCGTTGCGCTTCCAAGAATCAGCGGGCAATTGGCTAACTCAGATCGCTTCGCAGCAACTTCACGGGCGTGATAGAGAGGCGATGGTGCTTCTTGTTTATATGAAGTTTCGTGTTCCTCATCGATCACGATCAGTCCGAGATTAGGTATCGGGGCAAAGATGGCAGAGCGCGCCCCCACAACAATGTCTGCATCGCCCCTTTTGATTCTTTGCCATTGATCGTGTCGTTCGCCTGGTGAAAGATGGCTATGCAGCACCGCAACCCGCGATCCAAATCGCCCAACGAACCGAGATACGGTCTGAGGGGTCAAGGAGATCTCCGGCACTAAAACAATAGCCCCTTTTCCACGCTCCAGGACAGAAGCCATCGCTTGCATGTAAACTTCAGTCTTACCGCTTCCGGTCACACCGTGCAGCAGAAAGACCACCCTTCCAATCACCTCTTGGATCGCATTCAAAGCACATTGTTGATCGGCGTTGAGGGGTAGCGGCTGAGTGGGTGGAACCGGTTCTAAGCTCAGTGGATTCCGCACCACCTGAACCTCTGTGATGTGGATGAACCCTTTCTGTTCAAGGGCTCGTAGCGTCGCCAGACTGGCATTGGCACGTTTGGTAATTTCTGAACTTTCGATTGGCAGAGCACTCGACTCGTCGATGAGTCGCCTTAGCACCGCTGCCTGCTTCGGTGCTCGCTTCACCGCTGTTGGCATCTCCATCTCGATTTCGGGGACCGGTTTGGCTAAGGAAACCAGAAGCGTTGTCTGCGGTTTCGATTGGGCTCGGAAGTCCGACCGCAGTTCAATTAAGCCTTTCTTCTGCAAGGTCAACAGCAATGGGCGTAGTTTTGAGGGGGTGATGCCGAGGCGTTGCGCAATTTGGATGGCGGATAATTCCTCATTGTCCTTTAATATCAAGAGAATCTGCTTTTGCAGTGACTTCTGCATCTCCGCGATCTGCTCGTCGGTGGCAAGGGAGCGCACCATCCGATTTTGCCGGCTCTGCACGGCTGCGGGAAGGGCACACTTCAAAGCTTCTCCCCACGACGCGAGATAATACTCGGCGATCCATTTTGTCAGTGCAAGGAGTTCACTAGAAAACGTTGGAGCGTCATCAAGACAGTTCGTGAGAGGTTTGATTTCAATAGATGCGTTGGGGAGGTCCGGTGCATCCATCAATTCAATGATGACCCCTTCACGTACACTATTTCCCAATGAGGCGAGGACGCGGGTGCCGGGCTGCGCAATCGATCGGAGGCGGTCCGGGATGGAGTAGGAGAAGGAAAGATCTTGAGGGAGTGGAAAAACCACACGGGCGTATTTCATTATGCGTGAAATGTGAAATGTGAAACGTGATGCGTAATGCGTAAAACGTAAAGCGTAAGCTGTTTCAGGTTTTACGTTTTACGTTTCACACGATTGGATTCCTAACTGCCTCTTGAGTTCTTCGTGAGAAATTACCCTGCCAGCGCGGATTTCATCATAGGCTTCATCCAAGGCTGCCCGCTCTTCATCAGTCAAGGGTTCATTACTGACAGGTGCGTTTTTCAATGCTTGCAGAACGAGGTCATCCCCTGGCACCGTGAGATATTCTAAGAATCGTTTTGCCGTGTACAATTCGCTCACTGGCAATTGGTTAATCAGTTGCCGCAACTCTTTTCGGAGTGCTGTTGTCATTGTTGTACTCATTCTTATCACCTCATAGCGTTCTCCCAAGTTCAGCCATAATCTTCTTCATATCTTCCCAGACCTCCCGTTTGGCATTCGGGTTCCGAAGGAGAAAGGCGGGGTGGTAGGTCGGCATGACCTTGATTCCGTGGTAATCGTGAAACTGTCCACGCAACATTGAAATTTTTTGATCGGTGTGGAGTAACATCTGGGCGGCCACACCGCCGAGCGCACAAATGACCTTGGGCTGTAGCAATTCGAGTTGTCTTTGCAGGAACGGTTCGCAACATTCCAATTCAAATGGGGTTGGGGTCCGGTTGCCGGGTGGACGACACTTGATGACATTCGCAATATACACTTCATCGCGCCTCAATCCCATCGCTTCGATAATCTTGGTGAGGAGGTGACCCGCTCGCCCCACAAACGGTTCGCCCTGCTCGTCTTCATCCGCACCGGGGGCTTCTCCAATGAAGACCAGATCGGCATTCTCGTTTCCTGTTCCAAAAACGACGGTCTTTCGCCCCTTATGCAAGTCGCACCGGACACACCCCATCGCTTCGCGGCGCAATCGCTCCATATTGAAATCCGCGTACTGATGTTTTGGTTTCGGCTCAAGTAGCTCCATAAAGCCAAGCTGCATCTGTTCTTCCACGTATTCCCTCACTGTTGCGACAATTTGCAAATAGTCTTGAATAATTTCAGTCTGGTTTGACATGATACGTGAAACGTAAAACGTGTGGGGATGAGTAACTATCCTAAAAATTGTTTCACAATGATTGCCAAAATGCCGGCGATAACAGGCGCAAACAAACCAATACACCACTTCAGACTTCCTTCTATCCGATTGAATCGACGCTCCATATCGGCAAATCGCATATCGACACTTTTCTGGAATTCGTTGAAGCGGGCCTCTGTTAAACGAAGATCGATACCTTTTTTCAAATCTTCGATTTGCTGATTGAGGCCTTCAAACCGCTGGTTGACGCCCTCAAACCACTGATTCATCTCCTTTTGCAAACCGATGAATCGCTCCTCCATTGCCTCAAACTGCTAATTGACGCCTTCAAACCGAAAATTCATCTCCTTTTGCAAGCCGATGAATCGCTCCTCAAACTGCTGATTGACGCCTTCAAACCGAAAATTCATCTCCTTTTGCAAACCGATGAATCGCTCCTCCATCGCTTCAAACCGCTGATTGATGCCTTCAAACCGAAAATTCATCTCTTTTTGCAAGCCAAGGATTTGTCCCTCTAACGCCCTAAATTCGGCGGTGACATAACGATCGAAGTAAACGGGGATGGGGATGCCCTCAATCGACTGCCTTTCTTCTCTGGGTTCATTTGACATAGATTTACCTCCAGATGCAATGTGAAACATGAAACGTTAGGCTAAAGCGAAATTAGATCACGCGAAGGATGTCATAGACGGTGACATATAAAAATAGGCCGATGAGAAGGACAATGCTAACCTGCTGGATAATGACCTGTTTGCGAAGGCTTAACGGTTTACCCCGTAGCTTTTCAAGCGTGAAGAAAAGCATCTGGCCACCATCCGCAATTGGAATCGGCAGAAGGTTGACAATTCCAAGGTTAACGCTGATAAAGCCAACGAAAAGAAGCAAATCGCGGAAGCTGACTTGTGCAATGCGCGCGGTCATGGTGACAATCCCGATCGGTCCAGCAAGGTATCTTGGAGAAATTCTTTTGGTTATGAGGTCTCCGAGCGTTGAAAAAACTCGTGAAACTGTTAACCAGCTTTCCTCTACCCCTTTTCCCCATGCGGTAATGACATTATATTTTTCAATCCGAACCGGCTCAATGAGTTCAAGTCCACTGACTGATTCCTTCCAATTCAGCCCCTTCAAATCAACCCGATTTTCCTCAACCACTTTGGGAGTCAGCA
This sequence comes from uncultured bacterium, assembly GCA_964577695.1. Lineage (GTDB taxonomy): Bacteria > Poribacteria > WGA-4E > WGA-4E > PCPOR2b > CAZOAL01. The sequence continues at coordinate 115,721 of CAZOAL010000011.1, read as the reverse complement.
TTGCTGTCAGTTTCTCACCCCCACGAAGGAGCTCAAATTGAATCGGCTGATCGGGATTGGCTTGACCCAGCTTATACAATTGATCATATAGATTGTCGAAATCAAGGACAGACTCACTGTTAATACCAACGATCTGATCGCCGGATTGGATGCCTACTGCTGCGGCTTCGCTCTCTTTCTGAACCTCTGTGGTGATTGCCCAATCGATGTGTAAATTAACAACGAGGGATTCAACCCCGCGTCTAATACCAAGTGTGACTTCCCGGTCATGGCTCTGTTGGGCAACAACATAAAAATCTCGGTGCGTGTAAATCAGGTTTCCATTAATCGTCTCAATCAAGTCATCGGGTTGAAGTCCGGTGGTTGCCGCCCAACTCCCAGCCGATATACTATGAACCAGGACCTCCTGTCTGGGCGCAACCCCGATTTGACCGACCTCACCGATGCCTTTTTTATCGACGCGCTTGGGAGTCACATACAACTGTTTTTTCTGACCATTGCGGATGAGCTCAATCTCAAGTTCTTTGCCGGGTTGTGTCAAAATTCTTGTTTGTAAATCTTCCCACTTTCTAATCGGTTTCCCATTGATAGCGACAATCTCATCGCCCGGCTGAATGCCAACCATTTTGGCGGGGCTGTCATCAGCAACGAATCCAATTTGAGTGGTTTGGCTCGATTGGGAAATCACCTCGCCGGTGACCATATAGACCAGCGAAAAAGCAATGATTCCGAACGCGAAGTTCATCATAGGCCCAGCAATGACCACGAACATGCGATTCTCAACGGATGCTGATGAGAATTCGCCCGCGGCACCTGTACGTTCCTCGGGGTTTTCGCCTGGCATTTTGACAAATCCACCAAACGGTAATAGAGACAGGCAGTATTCTGTTTCTCCCCGCTTGAAGCCGATAAGTTTTGGCCCGAAGCCGATAGAGAATTTATCCACACGAATGCCACACCGTTTTGCAGCTAAAAAATGTCCGAGTTCGTGGATAAAGATGATAAAACCGAGCGAGAGAATAGCGAGAATGATTCCATTCACTGAATGAAGCATAAATATCACCTTCTTTTCTGAATTAATTCGTGAGCCATCGATTTTGCCCACTGGTCCGCGGCGAGAATATCATCAAGGTTTGGATGGCGCTTAACCTCATGCCGGGCCATCACTTCCTCAAGGAGGTGCGGAATATCCATAAATCCAATCTGCTGATGCAGAAAAGCATGTACCACCACCTCATCGGCACCGCTGAGAACAGTGGGTAACGTTCCGCCAACCCGGGCAGCGGTATAAGCGTGTCCCAGGCAAGGGAACCTTTCAAAATCAACAGATTCTATATGCAGCGCACGGATTTGAGAAAGGTTGAGTCGAGGAACGGGGGTAGGCAAACGATGCGGGTAAGTTAAAGCGTATTGGATTGGCACTCGCATATCGGCGACGCCAAGTTGAGCCAGCAAAGAACCATCAACAAATTCAACCATCGAATGAATAATACTTTCTGGGTGAATGATCACTTCAATCTGCGATAGTTCCATATCAAATAACCATTTTGCCTCAATGACTTCCAACCCTTTGTTCATCATCGTCGCAGAGTCAATTGTGATTTTGTCTCCCATCTTCCAATTCGGGTGTTTCAGCGCCTGTTGAGGTGTCACCGAGTGAAGTTCCTCAAGAGGGGTTTGGCGGAATGGCCCCCCGGAAGCCGTCAGGATGAGTCGATGGATTTCGCTATGTGTTTGGTTATTTTCCATGGACTCGGAGAGGCATTGGAAGATTGCGCTAATTTCGCTATCCACAGGCAAAAGGTGAACACCATGCGCTTTGACTGCCTGCATGACCAGTGAACCGCCCATGACCAACACCTCTTTGTTGACGAAGGCGAGGTCCTTTCCGGACTTGACGGCTTCTAGTGTTGGTAGCAATCCGGCGCTACCACCGATAGCTTCCAAAACCACGTCCACCTCTTCCATTGTCGCAATGGCCAAAATCCCTTCGGCCCCCGAAAGAACCTCAACCTGGTTGTGCGGAAGGGCGTTGCCTTCGGAGGCCCTTAAACGTTCCCTTAGTTGACGCGCGGCTTCTCTGTTATTTAATGCCACCAACCTCGGATGAAATTGACGCACCTGACGTTCCACTAGGTCAACAGAAGCATTTGCCGCCAGCCCCGCGACCACGAATTCATCCGGATGGGCTTCCACAACGGAAAGCGCATTTCTTCCAATTGACCCTGTCGAACCAAGAATGGCGAGGTGTTTCATAAATGCACCTTAAAACGTGATAGGTGATGCGTGAACCATCGACATCTCACGTTTCACGTTTCACGCATCACCTATCAGATACCGAAAATAGTAATAAAGCGTTGGGGCAGAGAAAATCAGACTATCGCACCGATCCAAGAATCCTCCGTGTCCGGGAATCAGGCTGCCGGAATCTTTAACATGCGCGCTCCGCTTGATGACCGACTCACTTAAATCGCTCATCTGACTCACAAGGCCCAATAAAATCCCAAGGAGGATTGTGTGCGTGATGCTCAATGTCTCTTGCAATAAGAGGAATCGAATTCCTAGACCGCCAAGCGTTCCAAAACACAGACTCGCCAGCCCACCTTCAACCGTTTTACCGGGACTGATTCGGGGGCTCAGTTTATGTTTGCCGAACCGTTTCCCGAAGAGATATGCCGCTGTGTCTCCGCACCAGATAATCACAAGAAGAAAAAAAATTAACGCACTACCAACCGGTTTCCCTGCCGCATCCCTTAGATCGCGCAGCAAAATCAGATGATAGCCAAATGCCCAACCGATATAAACGGCTCCTATCAGCACACTTGCAACTGAAAGGAACGCGCCATTGACCTCGTCCCGAAAGATCTGAAAGGCAAAAGCGAAGAAAAGTGTAAAGGCGAGCACCAGTTCAGCAGGAACCTGTTTCGTCAGTGCAGACAAGCAAAATAACAACCCCGATAAAACGACGACAATTCGACTACTCCTTGCTCCCATAGCCCGACTGAGTTGACAAAATTCAATCAACATGAGCCCCGTTACACAGGCAATCAGGGAGAAATAAAGATAAGAGCCCCACTGAATGAGGAAGATAATCAAAGGGATGAGCACAACGGAACTGATGATTCGCTTCCAAAATGTCGGCTGCTCCGATAGCGGGTTGCGGGGAAGTGGTGGTTGACGATTGTCGGTTGACGATTTGCCCATTCGTGGATTCTCACATTAGCAAGTAATGCGTAATGCGTAATGCGTAAGAAAAGCCTCTGAATTACGTTTTACGCCTTACGCCTTACGCATTATAACACCGACGCACATCACGCCTCACGCTTTTTAAAGCTCCATGAGCTCCTCCTCCTTCGATTTCAGGAGGGAATTGATTTGATCGGTATATTTATCCGTCATTTCTTGGACCTGGCTTTCATAAGTATGGCGTTCATCCTCCGAAATCTCTTTTGACTTTTCGCGCTTTCGGAGGGCGTCATTGGCATCCCGTCGGATATTCCTGATGGCAACACGCCCCTCTTCAGCCAATTTGCTGACGTATCTGGCCAGTTCTTTCCGGCGTTCAGTTGTCAGTTCAGGGATTTGGATGCGGATGACCTGACCGTCACTATTTGGATTTAACCCCAGGTCGGAGCGGGCAATTGCCTTTTCAACATCTTTAACAATTGTTTTATCCCACGGCTGGATGACAATCAGGCGTGGTTCAGGAGTGGTAATCGTTGCAACCTGGTGAATTGGGCTCTTCGTACCGTAATATTCGACATGAATGTTATCCAATAAAGAGGAAGAAGCGCGTCCAGTATGTATGCGGGAAAAATCCTTTGCCGTTGCTTCCACAGCCTTTTTCATCCGCCCTTCTGCATCCAGAATAATTGTTTCAGGCATAAAAAATTCCTCCATCAGTCGTATGATTTCGTGAAGTATTTTTGTAAAACCTAGGACGTAAAATGGATCAAAGAGACAGGATACAGGATTCAAGGTTTCGACAGGCTCAACCCGGCGGATGCAGGATTCAATGTATCCGGTATCCGGTATTCCTGTTTCTGATTCGCCTACTCGCCTTGTCCTAACACATAGAGTGTAAAACGCCTCACAACAATGTTCTCCCCAAGGGTTGCAACGGCTTCCTGGATGAGTTGTTTGACGGTTTTATCGACATCTCGAATATAAGGTTGTTCGAGTAAGCACACGTCAGAATAAAATTTAGATAGCTTCCCCTCAACAATTTTATCAACGATACGCTCCGGTTTTCCCTCTTCAAGGGTCTGCGTCCTGAGAATGGCTTTTTCTGATTCTAACACACTTTCGGAAACATCCGTCTTATTCAGATACCTGGGTTTTGAGGCAGCAACCTGCATGGCAATGTTTTTTGCCAGTTGTTGAAATTGTTCGGTTCGAGCCACAAAATCTGTTTCACAGTTCACTTCAACCAACGACCCAATTCTGTTACCTGGGTGAACATAAGAGACCACGAGCCCTTCAGAGGCCGTTCGTACACTTTTGAGTTCCGACGCTTTCAGTCCTTTTTCACGCAGATACTGAATCGCCGCCTCTAAATCCCCTTGAGATTCAATCAGTGCTTTTTTGCAATCCATGACCCCGGCACCCGTACGTCCACGCAGTTCACTGACCATTTTCGCCGTAATTTCCATTAATATTAATAACCTCCATTTGACTATTTGATTATAGAAACCCACGTTGCTATTGATTCCGATTTCGTTTTGCAAGAATGGAAGAATGGAAGGATGGAAGGATGGAAGGGTCGAATGCTTCCCCCAATCTTCCAATCTTCCAATCTTCCCTTCTCCTCCATTGCGCATCACGCCTCAACATCTGTTTCAGGCGGTGGCTCTTGCCGTCGTCCTCTGCCGCGAGGTCGTCTTTGCCGGTGAGGCGGAGGAACCGCAGCCGTAGTATCGTCATCACCTGGTGACGTGCCCTTCTCGAGTTCTTTCGTCTCGCTGGCAGTTACGCCTGGCGCAGTTGAATCTGGCACGGTTAGGCCTGGCGCGGTTAGAGCTGGCGGTGGCGCTTCCTGAACGTCGGCACCCTCAAGTGCACTGGCCCGCCCTTCAATGATTGCGTTTGCGAACGATGCACAGATGAGCTTGACCGCACGAATTGCATCATCATTTCCGGGAATTGGAAAGTCGATGGGGTCGGGGTCACAATTGGTATCCACAATCGCAACGACAGGAATACCGAGCTTATTCGCTTCGAGAATTGCCGTGTGTTCCTTCCGGGTATCAGTGACAATGATGGCTTCAGGGAGCCGCCCCATCGTCTTAATTCCGGCAAGGTTATTGTTTAACTTCGTTTTCTCACGCCTTAAGTTTGTGACTTCCTTTTTGGGCAGCTTCTCAAAGAGTCCGCTTGCCTCGTCGGTTTCCAGTTGAGTCAACCGTTCGATGCTGCGCTTGATGGTTTGGTAATTGGTCAACATGCCCCCTAACCACCGATGGTTGACATAAAACATTTGGCATCGGGTCGCTTCCTCTATGACTGTTTCTTGGGCTTGCTTTTTGGTGCCGACAAAAAGCACCGCTCCGCCACGTATCGCAACTTCCTGTAAAAATTCACAGCCTGTTTGAAGCAGTCGCAATGTTTTCTGCAGATCTATGATGTAAATCCCGTTACGCTCGGCAAAAATGTACTTTGCCATTTTGGGATTCCAGCGCCGTGTCTGATGACCAAAATGAACTCCCGCTTCAAGGAGCTCTTTCATCGTAATAGTTGTCAAAAAAGCCTCCTAACGTTACTTTCAGGTTTTTACTTCCACTTCCATCATCTTTACATCAGACTCTCGCAAACCGAGAGAACCCACTGTGCAAATCAGGAAGCGTGTTTTTTCAAAATAGACCATGTAAAACCGAGGAAAATATAACATATTTCCCAAAAGCGTGTCAAGCATAAGTAATTATGAATGCTGAATGCGCAATGCTGAATTTCTGAAACCCGCTCGGTGTGCGAATTTCTTCCATTTAGAATTGACTATACCTTTAACTTAGAGAACCGACTACTTTCCTTTTGATCTTAACACAAATCTGTGGTAAACTAAGAAACCGAGTTTTTCTGAAAAACTCGGTTTCTAGCTCTCATAAGTAACCTGGAGGTTGAACGTCAATGAAGAAATACCGTGTAGCAATTATTGGACTCGGCAGAATGGCAAGCACAATCGATCAAGAAGTGATTGATTACCCCGCAGTCGCCTTGCCCTATTCCATCGCTGCCGCCTGTCAGGAGATAGAGCCACTCGAGCTCGTCGCAGGGGCAGACCCGCTCGCCGAAAAGCGAGAGGCATTCGGAAAACGCTGGGGCGTCACGGCATTATACCCGGATTATTTACAAATGATCGCCCAGGAAAAGCCAGACCTCGTTGCGATCTGTACCAGAGGCGAACTCCATGCGGAAATGGCGATTCGCGTTGCGGAGGCAGGCGTCCCGATGATTTATCTGGAGAAGGCGATGGCGTGCTCAATGGTGGAGGCGGATGCGGTGCTCAAAGCATGCCTAGAAAATAACGTCGCTTTCAACACGGGGGTACTGCGTCGCTTTGACTCCCGGTATCGTCAAGCCAAACAGTGGATTGAACGCGGTGAAATTGGGGAACTCCGAGCGGGCGTTCATTATGCCTCGACGAACCTGCTCCACGGCCATATCCACTCGGTTGACACGCTGATGTACCTCATGGGTGACCCGAAGGCTGTCAGTGTGCAGGGCGAACTCCGGCCGCGAGACCTGAAGATTGAAAATAACCGACTCGACAAAGACCCGAATGCCGTTTATCACATTGAATTTGAGAACGGCTTAGAGGCATCGACCCTACCGGTGGGCAACTGGGATTTCGAGATTTTCGGCACGAAAGGGTCAATCAAAAGCATGAACAACGGTGTCGATTGGCGTTTGTATAAAGCGACACCATTTGGCAACAGGTACACTGCATATCGTGAAGTCCCTTATCCCGAACCGCCTTGTAAAAGCGCGACGGTTTTCTGTCTCGAAGACCTCGTTCACGCTTTTGAAGGTCAGCGTCCAACAGTGGGGCATGTCGTCGTTACCCATCACGCGACAGAGATCTGCCTCGCCGTTGCCGAGAGCCATCGCCAGGGTGGGGTACGGGTGAAGCTCCCGCTAGAAAATCGTGCCCTTTATGTCTGGCATGTGTGAAGCTACACTCAACGCTGCATCACATTGCGCTGTTCCGACAAGCAATCATTCAGGATTCAAGATGCAAGATACAGCATGCAAAAGGCAGTTTATGGCGGTGCTAAGTATAGAAATTTGCAAATCTGCTGGTTATTACCCTGTTCACGGGTTCATCAGTTCATTGGTTCAGGTATGTTTTACATTTTACGAGAAAGGGCTTCAGACATGGAAAATCCAAATCGCATCGTTATTGTTACCGGTGGAACTGGGGTATTGGGAACGGCTGTTACGGAAGCCTTCCTTAAGAAGGGATACCCGGTCACTGTCCCTTACATCTATGAGCGCGAAATTGAACGATTTGAAAGACAGATCGGCGATCTGAAAGCGCAGGTCACGCTGCTCCGTGCAAACGTGACGGTTGAAGCTGAAGTACAAGACCTTTTCCAAACCGTATTGGATAAATTCGGTCAGATTGACATTTTGGTGAATATCGTTGGCGGCTTCATCGGTGGGATTCCAGTCACCGAAATGGAAATGGAGAAATGGGATTTCATGATGAACATGAATCTGAAATCCGCCTTTCTCTGTTGCAAAGCCGTTCTGCCGCAGATGATTGAACGGCGCTATGGAAAGATTGTGAACGTCTCTGCCCGTGCCGGTCTAGGTGGAAGCGCGGGGTTGAGTGCCTATTGCGTTTCCAAAAGCGGGGTGCGCGTACTGACAGAATCGATTGCGGAAGAGGTGAAAGACCATGGTATCAACGTCAATTCCATCATGCCGAGCATTATCGATACCCCTGCGAACCGTAAATCAATGCCAGAAGCCGATCACTCCCGTTGGGTGCCACCGAGCGAAATCGCCAAAGTCATCCTGTTCTTGACTTCCGACGACGCAGCAATCATCAACGGAGCTGCCATCCCTGTCTATGGAAGAGCATAGGCAGTGAGCAGATAGGAAAGGGAACTGCGTAATACCATTTGTAGTTCCCAATGAGGGGATTTAACCTTGCGAAGGTTTCAAACCTTCGCAAGGTTAGATTCATCACTGAAAATTGAAGATTGACAATCGACAATCGACAATTTTCAATCTAAGGGAAGGAGGTTCGGTTCACAGGCATCAGCGCGGCCAGTTCGCAGCGTAATAAAGGATATTTTCGATCAGCGCTTTATTCGCTGCGACGGTTCCCTGACTATCATTACGCATGCTCGTAATGATGTACAGTCCTTTGCCGTATTTCTGCATTCCAACAACGAGGTCTTTCCCATTGTTCGCTGTGGCAAGAATTTCGTAATTTTTGTCCCAATCCGTCCAGGCATCATCAATATAGATTTGTCCCGGTTGAACTGGATTCGGTTCTGAAAATAGCTTCTGTCCCTGTTTCGTAATCTTGAAATCCTGAGTTGGCGGGCGTTCGACGCCCTTCAAATTCCCCATCAACCAGCCTGTTTCGCATGGACGGTCACTATCACTATCCTGACCGCTGACGATGACAATTCCGCCATTTCTCACAAACCGTTTGATTCTCTCCTCTGTCTTTTTGTTGAGCAGGTAAGCATGATTTGCGATTTCCCCCTGCCCGAGCCACAAGATCTTTGCCTGGTCTAAGCCGGGGAGCTCTTGGTCTTTCGTTGCCTCATAAGCCAGCGGCCGCTGACCAAACTTGCGGAAAGATCTGATGGTATTATACTCATAGCCGACCGTGTTGGATAGGGATAGGTAGACTCCTTGCGGAGTTTTCCCCCCCTCCAAACCGTGCGTGCGACTTTCACCGCACACGGCTTTCCGAGTCAATAATGATGATTTAGGAAGGTTTCATCCTTCTCCTTTATGGCGTGAATGTCTTATACAGGTTGTGTGGGGAAGTTGTAGGTTGCTTAACTTACCTCTCCACCCTCTACTTTGATTTTCACGCAATCATCATTCGCAACCGCTTTGTCCAGTTTCCGTTGAATCGTAAAAACATATTTTTCACACTTTCTAACGTTCGGTGTGTCGAATAGGTTTCTATCTGTAGGTTGACCAATAGCATTTCGCATTTGATTTTCACTCCGTACATATTAGATTCTTAAAAACATTTTCCAAAGCATTGACTCTGATAATACTTGATATTCTTTTGGTTGTATGTCCATCGGAATATCTACCTTATCTCTTCAGCCATCTCAACTACGAGAGTTGATTTAGGCTTTCTTTGACTCTCCTGTTATGTACTTCACCGATGACTTAGGTTGTATCTCTACCCCGATTCCTGTAAATCACCATACGATAAATATATAAGTTATCGTACTTACCCTGAATCAAACAAAGACTGATTCAGTTAGGAATAGCCACAGGTATCATGTGTTTTCCTGCGTTGTCCCTAACGAGGTTTCCAACAATACTTCAGGTTTCCCTTTAACCATATCACCGTAGTCGGACGTGACAGCCTAGCTCATACACCTAGAGCCGAGTCATGCGCCATTTCCCTTTGCTCTCCACCTCACCTTTTCAAGTGACGCGGTTAAGGTAAGACTTGAGCGGGGTGATTCGCTCATTTGGAATTAAACCAAAATTACATAACTATCTGCCAAAGCGCACTATACACGGGGACTTGGCTCCACATGGGCTCCGTGCTATTACCTGTCAGGGCGAGAACTTTCACGGCATTTTTCGGCGTACCAACCCATTTTTCCCCGGCAAGGATGGCGCGAATCATCTTCTGAAATTCCGTTGTCGGGCCACTAAACGTCCGTGGCATATAGATGTCAATATGGGTGAACCCCCACCACCCAGAAGAGTATTCACCGTAAGTTCGGGTTTGAAACCATGTGTTATCTATATACCCCAGGCTTTCGATCCCATAACTTTGTCGGTAGAAGATAATGACGGGCATACCCACTTTGAGAAGGCCGATCATTTTCTGCGGAGAGGTCTCAGCGCGGTAGTGCCCGGTCGCAAAGTTAATCTTGATTTCATTCAACCCGCTTTTCCCCTTAACGTCCTCCTTCATGTCGATAACGCCTGTCAACCGCTTGGAATCGACGCTTTTAACCGTTCCGAAGACAATGTTTGTGCAGGCATCAAGAATTTCCTGGATGGTGTATTCTCGCTCAATAAACCCTTGAGCGTGTGGGGACAACAGTACGCCCACAAAAATGATGCCTGAGATGACTAAAGACCGATATTTGAGGTGCATTGATATGAACTCCTTTCTAAGGATTTTGTTGTACTTGGACTTGATGGCGAAGCGCAAGGTTTAGGTCTTATGAACAGAATTTTACAACATTCCCGCTTTTGCCCCTTATGTTCGACAGGTTTGAGATATCCTATCCCGACCATTCAGATGGAGGGATTGGTACCACAGGAAATAGTATTGTGTATCGTGAGACTATTTGATAAAATAGAAGCATGCTTGACTTTGTTAGATTAAACGGGTCTCCGTTTTGAATTTAACAAAGTCAAGATACAATTCAAGGTGAAAATAGCATCTGTTCAAAGTCAACAACAAATTAAATCCTCCCACCGTGGCACCTGATAAAGCCACCGAAATGATGAAAAGGGGCTTTATGCCGACTCAAGGTGATTTAAACAAGTGACCATGAAACGCTCCGCCTTCATCAGGTGAAACCATGCCGCTCATACTCTATTCCGTCAACACCTATCTGGCTTACGCCATCAACGAACGCTACTACGGCAGGGTACATTACGTGTGGTGTAGCGAAGTGTTTGATGCGCACACCCACAGCGCGTTGGGGCGTTATGCCAACATTCCGCCCACTTCTAACCCGCGTGACATTTACCGAAATCTCTATGAGGAGGTCAAGCGGGGAGACCGGCATAGCGCAAAGATTCAAGAAAATCGAAGAAGGATTTTGCGGGGGGCGGAGAGGAAACTCGAAGCGGGTATAATCACCCCAGAGCAATTCAATGAAATTGAACAAATCGTTGTGTCTGTTGAATTATCCGAGTTTCGTCCGGTGTTATATCTGATTCCTTATTACAACGTCGCGGGGAGCGTTCGTGAAGCCACTGTCGCGGAACGGGCCCATCCCCTCTCTTTAGAATATATCATTGAGGCTTTAGACCGCCAACACTTTGATCCGATTGAGGTGAGATAAAAATGTTTGAAGAAATTCTTGAAGGCTTAACGCATCGAGACTTAAATCGCATTGGCTATGAGTTGACTCGGCGGATGCGCCGGCATAAACCCCTGGACGCGCTCAATCCGATTGTGCAGTGCGAACCGATCGAGCTTTCTGACGACCTGTTGAAGGTCGTAGATCGGGTGCAAGCGAAGATCGAAGCCAAGTACCAAATAAAAATCGACCAGATTTCCGACGAAGATGAACGGGAGATGTTGAATCGGTTGTATGAACTGAGCATGGAACGCTTCCGGGCTTCTCCGGGTTACGACCCGGAGCGTGGCAAAAAGCTGGTTGAGGAGCTCATCAATACCGTGCCTTACCATAAAAGTCTTCGATATGGTAAAATGGAGGTCGTCGACGGTCAATTGGTGCCGGTGACGGAATCAGAACGGCTAAAGCGAAGCGAAAGACGCGGCGAAGTACGCGGAAAGCGACTCGGTGCCCTTCACGCCAAACGGGAAGACCTCCTCAGAATCCTGCATATCCGATTTGATTCGGTGCCTGAACCCGTTGCGAAGCAGATTAAATCTATACGCAGTCTGAACCACCTTAATGCCCTGCTTGAGAAAGCGATCACGGCCAAAAACATCTCTGAAATTGAACTGGATTGACAAACTTGCAAAGAAAGAGGGTGCGATACCAATGGAACAAACAAGTTCAGACATACTCCTCACAGCCAAAGATCTCAAAAAATATTTCCCGGTCAAAAGGGGCATGTTCCAGCGTGTGCGGAGATTTGTGAAAGCGGTCGATGGGGTCAGCTTGACCGTGAAGCGCGGTGAAACGCTGGGCCTCGTCGGCGAAAGTGGGTGTGGTAAAACCACCATCGGACGGTTGCTGCTGCGTTTAATCTCGCCGACCACTGGCGAAGCGGATATGTATGTCCGTCAAAAGCCGGAGGCTCCCCCGCGGCATTACCGAATCTTTGCACTCAACAAGAACGAGCTGCGCGAATTAAGACAACATATTCAGTTAATCTTCCAGGACCCTTACGGTTCGCTGAACCCGCGGATGACGGTTGAGCGCATCCTCGGCGAACCGCTGAAAATCCACAGGCTTGTGCCGAAAGCGGAGCGGACGAGTCGCATTCATGAACTGCTAGAAGTTGTCGGACTGAATCCCAATCACGCCTACCGGTATCCGCATGAATTCAGTGGTGGACAACGGCAACGGATCGGCATCGCTCGGGCTCTGGCGGTGGAGCCAGACCTCATCGTTGCGGATGAACCGGTCTCCGCGCTTGATGTGTCTATCCAATCCCAGGTCATCAATCTGCTCCAGGACCTGCAAGGGCGTTTCGGTTTGAGTTATATCTTCATTGCCCATGACCTCAGCGTGGTCCGGCATATCAGTCACCGCGTCGCCGTGATGTATCTCGGTCAGATCGTCGAAGTTGCGGAGAAGTATCAGTTGTATGAAAATCCACAGCATCCCTACACCCAAGCGCTATTGTCCGCCGTTCCGGTGCCGGATGCAAAAGCCCAGCGTAAGCGCATCATCTTAACGGGCGATGTGCCGAATCCGGCGGACCCGCCATCAGGGTGCCGCTTCCACACCCGTTGCCCAATGGCTCAACCCGAATGTGCCATCCGCGAACAACAGTTAATCGAAATCGAGCCGGGGCATGCGGTGGCGTGTCATGTGGTGACAGAGGGATAAGGATGCAAGGAAGGAAGGGAAGGATGGAAGGATGGAAGAATGGAAGAAGGGGAAGGAAAGGATGGAAGGATGGGAACCCAATTTTCTCGCGTACCGACAAATTTCGTCGTCGCTTGAAACGCAGTCACCGTTGGAAATTTCTGATGTTGGTAGCCCCGATAGATCGGGATTTCGCTTCGCTCAACCTTGACTTGTCTAACCACTACGGATATAATAAACGCATGTTTGATGAAGTCCAAATAACCCAAAAATCACTACGAGGAGCAAAACGATGAGGATTGACGAAACTGTGGAATTTGCCGATAACCCGGAGCCGCGTTGTCCGTGTGTACTTTTGCTGGATACGTCTAGCTCCATGCAGGGCGCATCCATTACCGCGTTAAATGATGGGTTGCGAGCGTTTAAGGCTGACCTGATGAAAGACCCGCTTGCCTCGCGCCGGGTCGAGGTCGCAGTGGTCACGTTCGACAGCGATGTGAATGTAGTCCAAGACTTCGTGACTGCCGACCAGTTCGAGCCTACGACGCTGACGGCACAGGGGACTACCCATACGGGTAGCGGAATTCACAAGTCACTGGACATAATCCAAGCCCGCAAAGCCCAGTATCGCGCCAACGGGGTTGCCTACTATCGCCCGTGGGTGTTTATGATTACCGATGGGGCACCGTATGGAGAGCCAGATAACGTTGTAAAGCAGGCAGCGCAACGCATCAAAGATGAAGAAGCCAACAAGCGCGTCGCATGCTTCGCTGTGGGGGTAGAGGGTGCCGACATGGAGTGCCTGCGCCAAATCGTTGTGCGTACCCCCGTCAAACTCATCGGACTGAACTTTGCGGAGATGTTCGTCTGGCTCTCAGCCAGTATGCAAAGGGTTTCTCAGTCAAAGTTAGACGAGCAGGTTGCATTACCGCCACCAGGATGGGGAACCGTATGATAAACACAGATTACGCCGACAAATGGCAGGTAATCGCTGCATCCGTGCGCGGCACAAGCCACGAAAAAACGGGGCAACCATGTCAGGATGTGCATCACTGGGAGATGTTGCCAGATGGCATATTGGTAGCGGCGGTCGCCGATGGCGCAGGTTCGGCGGCGCTGGGAGAGGTGGGTGCTGCCTGGGCATGGGCGGCGGTCGGATTTGCGTTGCTGGCGTTCGTGCCGGCGTTGCGCCTGTGGGCGGGGCCGGTGGCGGTGGTGTGCGGGATTGTTGGTTGGAAGAGGGCACGGACATCAACAAGGCGGGACCGGTGGATGGCGGGTTCTGCGGTTGGGGTGGGTGTCCTGATGGTATTCCTGTTCCTTTACCCGTATGGCGTTCGATTGTTTAACCGCCCCCAGGATGGCTCGGCGGGAGCCTCGCTCTCCCCTTCGGCAGATGGCGCACCGATGGTACTGATGCCGGCAGGGGAGTTTCAGATGGGCAGCAACGACGGCGGTGGCGATGAAAAACCTGTCCATACCGTCTACCTTGATGCGTTCTACATCGATAAGTATGAGGTGACTAACGCCCAATATCGCAAGTTTGTTCAAGCAACAGGACACCCGGAGCCAAAAGGATATGGCTACATTAATGGAAACTGGCAAAATGGCTTTGAACCATGGAAAGATTCAAAGTTCAATGCGCCCAATCAACCGGTTGTTTGTGTCAGTTGGCATGATGCAGCCGCGTATGCCCAATGGGCAGAAAAACGCTTGCCAACGGAGGCGGAGTGGGAGAAGGCCGCCCGCGGTGGACCGATCGGAAAGCAATATGTTTGGGGAGATACCGTGCCTCCTCCCAAAGGAGCTGGAAACTTCACCGATGAGACAGCCAAGAAAACATTTCCTGGTTGGACGATTTTCAACGGCTACGATGACGGTTACGTTTATCCGGCTCCTGTTGGCAGTTTTTCCCTAAACGGTTACGGTTTGTACGACATGGCAGGCAACGTCTGGGAGTGGTGCATGGATGAATACGATTCTGGCTTCTACGCAAAGAGCCAGAAAAACAACCCGGTGGCTGGTGGGGTTGTATCATTTGTTAATAATAATTTCACAAATGTTAAAACTCTTCGCGTCTGTCGCGGCGGTGGTTGGAACGGCGCTCCGAGCTTCGTGCGCGTGGCGTACCGCGGCAGCTACTACCCAACGACCGCGACCACCTTCTTCGGTTTTCGTTGCGCAGGGCCTGTTACCCCTTAGTCCCCTTACCCCTTTACCCCTTCCGGCGCGTCAAAGTGGGAGGGTGAGGCTCCCGCCAAACTCTCCGGCAGTACGTCTGTAGTCTAGCCCCTTGTGGGCGTTGGGGATGGTTCAAAAACGTAAACCTAACTCTTTAGGATACAAGGAGGGTAAAACGACTGAAGCTTATGAAACCCCTCATCTGCATCCTTGGCCCAACCGCTGTCGGGAAAACAGAGATCGCCATTCAGCTTGCCCAACGCCTCAACGTCGAAGACTCACGGAACGGAACTGAAATCGTCTCAGCGGATTCGCGGCAGGTCTATCGGGGGATGGACATCGGCACCGCCAAGCCAACCCTTCAGCAACGGCAGGCTGTACCGCATCATCTCATTGATTGCGTTGATGTGGATGAAACCTTCTCTGTCGCAGACTATCAGCGGTTGGCGGATGCGGCAATTGCGGAGATTCACAGATGTGGGAAGCGGGTGATGGTCGTTGGGGGCGCGGGGCTATACTTTCGCGCCTTGATCGATGGACTCTTTGAAGGCCCCGGCGCGGATGCCGCAATTCGAGCGAGACTTAGGCGGGAGGCCGAGGAACACGGCACAGCGGCGCTGCATGAACGCCTGCGCCGGTACGACCCGGAATCCGCAACGCGCATTCACCCAAACAACCTCGTGCGAGTGATTCGCGCCCTGGAGGTTTATGAATTAACCGGGGTGCCGATTTCGACGCTTCAGCAGCAGTGGAAGGGTGCTGAAGCGCGCTACGCATTCCGCGCCTTCGGGCTCAATCTACCGCGAGAGACGCTTTATCGTCGGATTGAAAGGCGGGTTGACCAGATGATAGCGGATGGCTTGATTGAAGAGGTCCAAGGGTTGTTAAATCAAGGCTATCCACGCCATTGTGTCGCGTTGCAAAGCTTTGGATACAAAGAGATCGTCGATTATCTTGATGGCAAGCAAGTACTTGATTCGGCAATCGCGCTATTAAAACAGAACACCCGCCGGTTCGCTAAACGGCAGTTGACGTGGTTCCGTAATGACCAGCGGATTGAGTGGGTTGAGCGCTCTGAGTTCTCATCAATGGATGAAATTGTGAATAACCTTCTGGCGAAGATTGCCGTCTAAGAGTCTATCCTAAAAGTCCATTGCTCCTGTCGGATTGCCAAATTCGACAGATCGGGCGTGGATTTGGCAATCCACGCCGAGCATTTTTAGGATAGGCTCTACCTCATAGAACAGGGAAAGTTGGCGAATATGGAACTAGATCAATTCATGAAAACGCTTCTGGTTGAATTTCTTGACGACGTGATGAAGTTGTTCTTTCCCGATTTGGCGCAACGGTTAGACTTTGCTCAGAAAAAAGATCTGAACAAAGAACTTTACGCCCATCCACCTCAAGGTGCCGAGCGGGCCCTTGATGTGTTAATCGAAGTTCCGGTGGTAGACCCGCCCCCTGAAGCGATTATTGTTCACTTTGAGTCCCAGCAACGGAAGCGGTTCGATTTTCCGGCTCGAATGTTAGGGTATCACTGTTTGCTCTACATACGGGAAATCGAAGCCCAGCGGCGAGACGCCTTCACCTGGTCCGAATTTACGGTATGGCAAAACCGAAAGCGAATCTTTCCCGTTGTGTTTTGTCACTACTCCCTTGAGTCGGGGGTGATGGCGCAACAAACTCAAGTGGGGTTGCCCAATGCGCGATTGATAGGCGAATATACTGAGATCAGTTTTCCACGATTATCAGCGCGTGAATATTTGGAAAAGGACAATGTGGTCGTGTGTGCGTTAGCTGTCTTTATGGACGCCGAGGGGCTTTCACCCCCGCACCTGAAGGCAGCGTGTTACCGAAAACTGGCACCGTATCTGCCGACGCTGACGCGCACGCAATTGGAGGTCATCATCTACGCTGTTGAAACATACGTGTCTCTCACAGCGGACGAACAACTGGTGTATCAATCCCTTATTCAAAATGTTTACCCGGAGGTGAGTCAAATGATTATCAATCCGTTAATTGAACGGGGACGCTTGCAAGGCGTTCAAGAGGGACGACAGCTTGGCGTTCAAGAGGGACGCCAAGAGGGAAGGCAGGAAGGCATGCAAGCATCAATCCTCAAGATTTTGTCCCACAGGTTTCCGGCCTTCCCCACAGAAATCCGTAATCGAATCCTGGCATTAACCGATACGACCAAGCTGGAGCATCTTCTCGAAGCCACTTTGGAGGTAGATTCTCCCGAAGAGCTGACAAAAAACGGTTTCTTTGAATGATTCCCGGGCGGAGCTGTGAAAGGCATGTTTCAAATTGCTGTACTATCACTCTATGTTTGAGAAAATCCATCCACTTGAGCATAAAGACCTCGCAACATCATGCGTGAAACGTGAAATGTGAGAGTCGGGATGCTTCACGTTTCACGTTTCCGCCGGATTGAGTTTATCGAAATCAGTTATGGATGCAGTCATAGCGCAGATTCTCACGAATATAGTGATGGTACAAATTTAGATACTTAGGAAGTGTTGAAAATGAAAAGAATTGGAATCCTCACGGCAGGGGGAGATACGCCTGCGCTGAACGCAACACTTCATGGGGCAGTCGCTCGCGCCAACGCATTACGGATTGAGGTTTACGGCTTAATCAAGGGATACAATTCGCTGTTGAATCCTCGAGTGCCCCATGTTCGCCTGAATCCACTATTTCAGACCATCCCGGAGTTGGACCCGACGTATGGCGGCACGATTCTGGGGGCTTCCCGCGACTATGTGGATGCGAAAGACCAGGGGACCGTTCAGAATATTGTGGAGCGATTAACCCGTCTGGACATTGAAGGACTCCTCTGCGTGGGGGGAGATGGAACCTTAAACGCGATGCAGGCGCTCGCCGATTATTTCCCTACGGTGCTTGCCCCCAAAACGATTGACAACGATTTGGGCTTAAATTACATGGCTGAACCGTCCGAATGGGTGCGGGACGGAGTAGACGCACAGGGTAAACCTCAATACAAACGGCTGGCTATACGACAGGAGATGCGGCTGGACGACATGGTGAACTATGTGACGCCGGGATATGCGACGGCTGTTTTCGTTTCAGCACAGGGGGTACAGCGCATCCGAACCACAGCCGAGAGCCACCGTCGGATAGCGATTATTGAAGTCATGGGTCGCCAATCGGGTTATCTGGCGCTCGGCTCGGCTTATGGACAGCCGGATATCATTCTGGTACCAGAGCACCCGCTGCAACCGGAGCGATTGATTCAGCGCGTATTAGAACTTTACGATATTCAGAAAAATGTCGTGATTGTCGCTTCTGAAGGAATCGTTGATGAAGCGGGGAACGTCCTGGGGGACGTGAGCCGGACCAAGGACCCGGCTGGGAATCTGGTCTATAGCGGCGCGGCCGAAGCGGTTAAACAGCTTCTGATCGAAGCCGTTGGAGACCAATATTTCCGTGAACGGCGGCGCAATGAGTCCGCAAACGCTGCCATTTTCACCCGTAAAGTCGGTCATACGCAACGGGGTGGACGCCCCATCCGGTTCGATCGGTTTTATGCAGCGCAGTTGGGCGGTAAGGCGGTAGATATGCTCCTAGAGGGATGGCACAATGGGATTGCGATCCTACAGCGAGCCAAAGGTGATTTCCAGCTAGATAGCATTGATGCGAATCGGTTGCGGGATGGGTGGGGGGAAATTCACCCTCGTTACATGCACCCCTCTTTCTACGACCCCGTCCGTTTCCAGCCTTCCGAAAAGGGCATCGACTACCTGCAAGCCATTTTTACCAACGCGGTCGGCTATGACGACGTCGAGTGGATTCGTGCTCAAATTTTCGACCCAGGTCATCTATTACAACCTTACCACTCGGTGAATACGGATGTGCAGAAACGCCTCCGATATTTATCATGAACTTCGACTCTTTTGCGGCCCCGGCTAAGAAAGGGTTACAAGTGGAGCGTGTGTAGCGAGGAGGTGCAACATGCGATGTCCAAAATGCCAATTTGAGAATCCAGAGAACATGCAATTTTGCGGTGGGTGCGGGAACAAGCTGGCATATCTCTGTCCGAAATGTGAGTTCTCTAATCCACCGTCATTTCAATTCTGCGGCAAGTGTGGAACGAGACTGACCCATCCCCCTATCCCCTCCGCAGGCGAGGGGAAGGATCCACCGAGCGTCATTATTCCCAAACTTGAGGAGATGTACGCCCAACTGCAACGGCTCATCCCCCAATCTCTGGCGGAACGGATGCACCTGGCTGAAAGGGAGATGCAGGGCGAAAATCGGTTGGTGACTGCGTTATTCGCCGACATCTCCGGCTTTACTCCGCTGTCCCAACGGCTGCCGACCGAATCCGTCGTCGAGAAGGTCAACCAGTGCTTTCAGGCGGTGACAGATGCCGTCTATCGCTACGAGGGAAGCGTCAATCGGTTCATCGGGGATTGCGTCCTCGCTTTCTTCGGCGCACCGTTGGCGCATGAAAACGACCCCGAACGCGCCATCCGGGCGGGGCTGGACATGAAAGCCGAAGTGGTCAAACTCAGTCTCAACCTGTCTGTCGGAATCAACACCGGGGTCATGTACTTCGGTCCCATCGGCACACAGCGGCATCTGGAGGTCAGCGCCTACGGACCGGACATCAACCTTGCCAAGCGGTTGCAAGAGACCGCAAAGCCTGGGCAGGTCATCATCGGGGAATCAACGTATCGTCTGACGCGCCGGGCGTTTGAATTTCAGCCCCTGTCCCCGCTGACGCTCAAGGGCATCGCCAAACCGGTCCCGGCTTATGAAGCAGTGAAGGTCTCCCCCAGGCCAGAGAAGATTCGCGGCATCGAAGGCTTACGCGCCCCGATGATCGGCCGGGAGGAAGAGTTCGCCAAACTGAAGGGCTGTTTGGAAGACTTGATGAACGGCAGGGGGCAGATTGCCTCGATTATTGGCGTCGCGGGCGTGGGGAAGTCGCGCCTCGTTTCGGAGTTGAGAGCCCACCTTGAACGGATGGAAGGAAAGGAAGGAAGGGAAGAAGGGAAGGAAGTAGAACAAGCTGCCAGCTTGTTGGGCAAACAGATGGAAGGAAAGGAAGGAAGGGAAGAAGGGAAGGAAAGGAAGGGAACGCAACAATCCGCAATCCACAATCTGCAATCCGCAATCTGGTTAGAGGGGCGGTGCCTCTCCATCGGCGAATCGGTCGGCTATTGGGTCTTCATCGACATCCTCAAAAGCTACTTCCAGTTTGATGCGACGGACGACGAGCGGGGGATGGCGGAGAAAATCGTCGCTGCTGTCAAGGAACTTTTACCGCAGCAAGCTGATGAGATTCTGCCGCTGTTCGGCAACTTGCTCTCGATTAAATTTGGGAATGAGTTAGACGAGCGGCTTAAATTCGCGGGGCCTGAACAGATTAAGCATCAGACGTTCATGGCGTTGCGAGACTTTTTCTTCGCCCTTGCCCAAAGACAGCCGCTGGTTCTGGTCTTTGAAGACCTGCACTGGGCGGACAACCTCTCGTTGGATCTGATTCTCCTGTTGATGGAGATGCTCACGCTTGCGCCGATGATGCTGATCTGCGTCTATCGCCCGGAGCAAGAACACAAAAGTTGGCGGATTGGGAGTATCGCGCCGAGCAAGTGCCTGGAGCGATACACGGAGATTCACCTGCGGGAGTTGCGTCCACAGGAGAGCCGACGCATGGTGGAGGAACTGCTGACGATCGAAAACCTGCCGGAGGGCGTGAAGAACCTCATCCTCACGAAGTCGGAGGGGAATCCGTTCTTTGTGGAGGAGGTCATCCGGTCGCTGATCGACAGCGGTGCCGTCTATCGAGAAGGTAACGTCTGGGTGGCGAAGGCGGAGATTGAATCCTTCGCCGTGCCGGATACCATCCAGGGCGTCATCATGTCCCGGATTGACCGGCTGGAGGAGGAGGTCAAGTATGTGCTGCAATGCGCGTCGGTGATTGGCAGGCTGTTCCGGCATCGGCTGCTTGCCTACACCAGCGGGCGCGAGCGGGAGTTAGACCAGCACCTGTGGCGGTTAGAGGACAGAGATCTCGTCTACGAGGAACGGGCAGTGCCGGAGTTAGAATATAGCTTCAAGCACGTCCTCACGCAGGAGACGGCGTATCAGAGTTTACTGGCGCGTCGGCGTGCGGCGTTCCACCGAAAGGTCGCCGAAGGAATCGAGGCGCTGTATCGAGAGCGGCTTGAGGAATTTTACGAGGAGCTGGCGTACCATTATGACGAGAGCGGTGATGTGGAGAAGACGGTGGAGTATCTGCTCAAGGCGGGCGAGAAGGCGCGTCGGGCGTATCGGAACGACGAGGCGATTCGGTGTTTCCAGCGGACGTTTGAACTGCTGGATGCCTCGCCGACGTTGGGAGAGGAACGGAAGGATTGGCGATTGGAGGCGCTGAAAGGTCTGGGACAGGCATATATCGGGGTTGGGAAAAATTCGGAAGCGGAAGAACGCTTCCGGCAGGCGATTGCTCTCGGGCAGGAGATGGGATTGTCAGCCCGTGAGTTAGTGCGACTTTATTGGTGGTTAGGAGAGGTGCTGTGGTGGTATGGCAGATATGACGATAAAATAGGAGAGGAAGGACTGGCTCTTTTAGGTGATGACATTGGATCGGTCGAAGCTGCTTTAATGAATCAGAGAATAGCAGGTGGGTACCGTATGACGGGAAATAGAGATAAACATCGGGAATTTATGTATCGAACAGTTCAATTCATCGAACGCTTGCCCTATTCGGAGGAACTCAGATCGGCTTATAACAGTATTGTTATAATGTACGCTGATGATAAGAACCTGGATGAGGCGATGAAATGGCTGAAATCTCTCGAACAGAAGGCTATTCAACACCACGATTTGAGGGGATTAGGGGATGTACTCAATTCAACAGGGTTTTTTATCTTATCTCCCAGTGGCGACTTACGTGGGGCCATTTCACAGTATCAGATTAGCTTAGAACTCATGACGAAAATAGGAGATGATAAACACAGAAGTCGGAGTCTGGATTGGATGGCACAGACTTTCTTATCTCTTGGAGATCTCCAAAAAACTGAGGCGTATGCATATAGAGCGCATGAAATTGCGGAGTCTATAATCCACAGATTGGTTATAGCCCAGTCGTATATGACGATTGGTACTATTTCGCTTTGTCAAGAGCCTACCCTGAACGAAGTGAAGGGTCTATGGGAAAAAGCTATAGACGCTTTTCAGAAAGCCGCTCAACTATTTCGAGAAACCGTCGCTCCTCCAAGGGAAGCACGAGCAACTCTTTATTCGGGGCGAGTGTATTGGGTTCAGGGGAAAAGAGAGGAGGCGTTGAGGCAATTTCAAGAGGCAATTGCCCTGGCAGGGCCATCCGCTGACGCATTAAGTGGGCTCGAAGAAGCCTACGACGCCCCCCAAGCCTTCCGCGCCTTCTGCCAGAAATTCCGCGAAGAACACCCCGATGCCGGTGATTCGCCCCTCGTCCAGTGGTATCTCGAACCAACGAAGCCGCACGATTTCCCGCAAAACCCCCTCTCCGAGGCATTCGCCGAATCCTTCTCGCCCGATTGGGGCTGGCACGACCCATTCAACGATTGCTCCTTCACCGTGGGTAACGGACTGGAAATCCGTGCCGCCAACGGACGGGACCTCTGGCACATCAACCTGAGCGCCCCGCGCCTGCTTCGGCCGGTTTCGGGGGATTTCGCTGCTCAAACGGTCTGCGTCCCTGCGCTGGATGATCGACCCGCCATCGGCGGCATCCTCCTCTGGAAGGACCAGCAGAACTACCTCCGCATTGATCAAGGGACTCGCGGGAGATACGAAATCAACTTCTCAGGCTGCATCGACAACAAAGACCTGATTATCGGTCGTGGGCGTTTACACCCTGCTGGGATGGATAGCACAGGCGAGCCGCCTGTGCCACGGGTTTTCCTCCGCCTGGAACGGAACGGCAGTCGCGTGAACGCCCTCTGTAGCGCTGACGGGGCGGAGTGGTTCACTGTCGGGGGCGTGGATTTTCCTGTCGAGGCCCCCGTTGAGGTCGGCCTGCACGCCATTGGCAACATTGACCGCACCATCTATCATGGGGCATTCCCGGAGGGGACAGCGATTCGGTTTGAGGCGTTTGAGTTGTGGGCGAAGTAGGAGCATCACGCATCACATTTCGCCCCTTGATGACTCATTGGAATAGGAGGCATATCAGATGAATCTTGAAGCAAAGATTGATGTATTGAAGCAAATCGGGGTAGAGGCACTGGTAGAGCAAACCCTTACCAAAATCATTCAATCTGAGCTCTACCAACTCATGCAAACCCAAGAAAATCTCAGGCAGGAACTCGCCCAATTTGAGCAGCATTATCGCATATCTTCCGAGGAATGCTGGAACCGCTTTGAAGCCGGTGAACTGAGTGATGATGCCGATTACTTTGAATGGACAGGGCTCTACGAGATCTACCGGTTGAATGAAGCCACACGGCAACGCTTGAAAGCGAGTCTTCAATGAGCCTTATTACGGATTACTTTGAGGAAATTTACACTGCCGCTTTAGTGAATCCCGCTGTGACTTCTGTTCAGCGGATTCGATTCACCGTAGATATAAATGGACAGGTCGGTGTATATCGGTATCGAATTCATCTGGTCAATGGAGATTTGCTTGAAATGACAGAACGGGTCAAGATTGAATCCGGAAAATGCGTTGCCACCAAGTACCGACACCATTGGCAAGACCCGGATGGTGTGCTAAAGAGACGATGGGATAACACCCCTCACCATCCCCACCTTGATGGCTTTCCAGATCACGTTCACGAGGGTAGGGAAGACAATGTCAAATGTCATCCCCCAGTACATGGTTTGACAATCCTTCGGCTTGTTCTGGACACATTTGAATAAAAGATGGGGCCTCCCGTCGAAGCCCTCCTTGAGGTCGGCTTGTACGCCATTGGCACCATCGACCGCACCCTCTATCACGGGGCATTCCCGGAGGGGACAGCGATTCGGTTTGAGGCGTTTGAGGTGTGGGCGAAGTAGAGCATGCTGCTAGCTTGCTCAGAAACGAAGTAAAATTCCGAAGGAATCCCGATCTATCGGGGACGCGTCACGTTTCACGTTTTACGCAATACGTTTTACCCATCACAACAAAAACGGAGGTAATCACATGGCAACAAGAGACGGTTACACAGAATTACAAGCAAAAGTATTGGAGACACGCCGCGTCTGGAGGCGGACCCTTTTCTGGACAGGGTGTGCAATTGTCATCGTCGGGCTGATCGCGATTCTCGCGGGGGAAGCCCTTGTGGATGTGTTGATGCCGCTACCCCGTGTCATTCGCGCCGCGTTGCTCATCGGCGTGATTGGGGCGGCCGGATACTTACTCTATCAATATCTCATTCGACCGCTTCGTGCCGAGCTCACCGCCCGCGATGTCGCCCTCAATGTTGAGCAGAAGCATCCCGAACTGGAGGATCGGCTGGTGAGCGCCATGCAATTTGGCGAACGGGAAACCGATGACCCCATCGAGGCACATTTGCTGGGGCGGCTCGTCGCTGATGCCGCGGAACGTGCGGCGGAGATTGATTTTAAGGCCACCGTTGATAAAACTAGGAAACGTAAGCGTATCGGCATTGCGGTTGCCACCGTTGCTGGGGCGACACTTCTCGCTCTAATTTTCCCGTCCCAGATTGGCACCGCCTTACATCGCTTGTTGCTCCCCTGGGAGAAAACAGCGCCGGTTTTGGCGACAAAATTGATCGTGACGCCGGGCAAGGCCCGTATTCTGCGCGGTCAAAGCCTTGTGGTCAATGTCGAAGTGAAGGGCAACTCCACCGACAAGGTGACACTCACTTACACGAAACCAAGTCTAGCAGTCGCGGCAAGTGTCACTCCTGCGGAATCACAAGAGCAGCGGATTGATATGGTGCAACTCGAAGGCGAGAAACGCAGGT
This sequence comes from uncultured bacterium, assembly GCA_964577695.1. Lineage (GTDB taxonomy): Bacteria > Poribacteria > WGA-4E > WGA-4E > PCPOR2b > CAZOAL01. The sequence continues at coordinate 90,709 of CAZOAL010000011.1, read as the reverse complement.
TTGGGTACGAAATCTTCAACATCAACGAAAACATGCAATACTATGTGACAGCGAATGGCACGGAATCGGAGCACTACACCGTTGAAGTGTTCGACATGCCCAAAGTGACCGCCATTGAGGTCGCCTACACCTATCCCGAATACACACAACTGAAACCGGTAGTCCAGCAGGGCGATGGAAACATCCGCGCTGCTACTGGTTCTGTGGCAGAGGTAAGAATCACCATGAACAAGGGGATTCAGTCCGCAACCTTCACCGTCGAGGGAAAAGAACCCCGGCCGATGACCATTGCTGACGGGCGCACCCTCACCGCGGCACTTGATGTGCTGGCGGATGGAAAATATAACGTTGAACTCCTTTGCATCGACGGTTTCAAAAATCAGACCCCCATCGAATATCTGATCACAGCGATTCCCGATGAACCGCCGAAGATCGTTATCAAGAAACCGGGGCGCGATATAAAAGCGACAAAGTTGGAAGAGGTGCAGGTCCTTGCTGAAGCCACAGACGATTATGGTATCGCAAAGATGGCGTTGAAGTACAGCGTCGGATCGGGTGAACCCAAAGAGCTGCGGATGGAAACCGTCGATATTGAAGAAAAGAAGTTGATCTCCGGCACTTACACCTTCTACCTTGAGGAGCTGAATGTGAATCCGGGGGACGTGATTTCTTACTTCGCTGAAGCCACGGATAACAATACGCGCACGGGACCGGGTAAAAGCATCAGTGAGCTCTATTTCATTGAGGTACGTCCGTTCACGGAACGATATGAAGAGATGGAAGCACAATCCGGCCAACAACAAGGGGATATGAACATGTTAAGTGGGTTGGCCGCAACCCAAAAACAGATTATCAAAGAAACCTGGCAACACATCAATTCTCGTCCGTCCCCCATCACCGACGACTACAAATTTGCCGTCAAGAAGACAGGGGAGAAGCAGAGCGACCTCAAAAACAAAGTCCAACGGTCTATCGACGAAATCAGCACGTTCATGCGCACGGGGTCTGTTCCGCCGGAAGTCCTGATGAAACTGGAATCTGCCATCGATAAGATGCACCAAGCCAGCGATGAACTTTATGCCATTGAGCCGCGGAAGGCGTTGCCGTATGAACAGGATGCCCTTGAACTACTCGTCAAGGTCATGATGGAGATGCAGAAGGTGCTGACGCGGATGCGACAAAGCGGGAATCAGGAGGTTGCGGATAACATCGAAATGGAGATGAACGACCTGCAAAATCAATTTGAGGAAGACCAGAACCAGTTGGATGAGCAGATGCGCGAGCGGACCCAAGAGATGTTAAATCAAACGCGGGAGATGTTAGCGCAGCAGCGGCAACTGACCCAACAGAGCCAGCAACTGGGGCGTGAGCAGCAGCCATCGCAACGTGAGATGCAGCAGAACAGCCAGCAGCAGTCCCAGTTGGGACAACAAGCTCAACAAATGGGGCAGCAGATGTCGCAGATGGGACAGCAAGGAAGCCAACAGTCAGGACAAGGCGGCACAGGGCAACGCATGGCGCAAGCTGGCCAAGCGATGCAGCAGGCGTCTGAGCAGATGCAGCAATCTGCCCAAAATATGCAGCAACAACGTCCTCAGATGAGCGCCGCAAAGGGACAGAAAGCTGAAGAAAAGCTTCAGCAGGCAATCGAAGAGCTGGATAAGGCCGCGTCGCAGTTCACCGACCAAGCGCTTAATGATACGACTGAGAAGCTGGAGCGGCTCATGGCAGAGCAGTCCGCAGCTCGGGAACAAACGGAAGCCCTTCAGGAGCGCACGCAGCAAAATGGCGTGGGCCAAGAAGACCTGCGGCAGGCCTCTCAGTTGGCAAACCAACAGCGGGGGCTTCGACAAGACCTCGATCAACTGCAACGCGATCTCTCCGCTCTGCAACAAGAACTGAATAAAAATGCGCCCCAGGCCGCTCGGAATGTCGGGGATGCACGGCGTCGAATTGCTGATGAGCAGGTACCTCAGAATATGGAGAGCGCCCAGCGCGCGTTACAGTGGCGCGACTTCGAGTCCGCCGAGGGTGAGCAGCGAGAGGCGCTTGAGTCGCTCTTGCGGGCGCGGGACGATTTACAGCAAGCCAAAGCAAATACGGCTAAGACAGAGGAACAGAAACTCGAAACTGCATTGGAACAGCTTGAACGTTGGGAGCAGCAGATGCAGGATATCCAGCGTGAGCTAGAGGCGATGGACACTCAGCGTACCCCCTTGACGCCGGAGCAACAACGACGGCAACAACAGTTGTCTGAACAGCAAGCGCAGTTACAACAGCGGGCGAGTCAGGCACAACAACAAGCCCAAGGTCGTGGGCAGCAACCCGGACAGGGGCAGCAGAATGGCCAAGCGAATCAACAGGCTCGAGCTGGCATGGAATCAGATCGAGAGCTCAAGGAGCTCTGGCTTGGGATGGTCAACGCAATGAACACCCGTCGTGGGAATCGGCGAGCGCCCTTCCCCAACTACGACCTCACCTTCCGTGAGCTCAATAAACTCAAACGCGCCCTTGAGGAGCGCCTGGTAGAGCTTCAGGAAAAGAAACGCCTGGCGCAGGTAGTCAAGGAAGACGTTCCACCCGAATATCGTCCCATGGTAGAGCGCTATTATGAGTCTTTGGCGAAGTAAAATTTGTAGAACGGGCGGCTCGCCCGTTCTACCGATGAAACGTGAATTCGCACATTCCAATTGAAACCGCAGCAGGTCGAGATTCCGATTTCGACGGAATGGGGGTCGATTTTGGGAAATCGACCTGCATTTCTTGGTTAATTAGACTGACCAAAAGGGAGGCACAACAGATGGTGGAACTAAACATTGAAAAAATTAAGGCAAGAGATGAGGGAGCTTTAAGAGAATTATTTGACGCCACTCTCCCTGTAGTAAAACAGGTGGTAAAACAGGAGGTAGAAGATCATACCTTGGATTTTGATGAGGTCGAGGACACCCTCCTGGTCGAAGACATCACTCAAGATGTGATGTCTACGATATTTACAAGCCTGGATAAGATTCGGGCAACTGAGTCAAAACCACTTTTATTGTGGTGTACGAGAATAGCACGAAATGTGGCAATCAGCCATTTGCGCAGGTTGGAGGCTGAGAAAAGAAAAGCCAACATTTATAAAAGTACAATTGCTCCCTATGAAACTGCTGACTTAGCCTTGGACTCGGAGTCGAAAGTTTTACTCCAGAAAGCGATGCAGAGGCTTGGAAAGATAGAAAAACTTATTTTGGAACTCTATCTGGAAGGAAAGTCTTTGCGTGAAATTGCAGAAGCACAAGGGCTACCACATAGCGTTGTTTATAAGGTTTTTAAGAGAGCAACATTAAAACTCCGTCAGTTCTTTGAGGAGGAAGGATTTACATGGCAAGGCAAAGAATAACCCAATCCTTTCCCTCTAAACTGTCTGCTCTTCTTGAACGTTTTAGGGCAGAGGAACGCCCAGAAATTGAGGCTTTGTTTAGAGATGTTTTGGAAGATGAACGAGCACTCAAAATTTCTAATCTGTGGGAACAACCAGAACCTACAGTAACCTATTGGATATTTTTACTAACGGGAATCGATCAAGAGGAGGAGATGGAAATTGCAATACCTCTATTAACTTGGAAGGCTTTCTTTGCAAAGGATTCTGCTCAAGTTCTATGCATACAGAGTTCTGAACGCCAGTTTTTTCGTTGCTGTTCAACGCATTTTGGAACAATCATTTGCCCGACTCTGCTATTGGGTGATACATCTGAAATGCAGAATTTTATCAAGATTGAACCTCAACTTCTGTTCAAGCTCGGCAGCGAGAAAGGAGAACTCAGACGATTCATGGCCAGGATTCACTTATTGATTGAAAACGGCAGTACACTAAGAGAGGTTAAAGCACAATTAGGAACGGAACACTTCTGGTCAGGATTTAAGGTCGTGTTTTCGGAAGTTGAGGGCTTGGTGTCTTTGGGTACTATCAATACAAACATGGAGGAAATGAGCCAAGTTCAGAATCCCGTCTGCTTCCTAAGCCACAATCGTCAGGATAAAAATTTAGTCAGAGGGGTTGCCTCGATTTTGCACGGCTACGGTATTGAGACATGGTTCGACGAGTGGGAGATTCTACCAGGGGATAAAATCACTGAAAAGATTGAAGAAGGGTTGTCCCAAGCAACATCAGTGGTAATCTTTCTTTCTCCACATGCAGTTGCCTCTGAATGGGTAAAGGAAGAAATGCACACTGCTCTCTATCAAACGATTTCGACAGGTCGTCTCCAAATTATACCCGTTGTAGTGACTCAGTGTCGGATTCCCCTACTCCTATCCAACTACAGTCGAATTGAAGTCGGTGATGACAAAACGCAAATTGCGGATAAGATTCAGCGGGCTATTCTTAGAATCACTGGCAAGCCCCCGGTGAGAAGGCAAAACAACTGAACCCAAGCAAGATTCAAATCAACAAAGGATTAAATATGGAAAATACCGAAACCGTTGGTCTCACTTCAGCGCAACGCCTTCACTTCGATATTTACGGCTATGTGTTGCTGGAAAATGTCCTGACGCCCGATGAGGTGTCTCGAATGAAGGACGCCCTCCATCGCATGAAAGCGGACCCCGAGCTCAAATCGAAACGGGTCTATGCCCGCTGGCATGGCGACCATCATGTACTTCTGGGAAATTTAGTCGAGTATGACCCCGCCTTGCTGGAGTATGCCGCCCATCCCAAACTGGTGCCGCTCGTTGAGGAGGTGGTCGGTGGGAAGGTGCGCCTTGAGGAGACCGAGGCAATTATTAACCGTCGGGACCCAAACGCCGACCTCGACGCCCTCTACAAGCGCCGCTACAATCCCACCGGATTTCATCGTGGGACGCAGCACGGTTGGGGAACTTACATCGAACAGAACAAGTTCCACTGCATCTTCGTGAAGACGTTGGCTTATCTCACTGATGTTGGGCCTGATGATGGCGGGACGAGCGTCATTCCGGGTAGCCATCGACTGACCTGGCCAGCAAAGGAAATTATCGAAGCCGCACTGTCCGATGACCGGCTGATTTATCAGGCGGAAGCGACGGCAGGTTCGGTGCTCCTCTTTGCGGAAGCCCTCATCCACAGCACCACTGCCATCCGTAGCGACAAGGAACGCACCATCTTGATTTCGGGATATACCCCACCGATGGTGCGCGAATGGCCGGGGAATGAAGTCAGTCCTGAGTTTATCAAGACCCTGCCTGAGGAGATGAGACCGTTAATCTCTGGGAGCGATAGCTGGCACTGGAAGCGGAGATACTAACGAATTGTTAATTGTCAATTGTCAATTGTCAATTGTCAATTGAAGATTGAATCCTGAATCCTGAATCTAAAGTGTCAACTCATTTTTTAAAAAATTTGAAACACGCCGTTCTCAAGGAGCATCTTATGAAACTGACCCAACAAGAGGTCCAACAGTTCCAGCGTGAAGGTTATCTCAAGATTCGCCATCGCGTGATCGAAGCTGATCAGCTTGCGGTGCTGCGTGAACATTACGACGCACTGTTTGCCCAGAAACGAGGCACCATCGGTGAAGGGCTGCGTAACATCGCTGTTGTCGGCGAGTCGGAAAGCGATAAAAACGCCGACCACTCTGATGAGATGTTGCAGATTATGGAGATGTGGCGCTTCGACGCGGAATTTCGTAAGCTACTTTATCACGAGCCGCTGTTGGACGTTGCCGAGAGCTTGATTGGCCCCAATATCCAGTTATTCCATGACCAAGCCCTTTACAAACCCGCCCATCATGGCGGCGAAGTGCCATGGCACCAAGATAACGGATACTGGCGCTGTCAGCCCCCCAACCTTGTGAGTATCTGGATGGCCCTCGATGATACAGATACAGAGAACGGTTGTATGAACGTCATCCCCGGCGGCCACCTCAAAGGTGCAGCCAATCACGCTCGTACCGAGTCCGAACGGGGAAAGCACCCGGCATTATTGACGGCAGAAGTGGATGCGATGCGTGCTGTGCCTGTTCCAGTCAAAGCCGGATACGCAATGGTACATCACTGCCTGATGCCGCACCAAACGCATCCCAACCGCTCGTCGCGGGACCGCCGGGCGATGGTCATCCATTACATGCCCGCAGGCACCCGGAACGCGAGGGGGGAGGTCATGAACGATCACCTGCTGCTGCGCGGCAAGTTGGAGGAGATTTGATGGAATACGGAACAATTTCTTCAATAGAGAAAAAGATTTCACGGCTTGTGATAGGGAGCATGGTATTTTCCCCGGATGAGGCAGCGTTTAGCTACTCTATGCTGGACGCATTTTTCGCCGCTGGCGGAAACGCAATTGACACCGCGTATATCTACGGGGGTAGCGATAGTGAGCGGGTGATCGGGATGTGGATGAAAAAGCGGAAGAATCGCTCCGAGGTGTTCCTGATTGATAAAGGCGCGCACCCGAATGCCGCAGTGCCCCGCCCCCGCCTGGGTCCGGAGGAGATTGAACGCGACTTTCGGGAGAGCCTGATCCGGTTACAAACCGATTATATTGATTTGTATATGTTGCATCGGGACGACCCGCGCATCCCCGTGAGCACAGTGATTGATTATCTGAATCAAGAAATCGGGGCTGGCAGGATTCGGGCGATTGGGGCGTCCAACTGGGAACATGAGCGCGTCCAGCAGGCAAACGAATACGCTTCAAAACGTGGATTGAAGGGGTTTGCTGTCAGTAGCAACAATCTGAGCCTGGCGGTCCCGATGGAGCCGATATGGGCGGGTGTTGTGTCTGTATCAAAAGAGGCTTATGATTGGCATCGGGAAACCCAATTTCCGTTGATGCCGTGGTCATCACAGGCGAGAGGGTTCTTCAGTGGACGCTTTACGCCCGACAATCGCGAAGATAAAGGGATGGTGCGGGTATACTATAATGAGGCAAATTTCGAGCGGTTAAGGCGGGCGCAAGTGCTGGGAGAGAAAAAGGGCTATTCCGCGATTCAGATTGCGCTGGCGTATGTGTTGCATCAACCGTTCCCAATTTTTCCCCTTGTTGGGCCGGTCAATCTGGAAGAGCTTTCCTCCTGCGTTGGCGCGTTGGAGGTGAAATTGTCGAACGATGAAACGCGCTGGCTGAACCTTGAGGTTGAGAGGATTGAAGTCTGAGGCGTGAAAGGAGAAATAAGAAACCGAGTTTTTCAGAAAAACTCGGTTTCTGGGCCTCCACATAATTCGTTGATTCGAGGAGGAATTTTATCATGACCACACAGCCGAACGTTTTGACCGATGCGCAACTGGCTTTCTATCATGAAAACGGTTTTCTGGTCGTTGAAGATGTATTTGCGGAGGATGAACTGGCCGAGCTCAGGAAAGCCGCGGATGAACTGTTAATGAAATCGGGCCCAATCGTGCGAGGCAACCCACGCCTTGAAATCGAACCGGAGACGCAAGATGGAAAATTAGTAGTTCGGAAAATCGAACCTATTATCGATGTGATTCCTGCTTTCCGTACCCTCGCCAATGATGAGCGACTGACTGCCCCGGCCGCTCAGATTTTCGGGGAGCCGGCCATCCTTTTCGAGGATAAGCTGAACTATAAGCCCCCGCACGTTGGCTCCGCTTACCCTCTCCATCAGGACTACTCTTACTGGACGGAGTACACTGACCGCCTCATCACCGTGACATTGTACTTTGATGATGCAACGCCAGAAAACGGCTGTCTGCGTTTCGTCCCCGGCAGTCACAAGCGGGGTCTCATGGAGCGCCCCACCGGGGAGCGACACATTATTGAATGGGAGATGAAAGAACCGGGCATCGCAGTGGACGCGCCGGGGAAAGCGGGCAGCCTTGTCTTTTTCAGTTGCTACACAGCGCATCACTCCTTCCCGAACCGTTCCGACAAAGAGCGTCGTGCAATCCTCTATACTTACAACCCGGCATCTGATGGGGACACGTATCCGCTCTATAAGGGAAAGCACACGAAACTGTGTCAGGAGTGGGTGAAGGCGTATAAGCAAAGGTGAAAACGGAAAACGGATAAAGAAGTTGCAAACACATACGAAAGGAGTGTCCCATGGTTCAAGTGGCACCGTTACGATATGATACCGCCTTTAAGAAAGCCTTCAGCCAACCGGCGGTTTTCTGTGGATTTGCCTCTGATGTGTTGGGAGTAGAGATTCATATCGAGAAAGTCCATCAAGGCTATCGATACCTCAAACCGGTGGGGCAGGTCGATATCGAATACGACCTGTTTGCTGAAGATGAGGAGGCCCGAATTGTAGTCTAAATCCAGCACGTCAAAGAGCGAGACTTCTTTGATCGATTCCTTTACTATCACCTGATTAGCTTAGTCGAGCAGGTGAAAAGCAGTCGTGACTATCAAATCAATCAGACAGTCTACACGATCGTCGTGCTGACGAGCCCCTCTCTTGACACAGGCATCGACTGTAGTGTGCTGATGGGGGACATTAGTTTTGTCAACGAATTTCGGCGGAAAGTGGATGTGTATCCGCATCAATTGGTGTTCTTGGTTCCCCGTATGGTGAATGAGGAGACCCCTCCCGGAATTAAGGCATGGCTGGAGTTGATTGCCGACTCGTTAGACGATAGGATGGATGAGACTCGTTATCCTTCGCCGATTTTCCAGCAGGTGATTGAAGCCATCGAACTGGACAACCTCTCCCCAGTAGAGCGTCGGAATCTCAAGGATGAAGTGGTGTGGGAAGATGCCCTGAGAGAGGATTTTGAACGAGGACGCCAAAAAGGTCTCAAGGAAGGACAGGCAGAAGGTCTCAGAGAAGGACGGGAGGAAGGACTCAAAGAAGGAGTTCAACAGGGAAAAGCGCAGATTGCCCAATCCATGTTGAGAGAAGGTTTAGACGTTGATCTGATTGCTAGGGTCACGGGGCTAGATCGGGCAGTGATTGAGAAACTCAGCCCTGACGATTGACAGAGAAAAGACCATGAATCAATCAACGACTGAACATAGAGCTCATCCGCGATGAACCGCAATGGGCAACATCATATAAATAGGAAAACAAAACCATGAAAATTGCTTTTATCGGTGTCGGCGGGATTGCCGGCAACTATCGACGCAGTTTGAAACAACTCGAACGTCCCATCGCAACGGTATGTGACATCAACGCAGACCGTGCGCGTCAGATTGCCGCGGAGGAAAACGCGATTGCGTATACCGACCATCGGGAGATGTTACAGAAGGAAAAGCCTGATGTGGTGTTCACCTGCATCCCCCCCGGCGCGCACACGACGCAGGTCGCCGATGCCGCGACATCCGGCGCGGCTGTGTTTGTTGCAAAGCCCATCGCGATCGCTCCGGACACTGCCCGCCGCACCCGCGACGCGATTGCGTCCGCCGGGGTGATTAACCAAGTTGGCTATATGGCGCGTTACAGCGACCTAACCGAGAAGACCAAAGAGGTCATCGGCGATCGAAAACTCGCGATGGGCTTCGGACGATTCCTCTGCCGTATGGGGGCAAGCCACCCATGGTGGGGCAAATTTGCCATGAGCGGGGGACAGATGCTTGAGCAGACCACCCATGTCTTCGACCTGCTTCGCTATTTTCTCGGCGATGTGGTGAGCGTACAGACTTATGGGATAAAAGGTGTTTCGGGGTCAATCGCTGACTTTGAGGAGTGCACGGTGTGCAATCTGCGATTTGAGAGCGGTGCCGTTGGCAACATCACGAGCACCTGCGTTGCGCGATCGCCGAGCGGTTTCGCAGCGGAGTTGGTTGGGGATGACCTCTATCTCAAGCTAACCCTCGACCTTCAATTGCGCGGACAGATTGGGGGCGAGAGTATCGAATATGACGGGACTGAAGCCGGCTACTATCGGCAGATTGCGCATTTCATCCGGGCCGTTGAATCGAATGAACAAGAGTTGGTCCGATCCGATTATGCCGATGCGCTCAAAACGCTGGCAGTAACAATCGCAGCAAATAAATCTCTGGAAACTGGACAGGTTGAACAGGTTCAGGTGTAGAAAACGGGTAGATACGGGGGCATATTTCAAATTTACGAAAAAATGTGTTGACACTTTGATGTGAAACGTGAAGCGTGAAACGTGAAAAGATTACGCTTCCCGTTCCAACAGTCATTTTCACGTTTCATATGTTCTCGAAGTGTCAACTGTTTTCTGAAACATGCCCTTCTCTTAGTTTTTCAGAAGGTTCCGCTCATTCCTTATTCATAGCAATCCCGGAAAAACTGCGTTAAGCTCCCCGGATATTCCGCCCGAGTGAGTTTGGTCCACGTTCGTTGGTCGCCATAAGAGTAGTAGAGCAAGATTTTCCCCTTGAATTCACAAAGGTCCGGGTCTGAGGTGTTGCAGTCCTCGCTGCCGTCGGGATTCGGAGCGATGATGGGGTTGCGCGGACTCAGCTCCCAATCCGTCAAATCTCGGGAGCGAACCATGTAAGTCTCAAACCACCATCGGGGGCGTAAATGCTCCAGGTACATCATGTAGAACCACCCATCGACATAGCGCAAACAGGGACAGGCAGTGTAGCGGTCCGGGGCATAGATGCGTTCAGGAATCTTGCGCCACGCTTTGAGGTCGTCGGATTCGGCGAATTTAACGGTGAAGGCGGGCCAACGCGGGGCGTTGCTTTCGTAAGCCATCACGAAACGATCATCGGCGCGACAGACTGATTGGTTGAACAATTGTTCAACCGGGTTCTCGTGAATCACGATATGGGGCTCAGACCACCCCTCCCGCCCTCCCGTGCCAGCGAGGGCGGATAGGAGGGGGGCGGTCGATGTAAATTCGGTGATGTCATGCCAGCCGTTGTTTTGATGGCGTGCAGCGTAGACATAAAACGTATCCTTCCACACGAAAGCGGAAGCGAGTGAGTAACCTCTCCCGAAAGTAGTAAGAATGCTATCCGCCTCCACATCCCTAACCTGGAGGAAGTGGTCGGATGCATTCCCACCCGATGCGGGACGGATGTTCTCCAGCAAGAGGAGGCGGTCTTTCCATACCACCGGGGTCGCCTCGCAGATGGGTCCGTATACTTTGCCTATCTTCACCAATCCCGGTACACTGATATGACCGACTTGTGGCTTATTCTCAACTATCATTTCTTGGCTCCTAATCGGAGTAATTGAGGAGTAGTCATAATTCGGCCAAAACCCTTCTGTAGCCCAAGTTTCTAACTTGGACCTTGTACTGGGCCAAGATAGAATCTTGGGCTACAACTGCCTCCCCTGGGAATTATGACCAAGCCTCGGTTAATTATAATCTTTTGAACACACCGAAATCACCAGAGCGGGAGATACGGCGACCAACCTCGACGCAGTTCATCTTGAAATTCGTCGCGCTCCCCATGTTCAAGATAGAGCCGGTGAAATCGATTGAGTTTGTCGGCATCAAGGGCAACCCCCAATCCCGGCCCTGAAGGAACTTTCAAACAGCCGTTCACAAATTCCCACGGCTCCGTAATGATGTCGTCACTGTGTTCGGGCAGGTGTGAATCTGCGGCATGGCTGAACATCGGATTTGCGGCGACCAGATGGACCACCGCGGCGGTACTGATGCCGCATTGACGGTCATCGTGCATGCTCAAGCCAAGATTGAATGCCTCACAGATTTTGGCGAGCTGAATCAGAGCGGTGGGGCCGCCCCAGAAGTGCAAATCACCGAGGATGATGTCAACGGCGCGCGTTCTCACCGCCAATGGGATTTGTTCAAAACTGACAACGCACATGTTCGTCGCCAACGGGATGCGAATGTCCTTGCGAACCAAGCCCATCCCTTCGATTCCCCATGTTGGGTCCTCCACAAACTCAATGTCGTAAGCTTCCATCTTGCGGAGGGTGTTGATTGCCGTCTCCACCGACCATGCTTGATTGGGGTCAAAGCGGATTTTTTGTAATCGCGCCCCACACGTTTCGCGCATCCGCCCTATCGTCTCGATTTCTCGTTCAGGGTCGAGAACACCCCCCTTGAGTTTAGCCACCCGAAAGCCGCGCGTCTCAATGAGCTCGAGTGTATAATCCGCCACTGCCTGTGGTTCGCTTAACCCCCCTTCTCGCTCAATGTTTTCATAGCGATAAAAGAGATAAGCCGCAAATTCCACCGCTTCCTTTTCGATACCCCCCCAGAGGTCCCCGCATCGTTTCCCAAGGGCTTTGCCGACGATGTCCCAGCAGGCGACTTCGATTGCAGAGCCGACAAACTTCATCTGGGCAGAATAGGTCATCTGTTCCGATGAAAGGCGATAGATGCTAAAACGCTTGGCAAGACGTGAGACGTCGAGCGGGTCCATACCGATAAAGAGCGGTTTTGCCCGTTCGATGGCACGTACCATCTCGGCACCGCCCCATGCTTCGCCAAGCCCAATGAGCCCATCGTCGGTGATGAGTTCAACAATCGTGCGCGTCGTTCCCGGCTCAATTCCCATTGACCAGCGCAGGGGGTGCTTCATCGGAATATAAATGGGTGTTGCTTTGACATCAACAATTTTCATGGAATCATTCTCCATTCCGGCAGGATTCAGGATTCAAGATTCATCGGCTAACGGCGAAACTAAATAACCCCCTAATGCTGCGTCAGGATGTCCGCCAAATCCGTTAGCCTGTTCACCGTCACGTCAGGTGTGAAGCCGAGCGCATCCCAAACCTGACCCGTGCGATTGACCCAGCACGTCCAGAAACCAAAGGACTTTGCGCCGTTGACATCGAATGGGTTGGAAGAAACAAAGCCAATCGAATCGGGAACGGCACCAATCTTCCGGGGCACTAATTGGTAGACGCGGGGACTGGGCTTGTAGATGCACACTTCATCTGCGCTGATAATATGGGTAAAAGGTTCTCTGAGGCCAGCATGCTCCACCACTGCTTTCAACATTTGTGGAGCGCCATTCGATAGAATAACAAGCCGGTAGTCGGAGAGTGATTTCAGCGCTTGTGGCACTTCCGGATAAACCTCCAGGTGGAGATAAGCGTCCATCAATTGAGCCCGCAGGGAGGGTTCGCACGATAGATTCAGGGCTTTGCACGCAAAGAAGAGGGCGTGTTCTGTCACCTGCCAGAAATCTTCGTAACGTTCCATCAGACTCAAGAGCCAGGTGTATTCCAACTGTTTGGTACGCCAAATCTGGCTTAACGCCTGACCCTGACCTGGGAACATCTCATTACAAATAGAGATGACGGCGTTCACATCAAAGAGCGTTCCGTAAGCATCGAACGCCAGGGACTTGAGCACTGGCGGTGTATTTTGACCTGCCATCTGTTTTCCTCCGTCAATATCTTCTCAATGATTGAATGATAGGTACAGAATCTATCATAAACAAAACAGAAATTCAACAAAAAAATGAGAATAGAGAAACAATGTCGAAAAAAGGGTTGACCAAATGGCAGCAGATATGCTACAGTAACTCACCTAACTGAGGGTTGGTCATAATTCCCAGGGGAGGCAATTGTAGCCCAAGTTTCTAACTTGGCCCTGGCGCAAGGGGCCAAGATAGAATCTTAGGCTACAACTCAACCACCGGCGAATGATGACCATCCCTCACCGTAAATATAGGAGGATATTCATTTGTCGAGATTCATATCTCAAAAATTGGAGTGTCGATTTTGGAAAATCGACCTACATTTATACTATAATCCCAATACAGGAGGATACTCAAATGCGAAGATTGTTTATGTCCATTGTAATAGCCAGCCTATTTCTTGTCATTTTGGCGAATGTCGGTCTGGCTAAAATAGACCTCGCAACGGCTGTGGGAGTCTGGCTTATGGATGAAGGCAAAGGAAACACAACCGCCGACGACTCTGGCAAAAAGCATGAGGGACAAATCACTGGCGCAAAGTGGGTCGATGGGAAGTTTGGAAAGGCACTCGAGTTCAGCGGCGGTCAATGGGTGAGCATTCCGAGCACGCCCGAACTTCAGATTGGTGACAAACTGACCATGATGGCGTGGTTCTTTGCCACCAAGATCGACGATTGGCGTCAACTCATCGCCAAGAGTGATGAGTACCTGTTGCGCATCGACCCGCCTCAAGAAGGCAACAAAATGTCTGCCTTCGTCAAGCCGCAGGGCAATTGGGAGCCGCGAGCGAGTGCAATGGTTCCAGACTTGAAAACATGGATTCACTTTGCCGCGATTTACGACAGCAAAGCGAACAACAATCAACTGAAAGTGTATGTCAATGGCGTAGAGAGTGGTGCCAGCACTCGTCCCGGAAAAGTGGCAGCGACCGGCAACCCCGTAGAAATCGGTAGATGGGGCGGCGGTTCGTTCTTTGTCGGCATCATCGACGAGGCTGCGATTTTCAACGTCGTGCTTGAAGATAAAGACCTCCAGACCATCATGGATAAAGGCTTAAAGGTGGCGCTGGGCGGCGGTGCGGCCGTGTCCCCGAAAGATAAGCTGGCTACAGCATGGGGAGAGATAAAGAGAAGGTAAGAACTGACTTGACTCACCATGAGAAATAAGGAGGCAAGGAGAATGGAAGAATGGAAGGAGCATTTGGCACTTCCACTCTTCCACCCTTCCAGCATTCACAAAAACCTCATGATTATTTGGCCCAATGCTGCTAAGAATTCGCAGCTTGTCTCGTTCCCACGCTCTGCGTGGGAACGCCGCCCGGACGCTCCGCGTCCCAGATTGCTTTGGATGCAGAGCGTCCAAGACGTGCTCCCACGCGGAGCGTGGGAGCGAGAAGGGTTGGCGAAAAAATGAAAACTTAGTAGCATTAGGTCTTGGCCGACAGGGTAAAGTTTGGAATTGCATTCCCCCCTCATGTGAGTCAACAAATTAAGGATGACTTGAAAACGGTCTATCCTGGAGTCGAGATTTTTGAAGTAGATCCATTCTAAATAACCGTTGAATGAAAGGTTGATTATCATATATGGGTGCAGTCGTTGTTCATGGGCAAAACTTCAAACAAGAGAAGTCAAAATATAAGGATTCGGTTTATCTCTATCTTCGACCGGTTGATGGAGATTCGTTTGAATTGAGTTATACGTCGCTCGAAGAACTTAAAACATACTGCGAGCAATACGGAGTGAATCAGGATTGGTGGCCGGACTATATCGACCTCAATGGATATAACATTCCCATAAAAGACATGATGAACAAGAATCGACTTTTGAAAAGGAGTCTGTTAAGATTGACATCAGAACAAATCAAAGCAGTCAATTGGTTGGATGAGATTTGCGACATCGTTCGTCAATGTCATAAGTTCTACATTCACTAACTCAACGGCATCTTCCGCTCAACTCAGGTCGTTAGGAGGTTCAGTTCACTCAGAGCTTGCACTAAGCTTGCCGAAGTGACAGGCTCTTCCTTCCCTTCCAATGAAATACCAGGCGTTCCATTATTGACAATACCACTTGGGTGATGAACCCCTCCCAAAAATTCTTGGAGATTTTGCGTTTTGAACTATCTCTTGATTATCGTTTCCCTTTTGGGCATCGGCTTCCACTTTTGGCCCATGCTGTTTGACACCGCGCCGCCGGCACTCGAATTGAGCGGGGTCGAAGCGGGGAAAATCTATCGCGGCAGCATGATGCTCAACATCGCCATCACTGATGAAAGTTCGGGCGTGGGCTCGCTCACCGTGCAGGTCGATGCTGACACATCACAAGAAATGGAACTCGTTTCGGAGGGGAGAAGCGCGACCTTCTCTCTGGATACGGCTGCGCTCTCCGATGGGGCGCACGCCATTTCTGTGACTGCAATGGATAAGTCCTGGCGCAAGAACACGACACAGCAGCGCCTGGAGTTTGACGTCGATAATACACCCCCACAGTTTCAGATTCCCCTCGACTCGCTTCAGGTCGGACAGGGCAAAACGCTCGGAATCTTCGTCCGTACCGATGAACCGGTTGCAGAAATAACGGGAAAGTTTCTTGACCGAGAGATTGCCTTTTATCCAACCGCGGACGAAAAGCAGTACCGTGGCTTGGTTGGGGTCAACGCGGAACAGCCCGCCAAAAACTATCCGCTGACACTGAAGGCAACAGACCCCGCCGGCAATGGAGTCGAGCGGAGCTTTCAGGTTGAGGTGGGAGCAACGGCTTTTGAACGCGGGGGCTACATCACACTCTCGCCTGAGAAACAGCAACTCATGATGGACAAATCCAAAGGCGCGGAAGATAATGCGAAGCGTGCCAACGCTTATGCGCAACAAGAATCAGCGCAACTGTGGGAGGGAAAGTTTATCCGTCCGACCCAAGGGGCACTCACGTCGCCATTCGGGAAGTACCGGGAATATAACACGGGGGTGCGTCGGCATCACCTCGGCACGGACATCGCCAATGCGGTAGGAACGCCAGTCTACGCCGGAAACAACGGCATCGTCACACTCGCCGAGCGGCTTTATATCTACGGAAACGCAGTGATTATCAATCATGGTCAAGGCGTTTCGACGAGCTACAACCATCTCAGCGAACTGGGCGTCAAAGTTGGAGACAAGGTTCAAAAGGGGCAGCTCATCGGGCTGATGGGAGCAACCGGCCAAGTCACCGGAAGCCACCTCCATTGGGGCATGGTTGTCAACGGGGTTGCCGTCGATCCGGAGGAGTGGACGGAACAGGATTTCTCGCCACCTTATATCAATTTGCGTTCCAAAAAGTAAGACAGCAATCAAACTTCCGAAGTCTCAAAGACTTCGGAAGTTTATTAAACAAACTCCGATTGACAATTGACAATTGACAATTGAGGATTGACAGGGGGTGACCCATACGCAACTCTCATTGTAAATTTCTGATTGTTCTAATAAACCGTTGACGCAGTTCTGTATTTTTGCTATAATCTCCTCACCTTAACGCTTTCAATATCCACCAAAGGAGAAATCAAATGACCACGCAACGAACGAAAGTTGGACTTGCCCGAACCGATAACCGACGGCAGAACGTCTTCACCGCATTAGACCGGGTGCGCGACGATGTCATACCCAAGCTACGCCAGCAGGTGATGTTGAAGCCGAATTTCCTTTCAAGCCACAATCAATTGGCTTCGACGCACCCCGATGCGATTCGCGGCGCGATTGATTTCTTATTGACTGCCCCGCACCCGCCAAAGGAGATTATCGTTGCGGAGGGTGGCAACGAGAAGTTTTCGGGGGAGGCGTTCCAGAACTTCGGCTACACGGCGTTGATTGACGAATATCCCATTCCGATTCGGTTAGTAGACCTCCATCAGGAAGCACATTGGCAAGAAACGCTCGTCGTCCTTGCAGACCGTAGTGAAGTGCCGGTTCGTATGCCCAAAACCGTGCTGGATTGCCCATGCACCATCTCCATCGCTGTGGCAAAGACGCACGATGTCGATGTGGTGACACTTGCCCTCAAAAACATGATTATGGGGACGCTCCACAAACAAGATCGCATCAAAATGCACGGCTACTACAGTCACGCGGAGCGAAGGCTTCCGCGAGAAGCACAGACGCTGAACATCAATCTGATGCGCCTGTCCCGTTATCTCTCCCCGGATATTGGCGTCATTGACGGGACTGTTGGGTTGCAAGGGAACGGCCCCGGCGGCACCGATGCCGTTGATTTCGGGATTGCCGTTGCCAGCGTTGACGTGTTTGCTGCCGATGCCGTGATGACAAAGGCAATGGGATTTGAGCCGTTGCAGATTGACTTGCTGCATTATGCCAACGAGATGGGCTACGGCACGGCAGACCTCGATCGGATTGACGTGTTGGGAACGCCGGTCGAAGCAGTGATCAAACGCTTCAAGCAACATGAAAAGACGCCGCTCCAATTTCAATGGCATGAAGCCAATGCGATGGGGTATCTGCGCGTGTGATGCGTGAAACGTGAATCGTGATAAAACTACGAACCGAAGAAATTTTAAATCCCGAAATACACAGGGTTTGCTGTCGAATAACCCTGCTTTGCCCGCATCGTCACCTTGTGGGGGGCGAATGATCATTCATCAAGGCGACGCGGAAAAAGGCTTGACATCCTGCCCAACATTTGTTATCATAGGATTTTATTTCTCGAAAACCTTAACTGAAAGGAATAATGACCCATGGAAGCCACGATGGCTGCTATAGAGTTGACGGGAATCATTAACGAACATCGTCAACTTCAACTCGACAATTTACTCCCCATCCCCGGCCCCAAGCGTGTTCGAGTCCTTGTTATGTACTCACCCGTTGATGAGTTGGATGAAACAGAATGGTTAAAAGCGGCGGCTCGTAATCCTGCCTTTGATTTTCTCAACGACCCGGAAGAAGACATCTACTCGTTGGAGGATGGGAAACCATTTCATGACGAAACATAAAGTTGTCCTCGTCCCTTTTCCCTTTGACGACCTGTCCAGTAGCAAGGTTCGTCCGGCACTCTGTCTCACTGACCCCATCGGGCCACACAGTCATATCATTCTGGCTTTCATTACCAGCCGCATTCCCACCAATCTGTTGGCGACTGATGTTGTCATTGACCCAAGTGACGCCGATTTTGACGCAACAGGCTTGCGTGTTTCCTCCACACTTCAGTTGCATCGCTTGATGACAGCTACAAAGACAATCATTCAGCGCGAACTCGGAACCTTGTCGCCAGCAATGCAGACACAGGTGAATGACCGACTCTTAGTACCTATCCTAAAAGTCCGTTGATTGAGTAGCTTGCGTATCGAAATCAGGATTTTTAGGATAGGCTCTTAATGGAAGTCAAAGCTATGACTCTGTTATTTCAATCAACTGAAGATTTCGAGCAGGATTTGCAACAGGTTGATACGCCTACCCGGCAAAAAATTGTTCATTGTCTGAATCAGGTCGCTCAAGCATTTGTGGAAGACAAAAAAGCCTTTGCTCGACACGCGCGCAAGCCTTACAAAGTCAAGCGAGATGATGGTTACGATTCGTCGCTTTACGCTATCAGGGTAGACCCTGACCTTCATGCGATCTTAACGGTAGACGATGACCCTTTGTTCGATCAGGTCATCATCACTTTAATAAGAGTTGTCAATCCTGCTGATTTGAAGGAAACCTACGGGTTAGCTGCTCAAGCGTTGTATCAAGATCTGAATGGCAGCAAAGCCAAGCAAGGAGTCAGGATTGGCTGAAATCAAAGCACTCTTGGATGCGTATGGTGTCATCTGCGAAGCGACGAAGATTCTGCCAAATAATCAACTCAAAGTTGATTTCTTAGAAGCATTAGCGGAACTTGAGGACAATGAGGCACACAGAACACGAAACTTTCCAAAAACGAGGTTGCACAGGGTCACAGGTGTAAAACAAGCTATCTACCGTGCAGATATTGATAAAATCTCTGGGTGGAGAATCCATGTACAATACAAGAACAATCAGATACACCTGAAAGACATCATAGCAGGCCAAAAGCACGATGATGTTCTAAAAGTCATCAAATCCAAAAAAGACAGATATGAATAGCGCCCTGGTACTGCCTGGTTTTTGAAGTGTTTATGATTTTAATTCAACAAACTGAAGGGAATCACACGGTGTCATTTTTATCATTAACCCCCATCGCCATCAACAAGATCATCATACGTCCCTCTATCGGAATTATCATTATGATTCTGTCTTGCGATGGTGGGCTGGTGAAAACAACGTAAACATCACAGCCATCATAGAAATCTAACACGCCCATCATCGGAAGAATTTCGGTGGTGGGCGTTTTTATTTTTGTAGGCGTTAGATCTTAGGAGCAGGATGGAAGATTGGAAGATTGGAATGGGCGAACGTCCTTCCCCCATTCTTCCATCCTTCCATCCTTCCATTTAAGTCCATAACACCTAACACCTAATTACCTTTTACGCATTACGCATTACGCATCACGTTTCACGTTTCACGTTTCACGCATTACACAATAAAGCATAGGAGAACACCATGTTCAAAGATGTACCCAATACAATCGATTTTGTCGCCCAGGAGCACGAAGTCCTGAACTTTTGGCGCGACAGCAACGTTTTTCGCAAACTCAAGGAACTTCGGCAGAACGCGCCACGCTGGAGTTTTATTGATGGCCCAATCACCGCCAATAACCCGATGGGCATCCATCACGCCTGGGGGCGGACTTACAAAGACCTCTACCACCGTTTCAAGGCGATGCAGGGGTATCGGACGCGCTACCAGAACGGTTTTGATTGTCAAGGGCTCTGGATTGAAGTCAATGTTGAGCGCGACCTGGGTTTCAAGAGCAAGAAGGACATCGAAGCCTACGGGTTGGCTGAGTTTGTCAACGCCTGCAAACGGCAGGTGCTCCGGCATGCCGCAACACAAACGGAGCAATCCATTCGGCTCGGCTACTGGATGGATTGGAATGACCCGGAGCTATTGCGCTTGCTAGAGTCGAAGATGGCGGAAGCCCCCTCACAGGTCATCACGGTGGAAGGACCGAATGGCCCCGTAACGGACACAGTTGAACAGATTGTGGGCAGACTGGGTATGCCAGAGTTGGGTGGTTCCTATTTTACCTTTTCAAATGAAAATAATTACACCATCTGGGCGATGCTCAAAAAATGTTTCGACCACGGCTGGATTTATAAAGGCAGGGACGTGATGCCGTGGTGCTCACGATGTGACACCGGTATCAGCCAGCACGAAATCGTTACGGATGGATACCGTGAATTGACACATACCAGTATTTTTCTGCGCTTTCCGTTGCGAAACCGACCCGGTGAGAGCCTGCTGGTCTGGACAACTACCCCGTGGACGTTGACCAGCAATGTCGCCGCAGCGGTTCATCCGAATCTGACCTATGTCCTTGTCGAACAAAACGGGCATCGCGTCTGGTTGAGCAAAGGCGCAGTGGAGAGTGCCATTCGGGGCCCGTATCGGGTGCTTGAGGAGAAATTGGGGGCCGAATTGGAAGGCTGGACGTATGACGGCCCCTTTGATGAACTCCCCGCCCAACAAACCTCCGGAGCAGCCGCGCAGCACCGCGTCATCCTGTGGAATGAAGTCGGTGAGGCTGAAGGGACAGGCATTGTCCACACCGCGCCGGGGTGCGGCGCGGAGGATTTTCAGTTAAGCAAAGAACATCATCTCGCGGTCCTCGCACCCTTGGGAGCGGGAGGAATCTATCTTGATGGATTCGATTGGCTGACCGGTCGCCATGTCCATACAGTCGCGAAAGACATCTTTGAAAATCTTAAGGGGAAAGGTCTCGTGTATCGCTTGGAAGACTACACCCACCGTTACCCGGTGTGTTGGCGTTGCGAAGATGAACTGGTTTTCCGCCTCGTGGATGAGTGGTACATCTCAATGGGTGAGCGTCTGGATAAACCTTATGAAGAGGTCACCCAAGCGGAAAAAGAGAACAATTTGCGCTATCAGATGATGGAGGTGGTCCTGAATGGAACCAAATGGTATCCCGATTTCGGATTAGCACGCGAACTCGATTGGTTGCGCAACATGCACGACTGGATGGTCTCTAAGAAACGCTACTGGGGACTGGCGCTCCCGATTTACGAATGCAACGCTTGTGGCAATTTCCATGTCGTTGGGAGTTTGGAGGAGTTAAAGGAACGTGCGGTTGAGGGGTGGGAGGAATTTGAGGGGCATACGCCCCACCGCCCCTGGATTGACGCGGTGAAGATCGCTTGCCCCACTTGCAACACCCCTGTCTCGCGTATCCTCGATGTCGGGAACCCATGGTTAGATGCGGGGATTGTCAGCTTCAGCACGCTACAGTACCGCACGAACCGTGACTACTGGAAGCAGTGGTTCCCCGCAGATTTAATCAGTGAAAGCTTCCCAGGGCAGTTTCGGAATTGGTTCTACTCGCTGATCGCCATGAGCACGGTAATGGAACGAAGTGCCCCCTTCAAACATATCTTCACTTACGCGACCCTGTTCGCGGAAGATGGACGCCCCATGCACAAATCTTGGGGAAACGCCATCTGGTTCGACGACGCGGCTGATAAGATGGGCGTGGATGTGATGCGCTGGATGTATTGCGCCGCCAAACCGGAACAGAATCTCCTTTTCGGCTATCATCACGCCGACGAAGTCCGACGGCAGATTCTTATCCCGTTCTGGAATGTGTATAGCTTCCTCGTCACTTACGCCAATGTTGACGGCTGGCAACCCGAGGCAAGCCTCTGGAAAGTTGAAGATTCACTGTTGACCACCGCGGACAATACTTCTAAGAACCTCCTGGATAGGTGGATTCTCTCGCGCTTGCAAGCCACCATCCGTGACGTAACAGGGCGGTTGGAGGCATTTGAACCGGATAACGCCTGCCGCGCCGTTGAGAGTTTTCTGGACGACCTGTCGAACTGGTATCTGCGACGAAGCCGACGACGTTTCTGGAAGTCAGAAGCGGATGCCGACAAGCGGTCTGCCTACAGCACGCTGTACAAGGTCATAGTGACCTCCAGCCGACTCCTGGCACCGTTTATCCCCTTCGTTACAGAGGCTATCTACCGAAACCTGGTCTGTTCGGTCAATCCGCACGCTCCTGAAAGCGTGCATCTCTGGTCGTATCCCGTTGCGAATGAAGCGTTAATCGACACACAATTGGAAGCAGACATGGGGCTCGTTCGGGATGTCATCGCTTTGGGACGCGCCGCTCGGAACCGCGCTGCAATCAAGACGCGCCAGCCGGTGGCATCCATCACGATTGGCGGGCTCTCCCACGCACAGCAGGCGGCCGTTGATCGACTCTCTGAGTTCATCTTCGATGAGTTGAACGTCAAAGCGATCGCGTTCAGCAATCAGATGAGCGAATTTGCGACCTTTGCGGTCAAGCCGAATTTCAAGCAACTTGGGCCCAAATATGGCAAAGTTGTCCAGGCGATTGCGAGAACGGTTGCCGCTTCTGACCCACTCCAGCTCAAAGGTGAGTTGGAAGCAAACAGCGTGTTACAAATCGAAGCAGAAGGAAAAGTCTATACGTTGGAGAAGAGCGAAGTCGATGTGCAGGTGCAGAGTCGGGAGGGCTATGTGGTCGAGGCAGATGCCCACAAGTTCGTTGCACTCTCGACCCAATTGACGCATGAGCTCATCCTTGAGGGCTTTGCGCGAGAACTGGTCAACAAGCTCCAGCAGATGCGGAAGGAAGCCGATTTCAACCTCTCAGATCGCATCAAACTGAGTCTACAATCGACAACGATTGTCAACGAAGCGTTCGCCGCCCACCGCGACTACATCACACGCGAGACCTTGACAACGGCTGTCGTTGAGTCACCGAGCCCAAATGCCTTCGTGAAATCGCAGCAGCTCAACGGCGAGGGGGCAACGATTGGCATTGAGCGGGTAGGAAGCTAAATGAGGGTAGGTTATATTTTCGTGTTGCGTATTGCGTATTGCGTATCTGGAACTTCTACGCAGTACGCAATACGCACGATGAGAGAGGGAATCATCAACAAACTGAAGGCTAACAAGCTCAATGCTAGACGTTTCATTTTGAATAGACCCCCACATTCAATTTTGAATTCATTAACCCACGTTGCTGGTTACGCGAAATAACTGGCAACGTGATTTCATTCGACTTATCAAGCTCGCAAATCAGAATGCTTGCTTGACCTCTGCCCATGTTGTTGCCAGTTTTCCTGCTGGCTCAACGGGTAAGCCCTTAAATTTAAGGTTGTATTTCAAATCCGCATCAATGCCGACAAACATGCTCCAGCCCCCGCCTTGTTCGCAGACCTTAACCATGAAAATGTTATCGCCATTTTTCAAATCCACTTTGAAAGCGTCTTGAAAGTCGGCAGCCCCTCGATCTACGGGATTGACGTGAACGACTTTACCATTCATCCAAATCTTGATGGAATCATCGCTCCCAGCTCGTGCCGCCACACCGTTTTGTGCCCCTTTAGAGACAGCGTTGATTACGGAATAGGAGCAATGTTGGTTGATATCGCCGCCCGGACCAAGCTTAATCTGAATCAGCATATCGTTGACATTATTCCCACCCACCGGGGAAATTTTGCCTTCCGTCCATTTATAATCCTTAAACTTAACTTTCAGTACCTTGTCTGTGATGCCTTCTTTTGCGACATCCTCTTCTGTGAGCTTACCACCTGTGGATTCCTTGATCCAGTCGTCATTAGTGACAGCGGCTCCACCGCCCTTTTGAACTGTATTCACAATCATCCACATCCACGGCCCCTCGATTTTATCTTGAGCATTGGCAATTTGCGCAATGCTCAAAATGCTAAAAACGAAAATAGATAACATCCTTTTCATGTTGTTATTCCCACTCCTTTCTTGGGTTGAATTCTAAGGATTGAATACGTTACAAATTAATTTTCAAAAATAAACTGTACATCTGGAGTGCAAGTTGAGTGTAGCGAAATCCCGTTTAGCGGGATTAAGAAACTTGCCAACCCGCCCGCAAAACAAGTTTTGCACTCCGTAGAATGTGAACTTTAATACTGAAAATTAGTTACTACAAACCCGTTGCGTAAGTTCTACTTTTAAAGAAATGGGGCTTTTCTCAAAGCCCTACTTCTGACAAATTACTCGCTTCCTTGAATAACCGCATCCACTGATACCTTAAACCCCTCCAACACCTGGGACTGGGCGACTTCCCCTGCCCCCCATCGCTCCAGTAGATGGTATATGCCGTTTCGGAGGACATAGACCTCGACCGTACAAGCCGTCGGATGGATGATCCAATATTCCTGCACGCCGGATCGGGCATACTCAACAGATTTTTCCTCGCGGTCCACCTGCTCTGTGCCGCTGGATTTAGGCGTGCGGGGCGAAATGACTTCCACAACGAGGTCTGGAACGCCCCAATAATCTTCACCGATTCGATCGGCATGGTTGCGGTGCATGAAGATAATGTCCGGCTCACGAAACTTCCCGGGCCATAGATGCACCTTGAGCGGGGCGACACACACTTCCCCAAGGTCATGAGTCTGGACATAATTCTTCATCAAGAAGAGCAATTCGACCACGGCTCGCTGGTGAGAAGTTGTTGGCATATCAGGTATCACCACCCTTCCTTCGGAGAGTTCGATGATGTGGTTCGTTTCCGGCAGAGCCAGATAGTCCGCTTCCGTCCACTGCCCCTGCCGCGGAAACAATTCCAGAATCTCTGTTGACTTCCGTGACCGTGCAGCCCGCCGCCTCTGAGCCCCGATCGAGGAGCGGGGGGCAACCGCTGTTGCTTGTGACATCGTTGACACCTCCCTCCATTCATGCCCACTTCGGGACAACCGGGTTCAAGCTGTCCTCGCGTGCTTGTGATAGGGCTTCATTTTTGAAACATGACGAAAAAAGACTTCCGAAGTTTCTGAAAACTTCGGAAGTCTTCCATGAGTTGCAAACCTTGAAAAGGTTCAGAACCTTTTCAAGGTTATAAAAAAGTTATGAAATCAAGCGAGTTATCCCTTTTTCAAACGACCCCAGGTCGTCACCATCTTCCCGGCAGGTTCAACAGCGACAGGGGCTTTGAGGCTGAATTGCACGCCTTGTGCAAACCCAAAGAACCCGCTGAAGCCGCCGCCGCATTCGTAAACGGCTACCAGTAAAACGTTATTGCCTGCATTCAACTCAACGGGGAAATTTTCCAGGAAGTCGCTGGCACCGCGGTTCACAGCCTTTTCCCACACCACAGCGCCGTTGAGCCACACCTTGATGGCGTCGTCGCTTCCGACCCACATCCGGGTGCTTTGCTTGGTGGGAACGTCTAGGTTGATGAGGCCATAAGCGACGGTGTTGTCGATATCGCCAGTGCCGAGTTTGATGGCGACCAACAGGTCGTTGATATTATTGCCACCGGTGGGGGCAATCTTGCTGACAGTCCACACTTTACTCCCGACCGCTTGCCCGCCAAATGCTCCGTTTCTGGCAACCTGCGCTTCAGTCACCTTGTTGCCGCTGGCGGCAGCAAGCCAGTCGTCCTTGGTTCCAGCGGCACCGCACTTTGCAGCCGGCGTCGGTGCCGTGACCCACAGCCACGGGCCTTCAATCTTAGTCCCTGGCACTACATAGACATAATTTTTACCCGTAGCGGTGAAGGTCGCCTGGATGCCGGCGAACATGCTCCATCCACCACCACGTTCGCCGACCTTGACCAACAGGAGGTTATCCCCCGCCTTCAGGTCGCCCTTGAATGTATCCAGGAAGTCACTTGCGCCACGGTCAACGGCATTTTTATGGACCTGTACTCCGTTGAGCCACACTTTGATGGAGTCATCGCTGCCGACCTTCATCGTGACACCGTTTTGAGCGGCCGCTGACACAATGGTGATTAAGGCATAAGAGGAGGTGTCGTTCACATCGGCTGGAAGTTTTGCCCATTCCCCGCCCCAACCTTTCTTTTCCTTCTCAATCATGTCCTGGATATTATTGCCGCCCGTCGCTGGAATCTCGGCTGAAACCCAATCGAAGTTTCCAACCTTGTCCCCTTTCTTCGCGCCATTTTTGGCGACATCTGCTTCCTTAACCTTGCCGCCACTGGCTTTGTCGAGCGAGTCGATATCCGTTGAAGCTGCGCCGCCCTTGTTAGCCTCGGTCGGCGCAACCATCCACAACCAGGGGCCCGTAATTTTATCCTGGGCATGGGCAATATGGGGCATCACGAAAAGCCCCATAAGGCATACTGTGAAAATAAACCAACTTTTTCTCATAAATTTTCTCCTTATATCAACTGAGCACTTTGGCTCATTGAGGTTATTGGGTTAAACAGACAGATACTACCATGATTCTTAAAAATAGTCAAGAGTTTTTTTTCATCGGCATCAACGTAAGCGAAACTCTCGATGAGAGTTCACCTTAATTTCGACACCATACGGATCAACTTTAGCCTGCGAATCAATTCGCAGGCTAATAGCTCAAGTCCACTGAAGTGGACTAACACCCAGTTCCAGTCCCGATCTTCAGATCGGGATTTCGCTTCGCTCAACCTGAACTTCAGTTCAAGGCGTCAAGGTCCCCTAAGTTGATCCGTATAGTTCACCTTAATTTCGACACCTACCTTGGAGGCTTGGGCAAGCAAAAATTCAAGGACGTTCACTTTGCCAACAGAGAGGGATTCCCTTAGAAGCCTCATCATCAAATCTGCTGTTCTTTCTGGCGGGGTTTGAAGGGGCAGGCTTTCCCAATCGTTTAACGAGCGTAGCGAGCATCCAATCAACAGAGCAAAGTGCTCTCTGCTCAAGCCAAGCTGCTCCCTGAGTTCGACGATTTCTTTCTGCGTCAAAAGTTGTTCGTTCGATTCAAGGCTTGCTTTGAATAGTTTTTTCCAGCGTTTGAACTCTGAGGCGGAAAAATGTTCTGCGCCGCACACATTACACTGTCCGATGAAAGCTTCCTCGACGATAAAAGGATAGCCAGAGAATTTCGTTCGATAGTTTTTCACCCGAACCGGTTTTACCGTTCCTTTTCCACATTCTTGACAGAGATAGCCAAACATTTTCTCACCTCGCTTCGTGGGCAGTAATAATACACCTGTAGCCTAAGATTCTATCTTGGCCCCTTGCGCAAGGGCCAAGATAGAATCTTGGGCTACGACTGCCTCCTCTGGGAATTATGACCAAGCCTCAATTAACTGATTTGCAATTCTAGCATAAGGTCAAGATAGAATCAAGCACAAAGTTTTTCATCGCCCCCGCATACCAACTGAAAACAGACGCCTTGAAATGGTCAGACCGATCTGATATAATCATGAGAAGAAAATGGTACGCTCAATGCGAAATGATTGTTTCATCGTGCAAAGCTTAGAGGAAGTGTGAAAAATCCGATGAGAGCAAAGAAACCAAGTTTTTTACTTAGACTTCGGAAGTTTACCGCAACATCTCTGTTCGCTCCGTTTCCTCAAGAGTTGATATCGTTTTCGCTCATTACACCTAAAACTTCCGAAGTCTGGATAGCAAGGAATATCAAATGAAAATAAAAATTGTACCAGTTAGCTGCCTGATGTTAAGTTTCCTATTTTTCAGCGGTTGTTCTGCATTTCAATCCCTACTTGGAGCGGCGAAAATTAAGCGGCCTCAAGTTGATTTTGTTGGGGCAAAGTTGGATAAGCTATCATTTGACAAAGCGGATTTCCGGTTCGATCTGAATATTCGGAACCCGAATCGCCTGGGAATAAAACTCGCTGGATTTGACTATGACTTTTTAATCAATGGGGCTTCGTTTCTTACCGGAACTCAGGAAAGGGAAGTTGAAATACCTGCCGAAGGCGAAAATACGATTCAGATTCCCATCGCTTTACGTTTTGTGGACCTCTACCAGGTTTTTCAAAACTTGCGAGAGCAGGATAGCTCAACATATCAACTCAACTGTGGTCTTTCCTTTAATCTGCCGGTCCTGGGCGCTGTAAGGATTCCAGTCAACAAGGTTGGAGAGCTTCCTTTACTCAAGCTGCCGGGCATCCATCTGGACGCGCTTAAACTGACACGCCTGGGGCTATCCGGTGCGGAGTTACAACTGGGGGTACGACTCAAGAACTTAAACGCTTTCTCCATGATTCTGGAGCATTTCCAATATCAGTTTGAAGTCAATGGACAGCGCTGGATTGTTGGAGAAGCGCGAGAGCAAACACAGGTTGCGGAAAAGGGCGAAAGCCTGATTCACATTCCAATCTCCCTTGATTTTTTCAAAATCGGGGGTTCGGTTTATCAGATGCTCAAGGGCAACCAGAGTTTAAGCTATCAATTTCAAGGAAGTCTCGATCTAAAGACTTCACTTCCCCTTTTAGGCCAGGTCACCCTCCCCTTTGAACAGTTGGGTCAGATTGAAATCGCTAAGTAAATTTAGGACTTACGCACTTCACGCACGGATCTCAAGCTCCGTGCTCACTTTCTCAAGAATCATGAATGATTCTCTTGAAGCCCCGTTTACGGGGGTTAAACGGTATCAGCCCGAAGGTTTAGCTTCGGGCGGGAATGATTCAACTGCGTAAGTCCTATAATTTTGAAAATTAAAGTTCATCTTTTGACTCGGCCCCAGTGGTGTGGAACATTGCAAGGAAGAAGGGAAGGAGGTATTAGACTTCCCTTCATTCCATTCTTCCCTTCCTTCCCCTTTCATGCTGCATCTTTATTCAGAAATGGTATAATACCTATACTCAGCCTTTTATAAATGCAATTACCAAAATTCTTTCAACCGATTCAAAAGAGGCTACCGCGTATTTCAGAGCCGCGCTATG
Organism: uncultured bacterium; assembly: GCA_964577695.1. Classification (GTDB taxonomy): domain Bacteria; phylum Poribacteria; class WGA-4E; order WGA-4E; family PCPOR2b; genus CAZOAL01. Next base: position 61,711 of record CAZOAL010000011.1, on the reverse strand, counting down.
CAGTCGGTATAACAGCGATTTTCCTCTTGGTCGGAACAGTCACCGCGTCACACCACGAGATGTGGCGGGACGAAATCCAGGCGTGGCTGATTGCCAGAGATAGCTCATCTTTCATTGCGCTGTTTCACAACCTGAAATACGAAGGACACCCCGGACTTTGGCATATCTGCCTGCTGCCGTTCAGTCGCATAACCCCATCGCCGATTATCATGCAGGCCCTCCATCTGCTGATCGCCGCGGCAACGGTTTATCTGTTCGTGAGGTACTCGCCTTTCACTCGTCTCCAAAAGTTCCTGTTTTCGTTCGGCTATTTTTCGGTCTATGAATACTCCATTTTGTGCCGAAACTACGCGCTCGGCGTTTTGCTGCTTTGCCTTTTCTGCCTTCTTTTCCAGCGTCGTTACGCTAGATTTCTATGGGTTGGCGCAGTCCTCTTTCTACTATGCCACACAAGCGTCCACGCGCTGATCATTGCCATCGGTATTGGTGTGACGCTTCTACTGGATTATCTCTTCAGTCGAAGGCGAATCTTAGCGGAGGGGACCATTCACGAATGGACAATCTGGGTTGGGTTCGGGTTAATTGCACTGGGTGTCATCACATCGGTATGGCAGCTTGCCCCCCCTGCGGATACCGGCTTCGCCGTACCGTGGCGAACCCGTTATGATGCCAACTACCTGAAAAGCGTCGTCAAAATCATGACACGGGCTTTCTTCCCCGTGCCTGAAGCGAAACTCTCTTTTTGGGGTTCAAATGCGCTGGAGAAATATCCCCTTTTCACGAAGATACAACTCAACTTATCCTATTTGCTGATAGGCTGGTTCTCACTGGTCCTGCTGCGAAAACCGACCACTCTGCTGGTCTACCTATCAGGAACAATCGGACTTTTGAGCTTCTTCTATGTCAAATATTTCGGGGGCATCCGTCATCACGGTTTTCTGTTCATCCTGTTTATCATGGTCGCGTGGATGTATCCTTATGCTGGGGAGGCAAAAGGGTTCACACGAATCAACCGCTTTAGCCGGATATGGGGGAAATCACTTTCGCCAATCATTACGCTCATCCTGATTTTCCATCTCGTTGGCGGCATCACCGCCGTCCGGATGGATAATCGCTATGTCTTCTCCTATGGCAAGGCAACGGCAACGTTTATTAAAGCGCACAAGATGCAGGAGATGCTGATGGTCGGTGAAACGGACTACGCGGTGAGCACAATTGTCGGCTACTTGGAAAAAGATCGGGTTTACTATCCGCGAGGGGAGCGATTCGGTTCTTTCGTCATCTGGGATGAGGCAAGGACGCATGGGGTTTCAGATGAGCTGGTTGTTCAGAAAGCGAGGGAACTTGGGACTGAATCCACACAAGATGTTCTGCTGATTCTGAACCATGCGTTGCATCCAGACCTGATTTCCCATAACTCCCTGACCGAATTGGCAAAATTCACCGACTCGACAGTTGGGGATGAAGGATTTTATTTGTATAGGTATTAGGTGTTAGGTATTAGGTCCTAGTCAACAGGATAGTTGACACCTTTCTTAACCTAACCCCCCGGCCCCCTTCCCTTGAGGGAAGGGAGAGTTCGCTCCCCTCTCCGCATCGGGGAGGGGCCGGGGGAGGGGATTTTCACCGACTGACTGTCAATCATCATCTTGACTATTACAGAAATCGTGCAAAAGAAACCGAGTTTCTTTGAGAAACTCGGTTTCTCCTCGACGGATGCACTTTGTTCTAACATGAGCCACCATTTGTCGTTGACGTAGGGTGCACACCGCGCACCCTACAGTTTCACGTTACTTCAGGATGACCATTCGACGGGTTTGAGAGAAATCATCCGCACGAAGCTGGTAGCAGTAAACGCCAGAAGCTACAGACTCACCCGCGTCGTTCTTGCCATCCCAATAGGCGGCATCAGCGCGGCTCTGATAGAAGCCCGCGGCACGGTCACCTAAATCGAACGTGCGAACCAGGCGGCCTCGCTGATCGTAGATGGCGATAGCAACCGATGTGGATTTCTCCAGTTGATAGGGAATCCACGTCTCCGGGTTAAACGGGTTGGGATAGTTCTGCATCAGTTGCGTCTGCGCTGGCAGAATGTCCTCCCGTCGAAGCGTCACGCGCAGATAGGCATCCTGAATGTCGCCGATACCGACCTGCCGGTAGGTACGTCCAACCGTCCGTCCAGATGCGTCAGTGAAACTCAACTCCAACCGATCACCGGCGCGAATGACGCTGTGCCGGGAGAGGTCTGCCCATGCAACGGCAAAGTTGCCTGTACTTCCATCGAGGGCACTCGTCGCTACCGTTCCCGTATTCAGATTGCGAACCGTAACGACGCCATCGGGTAAGTCAAGCAACGCCCCGCTGACGACAAACGCCCACGCTGTGGTGCGAGGTCCTACCGATGGCGCGGCTTCTACAGGTGGCGTGTTTGACCATGCGGCACCGACAAACGTCACCTGCTTCGTTGCTTTCACGTTGACGATGTACCCCTGTCCCCCGTCGATGGGGAAGCCAGGTCCACTATCGTTGATGGTAAACCCCTCAAACCGCTGCTTCTCCGTGTTCAAACGGATCACCACCGTTGCGCCCAGTTCTTGGGCGAGGCTGCGAGCGGTGTAAGGGGTGACAGGTTTGAGCGGAATATCAATCATGTTCAGCCCGGCGGATAGCGAGGTGAAGAAGACGTTGCTGAAATCCGCTGCCGCCGGTTCCGTGCGTGGCCCAGCGTTTTTCAGCACATCATTCAGAAGCACTGTCCCTGCCGCGTCTACGGGTTTAATGCCAATAATCACATTCCCAAAGCTGGGGTCTTTGTCACCTTCCAGATTCTCAATCACCTTCTGACCGGGGTTGGCAATCACCACATTTTCGTATGTTTTGGGGAAAAGCCCAAACACTGATTCAAGAGGCGTTAATGAGCCATAGATGGTGATGTCCGTGTCAACACCGCTGGTGAGGTTGCCATAAATCAGATTATGATTCGCACCATCTATAATCTGAATTCCAACAGAAGGTAAATCAAGAAGACCAAAAAACTCTGGGGTTCGGATTCCATCGGTGATTTCATTATCATGGACATCCCAATAGTTCGATGAGTTATTGGGAACTAAATTCTGGTAGAAATCCGGTTCGCCCGGAACCGGGTAATACCAGTTTCAGAAAATCACTCCAAAGGAATTCCGCCGAGAGATGTTCTTGACGGCTCGTCCGTGGGAACCGGAGGGAAAAATCCCAAGCGTAAATCCAGCAACCTTGTTACCTTCAATGACAGCGTTGCTCCCCATCGTGCTCAAGATACCTACGGTTTGCATTTTAAGAGGGTCTAATACGGCTCCAACCCCGGTGATCTCATTATCTCTTGCGACAAATCCGTCGCCGTAGACATGCTGGATGCCGCTGACGAATCCCTCAATCTTGTTGGATACAACGGTAACGCGATGCGAGGGGCGTTTCAGCGTCACCGGGCTGCCGGAGACGATCGCCGCCGCTGTTGGATCTGCTGACTTCAACACCAGGTGGCTGATGGTCACATCGTTGGCATGAACCGCGATGGCTGGATTCGCAGTTGAAATCCAGACCGCGCCGGGTTCCGCCGTAAGGGTTAATGATTTGGTGATTTCTACCGTTTTGTCGGTTCGATGTTCGCCTGCCAGCAGCCGCACCGTTCCCTCGACATTGCCGGGAATCGGTTGGCCGGGGGCGATTATCACGTTGGCGGCGTAGAGTGGCAACGCCAGCAAGAGGCTTAAAACAACCAAACAGTACTTCATGGTAATCTCCTTTTTTATGGTAATTGTGATTGGTGAAATCGCCCGTCGATAATCGCCGGGCAACAATACAGCGAGAGATCCTTGAAAAGGTTGCGAACCTTTTCAAGGTTTAACACCTGAAATGGTTTGTCGTCCGTCGATGCCTTCCGCAAGGTCATCGACGAACGTGCGCGACGACAAACCGGTGGTTGTGAGTTGCGGCGCACGATGGCGCAACGGTCCTAGAAAACATCGGTATTGACCGCTGTTCCCAAGGATTCAAAGTTTTGACAATCTGATACCCTTCTGGTATAATAAATCGAAAATTCAGGTCACGATGATGCAAGTTCCTCAAGAAATTATTCGCCTGATTCAACAGCGGCGTTATCTATTATCCTCAAAAGCAAGAGACCAACTCAATGATGGCAGATTTTCGACTGAAGATCTGCTCCATTCCATCATTCATGGGCGAGTGACAAAGAAGGAACGGGACGAGACAGGCAAAGCCAGGTACAAACACACCATCATCGGGCCTGCAATCAGTGGAGAACCGATTTATTCCTGCGGCAAAATCGTCCATCTGGATGGGAAAACCTATTTTGTGATAACCTTCCATGAAAGTCGGTGATTAAATGGCAAAGAAAAGAAATCGATGCCCTTCGGACACAGATTGCAATGGAGAAGTGCATCGTCAGCGTATCGATTACAGGTTTGAATCAAACGGAAAAAAAATACACATCCCAGATTTAGAAGTTTGGCAGTGCGATCGATGCAACGAACTCTTTTTTCCACCCGAATCGAATGAACGAATTGATCTGTATCGGTTATTTTCTGGTCAATTTTTAGTCCGCATTCCCCCGGAACTCCATTGCCGGTTAACTCAGGTGGCAAAAGCACATCATCGTTCACTCAATCAGGAAATTACGTCTTTACTCTCGCAGGCATTAGGGGAAAGTGTCCATTAACGGTTAATGGAGGAAAACTGATGGCAATTTCTGAACACAAAACCCAAGCGAAAGGTCAAAGTGTGCGACTGAATTTGCGCCTTCCGGTGGAGTTGAAGGAAGCCTTGGATCAACAGGCAGCAAAGCTGAACACCACCACCTCGAAACTCGCGCGGGACTTCCTTCGACGAGAATTGGAATGTTTGGAACAGAAAGAACTGGATGGACAACTAATCTCCGGTTACCAATACCTGGCGCAGGAAAATCAGCAGTTGCTCGGAGAATTCCGCCATGTCGATCAGGAAGGTTGGGAGTGGGACGATGCGAATGACGCATAGTTTTCCTTGTCGGGGAAGTGTAATCCAAATCGCCCTGGATGCAACCGTCGGTACGGAAATGCAAAAAACGCGCAGATGTGTTGTCGTTTCCAATGATCGGGCAAATGAATTTAGCCCCCACAATTAACCGTCATGCCCATTACCTCTTACCATCCGCGTAAAGCGGCAGTTCCTGTTTGCGTCGATGTCCCCGCCGGTGAGGGCGGTTTAATCCAACGAAGCATAATCAACTGTTCACAGATTCGGACGGTTGATAAAGCCCGTGTGTGTGGTGATGTATTGGGTGTTTTGAGTGATGCCACAATGGACAAGGTGAGCACTGCCTTGACCATCCACCTGGCGTTGATTTAGGGACCTCACGGCGACCCTAATCTGAGGAAATCGTGGATTTCCCTATCTCTGACGCCCGCCGATGAATCGTCGGGCTATCAAACAGCGTCCGATGAATCGAGACTTTTGCTCTAATGCCAAAGTTTTCATAGACGGTTCCTAATCCCAAATCAATCCATCCTTTTTTAGTTCTTCCAAACGTTTATCTCGATTCCTTACAAAAACCCTTTGATGGAATCCAAGACAAAAAAATGGAAGAGCAATAAGAAGAAATCCATTTATCCACTCGGCCAAGTCACAAAATAATTTCCCGGAGCGAATACAGGATTCTGTTGCCAAGTATATATAGACCAAGATTACTGGGAATGCTATAATCGCATAGATTAGAAGGATTAACTTATTTCCACTGAAAATTTCCTGAAATTGCTGATAACTAAGAAGTTTGGCTTCTTCTTCCTCAAGTTTTGGTTCTATGTGTTTTGTTAGCATTCGTGCAATACAATCCATTTTCATAATCACTAGCGTGTAATTCCAAAAAAGAAATAAATATCCAACCAACCATGAAATTATTAAATAAGGGCTGATTATGTATGAGATTTCGATAATCGTTTCCCCATTGCTTCCCGCCTTCAATAGAGTCGCCACACTAAATAGAGCGATAGCAAAAGCGAAAAGGACATAAGAATAGAGTCTCAGAATTTCAAGAAGAATCTCAGTCATCCGTTGGTATTGTTCTGATAAGGACTTCACAAGATTTTCACTTGAGTTCATACATTACTCCGGTTAGTGATATTTGCCGCTTGTCGCTTTCAGTGAGAAGAAAAGCGATCAAAACCTTGCGAAGGTTCCAAACCTTCGCAAGGTTGCTCTGAATCATGATGACCGGCTATGGGGCACAGCACGGAGAGCTCTGCCCTGTTGGAGATTTGGCAGGAGCCGCTGACAGGTTGCTGTTGCTTGGGAAGACTTGCTTTATCAACCCCCAGAACGTGAGTTGCTTGTCCTGTGGCTTAACGGAAGTTGGCGCGCCCCCGATGAGTTCATCCAGAGGAATCACCGCCGCATCTCCGCTGTGGGTTGAGACCACCAACAGGTTCTGTGCTTCGTCGATTGCCATGCAAGTCGCACCTTCACCTACGCCCTCCAGCGTGCGAATCAGTGTACCGGTGTTCAGGTCAATTGCTGAAACACTGCCACCAACATAGTTGCTGATGAACGCCGTGTTGGTTTTCTCATGTATGACTGAACACACCGGAAAAGCACCGACGGGCACGGTACGCGTCACTGTTCCTGAGTTGAGGTCGATGATTGCCACGGCGTTATCGTCCCCGAGAGGAACCACCGCGGTATTGGTTTTTAGATTCAGCGATGCGCCACTGCTCAAGGCACCCCCGACAGGGATAGTTTTCAAAACGCGACCGTTCTTGATATCCATCACCGTCAGCGCATCGCCCCCAAAATGCGAAACGATGGCGGTCATATCATTCGGGTTGATGCAATAGTGCATGCAAACGGGAGCAGCATTCACAGGAATCGTGTGCGTGATTTTCGCCGACGCCAGATCGATGACGTAGACTTTGCTGTCATCGACACTCGCAACCGTTGCGATGTTGTGTTGCGCATCGATGCCAACGCAACTTGGATTGACGCCAACCGGAATCCGAGCGCGTTCAGTCCCCGTGGTAAGATCCATCAGAACAACTACGTTATTTGCTTTATCCGAAAACACGAGGGTATTTGTGCTTTCGTTAATGGCTGGACCAACGGGCACTCCCCCCACTTTAATGACCTTGGTAACCTGCTTCGTTTTCAGGTCAATGATGGAGATTGTTCCCGTGTCAACGGGCTTTGCCCCAAGACCGGTGTACGATTTACTCGTGATAACAGCGGTCTGTGTGCGAGTGTCAATGGCTACGCCTTCCCCGCCGGAACCAATGGGGATGCGTTCGATTGCGAAAGCAGACCCCCATGCGATGAACGCACAGAGGGTGATGAGTGTAACGGTTCTGAGTTTCATGATGTAAATCCTCCTTTTGGGTTGGATGTGGTTGAAAGCCGGGGCGTCTGAGTGACGCCCCATAGTGTTGTGCTTCCTAAGAAAAGGGTTTCACCAAACGTCAGATTCCTGAACCGCGCAGTGTGCGACATAATTGTCATTGGCCCCGCAGAACCAATGCCTTCAGCTCATCATACGTCAGGATGCCAACCTGCCACAGACGGTCGAAAACACCGGTTCTGCACCACTCCTGAAAACGTTCAGATATGAGGCTTTCTGCCGCGATGTCATCCCATCCCGCTCCGGAGCGAAGCGCATAGAAGATGGCTTCCATTGCCTTTCGACTGTCCAGACGCGGATGACCAATCCGATGTTCAGGCGGTTCCGGCGGCAACAACGGCTGAATCTGCTCCCAGAGTTCGTCTGAGATGTTATAGGTTTCGTTTTCGTTGTTTGCCATTTCTCAAGCTCCTGCCTCAGGGGCGCTGTGGAATCCGGACGCTTCGGAGGTGACGATAGATTGTGACGAATACCCTTCCCGCTCGTCATGCGTCACCTGTTACCCGCTTAAAGCAAGTTCGGTGCCAGGGAGCGGAAGAATCCCTGATGCCAGTCAAGACAAGGGTTTCAGCGATGTTGGAGGGAATGGAAGTATGGACTCAGGTAGGTAGAATTGACACCCCAATTTTTGAATTCAGGGTGTGCGCTGTGTGGATATGACTGTGATGCAGGGGATAGGTAGAATTGACACCCGGCTGATTGGTCTATTTGACCTATCAGCCGGTGGAGGCGAGAGTGATTCATTCTTGGCTTGACATCTCGCGCGTATCGTGTGTATCATTTAGATATGTCAAGCCGCGAAGTCATTGCAAGGCTCAAGCGAGAAGGATGGACATTGGCCCATATTCGTGGAAGCCATCATCAATACAAGCATCCAGACAAACGTGGCAGAGTCACTGTGCCCCATCCCAAGAAAGACCTGCCGAAGGGAACGTTGCGAAACATTTATCGGCAAGTCTCTAGCGAAGCGAGATCCCGCAAAGCGGGGCGGGATGGGACTGGGACCAGATTAATATGCAATATCCGGTTGTCATTCACAAAGACCCCGACAGTGTTTACGGTGTAACGGTTCCGGATCTCCCCGGCTGCTTCACAGCAGGGGAGACGGTAGATGAGGCCCTCGCCCAGGCGGTCGAAGCGATTGAATGTCATATAGAAGGCTTTATGCTTGACGGCGAACCGATTCCTACGCCCCAACTAATCGAACAGCATCAACACAATCCAGATTATGCGGACGGTCTCTGGGCGTTGGTGTCGGTAGACCTTTCAAAACTATCGGGCAAATCGCGCAGAGTCAACATCACGCTTCCAGAAAGGCTGTTAGCGATTATGGACGAGTACGCCGCTCGACACGGCGAAACCCGCTCTGGACTCATCGCGCAGGCGGCAATGGAGCTGATCGCCGCACATCGTACCCCTGAGATATAGACTGGATGCTTGAGAAGGTTCCAAACCTTCTCAAGGTTTCCAGGAGAACAGAGGGGATGTTTTATACCTTGATTCCGAGGTCTCTGATCAGACGACGCAAGTTTGCCACGTCGATTTCCAGACGCTTTGCCGCCTGGGTGCGGTTGCCGCCGCCCTCACGCAAAGCGTCTTCGATCATCCGCCGCTGGAGACGCTTGAGAGAGGCTGAAAGACCGAGCCCCTCCGATAGCACCTCCTGAACGGGTGACTCCCCCTGTGTAATCTGCGAAGAGAGATGATAGACATGGAGAGGCCATCCGGCTTCTGCGAACGCCACGGCGCGGTGGATTTCATGTTCCAGTTCGCGCACATTGCCAGGCCAAGGGTAGCTAGAAAGCAGGTCCATCACGCCCGGCGCAAAACCTTCGATTGCCTTGCCTTGAGTCTCGCATGCCCTCCGCAGGAAACGCTCTGCCAGCAGAGGGATGTCATCTTTCCGCTCTCGCAACGGCGGCACATAAATGTTGAAACCGTCCAGACGATAATAGAGGTCTCCTCGAAAGCGACCCTCTCTGATCTCCTGTTGCAGATTCCGATTCGTCATGGAGATCACCCGCACGTCTACCTCCCGGAGGTGGTATTCCCCCATCCGCCGGACCTTGCCTTCCTCCAGAACGCGGAGCAGATTCCCCTGAACGTCCAGTGGCATATCCCCGATTTCATCCAACAGGAGGGTGCTGCCGTGGGCGACCTCGAAGAGCCCCAGCTTGTCTTCGATGGCTCCAGTAAACGCGCCCCTGCGGTGTCCAAAGAGTTCAGAGCCGATTAGCTCCCGTTGCACGGCGGCGCAGTTGAGGGCAACGGGCGGTTTGTCGTGCGGGTTGCGGCTATATTGAAACTGAGTCTCATTATCAAAAAAGAAAGGAATTTCATCTTCCCGAATGCGGAAAAAAGCGTCCTAGATGCTCCTATTCTATCAAATACCACCGGTTTTATCAACCCTTATTCTACTGTGCTAAAAGCGCAAATCGGAAAGAAATCAAAGATACAAGATTCAAGATTCAAGATGCAGGTGAATCCCTTCGTGCAACTCAGGGCAGGCTCTGAATCCTGAATCTTAAATCCTGAATCCAAAGTGTCAACACATTTTTTTAGAAATTTGAAACATGCCTCTTTTCGCTTGCTAATTTTTTTGCATTCTGCTATAATCAGAAAACTAACGTTTGAAGTACCTCTCGAATCATCAGCCCAATCAGGGCTATAAACACACAAGAAAGGAATAGAGCGATGAAAAAATTAGATACCCTTTGGGTAACATTCGTGGTTTTTGCGCTCATGGCATTCACACCGTTCGTGTACGCGCAAAAGACGTTGACGATTGCATGGGCGGAATGGCCGCCTGCTGATTATTTGCAAGCGTTATCGAAGGATTTTACAGCAGAGACCGGAATCAAGGTCGAAGTGGTTCAGATTCCGTGGCCCAGCTTTCAGGATGGGGTTTTCACGGCGTTTGTCGGCAAGAGTGACCGCTACGACATCGTCGTCGGCGATAGTCAGTGGCTTGGGAGAAATTCTGTTGGCGGACACTATATCGACTTGACAGACTGGATTAGCAAAAATATTGATGTCAATTCGATTTACGGGCCTGCAATGACGACATTTGCGGAGTATCCGAAAGGGAGCAAGAAATATTGGGCGCTCCCCGCGGAAGTGGACGCGAACGGTTATGTCTACCGCAAAGATCTCTTTGATAATCCAAAGGAAAAACAGGCGTTCAAAGCCAAATACGGTTACGAGTTAGCCCCTCCCAAGACGTACAAAGAGCTACGCGACATTGCCGAGTTCTTCACGCGCCCGCCGGGGCTCTACGGGATCGCGACCTATTTCAGCAAAGAGTACGATGGCATCACAATGGGGTTCCAGCAGGTGATGTGGTCGTTTGGCGGGTCTTACGGCGATGAGAAAACGTACAAAGTCAATGGTTATATCAACAATCCAGATGCCGTAAAAGCACTGGAATATTACAAGGAATTGGTCAAGTTTTCACCGCCTGATGCGCCGAACTACTACTGGCAAGAAACATTAGATGCGTATAAGGCGGGGAAGGTGGCGATGGCGATGGACTATTTTGCTTTTTTGCCCGGTGCGATCAGCCCCAAGGACAACCCCAAATATTATGATAAAACCGGTTTCTTCATTGCGCCTGCTGGGCCGAAAGGACACTACATCAGCATCGGTGGTCAAGGCATGTCGATCTCTTCTTACTCGAAGAACCAAGAGATTGCCAAGCAGTACATGAAATGGTTCATTCAGAAACCGGTGCAGGAGAAATGGGCAAAGCTCGGTGGATTCACTCCGCATAAGGAGGTTTTGGCGTCCGACACCTTCCTGAAGGCGACACCGTTTAACAAGGCGTTCGCGGATAGTTTCCCTTACCTGCGCGACTTTTGGGCAGTCCCTGAATACGCAGAACTTTTGGAGGTCTGCCAAACGAACTGGAACGCTGTGATCGTTGGGGCAAAATCGGCCAAGGACGCCCTTGATGAGATTGCGCGGAAGCACGAGAAGATCTTTGCGGATGCAGGCTACTATGAGAAAAAATAGATCGACCAAACCTTGAAAAGGTTCAAAACCTTTTCAAGGTTCGACAGCAGGGGCAGAGCGGTGTCTCTGCCCTTCTTTAGTTTCCGGCTGCATGAAAGAAGGAGGTTGTCATGGCGAATGAAGCTGAAAATCCGGGAATCGTTGAACTCCGAAAGTTATTGCAGCAAACCATCGAGTTAGTCAATCAGAATGCCAAGGATAACGCCTACCTGCGCGGTGCCTTTGAGCAGATGGACAGACGGTTTGAGGACCTGACCGCGCACATGAATCAACGGTTCGACGAATTCAAAAAGCTTGTGAATTATCGCTTTGAGCAAGGGGATGGACGAGAAACACTTGACTCCCCGGAGTCTGAGGCATTACACCAGATGGGACAACGAATTGAAGAACATTTGGTAGCAACTACTAAAGGTCAGAAGTGAATCAGCCCCTCTCTGACTTTGACCAGCAATTCACTGATGAGACCTACCAATCTAAATTGTTGAAGCGGATTATTAACGGCATGACGATACTGATGTGGCTTGCTGCGATTGTTTTAATCATCAAGATTTTTGTGGAGCTGTGAGCCATGTGGAAAGGAGGCTTGATGCTCACCAACAACACGGCTGAATCTTTCTTTGAACGGCATCATATCGATCCGGTGTTCAAGGAAGTGATCACACACAACTTCGGACAGTTGAACCTACCCATCCAAACGCAGGTGGAGGTTAGCCGACTTCCGCGTGCGATGGACGCGCTGGTGGTTTTGAAGTCGCCTGATGAGATCGAGAAGGTCAGAGCGGAGACAGCTTTTCACTATTTCCGTGGTCATAACCACATTGAGCTCAAAGGAAAAGAGGATGAGCTGACACTCTTCGGCTATCACCTGATTCGGGGGCGCAGTCATCTATATCTGGGTGAAAACAAGGTCTCAACGAAGGACATGACGGTTACCATTGTCTCCGCTCGGAAACCGATCAACGTCTTGCAGAAATGCCCGGAGGATGTCAGATGGGAGCAGGTCGATGTCGGACACTACCGAAGCACCGATCTCCTCCCCGTTCACCTGTTCGTGTGCAATGAGTTGAAGATTGAACCCAAGAATTACCCGTTGCTGCTGTTTGCGGCTTCCAAGAAAAAGTTGCGCCAGTTTTTTGAACGGATTGTCGAAGAAGACAATACTCTTTACATTTACTATGCTCACTTTGCGGACTATGAACTAATCGAGGAGGTGTTAAAAATGGCTGGAAAACAGAGTCAATATGAAAAGACCCTTGAGCGGTTTGCCAAAGATTATGGTTCAGCTTTGCTTCGCGGACTGACTCCCGAAGAGCGGTTGCACGGACTTCAGCCCGAAGAGCGATTGCGCGGGCTTCAGCCCGAAGAGCGGTTGAGCGGACTTCAGCCTGAAGAAATCCTCCGTGGACTCTCTCCAGAGACGCGAGAAAAACTCAGGCAACTGCTGAATGGTCAAGGAAAACAGAACTAACCCATGTTGAATCACGGAGAACATGGAAAACACGGAAAGACACGGAATTTCCCTTTCATATTTTCCGTTCCTTCCGTTCCTTCCGTGATTCAACTCACATCACAAAAGGAGGCAACACCAATGAAAAAAGCAAAACAGATTCAAATTTTAATCCTCGCCCTGTCCCTCTCTTTCACCGCTATCCCCTCGGCTCTGGCGAAACTCGAGCCCACAACATATAAACTCCCCGACGGTGCCGTTGCGCGCCTTGGAAAAGGCAGTATCGGTCTTAGAGATCGCGTCGCTGCCTTCTCACCGGATGGGGGGATGTTAGCGGTTGCCACATCAATCGGCATCTGGCTTTACGACGCGCGAACTTATGATGAAATCGATCTCTTGACTGAACACACCAATTGGGTGCAAACTGTCGCCTTCAGCCCGGATGGGAAACTGCTCGCTTCGGGGTCAGGGAACAACACTGTGAAACTGTGGTCGGTGGCGGAGCGGCGGGAAATTGCCACGCTGAAGGGACACAGTGGTGGTGTGGAGTCTGTCGCCTTCAGCCCGGATGGGTCGCTGCTGGCTTCGGGGTCGTTTGACGAGACCGTGAAACTGTGGTCGGTGGCGGAGCGGCGGGGGATTGCCACGCTCAAGGGATACAGTTCTACTGTGTTCTCCGTTGCCTTCAGCCCGGATGGGTCACTGCTCGCTTCGGGGTCAGGGAACAACACTGTGAAACTGTGGTCAGTGGCGGAGCGGCGGGTGATTGCCACACTCAAGGGACACACCAGTGGGGTGTTCTCCGTCGCCTTCAGCCCGGATGGGTCGCTGCTCGCTTCGGGGTCACGGGATCAAACTGTGAAACTGTGGTCGGTGACGGAGCGACGGGAAATTGCCACGTTGAGGGGACACACCGATTCGGTGCGTTCTGTCGCCTTCAGCCCGGATGGGTCGCTGCTCGCTTCGGGGTCATGGGACAACACCGTGAAACTGTGGTCGGTTAAGGAGCGACGGGAAATTGCCACGCTGAGGGGACACACCGATTCGGTGCGCTTCGTCGCCTTCAGCCCGGATGGGGTGCTGCTCGCTTCGGGGTCGTCTGACAAGACCGTGAAACTGTGGTCAGTGGTGGAGCAGCGGGAAATTGCCACGCTTGGGGGACACAGTGAGCGTGTGTCCTCTGTCGCCTTCAGCCCCGATGGGTCGCTGCTCGCTTCGGGGTCGTTTGACGAGACCGTGAAACTGTGGTCGGTGTCCGAGCGGCGAGAGGTGGCCACGCTCAAGAGACACATCAGTTCCGTGTATTCTGTCGCCTTCAGCCCGGATGGGTCGCTGCTCGCTTCGGGGTCGAATGATGAGACGGTGAAACTGTGGTCGGTTAAGGAGCGACGGGAAATTGCCACGCTGAGGGGACACACCGATTCGGTGCGTTCTGTCGCCTTCAGCCCGGATGGGTCGCTGCTCGCTTCGGGGTCATGGGACGAAACTGTGAAACTGTGGTCGGTGGCGGAGCGGCGGGAGATTGCCACGCTTCAGGGACACACCGGTGGGGTGAATTCCGTCGCCTTCAGCCCGGATGGGTCGCTGCTCGCTTCGGGGTCACAGGATCAAACTGTGAAACTGTGGTCGGTGGCGGAGCGGCGGGAGATTGTCACCCTGAAGGGACACAGGCATTGGGTGTACTCCGTCGCTTTCAGCCCGGATGGGTCGCTGCTGGCTTCGGGGTCGAATGACAACACCGTGAAACTGTGGTCGGTGTCCGAGCGGCGAGAGGTGGCCACGCTCAAGGGACACACCGATGGGGTGTTCTCCCCCGCCTTCAGCCCGGATGGGGGGCTGCTGGCTTCGGGGTCAGATGACGAGACCGTGAAACTGTGGTCGGTGACGGAGCGACGGGAGATTGCCACCCTGAAGGGACACACCTCGATTGTGTCCTCCGTCGCCTTCAGCCCGGATGGGTCTCCGCTCGCTTCAGGGTCGTATGATGGGACGGTACTGCTGTGGGATATGTCTCCCTATATCCCAAAAAACGGCAAAGCGGCGTGGGATGTCAACGGCGATGGTATCGTCAATATTTTCGACCTTGTTCTCATCGGAAGTCACTTTGGTAAAAGTGGAGCGGGGCTCACGGGCGATGTCAACAAAGATGGCGTCGTGAACATCTTTGACCTCGTGCTCGTTGGCTCACACTTTGGAGAAAGGCCTGTTGCTGCCGCTCCAAGCATACAAACATCTCCAACTCCTTTGAGGCGTTTTTCTCAAAAAGAAATCGCTATGATTCAACAGGCACTGACCGAATTGGAAGCAATGAGCCCTCCGCCGCCTGGAGCGGAGATTGCTATCGAGTTTCTCCGTGCGTGGCTGTCGGATACGGGATTCGTTGTCACTGAAACCAAACTCTTACCCAATTACCCCAATCCATTCAACCCCGAAACGTGGATTCCGTATCAATTGTCCGAAGCTGGCGAGGTTACAATTACCATCTATGATACGGCAGGTTGGTTGGTGCGGCGCATCCCTCTGGGATACAAAGCGGCGGGGGGCTACTACTCAAAGACAAAAGCCGCGTATTGGGATGGTCGGAATAGCGTCGGTGAGCCTGTTGGAAGCGGCGTCTATTTCTACCATCTGCAAACCGCGCATTTTAGCGCCGCGCGGAAATTGGTTGTGGTGAAGTAGCTTGACTTTGTTAAATTAGAAATGGATGCCCATGTAGCCCAACTTTCTAAGTTGGCCCCTTCTCATGAACCAAGATAGAATCTTGGGCTACATGGGAATCGCCTGGTAGAGCCTGCCGTGCTCGTCCGAGAATCGGACTGGCTGGTTCGCTAAGGGTGGAACAAGCGAGCCGCATGCTCTACGAGTGCACCCCGATTTGAATTTACCAAAGTCAAGGTAGGACTGGTTCAAAAACACGAACTTCGATTTCCAACGTTCCTTTGAGAAGTTCGATAACGCCCCACCCCCCCGCCCGCGGGGGGACCAACGGAGAATCTAACATCCCCCCGCGGACGGGGGGGCTGGAACTACAGGCGCACAGAATCTGAATTATGGCCACGCCTCAATTAATTGGATTTTTCCCTCGACTGATGAAACCCCAAATGGTAAGATATAATAAACTGAGAAAAGCACCCGCTTCATGTTGGTGCTTTTTTTTACGAGGGACATTCACTCAGTTGCTCAACTTTCAGGGGGTTGCTTCAACTTCAATGAGCTCCAATAACCTGTCTCGCCACTTTTGGATATCCGAAAGGTTTTCTGTCAAGATCTTGTAGATATCTTCTGGAGCGACTCTGTAATAGTGGTGAACGATCAGATTCCGAAACCGAACCATTTGGATATAAATTGGAGCAGACTTTTGATCAATGTGCCCAGCATCTGCGAGCACGGTCGGCACCTGCCAATACTCCTGCGCTGGTGGAAGTCCAAGGGAGCGAATCACATAGCGGGAGATATCCACCAATGCCTCAATAGAGGTTTGAAGCCGACGCACGGCCGCATCCAGATACCAGAAATCCGCCATAAATTCATCCCAACTGAAGTGGCTCAATTTTTCAAGCTTTTCCAAATTTTCCCCAAGGGTGTCCAGATGAATTTGCACCTCTTGCTTTTTCATTTTTCCGTCCTCCTCGTATTCAGGGATTCCTGCTTCAAAGCATTTACGCCTTAACTCCCTTTCATAAAAGTGTCGCTCTTGTCGGTCCGCTTCATAAAGAATTTTTCCCGTTTTTACGACGACATATTGGAACCACAGCGGAGCACAAGAAAGGTCAACAACATCAGCTTTGTCCTGTCCGACAACGGAGAATGCCTTAGAAAGCAACTCTCCTATAATGAAAAACCTGTCCTTTTCTTGCCATCCATTTTGAAAGAGGACAGCAAAGTCATAATCGCTGAAAAGATCTGTTTTGCCTTTGACCTGTGAGCCGAAAAAGTAGGTTGCCACGATTCCATCGGTTCCCGAAAAAATGTTTGCGAGTTTCTCTGCGTCAATCATAAAAATGCCTCAATGCGTACAACAATGATAAGATAGCGTGTTGCGAGCTCGTTGAAATCATGGTAACAAGCTGGCAGCATGTTCTACTTTTCACTTGACGGCATTATTTTACCATGTTAGACTTCAAACGGGAAGCAAAACAAATAAAATTACTATTGAAAGAGACATGCAATCCACCCATTTTTCACGCGGATTAAGCGACTACCAGATCAAGATGGCGTTCATCACGCCAACGATGGTCTTGCTCATCTTGATGAATATTTTTCCGCTCCTGTGGTCGTTATATCTCAGTTTTCATCGTTATAAGGCTTCCATGCCTAACATTCTCCCTAAGTTTATCGGTGTTGACAACTACGCCCAGTTGCTCTCGGACCCGGATACATGGGGATACTTTAGAACAACAGCCTATTTCGTTGTGCTGGCTGTGACGAGCCAATTTACCATCGGTTTTGGGCTGGCATTGCTGCTCAACCGCGAGTTTCGATATAAGGGCTTTGTCACGACACTCATTCTGTTACCGATGATGCTCTCGCCTGTCGTTGTGGGGCTGTTTTGGCGGCTTATCTTTGATGCGGATTCTGGGCTGATTAACTATTTCTTAACCCCTCTACTGAATGCACTCAGCGTCAAGGGCACAGATTCCATTATCGCTTGGACGGCAGACCCCAAAATTGCGATGATCGCCGTGGTGATTGTTGATACATGGATGTGGTCGCCGTTCATGATGTTAATTTCTTTGGCGGGGCTATCCGCCGTGCCCAAGTACCTCTACGAAGCGGCAGATGTGGACCGTGCCTCTGGGTGGTTCAAGTTTCGCTGGATTACCCTGCCGCTGGTCTCCCCACTTTTACTGATTGCCCTGTTGTTCCGCACGATGGATGCTTTCAAAATGTTCGACATTGTGTATGTCCTCACCCGTGAAGGGGGACCGGGGACAGCCACAGAAACGGTTTCGATGAATCTCTACAAAATGGCGTTCCGAAATTTTAATACGGGCAAAGCGTGTGCCATGGCATACATTCTGCTGATTATCATCGTTGCATTGAGCAACATTTATGTCAAATACCTGAATAAAGTCAAGGGAGAAGCATAACACTTCAAGACTTCCGAAGTCTTGGAGACTTCGGAAGTCTGAAGAGAAGGAGGAAATGTAAAATGGCACGAGCAGGACACAAAGGGGGCGGACATTACATCGCGATTATTTTGATTGCGATTGCTGTCCTGGTCTACCTCATCCCGATCTACTGGATCGTTGCCACCTCTTTGAAGACACCGGGCGATATTCATACGAAGATTCCGAAAATTTTCCTGTTCCGATTGACTTTAGAAAATTATCAGAAACTGATGCCCCCGGAAGTTCCCGGAATGACGTATGCTTTTCTCGGGGAGGCACTGATTGGGATACTCGCCTTCTTTCTACTTCCACAAGGGCGCGATGTGACCTCGCCCCTGCGCCGTTTGCCTTCCATCTGGACAGGGCTTCTTACTTTGACGTGCCTCTATGCTTTCGTGCGTACGATTCACTACAACTTTCTGTTGCTAGCCCTCTTCGCGCTCGTCGCTTACCTGTTGATTTCGCCGAAAAAGGCAACGGATATAAAACGGCTTCGCGCCTCCTTCCTCAGTGCGAGCGTTTTCGCGCTGATTGCGGTTTGCGCCTCGCTGGCAAACGGTGGTTCTAAATATTTCTATCAACTACTGAATAGCATCATCATCGGTTTTGGTAGCACTATCCTCGCCGTTGGACTCGGTACGCTTTCGGCTTATGCGTTTTCGCGCTTCAAAGTGGTGGGCAAAGAGGACCTGCTCTTTTTTATCCTCAGCACGCGCATGCTTCCGCCTGTCGTTGTGGTCATCCCGATCTACTTGATGTATAGCGCATTGGGGTTGCGCGATACCCATCTCGGACTCATCCTGCTCTACACCACCTGTAATGTATCTTTTGCTGTCTGGCTGATGAAAGGCTTCATTGATGAAATCCCGAAAGAGTACGAGGATGCTGCGCTAGTGGATGGATACACTCGCTTCCAGACCTTCCTGAAGGTTGTCCTTCCGCAATCCGTCACCGGCATCGCGGCGACAGCCGTCTTCTGCTTAATCACGGCGTGGAACGAGTTTGCGTTTGCGCTGGTCTTGACAGAAGTGGGTGGCAAAGCAGTGACAGCCCCGCCCTCCATCCCAAGCGCGACCGGATCGGGTGGGTTGGATTGGGGACAGATTGCCGCTGCAACGTTCGTATTCCTGCTGCCCGTCGCGATTTTCACGTTCTTGATGCGGAGACATCTCTTACGCGGGGTCACGTTTGGGGCAGTGAAGAAGTAGATGGATCTGCGATAAAATTTCTACATGACGTCAATCGGTCACTTATACGGAGGAGCGATGATGAAAGCTAAGATATTTCCGACAACCCTGTTTCTGATTCTGAGTCTTCTGGGTTTAGGACAAATTTCCTGCTCTCAATCGTCAAGTTTATTGTTCCCTATCAATCAAAATGGGAGGTGGGGATACCTTGATGAACAGAAACGAACGGCTATCAATCCACAATTTGAGTACGCTGGCTTCTTTCATGAAGGGTTAGCTCGCGTAAAAATCGGTGGTAAATATGGTTATATTGACAAGAATGGAAAGTATGTGATCAATCCACAATTTGATGGGGCGCATTTCTTTCACGACGGTTTAGCCGGGGTAAAAGTGGGCAAGAAGTGGGGGTATGTCGATAAGCGTGGGAACATCGTCATCAAACCGCAATTTGATGATGCCGGGTTCTTTGATGAAGGGGTCGCTCGTGTAAAAATAGGAGATCGGTATGGCTATATCGACAAGAATGGAAAGTATGTTTGGAAACCCTAAGCCTGTTTTCAACACCCCTCGAAATCCTATTCGATTTCACAAGGATTTGGCTAACGGATTCTGAGCGAACGGATCAGAAAGAAAAAATCCGTTCGCCAGAAATCCGTTAGCTACCCCGTTTTTCAGATAAGATTTTTGAAGGTGTTGAAAATAGGCTAAGAATTGCTATACTGTGAACGGTCACAAATTAAAATGTGTAGGGGCGAAGCATTCGCCAGGCAAACCAGCGAGTTGGGTAATCATGGCAACCGTTAAACTTGAAAATCTCACAAAACGTTTCGACAGCGTTGTTGCACTCGACGGCATCAACCTTGAAATCCACGATCAGGAGTTCTTTGTGCTCCTCGGCCAGACCGGTGCCGGTAAGACGACAACGTTGCGCTGCATCGCTGGGCTCGATCAGCCGGAAGAGGGAACAATCTATTTCGATAATCAGCGAGTCAATCATCTCACGCCAGCCGAGCGGGATGTCGCTTTTGTGTTTCAGGCTCACATCCTTTATCCACACCTGACGGTTTACGAAAATATGGCGTTTCCGTTGCGTCCACGCGGTTTACCCGCAGAAGATATGGAGCGCCAAATCAGGGACATTGCAGCGATGCTGCACATTGAGCACCTCCTGCAACGTAAGCCGAATCAACTCAGCGGCGGGGAGACCCAGCGTGTCGGGCTCGGCAGGGCGATGGTCAGACATCCACAGCTTTTCCTGATGGACGAACCGATCTCTAACCTGGATGCGAAACTCCGCTCGGAGATGCGGGCGGAACTCAAATGGCGGCAGCGTCAATTGGGGACAACGACGTTGTACGTCACCCATGACCAGATCGAGGCGATGTCAATGGCGGATCGCGTTGCCGTGTTGGAAAAGGGGCGCGTTCAGCAGGTCGGGACACCAATGGAGATTTACGACCATCCGGCGAATCTGTTCGTTGCCAGCTTCATCGGCAGTCCCAGCATGAACCTCATCCCCTGCCAACTTGTCACCGTTGGGGAAAAGGTATCTTTGAAATTGATCGGCGGATTTCAAATTGAGCTCCAAGATCGAAAAATCGCCCAGACGCTGACCGCCTTCGGAGGGGATGGGAATTTGGTTCTCGGTGTGCATCCGGAAGATGTGCTTGTGAGCCACGGGGAGATGCCTGAAAGTATTGCGGTGGAAGTCTACAGCTTTGAGCCCCTCGGCGCAGAAACGATCGTCGAATTGACGCTTGGAAAGAATGAGGAAGGGGGCGGTGTGATCGCGAAAGCCCGCACAGCACCCACGCTCGACGTTGAGATCGGGAAAACTTTCTGGATGACATTTGTGCCTGAACGAATTCATCTCTTTAATCCAGATACGGGGAGAGCCATTTGTTGAGGGAGTAGAACCATAACGAGAATATGAGGAAATGTTGGAAGAATGGAAGGAGGGAAGGATGGAAGGATGAGTGGTAATTCTCTTCCA
Source organism: uncultured bacterium (assembly GCA_964577695.1). GTDB lineage: Bacteria > Poribacteria > WGA-4E > WGA-4E > PCPOR2b > CAZOAL01. Next base: position 40,545 of record CAZOAL010000011.1, on the reverse strand, counting down.
CTCTTTCCTTCCGCCTCAGAAGCTGAAGGGCTCGAAGTTGCGATTGCAAAGAGATCATTCACCCAGACAGCCGAGGTTTACCTCATAAGTTGGCTTTATGCAAAGAGTTAAGGGATTGAAGATTATAACCAACGTTATTTTTGCTATGTTCGTCGCTATGCTATTATTTGTGGTGGCGTTTGTATTTGCAGTGGTTATCTATCTGTCACTCCCCGACAAACTGTTTTATCGAAGTGAATTTGAACGCGGTGATAGAATAATGGTAAACTGTTCGAGATTCATATTGTCCTGATGGGGAATCTTTACGTTTCCACCATCGAATTTTAGCCCCGAATTGAATTTTCCATCTGCCCAGTCAACCTTGCCGACGATTTCACCGTCATGTCCATTGCCGGAAGCATCTTTGACAACTTTTCCTTTGGCCTCGTCAAAGAGCCAGATGCCAACCACATCAGCATGGACAGCTTTGGGTATTGTGAGCATAAAAACGCTGAAAATCAGTAGTAAACTTGAAATCAGAGTGAGTTTCATTTTTACACCTTCCATTTTGTGTGAATTCAAAAGTCTATTTTCAACCAATATGCCATTTTATTGTCCTCATGTCAACGAAAAGGGAAACATTTCAGAAATTTGCAATCAAGCATACAAGCATACAAGGAGGCACAAACATGATTAAAGGCCCACGGGGAACGCGCCTGGATGAGCGCGAGTCCCTACGACAACTGGTAGGCACCGTGTTTCGCCCATCGCTCATGGACGAATACCCTCAACTTTTTCACAATGGCAATCTGGAAAATTGTCGAATCATTCTTGAAGACGGCAAAATTGTCTCACATGTCGGGTTGACCCAGCAATGGGCGTCGCTCCTCGGGTGCACGGTGGGCGTTGGCTGTATCGGGGGGGTAGGCACTGACAAGGCACACCGCGGGAACGGGTATGCGACGCAGTTGTTCGACGATGCTTCAGCCAAATGTTATGCGGAAGGGTTCGACTTCATGATCATCTCCGGCGATCGAAGCCTTTATCGACGGGCGGGCTGCCGCAAGGTTGGCAGAGACTACGAAGCCGCGATTGCTGTAGAACAAGCGGAGTGGTTTGATGCCGGCGTTTCGATTGTATCCTGCACAGAAGCGGATATTCCGACCCTCTCAGCGATTTACCGCGCTGAACCGGTGCGGTTCTTGCGCCCGCGTGAGGTCTACGAGCGTGCGCTTGATTGCTGTGTCGTGATGAACCGGTTCTCCGGCTTTTGGCTCATCAAAAAAGGCGATGCCGTGCGCGGCTATGCGATCGTCTCAAAGCCGAGCGACAGGGATACAACGGTTAGAATCGCGGAATATGCCGGAGAAAGAACCGCCATACTTGGCGCATTAGCCCAGATTGGGAAGGCGTATCATCGCCAAAACGTGGCATTGCATATCCTTGGGGTGGATGGGTTGATGCGAGACCTGCTTTCCGAGTGTGGGATTGCGTTGAAGCCCAGCCATTCAGCGGGGACTGTACAGATTGTCAACTTCCCGCAACTGATGGCGCGGATGCGTCCCTATTTCGAGGAGATTCTTGGGGCGGCGGAGACTAGCCGACTTCACTTTACGGCGGAAGATGGCGCGTATCAGATTCGTTATGGCTCTGATTCGCTCACGATTCCGGAGCGAGGTGAGCTGGCGCATCTGATTTTCGGGACACGCGAAGAAATGGTCGCCGATCGCTTGGCAAGCGGAGGCAGGACAGCAGAGTTGATGCGCCAGGTTCTCCCCATTCCCGCGTTGTGGTACGGGATTAACTATGTTTAAGTGAAACGTAAAACGTGAAACGTGATAGAACATTGGGAATGTCAGAAATGATAGAAGCATACATCAATCGGATTATTCAAGGCGACTGTCTTGAACTATTTCGTCGGATTCCTGACAACAGTGTGGACATTACTTTTGCCGATCCACCTTTTAATCTCAAGAAGAAGTACAACAGCATGAAGGATAGTCTTGAGGTGGAAGAGTATCTTCACTGGTGCGAGGGTTGGATTTCTGAGATGGTGCGAGTTACGAAGCCAACCGGCTCAATCTTCGTGCATAATATCCCCAAGTGGCTGACGTACTATGCAGGCTTTTTGAACAAGCTGGCTGATTTTAAGCATTGGATTTCGTGGGACGCACCGACTTCACCGATGGGAAAAACACTTCAGCCCGCACATTACGGAATCTTGTTTTATGCCAAAGATGCAAAGCAGAATAAGTTTTATGAAATCCGCTATCCGCACAAACGCTGCCGTAAATGCAACTATTTGCATAAAGACTACGGTGGTAAAAAGGCCGGGTTACACCCTTTTGGTCCGCTTGTTTCCGATGCCTGGACAGATATTCATAGGATAAAGCACAACAAATATCGTGATGAACACCCTTGCCAATTACCTATTCACTTGTTAGAACGCATCATTTTAATGTCCACCGATGAAGGCGATATTGTACTTGACCCGTTTTCAGGAACCGGAACAACGACGATTGCTGCAAAGAGACTTGGAAGACGCTACATCAGTTTTGAACTTGATGATACATACGCAACAATTGCCCGCAACAAAGTGGAACAAGAGGCATCAAACTCGAAAATTGGAAATGTGTGGGTCAGTTTTTATTTGGATGAAGTTGTCACAATACGCGATAAAGACTGGGCAGAGTTGTCTCAATACTATTATGTCCCTGAACCAGTCGAAGGGGTAGATTACACGAAAATTTTGTTGAAAAATAAAAGCACAATCTATCCTTCCGCGGAGCGGAAAGACGATGAGCATAGAACAATACAATTACTTCTGATAGATGAGGAATCAGAAAAAAATTGAGGCTCATGTTAAGAAAAATGCAAGTTGGGTGGGGCAAGGCACCAGGCCCTGCCCCTAATCCCCAGTTCCTAATCTTTCGCTGTTTTACCATGAGCCCAAATTGAATTTATAGTTTCCACAGCCGTTTTACTATAGAGTTGACTACGAACCGCCATGCGCTCCCTTGAGGCTTATTTTGCCTTAATTTTTCCCCAGGTGGTAGCTAACTTTCCCCCCGGCTCGACGGCTAAATAGACTCCCGATAAACCTTTCGGGTCTTTCATGATGGTCTGAATCTCTTTTTGGGTGAGTGCGTCGTCGAAGACGGCAATTTCATCAAGGACGCCCGTCATCCAGTGAATGTCTTTTGTGTCTCCACGAACCCCAATGGAGAGCGATTTGTTGCTCGGATTCAGGTCTCGCTTCGGCACTTTGGCCTCTCCCGCGATTTCTCCATTAATCCAGGTACGAATATTCTCTCCGTCGTAAGTTGCGGCAACGTGCATCCAGTCATTCGCTTTTAAGGTTCCCCCATTGGCATTGGGTGCATCCGTTCCCCAAATCACATAAAATTGAAGTGCCGGGCCGTTCGTCCGCCACGCATGGGTGCCAAGAGCCCCTGCCCAATCATACTGCTCCAGAATGGAATGATTCCCCGCGACATTGTCTAGCTTTACCCAGGCAACCATCCCGATATGCTTGGGCGTCAGCTTATGGTCCGGGTCATCCACCTCGATGTGGTCCCCTGCGCCGTTAAATTGGACACCCTTGCCAATCTTCCCATCAACCCGTTTGACTTTTCCCAAGATTTCACCGTCATGCTTATTGCCTGTCGCATCGATGATCTTCTTCGCGTCAGCGGTTTCATCCATCGTCCAGACCGCAATGACATTCGCTGCGTCGGCATGATGCGCACATAAAAGAACGCCCATCAAGGCAATATTGACAGTACATACCAACGTTAATATTTTGCTTTTCATTGGATTGTTCTCCTCCATAAATGTGTTTGACATACTTTTCAAATTCTTACGAGTCAAAGTGTAGCATATTTCTTTTGTGATGTAAACAAAAATTTTGATATCACCTCATCCCGATTGACCAGACCGTTTCATCCCCGTTTCAGTCTCCAGCCAAGCGGAAACCACTTGCGTAGGCGAAAGAGCCTGGGACAGTTCTTGACGCGTAAACAGAGTTCTGCATCAGTTCACCACCGCAGAAACACCACAACGGTTTTTCGATTCGTTACGGTGTCGGTAAGCCAATCGAAAGAAATGCCTTGCCCTTCGACGCGAAATCGGTTATCATGTCAGTTAAATGTATAGTTTATTTTAAAAGTTAAGTAACTCGACAATGTTACATTTCATCGTAGCCCAAGATTCTATCTTGGTTTGAACAAAAACCAGCCAACTTAGAAAGTTGGGCTACCATTGGATCGGATGCCTAATTTAACAACATTGTCGAGTTACTTACTGACAACAGGAGTGAAAAGTTGAACTTTTTTAATCGTGAAAGAAGGGTTTTTACCGATCAACCCAAACCCAAAGATCAAAAAAGTGTGACCCCCCTTATTCATCCGCCTTTCGAGATGACGAAGCCACTCACCCAGGAGGGGGCATCCCGTCGCTCAACTCAAGGGCAAGGTGCGAAAAATCAGAATACCAAAGGGGGGACTGTCATCTTTACGAACCAGGCGAACCTTTTTACACCGCAAGAATTGGATGACTTTTTTGAGCAAATTGCTTTCCTGATGAATGGGGAGAAAACATACGGACGCCTCAAAACGCCGGAAACCATTCAGGAGCACTATGAGCAGGGGCTTTCCATCATTGGTGTCTCTGAATATCAGGTGTGGGGTCATGTGTGCCTTTGTCCCATTCAGCCGGGTATGTATGCGCTTGAAGCGGCCATCCGTTCAGACTTTCGGGACACAGAAGCCGCCAAGCGACTGGTCGATCTCTTTGTTCGTCGTGAATCTCACCAGGAGAAAACTATCTACGCCCTCTCTTGGACCCCTTATACGAAACGTTTATTCCGTGAGTTGGCATGGGTACCTTGTCAGCTTCAAGCGTTGGAGCAGCAAGCGCTTGAAGCCCTTAAAGGGTATGATGAATTCGTCGAGCAGTACGACCTTTTCAGCCGTCACCCACTACAACGAGGAGAAGATTGAACGATGAACGATGACGAAAAATACCTGTTTGACCTGAATGGCTATCTTGTAATAGAGGATGTTCTGACACCGGAAGAGGTTGCCATAGCGAATGAGGCGATTGACCGCCACCAGGACCAGGGGCGCATCCGTCCGCGCGAACAGGCCCTGGACGGTGGTTCTCCTGAGCTCAAGGGGGAGCAGGGACGTGGGGAGTTGGGGGGAATGCTCAATTGGGAGGAACCCTGGTGTAACCCCTTCCGAGAGATGCTGGTTCATCCACGAGTTGTCCCTTACCTCAACGAGATTCTCGGCAAAGGCTTCCGGATGGACCATCAGATGTTCCTGCTCTCAATGGACAAAGGGGCGGAGGGCTTTATCTTCCATGGCTCATCAGGGCCCGGTTTTGACCCCAACCAGTATTACATCTACCGCCACGGCAGGATACACTGTGGACTGACCGTCGCGACATTCCAACTCACCGATGTGAACCCCGACGATGGGGGGCTGATCGTCATCCCCGGCAGTCACAAAAGTAACTTCCCGTGTCCACAGGAAATGCGGCGCTATCAGAAGTACCAGGAACACGTTCGGCAGATCGTGTGTAAAGCCGGATGCGTCATCATCTTCACGGAGGCTGTGACGCATGGCACGCTCCCCTGGACAGCCGACCACCCGCGTCGTTCGATTCTGACTCGTTATACGGCGGGGAACATGGCGTATGTCCCCCCCGGCGACCCGATACCGGAATGGGCGAATGAAAGGCAGCGAGCTGTCATGGAGCCACCCTATCATACGAGACTGAATCGCCCCGTGTTGGAGAAGTAACTATAAATAAATCTCTTGAACGTTTGACTGGGGTTTAACCCCAGTCAAACACCGCCGGGGTGCAACCCCGGCTCAACTTGCAATAGGTAGATAAAACTAATCAGGAGGAATGAATGATGTCAGGTATCCTTGTACATATCGGTGTACGCGCAAGCAACCTGGAGGAGACGGTCCGGTTTTGGCGCGATGCACTTGGATTGAAAGTATTCTCTCAGATGGATGGCTGCTACGATCTCACTGACGGCTATCACAACTTCCGGGTCTTTCAGCACCGCGGCCCGGCTCGCTCGCCGCATGTGGGCGGGATGTTAGACTATCTCCACATTGGCGTACACGTTCCCGATTTGCGGGAAGCCGCGCAGCGATGTGAGGCGCTGGGGTTCCAAATTATCTGGGACGGGGTGGACGGCGGCAAGCCCTACGCTCCGAGTTCACCCCCATCAAAGTCGTTCAAAGTGGAAGACCCAGATGGAATCGTGGTGGATGTGACGGCGAGCGACGACCAATGGCCGGGTGTCCAACCGCGAGGGGGGTGAGATAAATGGCAAACGTGGCATCGTCCAAACCCCACACGCGCGAAAAGTTGGCGCAAGAACTAAGAAACCTGGGCGTCGAATCGGGGGATATCCTTTTCATTCACTCCTCCTTCAAGAGTCTTGGCCCCGTCGATGGAGGGGCGGGTACGGTGGTCAGCGCCTTGGAGGACGCCGTTGGGCCAGAAGGGCTTATCCTGATGCCCGCATTCAACCTCGTTGAGTGGGACAAGCGGGCGAAAACCTGGAATATCGAAACTACCCCCTCTACGGTCGGGTGGCTGACAGAGTTTTTCCGCGTACGTTGGGCTGAATCGATTTGCGCTTGGGGCGTTTTGGGACAAGATCGGCAACTTGCGCCGCGGTTTCGTGGGCAACGCTGATTGCCGACTTTTTCGGATTCGGAAGTACATCGACACCCTCCTTCGCGAGGTCGAGAACAACCCGCATCTGTATGTGAGATAAGTTGAACCGAACTGACAAAGGAGGCACAATCAAACTATGAAAATCACTGACATTGAGACACACGTTATCTGTCCACCCTTTCAGGCATGGAATAGCGAGGCATTGACTCGCTATCACGGGCCTGACTTCCGCTGCCGCACCGTTTTTGTCGTTCACACCGATAACAGGTTGGAGGGTTTGGGCGAACACACCGGTAGGTCGTGGAATGGGATGGACGGATGGATTGCCCAACTGCGCGGCACGAACCCATGCGACTGGCTGGCTCACCCGTCCTTGCCAATCGGACTTGCGCCTGCCATCTACGACCTGGTCGGCAAATACAACGATGTCCCCGCCTACAAACTCTTCGGGCCGAAAATTCGATCGCGGGTGCCGATGGCGTCGTGGACGGTCTCGCAGACGCCGGCGAAAATGGCAGAGGAGATCGAGCACGCGGCTAAGGCAGGCTATACATGGCTGAAATATCACACCAACCACTTCCACAACGTCATCGCGCAGACCGAAGCGATGCAGGCGGTCGCGCCGCCGGGCTTTAAGATTCACTACGACCTCAACTTCGATAACACGGTCGAGCATGTCCTGGAATTGGCGCGTGAGTTGGTGAAGTACCCCATCGCCGGCGCGATTGAAGACCCACTCCGCACACACGATTTTGAAGGGCATCGCGTCCTTCGGTCAAAGTGTCCGCTACCGATCTACTTCCACCACCTGCCGTTGGGCGGACGTGAGGCGTTGCTGGGGCTGGCAGATGGCTATATGTTGGGACATGCCCCTGTCGGACAGGTCATTCAACGGGCGGGATTGTTTGAGGCGGCGAACGTGCCGTTCATGATACAAAATGTCGGCGGGAATATCACACGGGCGTTCGTCGCACAGATGGCGACGGTCTTCCCGATGGCAACGCTCCACCATGTGAACGACTGCCAACTGTGGGCGGAGGATGTGGTGACGCCGGCGTTGGAGGTCGCAGGTGGAACCGTGCCGGTCCCCGAAGCGCCGGGGCTGGGCGTGACGCTTGACCGTGATGCGCTTGCCCGCTGGTATTCTGCCGAGCCTGAGCCCTCGCCGCGTGCTCTGATACGGATTCAATACGCTGGCCTCCCGCCGATTTACGCACGGCTGCTGGTTCATGCCTTGAGCGATCCAAAGGGCACCGGGCCGAGTTTTGTAAACGGCTACGGCGCGGGCTACAATCAGCCGGTCGATCTCGACTTCTGGGACGACGACGGTTCAGCGAAGTTCGCCGAGATGTGGGAGCGAACGGCAGGGGGACCGGTAAGCGACAAGAGGAAATAGGTTGTCGTCATTGAACAGGGGTAGAAATTTGTTGACCTGATGTTGAAAAATTGGTATGATAAGTACCTACACTTGATGGCAACGCGTACCTGGTAGACATTGTCGGGATTGAGAGACGCCAGCTTTCCCATCAAGTGTTCAAACCCCGTCTGATGGTTGTCAAAGTGCTGATTGAGAAGAATCTCAAAGTCCGCATTTTTGACCATCATCTCACAGGTGGTCATGCAGACATCAACGCCGACATAAAGGGTAAAAAAATTGGTAATCAACCGACCGAATCGCGGGTCACGTTCCAAGAGGTCTTTTACTGACCCACGCATAGAGGATTAATATCGTTCTGTCATTCTGAGCTTGCGAAGGAATGACAAGTATTATAAACTTGTGCGTGGGTCAGTAAGCACTTCCAAATTCTTTCTCTGTGGTCTCTGTGACCTCTGTGGTCACTTTGTCTGTTATTCCAAAGTTGGAGATAATTCGCCAATGTCACATTAGAAATGAGATCCAGTCGTAGCCCAACTTTCTAAGTTGGCCAACCGAGGACATCATCCGCGGGAACCAAGATAGAATCTTGGGCTACAGAGCCCCGCTAGGCGGGATGTAAACACCTGCCCCGCTCTATCGGAGGAAATGTGACATTGGCGAGATAATATTTAGGAGGAAATAGCGATGACATATTACGTCTACATTTCGGTTGCAGCGGAGAACAAAATTTTAATCTTCAAGATGGAGCCAGATACAGGAAAGCTCCTGTTTCAGGAGGATGTCGAACTCGGCGGTGCCCCCGGACCGCTCGCAGTTGACCCCAACCGGGAGCTCCTTTATGCCGGTATCCGCTCCAACCGCGAAATTTCGAGTTTCCGCATCGATCAAAGCACCGGAAGCCTTTCGCTTATCGGGACGGTGTCGCTTGATGCCGACCCGTGCTATCTGTCAACAGATCGACGGGGTAACTTTTTACTCTCAGCCTATTATGGTGCTGGCGTGGCAGCGGTTCATCCCATAAGCAAAGATGGGGCTGTAGGCAACCCACCCATCGAATGGCGCTCCACGGCTGAGAGGGCGCACTGTATCCAGACAGACCCATCGAACCAGTTTGTCTTTGTTCCGCACACGGCAGGGCCCAACCTCATTTTTCAATTCAAGTTCGATGAAAACACCGGCGCGTTGACACCCAACGCCGTTCCCAAGGTCATCCCCGAAGAAGGCGCGGGACCACGGCATTTCTGTTTTCATCCGAGCAAGGATATTCTCTATTTCTCAAATGAACAGGGGTGCAGTGTGACTGCCTACCATTTCGACCCATCCATCGGCACCTTGGCACCGTTTCAGACGATTTCGACGCTGCCTGATGATTTTGATGGCGACAACTCTTGTGCGCAGATTCATATCACCCCCAACGGGAAATTCTTGTATGTTTCAAACCGCGGCCACGACAGCATTGCCGGTTTCTCAATCGACGGCAGCACGGGGCAACTGACTTCGATCGGGCAGCAGCGGACGGAAGCCATTCCGAGGGCATTCACCATCGATCCAACGGGAAACTTCCTTTTTGCTGGTGGTCAGGCTTCAGGCAGGCTTGCTTCCTACCGAATCGACCCCCAAACGGGTGCCCTTTCGCCTTTGGATACATACACGATTGGAAAACAGTCTATGTGGGTGTTGATCATCGGCCAACCTGACTAAAACCGATTTAGGATTGGAAGCGGCATGTTTCAGAAAACAGTCGACACTTTGAGAACATGAGGCGTGAAACGTAAAACGTAAAGGCATAACGCTTCACGTTTCACGTTTCACGCCATATTCCATTGAGGCGCACAACTCAAAATGGTATAAGTAGACGAAAGGGAGACCCGAAAGAATGACCATCGAGATGCATCCCAACTACGAACGACTCGTGGAGATTGCGCGTCGGAGTCACGAAAAAGGGCGCACGCCTGAGGGGATTACCCCCGATGATATTGCGTTGGCGCGGCTGTACAGTTACGCATTCCGCGGGCACACCATTGGTGCCTTTCACGCGACGCAGTTAGCGCTCCGTCAGATTGAGGGGGGCAGTCCGCTCACGGAGGCGTACCGCGAACGGGCGATCGAACTGCTGACAGACCTGGTAAACCGGGCGATGGACCCGGTGGGGACAGATTTCCGTGCGTTGATCTCTACATTTTACCATTACGCCACCAATGTCACACGGGTGATTGAGTCGTTGAATAATCTCCTACTCTGCAACTCCACCGGAAGTGGAAGACCTTCGGCAGCGTTGGAGTCGATACGGAAGATTCGGGAGCGATTTGTCGAACGGATGGGGGAAATTTCCACTGGTAACGGCATCCATACGACAAAGGATACACACGCGCCAGAGCAGGCGAGTTTCGTCGTGCCGAATCTTGGAATCACCATCGTGCCGGTGGTGTATGGGGATTATCACTCGTGGAATCTGGCATATCTTGATGGCCCCCGATCCGACGTGCCGTTTCATCTCCACCGAGATGGCGTCGAGATTCATCTGGGCTATGGACCAATTCATGGCAACACGGTGCTAGGTGACTGCTATGCGGAGGTCAGCGAAGGCTACGCCATGCCCATCCCCCCGATGACGCGCCATGGATACGTCAACGATAGCCCAATGGCACATCATGTTCCGTTCATTTTTGGTTCGCTGACGCGGGGTGGATGGGGAGTGTTTCTTGATGTCGAACCGCAGCCAATCCCGTTGGAACGCCTTGAGAAGGTTTCTCTCCTCAGCCGTCAGATGAACCGAACGATTTTCCTCGAACGTGAAATTGAGAAAGCGGCGGCTAAGTTTACGTCCGTGCGCTACCCCATCATCCCAGCGTCAGCCACTGACCGGGACGGGGTCGGCGGGCTGGAGCTGTCGGTCGCCCGCATCAACGAGCGGGGACTGACCCTAAAGATGGACCACTTCTGCATTCTCTCGGTCGTCCGGGGGCAGGGTGTGGTGCAGATAGCTGGCGTTGAGAGAGCGCTCGGCGTTCACGACCACTTTAGCGTGCCTGGCGGAATCTCTGCGTTCCTTCGGCAAGAAGGGAAAGCACCGCTGGTGACTCTGGACGCCGTGATCAAAAATGGTCAGTCTGCCAGGCGTTCGTTATAGGTCCGTATGAACGAGCACCCATACGGATGCACTTAAGGGCTCTTGGTGCCTTGAACTGAAGTTCAGGCAAGATTGTTCATTACATGGCATGTTTCAGAAACTCCGTGCAGGTTCCCTGCTCTCAAAGTGTCAAGTTATTTTCAAGGAAATTTGAAATATGCCTTTTTTCCGAACAAATCTCCGCCTCATCTGTCTAAGAGAATCAAGCCAGCATTCACCGGTCTGTGAATTTCCACATTTCATTCCATTCATCATAGAAAGTAGAGGATTGTTTCGTCAACTACCCCCGCATAAAGGCGGGAGCTTGTTTTAGGTTCCGAAGTTGACCAGCCTCAACCTGAATTGGCTCCGTTAGGGAAGAATAGATAGGCACCGTTGGATGCTTCACCAGTCCAATGCACTGCGGATTGCCGTTAAACAGGTGGGCGCCCTCTGGGCACGGGTTGAAGCCAGTGCGGTAATCACCAAACCTTCCCATAACATTGGCGAGGTGAGCTTAACTTGAATCAAGTTCGCTTGGTTTAACGACTGATAGGAGACTATCAATTATGTCGAAGGTCTTTGTATTAGATACCAATCTTCATCCCCTTGCGCCGTGCGCTCCCGCGCGAGCAAGACAGTTACTTAAACGCGGCAAGGCTGCCGTTTATCGTCGCTACCCTTTTACAATCATTCTCAATCGTCCGATTGACGCGCCAGATACAAGTCATCGGCGCTTGAAGATTGACCCAGGAAGTCGAACCACAGGTATCGCTATTGTCAACGACGACTCATCAGAGGTAGAGTTTGCGGCAGAATTACAGCATCGAGGACAGCAAATCAAGTCCAGCCTCGACAAACGTCGTGCGATTCGTCGGGGACGCAGGAATCGGAAAACACGCTATCGGAAGGCAAGATTTAGCAACCGCACAAAGTCAAAAGGTCGGTTAGCGCCCTCTCTGATGAGTCGCGTTCACAATATCATGACGTGGGTAAAACGGCTTAGGAAGCTATGCCCCATCAATGCAATTTCTATGGAATTAGTTCGCTTTGATATGCAAGCAATAGAAAATCCTGACATCAACGGAGTTGAGTACCAACAGGGAGAGCTATTGGGGTATGAAGTCCGGGAATATCTGCTCGAAAAGTTTGATAGGAGCTGTGTATACTGTGGCGCAACTGATACCCCACTTGAGGTTGAGCATATTATCCCCAGGTCGCGGGGTGGAAGCAATCGGGTATCGAATCTCACGATAGCTTGCACGCCCTGTAACCAGAAGAAAAACTGCCGTACCGCAGAGGAGTTTGGATTCCCGAACATTCAAGCCATGGCAAAGAAGTCCATAAGAGATGCCGCCCCCGTCAATGCGACCCGTTGGCAGATTTATCAACAGCTTCAATCAACAGGATTATCGGTCGAAATTGGCACAGGAGGGCGAACCAAATTTAATCGAGAGGTTGTTGGAATCGACCCAAGACACATTGGTTGGATGCGGCTTGTGTTGGCGAGTCTACCCCACAGGCGTTGAAAGTCAAGGGAGTGTGTCCGCTTCTAATTACTGCAATAGGACACGGATCTCGGCAAATGTGTCGCGTTGACAAGTATGGCTTCCCGCGAACGAGGGCAAAGGGGCACAAGCGTGTTAAGGGCTTCCAGACTGGGGATATTGTCAGGGCGGTCGTAACGAAAGGTAAAAAAGCAGGCGTCTATGTGGGGCGTGTGGCTGTGAGGGCTTCTGGCAGTTTCAATGTTACGACAGCGATTCAGGTGGTACAAGGAATTAGCTACAAGTGTTTTAAGCAACTCCATCAATCCGATGGATATAACTACGCATAAGGAGCGCGGCTTCCTCCCCGCCATAACTTGGATTGAGTTCATCGAAATCATGACGGGGTATCCGTCGCGAAGATATTATGAGACGATTCGTAAGGATATTTGGACTCGGATTGGTAATCAGTGGGCTGTTGGTCTTATCTTCGATGAGCCACGCCCAGGTGGAAAAATGGACGAAAAAAGCCGACATGCCAATCCCAAGACTTTTTTTCTCGACCAGCGCCGTCGATGGGCTAGTTTATACCATCGGTGGAACGCTCGCCGAACCGGTCGCCATCGTTGATGCCTACGACCCGGCGACGGACAAATGGACGCAGAAAGCCAGCATGCCATCCGCACGAGCCGGTGTCGTGACCAGCGTGGTGAATGGAAAAATTTACGCCATCGGCGGCTGGAATAACCAAGCGCCTGCGCTTCCAACTGTTGAAGCTTATGACCCGACAACCAATACGTGGGCGCGGAAAGCCGACATGCCCACTGCACGGGTGTTTTTTTCAACCGCTGTTGTGAACAGTAAGATTTATGCCATTGGCGGAATTGCGACAAACGTCGGTCCCGTGTTACCAGTCGTCGAAGAATATGACCCCGTGACCGATACCTGGACCAAGAAAGCCAATATGCCCAATCCTCGGTCAGGGATGTCCGCCGTGGCAGTTGGTGGGAAAATCTACGCCATTGGCGGCACACCCGCCGTGCAAGGGCCTGTGCTTTCAATGGTCGAGGAATATGACCCTGTGACCGATACCTGGACCAAGAAAGCCGATATGCCAACGGCAAGAACGGCACTGGCAACCGCGGTGGTCGGTGGGAAAATCTACGCCATTGGCGGCACACCCGCCGTGCAAGGTCCCGGTCTCGCAACAGTTGAAGGGTACGACCCAGTGACCAATACATGGGCGAAGAAAACGGATCTGCCAACGGCGAGAGTGTTCTTGGGCGCTGATGTTGTGAACCAGAAAATTTACGTTATCGGTGGGGTTGCGAACGGTTTAGGACCCGCAATTCTTCCAACTGTGGAAGAACTTGACGTCGGTCTCGGCGTTGAAGCAAAGGGAAAACTCCCCATGCCGTGGGCGCGACTCAAGAAGGGCGATTGAAGACCATGAAGCGTGAAACGTGAAGAATGAAGCGTAATTTGCTCATTTGCCCATTTGCCCATTTGCTCATTTGCTCTTCGCCAATCCATCATTACGAGGAGGGAAAATAAAATGAAGAAATATAAAATCGTTTCTGTGGTTTTGACACTTCTTGCACTTACAGCCATTGGGGTCGCTTCGGCACAGGAAAATTGGCCGCAGTGGCGGGGGCCGAACCAAAATGGCATCATCTCGACTCAAGACCTACCCACCACCTGGAGTGATACCGAAAATATCGTTTGGAAGACGTCGATGCCCGCATGGAGCGGTGGCACGCCCGTCATCTGGGGTGATAAAATCTACCTCACCTCGCCAACGACAAGGGAATCCCAACTTCAGCCACCAGACCAGCAACAACAAGGGCGAGGGCGAGGTCAGGGTGGAGGCCGCGACCCGGGCGGCGACACATTGCTGCTGCTCTGCCTTTCCAAAACGGACGGCAGTATTCTCTGGCAACGCGAACTCGACTCTGGGAACCAACTGCATCGCAAGCAAAACGATTCCTCGCCTTCGCCGGTCACCGACGGGGCGCATGTCTGGGTCGTTACCGGCACGGGCGCGGTGACCGCATTCGACATGGAAGGGAACAAAATCTGGGGGAGAAACCTCCAGCAGGATTATGGAGAATTTGGTCTCAACTGGGGCTATGCCTCTTCACCGTTGCTTGTTGATGGAAAGCTAATCATCCAGGTGCTTCACGGGTACAGAACCGACGACCCGTCCTACATTGTGGCCTTCAACGCCTTAACGGGTCAACCCGTGTGGCGTCAAGAACGCACGACCGATGCCGTCGCGGAATCTCCCGACGCCTACACGACGCCTGCGCTGCTCACTTTTGGCGGGGTGACCCAGGTCGTGATATCGGGTGCGGATTATGTCACCGGGCATGACCTGACCACCGGTAAAGAGATCTGGTGGGCGGCGGGGCTGAATCCTGAGAAGGACGGTAGCTACCGGATCGTCGCCTCGCCCCTGGTGGTGGCGGACATGGTCTATGTCCCAACCCGCAAAAAACCTTTGTTAGCCCTGCGTGCCGGTGGCACTGGCGATGTGACAAGGAGCCATCTGGTCTGGAAGTGGGATGGCGCAGGTTCGCCAGATGTTCCCACACCGGTATGTGATGGTCAGTATTTCTACATGGTGGACGACAGCGGACGGGTCACCTGCCTCAATGCAAAAACCGGTGCGTTAGTCTGGGGACCGGAGCGCACTGCACAAGGGGTCGTCAGCGCCTCGCTCATCCTCGCCGACAGCAAACTTTACATCCTCAACGAGTACGGGGTCACGACGGTCGTCGCAGCCGGTCCAGAGTTCAAGCTGTTGGCCACCAACGAACTTGATGGCAGCTATACCCTGTCATCTCCTGTAGTGAGCGGGTCGCACCTCTTCATACGAACCGGAGCGCACCTGTATTGCATCGGAAAGAAAACGAAATAGTTTGCCGCGTCACGAAGGTTGCTCTGAATCCCGATCTATCGGGAGGGATTGGAGACTATGAACACGAACGAGACTTTTGAGAGAACCTCTCTTGCCAATAAACGAATGAAAGACCTCTTTGTCGCCCAATTCGCCCAACCAGGGGACTTAGAGAAAATCAATCTGAGTCAATTAACGCCATTTCACCGTGCGCTGCTGGTGACCGATGGGACTGTCACCCGGTTCATTGAAGCTTATACACTCGATCCGGTCGAGATCGTGCTTCTCCACCAGGAGGGGCAGACCTTACCCACCGAGCATATTTGGCTTGAACTCCCGGCAGGGGCGCAAGTCGTTGCGCGTCAAGTGATACTCCAAACGCAGCAAAACGGCTGCGAAAAACCGACCGTCCATACCTACGCGACCTCGCTCATTGTACCCCATCGCTTGCCAAAGGCCATTCGAGAAGGATTGGAAATCGAGGGCGAAGGGCTGGGGCGGCTCTTACGGGGCAGTGGTCTGGAGACTCGTCGCGACCTGCTGTGGTGCGGTCTTGAACGCCCTAAGGATTTGCCAGAGGCTATCGGTCACCTGAAAGGTCACCTGTTTCTCAGTCGCGCGTACCGCGTCGTCGCTGATGGACAGCCTATCATGCTGATTAACGAGAAGTTTCCGCTCGGTCAGTCAACGTCCAATTGAAAGGAGTGCTTCAATGAAAAGAATAGCCACCATGATTATTTGTTTGGGGATGATTTCGGTCTGTCTGTGGGCGGCTTCCGCGCCGGAGGAGGCCCAAAAGTATTGGCCAGCATGGCGCGGCCCCAATGCGACGGGAGTTGCCCCACTAGGCAATCCGCCCATTGAATGGAGCGAAACCCAAAACGTGCGATGGAAAATCGAAATCCCCGGCAAGGGTCACGCTTCGCCGGTTGTCTGGGGAAACACAATCTTTGTCACGACCGCTATCCCAACCGAGGTGCGTGTTGAACCTCAGATGACGGAGGACGTCCAACCCCAGGAGCGTCGTGGGGGCCGCCGAGGCGGCGGAAGAGGAGGGGAACAACCCACACAGATTCACAAGTTCGACCTCCTTGCCATTGACCGTCGGGATGGCAGCATCCTATGGCAGCGGACCGCTCGTGAAGAGCTGCCGCATGAAGGCACGCATCCGACCGGCAGTTGGGCGTCACATTCCCCTGTGACCGATGGGGAGCATGTCTATGCTTACTTCGGCTCCCGTGGGCTTTACTGCTTCGATATGCAGGGAAATCTGAAATGGGAGAAAGATTTAGGGGATATGGCCATCAAGATGGGGTTCGGCGAAGGGAGTTCGCCAGCCCTCTACGGCGAAGTAATCATCGTCAACTGGGATCACGAAGGGGGTTCGTTCATCACCGCGCTTGACAAAAAAACGGGGGAAGAACGCTGGCGAGTGGAACGGGATGAACGCACCTCGTGGTCAACGCCGGTTGTCGTTGAACATAACGGAAGGGGGCAGGTCATCACCAGCGCGACCCATCGCATACGCAGCTATGACCTTGCCACGGGGAAGTTGCTCTGGGAATGCAGCGGCATGACCGACAATACGATTCCATCGCCCGTGTCGGCTGATGGGATGGTCTACGTCATGAGCGGCTTTCGTGGCAACGCCCTGCAAGCGATTCGTCTGGCCTCCGCTTCCGGTGACATCACCGGGTCCCAGACGATTGCCTGGGAGTATAACCGCGACACGCCTTATGTGCCTTCGCCGCTGCTTTATGGCGATGCGCTCTATTTCCTGAAAAGCAACAACGGCATCCTCTCCTGCTTCAACGCGAAAACAGGCGAGGCGTATTATGGCCCACAGAGGCTTGATGGCATTCGGGAGGTCTATGCGTCGCCAGTTGGTGCCAGCAATCGTGTTTACATCACAGATCGAGATGGGGCCACGCTGGTGATTCAGCACGGGCCTGAATTTAAGGTGCTCGCCCAAAATGTGCTTGACGATGGTTTCGATGCCTCACCTGCGATTGTAGGGAACGAAATCTACCTGCGTGGGCGGAAATATCTCTACTGCATTGCATCGGATTGACAATTGACGATTGAAAGGGGGGGGCCTGATGGCAACGGTAATAGAACTTCAAGTGAACGGTAGCCGGCATCGAATTGAGACGGAGGCGGCGAGAAGCCTGCTCAACGTCCTGCGCGACGACCTTGATTTGACGGGAAGCAAATATGGATGTGGTGAGGGGCAATGCGGCGCTTGTACGGTCTTGATTGATGGACGACCGATGCGGTCCTGCGTCACGCCGGTGGGTGCAGTGGGCGGGAAGCCGGTGATGACCATCGAAGGCTTGGAGCAGAACGGACAACTTCACCCGCTTCAGGAAGCGTTTCTTGAGGCAGGTGCTATGCAGTGTGGTTACTGCACGCCGGGTATGATTATGTCGGGGGTTGCTCTGCTTTCAAAGAACCCAAACCCAAACGAGGCGGAGATTGCCCGTTTCATGAACGGGAATATCTGTCGTTGTGGAACCTACCCGCGAATCGTGGCGGCAATTCGTCTGGCGGCAAATATGCACATGGGCAAATAGACCTTATCTTTTGCATGATGCTGCTTATTTGCAGATTTCTTTAAAATAGTGTGGCGGGTCTGCTTTGAGTTCAGGGATGGCGATGCCTACAACGTCGAAATTGTGGACGATCACTGAGGAGGATAAAAATGTCCGTCATGAAACCGACCCATCCAGGGGAAATCTTACGGGAAGAATTTCTCAAGCCAATGAAAATCACGCCCTATCGTCTAGCAAAGGATATTGGTGTTCCCGTGAATCGAATCACCGCCATCATCAAGGAGAAGCGCGGAATTTCGCCGGAGACAGCACTCCTGCTTTCTCGTTATTTTGGCGTTTCCGAGACCTTGTGGGCAAACCTCCAGGCGCATTATGATCTGGAGTGTGCTAAAGATGCGCTCGGGGAGAAACTCAAAATCATTCCGACCTTTCAGACTACGCATCAGCCTTCTCACTAACGCCTTTCCTGCGTTTTACGCAATGTGTTAAAGGAGCAGTATGGATTATGAATACATCAAGGTTATGCGAAATTGATCAATTACTGGAAGAGTTAAAAAACGCCAAGAAAGATCAACTTGAAGAAAAGCGAGATGACTTTCTTGAGAACGTGTGTCATGCTGCGGGTTTATCATCTGGTGCTCCGCCTCACGACGCATTATTTAATCAAAGAAATAATCCACAGGAGAGAAAATTCATTGCCCTATGTTTGCTACGTCTCCTTTGTCACAACCAAGACATCATCTGGAATCCCATGGAATTTCGCCTAAAGACCTTTACTCTCTTAGATGAACAAATCGGCGAGATATACAAGGACCTTGGGATAAAACCCGAAGACGATAATCACGAAAAATTGGCGAAACTTTGTGAAACTGAAAGGCTGGTTTTGGCTGACTTTGACCAAATTACAGGCTCAATTGTGAGTCTTAACACTGCCCTTAAAATCCGACCACGGTTCATGAAAACACTCCGTCACCCCAGAAACAGGCTGTTTCTGGAACAATTTGTGGATGCATCGCTTATCAGCAACGAACGCCTCAATGAGATCTTTGAGACAGTCGAAGAATACAATGAGTCTTCAATGACGAATCGTCTCGACTCTTACCAAAACATAATGGCCGTTTTCGAGTCATTTTTACGCGATGCCGAGAATACTCCCTCAATCTTTACGAAACAATGCCTTGTTGTGCCAGTGAAGAAAATATACGCCTACATCCAGGAGGATTTCAAACATAACGACGCGATTCAGCCAACTACAGTTTCTATCACGCCTTTAGACCGCAAGTATCCTTTTCATATAACGGGTAGAAAACTTGAGTTAAAATTCCGCGTAGAAAACGAAGGACCAGGTTATGCTTTTGATGTTGAAATTCACTCCGAAGATGCAGATAAAGGGCTAAAACTATGCTGTCCTATGGTGAACTTGGGAACACTGGCACATCATCAATCGTCAGACATTGTTTTTGAAACGGTTGTGGAGAACGAAATAAAGGGAAGTCCCGCCGTTATCGGGCAAGTTTCCTGGCGGAATTTCGATAAATCGAGGAAGTCTAAGGATTTCTTCTTTGAGTTACCGCCCCAGAGAGCTGACCTTAACTGGGATAATCTCAAATTCATGCAGCCATATAGCCTTGAAGCTATTAAACGAGCCGAGGATCTGGTTGGACGGACTGAACTCATACAACAGTTGTGTGCGAAACTGTTATCCGGTGAGATTGAATCGTCAATTATCCACGGGCAGAAGCGCGTTGGGAAAACCTCTATTGCAAAGGTTATCCAAGCCAACTTCGATCAAAAATCCAATTATACGGTAATATTCGTTTCAATCGGCGACCTTGATAAAATAACTCCAGAAAAATTCGTAACGAGTCTCGGAGAGGCAATCGTTGATGAAGTGTCGTACCATCCTGACTTCGCAGGTATGGAGAAACCAACGTTTGAAGGTGCTCTCTCCCCTCTTTCTCGATATTTTAAGAATGTTAAACGGCTATCACCAGAACACAGGTTCATCATCATCCTCGACGAATTCGACGAAATCCCTCTGGAGATCGTTCGATACGGCAACGGTGTTGGTGATACTTTCTTCCATAATATTAGAAGCATAAGCAGTGAGGGACATGTTGGGTTTGTTCTCGTTGGCGGGGAGAACATGCAAATTATAAAACAGTCAACAGATCGATTGAATAAAATGGACGTATTCCGAGTCGACTATTTTGACAAGCAAAAATACTGGAGGGATTTTCAAGAATTGGTCAAACGACCCGTGGAAGATACCATTGAATTCAGTGACGATGCCATCAATAGGCTTTATGAAATGACAGAGGGAAATCCGTTCTATACAAAGTTTATATGCAGGAAGGTACACACACGGGCTTGCGAAGACCGAAATGCTTACATTTCTGAGGACAATGTAGAGGAGACTATCCGAGAATCTATCGAATCATTAGATCTGAATAACGTCAACCACTTTTGGAAAGACGGGATATTTGAAGATGAACCTGCTCGACGAGATCAGATCGAAACACAGCGTCGGAAATTTCTAATCGCATTCGCCCAAATTAAGCGCAACAAGACATTTGTCACTAGGCAAGCACTTCGAGAATCGGAGATTCTCAAAAACGATGTCGCTGTTGATGAAATCATTGAGAGCTACATGAATCGCGGCGTTCTACTCGAGGAGGAGGACCATTACAGATGGAAGCCAAGATTTTTTGACCGCTGGTTGGTCGAACGCGGCGGTTCACTGATGACAAGCAGTTTCTTAGACGAAAACGCAATCACAGCATTGACGCGGAAAGAACAGGAAGCCTACATACAGGATAAAGAGATTGTGGAGTTATGTCCCCGGTGGGGATTATACCGAGGTTCAAAGATAACCCCGCCTGATGTTCGTCACTGGCTTAATCAGTTTGGTGACAATACTGAACGCCGGCTTATGTTCAGTCTGTTGCAGCCCCTCCGTTTCTACGATGAACCCAAGATCCGAGAGAAACTGACTATAATCCACTCTCATGTCCGAAGAAACATGATTCATGAAATCAGAGAGGGTGAACGTGTCCGACGCGATATTCTTCTCAGTAGTTTTGGACAACCTTCAAAGAGCGGATCTTCGTATGCTCGAATGTATGCAACTGAAAATGAAATCACCATTCAAAATGTGGCGTCGCTGGAAAAAATCCCAGAAGCGTTAGCGAAAAATGAAAGAATAAAAGCCATTGTGTTCGTCGACGATATTATCGCTTCCGGGGAGTCGGCTGTGGATCTATTAAATGAACTCTATGAAAAATGTGGTAAAATAATAGCCGACAAAGAGGTAAAGGTCTTTATATCTGCCATTTGTGGTTTCCGTATAGGGGTAGAGAAATTAGAAGCGGCGATAGAAAAAATTCCGTTTGACGCTGAAGTCATCGTCAGCGATATTTTGACCGAAGTAGATCAGTGCTTTAGCGAGGAATCTGAAATATTCCCTTCGGCTGTAGATCGAGGTAAGGCCAAACAAATTGCTCTTGCATATGGAAAAAAAATCCAAAGTAAGCACTCGCTCGGCTATCAAGATAGCCAACTTCTTGTGGTGTTCCACGACAATTGCCCAAATAATACCCTCCCGATCCTATGGTCACGATCGGGAAAGATAAAGTGGACACCATTATTTGAAAGAAACTAATGCTTTGTTACACAACACAAGAGAGAGCGAACAATGACACTCTTTAGTAAGAAAGATCGAGATAATTATGAATCCAAGAAGTATACGGAGAATGAATACACTTATCTGAACCGTTCAGCACGCTCAGAAGCTGAAAGAGTTCGCCAAACGCTTGAGGAATGGTTTTCCCGATATCCTGTTGAAGCACAGGCTGAACTTCGCAGAAGATTTCAGTCATCCCATCATCACTCTGCCTTTTTCGAGCTTTTTCTTCACGAGTTTCTGATACGGTTAGGTTGTCGCATTGTGAAAATCCATCCGCCTATAGACGGAATGACAAAACACCCGGATTTCTTAGTTGAATCTCCTCATGGGAGTGATTTTTATCTCGAAGGCGTCCTTGCAACAGGTGAGTCACACGAAGACAATGCAGCAGATGCACGGATAAATACGGTTTACGACGCACTGAATGAGATGGAATCGCCGAATTTCTTTATTGGAATGAAACTCAAAGGCTCCCCCAAAACGTCACCAAAAGCAAAGCAAATCAGGAGTGAGCTTGCATCATGGTTGGCTTCGTTAGATCCGGATGAGATAACCGAACTTTGTCGGCTTAGAGGTATTGAAGCTGCGCCCCGTTATCATTATAAGCGCGATGGATGGGAGGTTGAATTCTTTCCAATCCCAAAGTCAGCGGAGGCAAGAGGAAAAGCAGGCGTTCGTCCCATTGGGCTTCAGCTACATGAGATGCATATTTTGAATACAACAGAAGCTATAAAAAACGCGGTGACCACCAAGGCCACGCTTTATGGAGAGCTCGACTTGCCGTATATCATAGCAGTAAACGCCTTGTGTGAAAAAAGTGTGGATCACGATGATGCCATGGATGCCCTGTTTGGCAAAGAACAATATACGGTAAGCATGACGGAATCTGGTGAGATTGAATCGGGAGAACTGACAAGAAATCTGGATGGCGCTTGGATTAGTCTATCTGGGCCAATCAACACTCGCGTGAGTGCTGTTCTTTTGGCAGATCGCGTTTTACCTTGGAGAATACCGCAAGCTTCTGTTTATCTCTATCATAATCCCTATGCTAAAATACCATATAAATCGGATGAGTTAGATAACCTGCCCCAATATGTTCCACGCGGGCAATACATGGAATTACAAGACAGAGAATCTCTCATGACGGTTTTGGGGCTTTCTTCCGGGTGGCCGAGCGAATAGCGACCTTATCATAATAAAGTCAAAATATGTACACCTTTAGAGGAGGAGGCGCAAAATGAGTCAAAAACCAATTTCTGACACTGCGCTCGAACCGGAGCGATATGAACTCTTAGCCGATGCCCCCCCCTCCTTCCCCCCCGCATGCGGGGGGGATAAGAGGGGGGGGGGTGAGATGGCTCGGCGCGATTTCTTCAAAGTCCTCGGCGGGGGTATCGTTGTACTTTTTACCGTCGCGGACGCCCTAGCGCAACAGGGAGAAACAGGGGGGAGTCGCCGCCGGTTCGGCCGCGACACACCTTCTGAACTTGGGGCGTGGTTGCACATCGGCGAGGATGGGGCGGTCACTGTCTACACCGGCAAGGTGGAGGTCGGACAGAACATCCGCACCTCACTCACACAGGTCGTTGCGGAAGAACTGCCTGCCCCACTGGCTTTGATTCATCTGGTGATGGGCGATACGGATAAAACCCCGTTCGACCAGGGAACGTTCGGCAGTCGCACCACGCCGACGATGGCACCGCAATTGAGGAAAGCGGCCGCTGCCGCCCGCGAACTGCTCATCGACCTCGCGGCAGAAGGGTGGAAAGTGGAGCGTGATTCCATCGTTATCGCGGACGGGAAGGTGACCCATCCCCCAACGGGACAGTCCCTTGATTTTGGGCAGTTGACAAAGGGACAGAAATTGATGAAGCCCATCGGTGAGGATGTTCCCACCGCACCTGCCGAGCGTTGGAAGGTTGCCGGCACGTCCATCCCGAAGGTCAACGGCAGAGAGTTCGTGACAGGAACGCATCGCTACACCTCAGACATGGTGCGTCCCGGTATGTGGTATGGCAAAGTGTTGCGTCCACCGGCTTTTTCCGCCAAACTTGTGAACCTCGACACGCGAGGGGCGGAAGGGATGGAAAACGTGACCGTTATCCGCGATGGTGACTTTGTCGGCGTGGCCGCCAAAAATGAGCACCTCGCCGGCCGCGCGATTGAGGCGATTCAAGCGGGATGGGAGGGCGCTCCCCAGCCATCCCATCGTGAGTTGTTTGATGTTCTGAAAAAACGTCCGGGAGAATCTCGAGGCGGGCACACGCAAGGCACCGTTGCGGAAGGACTTCAAGCGGCTGATGTTACGTTGGAAGCCTCCTACACCGTTGCCTACATTGCTCATGCCCCTCTGGAGCCTCGCGCCGCCGTGGCGGAATGGGATGCTGGAAAACTCACGGTGTGGACAGGAACGCAACGCCCCTTTGGGGTACGGGGGCAACTTGCCGAGGTGTTCGGGCTCCCCGAGGACCGAATCCGCGTCATCATGCCGGATACCGGTTCTGGTTACGGTGGCAAGCATACCGGTGAAACCGCGATTGAGGCGGCACGTCTTGCGAAAGCTGTGGGGCGACCCGTTAAACTGGTATGGACCCGCGAAGAAGAGTTTACGTGGGCGTATTTCCGCCCTGCCGGAGTGATCGAAGTTCGTAGCGGCGTCAAAGCTGATGGCACATTGACCGCATGGGAATTCCACAACTATAACTCCGGAGGGTCTGCCATCCGAACGCCTTACGAGGTTCCCAACCAAAAGATTGAATTTCATCCCACAGATTCACCGTTACGGCAGGGTTCCTATCGGGGGCTGGCGGCGACGGCAAATGTCTTTGCGCGAGAAACGCATATCGATGAACTCGCCCACGCCTTGAAGATGGACCCGCTTGAATTTCGCCTCAAGAACCTGAAAGATGCACGACTGCGAGCCGTGTTTGAAGTGGCAGCAAAGCGCTTTGGGTGGGGAAAGGCGAAGACGGAATCCAATCGTGGAATTGGCATTGCCGGTGGGACCGAGAAGGGCGGGTATGTCGCGACCTGCGCCGAGGTGAATGTGGATTCAGAAAGTGGTGAGGTGAAGATTACCCGTGTCGTGGCAGCCTTTGAGTGTGGTGCGGTAATCAACCCCGACGGTCTGGTGAATCAGATTGAAGGTGCAATCATGATGGGCATCGGTGGGGCGTTGTACGAAGCGATTGAATTTGAAAATGGGGCGATTCTCAACCCACGCTTTTCTGATTACCGCGTTCCCCGCTTTAGCGACACCCCCTCCATCGAAACCGTCCTCGTTGACCGCAAAGACCTGCCATCAGCGGGTGCGGGCGAGACGCCTATCGTTGCAATCGCGCCCGCCGTTGGGAATGCCATCTTCGATGCGACGGGCCTCCGCCATCGCTCCCTTCCGATGAAAACCAACGAACGGAAGAACTAATATCTTATAGGACTTACGCACGGACCAAACAAAATGAACGTCTCACCTGCATCTTGAATCTTGCATCTTGAATGTGATTCAGGATTCAGGATTCAAGATGCAATGGGCGTTCGTAGACGATTTGGCCCACTGAAGTGCGTAAGTCCTGTCTTATTTTGATTTGTAACTTGGAAAAAGAAACCGAGTTTTTGATCAATGAGAACGGATCTCACCTTGAAAAGCCGGTGCTGATGACTACCTCCAATTGTGGGGGTTGAAAAACTCGGTTTCTAGTCCTCAGCACTGCTATTTAACCCAAGTCAAGTTATGTTAACCCAAGTTCGGACCTATTACAGAGAACCATCGTAGCCTAGCCCCTCGTGGGCGTTCCGTATAACAGACGGGGACAAGCCCCTAGACTACAAGCGGATTCCCCATTTGTAGGTCGAAACTTGGGTTATGTTAAGGCTTTTTCAAGTTTGCCCAGGTTGTGGCAAGTTTACCGGCAACTTCAACCGCTAACAGGTTTCCCAAGATGTTGCCCTCCATTGAGGTTTTTATCTCATTCTGGCTTAACGGTCTTCGCCAAATTGCCACTTCATCAACCACTCCCACAAGGTGTTCCCCCGTATGCCGACCAATGGCAAGTGGTACGTCATTGGTTAAGTCGCCGGATGGGTCGTCCATGTCGACTTCGAGAGTTCCATCCACATAAAACCGAACCTTTTTCGCAGCCTTTTCTCGCTCCCGCACGAGGGCAAGATGATGCCATTTCTGATCGGCAATGTCGGTTTTTGAAAACTCAATTGCCGCCGTTCCTGCCGCGTCTCTGATATAGAAACGCGCTTTGTTATTGGCGTTGTGAAAGATACCGTAGAACGGAGTGGTTCCCGCTCCAACAGCATACTTGGCGACGATATTCCCTTGACCATTGGGTGGGCCTTCTATCTTCGCCCAGGCTTCAGCCGTCAGAGAATCCTTGGCACCAAAGTTCAAAAGGGCGTTATTTTCCACAGTGACCCAGCTCTGCGGTCCAGAAAACTGCAATGCCTTACCATACTTTCCGTCGACCCATTTGGCACCGTGATTTTCACCTTGCAGATTGTTGCCAGATAAATCTTTGACCTGTTTTCCTGCTCCTTCATCGAAGGTCAGGTACAGTACCAGCGTTTCATCTTTTGCCGAATGACTGGTACGCACAGCGAACATCATTGTTAAAGCGAGTAGTGCAAAGCACATTTGTTTGAATATAGCCATATCTCATGTTGAGCGTGGCGCTCAGCCTCCTTTGATTCAGATTTGTTTTGTCTGAGACGCTTGCTGTGAGTTTTCCCAGCGAGCGCGTCGAGGTTTAGACGCCGAAAGTTGTGAAGCGGTTGAATCGAATTTGAAACGGATGCGGGATTTATTTTACCCGTTTCTCACGCTCGAGTCAACAAAAATCATCCTCAACGAGATACGGGGCCTGCGCCGGCATGTCGTATCGAAATATCCCCCTCCCAACCGGCGCCCGTCGATTACTTTCTGCTTGTGTTGACTGCAACGGATGCCAACGCTGACTCCGTAGAGAAGGCCGTCGCAATGGTCGAAGGGCAACGGGTCACTATAACAATGGGTGATGCTAAAATCGCATTCACGACCCTTGAAGTGGGAGGGGATATTGAGTTCTCTGGACACCACACCCCGTTTGCAGATAAAATCGTGGCTGAGATGACCGACTCGCCATGATTCTGTTCCATTGAAGCACCACATTTTAGGCATGTTTCAGAAAATGGTCGACACTTCGAGAATATGATGCGTGAGGTGTGAAACGTGAAACGTAAAACGTAAGAAGAGCCCCCTTTACGTTTTACGGCCTGCCCTTGAGCGTAGCGAAGGGTTTTACGAAAAAGTGTCAACACCTTTTTTCAGAAATTTGAAACATGCCCCCCATCCCATGTATGAAAGGAGTCAGATTCGATCGGATGAAAACGAAAGCCATTCCATACGGTGAGGTCCAGATCGAACGGCGTCTGCCGGGGAAACCGCACGCAGGCAAAGTGTTGGGTGCGATTCAAGCCCATGCAGACGACATTCCCCTCTATAGTGCCGGCACCATCGCCAAGCTCATGGATGAAGGCTACACCGGATACCTCATCCAGACCACCAATGATGAAAAATGCGGCCCTACCATGAGTTTCGGTGAAACCATCTTGAGTAACGAGCGCGAGGTGGACGAATTAGCCAGGGTGCTTGGGTTCAAACAGGTCTTCTACCTGGGATACCGGAATCATCTGATGGACGAAGCCTCTCCCATTGAACTTCGCTGCCGGTTAATTTTTTTGATTCGCGCCCTCAAAATGGACACGGTCTTCACCTTCAACCCCTGGGGTCACGATGAAGAAAATCCGGATCATTGGGTGACAGGTCAGGCGGTGGAAGCGGCCTGTTGGATGGCGGGTAACGCCAAGGATTACCCGGAACATCTGGCGGCTGGGATTGAGCCGCATGCGGTGAAGGAGAAATATTACTGGGTGGTGCGCCCCGGACAGCCGTATAATCGAATCGTTGATATCAGCGATTATCTTGACAAGCGAACCGAAGCGTTGAGAGTGAATAAGGCCCAAGGCCCTGCGGGTTCTTCTGGGTCGAGGCTCAAAGCCCGGCTGGCTCAACAGGGGGTGCGATTGCCCATTTTGGGGGATGACGACGAGACAGCGGATCGAGAATACAACCGGCTGTTTTGTTCAACCGCCGCCAGAGTGCTTGGGCAGGAGTACGGTCTGGAATATGCCGAACCGTTCTTCTATGTCCCCCCCGGTGGGAGTGTCTTTGGTTTCGCAGAATCCGCCGAGATCGAAGCGTATATCACTGAACACGCTGTGCCGATTGAGTAAGTGATCTCACATTTTCATGTGGACTCATCGACGCGACTTGGTTCACGGCATCGTGTCCGTGGCCAAATTGGGGTTGGGGCACACACAGCGCTCGGGTTGCCTCGATTCTCTGTGCCCCTGGATGGCGCGACCTTTCGCTACGACCAACTTGATACGGACTTACGAAGCAGACCACTACCCACTATCCACTGGTTAATAGGCTTGACAGGGTTTATTGATGGTGATACAATGATGTGGGATGTGGGAAAGGTGTTGTCCGGGTGTGAATTTGCATATTCGCGTGATAGAATAGCAATCTATGATAGAATAAGAGTGGTTATAACACACAATGAAACCCAAACGAGGTATTGGGTCATAATGAAAGTGTTGCGGTAAAATGTCAAGTGGAAAATAATTGGCGTTGAGCCGTATGGAACAAGGGTTCAATAGCACAAGGGGGCTGTGATCAGAAAAAATTGAGATAGAGCCCCCCTGTCCGCTCCAAAACGGGGTTTTCCCCGATGCAGCGGTCACTGGACGGGGGATACAATCATTAACAGTTCGTTGCCGGCAGCTTTCTATGGTTGATAAATCTTTCCTTGAGAAAGCATGGCATCAATGAGACGAACCAGCTTGCGAGCGGTCAAAACTAAAGGGCACTTGTGCTTACGTCGTGTCGCTTCAGTCT
Source organism: uncultured bacterium (assembly GCA_964577695.1). GTDB lineage: Bacteria > Poribacteria > WGA-4E > WGA-4E > PCPOR2b > CAZOAL01. The sequence continues at coordinate 11,805 of CAZOAL010000011.1, read as the reverse complement.
TCTTTTTCTCATAGAAGGCTCTCTTGTCGGGTTGTGGTTTTTCACACGATTGGCTGCTTCAATGAGGTCGTAGCGCAAAGTGGCATTCGATTGACGCATCAGCGGCGTATCTTCCGCTGTGAAATGCCCCGACTGGCGATGAGCCAAGCAAGTCCGGCGTAGCGCGCCAATTGCGCATCGGAGTGTCTCCAATTTCGGCAAAAATGCCGGCAGCATAAATGCTCCCGATGCCTCAAATGGTTTCTAGCGTCGTGGTAAAACCACGAAAGGCTTTTTCAATCGCTACATTAATTTCCTTCAGCGATTCCTTCAACCCCCGAATGTTAGCCAAAGACGTCGCCAAAACGAGGTTGATGCTTTGAGCTAAGGTCGGACGAATGCGATACGATTCGCGGGCGACCTGTTCGAGTCTTTTAACCACCTCCTCTGGATTTTGGAATCGGTTTTTCCCCTCCGCCATGACGAATTCCAACAGTTGCGGCATCTCCGTCATAGCGACTTCTTCAGGGGAGAAAAACTCTTTTCGGAAAGCACAACTCGTCGCCCCGAAGACCGATGAAAACGGCTTTCCTTGATGATAAGCCGAAAACTTGAGAAACAGATTCAAGAAAATAGTTCTTCTCAACAGTCATCTGCTCGTTTCGGTGTTTTCGGAATCGCGTCAGCCTTTGCAACGGTAGGTAATCCACGTTGGCATTAAGTCATTTTGCCCTTGATACGTTTGGGTCATTCTGGTACGCCCCGAAATCGGCGTGATTTTAGCGCATTTCGGGGCTTTTTTGTTGAGGTTCCGCCTATCATTGGCGGTTTTCGGATTGACCTCCTACCTCGCTGTTCTCTAGGCCGTGAGTATCAAACCCGGTGCCTTCTCGGGCAACAATGGCTCTGATTCGTGCATGACAGGAACGGCGTGTTGTTTTGAATTCCATCCCGGATTGGGGCGTCGCGCTTTCTTTTTCGTCTGGCGCAACGGCTTGACATTTGCTATACTTTTCTTTGAAAGGCGTGATAGCCTCACGGGGGAGAAAGAACGATGGACGGAGGTGGTTCTGGGGGACGCCTCAGACACATCGGATAAGACTTTTACTGTTTTAGCTTCAGCATGGGGGATTGAAAAACTGAGAAATATACTACGTACCGTAAACCTCGGTCAATTATCTGACTGGATTCGATTCGGGCCAACCATTGTCTCGAACGCAACGAAAGGGCCGGGAGCTAAGGGAGCAGTGCGAACATGGGCAATAAAAGGTGGAGGGGTTAACCCGAATACGGGCTTCAGACTTCCATTCCACTATCATATCCACCGCTATAACTGGTATAAGCCATGGACATGGTTTAAGCAGACACCTATACTGAAGTAGCAAGAGGAGGAGACATAATGTATTATCTCAAATGGACACAACGAGACATAGAAAATCTTTCGGCGAGCACTGGGATGGAAGTGTTATTAACTGAAGTGGATTCCGAGGGGCGAGTTGTTAGAGAAATCGGCTTGAATGAGCGTCAAAAGCTAGTACATAAATCCCCGACTCAAAGTAACCCTTATGGCTTGTTCGACAACCAAGTGATTGAGACCACGAACTTACGTAATGATTTGACAAAAGAAGAGTTTGAAAGTCTTTGGATAATTTATAGGGGCGGTGCCCACCCTGCGAGGAGCTACTCGCTATGAGTTCATGGAAAGATGGAAGAATGAGAGCAGGAAACCTGCAAAGTTATTTCTGAAACATGCCGCTGTTGCGGTCAAATTGTAAAAATGCACATGAAAACAAGTTACCTGGACCCTTTCATTGAGACGCTTGGTCGAGAAGCGTTGACACAGATTCAATTAAAGAAGTTACAGATGATGCTTTCCCCGGTGTTGAAAACTAACTCCTTCTATCAGCGAAATCTAGGGGAAGCTGGTGTGACACAACCGGAGGATGTACAAACCTTTGAAGATTATCGGCGGTTGCCCTTTACGACCAAAGCGGAACTCTCCGCTGATCAAGCGGCGTATCCGCCCTACGGCACCAATCTCACCTTTCCGCTTGAGCGGTACATCCGTATTCATCAAACCTCCGGCACAACCGGTGAATCGTTGCGCTGGCTGGACACCGAGGAGAGTTGGAATTGGTGGGCTCGCTGCTGGGGGGCGGTGTATAACGCTGCCGGTGTGACCTCGGGTGATCGCATCTTCTTTGCTTTCTCCTTTGGCCCGTTTATTGGTTTTTGGAGCGCTCACGAAGGGGCACGGCACATTGGCGCATTGTCCATTCCGGGAGGCGGGATGACCTCCCTTCAGCGCGTGAAGACGATCTGTTACAATGACGTCTCGGTGTTAATCTGCACGCCCACCTATGCGCTACGCCTCGCCGAAGTTGCCCAAGCGGAGGACCTTGATATTGCCGCTTCTCATGTTCGCATCACCATCCACGCGGGTGAGCCCGGAGCGAGCCTGCCAGCGACGAAACACCGCATCCAATCCGCCTGGGGGGCGCGATGTTATGACCACATCGGTGCCACTGAAGTCGGTGCATGGGGGTTTGAGTGTCAGGCTCAGGCTGGGGTTCACCTGAATGAGGGCGAGTTCATCTGCGAGGTGATCGACCCTGCCACGGGTAAGCCATCGGAAGAAGGCGAACTGGTCATCACCAATCTGGGACGGGTTGGCATGCCAGTTATCCGCTACCGCACCGGTGACCGGGTGAAATTGCAAACCGCTCCTTGCGAATGCGGGCGCACCTTTCAGTGTCTGGAAGGTGGCGTCATCGGACGAATCGATGATGTCCTCATCATACGCGGGGTGAATGTCTACCCCAGTGCTATCGAGAACATCATCCGTCGTTTCCCTGAAGTGGGCGAGTTTGCGGTGGATGTGTATCGCCAGGGCGTACTCGATGAGATGGAGATTCGGCTGGAAGCCAGAAACATTGAACCAGACCAAATTGCTTCCGAAGTCACCAAAGCCATTCGGGAGGCTTTGGGATTGCGTGCGCAGGTGAAGCCAGTACCTCACGGCACGCTGCCTCGCTTCGAGTTGAAGGCGAAACGTTTCAAAGACCATCGTCATCTTAATGGGGAGAGGTAGGTAAGGGAGTGGGTGAGAAGAAAGAATTGCAAGGGAGGAAAAGGAAGGATGGAAGAATGGAAGGATGAGAATTATACCTTACGTTTCACGTTTTACGCATCACGCATGACGGAGGCATGATGATGGAAGAACTCTTTGAACTAAAAGCCTATATCGAGCAGGGCCGATACGCCGACGCATTGCAGCTTATTGAAGAAATGGAAGAGATGTCAAAGGATGATAAAGTCAACAAGGTCTACAGCTTTACGGTGATTCTGCTTTTGCATCTGATGAAGAAACACGCTGAAAAGCGTACCACGCGCTCGTGGGAATATTCAATCTGGAATTCCAGCCACCAGATACGGCGTGTGAATAAACGGCGACAATTGGGCGGTTTCTATCTCTCCCAACAGGAAATACACGAGGTGATTGCGGAAGCCTATCCAGAGGCGTTAAAGCGGACGGCGCTCGAAGCCTTTGAAGGACAATATATGGAAGCCCAACTTGAAGCGATGATCGATCGAGAACAGATTCAGCAGGAAGCTTTGGCACTCATTTATGAACAGGAATAACAAGGTGCCCCCGCTACAACATCTATGAAAGCGATGAAAACAACTCACTCAGATTACAATATAAATAATTACGATGTCATCGTCATCGGCGGCGGCCCTGCGGGAAGCACCGTCGCCACACTGGTCGCTGAAAAGGGACATCGCGTCCTGCTTTTGGAACGGGATGGAGAACCGCGTTTCAAAATTGGAGAATCGCTCATCCCTGCGTCCTATTGGACATTTAAGCGGCTGGGCATTCTTGAAAAACTGAAAGCCAGCCATTTCCCCCAAAAGTACAGCGTCCAATTTTATTCACAATCAGGGAAAGCCTCTGCGCCCTTCTATTTTTTTGAAAATGACCCACATGAAAGTTCCGTGACCTGGCAGGTGCTTCGTAGCGAGTTTGACCAGATGCTGCTCGAAAATGCCGCAGAAAAAGGGGTTGAGGTTCAGCGTGGCGTCAGCGTTCACGAGGTCCTATTTGAAGGCGATAAAGCCGTTGGCGTCCGGGCGAAACTTTTGGACGGCAACATCGTCGATCTCCCGGCAAAAATTGTCGTCGATTCAACCGGGCAGAGCGCATTCATTTCTCGAAAATTGAAGATTAACACCATGGAGCCCAGCCTGAAAAAAGCGTCGGTCTACACCCACTTCGAGGGCGGAGTTCGAGACGACGGGATCGACGCGGGTGCGACGCTCATCCTCCACACCGAGAACAAGGATTCGTGGTTCTGGTACATCCCGCTTCCGTACAACCGCGTGAGCGTGGGCGTTGTCGGATCGATCGACTATCTCCTGCAAAACCGCAGATCGAGCGAGGGGGGACTGGACCACCAGGCAATCTTTGAGGAAGAGCTTGAAAGGTGTCCCGCTGTGAAATGGCGCATCGAAAACGCAAAGCAGCTTTTTCCGGTCAAAGTCACCAAAGACTTCTCCTATCGCGCCAGCCAGATCGCCGGAGACGGTTGGGTGCTAGTGGGTGATGCCTTTGGGTTCTTAGATCCCATCTACTCTACCGGCGTGTTTCTCGCGCTCAAATCGGGTGAAATGGCAGCGGACGTAATCAATGAAGCGTTCGAGAAAGGCGATTTTTCTGGGAAACAATTGGAAAGATTCGGGCCGAAATTTGTGGAAGGCATGGAAGCCTTTCGGAAGTTAGTGTACGCCTTCTATACACAAGAATTCAGTTTCTCTAAATTCTTGAGACAATTCCCGGAGTGTAAGCAGGGGATTATTGACATCCTCAGTGGCAACGTCTACACGGAAAATGTCCGCCAGATCTTCGAGCCGATGGCGACGATGTGTCCACTCCCAGACGATATGACTTTCTCAGAGGAAAACAATGCCTGAACCGGACAGATATTGGGCATACTTCGATGAAGCGTGGAAAAAGGTGATTGAGCGATTCTTCCCACAGTTTTTGCGTTTCTTTGTCCCCGAACTTTACGCAGATGTGGATTTCTCAGAACAGTTTACCTTTCTGGATAAAGAGATGGAACAACTCGCTCAACGGAGTCTCAAAGGCTCAAAGTTTGTCGATAAACTCGTGCAAGTGTACCTCAAAGACGGGAGCGAGCGGTGGATACTGGTCCACATTGAGGTTCAAGCAGAGGAGGACGAAGAGTTCTCCCTTCGGATGTTCCGTTACTTCTATCGAATTTTCGATCGATACGGTAAACCTGTTGTGAGTGTAGCCATCCTGGCAAGTCCAGAAAGCGAAGCCGCAACAGGAAGGTTTGAATTGAAGGAATATGGCAGCGGGATTGAATTTCAGTATCTGACAAGGAAACTGATGAATTATGAACGAGAAGCGCTGGAGAAAGACGACAATCCCATCGCTATGGTGGTATTGGCGGCCCAAGAAAGGGAACGACTCCGGCGAGGCGGGGAGCGGTTCAATGCCAAATGGTATCTGATACGGAAGTTATATGAACGTGGATACAGCCGGGAGGAGATCATCGGCTTGTTTGAATTTATCGATTGGGTCATCCAGCTCAACGATGCGGAAGAAAATCAGTTTTGGGAAAATGTGAAAACGTTAGAGGAGGAAAATAAAATGCCGTATGTTACAATCGGTGAACGAATTGGCATACAAAAAGGATTGCAACAGGGAGCATTGGCGGAAGGCCGAGAAATGATCTTAGAGGCATTGGAAGAACGATTTGGCGGGGTCCCCACTCCTGTTTCCGATGCCATTCATCAGATTGAAGCCACAGATCGGCTGCGAGCCCTTCTGCGACAGGCGATCCGGAGTGCATCGCTGGAAGAATTCCAGCAGGCGCTCAACGGAGCAACGCAGCCTTGACGTAGTTACGCTTTACTGGACAGGAGGCAAAATGATTCATAAAAAAATATGGGTAATCGCACTGTTTTGCGCTATAGCCGCTACGGCGAATCTAAAGGCTTCAACGAAAGAATGGCCGCAATGGCGCGGACCGGGGCGCGATGGGGCCGTATCGGAGTTTTCGCATCCGCAGACCTGGCCTGACTCGTTGACGCTGAAATGGAAGGTAGAGGTTGGGACAGGACACGCATCGCCCATTGTTTCTGATGGAAAGGTCTACCTTCACTCTCGACAAAATGAACAGGAAGTGGCTTCCTGCCTCAATCTGGAGACAGGGGAGCGCTTGTGGCGCACGGCGTATCCAGCCCCCTACACCATGAATCCAGCGGCAAGCGGTCACGGAAAGGGCCCGAAGTCAACGCCGGTATTGCACGATGGCAAACTCTACACGTTGGGAATCAGCGGCATCCTCTCTTGTTTCAATGCGGAGACCGGGAATCTCAAGTGGCAAAAGGATTTTTCAAGCCAATTCGCGGAAACCTCGCCGGTTTATGGCACAGCGATGTCGCCACTGGTTGAAGGGGAACTGCTGATCGTTCATGTCGGTGGACACAACCAGGGGGCCTTGATCGCTTTCGAGGCGGACACCGGTGATGTGAGATGGAGTTGGAGTGAGGATGGGCCAGGGTACGCCTCGCCGATTGTCGTTGAACTTGAAGGGATAAAGCAAATTGTGACCCAGACACAGAATTATTGCGTTGGCGTTTCGGCTGCCACGGGCGAACTGCTCTGGCGCATACCTTTCACAACCGCGTATGACCAAAACATCGTCACTCCCGTTATCTATGACGGGCTATTAATTTTCTCCGGACTGGAGAAGGGGACGATGGCGATTAAAGTCACCCGGCGCGGAAATGAATGGTCAACGGAGCAGGTCTGGCATAATCCGGACGTTTCGATGTACATGAACTCGCCGGTTCTAAGCGGCGACCTGTTATTTGGGCTCTCCCATCGGCACAGGGGACAATTCTTCTGCCTCGACGCTCGAAGCGGTTCGACCCTTTGGATGAGCGATGGGCAGCAGGGCGAAAACGCCGCAATTATCGCGGCCGGCGACGTGCTGTTCTTTTTGACGAACAATTCCGAGTTAATCGTTGTCAAAAGAAGCGCGAAGGGATTTGAGCCAATCCGGCGATATTCAGTTGCAGATAGCCCGACCTGGGCGCATCCGGTCATCCTGGGCAGACAGGTTCTGATCAAAGACGCTACGACGCTCGCTTTGTGGAGCGTGGGGGAGTGAGTCAGGTAAATGTTGATACGAGATGCGAGAAAAACATAAAAAATCGGAAATCATTGTTGTTTTAGAACATCCCCATGGAAACGTCGAGATCTCCCTGGATGAGTGGATTTTGAAGGGCCCCGGAGAAAGGGATGTCCTTAGACCGATTGCAGCCAGATGCAAGAAAACTGGAAAACTCCTTCCACTTCACACAATACCGTTGTGCTATAGAAACAACAGTTTGTCTCGATTGTTGATAGCAATGGGATTTTTATCAAAGCCTTGGGGGGAAAAGCAGAATCCCTCTGTCTAAGCGAAAATAATCCATTATTTCTATAATCAGGAGGAACAGATGATGAATTTACATATCAAAGGTAAACGGCTGAATTGGAAGTACCTGCAAATTTACTTTCTTATGCTTGGACTGCTCGCGGCATTCGGTTGCGAGAAGTCCAAAGAGAGTGCGAATACAGCACAAAAAACCGAAAAGCGCCAGTTTCTGAGTGTTGGCACCGCGCCGCCGGGTGGGGCGTTTTTCGTGGTGGGCGGTGCCATTGCGCAAGTGGTCAGTGAGAACGCCGGAGAATATTCTTGGGCAGTCTCCGCCGAAGCGACCAATGGGACGCAGGAAAATATCCGGCGTCTAACCGAAGGGGAGTTAGATTTTGCCATCGCCAACGCCGCCATTTCTTATTTCGCTGTTCGTGGCAAGGGGGAGTGGGAAAAGGAATATCCCGTTCGCGTGGTCATGACTCTTGCACCCAATGTCGCCCTTTTTATCACCCCCAAATCCTCCGGCGTGAAAAAGATCGCCGACCTCAAGGGCAAGCGCGTGGTGGTTGGCCCGGCAGGCGCGGGTTTCGAGTATTTTCTGAACCCCATTCTGGAAGCCCACGGCATGAGTTACCAGGATTTTACGCCGCTCTACAACACCCAGGCGGGCGCGGTTGACATGCTCGCTGATGGTTCCGCCGCCGCCGTCTTCATCGGCGGTGCAATTCCGACGGCATCAATTTCCCAAGCCGCCGCGTCGCAGGACATCTTCTTCATTCCCTTTGAAGAACAGGCAAAGCAGCACTTGATTGAAAATTAGGCATGTTTCAAATTTCCGAAAAAATGTGTTGACACTGTTTCGTGAAACGTGAAAAGAATCACGCCTCACGCCTCACGCATCAGGTTCTCAAAGTGTCAACTGTTTTCTGAAACATGCCCCTAAGCAAGAGAAATTAAAATAGGCCCAGGTGGGCATGTTGAAACCTGAAACAGACCCACCTGGGCAAAGTTGAATTGGGTACACTCTATTCGCTGAAGACGTCACGAATGGAGTGATTGTCGAAAGTTAAAGGAGTATAAAATGAAAAAACAGTTTCCACGATGGACACTTTATTTAGCACTTTTCGTGTTGTATCTGCTTCACAATGATCTCTGGTTTTGGAACAACCCGCGATTGGTGTTGGGATTACCCATCGGGTTGCTCTACCACATTGGATTCTGCGTGGCGGCTTCCATACTGATGACGCTCTTGGTCAAATACGCCTGGCCCCGCCACCTTGAAGTCGAAAAAGAGGAGGGCGCTGAAGAATGACCACCCTGGTGATTTTCATATATCTGGCTCTGGTGCTGGGGGTTGGCATCTTGAGTCATAAATTTTTTCGCGGCACCGGCGAAGACTTCTTCGTTGGGAGCCGGAGCTTCGGCCCCTTCCTCCTGTTGATGTCCCTGTTCGGTGCCAATATGACTGCCTTCGCCATCCTTGGCGCTTCCGGCGAGGCATATCACGAAGGCATCGGCGTTTTTGCGTTGATGGCTTCGTCCTCTGCGTTAGTTATTCCCACCGTCTTCTTTTTCATTGGGACGCGCTTATGGTCGTTAGGAAAACGCTATGGCTATCTCACACAGATCCAATATTTCCGCCAACGCTGGGATTCCGATGGCGTGGGGTTGGTGCTTTTCCTGGTGCTCACCGCGCTGATGATTCCTTACATCCTGGTTGGTTTTATGGGTAGCGGCACCACTTTGCACGAGATTACCAATAAACAGCTTCCGGCGTGGCTCGGGGGCCTCATCGTTTGCGCCGTGACTTTAGCTTATGTCACCTACGGTGGGATGCGTGGGACGGTCTGGGTCAACACCTTCCAGGTTTTGGTATTTATGACGTTCGGTATCGCTGCGTTCATCGTTATCTTCAGGAAACTGGGCGGAGTCGAGAAAGGGATGGCCTTAGTAGCCGAAACGTATCCGGAGTTGCTCATCCGTGGAGATAAAATCACCCCCTTGCAGCTCCTCAGTTATACGTGTATCCCGCTGTCCGTGGGCATGTTTCCCCACATCTTTATCCATTGGCTGACCGCCAGGCGTGCAACGGCGTTTCGTTATACCCTGACGTTCTATCCGTTGTGCATTGCCATCGTGTGGATTCCCAGCGTGCTGCTGGGCGTTTTGGGAAGCATTGATTTTCCAAATCTCAAAGGGCCTGCCGCCAATTCAGTCTTAGCGAAGATGATCGAACATTACGCCCCCGGCGCGCTGGCAGGTTTCTTGGGAGCGGGGGTTCTGTCCGCTATCATGAATTCGATGGATTCCCAGGTTCTGTCTCTTGGGACGATGTTCACCCAGGATATTGTCCGTCACTACGGGTTTCACGACCAAATGAGCGAAAAACAGCAGGTTTGGTTTGGACGGCTTTTTGTTTTTGGAATTGTTGCCCTCACTTACGTCCTCTCGCTCGTAACAAACCGAAGTATTTTCAAACTGGGCATCTGGACTTTTACTGGCTTCTCCGCGCTCTTTCCGATTGTGGTCGCCGCGCTCTTTTGGAAGCGCAGCACCAAATACGGTGCCTTCGCCTCCATTGTAAGTGTCGTGGGGTTATGTACCTATTTTTTCATCAAGGGTTGGGAATCCCCCGGTTACACCGTGGGCGGAACTGGAATCATGCCGGTGGCGGTCATCCTTCTTGTATCTGCCGCGGCGATGGTCGTTGTCTCCCTGGTCACACCACCGCCCCATCCTTCGGTTATTCAGAAATTTTTCCCTACCGAAGGAGAGGAATTAAAATGAGCAAATGAGCAATCAAGTAAATACCTACCAAAAACGCATTTGCAGATTTGCAGATTTTATATTGCAGATTTGCAGATTCTTTCCTGATTCGTTGATTTCGTATGAAAATTGCCTATATCGCTGCTGGTGCCGCGGGCATGTACTGTGGCACCTGTATCCATGATAATACCCTCGCTGCGGCTTTACTGAGAAAGGGGCATGAGGTTGCTCTCATCCCGACCTACACGCCCATTCGTACCGACGAAGCCAATGTCAGCATCGACCACGTTTTTTACGGCGGGATTAATGTGTATCTTCAGCAGAAGTTGGCTCTATTCCGCCGCACGCCCTGGGTCTTTGATCGGTTATTCGATAGTCCGCGGCTGTTGAATGGGTTATCGCGTTTGAGCGCGTCCACCAACGCCAAGGACCTGGGCGCGCTGACCGTTTCCGTGCTTCAGGGCGAGGAAGGACGACAGAAAAAGGAATTGGCAAAATTGGTCAAATGGCTGAAAGATTCCTATCAACCCGATATTGTCCAACTCACCAATTCCATGTTTGTAGGATTTGCGAGGGAAATGAAGAAGGCTTTGGGAGTTCCGCTTTTGTGTGCCCTTCAGGGGGAGGACATCTTTTTGGAAGGTCTGATTGAACCGTACCAATCGCAGGCGCTCAAACTGTTGCGAGAGCGGGCGGTTGATGTGGATGGATTCATCGCCCCGTGCCAATACTACGCCGATTTTATGACAGGGTATCTGAATATACCAGCAGATAAAATTCACGTTGTGAAGCTCGGTTTGAATCTGCGAGGTCACGGAGATTCGCAAAATCAATCCTCCGCTCCGCCCGCCCGCGGGGGGATAAAGGGGATTTCCCCCCTGCCCGCGGGGGGGATAAAGGGGGGGGCGAGCGAATCACCCTTCGTCATTGGGTATTTAGCCCGTATCTGTCCCGAGAAAGGACTCCATCTGCTCGTTGATGCGTTTTACCAGTTGACACAAAGGGTCGGATTGGATAAAATTCAACTCAAGGTTGCCGGTTACCTTGGCAAAAAAGACGAGCCATATTTTGAGCATATAAGCAAGCAAATCGATACGTGGGGATTGACGGACGCCTTTGAACATTGGGGTGAAGTTGACCTCCATCAAAAAATCAATTTTCTCAACAACCTCCACGTCCTATCTGTACCGACGACATATAAGGAACCCAAAGGGCTTTACGTCTTAGAGGCGCTTGCCAACGGTGTGCCTGTGGTTCAACCGCGACACGGTGCCTTCCCCGAATTGATCGCGGCGACAGGCGGCGGCATATTGGTGGACACGGAATCTCCGGCCGCCATCGCGGAAGGAATCCTTCAGTTAATGGAGGATGCGAACCACAGGGAAAAATTAGGTCGTCAGGGCAAGGAAGCCGTACACCAAAAGTTTAGCGATGATGTAATGGCGGAGGAGACTGTGGCGGTTTACCGGAAATATCTATCGTGAAGCGTGAAACGTGCGTGATGCGTGAAACGTGAAACGTGAATGAACGCATTGACCTGCTTGCTATCGTAGGGATAGGTAGATTCCTTATTCGGAATTTTCCCCCCCTCCAAACTGTACGT
>CAZOAL010000010.1:0-192548 GCA_964577695.1 uncultured bacterium | reverse complement strand
CGTCTGACCCAACTGGCCGCATAAAACTGATCCGAACTAACTTAAAGTTACTTACCAGGGGAGATAGAGCAGGTTGCATTACCTTCGGGTCTCGTAGGATGTCTCCCAGGGGTGGGGCAATTTCTCCCAATGCTCTAGGAACAGCGTCCGAAACAGCATCCTCATCTTTAAGAACTTCTATCAGGGGGACGATGGCGGGTTGCATTGCGGCAAAATCCCGTTCCGTCCAAATTTTCTTCCCCATGTTATCCAATGCTCTGACAGCTTCGTTGCGTGTAATTTGGTCACCTGATTTCAACTTCTGAATATTTTTCTCTACTTCATTCCCACAGCCCCCAAAGCAGGTGCTGAAGAGGGTTATGCTCCAGATAAAAACAAGTAACTTTTTCATTGTTCACTTCCTTTTATAGACTTCAATTCAGGTAAACTCATTGCCCCCTACAGAAATTTGAGAATTTGTTCGGGTCACTTATGAGAAAGCACTTAGAAACTATCTCAAAACACCTGCGAATCAATTCGCAGGCTCAAAGCTAAAGTCGTCTCAAGACGACTGAGACAGGGTTTCAGTCCACTTGAGTGGACTTGAGTTTTTAGCCTGAACTTCAGTTCAAGGCGTTTTGAGATAGACTCTTAGTCGAGGGATGGTCATAATTCCCAGGGGAGGTCGTCGTAGCCCAAGATTCTATCTTGGCCCCTTGCGCCAGGGCCAAGATAGAATCTTGGGCTACACCTCAACTGCCGGTTAATTATGACCAAGCCTCAATTAGTCAGGGTAACGACCGAAGTTGGTTAAGCCGATGTAAATTGTACCAAAATCTGATGGCTTTGTCACTGAAAATGCAATGAGATGAAACCTGCTTGACAATTGCCCGCCATCATACTATACTTAGCCACAAGTGTCAACCCATAAATCAACGAACCAGCTAGGACTTACGCAGTTGGTTCTATCGATACAAGACCCATCTGAATCTTGAATCCTGAATTCTGAATCGAAACCCTTCAGGTTTTATCTGGGGTCTACCCAAAATCTGCGCAAGTTACCCATCACACATCATGAATATCCAGCATAAAATCACAAATCTTCAACTCATCCACCCTTTCAAAATTGCCCGGCGAGCTGCCGATCCCTTTCGTCAAGTCATATCAGTGAAGATTGATGGTGGACTCGGCGAAACCTCTCCATCCCGTTTCTACGGCGAGACGGTTGAGACGGTTCAAGTCGCTTTTGGGGTCTTCGATTCGGTACTTGACGGCAATCTCGACGCCATTCAGTCCGTCATGGATGGGCTCGAATCCACCCTGCGCGGCAACTACGCGGCGAAGTCTGCCATCGACATGGCGCTACACGATCGGCTTGGGAAGGCGTTGGGGGCCCCCCTCTATCGTCTGTGGGGGCTTGACCCCAATGCGACACCTCTCACCTCTTTCACCATCGGGCTGGATGAGCCGGAAATTATGCAGCAGAAAGCGCGTGAAGCGAAAGACTATCCCATCCTCAAGGTCAAGCTCGGCACTCCGCGCGACCTTGAAATCATTGATGCCATCCGCGAAGTCACGAACAAGCCGCTCTATGTCGATGCCAACACGGCGTGGACGCCCAAGGAAGCAATCAGCAAGATCCGGGAACTCGTCCCTTATGGCGTCCAACTCATCGAACAGCCAACAAAGCCCGACGACCTGGAGGGGCTGAAATTTGTCCGTGAACATTCAGCGCTCCCGATCATTGCCGATGAAAGCGTCAAACGTGCTGCGGATATACCTGCGCTTGTGGGCTGCGTTGACGGGGTCAACATTAAGCTGGTCAAATGCGGCGGTTTGCTTGAAGCGATGCGAATGATTCATATTGCCCGGGCGCATGGGCTACAGGTGATGATCGGCTGCATGATTGAAAGCTCGCTTGGCATCACGGCAGCAGCGCATCTGACGCCACTCGTGGACTACGCAGACCTCGACGGACACCTGCTGATTGCGAATGACCCATATTCCGGCGTGACGATTGAAGCTGGAAAACTGGTTTTGCCGGACCGCCCCGGTATTGGTGTCATTCCAAGATAGGCTTGTAAGTGATTGGAATGGAAGCATGGAACGGTGGATGAATCAGCAGAAAACGGAAGGGCTCATATTAAAATAAGTGCGCCTTAGCACTACAATGTCACGTTTCCTGTAGCCCAAGATTCTATCTTGGTTCATGGCAATCATCCGTTTCATTTTCCAACTTAGGTTGTCTTTTAGAAACCTAAGACAACGTTAAAGTTGGGCTACAAGCGTATCCTCACCCGAACGTGACATTGTAGAATTAGGAACCGAGTTTTTCAAAAAAACTCGGTTTCTAGTACACAATTTCTTAACATGAGAGAATGCAAGATGGGTTAGGATTTTAATCGCCGCTCACAAACTTCACGTCTGGGCCTCGGGGTTCCACCTTAATATCAGGGTCATTTCGCTGACACTGCACACAGACAATCGATCCAACCTGTGCGTTTTCCATTCGTGGCGCGAGTTTGCCTAACTTAAATGCGATTCTACCAATTTCCTCCGCCGGAATCTCTCCACCGCATGTATTGCATGGAACCGATTCACCAGCTTGGACTTTTGCTAACAATTCAGATGCTTTCATAATATGTCCTCATGATGTATTTGTGTTATCACTAAACCTGTGAGAAAAGGCATCCAATCGGGTGCCTCTTTCTACGCGACATCGCCTGTAAAGCGTAATTCGCCAATGTCACATTTGGGGAAAGATCGTCTGGTAGAGCCTGCCGTGCTCGTCCGAGAATCGGACTGGCTGGTTTTAAGGGTATGGAACAAGCGAGCCGCATGTTCTACGACTGGATCGCCAGTTTAATGTGACATTGGCGAGGTAAAACATAAAACGTAAAACGTAAGGTGTGACGTTTTACGTTTCACGTTTCACGTTTTACGAAAGTTGAATCTACAAAACCTCCCGCACGAAGGTATATACCCCTCTGAGCCAAGGTGCGTAATAGATGCCGTTGGCGTAAAGAAAATAGAACGTTTTCAAGCAAAGAACGCTCAATACACCGATTAGTAGCATGGCGATCAAGGCTCTATCACGCGGTCGCATCTTTAACTCATGAAAGTAACTGCGGCCCCCCTCAATAGATTCGGGGGAAAAAGCGCGGCTTTCAACGGCTTCGCCGAGGTGTGCCGCGCGACGGATGTTGTTGGTCAGGATGGGACGCAGGCTGTTTAAGATACCGCTAACTGTGTGGATGGGATTGAGCCGTAAATACCGAAAACCACGCAGTCGTTGGGATTGAATCACGGTCTTCGCTTCCGAGCCAATGAGCGGAATATAGCGCAAGGCGGTCGTCACCATAAACGCAAGGCTGTAGGGAACGCGCAACTTGACGAAAGCGAGCAGGAGGTCACGCGGCTGGGTCGTCCAGACAACAAATAAACCGATAGTTAGCGTGGTGTTAAACCGCAGGGATTGAACTGCGCCATGAAGCAACCCTTCACGATAGAAGCGGATGCCCCCCGTCGCCCTGCCAATAATGGGAAAATCTTTAGCAATGAGCGTCAAAATCACGGTTCGCGGGAACTCGTTATAGAAAATCGCCTGGCTATAAACTAGACCCCAGGTCCCCAAAAGCAGGAAAAGAATCAGCAGACGAATCTGATGCCACGACGGCAGGGATAGCGCAATCAACGTGATACTGCCGAGGAAGCAAATAGACAGCGAGATTGGGCTGTCGAGGGTAATCACTAAACAGCCAGCGATTGCGAGGAGAATGATTTTGGCCCGGGGATGGAGATGTGCTATCGACATCGGTGATGATGGTATCATACTCCCACAATAAATGTGGAGTACCATACCAATATCCTATTCACTTGACTTTGGTAAATTAGGTGAGGGGTGGTCATAATTCGGATGCAACCTACATGTAGCCCAAGTTTCTAACTTGGCTCTTGTGCCGGAAGGCCAAGATAGAATCTTGGGCTACGATTGCCTCCCGTGGGAATTATGACCAGCCCTCAAATAACTTGACTTTGGTAAATTGGAAGAAAGAAACCAAGTTTTTTTCGCAGCAGAAATCCGCCGGATTGAACTTTGGTTTCGATGAACTCAACCCAAGGAAATCACCGTCCCTCGACAACGCCTCTCGAATCCCCCATTTCGTTTATTGAGGGTTCAAAAACTCGGTTTCTGTCCGCCCTCAACTGCTCCTGAAGCGAATTTCTCTCCCAGAAAACGCCATCGGCATACCCTTGTATGCTCCTGTCGGACTCGGCTATCGCCAGCCGCTTCTCCGCGAGGCAACAGTATGTGGGGTCAACCTCAATCCCCACGTACCGTCTTCCAAGTTTCTTGGCGACCACGGAAGTGGTGCCCGACCCCAAAAACGGGTCCAGAACGAAATCACCGGGGTGAGAACTCGCGAGGATGATTTTCGCCAGAAGTTTCTCCGGCTTTTGTGTCGGATGGTCGGTATTCTCCGGCATTGACCAGAAGGGTACGGTCACATCCGTCCAGATGTTTGATGGGTGCGTGAGCCGATAATTTCCATTTTCAGTCTGTTCCCAATCCTTCGGCCCCCCCGCTGAATCCGTGTAAGGTGCGATAACACGTCGTTTGAGTTTCACTGCATCCACATTGAAAGTGTACTTCTCTGACACAGTACAGAACCAAATGTCTTCGGAGCAGTTTTTCCAGTTTGTTTTTGCCCCTCTGCCTTTTTCACGCTCCCAGGTGATGCGGTTTTGGAGGATGAGGTGTTTCTCTGCAACGAGATGAATCGCCGCCGAAGACCGCCAATCGCCACAAATATAGACCGACGCCGTTGGCTTGAGCGTCTTCAGCAATTGAGGAAACCACGATTCAAACCATTCGCTATACGCCGCAATTGAGCGTTCTCTAAACGTCGTAGCGTTAAAAGCCTTGGTCAGGTTATATGGCGGGTCAATGAACAGAAGGTCTACGAATGAAGAGGGCAGCCAATCGAGAACCTCAAAAACCTCCTGATTAATCGTCCGATTTTCAATATGTGGAGGCTCAACCCGGCTGGACAGTTGAATCAGATTCCTCTGGTAAAAATCCTTTTCGTCCCCTGAAAGCGTCAATGTTCTGTTCCTGGGTGCTCTTGTTTTATCATTGGAATCGTTCATCTGGAATCCCTCATTTGAACCAGCCGGTTGCGCGCTTTTTCTCACTTCTATACTTTCGCACTTTTTGACGACCTCCCTGAATCCTGAATCTTGCATCTTGAATCACATCCAGAGTCCATCTGGGTTCTCACTCAAACCTGCGAAAGTATAGTAACTTTTACTTACTTTATCTTTCCCCTGGAACAGGCTTGGCGACGGGCGTTCTGGGTTCAGGGGGCGAGGGTAGGACCCGCGGCGGTGACATTTTCGCTCTGACTGCTCCAATCTCCTCTTTTTCCCAATCGAGGGCCGTCTCATTCCACGAGAAAACTTCCAATGGACCATACTTCAAATTCACTGTCAAACTTTTGGGGGTCGGTGAACTGTCAAACAGGTTGAAATCGCGGATGACCACATAAGTGTGCTGCCCGTCTGAAATCTCGGCGCAGGCATCGATAAAGTCATTCAGATTCTGAATCTGCCGCCCGTTGAGTTCCAAAATCACCACTTTTGAGTTGCCGTCCCGCTCACGCATCCCGAGGCGGGAAAAGCTACTGCCTGCATCCGCATAAGGTAAATAAACGCCATCTGCCCCGAAATAAAGCATCCCTCTCAGGTTGGGAGTGATATCGTGAAAGATTGAACCCGCAAAGCGAACGAAGCGATGGACTTTCTTTATCTCAAGGTCTTCCACCGGCACTTCAACCGTCAGTGCCTCTCCATTGCGATAGATGTCCAACGTCACGCTCTTCTCGACGTTTTCATTCAGTATCGCGTCGAAGGCATACAGGTCATCACGGATGAGTTTTCCGTTGATGCGATAGATAATATCGGCAGCACGGATGAAGTTTTCGCCAGTGGTTCTGGGAATGATCGATTCCACTTGAATGACTTTAGGGACTCCAGCTTCTGAGGTCCCAATCTCTTCCTGAGAGGTTTCCGGTAGTCGGAAATGCTTGATCGCTTCACCGATCGCGACGAGATCCAGGTCTACCCCGATCTCTCCGCGTGTGATTGGCGTCTGATTTTGCAGCCGCTTCAAGGCATCCGTCACATAATCGATGGGTAGCTCAAAACTGGAAGTGTCCGTCCCACGCGCATGGATAGCGACCACCTCTCCCTTGATGTTCCAGACCGGACTTCCGCTAGAGCCGCCGGTGCGATCAAACGTCGTATGGATGTAGCTCGAATGTCGATCTCCCTTGTTGACGTTGAGATTTGCAACCGTTCCAAATTTGATAGAATACTCCTCTTTCTCGTTGTTGCCAATCAGCAGAAGTTCATCCCCCAAAGCGAGCGTGCGCCACGAACCGATTTGCACAGCCTGAAGTGTAAATGGAACCCCTTTCGGATCGATTTGGTAAAAACCGAAGTCGTGCGTCGGGTCATAGTAGAGCACCTTCGCTTCTGTAAAGCCGCCATTGTAAAAGTTGATCTTCACATAAGATGGGCTGCTGCCGGTGACATGCCGGTTGGTGACGATGATTCCACGTTGAGCGTCAACAATGAAGCCGGTCGCAAAATTGGTCCCCGGTGACTCAACTTCAAATACAATCTCTGAAGAGGTTTCCACATTCACAACCATCGGTTTGAACGCGGCAATCTGTTCCGTCCAATTGTGGTCTGCACTGCTGTTCGGCGTGATTCCCACCCATCCGAAAGCAGTCAGAAAGAACCATATCAGCATGGCTTGTCCTCGTCTGGATTGACGAGCGTGTCGTCGTAAACGCATTTTTATCCCTCCGAATTTGCTGTAAAGAAATGGCTAATTTTCAAAAATAAATTATACATCAGACTTCCGAAGTCTTTGAGACTTCGGAAGTCTGAAAATGGGAGGGTGAGGCTCCTGCCGAACCCAAGAGGCTCGGTCCGATTCTCGGACGAGCACGGGAGCCTCGCCCTCCCAAATGGTCGGTAAACTTACGCCCGCGTGTACTAGGGCAGGTTTCAAACCCGACCTACTATCCACCTACTCCCCTCATCTGCTACCCACCTATCAATTCCAGGGCTTTCCGCTCAATCTTTTCTCGATTCACCTGTTGTCCCAATTCCTGGTCATCATAACGACCTTCAAAGGCTTCTAATGCGGCGCGCTCTAAAGCCGGTTGATAGGCTTGGGCAATAATCTCGCGGAGATCGGATTCCCCTAAATACGTTCCACCCGATTTCTGTCTCTTGTTGACTCGCACAATTTGTCGCACAGCATTGCGGAGGGACAGCTCCCACGAGCGGGTGGTGCGCTTCTCAGCTTCCCCGATAGAGCGGGGCAGGCTCTGCTTGATGAGATGAAGTAATAGGATTTCCATGTAACTGTAGATTTTATTAATCTTGTCTTCGCGACTCATCTCTTCCATTTCTGCAATCAAGGCGAGTGCCTCGGCGTAGCGTTGCTGCTCAACGTAACGCCGCAATTCCAACAATTCTTCCATTTTTATCCTCCCGAATTCATCCTTCTCCTTGAATCGCGCTGATCTCATCTTTGGAGATCTTATGAACGCTTTTCGGGTTAAATGTCTGGGTCGTCCCCACTCTGAGCGCGACTTCGATTCTGCCACCGGTGAGGACGAAAAACTGAATCAGAAAGCCTCCGCCCTGCATGGATTCCACTTGATACTCATTCGGCGCTAATCCCCTCAACCATGTCGGGAGCGCGTCTGCAAACTCTGGCGAATCAATGACCTCCTGGGGCAAAGCGATGATCAGCGTCCCCGGGCGGTCACCAATCGCACCGCCGATCACGGTTCGCGTGTTGACCATGAAAGGCACCACCACCCCCGCGTAGTCGAAATCGCCCGCACCGGCACGTTCAGGGGGAACAATCCCCCATGTGAGATGGTGGATGAATGGATTCCCGTAGCCCTGGCTCAACATGTGCTCCAGGGCAGGCTTATCGATCGGGTGCACCACCGCGACATAATCGAACCAGCCTGCGCCTCGCGCCGGGCTATCTGCTGGCAGTCTCGCGGAGACGTTGATATAGTCACACCCATCCACCGGCGAAGGATAGCAACGCGCATCCCAACCGGAAACATAGCCAAGGTGTTTCAATGGCCCAGCGACCAGATGCGGTGGGTCGCAAAAGATCGCGGCGTGGTCAAGGTTAGGCAGCAGGTGGACGCCCGCCGCTGTGACTTTTTTAGCGACTTCTGATGCCTCTTTGAACCGTTGTGGGGCATTGGCGATGGTGAGATAATCTGCGAAATCATCGGGTAAAATCACTGAGCTTCCCATGATGAACCTCCGGTTCCTGATTCGGATTGAAAACATGGTTGTTTTAGAAGGTATTATAAGCTATCATTAAAACGTTTAGCAAGTGATTCAGTGTCTAAAGCGGGCAGGTTTCAAATTTCGAGGTTTCTGAAACATGCCCAAATTTCTCTGAAGTGAAGGTGTAATCGGACATGGCATTCAGTGATTACAAGCATATTTCTCAGGTGCAGCAGCAGTTTCAAATCATCTACCGGGAAGAACGTTTCATTATCGCTCAGAACGTTCAACCTGCTGCTCATTTTCTTGAAGAATTCACATTTAATCAGGAATATCTCGACCTGTATGCCTCCGAAGGGTCTCGCGCGGAACTGATTATCTTGCCCATCTTGCGGGAAGTCTATAAACCTTATGCCCAACATTACTCGTTGTGGATTCAAAAATCGCTGACGTATGATGAAATCCTGACTGGCACGCCGGACTATATCATTGCCACGCGATCAGCCCTTGGTAAAACCGTGTTGGAAAAACCTTTACTGATGATTGTCGAAGCCAAAAGAAACGATTTTGAACAGGGATGGGGACAGTGTTTGGCGGAATTAGTTGCCGCACAAAAACTCAATGGTGCTCCGGACTTTCCTGTGTACGGAATCGTCACTGATGGAAGATTTTGGGAATTCGGCAAATTGGAGAAAGATGTCTTTCTCCAAAACAGTGAAGCCTACAGTGTGGATAATTTAGCTCAATTATTTGGCGTATTGCACTTTCTCTTTCAATCTATTCGCAATGATAGACACCATGTTTCAAATTGCTGAAAAAAATGTGTTGACACTTTGGATTCAGGATTCAGGATTCAACTGCATCTTGCATCTTGCATCCGCCGGGTTGATTTCGATGATTTCGACAAGCTCAATCCGGCGGAACTCAATCCGGCGGAGCCTGTCGAAACCTTGCATCTTGAATCCTGAATTTTGCATCTGGTATCAATGAAGTGTCAACAGTTTTCTGAAACATGCTTGAGTGCCCCTACCAACCGTACCGATTCGGTCCCCACGGCTTCGTGATGAGCTCCTGCTTTGCCATAACCATCGTTTTGCTTGGGACATCTTCATACAGGATGACGCCCGGTCCAACGACACTGTAAGAACCGATTCGCCTGCCGGGCATGATAATCGCATTGACGCCGGTGCGGCAGTAGTCCCCCATGTATGTTGCGTTCGCCCCGACGGGTGGGGTTTCGTAGCGTCCATCGATCTGAATCGGCGTGTCCCGATCATCGAACCGGAGCGTGCCGCACACCGTCGCCGCGCCGATGTCGGTGGCGCAGCCGAACACGCCGGACATCTCACAGTAGTGATACAGATACACCTTATCCATCATCACGCCTGACATCTCCGCGCCGTGCCCGATGATGCAGCGATTGCCTATCGCGCTGCCCCCCACATCACAGTAGTCGCTGATTCGGCACTGATTCCCCACCAGGATATTCCCGTGCAGAATGGCCCCGTTGGTGATGTTGTTGTTCGCGCCGGCGATGAGCGTTCCCTTCACAACGACGCGGGGACCGATAACGGAGTTTTTCCCCAACACAACGTGTCCAACAATTTCCGCTGCATCCGAGATTGACGCGCCATCCGCAATCTCATCCCGATCGATACGTTTAGCGAGGTAATCGATCAGCCGCCGATTCGCTTCCAAAATGTGCCACGGCTTATCGACATCGACAAAGAACTCAGCCGTTGGAACCGCCAACACCGCTCTCCCGTCGTCCAGCATCACCTGCACCGATTGAGCCACCTCCGATTCGACAGGCGGCATCCCGCCCACCGGCACTCGCGTGACGAGGCCGGGATTCCTTAGCAGGTAGTTTGTCGCGGAGGCCTTGAAGGCGTAAATCCCACACAGGCGATGGGAACCGCCACGGGGGTGCCCTTCGATTCCTGTCAGGCAATCTCCATTGAACCCCGCGCAAATCCAATTGCTACAATCCTCGTCTCCAAGGGGGTGTATCATCCCCGCCGCCTCCGCGCCGCTGCTATCAAACGCCTCAATCAGGCGACGAAAGTTTCCCACGCTAGTCACGATGTCGCCATAAACGATGAGATAGCGGTCATTCGTGAGTTTGGGTGTCGCCAGCAACGCGGCGGCCGCTGTCCCATCCAGCGGATTTTGCGTCACAAATTCCACCCCCGGCAAATCGGCAACGGCACCGCACACCTGTTGCCGATGATGCCCAACAACCACGATAATCTGGTTGCAACCCACCTCGATCAGGTTTTGCACCAGCCGACGCACCATGGGGGTGTTGGCGACGGGAAGGGTGCATTTTTGACGGAATTCGCCGTAGGGCCAGGCTTTGTGCCCTGCTCCGGCGGCGAGGATAATTGCGCTGTACATGGTGATGATTCCTCACGAATTGATACCGGTTTAGGTTTGAATTTGCCCATTCGGAGGAAGAAAGGGAAGGGAAGAAGGGAATGGAAGAAATGCCGTTCCATCCTTCCTTTCCTTCCATTCTTCCCTTCCTTCCAGATGAAAACATCCTGATGATAGGAAATCGCGAGCCTAAATCGATATGAGTTGAGCGGCTTCAGCCCGCAGCCTGGGCAACCCGTTCAGCAAGTGCCTCGGCGTGGTCGGCGACTTTACGAATGGCAGCGACAACCCCATCCGCCGCACCTTCAACGGGATTGCTGAACACCGGCAGAAATAGCAACTGCGAGCACGCCTTTTCAGTTATCGGAAAATCTCCGCGTTGATAACCGCGATAATCCCCACCCATTTCAGGGGTACAGAGGGGGCCACGCCCCCGCGTAAAGATATCGAAACCATCAGCGAAGAGCGGAAGTGTGTGCAGGAGCGGGTAAGGGTTGCCCCTCGCACGAAGCCCTTCCTTACCAAGTGCGTCAATAAACCGATCTGGGGGGAGATCGCCTAACTCTTCGGGGATATAGTGGATGGGGAATCCGTAGAAGCCAGCAGATTCCGCCCCTTTATATTTTTCCACAGGTCGCACGCCGCGGATCTTTGCGATGCCTGCCTCAACAGCCTGGATGTATGCGCGGCGACGGGCATTCAGCGCATCAAGCTTTTTCATCTGCACCGAAGCGATACCAATACCGAGCGGATGCGCCCGAAACTTCGTCCCAAGTCCGAGCGGTTGCAGATGCTTGTAGTTATCCGTAACGAGGTCTAGCCCCGCAATCCGGTTCACCTGACCGACGAGGCACGCCCGCTCAAAGATATCCACATCGTTCGTCGCAATCATGCCCCCTTCGCCGCCGCTGACGGGCTTGCTCCCCTGTAAGCTCCACGCGCCGACATGGCCGATGCTACCGCATGGGCGCCCCTTGTACGTCGCCCCGTGGGCATGCGAGCAATCCTCAATGATCGCCACCCCCGTCTCCGCGCTCAATTTCATCAGGGCATCCATATCGCAGACGTTTCCCCACAGGTGCACCGCAACAATCGCCTTTGTGCGCTCCGTGACACGGCGACGCGCATCTTCCGGATCGATCAACAACGTCCGCGGATCGCTTTCGCAGAAGACGGGCCTTGCCATCAACATCGGTGCCGGAGAGATTGAACAGATCCATGTATAGGTCGGGCAAATGACCTCATCGCCCGGCCCAATACCGAGCCCAAACATCGCACTGTGGAGCGCGGCGGTCCCGTTGATCACGCTGATGGCGAATCGGGTCCCGTGTCGTTCACGCCACACCTTCTCAAACTCACGGACAACCGGCGTCCCGCCAGACAGCTCATTGCGCAAAGTCATGTCGTAAGCGACCTGTGCTTCCTCCTCCGTCATCTGTTGCCACTGATCTAGCTTCCCTTGAGATTGCGCCGTTTGCACAAATACCGGCGCTCCGCCCAACGCCGCGGGTAAATTTTCACTCTTTGTTTTGCTCATGGATGTTCCTTTCCATACGAGTTTTTCGTTTAGACTTCCGAAGTTTGATACGAGGCCTTCGCTGAATCTCTTTTTCGAGATGTCGAATCGTCTCAGTTCAACTCGTGTATTGAAACTTCGGAAGTCTCGGGTTACGTTTAGACTTCCGAAGTTTGATACGAGGCCTTCGCTGAATCTCTTTTTCGAGATGTCGAATCGTCTCAGTTCAACTCGTGTATTGAAACTTCGGAAGTCTCGGGTTACGTTTAGACTTCCGAAGTTTGATATGAGACCTTCGCTGAATCTCTTTTTCGAGATGTCGAATCGTCTCTGTGCAACGCGCGTGTTGAAACTTCGGAAGTCTCGGGTTACGTTTAGACTTCCGAAGTTTGATACGAGGCCTTCGCTGAATCTCTTTTTCGAGATGTCGAATCGTCTCAGTTCAACTCGTGTATTGAAACTTCGGAAGTCTCGGGTACCAATACGCAATCATTTTATTATGTCCTTACCCGCTTGTCAAGACCTTTATTTTTTCTCAGTCATCGTGTTGACAGGGTATCACCAAGCGTGATAGAATAGTACGACAGCACCATTTTCTCGTTCCCACGCTCTGCGTGGGAATGCTGCTCTGGACGCCCCCGATGGATCGGGATGCAAGCATCTGCGTCCCTTAAGTTGATGCGTATGGGTATCTTCAATTTCTTCATTCCGCAATCCATAACCCGTAATCGGAACAATCCATCAGATGATTCCCCGACACGTCCTCGTCGTCGCAATGGCTGTGGCGATTTCACTTCTGGGTGATTCCACCCTCTATGCTGTTTTACCCTCCCACGCCGACCAACTCGGCATCAAACTGGCTTTCGTCGGGATTCTCCTCAGTGCGAACCGATTCGTCAGACTGCTTACCAATTCCTTGGCAGGCTATGTCCATGACCATACCGGGCGTTGGTGGCATTTCGTTGCCGCGCTTGCCGTCGGGGCATGCACAACGGCCGCCTACGGGTTGTTCTGGGGATTTTGGGCGTTCCTAATCGCGCGCCTGGTTTGGGGAACCTGCTGGTCATTTCTGCGGTTGGAGGGGTATGCGACAGTCATCAAACACGCAACAGAACGGGGGCGAGGCAAACTGATGGGTATGTATCAGTCGATCGTCGGTGTGGGATTTTTCGCGGGCTCGCTGCTCGGTGGCATTCTCACAGACACAATCGGTTATCGCAAGTGCCTCCTCTCTTTTGCGACGCTGACGCTCTTGGGAGCAATGATAACACTCCGCGCACGAAACGGCTCTCTCAAAGAAGCGAAAACAAGGGGAGATAAAGCTGAAGGAATAGGGAAAGGAAAAAAAAGGGAAGAAAAGGAAGGATGGAAGGATGAGAATTATGCCTCACGTTTCACGTTTCACGCCTGCTCTCTCGCGTCAACGCCAAACGTCGATTACCACGCCATTGGCGCATCTACTATATTGGGTTTACCAATGTGCTTGTGAGCAGCAGTATCGTCTCCTCAACGCTTGGGTTGCTGATTAAAACCCGTTTGGGGAGTGTGATTCAATTCGGCCGCATTTCAGTGAAGGTGGCATCGCTGACAGGGATTCTGCTCTCCCTGCGATGGTGCCTCTCTTTCTTTTTCGCGCCGATCTTGGGACACTTTGCGGATCGATGGGGTCGAAGATTCGTGCTACTGCCCGGATTGTTGGTTGGCGTTGTAGCACTCTCCGTTTTAGCGACACAGGACGGTTTTCTCTGGGTGGGGATAGCCGCAATCCTGACGGCGATATCGAGCGCGGCCGTTTCAGTCTCCCTGGATGCCGCGATTGCAGACGTTGCTTCAGCAGGGAAACGCGGAAAAACGATTGGCATCTACACGACTTTCCTGGATGTCGGGTCTGCGATGGGCCCCCTCGTGAGCTATCTCGTGAGTGCGCTGATTGGGGCACAACTTGGGTTAGAACGGATTTATTGGGCAGGCGTTTTTCTGTTGATGTTGGGGGTATTGGCTTCGTTGGGTATCAAGCGTGTAGCCGATGAAGCGGTTTAGCCACGCATTATACTAATTCGCATGCGACTTTGAGATGCTGAAGGCTTTTTATCTGCGCATTTGGAAACTGATGCTTTAACTCCGAGAAAAACAGCACCATGAGGTCCTTCCAGAATCCTTGCGAATTTTTTACCTGAAATTCAATCTGGGCTTGATGCTTCTCATCTAAGTAGG
Source organism: uncultured bacterium (assembly GCA_964577695.1). Lineage (GTDB taxonomy): Bacteria > Poribacteria > WGA-4E > WGA-4E > PCPOR2b > CAZOAL01. The sequence continues at coordinate 178,126 of CAZOAL010000010.1, read as the reverse complement.
TGACTTGGGTAGCCAAAAAATAATCCTGCCAGTAGATGTGGAAAGGCTTAACACCTTGTCCCGTTTGTTTCCGAGAAATCATCAATTTGTTTTCATCCTGGTGGATTTTTACCAACTGGTCCAGTCTAGCTTTAGCTTCAGCGAGTGGCACATCAAAAAAAGACACAAGCCATTGCATCCGAAATGTGCTGTCTGATTCCACGATGGGGAATTTTGGTTTTGAGTGAGTTGACTGATTATTCGCTTTCATGCTTTGGTCTATCCCCTTTTTCCTTCAATTTCAGATAAGTGTATCATACCCACCGAAACTGTTCAACAGAATAGTGAGAAATCAGCAATTTTTCTCTTGCTCCAGAAGACCAATCTTGATAAAATGGTATTGGCAGGAACGGTGATAAATTGCCTAACTACGAACGAGTGACTCAACGAACGGATTAATCGAGGGCCAGTCATAATTCCCAGGGGAGGCAGTCGTAGCCTAAGATTCTATCTTGGCCCTGGTGTCAGGGGCCAAGATAGAATCTTGGGCTACAACTCAGACGCCGGATAATTATGACCAAGCCTCGATTAATCACGTTTCACGTCCCACGCAACACACAATAATTTTTGGAGATAACATCGTGTCAGATAAAATCAAAATTGGAATTATCGGTTGTGGTGGAATCTCCGCCACGCACATTCGCATCTATGCCGAAAATCTCTGTGAAGAAACTCAGGTTGTCGCGGTCTGTGACATCGACGAAGCAAAGGCGAAGAATCGCTCCGCGCTCGTCAAGGAGACATACACAAAACGGGCGGCCGCTCTGGAGCGTTCCTATGCCGAACGTGGGAACGAGGGAAAATCCGCGGAGATTGAACGCCAGATTGAAGCGTGTAAATCTTCCGCTCAAGAAGCCGCCGTTTATACAGATTACAACCGTTTAATCGCTGAGAGCGGTGTGGATGCCGTCAACATCTGCGTCCCGCCGTTTGCGCATTCCGGCCCAACCATTGCGGCGGCGAAAGCCGGCGTGCACGTTTTCTGTGAGGGCCCCATCGCCGGCAGTTTGCGTGAGGCGGACGAAATGATCGACGCGGCGAAGGCGAGCGGTGTCCAGTTCACGGTGCAGTACGGACACACGCGCTATCACCGGACCGCGATGATGGCGAAACGGGCAATCGAGTCCGGCGACCTCGGGCGGCTGATCATGGGGCATGTCGATGTGCTGTGGCATCGGGCGCAGAGCTACTACGATTCCGATGCGTGGCGCGGCACATGGGCAGGCGAGCGCGGCGGTGCAACCTACCATCACGGTCGCTACGCGATCGACCTCTACCTCTGGTTGATGGGCGAGGTCGAGGAGATTTATGCCCACATGGGAACCTACACCCACCGAATCGAGGTGGAGGATAATTCCGCCGCACTGCTCAAGTTCAGAAGCGGCGCGTTGGGGCAGGTTACGGCGAGCACCTCCGCCCACCCGAATCCGCAAACCCCCTCGCAACGGATTGAAATCTTCGGCGAGAGGGCGTCGATTGCGGTCATCCCCAGCTTTGCAATCGGATCGGCAGATAAAGAGTATGCCGCCCAACTGACCCAGAAGCTCGAGGCCGAAGTGGGGCCGTTGGAGATTGAAGGGATGCCGGGGCAGTTTGTGGATTTTATCGACGCCATCCGTGGGCGGAAGCCGCTCTTCATTCCGGGTGAAAGCACTCGTCCGCAGTTGGAAGTGACCAAGGGCATCTACAAATCGGTTGCACAGGGAGCACCCATCCGCCTCCCGATTCAGCGATATGACCCGTATTACTCAATTTGATTAAAAATGCAGAGATTCAGGATTCAGGATTCAGGATTCAGGATTCAAGATGCAGGGGGGGAAAGCAGAATGTCAATCGAGAGGCGAAAAGATCAGTTACAGAAAAATTTAGATCGAATCGTTCAAGCCCTTGTTCAGCGTTATTCCCCGGAGTCCATTCGCCTCTTTGGGTCTATGAGCGATGGAAACATCCACGAATGGAGCGACCTTGATTTGGTCATCATCAAAGACACAGAGAAGCCCTTTTACGAACGTCTGAGAGAGGTCGCGGTCATTTGTGAATCGGATGTGAGCGTTCACTACTTTGTTTATACGCCTGAAGAATTTCGCCGCTTACAGGGTAGCGGTCATTTCTTTGTGAATCACGAAATCATCGAGAAAGGGAGGGTCTTATATGAAAGAGTATGAAGAATGGCTCAAGCGTGCGCAAGATGACCTCGCCCTGGCACAGCTCGCCTTCCAAAATCAGTATTATGCTCATGCCTGTTTCCTATCTCAGCAAACGGCTGAGAAATTATTAAAAGCCTATCTGCTTTGGAAAAGCAGTAGTTACCCAAGAATTCATGGATTAGTTGATCTGTTGAATCTTTGCAGTGGCCATGACGCCACATTACAATCGCTGACAACTGATTGTCAAATCTTGGACCAGTATTACACCGCCACAAGATACCCGGGCAGTGGATTCCCAGCTCCGAGCAACGCAGATGCACAGGATGCTCTCGATCGGGCCTCAGAAATTCTACAACAAATCGCTAAATGGCGTGATTGAGCCGAATCGAAGTATGAGTCTTGATGAGTACCAGAATGCCTTGCAGTCAACGGCACAGAATTGGGTGAAATAGGAAACCCAGAAGCGGTGGAGGCGTTAGTGGACCTTGAGAAAGACGGATGACATCAATGAACTGTAGCCTGCATGTTATATATCAGGAGAAAAAATTGAGGCGGATGAGTTCCAAAACCTCGTCAAGCGTCACGGGACAGCGAAAGCGCAGGGTGGAAAACGCGGCACTTGGGGCAAATCTCCCGCTCCCTCTTTCCAACCTGTGGCATGGAGATGATAGAGCGGGTGGGTCTCAGGGGGGCCAACTTCTGGATGGTAGTCATATCGGAAGAAAGTTCGATCTTGGGGACGTTGATAATGATAGCCGTACTCAAGAAAGCAGATCTGCGGGTTCGCCGCAGAATCATCAGGATAACCGTACTCAAAGATCTCCTTTGCAACGAGAAACGAACCGTCCGTGAAAACAAGACCCACCGGTTCAGAATGGGGCGTGATGCGTTCAAAAATCGCCCGTGATGGAAGGTAGAACGCACCTATGCCGTCGTCCTGAATATGTGCGGTTACAGGGTCCACGCGTGCTATGATGTCAGCATACTTAGCCCAGACGTAGGACTGTTTTTGGAAATGCTTGTACGCTTCATGTATTTTTTTTGATTTTCTTAATACTACAACCGCACTTGCGCAGGAGACGGGCTTGGACGAGTATGAAGTGCGTCACTGGCCCAGTTGGCATCGGCATATCACGCTTTCGCTGATGGCGCATGCGTGGTTGGCTTCGCTCCGCTGGAAGGCCCACCAGCAAGAGACTCCCGACCCTTGGGTAGCTCAGTTGACCGTGCCCGAAGTGCGCTGTTTGCTGGAAGTGGCACTCCCTTTGCATCCACGCTCTGCGGAGTTGCGGCTGGCTTGGTCGCGTTGGCGTAGAGCCAAACGCAAGCAAGCCAAACGAAGCCATCATCGAAGCAGAGAATTCAGTTTTTGGGTGCAACATCCGTATCTCAACTCTTCTTAAACTCTAAGTGCGGTTGTAGTACTAAGGATACACGATGAAACCACCTAATTTCAAGGGAAAATTGAAAAAGTGTAGACTAGGAAATATCTTCCACCCAACTCAAAAAGCCCAGTAGTTATGGACTCTGGGGCACTTCCATGCCACTAGATGCTGTCAAAGTCGAGTTTATCGTCGTGGTTGCCTTGTAGGTCCATAATAATCATAAAGATCGTCTGCTCCAGTGTCTTTTTGAGACTCATAATTAGGGCCTTCTTCGGTTGGATTATTGCGAACTCCACCGCCAAATCCACCTCTACTTTTGCTTCTCCTCCAAACGCCGTAATTGTTTTGCAGTGAATCAATCGGAAGCGCTACAAAGAAAACACCAAAGAAGATGCCAATAGCACACAGCAGGGCGTACAAAAACGCCTCATCTCCTGAAAGATTTCCATCCCCCTTAAAAATTCCCATTATAACAAACAGAGCTACTGGCGCAACAATGAGGAAAATACCTATTACAATAAATATATAGAGTGTCCTTTCCTTAAACATTTCTACTCTCCTCCCTTTCCAAAAATAGAATTTTAAATATCGGGGTTGGGATGGTTCATTTTCTCAAGGGATCAGGTTGACACTTTTTGGGTACTGGGAAAATTCACTGGGAATGATGGTAATAATGGGAAAGGGCATTCCCATAATTCCATAATTACCAGTGAATTCCTGTAAACTGCCCGCCTATTGATGAACCATCCCTCGGGGTTTGTAGCTATTATAATTATACCCCCACTAATATTACAACCGCACTTAGATTGCGACCTCAGATTTAACGCGGGGTTCAGCCGTTTTGCTGTGCGATTTAACCCCCGTGAAATCAAGTGCCGAAGCTACCTGTTTTCATAAGTGCGGTTGTAGTATTAAACGTCGCATTTTTGAAGTTATTCAGATGAATCTCAAGTGTCCAACCTTCAAGTAATAGCTTTTCCATTTCATCCAGATCGAGTCCCATTTTTCTCAAGCCTTCCTCCACAATCTCAGGGTGCTTGTCCAGGTATTCGCTATAGCTGCCTGGTTTAGCCGCCACTGGACGGGTATGAGGAGGATACTTTGATTTGCTCTGTTCCACGGTTTTCACCTCCAATTTAATCGCCGCTGATTGTATCATATTTGCCGCCAATTTACCTTATTTTTTTCACGATTCTTCAAACGACGTTCGTTCAAAAACGTTGTGGACCAGTTCGTCTATGCTTCTGGTGTTCGCCCATCGCGAAGGACGTGCCGAACTTCTCTGGCGCACTGAGCCCAACGACGGTGCCTCGGGCCTTCCAGCGATTGGCGATGCAGATGGCGACGGACAGTTGGAAATCGGTGTTCCCGGCTGCCGGGATGGTTTCCGCTGCCTCGACGCCGCCACCGGGAAAGTCCTCTGGAGCGTTCCGCCCCAAGGGGTTGGCGCATCTAACTGCGTCGCCGCTGACATCAACGGGGATGGGCTTGAAGAGTTCCTCTACGCCAACGGTTCCCGACTGCTCGCCGTTGCCAAGCGACCTGGGGTGTCAGACGCTATCATCTGGCAGTTGGAAGGATGGAAGGATGGAAGGATGGAAGGATGGAAGGATGGGGGGTTGGGTGTTAGGTGTTAGGTGTTAGGTCTTAGGTCTTAGGTCTTAGGTTTTTCACGTTTCACGTTTCACGTTTCACAGCCGGAACCCTCGAACGCAGTGAAGGATTTCACGTTTCACGTTTCACGTCAAAACATCGTTGTGGCGGATGTGGACAATGACGGGGACGCCGAAATCCTTGCGGGCGGTAGCGATGGTGTGCTATACTGCGTGGAGTGAACTCAGTTCAAAAGCGAAACGTTATACGACTTTTTCACTGAGGGGTTGTTCCAGAACCCCTCCCCCGGCCCCTCCCCTAGAACACGGATTTTTAGAATTTCACGGATTGGTCTTCGGGGGAGATTCCTTTTCGTTTTCAATCTGTGTAATCCTCTTGATCTGTGTTCTAGGAGAGGGGAGTTTTCTCCCCCTTCCCGTGTCGGGAAGGGGTCGGGGGGTTAGGTCTTACCACCTTTGAAAGGACAATTTCTATGGCAATGAATACACTTTCGATAGCGCTGTTTGATGAAATATCGAAAATCCCATGTATTAACTCCCACTCACACATCATGCCTGAACAGAATCGATTGGCGGAAGCCCCTGATGCCCTCGCCTTCTTCAGACATGCCTACGCCGCATCCGATTTGGTCTCCGCGGGGATGTCCACGAGCGAGCTCGAAACGGCATTGCGGCCGGGGCTTCCGCTCGCGGAACGCTGGAAGCGCTTCGAGCCGTACTGGAGATGGACCCGTTTGACAGGTTACTCCCAGTGCATCATCGAAGGGTTTCGGGATTTGCTCGGATTTGCGGAATTGACCAGCCAAACGGTTGAGCCAATTTCAGAAGCCCTCCGTGCGCACAGCAAGCCGGGATTTTATCACGATGTGCTGAAGCGGCAATCGAACATCAAGGTCTCGGTGATGAACATGGAAGACCTGATTGAAGTGGACCGCGAGTTGTTCCTGCCCCTTCCACGCTTGAACCGCTTCAGTATGCTCCGCTCGGCTTCCCAGGTTCAGGCAATCGAACGGGATTATAACGTCAGCATCGCAAACCTCGACGACCATGTCGAAGCCATCCGAGGGGCATGCCGTCAATGGAAAGCCGCAAAGGTCGCGGGCGTCAAGATGTCTCAATCCTACCACAGAAGCATGGATTTCAAAGGTCGAAAAAGGGAGGACGCGGCAAAGGTCTTCGATGGGTTGATGCGAGGCGATTATGCCGGGCTGGAATCGGAAGGTGGGGCACTTTTAGAGGATTACCTGGTTTTCGAGTGCTGCCGCGCCGCCTCCGACGCCGATCTGACGATTCAGTTTCATCAAGGCATCCGCGCTGGAAATTACGGAAGTATGGAGGGGTGCAGCCCTGCCCCGCTCGCCGAACTGCTTCAGACGTTTCGGAATGCACGCTTTGATCTTTCGCATTCAGGCTATCCCTATCTGCGGGAGGGCGCGGTACTCGGTAAGACTTTCAGCAATGTGTATCTCAATATGTCCTGGATTCACATTATCTCTCCGATCGGTTCGCGGACAGACCTCAAGGAGTGGCTTCGCATGGTGCCTTATAACAAAATCATTGCCTACGGCGATGACCTTCAGTACGTCGAAGCAGTCTATGGGCATCTCAAGATGGCGCGGCAAAATTTTGCGATTGCGCTCGCCGAGATGATTGAGGAGGGATTTATTTCCGAGTCCATTGCGCTTGACGTTGCCCAGGCGGTGTTTCACGACAATCCTGCGAAGATTTATGGAGTCTGATGTAGAGACGTAACATTTTACGTCTCTACGCAAAACTAGCCGAACTTACGAAATGAAACAGGTAAGCCGGTCAGGGGAGGGGCAGAAGAGGGTGGCCGGGAGAGTACAAGAAGAGACTCATACGCATTAAGTTAAGCGATGCGAGGGCGCGCCGCATGTTGACGCTCCCTCTCCCCGCCGTGGGAGAGGGCCGGGGTGAGGGGGTGGCGCGACACAACGGAGTTCTTCCCCTCACCCTAACCCTCTCCCACAGGGGGAGAGGGAACTTGTCGCCTTAACCTGATGCGTATGCGGGTCATCCCCACTCACCCCTCACCCAATTCCGCGTGACGACTCACTTTTCGTGAAATGTGACATTTGCGAAATAAATTCTCACGATTTTGCCGCCTACCTTTGATTCGTCAATTCACCTGTTTGTTGACTCGTCGATGGGTTTTGGAGCTGAAAAAATCGCCAGGTCGATTCCGACGCGACCATTGCACGCGCTTCAAAATCCACGCGCCAGCGATATTCTTGCCCCGGCCGCAACGGTTCCGTTGCCGTACCATCCCGGTTAAAGACCACCTCGAATTGATCAAAATCAATCGTCTCATAGTGCCAGATTTCCCGAAACGGCGTTTGGGTATCTCCGGTGCTAACAAAAACGCGGAGCGTATAGAATCCCGTCTCACCAATTCCGAGCCAGCGAAACGTCGGCGGTGCATCCAGAATCGCCTGCATGGGCGGCTGCGTCAGAATGGGTTTACGCATCAGCGTATAGCTCGTTGGCTCAGACATGGTACTTTCGTTCCCTTCTTTGTCGAAAGCCGTGATACGATAGTAATATCGGGTTTCCAACTTCACGTCTGTATCTTCGTAGAAAGTGATCGTTTTTATGACCTCACCAATCTGTTGATAGACCACAGAATCTGTGGAGCGGTAGATTTTATAGCCGGCGAGGTCTGCCTCTGTATTGGCGTCCCACTCAATATGGATGCCATCCGTATCTGTTAGCGCGTCTGGTCCCCACAGGTTATCAGGAACGCCCCGCAGATGTAAGTGCATTCGTGGCCTGAGGGGTGGTCCCGGAAACAGGTCTTCCACCTTTTCAATGGCACCCTCTCCACAACCAATCAGGATAATAAGCAGCAAGCAAGCCCACGGATAAAGTCTCATAGACATTCCAATCCCCTCTCGGAATCGAACGTGAAACGTAAAACGTATTGCGTAATGCGTGAAACGTGAAAGCCCCTTTCCTCATTTGCCCATTTGCAGATTTGCTCATTTGCTCATTTTATCGCTTTGACACCATACATGGGCCAAGCAAAGTATAATTCGTCGCCTTCTCGACGAATCGCATAAATCTCGGCATCAGCCGGAGAGAGCGTCTCAAATGCTTCGCGGATTTGGTTCACCAATTCTGGCGGATTTCCCGCCCGACGCGCCCACCACGAAAATTGGATTTCGGCATTTCGCGTATGCGCCTCTCCCGCAATGGTGAATCCTGCCTGTAAAATCATCTCACGCCATTGAGAGGGAGGATACCCCCACACATGAGATTCATCCCGCAATTTTTCAACATGATTTTGCCACTGGATGAGCCGCTCTGATTCAGGACAGACGGAATCTACCATACAGAACACGCCGCCGGGGCGCAACACCCGATGGGTTTCTGCCAAAAATCGACGTACATCCTGAAAATGATGGGGGGCAATCCGGCATGTGACCAGATCGAATGACGCAACTTCAAAAGGTAAGGCTTCAGCCGCCGCGACCTGGAAATCGATATTCCGCCCCCCCCGTTCTAGGGCAAGCTCCTTCGCCTTCTCCAACATCGCTGGTGTCAAATCGGTTGCGATGACATGCGCAACCTTTGGGGCAATGGCAAAAGCGGTGAAACCGGTCCCCGTTGCAATATCTAAGACCGTCTCTGTGCCTGTTGGTTGGGCAAAATCAACAATCACTCTCAGTGTATCCCCTTCCGCGTGCGCCGTGCTCCGGGCATAATATTCAGCGTGCTGACTAAATTGTTTCCGAACGACCGTGTGAATTGGGGTCACGCTTTTCTCTCCTCTCATCTGTCAACTTGGATTGATACTTATGGCATGTTGTTCTATCACTATATTCGTGAGAATCTGATTGAATGAAACGTGAAACGTGAAGAATCCCTCCTCTCACGTTTCACGTTTCACGCATCATGTAATCGAAGTGTCCACGATGATGGAAATTCTGAAACATGCCATCCTTCTTATAGCATATCAAATTTTTGGACGATTGTCACTCTATTTCTTGACCGACTCGGGGTGGGCGTGCGAGAAAATGGATTCATAAGTACCTGACCAAAAATTATTGCACATTTTGTACGGTGGGCACTGCCCCACCCTACAGATGCTATGGAGGCGGATTTTCAATTTTTTTTTGTTGACAAAAAATACACTCACTGCTAAATTTATCTTATACCAATTCCGAATTGAAAGCCATCATTTTGTCATTCTGAACGAAGTGAAGAATCTCAACGGAGATGTTTCGCTACGCTGATCCTTCGCGATGCTCAGGATGACAGTAAAAATGTCGGATATGAACTCGGAATTGGTATTACATCTATCGTTTCCTTCCTTTTCACGTTTTACGTTTTACGTTTCACACATCACGCACATCGTAAATGGAGTATAATAAAGATGGATTCATACATCGTCGGCATCGACATCGGAGGGACAAAACTCGCCGCTGTCGTTGCGGATGAAAACGGAAAGATTTTGCAAAAGGTACGAAAGCCAACGGAGTCAGAAAAGGGGCCCCAACATGCGGTGCGGCTTCTGTTAGAGATGGTCGATGAGACTATCCATTTGGCAGGGCTGAAACACGAGGAGATCTCAGGGATTGGCGTGAGTTGTGGCGGACCGCTGGACACGAAAACGGGTGTGGTCTACTCCCCGCCGAATCTGCCGGGTTGGGATGCTTTACCACTGAAGAATCTCATCGAAGCGGAGTTTCATATTCCGACAATCATTGAGAACGATGCGAACGCGAGCGCCCTCGCGGAATGGAGATTTGGGGGGGGGCGCGGCTACAACTATGTGCTTTACATGACGATGAGCACGGGCATCGGCGGCGGCATCGTCGCCAACGGGCAGGTCTATCACGGCGCGAATGACAGCGCAGGAGAGGTCGGGCACCAGATCCTGTTACCCACTGGCCCGCTGTGTGGGTGCGGCAAGCGGGGGTGTCTGGAGGCGTTGTGCTCAGGCCCCGCGATTGCGCGCCGTGCGCAAGCCGCGATTCGGGAGCACCCTCAGACACAACTCTTAGCCCTCGCCGATGGGCAAATCGACCGCGTCCGGTCGGAGCATGTCCTTGAAGCCGCACGGAACGGGGACTCCCTCGCGCTATCCTTAATCAATGAAACCGCCTACTACATGGGGTGGGGCATTGCGAATCTTGTCAACATATTGAACCCGGAAATCGTCCTAATCGGTACCATTGCAGTCGCCGCCGGTGATCTGCTGTTAGACCCCATCCGACGCACGGTCGCGGAGATGGCGATGCAGCGTCCGGCTGAGGTGGTCAGAATCATGCCGGCGCAATTGGGGGATTCCGTGGGCGACCTTGCCGCAATTTCATTAGTCATGAATTAGGTGTTAGGATAAATTTGGGGATGGGTAGAAACCGCGGTTTCTTACCGTTCAAAGTGAAATCAGACTTCCGAAGTCTCTGAGACTTCGGAAGTCTCTCTATAAAATCGGGGGAATGAGATCGTGCCAGTAGTTATTACCGAGCCACGCGAGGAATTTCTGTTTCGTGGGAAAAACGGTCTGGAGACGTGTATCGTGCTCTCCGAAGATTACGCAAGCATGTTTGCAAAGCGGAAATTTATGGAACGTGACAAGATTAAAGAGATTCTTCAAAAACTCAATGAGGCAAATATCCCTTATGCCATCATTGGTGGGATGGCGCTGGCACACTACTGCCCGCCCCGACTAACACAGGATTTAGATCTCATTGTGTTGGCAGAGGATGCGGAAAAGGTGCGTCAACTTTTTAGCCCTTATTACCTCCGCGGGACAGCAATCGTTGGTATTTACGATTACCACGGAACACGGTTCGATGTGCTACGGGCGTCCTTGCGATTGCAACGTTCTGTTGTGAGCAACGCAACTGATAATATGATCGATGAGCTTCCGGTAAAGGTTGCTCGTCTGCAAGATTTGATTCTGCTCAAACTGATCGCCGCACCGAACCGCCCTGAGATGGGCAAGCGGATGCAAGATCAGACAGATGTTGTACAACTCATCTCGTACAACCATGAGAAAATCACCGCTGCTGACATCGCGACCATCTGCCAGACGTTGCTTCAGCAAGCGTACACGCTCGCGGATAGGGACAAGTTCATTCAGATAATTCAGTGGCTCAATGAAACGCTGGATGAGCTCGAACTTTCGGATCGGAAATTTCCGTTATCCGATCAAAATTAGGAGACAACCATGGAACGCATTCAGAAGTATATCACGCATTTACAGGGCGTTTTGGAACGCCTCTCTTTCGCTGATGTCCGCCGATCCATCGATCTCGTGATGGAAGCGTATCACGCAGGCCAGCAAATCTTCGTGGTCGGCAACGGCGGCAGCGCCTCCACAGCATCGCACATCGCCTGTGATTTGGGAAAAGGGACAAGCCTCACCGGCAAGCGGCGTTTTCGGGTGATAAGCTTAACGGATAATGTCGCGACGATGACGGCATGGTCGAACGACCGCTGTTACGAGGATGTCTTTGTCGAGCAACTCAAAAACTTAGTCAACGCCGGAGACCTCGTGATTGGCATCAGTGCGAGCGGCAACTCAGAGAATGTGATTCGGGCAATTCGGCATGCCAACACAGTCGGCTGCAAAACAATTGGTTGGACCGGATTCGGCGGTGGGAGACTTGCCAAGCTAGTGGATGTGAGTGTCGTGGCGGACAGTCATGAGTACGGTCCCGTTGAAGATGTTCACCACATCTTAAACCACGTTCTTCACGCATGGATTCGGGATGAGTTTGCATCTCAAAACGCTTGACACGGTTCTGCATTAAAGATATAATAGTGCAAGAAAATCCTGAAAGTGGGTCTTTATCATGCCAGCCATTGTGAGACGTAAAACGTGAAACGTGAAACGTAAAGAGGTCACGCCTCACGTTTTACGTTTCATGCATCCCCAAAAGTGTCAACACATTTTTGAAGAAATTTGAAACATGCCGATAATGGAGTGATTCTTATGAAAATCAAAAAGTATGTTATCATCAGTTGTGCCTTGATTTTACTGGTATCAATTTCTGAGGCGATTGCCTTAGCAGATGATGCGTTGGTGTATGTGATCAACATCCGAGACGAAATCGGCAATGGGCTGCGCGTCTACATCAGTAACGGGATTCAGAGCGCTGAGAAAGCCAATGCGGATGCGATTATTTTTGATGTCCATACCCCCGGAGGGGCTGTTGGGGCAGCACGGGATATTATCGACGCGATTCAACGCACCAACCTCCCCACGATTGCCTACGTCAATACCGAGGCAATCTCCGCAGGGGCGATGATCTCCCTGGCCTGTTCTCAGATTGTGATGAAACCCGGTGGCGTGATTGGTGACGCTGCCCCGGTTACCATTCAAGGGGAAGAACTGGGTGAGAAAGCGGTTTCCTACATTCGAGGGAAAATTCGAGCGACTGCGGAGCGTGAAGGGCGAAATCCTGACATCGCCGCCGCGATGGTGGATAAAGAGCTCGTGCTCGTTAAAAAGAAAAATGGCGAGATTGTCGCCCTTACCCCTGACGAGTATAATGACATGAAAGAAGCTGGAGAACAGATGGAGGTTATCTCCCCTGAAGGTAAGTTGTTGGCCCTAACAACTGCGGAAGCATTGCGATATAATTTCGCGGATGGGGAGGCAGAAACAATTGAAAAACTGCTGGCGATGTACCAAATTGTCGAAATTAACGGGGTGCGCCAAGCCCTGACTGAAACAGCGGTCATGCAGAAGCAAACAGCACCTGGCACCGCGAAAGTGCGAGTCGTCAAATCCCTCAACGGTGCGACGATTCAAGAGGTATACGTCACGGTGGCAGATCGGTTCGTCTTTTTCATCACGAGCCCGATGATCAGCGCCCTTCTCCTTTCGTTGGGGGTACTTGGGCTATTTGTAGAACTTAGGACGCCCGGTTTTGGTTTCCCCGGAATTGCCGGGCTCATTTGCCTTGGGCTATTCTTCGGTGGTCATACGCTCGGTCAGATTAAAGCAGAATATGCTGCGTTGGCATTTATCATTGGCGTCGGGTTGCTTATGCTAGAATTTTTTGTCATACCAGGGTTTGGCATCACAGGCATCGCTGGTATTACGTTGATGTTGGGCAGCGTCTTTTTTATCTTCAAACAAGCTTATGAATTCGAGACGGCGATCTTCTGGCTCTCTAGCTCTGTTCTATTCACGTTTCTGCTGGCACTTGCGGCGGCATACACCTTACCCAAAACGCGCACCTGGCATCAATTCGTTTTAGAAACCGCGCTGGATTCAGCCGTGGGGTATCATTCCGCATCGAGGGAAGATTTCCATGCCTATCTGGGCAAAACCGGTATCGCCATCACGCCGTTGCGGCCGGCGGGTACGATTCGTATGGGCGATAAGCGACTTGATGTTGTCAGCGTTGGCGATTTTATCGCATCCGAAACTCCGGTCAGAATCGTTGATGTCGAAGGGTCCAAAATCTTTGTCGAAGCGGTTGGTGAACCGGTGTGAAACATGAAGCATGGTGCTAAAAAGAAACCGAGTTTCTAACTTTCAGTATTAAAGTTTACATTTTTATACTTCCGAAGTCTCTTTAGACTTCGGAAGTCTAGTTAAGAGCAACTCGGTTTCTTTTTATCCCCGCCTGCCATCTCATTCCCTGCTATTTGACGTGTTGCTTAATTTTAGCCGCAACCTCATTAATCTGATCGGCGTCTCCTTTTTGTGGCTTCCAGGGCAGAACGAGCGAATCCCCTTTCCAACGCGGCATCAGATGCAGATGGAAATGGAAAACAGATTGAAACGCCGCCGGTTCGTTGGATTGGAATAGATTCAGCCCATCAGGATTTAATGCCGCTTTGATGGCGTTAGCAAGCTTTATCCCGACCTGTATCACCTTGCCAGCAATCTCCGCGTCAATATCAAAAATATTTCGGTAATGCGATTTCGGAATGACAAGGAGATGTCCCGGATTTCCTGGAGAAATATCCATAAAAGCGAGGACTTGCTCGTCCTCATAGACCTTCGTTGCCGGTATTTTGCCTGCGACAATGGCACAAAAAATACAGTCCATAATTTTCCTTCACCTCATTTTGGAGTGCGAAAACGCTGTTTTCGTCATTCAGTGTAACAAACTTTACCCTTCAAATCAAGCCCTTTTTCAAGGTATCAACAGAACCTTGCAAGTAATTTGACTTTGTTAAATTCAACTCAAGATCCAGTCGTAGAACATGCGGCTCGCTTGTTCCCTCTTTGAACGAGCGAGCCGCACGTTCTACAGGGTGATCGTCTACCTAATTTAACAAAGTCAAGTTAAATCCTGAATCCTGAATCCTGAATTTTTCCGTCATACCTTTTTATTCAGAAATGGTGTTATGCAAAGGGGGAAATTGCAATGCCAAAACCTGATTTTGCTCATACAGATTTCAGTCAACTGCGGGACCGAGACCTGCAATTCCTGATTGAGAATTTTCCGAAACCAGGACGCAGTTATGAGGAGATTGCTCAATTTATTCATCAACTGCCCACAGCGATTGAATCCATGTTGAATAGTGAATCCATTTTCAACAAGATTCGCGATGAAAGTCAATTTGTACTGGATATTTCTCCGCTTTTGTTCTTCAGCGTGTTATTGCGACGGAGCCTGGTCGATCGGCGAATCCTGGGGGACCAACGGGTGATTAACTATATTGCGAACCTTCTGAGTCTCTTTGTCAAAACCGATCGATTGTATCGCATCCATCAGCACGACGAACAAACGCATCACTATTTGACCGATATGATTCAAGAAGCTGCTAATGCGGATGCCCGTCGGCAATTTCTCATTTACTCCCACATTGGCAACTATTCTCTTTATGTCACGGGGCTCTTTCCGCAATCGATTGAATATCGTCTCCGTTATAAGCATCGTCCGGTAAACACACAATTCTACATCGATTTTGGGCGTGAATACTACGAACGGGCTTCGGCACATGCGATAGCGCGTGAATATGAACTGGATGAAGTCTTTTTCCGGCTATCGATTATGTTCGAGGTATATAAAGAGGCGCTGAACCATCTCGCACGGCAATATTTGGTCCTTTCATAGCCGGCATGGGGATGGTTCACAATTCGGTGAACCATTTGGGGCACCAGAAACCGAGTTTTTGCCAAAAACTCGGTTTCTGCCGCTTTCGCGTTATCCTGCAATCTGAAATCCACAATTGGAGTCAGCCGAATGATTTGCTCCCGGCGTGCAAACAGGGTTGTTTTATGGTTGTTGTCGTTTGCGATACTCCTGGGGTGTCGCACGATGGTTTGGGGTGACACCACACCGCAGCCATTTTCATTTGCTGTGATTGGGGATACCCGCTCTGGGGTGCGTAACGAGTTATCGTCGATCTTCCTGACGAGCATTGCGGAGATTAACCTCCTTCAGCCGGTGTTTGCGTTTCATCTGGGTGATTTCATTGAAGGGTGGACCAAGCAGGCAGAGATTGTGCACGGGGAATGGGACATTTTCCAAGGGGCGCTGGAGAGATTTGAAATGCCCGTTTACCTTGCGGCTGGCAACCACGATATTTGGGATGCGCAAAGCCAGCAGATTTACGAGGGTCGTTTCGGTAAGACCTATTTCTCATTTGATTATAACGGTGCGCATTTTATCGTGCTGTGTACAGACCTGGCTGGAGAAGCGGACCGGATCGCCGGCGATCAACTCGCATGGTTTCGGCAGGATATTGAGCAGACCATGCAGGAGCAGCCGGTCTTCGTCCTGATGCACAAACCACTGTGGTTTACCAAATCATGGATGGAAGGGATTCACCCGTTGCTTGTTAAGCACGGCGTAGATATTGTGTTTGCAAGCCATTGGCACCGTTACGCCAAGATGACCCGCGATGGCATTCGTCACATCGTAACAGGGGGCGGTGGGGCATACATGCACCCGCCACTCACGAAGGGGAGCATCTATCACTACCTGTATGTCACAGTGACGGAGGGGGGCATTAAAATCGCGGTGATCAAGCCGGGGAGCATTCTGTCGGAAGATTTTTTGGAGGAGCAGTAACGGCCGGGGTGAGGACGGAGGGCGTCTGGAACGCCTCCCCCTCACCCCCCGATGGATCGGGCAGGCTCTGTAGCCCAAGATTCTATCTTGGTTCCCGCGGATGATGTCCTCGGTTGGCCAACTTAGAAAGTTGGGCTACGACTGGATCTCATTTCTAATGTGACATTGGCGAATTAACCTTGATACAAATCGGAAAGGAGTCGCAACCATGTTATCCAAAATTGGTTTTTCTCTTGGCATTGGACTCTTATTCATCACCTTCGTTGGATGTCAGAGCCAAACGTTACAAAGCCACCTGCTTGAACCGCCCCCACCGCTCATCAATTTTGCGCTGACGAGCAAGGGCGCGATCGCTGAAGCCTCACAATCTGTTCCTAACCATCTTCCTGAAGAAGTGATTGACGGAGACACGTCATCGGGAACATGGGATGAAGGCAGCGGTTGGGGGTGTAGTTTAGAGCATCTACGGACTTCAGATCTGAACAAACGGCCTTATGTGCAGGTGAATCTGGCGGAACCTGTTGACGTCAGGCGAATCGTGGTGTACACGATTGATTCTGAACAGTACCCCGCCGCCCAGTATGGGATTAAAGACTATCGAATTGAATACTGGCATGGAACAGGGTGGGAACAGATTCCAACGGGCTATTCGGCAGACCGACAGTATACGACAAGGAATAATACAAAAGGAAAGCAGGTTCACGAGATTAGCGATCGATTGGTTGCTCAGAAGATTCGTCTTGTCGCTGTGTCATCGAATGATACGGTGCGTAATTATCAGTATATGTCCCGCGAACGCCCCGTCTATGAAGTCGAGGGAATCGCGCGGGTCATGGAGTTGGAAGTGTGGGGATACCCGATTGCAGCCGGTCCAACAGCGAAGAAACTCGCTCAAGCCCTTGCTCCGCCAACGGAAATGGATGGGAGCGATGAAGCCATGATTAGATCGGTGTTGAAGCGATACGAAGAGGGATATGACGCCGCCAATCTGGAACAGGTCATGTCCTGCTTCTCAAAAAACTACTTTGCTAATGGGCGAGCGTACAATGATATTTATACCAAAGCTTCTTCATTTTTTGAACAGTATGGCCAAATCAACATGACCCTGTCAGACATCGAGCTCCATCGGAATGTGGTTGACGGTACTGCCATCGTTGGTGGAATTTACACACTTCAGTATACGCCGAAAACTGATGGAAAAGCGGAGCAGACCTCTGGCAAGCTCTCATTGGTTCTCGCCAATGAAGATGATACATGGCGAATCGTGAGCGCCAACTGAAAGGACGGAGGAGAAAGGAAGGGAAGAATGGAAGGAAAGGAAGGAAGTTATAACACTTCTGATTAGAAACCACGCGTGATTAGATGCAAGATGCAAGATGCAAGATACAAATGAATCCTGAATCTTGAATCTTGGGCGTCATGCGTTATTTTCATTCAGAGGTGGTAGTTAGCATTTCTTCCATCCTTCCTTTCGCGCGTTTTGCCGGGAACCGTATGAATCCTGAATCTTGCATCTTGAATCAGATCCAGAAGCCATCTGGGTTCTCACTCAAATCTGCGAAAGTATAGTTCCATGCTTCCTTTCCTTTCACGCTTCACGTTTCACGTTTCACGCATCATTCTACTTGGCGATGGCTGGGACGATGACGGATGCGAGCCTGCCGTAAGTTTCGATGGCTTCTTCATCCGAGATAAACTCGATTTTGAGCTCCGCCTCACCTTTATTGACCGTGAGTGAGCCAATCAATGGGCCAACTCCGCCAAGCCGCTTCATCGCATCGGCTGAAAGTGTTTTCCCTTCTGAACCCATGATGACTGGCAGAAGTTTGTCGAGCTTGAGTTGAAGCAAGAGCGTTGGATTTGCGGGCAACTGCTTGAATCTCTTTTGGAAGGGAGAGACAGCACGCCCTGCTGAAGCGTTATCGACCACAGATTCAAATCGCTTATCGGAAAAGCTTACCAGAAACAGATTTTTGACATAACCGTAACTGACTGTCAGTGTCGGGGTTTCAGGCGGCAAGGAGACCCGATGCAACGTCGTCCCTTTATATTGGTACTGCTGGATGGGTATATTTACGAGATTCTGGATGCTATCAAGGAAAGTCTTCCATTTCGACGGATTTTTGAGCCCCGCCACGATAGCAGCATCGATCTCATACAATAGGTCCATCGGGGATTTCGGTTTTCCACTCATCCCCTTGGTGAATTGCCCCCACACGGCAATCTCTCCTGTCAATGCGCCGAGAACATCGTTTTTGATATTCAAATTCAACAACGCTTCGATCTGGGCGATTCCGTTGTAGAATCCGCCGGAGTCATCCGCCGCCGTTGCGATGGTTTCAATGACCCGCCAAATCGCGTCCGCCCCCGATGGCGCAATTGAGATAAAGAGATCTTCATCGCCTGACAGCGCCTGAATGGATTGCAAAGGTTGTCCCTCTTGCAAAAGGGCTCCAAGCAGCCCACTCCGGCGATCCGGTTTAATCTGCGCATACAGTTGATGCGAACCGCCGACATTCAACACATCCAGGCTGTAGCCCAACGTTTGCAGGGAATCCAAGCCCAGCACGTTAAACTCACGCCGTTTGGCTGCGTCCATCTTCGCTGTGAGCAGGGGGATGGCGCGGTCAAGGTCGACAAATCCAAAAACCTGTCCTTCTGTAAATTTCTGATAAAGCTTTCTGAATGGTTCGTTGCTCGTTATCGACATTCGCTGCTTTCTGTAGGTATCGATTAACCCTTCAAAGCTACCGGGATTTAGCCCGACCACGAACAGATCATCCACAAAGGCATAAGTCAGTGACAAATTACCGAGCTGTGCGGTGCTATACTCAATCTTCTGATATTTGCCCGCATTGGGTACCACACGATTCCCTTCACTCGAACCTGCCATCTGAGCCAGCCCGTTGACGATGCGCTCAACCTCACGAATGGCACCGGAGGTGTGAACAATTAGTCCAATCATTGGCGTCTCGCTCCCCGGGAAGACCGTGTAGGCAATTTGGTGCCCAAGCATTTCAACCATGCTTTGTAAATCTGTCCCCACCATCAGTTGGAGCATGTTGATCGCTTGGTTAATCCCATCTATCTGCCCTTTGAGTGCCGGAGTCGCCCCAACCGCTTTCCAGTTTTCTGATTTTTCCACTGCTGTCCACACTTCATCCAAATCACGTAGCGTGAAATAGAGGATGCTGTCGTTCGGTATAAATTCTTCGACCTTCGCTGCATGCGCGTGAGAGATCATCAGTATCAATCCGATAAAGACAATTAACAACGTTTTCTCAATCTGTTTTTGCATGAAAAATATCCCTTCGTTATTATACGTTAATGATTTGACTTTTCTGACCAGTATTTGTTACAATTATTTCACTGTATTTCTGTAATTTTTTGTATTGGGCAAGAACATCTTGCACACCGTAGGGGCGACGCATGTGCTTGCATCCCGATCCATCGGGGCGTCGCCCCTACAAAGCAGGGATTGCGGCGGATTGTGTAACATGTTGCTGACCATTACAATTTCTGTAATTTTTCAATCTTATCCGCTAAAATTTCTTTGAAAGGGGAAACACTATCATGGCAAAAGAATCTATGACCATCCGCGAACATACTGTATCAATGGCACCAACAGGGATAAAAATTGTCAATGTCAACGAAGACCTTGGAAGCTATGTGGCTGCCGATTTGAGAAAAACCCTTGAAGACCTGGTCAGCCAAAAAACGCAGAAGATCGTCGTGAATTTAAGTCAGGTCCACCATATCAACAGTACGGCTGTCGGTGCCTTAGTGGGTATTGCGAAACGGCTCCGCCAGAAAGATGGAGATCTCAAAGTTTGCGGTCTCGCCGATAATCTCAAACGGACCTTTGATTTAATCGGTGCGTCGAGTGTCCTTGATATTTATGACTCAGAAAGTAGTGCGCTCGCCAAGTTCTAAGCCATCACACTTTAATGGCGTATGCCAGTGTAAATTCTGAACCCCCCTAGCCCCCCGTGGACGGGGGGAAGCGTTCTCCTCCCCGCCCGCGGGGAGGCTGGGTGGGGTTCAAAACTTTCGCCGTGATGCACTAGGGCATCTGAATCAAAGACTAGGGCGTGTTAACGAACTCGGGGAAATGCACTTGTAGCCCAAGTTTCTAACTTGGTATTGAGCGCGTAACCAAGATAGAATCTTGGGCTACCACTGGATCGACGATTAGTTCGTCAACACGCCCTAGCACAAGTCATCAACCTTAGACAAATGACTAAAGAGATAAAAAATGGAACGGGAAATTATCCATCTCAAGGTGCCTAGCCGTCTCTCGTATGGTGGGCCGATTCTTACATTTGTCAGGGAATTGGCCCAACAACTTGGATTTTGCCAGACACGCACTGAAAACATCGTAACAGTTACTGATGAAATTTGTAGTAATGCGATCGAACACGGTTCAGAGACCTCTGCTTCAGAAGTCGAACTGACACTCGTTTTAGATGCAACCCAATTGGAAATCCTGGTCCGAGACAAAGGGAAAAAAGTGCAAAATAACTGGCTAACCCCAGGAAAACTGGATGAAATCAGTCGGGAGATGTCCCCGGATGGAGAACGAGGACATGGCCTTTTTATTGCTCGAAGGCTCTCAGACCAGATGGAAATGCACCCCAATGCGCTCGGGGGAACCGATGTTCGAGTTGTCTTTTACCGTCCTGCCTCCTCTTGACGGGTGTCAATTATCCATCGTTCACTCACGCCAGAAGCCCCCCTCTACCCTTCTCCACTCCTTCCTTCCTTCCTCGAATCAGCCAACCGAATCTGTGGTATTGTCAGGGCACCTAACCCTCGAATCCCCTCTTTGAACGGGTATGACATTTTACCTTCAGTCGTTTGATGGGACATAATACCAATTTGCGTTTCAAAAAGTAAGATAACAACCAAACTTCCGAAGTCTCAAAGACTTCGGAAGTTTAGAACTTCCTTTATGGAATGCGAATTCGTATAATACCATAAAATCCATCCCTTTTCAAGGGGTTAGAAATTTGCTAATGAGCCGGTGGAGTGCAAATGAACTGATGAGGAGCCTCAAATTTTTGCGAATTTCCTCAAAGCAATGGTGGCTTGCAAAGAAAAAAATGCGCATCATGCACGAAAATCCCCATGTTTTTGCATCTATATCATTAGAAACTCAAAAAGGAGGATTTTGATCATGTTTGACGATGAACGCTTGGTGCAAAGATGCCTCAATGGAGAGCAAGAGGCTTTCGGCGTTCTAGTAGACAAGTATAAGAACGCCGTATATGGTTTAGCGTATCGCATGGTGCACAATTTTCACGATGCCCAGGATATTGGGCAGGAGGCCTTCATTGATGCCTATAAGAATCTGCGAAGCCTGAAATATCCCCATCGGTTCAGCAGTTGGATTTATACGATTACAGCCAACCGTTGCCGGATGTGGCTGCGGAAACAGACTCACGAAACGTTGGCTATCGCTTCGGCGGAGGAGGTGGAATCAAAGGCAATGCTAAAAGAGCAGGCCATTCAGCAAAACCGTGATAGGAACATTTGGGACGCAATCCGAGATGCAATTGATGAACTGCCAGAGGCGAGCCGCCTTGTCGTCACACTGTATTATATCAACGGACTCACCTGCAAGGAAATTGGAGAATTTACAGGAACGTCCATCAATACGGTTATGAGCAAACTACGCAGGGCGAGGGAGGAGCTCCGGATGAAATTCACTGAGCTGCCAACACCTGCTGTGACGCAACAGCGCCTCCCTTCAGGATTTACCCCCTCCGTTTTGGGAGCCATCAGGAACCTGTCGCCAATCCCTCAACCGTCACCCAATCCCATTGGTCGGATTGCGTGGATGCCTTTGGCTGCATCGCTAATCATCGGACTGCTTGTCATGGGCACGATGCCCGCAAGGCCTTTGGGTAGCCGATATGCGGGATGGGAGAACGACACACTTGCCAGCATCAACCCGTCCCTCGGCGATGGGCCGACCGTCTCGATCATCGATTCGGTTCAGGAACCAAAGCCGACCCTCACGCCGCCAGCGACAGAGGAAAACGCTTTGTATGCCGCCGTTGCCCCCTCTAAATCCGATGCCAATGCGAATCAGGGGGGAGGGCTTCAATACCGCTTGTCCCCGGGCGAGCTATGGACTTACAACGTCAAGATGGAATCGATAGATGTCAGGCCAACCGGCAATCGGGTTTCCCACCGCGTTGAGGGGACGCGCACTTTGCTGGTCAAGGCGGTCGAGCCGAATGGCATCATGCAGATCGTCAATATGGCTCAAGAAAAATTAATCATTCGCGTTGCTTCCCCCAGTGAACAAGAAAGTCCATACGCTAATATTGGGTTGATGTTCGTTAAAAGGGATGGCCACCTTGACATGGAAACACATCGGCCTGATAGGGACCTGGATGAATATCTGAAGCAGATGGACATTAAAACAGAGCCTCCCGTCTCAATTCTGCCCATTTCTGTAGGCAGCAATTTCTTGGAAAACTCGGTGGCAGTTTATTTTGTACCTTTCCCAGATAAACCGCTCAAACCGGGCGATATGTGGAATGAAGGTCAATCCAGATATACAGTGATTAAATTTGAAAACGTCAACGGCTACAACTGTGTGATTCTGGAACATGAACAAGAGGTTTCAATCACAAAAAAGGAAAAGGCTCGGATTGCCTGCGATATGCAAAGTGGGATGGTTGTCAAGCTTGATGGCGAAATTCAGATGCGTAAACACGCGCAACAAGGCTATCAATTCGATACCTTAGAGCGTGTGACTGTCGAGCTCGTCCGAAAGGAGCAGTTGACCCAGGATGCGTTAGAGTTGGAAAGACAAGCCCTCAACCGGATTGGGTGGGCGGTGTTGGAGCATCGTTGGGTTGAACTGGATGCCCTGCGTCAGAAGTTGGAAAATATCAGAGCGCAATATCCCACCATCCGTTTGATGCCTGGCCTTGTCGGTATGATTGAGGACATAGATCGAAGCAT
Source organism: uncultured bacterium (assembly GCA_964577695.1). Classification (GTDB taxonomy): domain Bacteria; phylum Poribacteria; class WGA-4E; order WGA-4E; family PCPOR2b; genus CAZOAL01. Next base: position 154,949 of record CAZOAL010000010.1, on the reverse strand, counting down.
AGCTCAACGGGCGAAGGACGCGCAAACAGCGTACACGTATCGCGACCACCTGCACACGATTGCCATGCTTCTGGTAATGCAATGGGAGAATACGGGTAAATATACGAAACACGTTTCCGAGGTTTCCCTAACCCCTGACAAGACCCCATTTTACGAATATGAAGTCATCGACATTGAAGGGACAGGCGATGATGCGAAATGCAAGATTATCGCGAAGGGGAAGAAAGGGACACCAGCGGAGGGAGAGGCATGGGTCAAGACGCTAAGTGCATCTGAGGGCGCATCCGAGATCCAGCCTTTGATTCCAGCAGATAAGCGCTGAATCTCCCATCAGGCTATTTAGTTGAGGGGTGGCCATAATTCCCAGGGGAGGCAGTCGTAGCCTAAGATTCTATCTTGGCCCTGGCGCAATGGACCAAGCATGCTCTTGATAAGTGGGGGATTTTACCGTTAGGATGGCTCCCCCTGAACCGTATCTGCTTTCGCAGTTAATGGTCGCCTCGACAATGTTATGACGCGGTTTCTTGTGTGCAGCACCGTCCCATACCCCCAAAGTTCTTTTAACCACACACCGCAGAGTTCGGAACTGGCGAGGCATTCCGAAGTGCCTATATATTCGCGTCTAACGTAGTACCAATTGGTACTGAGTCTGGTCAACCGAGACTTGTGTTAGATTTCGCACAAGCCTCGCCCTTCAGGGCGGGGTAGTTGACGTTATCCTGAATCACAAGATGAACGTTTATCGGGGAGTAAACCTCATTCACATCAAAGAGTCTAAACAAGTGCAGTTATACTTAACATTCCACTATTTACTGTATCTTCAAAAGTAGGGGTTCAACCGAATGCAGTTCACTACCCAAAAATCAGACCTTCTCAAAGCGCTCCAATCCCTGCAAGCGCAGGCGGCAAGGCGCGATCGGCTCACCCATTTATCCGAGGTCCTTCTCCGAACGGTTGGCGACCATCAGATTGAACTTTCGGCAGCAGAGGTGTTGGGACACACACAGATTGCAACCGCTGCGACAATCTCCCGAGCCGGGGCGGTTTACCTCCCGATTAAACGCTTCAGCGAAATCCTGCGCCAAGCTCAGGGGGAAACGGCTGACTTCACGACGACTCCCGATGGGGAGGTGCGGATGGAGTGCGGGGCGCGGACCTATCACTTGAATGGAACGGCTCTCGAAGCGCTCACGCCGATTCATGTTGCGGAATACATCGCTGCATCAAAGCGGCGACGCAAGATGAGAAACTCTCTGCTCGTTTCTGCTCTCCTCCATCTCGTATTCGCGATTATTTTCGCATTGACAATCAAGAATCAGCTTGTCAATGAGGAGGCTCCCATCATGGTGACGTGGGTTGAGCCGCCGCCCACGCTACGCACGCCGAAAAAGCCGATTGTTGAGCGCGTTCAACCCAAAGTGGCACTCAACCGATCTCTTAAACCGATAGAGCAAACACAGATTCACATTTCTACGCCGACGCCGGTAGCCGAAACCGCACGGCAACCGCTCACATCCATCCAACACAAAATCGAATTTTCCGCTCAAGTGCCCGAGAACATCACCGCGCCAGTGACAACGGCAGCCAAAGTTCCAGTGGGTCCACACGATCTCGTTGTGTCACCATCTACCGCTTCATCTCGTAGTGGAGGGGGCGGCGAAGGGTTATTCACTGGGCGTTCAGGAACACCCGGCCCGGAGAATACCCGAGGGGATACCCAATCGTCAACCTTCAAATCGATGGTTGAATCGACGGGTGTAGTTGATTCCAACAACCTTTCTGGTGCCCGTTTTACGAACCTCATTATGGTCCCCGAAAATAAGCTAGGGGCTGTCCTCATTGGAGAGGGAAAAGACATCCAGGGGCATATTCGGCTCATTCGGCTCAAACACTCGCTTTCCGATTGGTGGCAGGACCCAACTGCGCTGCCAAGCTTTATGAAGTGGCTTTCTGAGCATACACGCCTTCAAGCAGACATGAAATTTGAAGGCGGCGCGCTTCCCTTGACCGATCCACGCATCCTCGACGCTCCCCTCATCATCATGACAGGACATGACAAAGACATTGCCGTGGGACGCAACCTCGTTAAAGATGGGCCGTTGATTAATTCGTTGTCTTCAGCGGAACGGGTGGCGATGCGGAAATATATCATTGAGCGCGGCGGAACGCTCTTTTTCGACGACTGTGGGTTTAATGGCTTGTTTGCAGAACAGGTCGCCTCGGAGTTGCGCCAAATCTTTCCTGAATATCCACTTGAGAATATCGAGCATAACCATGAAATCTACACCATCTACTATCAACTTCCTGGCCCTCCGACAGGCGGTGATGTTTTTTGGGGGTCTGAAAACAATCCCAAGGCATCCAAGTTCATATATCAAAAAGGCATCACGATTGGGCGACGCCTCGCTGTCATCTATAACCGCAAGGACTATATGTGCGCAATGGAAACAGCAGAAATCGAAAGCCGAACCATGCTGCGGATGCGCCGCTCGCCAGATGTGCATCGCTTCATGACGAATCTTCTCTTTTACGCGATGAAATACGGCGGCAACACGGATCGCTCCGGTTATAAAAATTAGAGGGACCACTTCCTAACTCACTTTCAAAAATAAACGATACAGTCCCGATGGGCAATTGTCAGAATCCAGGCACCTGTCTTCAATCGTCAATCGTCAATTGTCAATTGTCAATCGTCAATTGTCAATCGTCAATTGTCAATCGAAAATGAGTTACCGTTTGGACACCCATCTCGACAATAGATAGGCCAGTCCTACGCCGGTCGCGACAACGGTCGCCGTGCCTAACAGAAGTGGTGTAGCGGAGGTCGTCGTTGGGCCAGGTGGCACCGGCATATCGTCTCGGACTTCCGGTGTGACAGCGTGGCGACGCGCCAATTCCAAGCGCAGACTCTCCTCCCCTTTTGCCATCGCCCAGCGGTGGTTAGCCGAAAAGATGGGCTTGAGCAGGGAAGAGAGCGTGTGCAGCAAAGGTTTGTCGGCACGAATCATCCAGTCGTAGGTGATATTCACCCACGGCCCATCCGGCTCAAATGTCCAGATGCCGCGCCCTTTGAAATCGCCCCCCGCCTCAAGGGTAAAACCGTAGGGGCGGCGCGACTCAATGACGCGGAACTGCCAGCGCAGGGTGTAAGGCAGCCAGCCTTTTGTGTATAGGCTGACAACCTTGCCCACGTCTCTCGCATCTCCGGGTTCTAACTCCTGAACCCCCAAATAGACGGAAGGCCACCAGCGCGTCAAGTCAGCGGCGTTACCGATAATATCGGAAACCTCCTCCACCGTGCCTACTACCCGCCAATGTGTGATAAAATGATAGTCGTTGATAGCCATACGATAGTTCCTCCTTTCGATGTTAGACCTGTGATTTTACGAGTTTTTCGGTTATCGCCCGATTTCGGAAACGGAGTCAGCCCGTTTTCGTCCTCTCCCCTGTGTGCTAATCTTTACCCACATTTTCCCTCTCCCTTGATGGGAGAGGGAGAAACTCGCCTTCTGTGTAGGTTGATAGAATTGTGGGTAATGATTAGCCCCTGTGTGGGAGAGGTAACAATAATACGACTTTTTCAGTTATGAAGCACAAGCGAGGCCCAGACTTCCGAAGTTTCAATACGCGAACTGAGTTGAGACGATGCGAAACCGTGAGGAGAATGAAACAGCACGGATGTTGCACCAAACTTCGGAAGTCTAAGTGAAAAACTCGTAACAATAACGTTAATACGTCGCTCGGCCGCCACTCACATCGTAACACTGCCCCGTCACGAAACTCGCGTCGTCTGACGCCAAGAAATGCACAACCGCCGCAACCTCCTCCGGTTTTCCGACACGTCCCAGCGGGATTTTGCTCACCATGTACTCGACTGTCGATGGTGCCACCTGTTGAAGAATTGGGGTCTCAATGACCGCGGGCGAAACACAGTTGACGTGTATACCGTACTCCGTGACCTCCTTCGCCAGCGCTTTGGTCAGGCAGATGACGCCCGCTTTGGAAGCCGAATAAGGGATGAGTGTTGGATTTCCCTCCTTGCCAGCAATCGAGGCGACGCTCACAATCTTTCCGTATCGCCTTTGAATCATCTGGTCAATGACCGCCTTGCAGCAGAGGAAAACCCCTTTCAGGTTTACATTGATGACGGCATCCCAGTCGGCTTCGCTCAATTCCGTCAGCGGCGCGGTTTTACCGGCGATTCCTGCATTGTTGATTAAAATGTCGATCTGCTTGAAGGCACTCAGCGTTTGTTGCACCATGCCTTGCACTTCGTCATTCTTTGAGACATCCGCCCTGATGGCGATGGCACTGTGTCCCAACGCTTCAATCTCCTTCGCAACCCCCTCGGCGGCAGGGAGATTTATATCCACCAGGGCGAGGTCTGCCCCTGCGCGTGCGAAGCGGATCGCGATGGCTCGCCCAATTCCCTGTCCCGCGCCTGTTACAATCGCAACTTTACCGGTTAGGTCCATATAATCTCTCCTTCTATTTACGCCTGCAAAGGCTTCACTTATGAATAGGACTTACGCATTTGGTGACAGACAGGTTCTCTGCATCTTGCATCCGCCGGGTTGATTTCGACAAGCTCAATCCGGCGGAGCCTGTCGAAACCTTGAATCTTGCATTCCAGATTCAGGATTCAGGCCGCATACGCGTCTTGAAATCTCAACTGCGTAAGTCCTAAGAACCGTCTGACGCGCTCCGTATTTCCACCTCTTCTCCATCCGGTCCTAGCAAATATGCAATCCTCTGAGCGCCCGGAACCGGGGGGGCGAACGGCTCGGGATGGGACGGGTGGAACTGAGCGCCGCGCTGGAGCGCCGCCTCCAAAAATGAATCCAGCACTTCGACAGCGAAGGCAATGTGAACCGGGCCGGCATAGAAATCACTCCACGTTTCCAACGCCTCTCCCTCACGTTTGCTAAAAAGTTCGATTTTTACGTCTCCCACCTTCAGCCATGCCATTTCGCGTCGCTTGAACCGACGCCGTTCGAGCAGTTCAGCTCCCAGAATTTTAGTATAGAAATGTAAGGCACGCTCGATATCGCCCGTTTGCACAGCAATATGATGGACAGCCACGACCTTTAATGGATTCATCGCTAAATTTCCTTTTTACAGCGAGCAGGCTTGCAGATTTGCTCATTTGCAAATTTCTTATGTCTCCCAAAAGACATCGACTCCCAATTCCCTTGCGAGCTCGGCAAGAGCGTTCAGGTGTTGCCGATGGAGGGGGATGCCATGACACAGCCCATCCTGCTGGTTCAACCACTCAATCTCGCCGGGGAGGTAGATGCGCTCCACACCATCGGCGCGTTTCGAGTTGCGGATGGTACGGATTTCCGCATCCACCTCCGCCGTAAATTCGTCTAAAGGGCAGAAGTTGCTCACCTTGAGGGCGTAAAAGAAATGTCCACGCCTTGCCAGTTCAGGCGGTGTATCCGGGGTGGTATTACAAGCTGCCGGCCCGCCTGTTAAGGCCCCACTAAGCAGGCTCATCACGATTGCCAGTCCATGCCCCTTCGCTCCGCCAACGGGCAACATGACTCGCGCCTGACGGGGGTCTTGCGTCGGCTGACCGTCTGCCGTCAACGCCCAACCGGGGGGGAGTTGTTTCCCTTCTATCGCCAATGTTCCGACCTTTCCCCACGCCGCTATTCCACACGCCATATCCAGCACGATCGGCGGTTCCGCTTTGGTGGGAATTGCATAGGCGAGTGGGTGATTCCCCAGAACGCCCGAAACGCCACCGTGCGCCGCAACGCTGGCACCGCCGGTCTTGGTCGTGTTGAATCCGATCATTCCCTCTGGCAACGCCATCATGGCGAAGCACGCCGCCGCGCCGTAATGGTTGCTATTGCGGACAGCGACCGCTGCGATGCCGGTGGCGCGCGCCTTCTCAATCGCCATGCGCATGGCACGAATGCCGGCGACATGCCCAAGGCTGTTATCGGCATCAAGCAGCGCTGTACTCGGCGCATCTGTTATGGCGCGGATGTTCGGCTTCGGATTGCTCTCCCCCTTGCGGAGGCTACGGACATAGCCGGGCAGGGCGCGCGTGCCGTGTGAATAGACGCCCCGCAGGTCTGTTTCCACTTGCATCCGAGCGACATCATCAGCATCAGTCGTGGGGACTCCCACTCGCTGATAGAGCGCGCTTGCAAACTGCTGCAAGGCTTCGGCTTGAATTCTGATCTTGTCGGTCTGTTGCTCCATTGTCATCTCCTTCGATTACCCTTTGAGGCAATTTGAAACCTGCCAGTCAACCTAGTCAATCTGTTTTTCACAGGCAGCGAAAATGAAATCTAAAATGCCGAAGATCTTGTTCGGGTCGCTAATTGAATATGAAATGAGATGTTTCGTAAAAGTCTCTCTCCCTAGCTTTCCAAACTCCCAAACAAGACCTGTCGAAACAATTCCATAAACCACGACCTTCTCATCTTCATTCATCCTTTGACAGGCAATCATCTCAGCAAGGCATTGCGCCCATCCCTTCGTAAAATCCTCTTTCTTCGCTTCAGCGACCACTAAAAGGGGTTTGTTAATCAGTTTATTAATTACGCCCTCAATTACAGCGGACACCAGATAATCTGGTTCGCCAAAGAGTTCGCTGTCATAAACTAAAGTTCGACGAGACCACAGTTTTAATTTTCGATGGCGCTTCCACGATTGATGCAAGAATGGAAAGATGAAGTTCTCACAAAAGAAGGCCTCATTCTCATCAACGGATTTCATCTCTAGCGAAAAATTCAGATTCTCAATAAACCAATCCGGTAGCTCAATTTCTACATCAGGTATAAATCGCTCCTGCCTGATTTCGAGTGGATATCGGTTAATGACTTGCTCTATATTTTGAAAGTTGCTAAATGCCATACGCTTCTCTCCAATACATCCTTAAACTTTAACAAACAAAGGTTCATTAAAGCCGAACCACCCGAAACCCGAAGGTATAACACGCAATGTAATGACAAAAACGCGCGTTAGTCCGAACGCTACACGCGCTTCGTCTGCCGCGATACCATGACCCGCCGCGGACGACGTAATACTGGCCGCAATCTGGTCCCTGTGGATTTTGTGCCGGGGCATAATGATAGTAATCTTTCGCGAACCAGTCGTGGCACCATTCCCAGACATTGCCAGCACAATCCATGACGCCATAAGGGGATGCGCCACGAGGATAACTGCCAACGGGCGTCGTTCCCATCCCCATGATATTGCACTTCGATTCATCAAATTCGTCCCCCCAGGGCCAGAGACGTCCATCACAGCCTCGCGCTGCTTTCTCCCACTGCGCTTCGGTCGGCAAGCCGATCTCGACTCCCGTTTTTTCACTGAACCATTTGCAGTAAGCCAGGGCATCCTTGCAGGTCATGCACACAACGGGGTGGTCTAGCTTTTCGTCAAGCGTACCCTCTCGTAACTTGCACCAGATGGATTTGCCAAGTCCATCCAGTTCTCGTACCGTCTGATAACCGGTGTCATCAACGAAGGCCTTGAACTGCCGATTGGTGACAGGGTATTTCCCCATCCGGTATTCGGAAAGATAAACCTTCCGTTGCGGCTGTTCCCGCTCAAGCCATTCATCGGAATACTCTGGGTCAATCCCCTTGACTGTGCAAATCTGCTCTGTGCTCGACCCCATGATAAACTCCCCAGCGGGGATGGTCATCCATTCTATTTCGTCTGTTCTGGTTATCGCCTCTTTTGACATGATTGTTAGTCCTATTTTTCAAGTTTTCCATCAATATTTGTAGTTGAGAAAAGTAGTGAATCAGACTTCCGAAGTCTTGAAGACTTCGGAAGTCTACGAAGCACGAATGTTGGGAAATTAGTCAGTAGCAGGTAGAGATGTGCTTTTCTTTGCGCCATCCAGATTCACTTGTAAAGCGAGGGTCAAAAGGAGGTTCCTGCCAACCAGCGCTTGTCGTTGTGGGTTGACATGGCAGAGCGGGCTGCTTGCCCAATTCATCACACACCAACATGGCACTGAAGCACTTTTCATCTTGCCTTCTTCATCTGCCACGCCGACACGGAGTTCAGAGATAAAAAACGCATACGTGCGCCCCAAATGACTTCCCAAGAAGGGATTGCGAACTAGCTCCCCATCCAAAATCTGCTCTTGGGTTAAACGATCATAGTTAGCGAGAACGACAGACGCCCCGGTATCAAAATCGCTAATCAGGAACCATCCATGTTGAACAAGTTGTTCGTCGTCCCATTGCGCTCGACCCAAATAGACAGGGAGTGTTGGATACCAATCGTCATCAGACAAGGGAGACCAGGCAGTTTCTTCAATGAGAGAGTTTCGGACAAATACCAGCGGAACCTTATTCTGCTGGTATCCGATTTTCTGAATATCTTCGTCAGTGGGAAGTTTCTCCCAACTCGCAGGGGATTTAAGGATTGAACCACCGCAAACTAACATCCATTGCGCGTTTCGCTTTTGGAGTTCTGATTGGATAGCATGCCAATTTCGCTTTTGAAGTTCTAAAGCCAGTGCATGTCGCCGCTCAATAGGAAGGGCAAGGTATTGTGCAAAGGACATTTTGGTGATGCCGTCCAGTTCGTCTACCAAAAAGAGTTCTGTTGGGTCGTGAATGGACAAATTCAGCACACCTAGCTTGGATAAAACCTTCAGCACGGACTCGATTTGCGCTCCTGACAAACGGACTTCAGAGGTTAACTCTTCAGCAATATGGTCAACCAAATTGTCAGACATCTGATATTTCCCTCCTTTCCTTATACCATTTTGATTATGAGTTAGGACTTACGCAGTTGGATCATAGATGCCCGAAGCTAAACCTTCGGGCTCATGCGGATGAAGCCCCGTAAACGGGGCTGTAGGAGGGTCATTTATGACCCTTGAAGCAATTTAGCACGGAGCTTGAGTGCATCAAGTGCGTAAGCCCTATGAGTAAAGTTGTTCCTTTTTAGTGAGTCTGGTAGACTTAGACAGTAGAAACCGAGTTTTTACGAAAAAATCGGTTTCTGATTCGCTTTACCGTGCAAGACCTGGCAACGGTGCCGGAGGCAAGGGCCCGTTCTCCCAGACGGTTGGGAAGTATTTTCCTTTGAGGACTTCCCCTTCCTTCACCTCAACGCGGTGGTCCATGACATGGTGCCCCTTCGGCACGAAACGGGTGTAGCCGGGCATGTAGTGAACGGCGATAGCGCGTCGTTTTTTGGGGCTCGGATTTTTGGGGCTGCCGTGCCAGGTCAGGCAGTGGTGAAACGCGACCTCGCCAGCCATGACCTCTATCGGCTTGACCTCCACCTCCATCCCTTCGGGAACCAGCTCCGGATTGAAACTCAACTCAAAATTTTCACCCGTCCGCAAGCCGCGATGGATGCCCCATTTGTGGCTACCCTGCACCATTCGCATGCAGCCATTTTCTATCGTGGCATCATCAAGGGCAACCCACGCGCTCACCAGATCGCCGGGCTCCAGGATTGGCCACGCCGGGTAGTCCTGATGCCAGCCGGTCGCAGCCCCAACGATGGGTGGCTTGTATTGGATCTGGTCATGCCAGACGCGGAGCGTGTCCGTCCCTTCGCTTCGCTCAAGGGCAGGGTTGCACAATTGCGTGACCATCTGTGTAATCTTGGGGTTGTAGATATGGGCATTAAACAGGCTATCCGCCTCCCAGATGTTGACGATTTGTATCACAACTTTACTCGCGAACACCTTCATTCCTGTCGGCATGTGGTCATCTTCCGACGCTTCCCCCCCAGCATTGGCATAGAGGTCTCTGCCTGCAAGATTTCGCAACAACTCTGGCTTTGATTCGGCTTTCTCATCAAGCACGAGATCTAACCGTTCGCGCAAGGCTTCGACTTCATCATCCGTCAGCACTTTACCCGCTCTGAGATAACCCTTTTCGTGAAATTCTTGAATTTGTGATTCGGTGAGCATACAAAACTCCTTATGATAATGCGTGATGCGTAAAATATAATTGGTTATTGGTGACTGGTGATTGCTCGTTAGATGTGCTCTTATTCCTACAATGTCACATTAGAAATGAGATCCAATCGTAGCCCAACTTTCTAAGTTGGCCAATTGAGGGCATCACTCGCGCAAACCAAGATAGAATCTTAGGCTACAGAGGACGTGACATTGTAGGATTATCTGTTCTGTGGAAAATAGGGGTCGGTTGGGCTCGAGGTTCAGCCCCTATACCTCTAAAGGACTTAACCCTGATAGGATAACATGTTGCCCCAAGCGTGTCAAGATGAGAAGTCATTTTCTTTTGTCTTGCTCCCGGGGCCCCAATTTGCTAAAATCTGTATTCGTCAACATGATGGCATGTTTCAGAATATTTTTTCAGAAATTTGAAACTATAGGCCCAATTTTACAAGGAGAAACAAAATGCTCGGTGTTCAGTTTTTAGGGAATGAAAAAGTCACTGTTAAAGAATACCCTGAACCGACACTGGATGGGAACAAAGTGCTTATCCAGATTAAGGCCTCAGGAATCTGCGGTAGCGAAATGCACGCTTATCGTGGCCCAACCCTACACCCATTTAATGGTGGGCACGAAGTCGCGGGGGTGGTGATTGACGCCGGAAAGTCAACCCGCTTCAAGGTTGGCGACCATGTTGGCGTCCACGCCGTTTGGGGGTGTGGCGATTGTCGTTGGTGCGCAGTGGGGCAATATACGTTCTGTGACCGCCGCACCGGTTGTCCGGGCACCCATGCGGAACGGATTGCTGCGCCAGAACATGTCTGTCTCAAGCTGCCGGAGGAGATACCTTTTGATGTCGGCGTCCTCCTGACCGGCGACGGTTTGGGCGTTCCGTATCATGTCAGCCGACGACTCAACACGAAGGGCGGCGATTTTGTCTGCATCGTGGGGGCGGGGCCCGTCGGGCTTGGGAACACGATTGTGCAATCCTTCCTGGGCGCTGAAGTGATCGTCGTTGACATCAACGATTATCGCCTTTCCCTGGCTGAAGCCTTTGGCGCGGCGCACACCATCAACTCGCAGAAAGTGAACGCCCTTGAAGCGGTGAAGGAGATTACTCACGGCATGCTTGCAGATAAGTGTATTGAAGCGGTAGGTCGAACGGAGACGTTAAAGCTCGCGCTCAAGCTGGCTGGCAAAGCGGGAATTGTCATGGCAGTCGGCGAGCAGGGCGATGTGCCGGTCAACATCAGCGCTGATCTCATCCGTCGGGACATCACCCTCATGGGGAGTTGGTTTTATCACTATTCGGAATATCCTGCCATGCTAGACCTGTACCGGCGTGGGTTGCCCATTGGACGGGTGATTACCGATCATTTTCCGCTCGTCGAAGCGCAAGCGGCTTTCAGCAAATTCGCCAACGGTCAGGCGGGGAAGGTGATGCTTGAGCCGTGAGCAGGCACGGATGGGTATCCTCCATCTCCTTAACATGGGGCCCTTTGGAGGTATTCGGATTTTCAAAAGAGAACATACACGTCACGAATGTCATCATGCGTCATTTCACTCATGGGTTCATGCGGGAGAGGAACCAACCCGTTTCGCTCTCGTGTGAACCCATTTTTTTAGGGGTAAACTTGCCTCTCAAGGGCATTTTGAGAGCGCAGGGGATGAAAACATGAAGAAAGAAAAGGAGCACGTAAACAAACAAATGAAGAAAGAAGTTAGACTTGTTGAAAATGTTGATATCCTCTATCTTCCATTCAAAGGCTCCCATGCCTTCTCCACCGCTCCTATGCAGCCATTTGTTTATGGAGAGACTTCTGGTGACGTTGTGTTTGTTACTACTATGTGGAATCCTTACGCCTGCGCTTGAGGGGGCGGACAATACCAATCCTACCGAAAATCCAGCCAACGACCTCCAACTCCCTCGCATGTCCCTCCTGCAAAAAACAGAGATATTCCAATTCAAGAATCTCCCCCAGCCGTTTGTGCTGAAGTATTGGCCGATCCTCCGAGACAGCTTGGAGACCACGATCGATGGAAAACAGCTCACCAGAAATCTGGACTATCAGATTGACTATCCTACGGGAACAGTCACCTTCTTGAACGCCTACCTTCCTGATGCCACGGTTCAGGTGACCTACCAATCTCTGCCCTTTGCCATCAAAAAACAATATAAACGGGAGTTGTTTCAGCCCCCCCTTCCCCCCCCGCGGGCAGGGGGGGAGAGCGAGGTTGAACCTCCCCTTCAGCAAGCAGGAGAAACCGCTCCGCCGCCATTACAAGTCACAGGCACACAGACGTTCGGGGTTTCGTTCGGCAGCGGGCGGTCATTGTCGCAGAATCAAGAATTGCGCATCAGCGTTGATGGCAAAGTCTCGGAAAACGTGAGTGTCACGGCACTCCTTTCAGACCAGGACCTACCAATTCAGCCTGAAGGCACAACCGAGAATATCCAAGATATTGACCAGAAACTTATCCGTATCACGAGTCCCAATGTGACAGCGACGTTGGGAGATTTTGAGGGCTCGCTTGGTGAATCCGAGTTTATCTTTTTCCCAAGAGCGTTGGAAGGCGTGCTGGTGGAGGGAAATTTTCAGTGGGGGTCATTTCACCTCATCCCAAGCACCATCCCGAAAGGGCAATCCACCAGCAAGACGATTCGGGGTGAGGAGGGGCGTAGAGAGTACCGGCTTGATGTCGATGGGCAATTTATCGTTGTCAAAGCGGACAGCGAGCTCGTCTGGCTCAACGGGACGCGGATGCGACGGGGGGAGAGCAACGACTACGTTATCCGCGATTACGGCGATGCGATCATCGAATTCACAAACAAACACTTGATTACCAGCAATGACGTCATCCGTGTTGATTTTGAATACATCCCCGAAGACCTTGCTTATCAACGGAATCTGCAGGGCGTGAGTGGGACGTTGAATCTGCCTGGGGGGCGTGCCACGGTTGGTCTAGCTTATGCCGTTGAATCGGATCTCAATGACCCGGAGAATGCGTTCATTATTCTGAGCAAACAAGACCTCGAATCGCTCCGCAAAAATGAGACGGAGGTCGATGTCATCGTACCACGCCTCATCGCGCCACAGCGGCACACCGTGTGGGGCATTGAAGGGCGTCTCAACCTCACGGGTAGTCATGGGCTCTTGCAATACGCCCCGACGATTGATGGACAGCTCGCTTTCAGCGCCCTTGATAAGAACACCTTTTCCAATCGAGATGCGAAGGTGTTGAGTCGAGCGTGGAAACTCCTCGCAAACACATCGACCGACAGGCTTCAGTTGAATTTAGACCTCCGCTCGCTGGACGCGGATTTCGTGCCTGTCGGCGCATCAAGCGCCAATCGTACCCGTTTCCGCTATGAAAAGCAATATACGAATGAGCAGTTCGATAATCTATACTTGCGAGGCGCGTCCGGTTCAACCCAAGCCCTCCGTTCCGAGAGTCTTCGACCTGACGAAAGGTCTGTGGATTTTAATCTTCAGGTGAAGCCGCTCAATTGGCTAAAACTCGATTCGGGCTTGGGACGAACGGAGGAAAGCCAGAAAGCCGGAGAGCCGGAGAGCCGGAGAGCCGGAGAGCCGGAAAGCCGGAAAACTGGGGAAAGCGAGCCACCAGTCACCAGTCACCAGTCACCAATCACTAGGACACGGGACGTAACGATACGAAATAATTTCAACTGGGGGGTTGACTTTAACCTGCCTAAGGTCCCGCGTCTGAGAGGCAATTCCTACAGGAGCGCCTCGAAAGTTGAGGGTCAGGAGGAGTTTCGTAAGGAGCGGAGAACGTGGAATTTCTCGCACCACATTCGCCCTTTCAACTTGAACGGCTCGATTGAACAGTTGGAGTCGATTGATTTGAATCTGTCTGACAGCGCGAATCTCAACCGTAAACGGAACATTTCGACGGCACGAATCGATCTTGCTGATTTCCAATGGGCATCAATCAACACATCTTATGCCTTGGAGGAAGCTTATGGCAAGGACGACCTGCTCACTGTCGATGGGAAAGCATTAGGTTTTTCAGATTGGAAATTGACATCAACCGCCAGGACATGGACAATTGGACTCTTTTCACAACCGCGCAAGTGGGCTAACTTTTCAACGAATCTCTCGCAGCGTCGATTTAAGGCGCAACAGGGTTTAGGGTCAGATTCAAAAACGCAGTTGGCGGATATCAATCTGCGCCTGACTCCACTCAACCGCGCCCTGGACGGTGAAATCACTTATGAACTTGATAAGAAGCTGGCAACAGAGCGGAGAGAAATCTATACCAACGTCAATCCGTTCACGGGGCGAGAAATTCAACGGGGTGAAGGGCATTACGTCAAAATTGATGAACTGCATTACCAAGAAGACCTTGAAAATGGGAATTATATCAAATTCTTCCAGAACGTCGATGACAAGCCCGTTTCTGCAATTGATGTCAAGATGCAATTGCGCGTTCAACCCCGCCGACTCATTTCGCGCCGTACCCCCTCACCCCCTCCCCCCTCTCCCCAGCCGTGCCCAGAGGGCGCCCAGCTTCGAGAGGGGCAGGGGGTGAGGGGAAAAGGGACACCCCTGCTCTGGTTAGCGAATGCCATCAACGGTCAGATTCGATTCGATATCACAGAAGAACAGGAGGAGGCGGATGTTGCGTCTCTTTATCTGCTGCGCAACCTGCAAAATCAGCGGACCATCTTTGGACGCAAAAATCAGCGGTATCAACTCGAATTTGCCCCATCCCCCCTATTCAATATCGATCTCAGTTTTAACACGAATCAAACCCTCAATAAGCGAATCAACAATCGAGAGCGACGGCGGCAAAGCCGGGATTGGGACATTGGCATGACACTCAATCCAACGGCGAAGCTCTCGCTCGGCGCAAAGTGGGAGCAACGTCATGAGGCAGAGACGTTTACCGAGCTCAGTCAAGTTGACCCTGGGGGAGAAGGGGGGGGTAGCAAGGCCTCAGCGATGCTCTCGGATCTGACCCAATTTGAGCGTACCAGCGAGATTGAGTGCCGCTATGAACTCAGCCGAGCCTTGCGGTTCGGTATCACAGGTGGGTATGAGATTACGTCAGATGTTGAGCGAATTGGCGACGAACCTGAAGCTCGGACCCGGACGCTTTCGCTTGAGAATCGGTTGACTTACTCGTTTATTGGGAAAGGGCGGCTAGAGTTCACCTATCGACTCGGCTACGGAAACAGCGAAGGCGGCATCCCTTTTACACGATACAATTTCTACGAAGGACTCAGCCACGAAGTCAGAACGACAGCAGATTACAAAGTGCGAAAGATCACAGACCTGCTGTTGCGGTTCAATTACCGATTGCTTTCGACTCAACAGCGAAAGCCGGAGCATCGGATGGAGATGGAGGTTGTGGCGGAGTTGTGAGGCGTGAAACGTGAAACGTAATGCGTGAGGGCGTGAGGGGGAAGATCTGGACCATGTGCCTCTCCCCCCTCACCCCGGCCCTCTCGAAGCTGGGCGCCCTCTGGGCACGGCGGGAAGAGGGAGAAAACAGGCTGACTCCGTTTCCGAAATCGGGTGATAACCAAAAAACTCGTATCCTTAATTTGAAACGTGAAACGTGATGTGTAAGAAGATTCGTCGATTCTATACTTTCCACCGCCAGAAATTGCGCTTTGGGGATGAGCAGATCCTTGCGAAGGTTTAAAACCTCAACTTGATGCGGTGCGAAGTATAACTCATTCTTTCTCGTTCCCACGCTCCCGTGTGGGACTTGGATTGAGTTTATCGAAATCATGGCGAGGCTTCCGCCGCGAAGATTTCTGTGAATAGGATACATGGTGCTTTTCAGTTTGTCAATTGAAAAAATCCGTCTGTAGATGCAAAGTATATATTGTTGACAGTCAATCGCAAATCGTGGTAGAATTGGAGGATATCATACAAACAGAATTGGTATAGCATATTTCTTGATAGGAGGATACCATCATGAAAAAACGATTCACCTTTCACCTGACGACTCTATTGAGTTGTTTGTTACTTATGCTGATCGGGTGCGACGAAGGTGCTCTTAAAGACGCCCCTCAAAAAATCACTGGCAAAGACAGCGCAGAGATGGTACTCATTCCGGCGGGGGAGTTTCAGATGGGTGATTCTTTCAACGAGGGCGATAGCGGCGAACGCCCTGTCCACACCGTCTACCTCGACGCCTTCTACATTGACGTGTATGAGGTGACCAACGCGCAGTACAAGAAGTTCGTGGACGCCACGGGACAGTGGAATGATCCACGTTTCAACCAACCCAACCAGCCTGTCGTTGGCGTGAGTTGGCACGATGCAGCGGCTTACGCCCAGTGGGCAGGGAAACGACTCCCCACCGAAGCAGAATGGGAGAAGGCAGCGCGAGGGGGGTTGGTCGGCAAACGGTATCCGTGGGGGGATTCGATTGATCACAGCAAAGCAAACTACGGTAGAAGTGTAGATCGTACGACCCCTGTTGGCAAATATCCCCCCAACGGCTACGGCACCTACGACATGGCAGGGAATGTCTGGGAGTGGTGCATGGATGAATACGATTCAGGTTTCTACGCGAAGAGTCCAAAAAACAACCCGGTGGCAGGTGGAGTTATCCAATTTGTTGACAATGATTTCACAAATGTTAAAACACTTCGCGTCCTTCGCGGCGGTTGTTGGGACTACGCTCCGGACTTCGTGCGCGTGGCGAACCGCTTCATCACCCGCCCGTCGGGCGCGAGCACCTGCATCGGTTTTCGTTGCGCAGGAAATGTTACCCCTTAGCCCCCCGATAGATCGGGATTTCGCTTCGCTCAACCTTTACCCCTTTACCCCTTCCGGTGCCCCGCCGGGCGGGATTTCGAGCCCCCACCGACCCTGATGGGAGCGGGGCTCAACTTCGACGGTTTTCGTGGTTCGTCCCCGCGTTTGCCTCGTTAGTTTTTCAGGAGAAATTTATGAATTTAACGCGAGAAAGCTTACCCATTGCTGTAAGCGACACCGGGCCGTTGATCTCGATTTTCCAATCTGATAGCCTCGATCTCGTCGTAGCCCTGTTCGGCCGCGTTCACACCTCCGAGGCTTGTGTGGCGGAACTGATGAGGCACGATTGGAGCAATGCACTCGCTGGTGCTGGTCCAACTATCACCAGCCACAAATTGACAGACGCTGAAGCAGCGCAGTCCGGAGGATTAGCCCGGCGGGTTGCGGCCCATCCGGCGTCGAAGGACCCAGTACCAGACAACCATCTGGGAGAGGCCGAGGTAATGGTACTTGTGCAGCGTTCAGAATTTGCTGGCAGCGTGTTGCTGCTGGACGAGTTGGCTGCTCGTGCTATTGCTACTGAACTCAACTTGAGTATTTCCGGCTTTGCTGGTGTCCTGCTCCTGGGCGTGGATGAAGGTTTGCTCCCAGCCGATGCGGTTAAGGAAAGATTGGAACGCTGCCGGCAAGGTGGAACTCACTATAGCACTGCGTTTATCGAACGAATTTACCAGAAAGCGAAAGAAGGTGAAAAATAATGGCGCAAATCGGAAGTGTGCATGAACCTGAAGCGGAACTGTTGAGCGCAGAAGATGCCATCCAGGATGCAGAGCGATTGCGGCCCCTGTTTCGCCAACAACGACGGGCCGAGCAGCCAGTGCCGTTGCGCGTGCCACTATGGGCACTGCTAGAGGCGCTTGACGCTCTGGAACCGGAGGCGTTGCGTCAGGTTGTTCAACGAGCTGAAGAGTGTCTGGTAGTAGCGCACCGCACGCCTTGAACGGTTATCATCTCGTTCCCATGTGCGTGAGAATGCTGTCCTTGACGCCTTACATTATCGATTAGAAAACGGAAATCTTAGGGGAAGGTTAGAAAAGATACCAGGGAGAAAACCTGAAACATAAAGGGAGTAGAAATGAAATTGTTATCTTTAGAGAATTCAATACTCAAGAAATTGTCCCCTCGTTTTATCACGAACGAGAAGGGGGAAAAAGAGGAAATCGTCTTCAAGCTTCAGAAATTTCAGGATTTCTGGGAGCAGATTGAGGAGTTGTTAGCAGATGAGGAATCTGAATTGAAAGCAGAACTCAAGATCGCTCCTGCTGTTCTAAAACGTGCCAAGAGGTTTGATGAAGGTCAAAGTCGGGGCTATACTCAAGAAGAAGTCGAGAAGATGTTTAAGGTGTAACTCGTTCCTACGCCCCCGATGCTCGGGGTTTCGCTTCGCTCAATCTGCGTAGGAATGCCCTCCGCGACGCTCTGCGTCGTTTCAATATCAAGCCTATGCTTCCCTCAGATCTCATCCGCTATCAAATTCACGGCGATGACGTCCGCATCGTCTATGTCAGACCGGAGAGCGACAGGTATCAATCCATCGCCAGTGATCTGATCGAGATTTACACGACGCACCTCGGTAAGCCCAAAGGAACGCTGGCGGAGGCGCTGGCAGATTACGAAGCCGCTGATACGAATTATCATGTGACGCGCGGACTCGCCAAATTGCTCGAAGACCTCTCCGAATTTACCATCCAGTCGCCGATGGATGCGGAGGTGCTTCGTGAGAGGATTTTTGTGTATGCGAGTGAGTATCACCCGATTGTCACTCAAATCGACTTGCTGCACCGGCACACGCGCTCGGATGCCCTTGCGGGGCTCGCTACTGAACTTGGGATTTCAGTCGATAAGGTGATTGACGGCATGTATGCGGATTTGGAGGAGAACCGCATCCTGACGGCATTTGAGCCCCCAACGCCGCAGTGGTTGCTGGAGCGGTATAACGTCGCACTAGCTCAAGCGATGCTCTACCGCGCCAGCGCGATGACCATCCGCATCTATCGCAACATTCCGACGAAATATAAGCTGGTGTTCAAGTTCATCAAGTTTTTCAAGTTGATGCACGCGATCTCCGGCAACAATGCGGACGGGTATCAGATCGTGCTTGATGGCCCTGCGTCGATGTTCCGGTTATCGCAGAAGTACGGCATCCAGATGGCGTTGTTTCTGCCTGCCCTGCTGCACTGTGATCGCTGGTGGATGGACGCGACGATTATCATGAACCGAAACAACCGCTATCGATTCAAGCTTACCGACGAATTTGGGCTGCGCTCCCACTACCGTGACCCCGGCGAGTTTGACAGCGAACTGGAGCGGATTTTCGCCGCGCAGTTTGAGGAGATTGAGACGGAATGGGTCCTCGAGCGGGAGACGGACATCATCGACCTCAAAGACACGGTGATGATTCCTGACTTTGGCTTTTCACACCCCGATGGACGGCGGGCGTTGATGGAGATCGTCGGTTTCTGGACGCCGGATTATCTTCAGCGGAAGCTGTGGAAACTGAAACGGGCTGGCAAGCGCAACATGATCATCGCTGTGTCCGATCAATTGAACTGCTCTGAGACAGATTTTCGGGACATTCCCGGTGAGGTGCTGTTTTTCAAGTCACGGATTAAGCCCCAGGATGTGTTGGAGAGGGTGGAGGCGTGCGCCGTTGTGGAGTAGGGGAAAGCGAACCGGTGATTTGATGACAGCTTATAAAAATCAATCCGTTAGAGAGCGGCCTTCAGCGCCTCGTCCCAGAACTGGACATTTCCATCTCGAACCAGCAAGACATTGCCAGCGGATGCCTTCTCTTCGGCCCCTGTCGTGATTTGCTCACCCGCAACGGTCGGAATCGCCCGATAGCCTGCCTTCCGTAGCGTATCGGCGCGGCGTTGGGCTCGTTCTACATCATGCGAATCAATCACGGACGAAACCTCAATCACCAGCCAAACCGGTGGGGCATCCGGCTGAGACTTAGGTCGCCCCCACACGAACAGATCCAGGTGGAAGAGATCGTTCAATTCATCCAGAGTCAGACGCGCCTCTATCTCAGCATACATCGCGTCATCCATTTCATCAGGCGCTAAAGCCCGCGGCCGTCGCAAGAGTTTGCCAAAGTAAGCCTCGGCGCGCCTTCGGTACTTCCGTTCCAAATCCGAGCCTTTCAAAGTGGCAACTTCTGTTTTCAGAGCGGAAACATCAGTCTTCAGCGTTGAAACGTCTGCCTTCAGGTCTGAAATGTCTGTCTGGATACGCTCCACCCGCTGGGCGAGATGGGTTAGCGCTTGAGCCAACTCTTCCATGCGCTTTTCAGTGCGCGCTTGCGCCTCGATCAGTTTTTCAATCGCCGCCTCCAGGCGGCCGACCGACAGTCGGTAGGAATCCAGCACTTCCAACATGCTGGCGACCTGCTCGGGCGTAAACACCTGCTTCAATTTTTCTTCTATCTCCTGCCGCGTCAGCAGAAGGGGCGTCATGTCCATAATAATATCTCCTGGCAGAGCGATGATTAAAATTTCCGGTGTGAAGTATATCATAACACGCACACTTTGCTCTGTCAACTATTTTTCCTGCTTGACAGATGGAACAGGTTGCAGTAAACTTATCAGCGTAATGCGTAAAACGCAAAACGTAATAAATTTCACTTCTCCCTATACCAAAGGATTCCATTACCATTACATGCACAAAGAACTTTTCGATCAACTGGTCCAGGTCGTTGCGACACTGCGCGGCGAAAACGGCTGCCCGTGGGACAGGGCGCAGACTCACGAAACATTAAAGTCCGATTTAATTGAAGAAGCTTATGAAGTGATTGAAACGATTGATGCGAAAGACCCGAAGAAATTGCAGGAAGAGCTCGGCGACCTTCTCATGCAGGTCATGTTGCACGCGCAGATTGCAAAAGATGGTGGGGATTTCAGCATCAGCGACGTCATTCAATCCATCACGGACAAGCTCATCCGCCGTCACCCGCACGTATTCGGGGATGTGACGGTGAATGATACCGCAGAAGTCCTGAAAAATTGGGAGGCGATCAAGCGCAACGAAGCGGGGTATGAGGAGCGAAAATCCATTCTTGACGGCATCCCGAACCATCTGCCGAGTCTGCTCAGGGCGCAGAAGATTCAGAGCAAAGCCGCCCGCGTCGGTTTTGATTGGGATAGCGTTTCCGATGTGCTTCCAAAGCTCGAAGAAGAGATTAAGGAAATTAAGGAGAGTATCGCAAAAGGGGATAGCGCAGAGGTCGAGATGGAGATCGGCGACCTGTTGTTTTCGGTTGTCAATCTCTGCCGTTTTTTGGATGTGCAGGCGGAGGAAGCCCTGCGCAAAGCCAATCGTAAGTTTATCACTCGCTTTCAACAGATGGAGGCTGAACTCGAAAGACACGGCAAAACGTTCAAAGACTACGATTTAGCGGGCCTTGATCAAATCTGGAATGAAGCAAAGAGCAAGGAGAATAGGGGAGGGTAAGGCTCCCGTCGAACCGTGGGAGGGTGAGGCTCCCGCCGAACCTGTGAGTTTAGAATGGAAGGATGGAAGAATGGAAGGAAGAGAAGGAGATGTGGAAATGCGGGAGTGGGGAAGGGAAGGATGGAAGGATGAGAATTACATCTCACGTTTCACGTATACCCGCGAGTTACTCGGCTACGAACCGCAGGATGGGACGGTGTAAGGGCAGGTGAACAAAATGAGAGGAATCAAAACCTACCACACCGCTGACGAATTCTTCAAGATTGCTTGTTCGTTAGGGCGGTGTGAATTAGTCGATGGAGAAATTCAACTGATGGAACCAGCAGGCGGGGAACATGGAGAGATCGCACTCAAAATTGGAGCGCGTTTACTGGTATTCGTTGACGAACATGACCTCGGCAAAGCTTTTGCTGCCGAAACGGGGTATATCCTCAAACATGCTCAAGAAGAAGGAGAGCGGGACACCGTCAAAGGCATTGATGCCTCGTTCATCCGAAAGGAACGCGTCCCGCCCGAGGGTATCCCGAAGAAATTCATCCCGTTCCCGCCAGACCTCGCCGTTGAGGTTGTTTCCCCTGGTGACACGAAAAGGGAAGTGGCTGAGAAGGTGCAGGAGTATTTAGATTTCGGCGTCCCCCTCGTTTGGGTGGTCCGTCCGAGTGAAAAAACTGTGACCGTGCATCGTGCCAATGGAGACATTGAAACGAAACAGGGGGATGAAGTCCTCTCTGGGGAAGATGTAGTTCCCGGCTTTGTCCTGGCGATGAATCAAATTTTTGGGTCTGTGGGGGGCTTCGTATTGAATCCGTGTCAGCATAAGCATCCGTTTGTCCCATTGTCCTGAACGATTAGCTTCACATAAATTGCGCGAGAATCAATTTTAATATGGAAGGAGAGGGTTTTCAATGGAACTGGCAAGTGCTCGTTATCTACCGCTTGACCAAAAGGGGTGCCGCATTCTCGCTGACATGCTCGGTGATACGCCTGAGACCGTCATTTCAGTGCATCTCCTCAAGCGTGGGTTCTGCCACGCCTATGTGGCAGGTAAGCCATCATGTTTCGATGGGGCAATCGTACAGGACCACTTTTGCCCTGCTGAACCGATAGGATTCGGCTCAGACCCAGAAGCCCTGTGGGCGCTGTTGCAATCGGTCCGTGGTTGGGACTGTGTGAATGTCACTCCGGAGTGCGCGACCGCTCTCGGAGAGATTATCGAAGCAAAAACGGGTAGGGGCGTTCGATATTATGGTGATATCTATTTTATGCTCTCAAAACCGGTATCAAATTTCAAAAGCGAAGTCGTGCGCCAGTTGACACTCGCCGATTTGGAACTACTGGAATCGGCCCCCTCCGAGGTCCGAGGCAGCGGCTTCGGAAGCTCACGCAATTTATTAGCAGATGGGGTTGTTGCGTGTGCTGTCGTGTCAGGCAGTATTGTTGCCATCGCCCACACGTATGCGAGAGCGGGTCGGCATGCCGACATCGGCGTTTCCACGCTGAAGGCGTGGCGTGGGCGTGGATTCGCCACGGCTGCGGCTTCCATCGTCGCAGGGCGCGTGCAAGAGGCGGGGCAGGCACCTGTGTGGAGCACCGGTGAAGACAACTTTGCCTCACGCCGCATCGCTCAGAAGTTAGGGTTCACTCAAGTGTCCCAGCGAACTTATGTCATTTTGCGTAATGCGTAATGCGTGAAAAAGAATCATCACGTATCACATATCATTCTTCTCACGTTTCACGTTTCACGCATCACGCCAAACGCATCACGTTCTCAAAGTATCAACTGTTTTCTGATACATGCTGATTGTGGAGGTTCATCTCATGTTCAAGTTAGCTCACTTCACCTTAATCGTCCTGTTCCTCGCAACGTGGTTCTTTCCGACGCTGGCGGGGGCAGAAGCTAGGAAAGGGGAGGCTATGGAAAAGCTCAGTATTTTAATCGACGGTGAGCAGGTGACATTCGCTTCACCCCCAGTGTTGAAAGATGGCAGATGGCTTGTGCCTCTGGAATCCTTCAGCAAGCACATCGGCGCAAAAGTGGAGTATCCCCAAGGCGCTGAAATGGCAGTTGTCTGCCAGGCGGACCGCTGTGTGCCGCTCAAGTTCGGTGACATCACAAGGGGCGCACTCCAAATGGATGGTATCGTCTACGCTTCGCCAGCGGCAATCGCTGAACCGTTTGGATTTCACATCCAGACGAAATCACCGAATCAGATGGAAATTTTTAAAGGAGGCATCAAAATGGCAGGAACCGGAAACACGGCAGGGCAACTCGCGCCGGATTTTACTTTACCAGACCTCAACGGAAATCCAAGAAAATTAAGCGACTTTCGAGGGAAGAAAACCCTGCTCTACCTTTGGGCATCGTGGTGAGGTTGCCGAGGACAACTGCCAGGATGGCAGGCATTTTATGCAAAACACCGCGACCGACTTAACATCGTCTCCATTGCGATGGATGCTCAGGGAGCAGACGTTGCTCGCCCGTGGTACGAAGTTGCGAAGGCGGAGTATATCACCCTTGTCGATCAGAAAAACGCGATGGGAAAGCAGTACAACCTTAAAGCGATTCCTTACGGTATCATGGTCGACGAATTTGGGAGACTCATCAAAGGGCCTTTCAGCATCAATGTCGGGAACGAAGAAACCATTGCGTTACTCGAGAAGTGGCTCTCTGACCCATCCTACAATGAAGTGCTCATCCGCGAAACAAAGCCACCTCAACAGATTGATGACCCGAAGGTCGCTGAAGCCGACGCACGTTTCCAACTCGGTCTTGTGTTACTGGAAATTGGCAAGAAAGAGGAGGCTATGGCAGAGTGGCGTAAGGCGTTGGCGTTAGACCCGCAAAACTGGATTATTCACAAGCAGATCTGGGCAGTCGAACACCCGGACAAGTTCTATAGTGGAAATGTCGATTACGATTGGCAGAAACGGCAACTGGAAGCCGAAAAATCGCAGCAATGAAATGTGAAATCAGGATGGCATGTTTCAAATTGCTGTTCTATCACATAATACGTGAGAAATCCGCGTGGTACAAGGATCCTTCTGTTTGACGTTCTTTCCGTGAAGGAGTATCAATTACCGATTGTCAATTGGCAATTGTTGAAACGGTGGAATCTTTCCCCTCAAACGCCGGGATTGGACCGGATCTCAAGGGGTTTTAATAGCAACCCAAGCCGTATGGCGATGAATACAATCCACATCGATTTGAGGTGCCTTTTCCGGCTTTGCAGGTCGGCAAATACACCTTGCTTTGAGCCAGCTTTCCACACTCACGGAATGAAAAAGGGATCTTCCTGGATTGCTTTTAAGCATTGGTCTAAGGACAAATTTTGTTCAATCTCTACCCATTGTCCGGTATACCGCATGAAGGATAAGTTAAACTTGCTCCCGCCCACATACTCTAATCGAGCAAACTTATCCTCAAAAGAGGGCGAAATCGCGTTTGGACCGGGACAATTATACGTTGAGCAGAAATAGAAATAGTGTCGATACCACTTGCTAAAGATGTCCGCAAGGTAGTTGAACTGTTGGTCTTCAGGCGGTTCCTTGATATGTTTCGGTTTCAACACAGATTCAATGAGTTCATCACTCTTTTGCTTTACCTGTGCTTTTGCTGTATCTGGGACTTTCGGCTTGGGAGGTTTTGGAGGAACGTAAACCCAGCGTTTTTGTGCTTTTGCCATAAAGACCTCTTTTCGATTGTTGTATAAGGTTAAGGAGATGAATAAAAAACGAATGAAGATTGACTGGATGTACTTCAGAAATGGCTGAACTTCTTGTCGCAGCGCGCAAGAGGTTCTTGACGCAAACCATATTCAGGTCGCAAGTCGCACAGATGCCCGCAAGGAGAAATTGGATCACACAGCCGTGTGGAACCTCCTCCAGAACGCGAAAAAAATCAGGACTGCTAAAGGAAAGAAAATCGAAATGTGGGACCCTCGCGAAGATTCACGAGAGTTAATTCTCAAAGCAGCGATGGGGCCCAGCGGTAACTTACGCGCCCCGACGGTGCGAATAAAGGATGAATTTTTTATCGGGTTTAATCCTGATCTTTATGCAGAGATTTGTAAGCGGATGTAACGACTTTTCAATCGTATTATGATACGCTTGTTAAGATCTTGTGTCAATAGAAAAATCCTGGGATTGACTGACAAAACCAACCGAATTGGGTAATCCGTAGTTGGCAAACTTGACATCGATCGGTCAAGACTTCCGAAGTTTCAGATCCTTCCTTTGTTCAGGATGACATTACTTCGGAAGTCTGAAACTGGACCGGAAACAAAAAAGCCGCCCGATCTAACATCGGAACGGCTTTATGGGTTATCGAACTTGAGTCGTGTGACCCTTCAAGTCTTTCCAGAATTGTTCTGAAGGATTGCGGGAAACAGCGAAACCCCTTCGATGTGTCGGCGCAAGTCCGCACTTGATACCCAACTGATTACGCGGACTATACCGCCGCCTCAATTAAGTTATACGGGCACTGCGTGCCGTATAACATTCATTCAACCGCGTACCCTGTTAGAAAGATGGCTCAAACAATCAAGTTTCCTGGGCTGGATCTAACAATTGTCTCACCCTTCTCACACACTCCCCCGGTTCAAAAAACAACCCGATTCCAAATTCGCCCAATTCCTGGTGAATAGTGGGGTAATCGAAATCCCGACGATTTCTGGTAAGAAAGAGCATTGCCAAATTGAGGTCTTGATTTTGTTCGGCAAACCACAGGATGGATTCGTAGATAACGCAGTCGTTTTCAGCAAAGGGCGGGTTTCGTGCAATCGCTCGTAGACGCGCCCGCGCCTGGATTTCCATGTTGTACGGGATGACGTAGCATGAGGGTTCAATTCTCTCGATTGCGGTTTTACGTTCGTTAATCTCGCTTTCCAGTTGGTGTACCAGAGCCGTTATGCTGCCGATTAACTGACCCATTTCCTCCTCACGATGTCGAGAGCGTCTCAACTCCCGTAAGTTAGAAAGGGTCAGTTGCAAGTTTTCGATACGCCGTTGGATAATTACCTCTGATTGTCCTTCTGCCTCGGCGAAAGCAAAGCGTGGGATATTCAGTTGAATGCTTTTTTGCCGAGCTAAACTGAGTAGATATTCAGCGTTCACATCTCGCTCAAATGCACAATCAAAGAGGAAATTAGTTTCCGCGAAAACGGTCAGGGGGTTTTGAGATTTCTGAGACATGTTTTCGATATTCCTCCAGAAAGTAAAGGGGAACGGTTTTCTTATATTCTTTCAGCCATGCAAGCAATTCATCAAATTCCTCATCCGAAAGACGAGGTGGAATTACCCCCTTGAGTTGGGGAAGTGATTGGTCTACAGTTTGGGACTCTTGCTTTTTTTCTGACGGTTCCATTTTTTTCTCCTTCTTGCTGATTTACCAATTTGCTGATTCTTGGGCTTTATTGTAACAGAAAAAATAACCCAGGACAACAAAAAACCCCGCACGACGGTTGTCACACGGGGTTAGGGCGCATTGGGATTGAGGGTCATTTGTTCACTTTGACTTCGCCCCATTGCGTGGGGAGCTTTCCGGCAGGGGTGACGCTTGGGGATTTCCGCTTGACGACACCCATCCGCTATGCTATACTTGGTATAAAGAGGCGACCAAAATAAGCGAATGCCCTGTTGGAACGGAAAGTTTCATCGATATGTCTGCCACAGCCGCAAAGGAAGGACTTATGGAAACGATTCAATTCAAGACGACTATCGCCAAGGAACAGGTTATTCGACCCCCAGAAGGGGTCGTGCTACCGAAGGGGAATATCGAAGTTACAATACGGTCACTCTCGCCATCAGAAACCGCCGATACCGACCCGCTGTCTGAAACACGGCGTTGGTTGCTTGCGCTAGCCGAAGCGGCGGAACGGGAAGGGCCGGATTTGCCAAGTGATATGGCGGAACATCATGACCACTATGCCCACGGAAAACCGCTGCCATGACCGAAGTCTTTGCCGACGCTTTTTACTACATTGCGTTGCTCAATCCGGCTGATCAGTTTCATGCTGCTGCTGTCCAAGCCACCCAAAAACTAAACTGTCGTTTAGTCACAACCATCTGGATTTTGATGGAAGTTGCTGACGCTCTGTGTGCACCATCCGTGCGGAAGCGGACCCATCAATTTCTTGAAGGTGTCACAAAGGACATGAACACACGGATTATTACTGACCCGCATCCATGGTATGCGCGTGGTGTGCAACTTTACGGTGCCCGATTGGATAAATCGTGGTCGCTCACCGATTGCATTAGCTTTGAAGTCATGACCGAGTGGGGGATAACCGATGCCCTTACCGGAGATCGGCACTTTGTCCAAGCTGGCTTTCGGGCACTGCTGCTTCCGTAATGCGTGATGTTGCAAACAAAAAACCCAGCGTGACCGATGTCGCACGGGGTTAGGGCGCATTGGGATTGGGGGTCATTGGTTCACTTTGACTTCGCCCCATTGCGTGGGGAACTTTCCGGTGGGGGTGACGCTTTGAGGCTTTTCAACGCCGGGGTCATATTCATCTACTCTACTGTCTCCTCCGCCCATGATATAAACTTTACCATTCACCTCATTCGCAGACAGCCAGCCTTTTGCCATTGGCATGTCTGCTTTTTTCTCCCAGGTGTCCGTCGCTGGATCATACACTTCTACGTTTGACCACGCCCGATCCCATCCGCCGCCAAAGGTATAAATTTTCTTGTTTACCACACTGGCGGCCAAATGACTCCTTGCCGTGGGCATATCCGCTTTTTTTGACCATTTATCCGTTTCGGGGTCGTATACCTCCACCGTCGAAAGGTTGGTGCCAGCACTGTTGACACCGCCTATCGCATAGATCTTCCCATCCACCAGAGCAAGGGACAACCCTTGTCTTGCTGTGGGCATATCTGCCTTCTTCGTCCAAGTGTCTGTGAGTGGATCATACATGTCCACCGCCGACAAAGCTACTCCAATACCGCCGCCTATCACATAAATCTTCCCATTCACAGCAATTGCGGCTGCCCCCCTTTTCGCCATGGGCATGTCCGCCTTTTTCGTCCATTTGTCTGTTATCGTCTCATAGGCCTCCACAGTTGCAAAGGTTTGAGGCGGATCGACGAATGTCCTTCCGCCGAAGATATAAATCTTCCCATTGACGGAAGCCGTGGCAAAATATCCCCTTGCGGTGGGCATGTCGGCTCCCTTCCTCCAAGTGTCTGTCTCTGGATCGTACATTTCTACGGTTGAAAGCGCATTCCCTGCAGCAAACCCGCCAATAATGTAAATCTTTCCATCAATCACAGCTGAACCAGAAGTCGCTCTCGCCGTCGGCATATCCGCCTTCCGTTCCCACTTTCCACTCCCAAAGGTTTTCTCCTGCTCAAGTTTCGGCTTCTGCCCAAAATCCTTCTTTCCGCTTTCGCTCGAAAGGATGGTTATCTGCGTCACCACTGTTGCGTCAACGGGGATGACGCCCGTCTCGGCAACCTGCGTCCTGCTCGGCAGCGCAGAGCCGATCAATTCCCCAATCGGGTAGAGCGGGTTGTATGGAACGCTCCAACTCAGCAGCAGCGCAATCAGCCCCATCGCGCCCGAAACGCCGAACGGAATCCATTTCGTGGTGGACGCGGACTGAATCTTCGTCCCCTTAATTATCTCGACAATACGGAACGTAAAACTCGGTTGTAACCGGTGTCCCTCAAACGTTGCACTCATCATGGCAAGCATCTCCTCTTTTAATAGTGACCTGGCGCGACTCAGTCGCATATTGATAGTGTCCGCCGACGTTCCCAGGAACGCGGCGATCTCTCTGCCCTTCATGCCCCCGAGATAGTGGAGTGTGAGAACGTCCCGATACATCTGCGGCAGCCGTTCCAACGCCTCATAGAGCGATTCATATCGCCCTTTCTCCTCGTAGGCGTCTACCGAAGGCGCGTCGAGGAGGGGCTGTTCGATGTCTTCGAGGTACGTCCCATCTGGACGGGCTTCTTTCGAGCGCAAAAAGTTCTTGCACAGGTTCGCCGTAATCGCATACAACCACGCCAGAAATCGGTCATACTGTTTGAGAGAGCGCAGTTTCTGGTAGGCTTTGAGAAAGACTTCCTGTGTCATATCTTCAGCGTCTTGAAAGTTTCGGAGGGAAGCGTAGGCTTTCGCGTAGACGCAACTTTTGTACTTGTCCACCAGAAAACCAAATGCTGTTTCATCACCCTTGAGACAGGCTCGAATCAGGTCGCCATCTTCCGTTCTCACGATTTCGCTCCTTTCACCTGGGGGTTTCTCTATGGATGACACAGCAAAAGTCCAAAACCTAACAACAGATGAAATTTTTTTTTGGCCACTTGCAAAGAGGTTGTCCTTATCAGGTAGACCATCATCCTGTAGAACGTGCAGCTTGCTCGTTCAAAGAGGAGTCAGAACAAGCGAGCCGCATGTTCTACGACTGAATCTTGACTTCTATTTGCCAAAGTCAAGATATAATTTCCCTTGATTCAAGTTGTCTGACCACCTCTTCAAATAGTTGACCGCGCGATCCAGATGCAACCAACTGCTTCTGCCGTAAGAGTCTCTTGCGCACAGTTGCTCTCACTTCTAATCCTTCGTCAGGGTCTCCAAGTATTTCAAGAAACTTGCGCTCAATTAATGTTTCAAGCATTGGCTCAAGCATTTCCTTAAATTCTTCTTTCGTCATTTGAGCAATGGTACTCACCATATCATTCTCCTTTGTTCACAGGCTCTATATTTCAAACAGCCGCATATAATCCTCGAACGTCTCCGCACGACGAATCTTGATCAACCGCTCCCCACTGACGAGGTATTCTGGAGGACGCATCTTGAGATTGTAATTTGAACTCATCGCGTAGCAGTACGCTCCAGCGTCGTAGACCACAAGCCCGGCACCTTCGTGAGGCGTCGGCAGGACGCGATCTTTGCCGAGGAAATCCGCCGATTCACAGACCGGCCCAACGATGTCATGCGTCTGGATTTCACCATTGACCGGCTCAATAAAGTCGATATGGTGATAGGCACCGTACAGGCTCGGTCTGATGAGCTCCGCCATACTCCCATCGACCACGATGAAATGCTTGTTGCCGTTGGTTTTGACCCCGATGACACGATTGACAAGCACCGCTGCATTCCCAATAATTGACCGTCCCGGCTCAATGATCAGGGCGATATCGTCGGTCAATAGATTACGAATCGAATCGATTAGATCCGCCGGAGTTGGCAATTCTTCCCCACTGCGTTCGTAGTCAATTCCCAATCCCCCGCCGATATTTAGATACTTCAGATTGAATCCCTCTTCTCGAATGATTTTAATGAACTGCATCATCAGAACGGTCGCATCGCGAAAGATGCGCACTTGCTTGATGGTTGACCCCAGATGGCAGTGGATGCCCACCAGGTTGAGGAGGGGTTCCGCTTTGATTCGACCCAGGAACCAGGAAAGATGCTCGTTGCGAATGCCAAACTTAGAGTTTTTGATGCCTGTCGAAACGTAGGGATGGACTTGAGGGTCAACGTCGGGGTTGATGCGAATCAGCACATCGACCGATTTCCGAACTTTTTTTGCGGCTTGTTGGATATGTTCCAAATCAAACTCACTATCAATGTTGATCATTACGCCGTGCTGTGCTGCAAGGACGAGCTCGCTTAATGTCTTGCCGTTTCCGTTCAGTACCGTGCGCCGTGGTTCAAACCCCGCCGCCAATACCATCCTGAGTTCATTGCCGCTCACCAACACGGCACCGCTCCCTAATTCGCGGAGATGCTTGAGAATCGCTAGGTTGTTGTTCGCTTTGACAGCGTAGCCGATGATTGACTCAATGCCTTCGAGTGCGGTTTCATACGCCTTGTAATTTTCGGTAATCTGCTTGAGGCTGTAGAGATAAAACGGGCTCTCTGGAACCTGTTCCTGAATATCTTTAATCCTTAACTGCTCGCAGTAGAGATAGCCATCTTTGAAGTGAAAACTCATATTTGTTAAGCACTTCCTTTCTATAAAAACGAATGCGTGATGCGTATTGCGTAAGAGAGTTCGTCGATTCTTTGATTCGCAAAAATGTTATCATCCAAGTGATAAGAAAGCCAGAGATTTTAGAACAGTGTGTGGTGGTCAAGAACCTCAGATAGCAGCAAAGTCGTGTCGGAGGAATACCTCCACCCACCGATCCAAGTTGTGGAAGTCGAATCCATACTGTCCGGGTTGCCTTTCAAAAATGTCGATCCATTGTCCTTGAGCCCTGCCATCGATCAGATTCAATGTGCTGTAATCTCCTCCAGCGTCTGGGCTTGAAGGGCCCGTTTATACAGTCTGGTGAGTTCGTCAACATCGCGTACAGCGTCGAGCTTGGAAACAAGTTCACTGGAAAGCGTACCGAATCTGGTTTCCAAGAGCAAGCTTAAATCTTCTCGTTTTGCTTGAAGTATCGCATCATTCATGGCATTCTTTTCCCGTTCTTCAATTGCTTTGCGGATAACCTCCGTCTCATGGATTTCTTCCGGATGCTCTGTAAACCAAGCGTTCAGGGCTCGTCTCAAGCCAGGTGTTAATTTAGCATGTCTACCAGCCATTTTTCTCACTCCTTCGATTAAAGTTTCGGGGTCAATGTCAACCGCAACTTGAAACACAATTTCGACATATTCGTCTAAACCTTCCTCCACAATCCTTTCAAAGAATTCGAGCAGTTTTGCACCTTTGGCAAGAATCAACAGCGGATAATTCTTCTCGACAACTTCCAGCTCCGTTGCCACGAAGATGCGTCTTGGAATCTCCTGGTCGCACAGATAAACGCCCGGCTCGTCAGTTGGAAAAAAGCGAAGTTCCGACTGCAAGCGATCTAAGATCGTATCAGGACGCACCGAGCAAACAATGTTGATGGTCGCGTGTTGGGGTAAGCCGTCGGCTTCCGCTTTCTGCTTCGCCAACAACCCATAAGCACGGGAGACGATGAGCATGTAATTTGCCCGATTCAAGGGGTCTTCCGGTCCCTTGGGTTCCAGTGTGTTGATGCGACGGAAATGGGCAAACGCTGTTCCTTGAAGGCGTTGCAGGTGTCGTGTCTCACACCAGATGACCACATCAATCGATTTGGCTCGCCTTGACACTTCTACCTGGGTTTCAACTGGAATGTTCCATCCTTGAAACAGCCGTTCATAAAAGGCTTTGTAAGCGGAATCGTAATCCTGGGGCATTTGGTCCTCGCTTATTTTGTCATGAAACCCAAGGGCTGTTTATTCCTTGGAAGTCTACAGCACCACTTGAAACTATTTCATCTTATCACGAACCCAATCCGAAATCAAGCTGAATCTTTGGGGAAAATATCAGGTTTCGCTTGCCACATGGCTATAAATCTGCTAAAATAACGCCTTAACCGAACAGATCACTTTTTATGAGGAGCAAGCCATGTCGCAAAATGCCAAAGGAACAACTTACCCGTCGGAACTGCGTGAGTTTGAAGATAGCCGGACTGGGGCGCATATCTACCAACTCACCAACCACGCATCGATTAACCACAACCTCTATTTTCTCACCCCATCTTTCACGCCCGATCAGAAGCGGATTGTTTTTACC
Source organism: uncultured bacterium (assembly GCA_964577695.1). Lineage (GTDB taxonomy): Bacteria > Poribacteria > WGA-4E > WGA-4E > PCPOR2b > CAZOAL01. The sequence continues at coordinate 122,250 of CAZOAL010000010.1, read as the reverse complement.
TCTTACCGCTCCGGGAAGCCGAACTTTTATAAAATAAAATTCCCTGACGGCGAAATCGTCCAACTGACTGATGCGGATGGGGTTCACGGATATTCAGGGATTATCTCAAAAGAGGGTTCGGAACTTTTTTACACGCAAGGGGACACTATCAAGGGCATCCATCTGGAATCGTTTGAGGAACGGACCCTGGAAAGGTTTGAGGGGGGCGGACTTGGGGAGTGCAGCCTGAGTAACGATGGAAAATACATCGTCACCGCGATGAAGCGGGATGGGGTGTCACATATCGCTGTCACCGCAACCGATGGCTCGGGCGGGAGCGTGATTCACACGTCGGAAAATCAGACCATCATTCACCCACAATTTCACCCCAAACACCCAGACCTGATTGCGTACTCCGGTGACCCGGCTCCGCGGATGTGGACGATCAAACGGGATGGCTCAGAAAACAGGACACTCTATCATCACGGCAACGATGAGTTTCTCGTCCACGAGACCTTTTTGGGGGATAGGGACGAAATGATTGTCACCCACTGGCCCTACGCCCTACGCCACATCTCCCTCGACACCCTGGAGATGAAAACAATTGCAACGTTCAACGCATGGCACATCGCTAGTAACCGCACCGGGACGAAGGTGCTCTGCGATACGATTCACCCGGATATTGGCTTGCGGCTGGTCGATGTCGAAACGGGTGAACATCGCCCAATCTGCTACCCACAAAGTTCGTGTCAGGGAAGTCAGTGGAAGAAAGACCGCTATGCGCTGGCAGCAGATTGGCAGGTGGAACACTCTCGGAACGGAGCGGCACAGGCGGCGGATAGGGCGAAATCCTTGAGCTGGATGGAGATGAAAGTGGATACGGTTTACGGTCCGCAATGGACACACCCCCATCCCTCATTTAGCCCGGATGAAAAGATGGTGGTGTACACGTCAGATTTCGACAGGCTCAATCCGGCGGATGTTTCTGGACACTCACAGGTGTATGTCGCTGTTATTCCGTGAAACGTGAAACGTAAAACGTAAGAAGAACCTCTTTACGTTTTACGTTTTACGCATTACGCAGTTGTGTGGGGGGTGCACCCCCGAACTTTACGCAATACGCAACACGTTAAGGAGATTTCTATGGCAAATGAACCTTTAAGATCTATTCATGTTGGTACGGGTGGTAGGGGGACCTGGCCGATTGAGGTTGTCACTGGGGATGAAAATTGGCAACCTGTCGCGCTAGTTGATGTCAATGAGACGTTCCTCGAGCGGGCACGCGAAAAAACAGGGCTGAATGAATCAGCCTGTTTTTCGAGTCTTGCAGACGCAGCCAAAGCGGTCAAAGCAGATGCCGCACTGATCTGCACACCTACGGAGACGCACGCGCCGTTTGCGCGGATGGCGTTTGAGGCGGGGTTACATGTCCTTGTCGAAAAAGGGATGACCACCAGCCTCGATTTGGCAAAGGAGATCGTTAAGGAAGCCGATCAGAGCGGGGTCAAATTCTGTGTCGCACAGAACTATCGCTACCAACCGATACAGCAGACGATGAAAAACATCCTCGATGCGGGGACTTGCGGGACGCCGGCCATCATCGATCTCATCCACCACCGCTATCGCCCGAACCCGCACACCCTGAACTATCTGGATGCGATGATCTGGGACATGAGTTGTCACCACTTTGATAATCTCAACTTTTGGTTCGGGCCCGTTCAAACGGTTATCGCAAGGACCTTCAACACACCCTGGAGCCAGTACGACTACGATTCAGGGGTATATGCGCTCTTTGAGTACGAAGATGGGGCAGTTTGCAACTACGGTCTGACCCACTGTGCCCAAAATAACTCGTATCATCTGCTCATGCAGACAGATAAGGGTACGCTCAGGGCTTACGATGTGAACGGAATCGAATTTCAGCCGATGGGAGGCGGAGCGCGTGAAACGATTGAGGTGGTATCCCTACCCCGCAGCGAACAACTGGTCCTCAACGCCCTGAGAGATTACATCCGCGAAGGGGTCGAGCCGGGAATCTCAGGCAGGAATAACCTCCAAACCCTTGCACTCTGTCAAGCCACCTGCGACGCGGCAAGCCTCAACGCCCCTGTGAAGATAGCGGATTTGCTGAAGGAGTAGGCGAATTAGAACACGGATTTAGGACTCACGCGATTGTGATTATTCCGCAATTCATCTGCTTCCGGATTCAGGATTCAAGATGCAGACATGGAGAGAAGGATTCAATTTGGAGTGCGTAAGTTCCAGGATTAAAATTGAAGGAGCGAATCTCTGCTTCCAATTTCCGTGTCCCGTAGGGACATTCGACATTCGCCCAATGATTCATCGGTGGGGCCGTGTTCACGCATCACGTTCCAACAGTCATCTTCACGTTTTACGTTTCACGTTTCATTCACTCGGAGGGAAACGCGGGGTGTGACCTCAACCCATCAAACGCTCGCTCTTCACTTGCGAACGCCTTCAGCTGCTTGTCGAGGGTGATGGACCTTTTAAGGGAGTCAATGGCTTTATCACTTTCAGCCATGAGGGCGTAAGCACAAGCAAGGTTATAGTGTGCGAGTGCTAAGTTTGGGGCAATCTGAATGGCACCTTGGCAGGCTTCAATCGCCTGAGTGGGTAAATTCTGCTTCAGATAGGCTGTTGCTAGATTGACATAAGCCTCCACTGCATCCGGCTTCATCTCAAGGGCTTTCTTGAAGGCTGTAACAGCTTTATCATATTCGGCTTTGCCCAAATAGGCTTGACCGAGGTTATTATATGCGGAGGGTTCTTTCGGCTTATGCTTAATTGCCGTGGTATAATCTTTAATGGCTTGATCTAATTCTCCGCGCCGCAGATGAAAAAGGGCTTGGCGCGAGTGATCGTTAAACTGGATGTGATGGTACCATATCCAGATAAATGCAATCGTCGCAATTAAGCAAAACACCATGATTATGTTTTTGATCATTGTAGGTGTTAGGTGTTAGGTATTAGGGCTTAACTAAACCTAATACCTAACACCTATCCAGAGGAGGCATCATTTATGAAAACTTATGGATTTGGAATTATCGGTTGTGGAATGATTGCCGATTTTCACTCCACGGCAATCGCAGAACTCAAAAATGGAAAATTGGTTGCCGTCAGTTCAAGGAACGAAGCCAACGCGAAGCGAGTCGCAGAGCGCTACAATGTGGAGCGATATGCAGACTACAATGAGATGCTCAAGCGCGATGACCTTGATATTGTTTGTGTGTGCACCCCCAGCGGTGCCCATAGGGACCCGGCCGTGGCTGCGGCAGAAGCGGGGAAGCATGTCATCGTTGAAAAGCCGCTTGAGATTACACTGGAACGATGTGACGCTATCATTCAGGCGTGTGATGATGCGGACGTGCGTCTCTGCGCCATCTTCAACTCGCGTTTCAGCGAAGGGAGCCAGTTGGTCAAGCGTACCATCGATAGCGGCAGATTTGGGGCGCTGACTTTAGGTGATGCTTACATCAAGTGGTATCGCACGCAGGCATATTACGATAGTGGCGGCTGGCGGGGCACCTGGGCGCTCGACGGCGGCGGGGCATTGATGAACCAGTCCATCCATGCGATTGACCTCCTCCAGTATTTTATGGGCCCTGTAAAGGCGGTGCAGGCGTTCACGGATACGAGGGCGCATGAACGGATTGAAGTTGAAGATGTTGCTGTTGCCGTGTTGCGCTTTGAAAATGGGGCGCTCGGCGTAATCGAAGGCACAACCGCCGCCTATCCGGGCCTCCTTAAAAAGGTTGAAATCTCAGGGAGCAAAGGCACGGTCATCCTCGAAGACGAGGACATCCTCAAGTGGGAGTTTGACCCGGCGCTTCCTGAAGATGCCGAGGTGCGTCAGAAATTTGCGACGAGAAAATCAGGGGGCGGCGGTGCCGCTGATCCCCGCGCCATCAGCCATGTCAACCATCGTCGGCAAATGGAGAATCTCATCCACGCCATCGACACTGGGACGCAACAACTGGTCGATGGTCGTGAAGGGCGCAAGGCAGTCGAGATTATCCTTGCCATCTATCAGTCCAGCCATGAAGGGCGCGTTGTGCATTTGCCGCTGTAGCGAAGGGCATGTTGTGCTATCACTTAATTCGTGAGAAACTGCATAATGACTGAATCCTTTCGTAAAACATGAAACGTGAGGCATGTTTCAAATTTCTCCCAAAATATGTTGACACTTTTTCGTAAAACGTAAAACGTAAAACGTAAAGGAGCTCTTATTACGTTTTACGTTTCACGTTTTACGCCTCGCGCATCCTGTTCCGCCGGATTGAGTTTATCGAAATCTCGAAGTGTCAACTGTTTTCTGAAACATGCCCACCTATTTAGAAATTAGCATCTTTCGATTTGCAGTGTAATCCTGGGTTTGCAAGGTGTAGAAGTAAACGCCAGAGGCGACTCGCTCACCTGCCTCGTTACGTCCATCCCAATACGCCGCCGTGGAGCGCGTCGTATAGAAGCCAGCGGGCTTTGTGCCGAGAGACAGCGTTCGCACCATACGACCGGATTGATCATAAATCTGAATCGTGACGTCTGCTGACTTGACCAGTTGGAACGGAAGCCACGTTTCAGGGTTGAAGGGATTGGGGAAATTTTGCGCAAGCTTTGTCTCTGTCGGACGCACATCACCCACAATGAGCGGTAGGCTCAGGTAGGCTTGCCGAATATCCGTGATGTCAACATTGCGACGGAACGGCCCAGCGACGATATTTCCCTGTACATCCAGCATGGTGATCTCTAATGAATCGCCAGCTTCAATGACGCTATTGCGATTGAGGTCTGCCCAGACGGATGCGAAACGCCCTTGATCACCGGAGACTACATCTGTTGCAACCGCACCGGTGCGCAGGTTCTTCGCCACGACCGTGTAGTTGCTACCGGTTTTTGCGTTTTGCACTTCTCCGCTGACCACAAATGCCCACGCGGTCGTCCATACATCAACTCCCGGTGCAGCGGGTGTGGGTGGGGTCGTCCACGCTTTTCCCGTAAATTTGACAGCGCCGCCGTTAGGCACATTGACAATGTAGCCTTGACCTCCCTCGATTGGAAAGCCTTCGCCACCGGAATCCGCCGTGAAGCCGACAAATCGCTGCTTTCCGGCATCCAGTTTAATGACGACAGTTGCGCCAATCTGCGATGCCAGCTTGCGTGCCGTGTATGGTTCGGGTGGCATAAGCGGTAGGGAGATCATGTTCAGCCCAGGGGCAAGGTTCATGTCAAAAACGCTCAAGGCTTCCGCCTTTGGCGGGATTTGAAGCCCTTCGACCTGTCCACGAATCTCACCACCCGGATGAGCGGTGGTATGCACGTTCACATAAACTTGACCATCCAGAAGGAACTTCCGTTGCTCATCCGTCAGACCCTTCCAGACCCCTTCGGCATGGTTGCCCTTGAAGGTATTGGTAATGCCGAAAATGACTGAGGCATTTGTCCCTTCAGGAGCGGGACCGTGAAAATGCGCCCCGGTAATTGGGCCGCTCAAGCCCGTGACGGTGATTTGATACCACAATCCCGTCCCATCATCAACCAGCTTGAAGACACCTGTTCCAGCAGCATCGACAGTGAGAGGGGGGACTTCCGCATCTCCCTCCAACTCAGCAACCCCGTTCGCGCCGACATGCACTTGCCCGCGAATCTCACCGCCAGGATTGGCTTTGGTGTGAACATTGAGGTAAAGTTGGCCCTCCATGAGATAGTTTATCTGCTCAACGGTTAATCCCTTCCATACGCCTTCGGCGTGATTTCCCTTAAAGGTATCGGTGATGCCAAAGATGACCGAGGCATTTTTCCCTTCAGGGGCAGGCCCGTGAAAATGCGCGCCAGTCATCGGACCGCTCAAGCCTGTGACAGTGATGCTGAAGTGCAAGTTGCCATCTGCATCCAGTCCAAGGGCAGCGGTGCCAGCAGCGTCTATACTAAGGGGAGGTACTTCTTGAGCCCCACTCAACGTCGCATATCCATAAGCGACAATCTCAACTTCTTCCTCAACTGGTTTCACAGTCAGTCGTGCAACAGGCTCCGTCCATCCAAATGCAGCGCCAACGTCTGCATTCCCACGAATGCCGGGGTGAGGCCGAATCACATCAGTCTCCGGTACCCGCTCTCCTCCACCAAATGGGGGCCCAGGTATGTGCGTTTTCAGTTCGTTGTTGGCTTCCGTACCCGCGTCATAAGCCATCAAGTCCACAGTGAATGTGCGCGGTTTTCCATTCTCATCAAACAGTGGAAGGCTGTCCGCAGCCGCAATGCCGTCGTTGGTTTCAACGAGCATCGTAGCTAATGAGAGCAGCCAACCTTCAGCGCTGCCTTCGATTTCTATGGTGACAGAGGCACCAGGTGGCAGTGGGGCATCTTGAGCGACAATATACCCGACCCCTTTTGAACTAGCAGCGAGTTTGGCTAAAGGCCCATTCGCGCCATCTTCCGCTAAGATTCTCAACTCTTCCGAAGCCCGCGTTCCTTTTTCGACGAACTTGACCGCTGCTGTATGGGTGATAAACAATGGAGGCGAGAAGACCTGTCCCCCTTTGCCAACGTCACCCTTCGTGAGATTGGTGAGCGTTATCTCAAATTCCTGTTCCTCAGCAATCGGAGGAGGTTCAACGACAACAGGAGGAAGTTGAAGTCCCATCACTTGCCCGCGAATCTCACCACCGGGATGGGCGGTGGTATGAATGTTGGCATAAATCTGACCGTCCAGGAGCCACTTGAGTTGCTCCGCTGTCAGACCTTTCCACACCCCTTCGGCATGGTTGCCTTTGAAGGTATCGGTGATGCCGAAGATGACCGAGGCATTTTTCCCTTCAGGAGCGGGACCGTGAAAATGCGCCCCGGTGATCGGACCACTCAAGCCTGTGACGGTGATTTGGTACCACAATCCCGTTCCCTCATCGACTAGCTTGAAGGCACCTGTTCCTGCGGCATCAACGGTGAGAGGCGGAACTTCCGCAGTACCACTCAACAGGGCGCTCCCATTCATGCCAAGATGCACCTGACCCCGAATCTCACCGCCAGGATTGGCTTGGGTGTGAACGTTGAGGTAAAGCAAGCCGCCCTTCAAATACCCCATCTGCTCATCGGTTAATCCCTTCCATACCCCTTCGGCATGGTTGCCCTTGAAGGTATCGGTGATGCCGAAAATGACCGAGGCATTTTTCCCTTCAGGAGCGGGACCGTGAAAATGGGCACCAGTCATCGGACCACTCAAGCCCGTGACGGTAATGTTAAAGTGCAAGTTGCCACCCTCATCCAGTTCAAGGGCAGCGGTGCCGGCCGCGTCTATGTTAAGGGCAGGAACTTCTTGAGCCCCGCTCAACGCCGCGTAGCCGTTCATAGATTGTTGACCATAACTAACACCTTGAAATACGAACAACATCAATGCAACAGCTAAAATTGAAAAAAGGGTGTTTCGATTTGCTATCTGATTTTTCATCAGAATAACTCCTTTCATCTTTGTTTTCCACTTCGTTCACGAAATGGGGGAAATTTTATATCTATACTGTTTCACTAGGGCAATCACTCTCTGTTGCGGTCTCTGTTTTTTTATGTTTCAATTTTAAAACCGCACATTCTTTCAGAAAGCAGGGATATTATAAGCTATCTTCTGGGTTTTTGGCAAGCCTTTTTTATTGGGATGTAGAAATTTGCAAATGAGCAAATCTACAAATGGCCGCCTCCAGGTGAGTGTATCTTGGGCATGTTTCAAATTTCCCGGAAAATGACTGAGCTCATTTCGAGCGCGACACGACGGGCTTCGCGGGCGATCATCAAATCTTCGCGTGCCCGAATCACAAGGATACGAGCCGGGGAATCGTCGGTAGCGATGTCCGCATCGGGGCAGCAGGTATCATTCTGCTGCGGGTCGAGTCGTAGGCCGAGGCATGTCAGCCCTTCGCAGACAGTCGCTCGAAGGCTTGCTGCATTCTCGCCAACGCCGGCTGTGAATACCAACGCATCAACGCCTCCCAAGGTGACAGCCAGGGCCCCGATGGTTGCTCGGACCCGTTCAGCGTAGATTTCCAGGGCGAGACGCGCCCGTTCGTGACCTCCCTGCGCGGCAGCTTCAACCTGGCGGTAGTCCGATGATACCCCCGAAACCCCTAGCAAGCCTGAATCGTGATTCAGCGCATGGTCGAGTTGCTCGGCGGTCAGTCCCCGGCGCTGTTGGAGGTGCAGTAGAATCCCCGGATCGACCGACCCCGAGCGAGTCCCCATCATCAATCCCTCCATCGGTGTAAATCCCATTGTGGTGGCGAGGGCGATGCCACCTCGTATCGCAGTTGCCGAGCCCCCGTTGCCCAGATGGCAACTGACGATGCGTAGCCCGTCTGAATCTCGGCGCAGTATCTCTACTGCACGGTCAGCACAATAGGCATGGCTGATGCCGTGGAACCCGAAACGGCGAATGCCCCAGTCCGCGTACCATTGATATGGCAGCGGATAGACATAGGCGCTGGGCGGTAATTGGGAATAGAACGCCGTATCGAATACCGCCACTTGAGGCACGCCGGGCAGGGCATTCTCCGCTGCCTGAATCGCTTCCAGGGCCGGTGGATTGTGTAGCGGCGCAAGTTCGGCGAGTCGCGCAATCTCCGCCTTCACAGCGGCGTCAATCCGAATGCTATTGCGAAATGTTGCTCCGCCGTGAACGACCCGGTGCCCGACAACCATGAGCGACGGCTTCTCCCCGGAAATCAATTTCGCATCAGCCAGAGACCGCACAACGTGGGCAAGGGCTGCCTTATGGTCAGGCACCTCAATCTGAGAGCGCACCGGGGCTGTGTCTGGCAGCGAAATAATCAGTTCCGCTTGCTGCCGGTTACCGCCCCAGTCGATTAAACCGGAGGCAACCATCTCGTAAGCATCAGCGTCGAAGATGCTGAATTTTAAGCTACTTGAACCTGCATTGATAACGAAAATGCTCAAGACGTAAACTTCCTCTCTCTTAACGGAAACCGAGTTTTTCCGAAAAACTCGGTTTCTTACTGACCCTTACCATCACAAGATAAACCCGGTTTCCAAAAGTAGCAAGCGTCCACAAAGTTCACCCACAAATACGGTCAACATCGCTATATAGAGAAACCCTGTCGCGGCTCGTGTCGCTCCAACAACATCGCGTTCTACTGCCTTATCCCGCAAACAGTACCACACGATGAGATATACTATAACCGAACCTCCAAATCCAACCAGAAGGCGCAGCCAAAAGATAATCTGATGGAAGCGGTTTAAGGGAAGGCTCTCTGTAGATTGCCACCTCAAAAAAAGGGTCAAAGCAAAGAGGGAAATTGAAAGCATCAATGAAATCAGAAAGACTTGATTAAATCGCTTCAGGTAGATGACTGGCAGGCGTGGAGTGACGAGATACCAGTGTCCGAACCACATACCACTATTAACCACACCCAGTAAAACGGCGGAAACAAGAAATTGAATGGGTAACAGGAACCGCTCTGCAGGAAGGTCAATCCGCTTTAAGTAGGGGTGTGCACTGGACACAATCCAGATGAATCCGAGGGCTGTCCCCGCAAATAGGATGAAGCGGTGAATGAGGGGTGGTTTGAGCCACAAGCTAACGGTGTAGACCAGGATGAGTAGAAAGGCGGTGAGGGCAAAGACAGAATCTGGCCCCTGCCATGAGAAGAAGAAATTTCTAAAATTGATGGCCTGGTGATTGATCGCGAGGTTGGCGCAACGTGTCAGCAGCATAATCAGGAGATAGATTGCACCCATTAGCCTGAAAAAGCCGCGTCCAACGATGTCTTTGGGCACAAGCAGAAGCAATCCAAAACCACCAATCGCTAATTGGCTGAAAACGAGATAAAAAATGTGAACCATATCGGCTAAATTCTATCCCTCAGAAAAAGAAAAACCCAATAAGAGGTAGCCTGAAGCACCTTCAGTGGACAAAATCTCCACACGTTAGGACTTTAGATACGTTAGACTACTCTTATTGGGTTTGAGGTTTATACAGAAACGTTTCGTACTTAGAGAATTTCTACAACTGCGCCAACGGCTTCCAACTGTGCCTTAAACTTTGCGGCGTCCTCTTTACTGACGGCTTGTTTAATGACGTTCGGAGCGGCTTCAACTGCGTCTTTCGCTTCTTTCAGTCCGAGTCCAGTGATTGCCCGTACTTCTTTGATAACAGGGATCTTATTGGGTCCAATTTCTTTCAATTGGACATCAAACTCGGTTTGCTCCTCTTCAGGTGCCGCAGGTTCAGCCGCAGGTCCTGCTGTTGCGCCTGCTCCCGACATCATACCGGGGCCGGGCATCATCATCGGGGCCGCGGCAGTGACCCCAAACTTCTCTTCTAGCGCTTTCACCAACGCGGAAAGCTCTAAGACGGTCATATTACTGATTTCATCAATCAGTCTTTCAATATCAGCCATTGTTTCATTCCTTTCTTAAATATATAATACCAATAGGATTTACGCAGTTGAGATTGAACAACGCCTGCATTCTGCATCTTGAATCTGGTGTCATTCAGGATTCAAGATGCAAGATGCAGATACATCGTGACTCCGTGGAACCAACTGCGTAAGTCCTAGATATAATAAAGTTATGCCTGTTCGGCTTCTTTTTTCTGTTCGGCAATTGCCTGTAATACTGTCGTTATCTGACGGATGGACCCGTTTAAGACATTGACAAGTCCAGATAGTGGTGAACCGCGGTGTAAAACATATACGAGCCCGGAAATTGGGGCTTTCAGGCCACCAATGGCGAGAGCAATGAGCTCTCCCTTGGAGGGCATCCTAATCAACTCTTCGACGGCGGTAGCGTCGATGACCTGTGTCCCGAGTATCCCCCCCTTAATCTTTAAGTTCTGATGCTGGCGACTAAACTCTCTTAAGATCTTTGAAGGTGTCGCCGGATCATTGCTTGTAGCAACGGCTGTCGTGCTACTGAGGTAAGGCTCTATCCCCTTCACTCCTAACTCTTGGGCAACAACATTGATGAGCGTATTTTTGAAAACTTTATATTGGATATTGGCGTCGCGTAATTGATTCCGTAATTCATTGACCTCTGCAACGGTGAGCCCTTGATACTCTGTCAGAATAATCACTTCCGAGTTCTGAAAACGTTCTCGGATTTGTTCAACCTGTTCAATGTTCTTCTGATTAGGCATTCGACACCCCCTCTCTTTTTTATACTTCAGGAGTTTAATAAACTTCCGAAGACTTCGGAAGTCTAAGCAAAAAAAAACCCCCAATCACTTGGAGGCTTCACTTCTAAATCCATTCTCGTAAACGGAACACCGGAACCCGGTGGTCTCTGCTTACGAAGAGCACACTGTCATGAATCGCGTTTGGAATTAAAAATATATGCCTCGGTAGGCTGAAATTTCATTTAAGCACGTTGCACCTACTGTCTACGACTCGATTCCAAAACCTGATGAGAACCTGATGCGAGTTTTTTCTCGTTGGAAGCCCGAATTTATTGGGGGAGATCGTCCGAACAAGTTGGGGCTTCCGAAGAAACATATTATTCACAAATTAACTAAATTGCTGCGGGTCGAGGCGAATACCAACGCCCATCGTTGGGGAGATAGCAACACTTTTCACATACTTCCCCTTAGCGGTCGAAGGGCGTGCCCGAATCAAGGCACCCATCACGATTTGAAGATTCTCTTTAATCTGATGGTCATCAAATGAGATTTTGCCGATAGGGACATGAATAATCCCCGACTGCTTTTCAACCCGATATTCAATTTGCCCTGCCTTGATATTGCGAATAGTCTCCGCAACATCCATGGTAACGGTTCCTGTCTTAGCGTTAGGCATTAGGCCTCTTGGGCCGAGAATACGACCTAACTTGGGCATAATGGTCCGCATCAAGTCGGGCGTGGCAACGGCTGCATCAAAATCTAACCATCCGCCCACAATTTTTTCTACAAGGTCTTCAGCACCGACGGCATCCGCTCCAGCCTCTTCCGCTTCTCGCGCTTTATCTCCCTGGGCGAACACAACGACGCGCACCCTCTTACCTGTGCCATGGGGCAATCCAACAGTACCGCGAATATTCTGTTCTGCGTGCCGCGCATCCACCCCAAGGCGGACAGCCAAATCAACCGTTTCATCGAATTTTGCAGTCGCAGTCTTTTTCAATAACTGCACCGCTTCCTCCAAATTATAAAGCTTAAGCCGCTCTACCAACCGGGCGACCTCGCGATGTTTCTTCCCTTTTTTCATCTGAAATCCTCTTTATTTATTAGGACTTACGCAGTTAGCGACAGAGAGGCACTCTGAATCTTGCATCTTTCAGGATTCAAGGTGCAATGGGTGTTCGGATGCGATTTTGCCCACTGACGTGCGTAAGTCCTGTTTATTTCACAACGGTAATTCCCATGCTCCGCGCGGTTCCTGAAACCATTCTCATCGCAGATTCCAGACTTTTGGTATTGAGGTCTGGCAACTTCGTTTGTGCGATTTCCTTAATCTGCTCTTGTGTAATTGATGCGACTTTCGTCCGGTTCGGTTCCCCCGACCCCTTAGCGAGTTTTGCCGCCAGCTTGAGCAACACTGCTGTCGGCGGCGATTTCACTTCAAACGTAAAAGAGCGATCTGTGTAACACGTAATAACCGTTGTAACAATTAATCCCTGCTGGTCCTGGGTTCGAGCATTAAAAGATTTGATAAATTCTGGAATGTTAATCATATAAGGGGCAAGGCTTGGACCAACAGGTGGGTTTGGAGTCGCTTGCCCGGATATCAGTTGAAGTTTAACCTGTCCTGCAACTTTCTTCGCCATCTATCTATATCTCCACATATACATAAAACGTAATGCGTAAAACGTAAAGAACTCCCATACGCATTGCGTATCACACGTCAGTTTCTAAATCTTCTCGACTTGGAAAAACTCAAGCTCAATAGGTGTAAACCTGCCAAAAATAGAAATCAGGAGATGTAATCGTTGCTTCTCCATGTCAATCCCGTTAATCTCGGCAGGAAACTCCTTAAATGGCCCATCAACGACCTTCACCTTATCTCCAATAGTATAATCCACCTGGGGAAGCGGTTTCTCTGTTTCTTCATCGACGGAAATGTTCAGAATATTCCGAACATCTTTTTCATCAAGCGGCGGGGGATGGGTGCCTGAGCCCACAAACCCCATGACGCCGGGGGTCTCCCGGATAAAATACCAACATCTCTGACTCACCTCGTCTTGCTCATCCGGACTCAACTCGTGTGCGGTTTGAACCAGAATATACCCTGGATAAGAGGGGCGTTCTAATGTCCGCTTCTTGCCGTTTTTAACTTCCACGATTTCTTTCATCGGGATAACGACTTGAAGGATTTCATTTTGCAACCCCATCGCTTTCACTCGCTGCTCCAGGTTTACCTTTACCTTTTTTTCATGTCCAGAATAGATATGGATAATGTACCAAAAACCGTCCACAGTTTTTCCTCATAGGGCAATCTCAGGGAATGTGTTAAAAAACGAGGCGAACCGAAAGACACGAACTTAACGGAGAAACAATTCGCGAAGCCAAGCCAGTCCGAAACCTGCAACTGCGTCCTTAGAGACAAAGTGAAAGAGCAACACAATGGCTAAAGGAACAAACGAAAGAGGGATGGTTGTTTTCCATTTTGGAGTGAACCGTTTGGCAATCAAGGGAATTAACGGGATTAAGGCAACGAGCAAAACGATTCCGTATTCAAATCCATCTTTATTGGACCATTTGGGATATTCTGTGTTGCCATCAACCAGCCAGAGGTATATCCCTAAAATTGCAGATGCCACAATGACAACAAACGTATTGCCCTGGACCTCTTTCCATTCCGGTTTGGAAACCTTGTCCCATTCGAGTTTGATTTCTCGCAAATATTTTTTGATGCGTGTTATCATAGAAACCACAAATTAAAAGACAGGCCAGGAGGGATTCGAACCCCCAACATTCGGTTTTGGAGACCGACGCTCTAGCCGTTCGAGCTACTGGCCTGCAAGAAAAAAAGGCTACTATTCTATCGAATTTCTTTATGGGCTGTGTGCTTACGGCAAAAACGACAATACTTCTTGAGTTCGTAACGCGCTTGTTGTTTTCTTTTGTTTCTCGTCGTTACGTAATTTCGACGTTTGCAGTCATCACACGCCAACGTGACAATATCTCTGGGCATAAAAATCACTCACCGCTCAAAAAGTCAAAAGATGGAGCCGACGACCGGAATTGAACCGGTGACCCCGTCCTTACCAAGGACGTGCTCTACCTACTGAGCTACGTCGGCATAACTGAATTGAAGATTGTACAAGCGGGAGACGGGGCTCGAACCCGCGACAATTGGCTTGGAAGGCCAATACTCTACCAACTGAGTTACTCCCGCATGAAGTGGTGGGGAGAGAAGGATTCGAACCTCCGAAGGTATAAACCAACAGATTTCTTACTACACTATGTCACCATAGCCAGAGGCACTCTCTGTTGTAGTCTGGACTTTACCTTTACCATATCCAATCAGGACTTAGGTACTCTCCGTCAAGCCTCTACACGTTCCCATTACGGGCTTCGCTCGGTATTGTCTCTTACGAGAGTTCCACCGACTTTGAAGAGCTTTCACTTATACATTTCTGTATAAGGCTGCAAATATTATTTGATACTTTATATTCATCAAGGAAGGAACTACAATTAATCGTACTTTTATCTAAAAACATTTTCTTTGGAATTAAATACATTCCATCTGGAATGCAAATAAAAACAAAATCTACATTCGGATCTATCTTTTTGATAGTTTGCCCAGAACGATTCCCACCAAATGTTTTTAAATTGACTTGATAATTATTGTATTTGGTCTTACATCTGGAACTCTTAACCTGGACTCTATAGAGCGCATTATTAAAATCAATAACCAAATCGGTCCCAGTGTTTTCCATAGCTGGCTGAAACACATTTATTCCTGCTTCAAGAAAGCAGGTCATCGCTTTAAGTTCAGCTATAGTTCCTTTCCATTTGCTAGTCATCGTATCAAATAGTTCGTTCGTCTACAGTCTGCCCCCGTTGGCCGCTTGGGTATCTCCCCACGAAAACTACTTCCGCAACCGATAACTGGAGCTGGCGAGGGGAATCGAACCTCCAACCTAGTGATTACAAATCACTTGCTCTGCCGATTGAGCTACGCCAGCAAAAGCGAATATGAATTATACACGCCCCCTTTGTATTTGTCAAGTTTTTTTTCAAAGCATAAGAAATTTACAATGAGCAAATGTGCAACGCAAATAGGCAATCTTCACCCATCGGCAGATTTGCACATTTGCTGACTCTCAAACGGTGACGTTGCAGGTGTCGAAAGCCGCTTTCATGGCTAAAAGTGGATCGCCCTTGGGAACAAACTCATGACTCATGTACAGGTCGTAGCCCGTTTCAGCGATAGCGCGCATGACAGCCGGATAGTAGATCTCCTGCGCATCATCAAGGTCTTTGCGTCCCGGGTTGCCCGCGGTATGAAAGTGCCCGATATAATCAATATTTTCCTTGATGGTGCGGATGACATCCCCTTCCATAATCTGCATGTGATAAATATCGTAAAGCAACTTGGCACGCGGCGAATTGACGCCTTTGCAGACCTCCACACCCCACGCGGTGTGATCACATTGATAGTCCGGGTGGTTCACTTTGCTGTTGAGCAGTTCGATACAAAGGTTGACGCCTTTCGCTTCGGCGGCCTTGACAACACGTAAGAGTCCCTCAATGGTGTTATCACGCCCTTCCTCCTCCGATTTCCCCTCCCGATTTCCTGAAAAACAGATCAAGCCGGGAATATCGTTGGCAGCAGCGAGTTCGATATTGGCGAGCAGCTCCTGCTCAATCCGATCGTGATTCTCACGCTTGTTGAGTCCATCAGGCAGGGAGCGGTGCCCACTGACGATTGCGACGCGCATCCCGTTCTCGCGAACGAGGGGCCAGTATTGTTGTCCAAGCATCTCGACGGATTTATAGCCGATTTTTGCGGCTTCGCGGATGACCTGTTCAGGGGTTAAACCGCCACGCGCGAAACACCCGAAACAGATGGATTGATTGATTGCACCCATGTTTGTGTCTCCTTCATTGTTGATGACATGTTATGCGTATTGAGTGAAACGTATTGCGTATTGCGTAAGTTTTTACGTGTGACTTGATGCTGTTGGCGAAGTTGGGCCTGGGTCTGGACGACAGACACCAACTGGATTTCGATCGCGTAAGGGTTCAACGAATGTGTGAACGGAATGGTTTTCAGAGTTGCTTCAAAACACGCCATCAATCGTCAGGACAGCGATGGTACTATCCGCCTGTTGGAAGCCCGTTGCATACAGGATGTTCAGCTCATCCCGATAGGTATAGGTGTTGTAACCGAAGAAGTGGATGACCATGAACTGAAGCTGAAATGCCTTACTGAGGTCATAGTGCAACCCTGCCCCCCAGTCCGAAATCCGCGCCCCAAAGTCGAAAAATCGGAAGTTGCTCGAATCGAGCGCATCATTGATGAAATCGTTTCGGGTGAGATTGAAGTAGGCAAACGCCCCGGCTTCTCGATAGCGGTAGGGATTGTGATTTCGGATAACGGTAAATTCAACCTGAATCCGGTCATCCCAGAACGTTTGGATGGATTCATCATCCTGATTGAAAGACCCTCGGAAATCCTCGAAGAGCCGGGTGCGGTAAAAACTTTTATCCGAGTAACGGAAATAAGCCAAACGGTTAGAGATTGCGAACCGGAGATCCTCGTTCACATCATAAGTGAGCGTTGCAGCCGCATCAACTTCATGAAGTTTTAAGCGCTCATCAAAATCGGCTTTGGTTCCGAAATCTGCATCCAGGTCATCCTGATTGTCTATTTCAATATCCTCAATGTCTTGGGTGTATCGCAACTTGACTTCCGTTTGAAATGCAGAGGCGATTAAGGCAGAGGTCGGGACGAACTTGCTCAACTTCAAGGTGTCGGTATTCACAAAATAAAGATTGCCGTCATAATCGATGGCTTTGAGTTTGAGATTTGCCCACTCCTCGTTCTCGCGCTCAAAACGGATGAGGATTTTCTCTGCATACTCACCGTTGGCGTAGAATCGCTGAACGCGCCGCAACCGCGTGCGAAAGACGCGATAGGGGAATGCGCCAAACTGAAATGGATCATACTGTCGTCTGGGTAAATCGGATATGTAATCCTTTTTATATTTGGCTTCGTCTGCCACGATGAGTGTCCCATCGTCGAGGGCGATCAGATGAAAGGGCGAGATGAACTGTCCGGCGCGGTCACCATACTCACCCAATGCAAGCAAAAACTGACCGTTTGGACCGTATTTTAGCACGCGATGCCCCGCTACATCCGCGATGTAAAGATTCCCCTGGCGATCGGCGGTCATGTCCGCCGCCTTGATAATCTGTCCTGCGCTCGGTTGAGAGGTGGTGAAGGTTGTGACAGGTTGCCCATTGGGAGCAAGTTTATAAATGTCGCCTTCATCGAAAACGTAGATGCTTCCCCCTTCATCAACGGTCAACAACAGCGCGCGCTGTGTGTCGCCTTGCGGAATCACGAGGGCATAATTCCCCTCATCGTCAAGCCCCGGCACAGCAGATTCGAGCGGCTTCACCCTTTTGTTAAGCTCCTGGATGGGATAACTCGCAATGAAGTTTCCTTCCGGGTCAAATCGGTGAATGCAAGGTCCATAATTAAAGAGCTTCGGGTTTTCCGTACCAGTAATCCGCACGAAGAGCCAATCCATGACGTAAATCGTTCCATCTTTGCCGACAGCAATGTCTGTGGGATGGAGAAAGGTGAATTTCTCCGGAGCGGTTGTCTGAATCTCAAATTGAAAACGACCATTTGCATCAAATTTCTGTATCCTCAAATTGTCGGTGTCCGTGATGTAAATCCCACCCTGGCGATCGAAAGCGATGGAAGTGGTAGATGCAAACTCACCCTCCTTCTCGCCTTTCCCACCAAACTCCTGGGCGAAACGGACTTCACGATGTGCGGATGCAAGCGAATGAATCAACAGACTCGCTACCAAAAGCCAAAATGTGTTGCGGAATTTTGCCAACTATTCACCCCCACTGGTGCGCAAATCTAATTGTTGGGTCATATCAGATTTCATATAAAAATTGCGGCGGAAACATCGCCCTTTAGGGCGGGGCGGAAGCCGCGCATCCTCAAAATAAATGGGGGATTTCGCCGTTGGGCTGGCTCCCCCTGAACCGCTTTACCCGCGAGGGTAAGTACACGAGCTTGGGCTGGCAACCCGCTCGGTATCACCTCGACTATCTTAATTGGCGGTTTCTTGTATGCAGCACTGGCCATACCCCAAAAGCATCGTTTAACCACATACCGCAGAGTCCGGGGCTGGTGAAGCACCCCGGAGTGCCTATACATTCGCCACTAAGGTAGCCCCATCAGCACCTTGCCATCGGCTACGGGGCTGAGTCTGGTCAACCGAAGCCTGTTTGATTTTCAACAAGCCTCGCCTTTTAAGGCGGGGTAGTTGACGTCCTTGATTTTATCCAGAATCGCATTGATAAACTTAGGTGAATCCTCTGTGCTGTAGGCTTTGGCAAGTTCAATTGCCTCGTTAATCGAAACCGCAACGGGAATATCAACGAGGTAAAGGAGCTCGTAGGTCGCACTTCTCAGGAGACAGCGATCAACCACCGGCATTCGATGCAGCGGCCAATTCTTCGTCGCGGCTGAACGAATCGCCTGATCAATCACAACCTGGTGTTCCGACGCCCCCTTGACGAGAACGTCCGCAAAGTGTTTTACCGTCTCCGATGCTGTTGCGGTTTTCCAGAAACGCTCCCGGATGAGGTCTATGGGTTCATTTGTAATTTCTGCCTGGTATAACATTTGAAGCGCAAATACTCGCGCTTGTGTGCGTGGTCTCATTTTGCTATCGCCGCCTATTCTTCATGACTTGCGCTAACATAAGTCATGATATTCGTTTGGGGGTTCAGGAGCGTATTGCTGACGACCGCTGCTGTTCGAGTGTGGAAGTGCTCTCCCTACCGTGCAGGATTTTGATAATCAACTATCGAGTCCTCCGATCCATTTGTCATAAGGTTAGCAAACCATGGATTTTATGTCAACAACTTTTTTGCATCAGGTGGTAACTAATTTCGGATTGCAGATGGCGGATTGTCCGATCTGATCGGACGAGCACGGATTGGAAAAAGCCGCATCAATAATGAGGCGATCACCCGCAAGCGTTCATTTCAAAGGCGTCCCTCTTTTTGGAGGATGTCTCCCGCAATCGTATAGGTTGTTCCGTGCATCGCAATGACGACCAGCCCGATGCCCGATGCCAGGTAGCCACCCATATAGAGATTTGGAATATTGACCACCTCGGAACTATGCGAATGGGTCACGATTTGGTGCAACTGAAATCGGTAGTTATCATATTTTTCCACCTGCTTCAGCGGGGGAAATCCCTCAAACAGTGAATAGTCAGGAATTCCGCCAATTTCTAAGATGACGTGGTCCGCTTCCAAAATATCTTCCTGTCCATCACGACTCACTGTCACGAGCCCACCGGCCCGCCCCTCCTCAATTCTGCGGACATGCGTTCGATAAAGCGTCTGAAAACGGGGGGGCCGACTCTCGATGATGTCAGCGATTCGAGCGTAGTAAGGCAGTCCATCGCGGCTATCACGAATCAGCCGCCAATGTCCCTCAAAGGGCTGACGCATGACGTAATAGATCTGTTTGCCCGCGTCGTAAAGCTCCGTTGCCGCCCAATCCGCAGACCTGCCACCCCCAACGACGACGACCCGCTCACCGGGGAAGTCCTCCGGTCGATCGTAATGATTCACCACAAACGGCAGATTTCCCCCAGGCACGTTGAGCCGCCGGAGAATACACCGCTGCCCGACGGCGTACACGAGGTATTTGCAGGTATACTGATGAGTCGTTTCCGTTCCGCTCCCCTGACTGGTCAGTAGAAAACCTCGCTCATGGGGTTCGATTCGCGTCACTTTCTCGCAGGTATGGATGCGGTCAGTTTGTGCAAATCGGTCAGGGATGCGGTGATAGTAACGGAGCAAATTCCGCTTACCAATTAAATCGTTGACACCGAGGCCAATCCCCTCCTCTGCTATGTGTTGCGCCAGCGGATAAAACGCAAATTCCATCCACTGTCCCGGAGAAAGGGTCAAGAGATTCTGCGGAACGTTATTCCACAGGCCACCGACCACCTCCTGGGTAATGAGCAGGTAGTCTATCGGTTCTTCCTGGCGAAATTCGAGCGCAATCTGCGAAAGTTCCTCGAATTTCAGTCGGGGATGGTGAAGCAACCGGAACAGCTCGACCGGCGAAATTCCTTTCCGGTCCAGCTCCCAGAAATCCAATCCCAGAAGGTCCTGTGTGACATGACGCAAGCCTTCCGCTAACTGCGGATAACGTTGCCTAAAGATGTGACTTTCACGATAGTAGGGGTGCCATCCCCCCAATACAACAGCAAGGGGGAGACCGGCGGGGCCTCCCCCCACAATAATCACCGTATGATGTTCTATGTTTGCCATTCTCTTGCTTGAGTATAGTTCAACTCTTTTCTTCGTGGATGCGGTTCCCAATCCCTCAAAAGGAGAGTTGGTGTTGGGCGGCTTTCAATATTGGAAATGGCTTCATCTTACGCCAACGTCCCGTCGGCTATCATATCTTCCAGCGCATTCCCGCGGCGTTCTAATGGGAGTTGGACCCGCCCCCGTGAACGGCTGGATTCGTAGATAGCGAGCAGGACTTCCAGCGTATCCCGTCCCTTTCGCCCTGAACTCCGGTGCTCAGGGCCACCTTCAATCCAACGGAGCAAATCCTCGAAAATATGGGGCTGTTCATAGTGGAGGAGCGGCTCCCACTTGCCACTTGTATCTTCATTGCGGAAGCGAGAATCGGAACCCGCGCGGATTTCGCCCTTTTCTCCAATGAGCATCAGGTGATTTCCAGCCGAAGGTTTATAACCCCCAGCTTCGATGATGCCGCTCACACCATTTGCGAACTGTACGAACCCCAATGCCTGCATTTCGGACTCCAACCCCTCCGAAAGGAATGAACCGGTCCGGTGAATTTGACCGAGCACCCAGGAGGCCGGTGAATCATCAACATAGTATCGCATCAAGTCTGTCTGGTGGGTGTGATGTGTGAGCAGAGGCGAACCGCGGTGGGCGCGGATGTAGTGGACTTGCCCAATCGCGCCTTGCTCGAGGAGATTCTTGACATCTGCCCACCCCCGACTGTAGCGGAGCTGATGACCGACGACGAAGTACACATGCTGTTCTTCAGCCTGATGAACCAATTCGTCCGCCTCGCACAACCGCGTCGCCATTGATTTCTCAAGATATAAGCCCGTCATTGGGAAATCAAGGACGCGCCGGGCGACTTCGTAGTGCGTGGCAATGGGGGTCGCCACGATTACCAGGTCTACCGATTCTTTCTCAAGCATTTCCTCGAAGTTTTGATAGACGGCAACACCTTCCGACTCCAGTTTTTCAAAGTTGACCTTGAATCGGTCAGCTGCTGCGACGACCTTGATTCGGTCTACCTGGTTTGCAACAGTGCGCAAGTGCATTCCACGCCCGCCGCAACCGATCAACGCCGCACGATAGGTTCTTGTTTCATTTGACATCAGATTCTCCTTGATTCCACCCTGAAGTGGCAAACTAGCTCAACACGCGAAGACTTTCCGTAAGTTTATTTGCTCATTTGCTCATTTGCAGGCGTTTTTCGACGGAACCGGTCGTACCGGGCATCCACAAGAAAGTCCTTGAGATAGACACGCTCACCGCCAAGCTGATCGGAAACATTAGCGCCAAGAACAGCGGTCAGGCTATTCATGCTGCTCGTAAAGGTACTGCGCAGGGGGTGTGAACTGCCCGTGGCAATGGCCTGGAGAAAGGCACGACTGATCTGCGCCGTGGCATCCACGGGGGGTGGGGTAAGCAGTCGATGGCGAACCTCCTCAGGTCGAGGCGGTTGCACCGGCGGATATGGTCCATCGTAATAGTAAGCCACAACATCATTGCCTTCAAACTTTAAATGCCCGTGTGTCCACAGAAGGCTTTGATAGCTGTCGCTGTAATAGACTTTGCGCAAACGCGACAGGATAAGATTTCCGATGCCGCCGCGTTCAAAGCCGAACGTAACGCGATAAGCATACGGGTTATTCCCACCGTCAACGATGTCTGCGGTGTCTCGGTGGATATAATTGGCTTCGACCCATGCGATGTCGCCGCACCAATACCGCATCACATCCACCTGATGAATGCCCGCCTCAACGACCGTTGAGCCGGACCATTCGTAGTTTGCTGTCCAGATGCGGTTCGCGGGGCCCGCCATCTTTTCGGTCATAGTGTGCTTGACCGAGTGTGACTCAAGCGTGCCGTTCATCAACATCGTGACCATTACCATCTGCTTATCCGAGAGGAATTGGTGCACGGCTTCATACCGAGAATCGTACCGCTGTTGGAATCCCACCGTCGCTATAACACCGTTATCTCGTATGACGCTCTCCATCTCAATGGCTTCGTTCAGATAGAGACTCATCGGCTTCTCCGCAAAGATATGGATGCCTGCGTTTGCCGCCTTGCAGAGCTCGCCGTTATGAACGCCCGGTGGAATTGCGAAATAGACCGCATCTAACGGCAGTTTCTCGATAGTCCCGCTGAAATTGGTCGAGGTGTGGATGCCATCGATTTGAAACCCATTCACATATTTTTGAATCTTTGCCGCCGCGAGATTTTCTTCAAACGCATCGATCAGCGCGATAATTTTGACCAGTCCCTCGCTTTGGAGCTTCCAGAGGGCATTCAGATGCTGAATCCCACGTTGACCTAAACCGAGAATACCAACTTGAATCGGTTGGTTCATAACCGCTCCTTTCTATTATCACAGGTTGAGTGATAGCACACATGCCCCAGCCCCCCTTTACGTCGTGCTGCAAGCTCGTTCCTTACCATCTTCTAATGCCATCCTATACCTGACAAGCGTTTTCCCTTCGCCAGCACGAATCCAGTCAATGACAACATCCTCAATATTCAGTCTATCAGTCTCTTTCCGATTGGCAAGCCACCACTGTTCAAATGCCTTTTTCGCCATTTCCTGCGGTAGAGGAGGCACAACCTCTGTTAATTTCTTTGGCATATCTTGCTCCTATCGTTTGAAGTAACGTCCGGCCTGCTTTGCTGAAATTTCAGCTTCAGATTCCGGAGACACAGTTCCAGTCTTCATAATTCTCCTAACGTGATTCAATTCATGGGCAATTGTTTCAACGGCATCCCGTTCACTTACCAGTCCAGCCTCCTGAAGCGTCAATATAATACGTCCGTTTTGCGCCCTAACAAGGGCACCGGAGCCGGTCTGACTAATGTATCCATAGTAAGGACCTGGCTCGAACTGCAATTCAAACATTCGCATATCAATTCCTTGCCTTGATGCAGCCTTCCTGGCTTCCTCCAGGGTCATTTGTGAAATGCCTCCTCCTTGTGTGCCAGCCGTTACGATTTGACCAATGCTGCGAAAAATCCGATACTCTGTAGGCCTCAGATCGCTTGCTCTGAACAGAGCGAAGGGAAAGCGGCACGCTCTAATCCTGTGCCGGCCGTCGTGGATTTGCCCAGTGGCCGGTTGGATCCTCACCACTGACGATGACCCCCTTGGCGTTCCAGCCGAGATGCGCGCGGACGTCAGTCGTACAGTACCGCAACGTCAGACCACAACGCCGGCGGTCAGAATGGTTCGCGTTAGAACCGTGCAGCAGCAGGTCGCAGTGCATCGAGATTTCACCGGCCCTCAACACCACATCCACCGGTTCGCCGAACTGTTCGGCGTCCTCGACTGTCTGGTTCAACACGTTCTTTTCCGAATCTTCGTTTAGGCGGTAGGTCAGGTGTCCGAACCGATGGGAGCCAGCTAGGAAGCGCATACAGGCATTCTCCGTATCGGCATCGTCAATCGCAAGCCAAACCGTGACTGTTTTCGATGGCGTCATCGGCCAATAACTAGCATCTTGATGCCATGAGACCGCCTTCCCGTCGTGCGGCATCTTACAGAAGTAGTGGGACCCCCAGCCGACGACATTGTCGCCGAGCAGGTCCTTGACGCATGCCACAATCCGCGGGTGCGTCAACAGGTCATACACCTTCCCATAAGTCAAATGCGCCGTACTGATGGAATAGCTGTCGCCCCCCGCCGCCACGACCTTGGCGAGCAAGGCGTCGAAGTACCGTCGATGTTCGAGAATTTCATCCGAATCAAAGATGCGAATCCCCTTGATATAGCCATCGTGGTTGAAGGCTTCAATCCGCTGACGGGTGAGCATCACCGGATGCTTGACCAGACTCGGGTGAAACCGAAGGTCTCGGGGGATTTTTTCGATTGCGTCATGGTCGGGAATCATTTTGAACTGTTTTTGAGCTACCATTTTTCCCCTTTCATTTAACGGAAGGATTAGGCTTATGGTTGTCCCGTAAGTACAAGTCCAATTCTCGTCTATTGGTTCCAACGGGAATAAGAACCTGAAAACGGTCAGAAACTGAGTTTTTCTGAAAAAACTCAGTTTCTGCATCAGCGAATGATAACATGCGTGTGAGCACACCGTCAAGCGCAAAACGCCCCCATTTCCCCCCACAGCCTGGGCACGTTTTTTCGGGAATTGAAACATGCCAAACTTCTTGCTGAAAATGGAATCATCAAAAAGAATTCATAACTCCCTGCATGGAGCGCTCGCTTTTTTTATGGATGTCTATGGAAAAGTGCGCTACAATATTGCGTCTCATTCTCTCAGTGCAGGGATTTCAAAGGGAGAGAGAAACAGGAGTCATCAATGGTTCGGTTGGCACAGCCCCACCGCCTTGCTTCAGCAAATCGAGAGGGGAAATCTGTCACATTGGGGATGGTCGAATGTTTATTTCTCATCTGACATTGTAGAACTAACATGGAGTTGAAAAATGCGCGAGTTATTTTCAAAAGAATTGTTAGCGGACATTCATATCCGCTTGGATCGAGAAGGCTTACAAGGGTTGTCAGAAAAGGAGATTTCCGTGCTTCTGTCTGAGACCATCACGAATTCAACCACATTTATCGTTGAGCAGATTACTGGGCATGCAGACATCCAAACCGATCGACTGATAGAGCATGCGGAAACCCAAACCGATCGACTGATAGAGCATATGGATGCCCAAACCGATCGACTGATGCAGCATATGGATGCCCAAACCGATCGACTGATGCAGCATATGGATGCCCAAACCCAACAGTTGATGAAGCATAGCGAGATTCAGACCGATCGACTGATACAGCATATGGATGCCCAAACCCAACAGTTGATGAAGCATAGCGAGATTCAGACCGATCGAATTCTCCGCGAACTTCAACCCATTCGCGAGGATCTGGCATACTTTCGCCTTCGGGCAAAATTCCTGATTGGAGGGGTTTGGGCAGTTGCCGCAAGCATCATTGCCAGTATCCTCTTTCAGCTCTTTATGAAGTAACCGGTTTTCACACCTCACGTTTCACGGTTCGCTTTCTCTCGACTTCTTTTGAACTCCTGGCTACTAAACCCATAGTTATGCATCCGATTTTGAAGCCGGCGACGTGAAATCCCCAACAGTTCGGCGGCTTTTGTTTGATTGCCATGAGTTTGGGCCAAGGCAACACGGATGTATTCTTTTACGATCTCTTCAAGAGCAACACCTTCCTCTGGAATTTCAACGTGAAAATCGGTCGGCGGCAACGAACTATCCGAAATTTCGGGCGGGAGGTCTTCAAGGTCGATGACCTCGCCTTCGCAAAGGACAAAGGTTCTGAGCAAATAATTCCAGAGCTGACGCACATTCCCCGGCCATTCGTACCGCCGAAGCGCCACCATGGCTTTTGGCGTGACACGCTTGGGTTGGGCATCTGCATATTCTTTACAGAATTCTTGGAGAAAGAACTCAACTAAAAGCGGGATGTCATCTTTCCGTGCCCTAAGTGGAGGGATGGGAAGCTGAATGACGTTGAGGCGAAAATAGAGATCGTCTCGAAAATTGCCTGCTTCTACCGCGGCTTTCAGATCTTTATTGGTCGCCGCAATGACACACACATCGACTTTGATCGGCTCTATTCCGCCAATACGCATGATTTCGCGTTCCTGCAATACCCGCAGGAGTTTGCTCTGCATTCGTATAGAGATATCACCAATTTCATCAAGAAAAACTGTTCCATCATTTGCGACTTCAAACAAGCCTTTCTTCTGTCGTTCTGCGCCTGTATACGCCCCTTTTTCATGCCCAAAAAGTTCGCTTTCAATCAGCTCGTCCGGCACCGCGCTACAGTTAATCGGCATGAAGGGATGCGCTCTGTACTTGCCTTTCTCATGAATCGCTTTGGCAACGAGCTCTTTCCCCGTTCCAGTTTCACCGGTGATTAAGATTTGATTCACCCCGCGGTGAATGATTCGAGACATCACCCTGAACAGTTGACGCATCCGCTCGCTCTGTCCAATAATTCGATCGAAGTGGAAGTCTTGTACGGCGTGCTCTTCGTTGGATGCTTTGGTGGCGGAAACGCCTCGCCCTTCTAAGGCACGTTTAATCTCCCTTTTGAGAATATCGATCTGGATGGGCTTTTCCAGGTAGTAAAACGCCCCTTCGCGCGCCACCAGGTTAATGGCATCGTTAAGTTCGGCGTAAGCCGTCACGATCAGCACGGGGAGATCAGGATCTCGCTGTTTAATCTCACGCAGCAAATCGCGCCCTGTCATCTGAGCCATCCGCATATCGGTGATGACAACATCAAATAGCTTTTCCTCAATTTTCTCAAGGGCAACACTGCCGTTTTCAGCCATCTCTATATCATAGCCCTCTCGTTTCAATATGTGCTGTAAAACGGTTCGCTGCCTTTGTTCGTCGTCAACGATCAGTATTGATGGCATGCGAATTCCCTCCATTTTATTGAAGATTGAATATTGCCGGGATTGTCAATCCTCAATCATAGGCAAGTAGATCTTGAATGCAGTTCCCATTCCGACTTTGCTTTTCATTTCAACCTGTCCTTGATGCGCCGTAATAATCTGGTGTGAAATGGCAAGCCCGAGTCCCATCCCGCCCTCCCGCTCCTTGGTTGTAAAGTATGCGTCGAAGATTCGCTCTTGAATCTCCTCTGGAATGCCAATGCCCGTGTCACGGATTTCCAAAGCCACTCGTTTGCCAGCAATCGTCTTCTCAGATTCTGTGGTGATGTAAATGCTTCCACCTTTGGGCATGGCCTGGATGCTATTCTGAATAAAGTTGAATACGACCTGTCGGATGAGCCCCGGATCGAGTTGCAGGGTGGGGAGATTCTCATCGTAATTTCTGATGATATGAACCTTGGCATTTTCCATGGTGAGCGTAAATTCTGTGAGCACGCGATCTAAAAGGGCGTTGAGGGAAGTCGGTTCCAGCTTGAGCTCCTTGGGCCGATTCAACGCTAAAAACTGATCAGAGATCTCCTTCAACTGTTCCATTTCATAAGCCACAATCTCCAAAAGTTCCCTGACTTCTTCGATGTCTTCCGGTTTAACCTCATTCTGAGAAAAGAGATCTTTCAAATATTGAGCGGTCATCCCGATGGAATTGAGGGGGTTGCGAATCTCGTGAGCGACGCCTGCTGCTAACTGTCCCAATGCCGCAATTCGCTTGGAATGAGATTCCCCTAACTGCCTCAGCATCCGCACGAGGCTCAAAGTCACCCTCCCAATTTCACCCGATGTGTACGACTGCGGCAGCGATTCCAGGTTGCCGGCCTCTGCATATTTGATAATCTCCATCATCTGCTCCAGCGGGCGCATAATGAGGCGGGTCGTTGTCATATCAATAATGAAGAGCAGCAAGACACTGACGACAAGAACGGAAATGAGGTGTATGAGACGCGATTCATTGGTATACCTGGCGATGTCGGGAACCTCAAAAAGGACCTGAATAAATCCTGTAATTTGTTCATCTTGGAGCTCCCTTCCGATGATGTCTGCTTGATAGGGAATGATAACTGCCGTTGCGTATTTGCCGTTAAGCGGGGGAGTGTCGTACACCTTCACGCCGATACGATGAAGCTCAACAAGGTCTGCTCCGGTAAAATTAATATAAGTCCCTTTGCTCTTTGGAACAAGGCTTGCCTGAATTTGGGCATCTAGCCCGCGCGTCACGTTAATATCTATAACGTCACGCATCTCAGGAAGTTGCTGTTTCAGGTCACGGAGTGCGCCTTCGATTTCGTCCTGGTAAAATGCCTGCCGCTTGGTGATTATGTCTTCGATACTCGGGCGAATTGTTTTTTCCGCAATTTCTTTGAAAATCACCCCTCTCCTCACCCCTGTGGCATACAGGTCATTCAGATCTTTTCGGGCCTTAAAATCATTTATCACATAAAAAGTCACCAAAATAGCTAAAACAGACAGGTTGATAATCAGTGAGTATTTCCACTGTAAACGCATGCTAACTCATCACCCTTCGTACCGCGTCCTTCCAGCCTTCGAGTTTTTGCTGTCGTTGACTGGCTCCGATCTGCGGTGAAAAAATTTTGTCGATTTTCCGGTGCGACTCTAATTCGTTGGTGCTTTGCCACACGCCGAGGGCAAGTCCCGCAAGATACGCCGCACCGAGTCCCGTTGTTTCGATTCGCGTCGGACGTTCCACATCAATGCCCAATATATCCGCTTGAAATTGCATCAGGAAATTATTCGCAACCGCCCCCCCATCGACACGCAACTGGTCGAGTTCGATACCCGCATCGGTGCGCATCGCTGTGACAACATCAGCCGTTTGAAGTGCAATTGACTCCAGTGTTGCCCGGACGATGTGGGCGCGGGTTGTCCCGCGTGTCAAACCGAGGATTGCCCCGTGCGCGTTTGGGTCCCAATAGGGTGCGCCCAATCCCGTAAAGGCAGGGACGACAAAGACGCCGCCAGTGTCTGCAACGCTCAACGCGATCGCTTCGGTCTCTGCGGCAGAAGCGATAATTTGAAGCCCATCCCTGAGCCACTGCACCGCCGCTCCCGCGATAAATACACTCCCTTCGAGCGCATAGGTGGGAGCCTTGCCCGGGCGACAGGCTAACGTCGTCAGCAACCCTGACTGTGAATGGACACGGCTCTCGCCGGTATTTAGCATCAAGAAGCAACCGGTGCCGTAGGTGTTCTTCGCCATGCCGGGGCGCGTGCAGAGTTGCCCGAATAACGCGGCTTGTTGGTCGCCGGCAATTCCGGCAATCGGGGTGCCATCTGGCAAGGGGGCAATATGTTTCGTCCCTCCAAAAACATTCACTGAAGGATGCACTTCCGGTAAAACAGCTCTTGGCACACGGAACATCTCCAACAACTCGTCGTCCCATGCCAGCGTGTCGATGTTGAACAGCATCGTCCGGGAGGCGTTTGTGTAGTCTGTTGCGTGAACAGCGCCGCCGGTCAGATTCCACAGGAGCCATGTGTCGATTGTGCCGAAAGCCAGTTCGCCCCGTTGGGCCCACTCACGCGCCCCATCAACCCCATCCAAAATCCACGCGATCTTCGTCGCCGAAAAGTAGGGGTCAAGCACCAACCCCGTTTTCGTACGCACGCGGTCTTCCATCCCGCGCCCCTTCAACTCCGCGCAGATACCCGTTGTGCGACGGCACTGCCACACGATGGCAGGGTGGATGGGACGCCCTGTGCTCCGTTCCCACACCACCGTCGTTTCCCGCTGATTCGTCACCCCAATCGCCGCAATCTGATGACCGATGCCCCGGGCGCGGATGAGCTCGGACATGACGCGATGGGTCACTTCCCAGATTTCGATGGGGTCGTGTTCGACCCAGCCGGGGCGTGGATAATGTTGCGTGAATTCACGGTAGCCGTGCGCCACAATCTCCCCGTGCGAATCAATAAGTAACACCGTTGACCCCGTTGTGCCTTGATCGATCGAAAGAATATAAGGGGGATTTGCCATCTGGTTATCTCCATGAGTGCGTAGACTTCCGAAGTCTCCAAGACTTCGGAAGTCTTCTCAGCCGCGCATCCTCAATCAAACCGTTATAATGTCTAATGTGTAAGGTGCGACCTATTTCACGCATCACGCATTACATCTCGCACCTGATTATCTCTACCCTGAACGCTTATCTTTACCCAATACGAAGATACGGATCCATCAACTTTTCCCATTGGTTTCTTTCTTCCTCTTCGATTTCCATTCTTTATCCGGGGCGTAGGTTTCTTCCGCTAAGGGTTCTACCCGTTGGAATCGTTCACGGATCAACACGAGACCTGGAATCAATACCACCGTTAAACCGATGGCAACCCATGAGACCGCTTCTTCTGACCAGCCGATTGATAGTAGCCCAAAACAAACGCTGACCTCTAAAAGCAAAATCAGAAATAAAACCAGCAGGGTGAATAGGAAAACTCGGGGTGACAAAGTTCTTTTTAAGATTGCAACAAATTCACTCTCTCCACTCATTTTCTTTTTCATGAGCGTCATCTCCTCCCATTTTCCTCCATTTTTTACGGATGGTGTACTGAGTTCGGTTGCCACTTTTCAGAGTCCCCAAAAATTGGAACATGCGGAAGAAACCGAGTTTTTGCCAAAAACTCGGTTTCTCCTGCCCCACATTGTTAACCGAATTGTGACCGTCCCCCAAATTTTATTGAGAAGGTCTCGAATTGTAAGGAGCATCCCTCTGCCTTTCAAGGTGAAGCACTGACACTATATCACAGATGTGGAAAACCGTCAATAGAAAATTAAGGGAATCGACCAATAAAAAGTGTCGCTCAAATTAAAATAGGCGAAATTTTAATAGTCAATTTGCCCATTACGCATGGTGTTAATCGGATGTGTCGGTTTCCTTTACACTTTACAACCACGCCTGCTTCCTTGTTATGACTGCCTTCCCCCTCATCCTTGCCTTCAACCTTGCCGAAATAGGTGTCGGAAAACTAAACGTTGCCTTCAAACCCACGTTGCAACTGAGTTTTGGGGGGTTTTTGATACCAAAATGCCCACATCCAGCGTCGGAAAACGATACAAATTTGCGAAACCTCAAAAGTATGGATCCAGTGTTTATCAGGGTTGGCGCGGTTGGAATGATTTTTGCACAGATAAAGTTGCCACTGAATTCAGTGGTCCGTATGACCCGCGCTGTTTTTGCCGCCGATTGTGGCGGTATAGCGCCGGAGGTCATACGTCATCTGAGTCGATGAATTGTGCTTCACCGCAATATCGGCTCAATAAAACCATGAGGAGATTATCTCCTCAAGGAGGCAAATAACTATGTTAAAAGCACATTTAACCCTAACATTCAAACCGACCATGATTTTTGTCGTGTTTGGGCTCATCTTTGTTTTGGTGTTTTCAGGCGTGAGTCAGGCTGATTTCATCGTCGCGCCAGGATGGGATCTGCTTGACACCCTACCCGGTACCCAGTTCATGGGAAATCCGTTCACAGGTGTGGACCTGGGCAGCTTCGATTTCGGTGCACCGATTGGGGTCAAAGGTACTGGCAATGCTGACACAATTGTCCAGCGCCTGGCCGAAGCCAACACGGAGCCTGGGCCCGGCACGGCTGGCATTCCTATCGAGTTGGTCGCGTTGCAACTCGTGAGCGTGAACCCAATCGATCCCGGCCCAGGTCTCGACTTTTACTATGTGACCCTGCAAAGTGCCCGGGGTGGCCCAGCAAGCACGGGCAGTATGGCTATCACATTCAACGATCCGAACGGGGGAACCTTCGACTCGTTCTTCAACGTTTTCTTCGATTTTAGAAAGGGAGCTCTCAACGGGCCCATCATTCTTTCAAATAATCTCAACCTGACGGCTGATGATGTCCCCTGGGGCCGCATCGCTCCACCTGGTGCAGTCACGATCGCAGAGGTGAACCATCTTCTCAAGGGTAATGGAACTCCAGATTAAGATTTCTGGCCGACAGGTGCATTCTCGGAAGGTCATCCCCAGGCTCAACATATAGTGCAAGCCGCAACTCCCGAGCCCAGCAGCCTCGTGTTGCTCGGCATCGGTATCCTTGGCATACTTGGCTACGGCTGGCGCAAACGGAAGAAGGTCGCTTAGGACTGCCAAGCCGATGAATAGATAGTCGGAAGATGTGGAAGAAATTGCTTTTCTTCCACGTCCTATCCCATACAAGGGAGGTGCTTGGTTGGTCAAGCCCTCCCCTTTTCGTTGAGTTGGCTTTTACTAACTCTGATCCTTGAAAAGGTTGTGAGCGCACAACCTTTTCAAGGTTACATAACGGAGGTGGAGCAGTGACTCCCCCTTTCGGATGGCTACGGAAGCGCCTCTTCGGTATCTCGCCCAACGAAGTGACCTTCGCCCGGCGCGGCTTTCGTGGGGGCGAAGGGGGGGCGCGCGAGCGGTTAGAGAAGGTTGGTGCTACCTTCCTCCACGGTTACCATGCGGTGCTTCTCGACGATGAACCGGAGGGGCTTGCGCAAAGACTTTCTGAGGTTGAACTGGAATTTCGCGGATTCGCGTTCGAGGGAGCGGCGATGAGCCTGGCACTGCTGGATGTGCTCACGCCGTGGAAGAAAGATCGCTTTCAGGCTTTCCTGAAGGGACCGGGCGCGGCTCACGTCTACATGGTGCATGTGGGCATGGGTTGGGCGCTGGCTCGCCTCCGCCGGCGCGTCGAGCGACCTCTGGCGCGGCTAGACCCCCTGCTGCGCTGGCTTGCCATAGATGGCTACGGGTTTCACGAGGGCTACTTCTACTGGCCCCGTTTCGTCGAGAGACAGACGCCCCCCAAGCAACTGTCTGGCTATGCCCTCCACGCTTTTGACCAGGGACTCGGTCGGAGCCTCTGGTTTGTGGACGGTGCCGACGTTTCTCGCATCCCAACGACCATCGCTGCCTTTCCCCCATCCCGTCACGCAGACCTGTGGAGCGGGGTGGGGCTCGCTTGCGCTTACGCTGGAGGCAGGGAGCGGGTGGAGGTGCAAGCCCTGCGAGTCGCTGCCGGCCCCTATCACCCTCAACTCGCACAAGGAGCGGCCTTCGCCGCGAAGGCGCGTCAACGCGCCGGTAACCCGACGCCGCATACAGAGATCGCGTGTGAGGTTTTGTGTGGATTGTCCGCCGAGGCCGCATCCAAAATCACCGACGTTGCCTTAGAAAACCTCCCACCCGATGGCGCAGAACCTGCTTATGAAATCTGGCGGCAACGTATTCAAGCACGACTGGTGACTGGTGACTGGCCTTGATGAAGGCCATGTCCATCCCGACTACAATACCCAACTCAAATCGAATGGCACTAACTTAACATGATTTTTGTGGCATTGGAACACCTTGAACTGAAGTTCAGGCTCATAGCTCAAGTCGGCTCAAAGCCTAATGCTACTAAGTTTTCATTTTTTCGCCAACCCTTCTCGCTCCCACGCTCCGCGTGGGAACGAGACAAGCTGCGAATTCTTAGCAGCATTGGGCTCAAAGCCGACTATAACAGGCTTTCAGTCGTCTTCAGACGACTTCAGCTATTAGCCCGATCTTGAGATCAGCCTGTCCCGATCCCTCGGGGGGCTACAACAATTGCCTTAACTTAGTGACATTCCAACTCAAATCGGAAGGATACACGCTGATCGCCAAGATTAACGGCTACATTGCCTACCTTCGCAAATGCAAACAAGGAGAGAATGAATGATACCACAGATTAACTACCAATCACCAATCACCAATCACCAATCACTTCCTTGTCAGCATGGGGGGTTAAGCTATGAGGGTTGATATCGCCATCGTCGGAATGGCTTGTCGATATCCCGATGCTCGAACACCAATTGAACTCTGGGAGAATGCCCTTGCGCAACGCCGGGCGTTCAGG
Organism: uncultured bacterium; assembly: GCA_964577695.1. GTDB lineage: Bacteria > Poribacteria > WGA-4E > WGA-4E > PCPOR2b > CAZOAL01. Next base: position 88,483 of record CAZOAL010000010.1, on the reverse strand, counting down.
CGCATACCACCGGAACGCTTACGGCTGGAAGACTATCTTTCGACAGATCGAAGCGCCCCCGATTCGACTTATGCAACTGAAGCCGCCCTCATCGAAGGCTACGAATTTGATCGGGTGCGTTTCCGCGTCGCCGGAAGCACATTCCGCTCCACAGACATGGTTCACTGGCTGGCGTTGGACATCGCCTCGCAGGCATTGGCAGATGCAGGCTTTCCTGAAGGCGAGGGGCTTCCGCGTGACGCAACCGGCGTCCTTCTGGGAAATACGCTCACCGGCGAGTTTTCACGGGCAAACGTGATGCGGCTTCGCTGGCCTTATGTCCGTCGCGCCGTGGAAGCTAGATTGATCGCGGAAGGCTGGGGCCCCTCGCAATGTCAGGCATTCCTTGAAGAGCTGGAAGCCGAATACAAGGCACCGTTCCCGCCTGTTGGCGAGGATACGCTGGCTGGCGGTCTGTCCAACACTATCGCAGGGCGTATCTGTAACCACTTCGACCTCAAAGGGGGTGGCTACACGGTGGACGGGGCGTGCGCTTCCTCCTTGCTGGCAGTCGCCAATGCCTGTGCAGCGCTAATCGCCGGGGATCTGGATGTCGCAATGGCCGGCGGAGTGGACTTGAGCTTAGATCCATTCGAGCTTGTGGGGTTCGCTAAAGCAGGGGCGCTCGCCCCCGAAGAGATGCGGGTTTACGACGCTCGCTCCGCTGGATTCTGGCCTGGGGAGGGGTGTGGGTTTGTGGTCTTGATGCGGCACGAAGACGCGATGGCACAGCGCCGCCGCATTTACGCGACCATCCGCGGATGGGGCGTCTCCTCCGATGGAAGCGGTGGTATCACCCGTCCCGAAGTCGAGGGGCAGATTCTGGCATTGCGTCGCGCCTATCGCCGCGCGGGATTCGGGGTTGAGACGGTGACTTATTTTGAGGGGCACGGCACCGGCACCAGCGTCGGTGATGCCACAGAGCTCCAGACGCTATCTCAAGCGCGTCGGGAGGCGGCCCCCCCCCGACCCCCCGCAGGCGGGGAGTGGCGGTCTGTGCCCATCGCTACAATCGGTTCTATTAAGGCGAATATTGGCCACACGAAGGCAGCAGCCGGCCTCGCAGGGCTCATTAAGGCAACGATGGCGCTTCACACCCAGATTGTGCCACCGACAACAGGATGTGAGACTGCCCACCCGGTATTGACCGATGCAGATTCTACCCTTCGCATCCTGAACGAAGGAGTCCTCTGGCCATCCGGCCAACCGTTGCGTGCAGGTGTGAGCGCGATGGGCTTTGGCGGAATCAATACCCATATTGTGCTAGAAGGCGTCAGCGCCGAACGACGCAAGGCACTCAATGTGCGGGAGCGCACCCTTCTGGCATCTGCTCAAGATGCGGAGTTATTCCTGCTCAGTGGTCAGGAAATAGACGACCTGCGGCGTCAGGTGGAAGGCATGTTGACCTTCGCCGCGAGACTTTCCCGATCGGAGGTGACAGACCTCGCCGCCGAGTTGGAGAGAATGCTTGGTGCTCATCCGATCCGAGCCGCTCTTGTCGCATCCAGCCCTGCGGAACTTGCAAGTCGTTTGGAAACCTTGAGGACATGGCTCACCGATGCGCCGCAAACGCGGTTGGATACGCACACCGGTGTGTTTCTAGGGATAGGCAAAACAACACCACGGATCGTTTTCCTCTTTCCTGGGCAAGGTTCGCCGGTTCGACTGAACGGCGGTGCCTGGGGACGACGGTTCAACCTTGTTCGGCACCTGTATGACCGGGGAACACTGCCTGCTGAGAGCAATGGGGTATCAACTTCGGTGGCACAGCCGGCGATCGTCACGGCGTCGCTCGCAGGTTTTCGGGTGCTAGATGCGTTCGGTATTACCGCCTCACTCGCCATCGGGCACAGCTTAGGCGAACTCACTGAACTCCACTGGGCTGGAGCGCTGACTGAGGAGGCGCTCCTGCGAATTGCCACTGTCCGAGGCAAGGTGATGGCGGCATTGGAGACCTCGACCGGCGCAATGGCGAGCATCGGTGCTGGACCGGAAGAGGTAGAGAAACTTTTGTCCGATTTCCTCTTCGCTGATGAAAGTAGAGCGGGCGGCTCGCCCGTTCATAAGGATGGAAGGAAAGGAAGAAACGGAACCAGGGGCGTGCGTCGTTATAGCGGGTTTGAACTCTCCGCGTCAAACCGTCATCTCCGGGGAGACGAGTGCCGTGGCGAAGATTGTCGCCCGTGCCCAGGCGAGAGGGCTAAGGGCCGTCAATTTGCCGGTTTCGCATGCCTTCCACTCCCCACTGGTTGCCCCCGCAGTGCAGCCGTTAGCTGAACATCTTGAGAATGAAGACTTCCGGTCTTTGCAGCACCCCGTTGTATCGACAGTGACCGGACAACTCCTCACCCCAGATGAAGACTTACGAGCGCTTCTCATTTATCAAGTGACTTCGCCCGTCCGGTTTACAGAAGCGATTACGGCGGCGATAGAGAGCGTCGGCGAAGATGCACTCTTCATTGAGGTCGGTCCGGGGCGGGCGCTGAGTGGGCTTATCGCCGATTTCGTCGAAACTCCACCGGTGGTGGCTCTGGATGCCTGTGGGCCATCGTTGCGTGGCCTATTACAGGCAGTTGGAGCGGCATTTGTCCTGGGGGTGCCAGTGAACCATAAGGCCCTGTTCGCAGATCGCTTTACCCGACCGTTTAACCTTGATTGGCAGCCGCGCTTTTTCGTCAACCCGTGCGAAGCGACGAATCAACGAATCGACGAATCAGCGAATCCGAAAAGCGACGTAAGGAAATTGAGGCCGGAAGGAAAGGAAGAAAAGAAGGATGGAAGAAAAGGAAGAATGGAAGGATGGAAGGATGGAGGAAAAGGAAGGATGGAAGGATGGAAGGAAAGGAAGGATGGAAGAAACCCAATCCACAATCCGTGCTCGTCCGATTCTATCGGACAATCCGCAATCCGCAATCCGCAATTGAACTCATCCGGCAGCTTGTCGCTGAACGCGCAGAACTCCCCCCCTCCGCTGTAAAGGATAACAATCGCTTATTAAGTGATTTGCACCTCAACTCGATCTCCGTAGGCCAACTGGTCGTCGATGCGACCCGGCATCTCGGTTTGCCATCCCCCGTTGCACCGACTGAGTATGCAGACGCAACCGTTGCCGAGGTCGCTCAAGCGTTAGAAGAGCTTCAACGCACCGGTGGTGCCACGCCAGTTAGTCAGGAAAAGCGAATGCCGTCGGGCGTTGACGCATGGATACGCGCCTTCACCGTTGAGCTCGTTGAGCGTCCTCTACCCAATCGTCAACCGATCACAGATGCAGGAACGTGGCAAATTATCGCTCCTTCCGAATATCCATTGGCGACTCCCCTGCAAGAGGCATTCGCTCGTTTGGAACGCGGTGGTGGCGTGGTTGTGTGTCTCCCGCCAAACCCTGACGAACGCCATCTGAAACTCTTGCTGGAAGGGGCTCGGGCAGTCCTGAAGAAATCTACGGATGGACCAGGTATTGATACGCTTCGCTACTCGACCAGCGAATCACCACTCACCACTCACCACTCACCACTCACCAATCGGTTTGTCCTTGTGCAGCACGGGGGGGACGGCGCGGCATTCGCTCGGGCACTTCACCTGGAGGCCCCAGAGTTGACCACTTGCGTGGTTGATGTCCCACTCGAACATCCGAAGGTGACCGAGTGGGTGGTTGCGGAAGCCATGGCTGCGGTGGAATACAGTGAGGCGTACTACGACGCTTCGGGCAGGCGGCGAGAGCCCGTGCTCCGGGTCTTGCCTATGCCTGAAGCCTCCGATGACCTGCCCCTCGGTCCCGCCGATGTCCTGTTGGTCACCGGCGGTGGGAAAGGGATTACGGCTGAATGTGCCCTCTCCGTGGCGCGGGAAACGGGTGTTCGTTTGGCGCTGCTGGGCAGAGCACAGCCGGATGCCGACGTTGAACTCGCAGCCAATCTCAAACGGATGGCGGCTTCAGGCATCGACTTCCGGTATATCTCGGCCGACATCACCGATGAGAAGGCAGTCCAATCGGCAGTCCGCGAGGTGGAATCAACCATGGGGCGCGTGACCGCGATTTTGCACGGCGCAGGAACCAACATTCCTCAATCCCTTCGTACCCTGGATGAGGCAGCCTTCCTCAAGACAGTTGCTCCCAAGGTTCGAGGTGCCCGTAACCTGCTCGCTGCAATCGACACAGCCCATCTGCGGCTTTTTATCACATTCAGTTCCATCATTGCTCGTACCGGCATGCAGGGCGAAGCCGACTACGCCCTTGCGAACGAGTGGTTGACCCATCTGACCGAACGATTCCAGACGGAGCATCCAGATTGCCGGTGCCTTGCCGTCGAGTGGTCTGTCTGGTCCGGCATCGGGATGGGCGAGCGATTGGGCCGTATTGATGCGCTGGTGCAACAGGGAATCACCCCCATTACGCCGGACGAGGGTATCCGAATCTTTCACCGTCTACTCTCCCAATACGGACGAAAGGAGACCCCATCTTTACCGGTCGCTGTGGTAGTGACAGGTCGCTTTGGAGAAGCACCGACGCTGAAGATGGAGAAACCGGACATCCCGTTTCTGCGTTTCCTCGAACAGCCGCGTGTCTTCTACCCGGGGGTAGAGTTGGTTGTTGATGCGGAGCTGTCTTGCGGCACAGACCCATATCTGGAAGAACACGTTTTTCAGGGAGAACGGCTTTTCCCAGCGGTTATGGGACTTGAGGCGATGGCACAAACCGCTATGGCACTGATGGAGACGTCAGAGCCCCCGATCTTTGAAGACGTACAATTCACCCGACCGGTGGTCGTGCCGCCTGATGCCCCTTTGACAATTCGCCTCGGAGCGCTGGTGAGAGAACCGGGTCAAATTGAGGTCGTACTCCGAAGCGAGGAAACCGCTTTCCAGATGGATTATTTCCGAGCAACATGCCGGTTTAATAAATTGTCAATTGTCAATTGTCAATCGTCAATTATCAATTCAGAAGGGTGGCCGCCCGTGCTGATTGACCCCAGGCGGGAGTTATACGGCGGGCTTCTGTTCCAAGGCGAACGCTTCCAGCGACTTCGTGGATACAGACGGCTCATGGCAAGGGAGTGCATCGCTGAAGTCGCCCCGAATAACGGAACCGTCTGGTTCAGTCGATACTTGCCCCAAACGCTCATCCTTGGCGATCCGGCCGTCCGGGACGCGACCCTCCACGCAATTCAGGTGTGCGTCCCCCATGCGACGTTGCTGCCAATCGGTGTTGAGCGGCTGGTGCCAAACGCCACACCAACGTCCAAACCCAGGTTTATCTATGCCCGCGAGCGAGCCCGAGCAGGTGACATCTTTACCTACGATGTCGAGGTGACAGACGAAGACGGGCAACTCCTGGAGCAGTGGGCTGGGCTCCGTCTGAAGATGATCGCTGGCACCATGAAACGGGACGCATGGGTCGAGCCGCTCTTGGGGCCATACATTGAACGCCGTGTACGGGAGCTCATCCCTTCCTCCACTGTAGCAGTCGTGATGGAACGAAGTCCAGACATCGATCGTCCCCTGAGAAGTGATCTGGCGATTCAGCGCGCCTTGGGGCAAGCCGTGCCGGTTTGGAGACGCCCGGACGGAAAGCCCGAGGTCGAAGGGGAGCGCGCGGTCTCCGTGGCGCACGCCGGCGAGCTCACGCTGGCAGTCGCTGGCCGGGGGCCAATCGGCTGTGACGTTGAGCCGGTGGTCGCTCGCCCCGCCTCCGTTTGGCGAGAATTGCTCGGGCCGAACCGCTTCTCATTGGCGGAGGTAATCGCACGGGAAGCCGAAGAAGATGAGGCGACTGCCGCCACCCGGGTATGGACCGGGTGCGAGTGTCTGAAGAAGGCCGGGGCAAGCATTGATTCCCCGTTGGTGCTACATTCGACGACTAAAGATGGCTGGGTTTTGCTGGCGGCAGGGCAACTGGTGATAGCCACCTTCGTGGCACCGGTTCGCGGTACGCCAGAACCTCTGGGGCTGGCGGTGCTTGTAGGGACTAAATCAGATGGGACGATTCAGCCCCTCTGAAAGAAGGGATAAGGTATCTTCTCAAAAAATGGGGGAGACTTCCGAAGTCTTAACGCTATGGTCCTGGTTTTACTGTCTTCGGCAGACTTCGGAAGTCTTGTTCCCCGAAATATTGAGATGACACGGGATAAGCTTATGTTGACATCTGATTGGACATGGTGTATACTTCACACCTGCATTTTTAGCATCCCAGGCAACACGTCAGCATATCATGAGGAGGACGTTGAGAATGTTGAGACATTTTACATTGGAGTATTGGGTTGATGAAGGGTGGTATGTTGGCCGGCTGAAGGAAGTTCCAGGGGTCTTCAGCCAGGGAGAAACCCTTCAAGAATTAGAGGAAAACATTCAAGATGCTTATCAACTTATGCTTGAAGAAGCATCAGAAGGGGGTGTCCTTCATGGACAGGTTCAGGCAAAAGAGATCGGAGTCGAAGTGTGAAACGACGGGCTCTCATTCGAGAATTGGTGCAATCCGGTTGCTATCTGAAGCGTCGTGGCAAGCGGCACGATATCTACATCAACCCCCACAATGGCCGGAAATCCCCCATTCCGCGTCATACAGAAATAAAAGAAAGCCTCTGGCAAGAGATCAAAAGACAACTTGGGCTCAGATGATTCGTGTGGAAGATATGCAATCCCTTTAATTCGCCAATGTCACATTGGGGGAAAGATCGCCTCGTAGAGCCTGCCGTGCTCGTCCGAGAATCGGACTGGCTGGTTCACGAGGGCGATGAACAAGCGAGCCGCATGCTCTACGACTGGATCGCCAGTTTAATGTGACATTGGCGAGTTAAGTGTAGAGTTTTTGCGGAAAAATAATGCGTACTTATGAGTACCGCCACATCGTCGGTTTTGAAGAAACGAACCTTGTCGGCAACGTATACTATGTGAACCATCTTCGCTGGCAGGGGCGTTGCCGGGAGATGTTCCTTCGGGAGCATGCACCGGAGATCTTGACCGAACTGGAAGGCGGAAGGCTCGCCCTTGCCACAACCCGCTGTTCGTGCGAGTATTTTGAGGAGCTTTCAGCCTTTGACGAGGTTGTCATCCGAATGCACCTCGGCGCGCTCATGCAGAACCGGGTCACGATGGTCTTCGAGTATTTCAGGCGTGACGGCGATAGCTTGGAACTTGTCGCCCGTGGCGAACAGCAGGTTGCTTGCATGCGACGGGACGGGGAACGGATGGTGCCGACACCTATGCCACCGGCACTACGAGAGGCGTTGCGATTGTATGCTGACTAACGTTCGTGAAACCAGGCGAAGGTTTGAAACCTTCGCCTGGTTCTTTCAATTAACACCATGTTTTCAAAATGAACAGTCTGGGGGAAAAAGAAATGAGAAGAAATTTCTATCGAAATATAAGTAAGTTCTATTTAATTCTTTCAGCTTTTGGGCTTCGCAGACTTCCGAAGTCTCCAAGACTTCGGAAGTCTGAAAAGTTGAAAATATTTTTTGGAACTTACTTACGACTGATTTTCATCATTCCATCATCTCTAATTTTTGTGATGTCTCTTTTTATCGGGCTCACACAAGTCATTCGGCCGGTTCATGCGCAGACCTTCAATTCCTCAAAGCCTGTCTCCGTTGGTGAATCAAATTATCTGGCGACGCGGGAAATTTACCCTCAAAAGGCATTCACGGATATCACAGAACAGTCGGGGGTAGGACATGAACATCATAAACCTCAACTGGATAGTAAACTGTCAAACATTATGCCGTGGATGGCTTCCGTTGGTGCCGCTGTCGCCGCTGGCGATTATGACAACGATGGAGACATAGACCTGTATGTGACAAATTCCCAGAAGGGATATAAAAATGCGCTCTATCGCAATGATGGCAATTTGACCTTTTCAGAGGTTGGGGAGGCCGCCAGCGTCGCGTGGGTCAATGAAGAAAAAGGCGGCTCAATGGATGCAATATTTTTTGATTATGATAACGATGGCAACCTCGACCTGTATGTGGTCAAATGGGGAACCAACGTCTTCTTTCGCAATAACGGGGATGGGACGTTTACTGACATCACCGATGCCGCCGGTGTCGCGGATACTGGAAATGGGAATGCCGCTGTCGCCTTTGACTACAATCAGGACGGATTCCTTGATATTCTGATTGGCAATTACTTTCGCACCGGGGATCTGTGGCATCTGGAGGATACTCGAATTATGCACGACGATTTCGAGAAAGCCCGCAATGCGGGGGCGAATGTGTTATACAAAAACAATGGGGATGGAACGTTTACGAACGTCGCTGAGATGGCAGGGGTTGCCGATACGGGCTGGACACTGGATGTTGGGTGTGCGGACTATGACAACGATGGCGATTTGGATGTCTATTTTGCGAACGATTTTGGCCAAGATAAGCTGTATCGCAACAACGGCGACGGAACCTTTACGGATGTGACGATGGAGTCAATTGGCGTGGATACCAAAAAAGGCATGAACGCTGAATTTGGCGACTATGACAATGATGGCTATCTGGATATATACGTAACGAATATTATGACACAAGAATATCTGATGGAGGGGAATATCTTCTATCGAAATAATGGTGACGGCACCTTTGTTGATATTTCCAGAGAAACCCAGACTTTCGATGGGGGCTGGGGCTGGTGTGCGAAGTTCCTGGATTATGATAATGACGGCGATTTAGATATTTACGAGGTCAATGGATTTGTCTCAGCCGGTGCGGAGGAATACTGGTTTGACCTCGCGACGACGGTCTCTATTCCTGAGTTTGATTCCAGTAACGCCCAAAACTGGCCGGTTATGGGAAATAAAAGCCTCTCCGGTTATGAACCGAGTCGGCTCTTTCGGAATGAGGGGAATGATATCTTTACAGACGTTGCGGCTTTGGCGGGTGTCGAAGATTACCGTCGAGATGGGCGCGGCATTGCGGTAGCAGATTTCGATAATGACGGCGATTTGGATATGTATGTGGTCAATCAGGGCGCTAAAGCGGTGCTTTACCGTAACGATATCGGAAACCGGAATCATTGGATGCTTTTGAAACTGATTGGAACGAAGAGTAATCGTGAGGCAGTTGGGGCACGGATTAAACTCACTGCGGGTGACTTGAGTCAAATCAGGGAGGTTGACCCCGGCAATGGTTATGCGTCGCAAAGTGATCGGCGCGTCCATTTTGGTTTGGGGCACCAGGAAAAAATTGACCGAATCGAAATTCGTTGGCCAAGCGGCTCCACACAGGTGCTGACAGATATGCCGGTGAATCAAATCATAACGATTGTTGAGGGGGAACACTAAACAATGGACAATAGACAAATCAACGAGGAACGTAGAGCGTGGAGCGTGGAGAGAAAAGCGAAGAACAACGCCGAAACGCTCTACCCTCTACGCATTACGCATTACGCATTACGCATTACGCATTACGTTTCACGTTTCTGGCTCTCTGACTTTCTCGTTGTTGTATTAAGCTTCCTCAGCATTGCGGTCATTTCTCAGATAGCTGTGGGTCAGCAACCCATTCCAAGCCTCGCTGAATTAGAGAGTCGTTTGGCGAAAAACCCAAATGATGCAGATGCCCATTATGAACTGGGGCTGACCCTTGCGATGAAAGGAGATGTAGATTCCGCGCTGACGCATCTTGAACGTGCGACTCACCTCGTACCGAAGGAGCTGAAATATGGCAATGCCTACCGCATGATGTGCATCAAATTTCGACAGATTGACCGGGGAATCAAATTCCTTGAGAAGTCTGTTGAGGAGATGGAAAAAGCGAATCAGGATATTCCAGAACTGCGTCTGAACCTCGCTTTGGCGTATGTGGATAAGATGCCATCAAGTGACATTGGCATTGTCACCCAGGCCCGCTTATCAACAAAATCGATTCGGCAGCTTGAGGATGTGCTTGCCAAACAACCCGATTCGTGGGCGGGGACTTATGCGCTCGGGATGAATCATCTTTATTGGCCAAAGGCATTGAGACATGCTCCTAAATCCATTGAAGCGTTCCAGCGATGTCTGGCGATTCAAGAGAAAGTGATCAAAGAAACGGGTGAGCCAAAGCCCCACTTTGTGCGCGGTTATCTGGGGCTGGGAGATGCTTATGTCAAAGATAAAAAATTTGACGAAGCCCGCGGGGTCTGGCGGAGTGCGGAAGCGCATTTTCCTGACGACCCACATCTCAAACAAAGATTAGCGCTCACCGACGATAAAACGTTGGGAAAATTTGTTGACAAAGAGCGGGGATTAGGTGTTGTTGTGGATACGGACCTGACCATCCTTTGGGGGCACGAATCCGTATATCAAGATGTCTTTGAAAATAGATAAAATTGTGTATCATCAATCGGCGAATCCGCTCACGAAAGGAAAAGAATGAGTCATCGAACCCTTCTGAAGGCGAGTCTCTTATTCATCGTCTGTCTTGCACAATCCCTAGGCGTCGTTGATTCCGATTGCGTCGGGGCTCAAGCCGGCGCTGAGGAACAAAGTGATGACCTGGCGCAAAACATCTATCAACACAGGAACCTGGGGAAAGCATATTTTGAAGAAGATCAAATCGAGAAAGCCATTGCAGAATTTGAGGCGTGCGTTGCCCTCGCTCCTGATTCCGCCGCAGAATGGGTGAATTTGGCTATTGCGTATCTGGGTGCCAAACGCTATGAGGATGCGGCAAAGGCATTGGACAAAGCGGAAGCATTGGACGCAACCGCTTGCGCGCCTCACATCTATTACAATCGCGCCTTGCTTTATAAGCGACAGACGCAATTTGACAAGGCAGCCGAACAATTTGAGAAGGTCAAGGAACTTGACCCGGCATGTGCGGATACCCGTTATAACCTCGGGCTGACCTATCTTCGACTGAGACAACCGGAGAAAGCGGCGGTGGAATTTGAAAAATGTGTTCAACTTATCCCTGACCATGTCAGCGCCCATTATCACCTTTATAGGAACGCAGTACGCACCAAGCAGAAAGCCCTTGCGGACGCAGAACTTGAAACCTTCTTACGACTCAAGGGGAGCATTCCCGAAAGCCAACGGACGGATATAGCTTTAGAACGGAGTATCTATTCTGAGATTATTGTACCTCCGCCAACAGAGGCGGGCGAGGCACCCCCCCCGTCCACGGGGGGGACCGAGGGGATGCCCCTGGCTCCCCCCCGCGGGCGGGGGGGCTTTGCCGCGCCTCTCAAAGACGCCGTGGATGCCAACGCGATCTCAGTCAAATTTATCGATGTGACTGAGGCTTCCGGATTGTCCCGGGTTGTTCTGGGGGTAAACCCCCGAACAACGCAATCGGCGGTGGATGAAATCGCCAATTTTGTTTTCCCGGCGTCCCAATATACAAAAGCGTTCGCTGAGAAGCATATCGTTCAACAGTTCACAGGTGCCGCGGCGTTCTTAGACTTTGACAACGATGGATATCTGGATATCTATGTGGTACGTGGCTCTACTATCCAGGCAGACTCGACCAATCGCCTTTACCATAATAACGGGGATGGCACCTTTACCGATGTGACAGAGAAAGCGGGCGTGGGGGATGCCGGGATGGGACTCAATTGTGTGATTGGAGATTATGATAACGATGGGTATCTCGATATCTATGTGGCAAACTATGGTCCCAACGTCCTCTATCATAACAATAAAGATGGCACTTTCACTGACGTGACGAATCAAGCGGGCGTCGGAAACCCCGGCTGGAGTCAGGACGTGCTCTTTGTCGATTATGACCACGAGGGCGATTTGGATATTTACGTCGCCAATTATGTCGATTTAACCCAAACGCCCATAGTGCAAGGGGAAACGATCCGCTTCCCGGAAGATTTTGTCGGGAGCGAGAATGTGCTGTATCGCAATAATGGAGATGGGACCTTTACCGATGTGACGGTTTCCGCGGGGGTGGGCGGCGGTGCACAGAAAAGCGTCAAAGTCTTTTTCAGTGATTTTGATGACGATAACGATATTGACTTGTGTGTCGCGAACGTCGATAGCCAAAGTCACCTGTACCTGAATTTGCGCGATGGCAAGTTCGGCGAATTTGCCACGGCATGGGGAATCCAGCTCCGTTCCGAGAGTCTTCGACCTGATTTTCAGCCGCTTGCCGTCGGCGATGTGAACAACGATGGGCGTATGGATATTGTCGGAGCGAAAATCCCCCCCAACCCCCCTTTACAAAGGGGGGCAGGGGGGATTTCGCCCCTGTCCATTGCCACCAATCAGGATAATACCCATTTCGATGGCTTTCGTCCACTTCCTGCAACAGACACGAACAATGTTGACGCGAAGCATCCCCCCTATCCATGCGCTATCGACTATGACAATGATGGTCGATTAGATGTATTGGTTGTTGGTAGGCAATATGGACTTTTTCGCAATAATGGAGATTCCGGTTGGACCGACGTTTCCAGAGAGGCCTTCGAGAACTTGAACCTGTCTGACTATCGCCGCGCGGCTTTCGGGGATTACGACAACGATGGGGATACCGATTTCTTGCTTGTGGGCTCTGACGGAAAGCTAACGTTGCTGCGCAACGAGGGGGGAAATGCAAACCATTGGGTAAGGATTCAGGCAACGGGTGTCAAGATGAATCGAGCGGGGCTTGGCTCCAAAGTTGAAGCGAAGGCTGGAACGTTCTATTATAAAACTGAGATTGCCACCCCTCACCTTCTCCTTGGACTTGGCGCTCATGACCGCCTGGACACAATACGTATCAAGTGGCCAAACGGAATTGCCCAAAACGAAATTAACGTGCGTGCGAATCAGACGATCAGCATTACTGAGAAAAAGGGGGTTCCGAGTTCCTGTCCATTCGTCTATGTTTGGGATGGGGACAGATACTGTTTTGTCAAAGATATTCTGGATGTGGGCGCGCTCGGCGTGCGAATGAGTGAAAATGACTACTTGTCCCCGGACCACGATGAGGTCATCGAAATCGATACGGTCAAGCCCGTGCCCAAGGATGGCGTCTACTCCATTCGATTGACAGAGGAACTACAAGAATTGGTCTATCTGGATGCGGTGAAACTATACGTCGTTGACCACCCCTCTCACATCTCCGTTTATCATAACGACAAATTTACACTCCCACCGTTTCCTGAATTTGTTTTTCACGCGGTCAAAAACCGTATCTACCCTGTGGCAGCTTATGACCATCACGGGAACGACATCACCTCACTGATTACGGCTCGAGATCGAAAATACCCGAAGGCTTTTCAGCCGCTCCCTTATACTGGACTCACGGAAACCCACGCGATCATTTTGGATTTTGGTGCCCTTCCAAAAGCGGATAAGATTCTGCTATTTCTCAACGGTTGGATCAATTGGGGGGACTCAACAACCAATGTCGCTGTGGCACAGAACTCAAAAGTTGAGCCCATGCTGCCATATCTTCAGGTCAGAGATAGAGAGGGTCAATGGCAGACAGTTATCAATCCGATCGGGTTTCCGGCAGGGTGGGGCAAAACGGCTGCGATTGACTTAACGGGTAAATTTTTATCGGTAGACCATCAAATACGCATCGTAACAAACATGGAAATCTATTGGGACGAGATTTTTGTTGGCGCTGAATTTCATCCGGAATCACTCACGACGACACCACTTTTACCCCAAACAGCCGATCTCAGATTTTACGGCTACGCCACCGCATATAGCCCTGATGGGGAGGGGCCACTGCTCTATGACTATGAAAATGTTCAACTCATTTCGCCGTGGAATCAGCCCCGCTTTGCGGGGTTGACACGCTACGGAGATGTGACCGAGTTGTTATTGGACGCTGATGACAAGTATGTCATTATGTCTCATGGCGATGAAGTGCATCTGGAATTCAACGCGGAAGCGCTCCCTTCCCTGCCCAAAGGCTGGGTTCGGGATTATTTTCTCTATGCCGACGGTTGGATTAAAGATGGGGATGTCAACACCGCTTTTGGTGCCACCGTCGAGCCATTGCCGTTCCATGGCATGTCAGGTTATCCTTATACCGCACAGGAGAGTTATCCTTGGGATTCAGAACACCTTGAGTATTTAAGGAAATATAATACCAGGTAGGACTTACGCACTTGGTGACAGAGAGGTTCTCTGCATCTTGAATCTTGAATCTTGCATTCCAGATTCAGGATTCAGGCTGCATACGCGTCTTGAAATCTCAACTGCGTAAGTCCTACCTTAACTCCCTCTCCACCAGTCAAAAGGATAATCCCCAATGAATCTCTATTTCCGTTTACTGAGCTACGTTAAACCGTACTGGAAAAGCATGGTCGTCTCGCTGATAGCGATGCTGGTGGTGTCCGTTGGCAACCTGGTCCCAACGTGGATCGGCGGGCGGATCGTGATTGACCAGGTCATCGTGCAACGGGACATCAGCCGCTTGCACTGGGTTGCGTTGATGCTGCTTGGCATCTACCTCATCAAGAGCGTTGGGGTCATGCTTGCCGAATGGCTGTCCCACGAGATCGCCGAGAAAATCATCTACGACATGCGGACACAGATTTACAGCCACTTGCAAAAACTCTCGTTCCGCTTCCACAAGGACAGCAGCACCGGCGATCTGATGTCGCGCGTAGTGAATGACATTGATGCGATGCGGGATATGCTGGCGCACAGCGGGCACGCGATGATTGTGCAGACGCTGACTTTCGTCGGGATTGCCATCCTCTTGTTTGTGATGAACTGGCGGATGGCGATGCTGACGCTCTTCCCGTTGCCGATCGCCGGCATCCTCATTTTCCGCTTCGGTGTAAAGCTGCGAATCATCTCCCGCGATGTTCGCGCCAAACTCGCAGATGTCAACGCCCGCTTGCAGGATAACCTCTCTGGGATTTTCGAGATTCAGGCTTTCGCCCGTGAGCCTCATGAGGACAGGCGATTTACCGTCCAATGCACCGATTACCGCAACGCAATCATCCGTGGCGTGCGTCTGTGGGCGCGACTCAATCCCGTCGTTCAGTTTGCCCTCGGCGCAAGTTGGACGGTCATCCTGTGGTACGGCAGTTGGCAGATTATCAGCGGTGCCAGCGATATGACAATCGGACAACTGTTTATTTTCCTCGGATACCTGTGGCGGCTGTTCATGCCGATCGAGATGGCAAGCCATGAGAACGAGCGTTTACAGAAAGCCCTCGCCGCCGGTGAACGGATGATGGAGTTGTTGGATACAGAGCCAGAAATCAAGGACATCCCGCACACCTGGGTTGCGGAGATGAAAGGCGAGATTCTGTTTGAAAACGTTTCTTTCAAGTATACCGACGAAGAGGTGCTGACTGGTGTGAATCTCAAAGTGCGTCCGGGGGAAACGATTGCGTTCGTTGGACCCAGCGGCGTCGGCAAAACCACCCTCGTCGGGCTGGTGCCGAGATTCTACGATGTAACGGGGGGACATGTGAAAATTGATGGCGTTGATGTGCGGGAATGGCAGCTTCACGCCCTGCGGCGTCAGATCGGCATCGTTCCCCAGGAGACATTTCTGTTCAACGCGACAATCGGGGAGAATATCGCTTATGGCAAACTCGACGCCACGCAAGCGGAGATTGAGGTCGCGGCAAAAGTGGCTAACATCTACGATTTTATCATGCGCCTGCCGGAGGGCTTTGACACGATTGTTGGCGAACGCGGCGTGCGGCTCTCCGGTGGACAAAAGCAGCGAATCTCAATTGCGCGAGCCATCCTGAAAGACCCACCCATTCTCATCCTCGACGAAGCGACGTCGTCTGTCGATACGGAATCGGAACAGCTCATCCAGCAAAGCTTAACGACCCTGCTACACGGACGCACAACGTTGATCATTGCCCACCGACTTGCGACCATTCAGTTTGCCAATCGGATCGCTGTGTTGCAGAACAGTCAGATTGTGGAAATCGGAACCCACCTCGAGCTACTCACACAAAGAGGGTTATACGCAAAACTTTACAAAGCACAGTTTGGGGGATAAATAGACTTCCGAAGTCTTTGAGACTTCGGAAGTCTGACTTACTTTATCTCGTACGCAATGAGTTCTGTCACATTCTCTCCGCTCTCGATTTTCACGATTCCCACTTCTGGGGCAAGCCAAACTTTATCGAGTGCCTCTCGATCTGTTTCTTCTTCCCCTTCGATGAGCGTTGTAATCTTTGTATTATACTCGATTTTGAAGCTATCCGCGAAAGTTCCTGCTGGCGTTTCAACGGTTTCTCTGCGTGTCACAACCCCTGTGATGACCCAATTCATCTCAAACGGGAACTTAAAGTTTCCCTGGTCCCTGAAGACGACGTTTCCTTTAATCTTCATATTGATGACCTCCCACTTGACGCCAGGGTTCGGAGGAATTCGGAAAAAGATTAAGTTGTTTTGTGACCGCGCATCGACATTGACCTTAATGTTGCCAGCACCCGCAAATCCTGCTTGAAGAATTTCAGAAAGGTTGCGTTGAACCGTTTGATCAATCTCTCCACCAACGAAAAAGAGAACATGATTTCGGGTGACGCGATACGAGGGAGTCGTGAGATAGTCAAACTCAGGGGCTTCAATAGGGGGGATATAATCGAAAACGTGGTAGACCTCCCCGCCGATAGCCTTCGTGCCGCTCACCTGGCGTGCCCATTCAAAGCCGTTCGCGTTACGGTAAACCCATCGGCTGCCGATGCTGTCAGGATAATAGTTCACAATCGACTCCTCAACGGGTTTCGTCATCTCATTGTCTGTCTTGTCTTCGTCATTTCCGCATCCGATAACCGACAGCAAAACAATCAGGATGGGAAGCGATCTCAACAGTTGATGCTTAAACATAGGTTCTCCTTAATTTTGGGGTTTATTTCGTTTTTTCTCGGAATCCACAACCTGCTGGGAGCGGTCCTGGCCCGAACCCGTTCGAGCGTCCGGCCATCCGGTATGAAGGCGTTCATCAAGCGTAAAAAAGCATATCACAACGAAAGAAGAAACGCAACCGGAAAGTCAGTTTACCGCTTGCGTATCCCTCCGTGAGTGTGGTAGAATATTCTTTAAACACCCAGACGGTGAAGTTTGCTTTCACCGCCTCTCATGTTTTGGCAGAAGTCCGACAAAGAGGATTTAAGAAATGACAAACGACGAAATCAGCGATGTGCTCAGGAATATCAGCTCTCTCATCCAGATTCGCGATGATGAACCCTTCCGTGCGCGGATTTATGAACGCGCCGCGGATTCGATCGATGCCCTTGCAGCCGATTTGCGTCAATGGGTTGAGGAAGGGACGCTTCAATCCATTCCGGGCATTGGCAAAGCAATCGCGGGGAAGATTATCGAAATGCTGGAAACAGGGCGGTGCCGCTTCTATGATGACCTCATCCAGGAGATGGGCGCGGGTGTGCTGGAGCTGCTATCCATTCGGGGCGTCGGGGTTAAAACGGCAGGGCGGTTTTACCATGAACTGGGTGTGAGAAGTCTCGCGGATTTACGAGTCGCAATAGATAACGGGCACCTCAAAGCGATGAAGCGGATGGGGGCAAAGACCATCGCCACGATTGATGCGGAGTTGCGGTTTGTGGAAGCCCAACGCAAAACGCGACCGCTCGGCTACATTTTGCCGATTGCTCAGGCGATTTTCGATGCGTTGAAAAGTTGCCCTGAGATTAAACGCCTGGAGTTCACCGGAGATTTCCGTAGACGTGAAGAGATATTACAACGCCTTGAGCTTGCGGCGGAATGTTCACATCCGGAGGCAATTGCCGAAGCCTTGTCCGGGATAGCTGGTGTCCAATCACCGTCAATACAGCATGATGTTTGTGTCACCGCATCGGTGGATGGTGGATTTCCGTTGCGCGTTTACTGTTTCAATGCGGCTGCGTATGAAGCGGGGTTGATAACGGCAACAGGAACCGATGAGCACGTAGCGAAACTCAATCAAATCGCTGGGGCACAAAATCTCGTAGCAATTCGTGCCCCCTTCCCCACCTGGTCACAAAACAGGACTGAAGCCGACATTTACGCGCGACTGGGACTGCCGTTCATCGTCCCTGAATTGCGGGTAGGGACCGACGCGATCGATGCGGCGTTGGCGGGCAATTTGCCGACGCTCGTCGAGTTGGGTGACCTCCGCTGTGACCTCCATATCCACACCAACTGGAGCGATGGGCGAAACACCATTCGTGAGATGGTGGAAGCCGCGAAGGCACTTGGGCATGAATACATCGCCATTACCGACCACTCCCAATCCTCGCGGGTTGCGAACGGATTGTCCCCTGAACGATTGCTGGAACAAATGAAACAGATTCGTGACCTCAACGCGGAGATCGACGGCATCGAAGTGTTGGCGGGGGCTGAGGTTGATATTCTCAGGGACGGAAGCCTCGACTTCCCTGATGAGATTCTTGCACAGCTTGACATCTTTGTGGCAAGCGTCCACTCCGGCTTCGCGCTGAGTGAGACGGAGATGACTGAGCGCATGATACGCGCCATTGAAAACCCGTTTGTCAAAATCATCGGGCACCCGACGGGCCGGTTGTTAGGTCGGCGCTCCGGTTATGCGATTAACCTCGAAGCCGTGATTGACGCAGCGGCAGCGCACGGTGTCGCCTTAGAGATTAACGCCGCTCCAAGCCGATTGGACATCGGGCCGGGCCCCGTGCGAAAAGCTCGTGCCTGCGGCGTTTTGCTGTCAATCAATACCGACGCCCACGCGGCGTCCCAACTGGACCGGGGTATATTGGGAATTAACGTTGCCAGACGCGGCTGGCTGGAAAAAGAAGAGGTGCTCAATACCTATTCGCTGGCGGCATTGAGAGGACGCATTAGGTAGAGGCTTATAAGTGCCTGGACAAAATTAATTCGTTATTTTAGACTTCCGAAGTCTTTGAGACTTCGGAAGTCTGGATGATTGCTCTGCACTGTTTTTTCCTTTGACATTAGAAGATATTTATGATAAATTTCCGCGTAGCTGTGAAAATGGAACGATGGGTTCATTGCTCATTGAACGTTTCACGCATCACGCAATACACAATACACAATAAAAACCATGAAAATCCGAATCGCTGATCAAATCTTTGAGATTGATGAAAAAACACTATATGACTGGATAAGGCTTGGGCGTGTCCCCCTGGAGGCGTTCATCTTTTCGGAAACGCTGACGAACGGTCAGTGGCAATCTGTCCGTGAACTCGACATGGTTCGGTCCCTGTGGGGTATTGATGGAGATTCAACAGATACTGACATCAGTGAGGTTGGGACCAACCGCCAATCCCGCCGACTCGACAAAGATTCCACAACAGAAAGGCGATTTTTCACCTTTCAACAGAAACGTCCGATCGTTACGCTGGCCGTGATTGCTGTAAACGCCATCGTTTTTCTTTTGCTCGATCAGTTGCGGGGACGTTCACATGACCAACAAAACCTCATTCAGTTCGGTGCTTATTCCTATCACTTGATTATTGAAGTCGGAGAGTATTGGCGACTGATAACGCACACTTTTTTGCATATCGGTATCCCACATCTCCTGCTCAATATGATTTTGCTCTTTTTCATTGGGCAGTTGCTTGAAGGGCTGTACGGGAAATCACGGTACATTATCCTCTATTTTATTTCTGCAATTGGTAGCGGTCTTGCGAGCTTGATTTTTGTCAAAGAGGCAATCGGTGCGGGCGCATCGGGAGCAATCTTTGGGCTGATGGGAGTCATGGTCGCGTTTGGACTTCGCTATAAAGACCAAATCCCTCGGCGAAAAGCCAACCTTTTTGGTTTGAGCATCCTCCCATTTATTGGATTTGATGTTCTGCTGGGCTTTATCCCGCAGTTGCACATCAACATTGCAGCGCACCTGGGCGGTTTAATCACCGGATTTATTGGGGGGCTGATTTTAACCCCAGCAATCTATACTCACCTTGAGCGTGAAACGAAGCCAATCATAACCTTTGCATCGGCCCTTGTCAGCTTAGTGATTGTGAGTGGCGTCATCGCTGTATCGCATATTTTCATGGATTCCACGCAAATCGTCGAGCGGCGAATGAATCAGGCGTTTCCTGCGCCCTCTCCCGCGAATCTCCCCGATTCCATTGAACGTTATGAAAAAGCGATACGGAAACGCGGCTATGACCCTAAATCTTATGCAATTCTGGAAGGGCTTTATATAAAAGCGCTCGAAAGTTATCCCCAAGATGCTTCCTGGCTCCATAAACTCAAGGAGTTCTACGAACGGGCACTCCACGCAGACCCGGATAACCTTGCCTGGAACAACAACCTGCTTTGGCTTTATCAAAAGACAGCGATGGAGCGTCCACAAGAGAAAGCAGAGCTCGGAGATTATATCAAGCTCTGTGAAAAGGTAAACCGCCAGCGCGGTTACCACCCCCTGCTCTATCGCAACCTGGAACACTTTTATATGCGTGCCAAAGAATTATCGCCTCAAGAGAAATCGTCCTGGGATGGAAGGCTCAAAGACCTTTATGAAAAAGCCGTTGCTAAAGACCCCGATAACTCGACCTGGAGTAACCAACTCGCATGGCTCTATGTCGAACAGCGGATTATGCCACAAAGGGCAGTCGAATTGGCACAACAGGCGGTTAAAAATGACCCTATGAAAACAACCGTTTTGGATACCCTCGGCTGGGCGTACTTGCGCAATGGTCAGCATCACAAATCACTGAGGGCGTTTGAGCCCGTTTTTCTAAACCCCTTAAAAAACGAAGAGGATCCGAAAGCACAAGAGAGTAGCTGGGAGGGGTTGACGGAGTTAGTCCAAGCTGAAATTGAACCCGCGAAATCACAGGAATTCGACAGGGCCTTCTTGAATTTTTATCATCGGCTGTCTCGCCAATTTGCAGATAACCCGAAGGCGTATGCGAAGCTAGAAGCTGTGCTTGAGCTCTTCCAAGCAAAAAGGAAATGAAGAAATCTTGCAAAGAAACCGAGTTTCTCCGAGAAACTCGGTTTCTCTTCGCTCCTTTGCCACACCCGCGCGTTGCGTCCGTGTGGCATTGTGGAAATCAGCCTGCGGGGAGAGATGGGGGGTGAAAAAGATGCTTGAGAATGAGAAACAATTGCGATATTCTTATGAACTCATGGCGAGAATGTACCGCCTGCGGGACCGTTGTGCTGCTGAGACACTGTGGGACCCTGAAGCACGCAAGGATGTCGTCATCGGTATTGAAAATCAAATGAAGAAAATAGAACGGGAAATTGCCGAGTATTTAGCAAAGCGACAAGAGTGGTGTCACAAGTCCGTTGAGGATTCAATGGGTTCCCAATAGGGCGAAGCATTCGCACGCGAGACCGGTGACTGTCATTTCCATCCCCCCGCGAATGCTTCGCCCCTACAAGGTGTTGTACATTAGGTAAGTCTTATCTTACGCATTACGTTTTACGCATTACGTTTTACGTTTCACGCTTCACGTTTCTGAGGAGGTGCAAAATATGTCTCGGAAAAATACACGCTTCATCATAATCAATTCGATTTTAATCTTGCAACTCCTAGTGATGTTCTATCTCCCTGATGCTGTCGCTCAACAAACCATCAAAGAGGGTGAAACACCAACAGGTTTTTGGAGAGGACTCTTTTCAGGCACCCTGATGAAGACAATCCTTCTGCTTTTCGTGTTTGCAAGTATCAATTATGGAATTGAGCTCTTCAGAAAAGATAAGATCTTGAAGAAGCTGCTGAAAAAGTACCTCGCTTTCGAGATGGTTGATGGCAAGCGTTATCGTGGGACGATGCGGTTAGAGTCAAATGGGTTGGAGATCATTTCTGAAGAATCCCGGCAACGTGGACTTGCGCCAAGCTATCTTTTCACCGATAAAGAAAGAGAAGGAATTAAGGCTTATATTCGCTATCTCGATTCGATGAACGAAAGGGAAAGACTCGAACGAAATCTGGACCTTGAGCGAGTTTATCATCCGCGTCTCCCCACGCGAATGCGACGAAAAATCCGAAACTTTGGAATCGCCCTCAAAAATTCAGTGAACAAGACCGTAGAACTGGTTTGGGGAAAAGTCAAGCAAACTGCTATTCCCAAGTCCGTTGAACAACAACATGGCCAGGAAATTGACACGGCTCAGAAACAATTGTGGGAATACGCGATGGAGGAGAGCTATGAGCGGTTAATCGAACGCCTCGTCGGAACGCGGGTCAAGGTCCAGGTCGGAGATGACCAGTATATCGCTGTCCTCAAAGAGTATAACGACCAGCATATCTATCTGATGGATGTCAAACGCACGGATGGATTGGGATACATGGACCCGTGGACCGTAACGTTGGACATTGAGCATAATAAGGTCAACAAACGAGATGATCGAGGGTTACGATGCAAGATTGAGGACAGGGACCTCATTTTGGAAAGTAATGTGCCTTATGAAGTCCAACTGTGGGGGCTCAAGTTTCAACGTGACGATGAAGAAGATAACCACGATTGGAAATGGAATTATCGTATTCCTACCTTCAGCGTTCAGAAAATCTTTCTTGAACCTCATCCGAAGAACTATAATGTCGGTCCTTTCGTGCGCGTGGTAACGCAAGAACCGCGGACGCATAGCTACTTTAAACTATTCCACCTCAATTTCAGGTCTTTTCGTGAGGCGGATGTCGTCTTTCCGCGGAAATACTGCAAGATCGTCGAAAGTGCTGAGAAGTATCAGGCAGAGCTCCTCGACCTTGGTGGATTGACCGAAGCCATCCTGAGTTCAAAAAAGACGAAAGAAATCACGATCGCGGATAAGGACGGTAAGCCAATCCAAGGGCTCAATATCATTGAAGGCTATATCACGAATGTCAACGAGGATCGCATCGATATCAAAGCGATTAATCATAGCTACAGCAGGCGTTGGGCAGTCGAACAGACGTTTCATCGCTTTGATGAGAAATTGCGGACGGTCGGCCCAGCCCCTGTCAGGGTGTTACCCTCCTATCGTGCCCGTATGGCAACACAGACAACCCTGGTCGATGAAATCGGAGTGAGTAAACCGGAATCTTATCCGATTTCACCTTTACTTTATCTGCCTGTTGTCCCGCGCTTTTCACCTTATAAAAAACCGAAGCTACCTATGAAAGTTTTGGCGTTGATGGGTAACACAACCGATGTGGAGTTTCCCGTTTTGCATCAGTTTGGGTCTATTCTCGATCACCGCATGCTCTATGAACAGGTGAGGGACCTGTGGACATCTCAAATCGCACGGGCGCATCTGCTCTGGATTGGACATGGGGAAATCTATAAAGATGGGTATCGCCTGGATATCGATACGGAGAATCGGATTAAAAATTTCGTCAGCCGAGGGGGGATTGTGATTGTATCCGGTCAGGATATGAGTAACTTTCGACGCCGAGGTGTTGGCTGGATTCCCGAACTCCTCATCGGCGACGAACGGGATGAAATACAGGAATTTACCCCGACACGCATCGGTAAACCGTTATTTGAATACCCCCATCACATCCAGTCGGGTCAAATCAAAGTTGACGATCGATGGGTTGAATGGACGGACAAATATAAACTCTATGCGACGACGAACGGTGGACATGAGGCTGTGGTTCTGCTCTTGCCATTTCAGGCGGGCTTGTACATTGTGACTAGTTTGAAAAATGAGACGCAAGCCGATGTCCAGATGAATCAAGCCATGATGGAGAATCTATTGTATTTTTCCATCAAGTGGTTTGACCAACAGAAACATCGGTATCTCTATTACACGCCAAGGTGACTTGGTTTCTGATTCACCGATTCGCTTATTTGAGGTGAAACATGATTATCGATTCACACCAGCATGTCTACTATCACGGGGTTAATCCAGCCGGCGTCATTGCTGAGATGGATGCGTTCGGTATTGACGTGACGTGGCTGCTGACTTGGTACATCCCCCCGGCGGAGGATGTGCCGGGGACGCACGGTGCGTTTAATCCGTGCAATTTCCGCTCGGACGGCACCCATGCCGGCGCGACCCTGAATGAACTTTTACAAGCCCGTGACCGTTATCCAGACCGCTTTATCGCCGGATACTGCCCCTGTCCGTCTGAGGGCAGCGCGCCTCAACGCTTTGAGGCCGCCTATCGCGCACACGGCGTGCGAGTGTGTGGCGAGTGGAGCTACCGTATGCTGCTGGACGACCCACGCAGTCTGGAACTGTTTCACAAAGCCGGAGAACTCAAGTGTCCGGTCGTGCTACATTTGGATGTCCCCTATCTGCCGGACCAAAATGGTCGGCAGGTCTACCAGACCTACTGGTACGGCGGTGGTGCCGGGCCGCTAGAGCGCGCCTTGCAGGCCTGCCCCGAAACGGTTTTTATCGGCCATGCCCCTGGCTTCTGGCGGTATATCAGTGCCGATGCCGATAGGGAAACAGCGGTATACCCCCGCGGGCCAATCCTGCCCGGCGGTGAGATCTATCGGTTGATGGAGGCATATCCCAATCTCTATGCCGATCTGTCTGCCGGCTCAGGGCTGGGGGCGATGCAGCGCGATACCGACCATGCCCGAAAATTCCTTATCCGCTACGCAGATCGCCTGCTCTTCGGCCGCGACGCCCACGGTCAAGCCCTACAGGTATTTCTACAGGGCCTTGAGTTGCCCGAAGACGTAGCCGCCAAAATCTTTTTCCAAAACGCACTGCGGCTGGTGCCGCACAATGTCACGTCATTCTGAGTGATCGATTTCTTAACTTCAACTAGGGTATCAAGACTTCCGAAGTTTTGGAAACTTCGGAAGTCTGACCCTATACGGACTTAAGAAATGAACCACTGAGTGATCGGTGATCACGCCATTTCGCATCACGAGGTGGTCCGTGTTCTCCCGCTTTTCCCCGTGGGCTAATCCTTACCCACAATTCCGCAACCTCACACAGAATGCAGATTTTTTCTCCCTCTCCCCGCCGTGGGAGAGGGCCGGGGTGAGGGGAAGGAGCTTCACAGCTCGTTAGGTCTTGAAATAACACCTCCCCATACGGATTAAGTTAAGGAGTTTGGTTGCTTCTCATACGCCTTGAACTCAAGTTCAGGCTGATAGCTCAAGTCCACTGAAGTAGACTGAAAACCAATCGGAGTCAGTTTGAATCGACTTGGGCTTTGAGCCCCGATGGAGCGGGGCTTAAGTTGCTCCCTATGGGGCGAGAATTTTGGAGGGGCGGGATGAAATGGGAACTCACTCCATTGAAAAACATCACAACAAAAATCGGTAGCGGTGCGACTCCAAGGGGTGGTGAGAATTCGTATCAGGCTGAAGGAATAACATTAATCCGTAGCTTGAATGTTTATGATTTTGAATTCAAATATGATGGTTTAGCGTTCATTGATGAAAAACAAGCGTTAGAAACACGACTCGCTAGGGTTATAGTTAAACCCCAAGACCTTTTGCTTAATATAACCGGTGCATCCGTGGCTAGATGCTGTATCGTTCCAGAACACCTTCTGCCTGCTAGAGTTAATCAACACGTTATGCTTGTACGTGTAGATTCTAACCATGCAGATCCATATTATGTTCTGTACTGTATAAATGGCCCCGTTTACAAAACTCAATTACTGACCCTAGCTCAAGGTGGAACAACAAGGGAAGCCCTTACAAAAGAAATTATTGGTAATTTTGAAATTCCCCTTCCACCCCTCCCCACCCAACGCAAAATCGCCGCGGTGCTCTCCGCCTACGACGACCTCATTGACAACAACACGCGGCGCATCCAGATTCTGGAGGAGATGGCGCGGGCCATTTACCGCGAATGGTTCGTCCACTTCCGCTTTCCGGGGCATGAAACGGTCAAGCTGGTGGAGTCGGCGGTGGGGTTGATACCGGAGGGGTGGGAGGTTAAGACGCTTGGTGAAGCCTGCGAAATCGTGATGGGACAGTCACCAAAATCCGAATTTTACAACGAAACTGGTGAAGGTCTGCCGTTTCATCAAGGGGTGAAGGATTTCGGACAACGCTTTCCAACTGACCGGGTATATTGCACAGTCCAGAATCGTATTGCTGAAGCAGGCGACATTCTTTTCAGTGTCCGCGCTCCAGTTGGGCGGATTAACATTGCGAACCAGCGGATTGTTATCGGTCGCGGGTTGTGCGCCATTCGAGACAAAAACGAAAATCAGGCATTTATTTTCCATCAATTGAAAGAGAAATTTCAAGAAGAGGATATCATGGGTGGCGGAACGATATTCAAAGCTGTAACGAAAGCGGATATGTTAGGAATCCAGATTATTTTGCCGACCGGATCGTTAATTGCCAAGTTTGAGCAGATTGCAAAACCAATCTTCTCCGAACTCGAAAATCTTACAGCGAAAAACGCCAACCTCCGCCGCACCCGCGACCTCCTCCTGCCTAAGCTGATCTCCGGCGAGATTGACATATCAGATGTGGATATTAACATCGGTTTTCAAAACATTTCGCGCGAACTCCATCAAGTAAAATCTTGATGCCCGGGCCCGTAGCAGATTGCGAAAGAGGTATGTCATGGAAAAAATGAAAGCACTGGTTAAGAAAAGCGCTGAACCCGGTTTGTGGCTTGAGGAAGTGCCCATCCCGGAAGTTGGCATCAATGATGTGTTGATACGGGTTGAGAAAACCTCGATTTGTGGGACAGATGTGCATATCTATCACTGGGATGAATGGGCGCAAAAGACCCTCCAGACACCGTTGGTTATCGGGCATGAGTTCGTCGGAACCGTCGCAGAGGTGGGTAGCAACGTCCACGATTTTAAGAAAGGGGACGTGGTGAGCGGCGAGGGGCATATTGTGTGCGGACACTGCCGAAACTGCCTCGCCGGCCGCAGACACCTGTGTATGAGAACCAGCGGCGTAGGGGTGAATCGAGATGGCGCATTTGCTGAATATCTGTGTATTCCGGTAGCGAATGTGTGGTATTGCGACCCCACTATACCGAAAGACATCCTTTCATGCTTTGACCCGCTCGGCAATGCGACACATACCGCCCTGTCTTTTGATGTCCTGGGCGAAGATGTGCTCATAACGGGCGCTGGCCCGATTGGTCTGATGGCAGCGGCCATCGTGAGACACGCTGGCGCACGCCATGTGGTGCTCACTGATGTGAACCCCTACAGGCTCCAACTGGCGCGACGGATGGGTGCAACCCGCACCGTCGATGTCACCCAAGAACGGCTTGAGGATATCATAAAAGAGTTGGGAATGAAAGAAGGCTTTGATGTCGGCCTCGAAATGTCCGGGAATGCAGACGCTTTCAGGAGCATGCTGGCAAATATGTGCCATGGCGGAAAGATCGCCATGCTCGGCATACAGAGCGCTAACGCTGCCATTGACTGGAACCAGGTCATCTTTAACGGATTAACGATTAAGGGCATCTACGGCAGAGAGATGTACGAAACATGGTACAAGATGACAAGCATGCTCCAATCGGGTTTAGACATTTCGCCCGTCATCACCCATCGCTTCCGGTATCCGTTCTTTGAGGAAGGCTTCAAGGTCATGCAGTCTGGCAAATCTGGGAAGGTGATTCTCGATTGGATTGATTAAGCGCCTATCCGGAAAATGCTCGGCGTGGATTGCCAAATCCACGCCCGAACCGCCGGATATGGCAATCCGACGGGAGCGTTGAATGTGAAAATGGACTTTCCGGATAGGCACTAAGTGGTCGATTTCTTAAATTCGACGAGGGTTCGTAGTGGCGACTTCAGTCGCTAAAAAACGACTGAAGTCGTAACTACAAACCCTATATGGAGGAAATACAAAATGATTGATATAATAAAATCTCACTTGATTCAGCAACTGGAGCAAATTAAGGAAAGCGGACTGTTTAAGACCGAACGAATCATCACCGGTCCTCAGCGGGCGCGGATCGACGTAAAATCAGGTCAGCGTGTCCTGAATATGTGCGCCAACAATTACCTTGGCCTGGCGAATCACCCTGAAATTATCGAAGCTGCCAGGGCGAGTTTGGACCAATGGGGGTACGGGCTTTCGTCTGTCCGCTTCATTTGTGGAACGCAGGAGATTCATAAAACGCTGGAGGGTAAAATCTCTGAATTCCTCGGTACGGATGATACGATTCTCTATACCTCCTGTTTTGACGCAAATGGAGGGCTTTTTGAAACACTGCTGTCCGAAGAAGATGCGGTTCTCAGCGATGAGTTGAACCATGCAAGCATCATTGACGGCATACGGTTGTGCAAAGCGAAACGCTTTCGTTTCAAGAACAGCGATATGGCTGACCTTGAAGCCAAACTCAAGGAAGCCCAGGACTCGCGCTTTCGTCTCATTGCAACGGACGGCGTGTTTTCCATGGACGGCACTATCGCCAATTTGCAGGGGATTTGCAACCTCGCAGACCAATACAACGCCCTGGTCATGATCGATGATTCCCATGCGGTGGGAGTCCTTGGCAAGAGCGGAAAAGGCACGCATGAATACTGCGATGTCCTGGACCGAGTGGACATCATCACCGGTACACTTGGCAAGGCGCTCGGCGGTGCCAGCGGCGGCTACACGAGTGGAAGGCAAGAGATCATTGAC
The DNA here is from genome assembly GCA_964577695.1 of uncultured bacterium. GTDB lineage: Bacteria > Poribacteria > WGA-4E > WGA-4E > PCPOR2b > CAZOAL01. Next base: position 60,100 of record CAZOAL010000010.1, on the reverse strand, counting down.
CTGCTGCGTCAACGTTCACGGCCCTACCTGTTTTCCAACACCGTCGCTCCCAGCATTGTATGCGCCTCTCTGAAAGCCCTTGAGCTCGTCTCTGCATCAACAGCGTTGCGGGACAAGCTAGAGGAAAATACCCGCTATTTCAGAGAAAAAATGTCAGAAAAAGGGTTTGATATTCGATCCGGCTCCCACCCGATCGTGCCAATCATGCTTGGCGATGCGGTGTTGGCACAGCGGGTGGCTGAAAGGCTCCTTGAAAAAGGGGTATACGCAATCGGTTTCTTCTATCCTGTGGTCCCCAGAGGAGCGGCACGTATCCGAACGCAGATTTCCGCTGCCCACTCAAAAGAAGACCTTGATTTTGCCGTAGCGATGTTTGCTGAAGTCAAGCAGGAGTTTGGTATAGGGAATACCTAACACCCCGGTTGTCCCTTGGACACCGGGTGTATTACGCTCAAACACCCGGTGTCCAAGGGACAACCGGGGTTTCATGAGGTTGGCACGATGAAAGTCTCAAATCTTGTTGATACCCTTCGTCCCTGGCTGGATGAAAAACTCGGCGTATCGCTTTCTTTGGCGAGTTCCGCTCCGGTGCCGGTATATGAGAGCGAGCCGCGACGTTCCGGCCCACTCGCGTTGTGGGCGGTCAGGGTCGGCGAACGTGCGATTGTCACCGCGCGTCGGCAGTGGGTGGACGCGCTTGGCCCTCTGGTAGCGGGCTTGACTCAGGACGAACTGTTCTCAACGTTCGGCGCTTATGAACTCGCGCGTGTGTTACTGCCTGACGGCTTCGGCGTGTGGGGGCCGAGCTGGTATTTTGTCGCTGACGACAACTATTTTCGTCCGGTACATGACGCCCGCCCCGTAAAGCTTGACGCAGATGAACTGGCAAAAACGGTCGATTTTCGTATTTTCTGGCATTGCTTCCCAGGCGAAGCGATGGTCAGTTTTGGCATCTTTGAGGCGGAACATCGATTGATTGCGCTGGCAACCGTCCGCGCGGAGGATGACCGCCTCTGGGAAATCGGCGTGGATGTCGCACCGGAGGCCAAAGGTCGCGGGCTCGGGCGCGCTGTTGTGAGTGCAGCTGGACACTGGATTCTTTCACACAACCGGATCATTTTTGCCACAACTGCTCCCTGGAATGTGCCCTCCGCCCGCCTTCTCCGCTCGTTGGGGCTTCAATTCACCATGGCCAGCATGGTGGGCGTGAAGGGGCCGTTCCGTGTCCCGCCACAACCACTGGGAAGTCCCTATTCGGGGGCGGAGATATACAACTATTATCCTGACTGGGCTGTAAACAAAGCAATCAAACCTGCGGATTGAGTGAAACGGAATTCTTCTCTGCCTTCTCAAGACCTATTGATACCCAAACGGTAATGGAATAGTCGATTGCGAAATGGTATAATTTTGTAATGGTTCAGATGATGTGACACAATTTGCTGTTGATGAGCCGTAATCGTAGAACAAGCTGCCAGCTTGTTCACGAGAGACTTTGAACGAGCTGGCAGCTCGTTCTACTTGTTCAACATCATCTGGACATATACAGAAATGGTATAATTTACAACGTGTGCGAGTTTCTCTGGAAGTCGCACTCAATATCAGAGAATATGTCGTTGGATTTCAGATGCTCTCAGCGCTTGAACAAAAACCGTGAGGCGTGTGCCTCACAAATGAAAGGTTAGGAGGTTCTCAATGAAGAAATACATCGTTTTGGTATTTGCCTTATTCATTCCAGGCATAGCCATGGGGCAGCACGATCATTCGTCACCTGATATGAAACCCGCGGTCTTGATGTCTGGACTCGGGGCGCATCATCACCCGACTTCAACCCGCAACGCTGAAGCACAGCGTTTCTTTGACCAGGGGCTCACACTGGTCTTTGCCTTCAATCATGAGGAGGCAGTTCGCTCGTTTGAACGCGCCGCTGAACTCGACCCGCAAATGGCAATGGCGTATTGGGGCATCGCCTTGGCGCTCGGACCGAACATTAATCTAGATGTTGACCCGGATAGGGAGAAAGCCGCCTACGAAGCCGTTCAGAAGGCTCTTGAACTCGCGGCAGGGGCACCGGAACAGGAACGCGATTATATCGAAGCCCTGGCAAAACGGTATTCAATCGAGCCCAATGCGGATTTGAAGATGCTCGCGGTTGATTACAAGAACGCCATGGGGGAATTGGTCAAACGTTATCCCGATGACCTTGACGCGGCAACGTTCTACGCAGAGAGCGCCATGAATTTGCGTCCCTGGAAACTCTGGAGCACTGATGGAAAGCCGGCGGAAGGGACGGAGGAGATTGTGGCTGTGCTTGAATCGGTTCTCAAACGGAATCCGAATCATGTCGGTGCCAATCACTATTACATCCATACGGTAGAGGCATCCCTTCACCCGGATCGCGCCCTGCCAAGTGCAGAACGGCTGAAAACCCTTGTTCCAGCGGCGGGGCATCTTGTTCACATGCCCGCTCACGTCTATATGCGGACCGGTGATTACGAAGCGGCTGCGCGTGCCAACGAGGTAGCGGCTGCGGCTGACCGCGCCTATATCCAAAGCAGCGGTGCGCAAGGCATATACCCGTTAATGTATTACAGCCACAATCTCCATTTCCTGGCTGTCGCATGCAGCATGGAAGGACGTTTCGCCGATGCGAAAAAAGCGGCTGAACAACTTGAGGCTAACATCACCCCGTACCTGAAAGAGATGCCAATGCTTGATATGTTTATGCCAACATCAACATGGGTTCTGGTCCGCTTTCGTCGCTGGGATGACATCTTAACATTGCCCGAGCCCGATAGCGAAATGGTCACAACGAAAGCAGCGTGGCATTTTGCGCGTGGGATGGCTTATGCAGCGACCGGCAACATGGAGAGCGCAGAAACCGAACAACAGGCTTTCAGGGTCGCCGAAAGCGCAGTACCTTCAGAGGCGACATTTCTGCTGAATAGCGCAGCCAGTATTTTGAAAATCGCCGAAAACGTTCTTGCCGCTAAAATCGCGCTTGCAAAACAGGACAAACTAGCTGCGATTGAGTTTCTCCAAAAAGGGGTACAAGCGGAAGATACCCTTAATTACGACGAGCCGCCCGGTTGGTATTTGCCGGTCAGGGAGTCGCTTGGCGGCGCGCTCCTGATGAATGGTGAATACGCGGAAGCGGAAAAGGTTTTTCGCGCTGAACTGGATAAGAATCCTAGAAGCGGCCGGGCGCTGTTTGGCCTGGCAGAAAGCTTGAAAGCGCAAGGGAAACAATACGCCGCCGAGCTGGTTCAGAAAGCATTTGAAGCCGCCTGGAAAAATGCAGATACCCAACTCCGGGTGGAAGACCTGTGAGGGTATCAACTTTTCATCCCGCCTGATGGGTGGGGAAGATGGAAGGGAAGAAAGGAAGGAATGGGAGGAAAAGAGATCTGTTCTCTCTTTTCTTTTCCCCTTTCAAATTGTCTAAATTCTGCCATTAAGCGGTGGTTTGAAATAGGTCTACTTTGCTCGATGGACGCATGAGTCAACAGGAGGATTGAGACCTCTCCGAACACTTCGGTTTCGCTCAGTGCAGGTTGAGCGAGTGGTTCATTTTTTAAATTCGGCTAGTGCAGCACGGCGGAAGTTTTTCGACAGCTCCGGCAGATTCTTCGCTACGCTCAGAATGACAGGTTCATGTCATCTTGAGCGTAGCGAAAGATCTCAACTATCGAGTTATTTCTGCCGTGCTGTACTAGGGCGTGTTGACGAATTCGGAGAAACGCCCGTGTGTTGCATCTCTTAAGACGGGTGATTCGATTGCCGCAAATCTGGAGACATGCGCTACCACTGGATTGGCAGATAATTCGTCAACACGCCCTAGTGGTCTGTTTCTTAAGTCCGTATAGGGTTAGATCCTTCCGAAGGTTTCAAACCTTCGGAAGGTTAGTTGAACCGAAACCGTAGTCGAATTTAAGAAATGAAGTACTAGGGCGTGTTGACGAACTGTTTCGCAATCCAACTGTAGCCCAAGTTTCTAACTTGGTTGGGGACGAGGTGCCAAGTTAGAAACTTGGGCTACGAGCGCATTTGCCCGAGTTCGTCAACACGCCCTAGCCTTCACGTTTACTTATCATCCAGATTGATATCTCGCAGTGTGACGTATCTTCCACCACCATTTGGGTTTCTGACGTATAACGTCACTTTCGATTTATCCTTAACCGCCTTGAGTTGCTGACTGTATTCATTCACGTTAGCAACCTCCGTAAATTCGACCTCCTGGATGAGGTCACCGGCGTTTATCCCGGCACTGGCGGCAGGGCTTGGTCCATCCACATCAACGACAATCACCCCCGTTTCGCCCGGTTGGTATTTGTAACGTTCAGCAAGCTCTGGGGTCAAATCCTGGACGTGGAGTCCCCCAAACACTTCCCCTCCTTCATTGCCGGGGACAAAGCGTTGGGGCCCACTCCTTAATCCAGACTGGGCAATGGTTTGATTCGTCTTCTTTACAAGCTTGACCTTTAAACCTTTTTCTTGCCCTTTTCGGAGGATTTTCACGTCTACTGTTTTTCCAATCTCTGTTGAAGCAACGACATAACGGAGATGGTTCATGTCGCGGATGGGTGTATGGTTGAACTCGACAACCACATCACCTCGCTGGATTCCGGCTTTTTGGGCAGGCGTATCTGGACCAACGTCTGAAATCAGCGCACCGTGTGGTTCTCCAAGCTTCAATTTCTCTGCTAAATCGTAATTGATTGGCTGGATGCTAACTCCTAACCAGCCTCGCTCGACCTCTCCTTTTTCGATCAGGTCTTTCATGACTCTTTTCGCGAGATTGCTTGGTATCGCGAAGCCAACGCCAACATTCCCTTGAGAGAATCCACCCCCCGTGGCGATCGCGGTGTTAATGCCGATGAGTTCGCCCCGAATGTTGATGAGCGCCCCACCACTATTGCCCCGATTGATTGCGGCATCTGTCTGAATGAAGTCTGCATAATCGACAACGTTGAGGTCACTGTTGGAACGTCCTTTTGCACTGACCATCCCTCGCGTCGCCGTTTGGGCGAGTCCGAATGGACTTCCGATGGCAATGACCCATTCTCCGACCTCGAGCGCATCTGAATCTCCAAACGGCAAAACAGGTAAATCCTTGCCATCAATCTTGAGGATAGCAAGGTCAGTACCTTGCTCACCTGAGTCTCTTCCAACGACTTTTGCCTTGTAATCTCGTCCATTCGGTAAGATGACCGTAATGTCATCTGCGCCTTCAATGACATGGTTATTCGTTAAGATGTAACCGTCCTTACTGACAATGACTCCAGAACCAAGTCCGCCCGGAACATTTCGCGGTTCCTCGTCTTTACCCCCTCGCTCCTGCGGCTGCTGACGGTCGCGAGGGACACCAAACCAGTAGTGGAAAAAATCATCGTCACCGAAGAAATCGAATGGACTCTTATTACCGCTCATGGAGACCCGCTTCGTCGTAGTAATTTGTACCACAGCCGGTTTCGCGCGGTTTACGATTTCGATAAAGGCACGGTTGATACGTTCCAGATACTTAAAGTCTTCGTCACTCGCTTGACCGGTCGCGGCCTGACTGACCGCTGTCTGAACGGTGAAGGGGTGATGATTATCCATACCGATCGTGATACCAAAAGCAATTATCGCAATAACAACAAGTGCAACTATCCATTGGGTTGAATGTGATCGAAACATTTTTAAAACCTCCTTTTTTTCAAAACACACCAATATCGACACCAAAGTTTCAAAAAATTTGTCAGCCAATCCGTGTGAAGCCCTATAAACCGAGTTTTTCGCTTCGTTCCCTCTCCCGCCGTGCCCAGAGGGCGCCCAGCTTCGAGAGGATTCGGGTGAGGGGAAGATCAAAACTGTGTTACGCCTCCCCCTCACCCCGGCCCTCTCCCACATAGGGGAGAGGGAGAAAACGGGCCGACTCCGTTTCCGAAATACGCGAAAATTGGTGTCTAGGAACTTAACAAAAAAAGCGTCCTGAATCAAGAGACAGGACGCTTAGAATAATACATCAATCAGCGCCATTATTCAACACTGATTTGGACCTCTTTCGGTTTGACCGCTTCCGCTTTTGGAATGGAGACTGTCAGAACCCCGCTCTTATCTTTATGTCGCTTGCCCTTTTGTCAGCAGTCGATGGAGGGTGGCACCAAGTATCTGTGCTTTGTCGGCGTCTGGGATGAATGTGCAGTGCGTGCGGAATGCTTCCAGGGCATGTTGGTAGGTCATATAGGCACGCACCACCGGGTAATCTGAACCCCAGCAAAGCCTTCCGGGCCCGAAATGCTCGTAGATGGCTCGGACAATCCAGCCCGTATCAGCGTAAGGATAGTCCCATGACACTTGAGAAACGTAAGCGAATCCCGACATCTTGATATAGATATTCGGCACCTTCGCGGAGGCGAGAATCTCCTTTAATTTGGGATAGGGCGGCTGTTCTCCGGCTCTTGCGCCGCTCATGTGATGACAGAGGAAAGGAATGGAGGGAAACTGCGTTGCCAATTTGCGTAATGGGGATTGTTGGTGCGCTCCCATCGCAATGCTGGCAATCAAGCCCCGATCGGCGGTTATCTGAAAGAACCGTTGCCCCTCCGCTGAGAAAAACCAACTCCCATCGTCATCTCCCCGCAGGTAGTGTGTGTAGCCTCTCAGGGCATATTGATCCGCTGCCGTTGCGAGTCGCTCTACAGCACCGGGGGTATGATAGGTCTCCGTCCATGAGCAGTCAACATCAGCGAATTGAATCAGGCGTTCCGGATATCGTTTGATACAATCGGCGATATAGTCATTGTTATCGGGGTTGCGATCAATTCGTGCACAAACCAGAACCGCTTGATCGACACCGTGTCGATCCATTTCGTGGAGCAACTGCTCAATCTTTCCGCGGCTTTCATCATCGGGAACAGGGGGTTGATAGGGCCAGCGCGGCCATGCGTGGGTGTGGGAATCAATGATCATAGCACTCTCCTTGCGATATGTACTGAGGGGTCTGTAGTTTCGGAATTGGTATTACGCCTTCAACGGGCTTTGCCAGCAGACTTTGCCAACAAAGAAGGGACCTAAAGATTCTATGTATTTGGCGGTTTGCTGCGTGTGTCTCATCTCCTGTATCAGTCGGGATAATGGATAAAGCTCTGGTCCAACCAATCCAAGCACAAACTCATTATCCTTCTGCTCCAGCCCGAAACACGCCAGGCGAATATCGTATGCGTATCCCGCTTGGGCATACGCTCGACCAATCATCGCATGTTCAAACAAAACCTTCCTGCGATCTGGTTCAGGGAGCAGATAGAACTCCGATTTCCGACGGAGGGGATACCAGATCGCCCACGGAAATTCAGGGTTCAGGGCATTTCGACGTGGCTTGACGAGGAGCCAATCCTCCAGGTTTGGCTCGTGCCCGGAGGAATATGTCCTGCCGATCATCGTCAACTCCGGCTTTCGACGCAGGGATGCGAAAGGTTCACAGGTCAGAAGCGACCTAACTTCAGTCACAAGAGCATCCGGATGCTCTGTGAGAAAAAGCAACCCAATGCCGCCCGGATCGTTCAGGTCTTGATACAGGACGACCTCCAAATCACTCGCTTTTAGCGGCTCAATCAGTTTCTGGGGGTGAGTACACCCGCCGAAGACCTGAAGTTGCAAAAACAATCGTCGTGTACTGACTTGGGGAACTCCGTTGATTGCCGCGCCAAATTCACGAAGGTCTAGGGTATCGCCAGGCTGAACAGTGTTATTAGGACGAACAGAAGTTTGGGAACTCATTTTTTATTTGCCTCACTCTTGTCTTTGATTTTGTTAAGAGTTACGCGGTTGATAGCACAGTGAACGTATTCTGAATCTTGCATCTTGAATCCGGATGCGAGATTCGAGATGCAGCGGTCTCCGCAACATCGACCCCAATTGCGTAACTCCTATAGGTATATCCTTACACCTTCACCTTTCACAGTATACACCAGTGCCCTCACCAATTTCAACAAAATTGAGTGCTGCCTTGCCAGGGTGATAGAGTCATTCTGTCATTGGAGATGATAAAGCATCCAATAGATGATGACCCCCGTCACAGACACATACAGCCATAAAGGAAGCGTCAGACGGGCGAGGCGGCGGTGTTGGGCGAACCGTTTCCGCCAGGCTAAGTAGAGGGTTCTCAATGCAAGTGGTAGAATGAGAAAGGCGAGGATGATATGCGGGATGAGGATGGCAAAGTAAATTGGTCGAATCCACCCGTGCACAGTAAAACTTTTCGAGCCAGTGTGGTAATGATAGATGAGGTAGGAGGTGAGAAAGAGTGCCGAAACCACAACAGCGGCGATCATACAGTTTCGATGGGCAGTCATCTTCCGCTGTCGGATCAGCACATATCCAACAGTCAGCAAAACGGTACTAATCGCATTCAGCGTGGCATTGACGGTCGGCAGGTCAGAGATGGTGATCACAGTTTTTTCCCACAGTCAGGTTTTAGATCAAGGAATCTGAGATTAAGGAACGGATTTTGATGTTGCGGCCAAGAGATAATCACCCCAGAGGAAACTCATCGAAACTCCACATCAAAATTGAGCAATCCCTTCGTGCGAGGGAGTTGCAGCAAGAACCACTCCCGGTCAAATTGCTGGAGCCGTTTTCCTGCTTCTTCAGGTGTCAAGAGGGTCATAATATAGCCGAACATTTCAACCAACCCGTAAACTTCCGGATCGGTGATGACTTCGAGAACAATCTCTGGAGATGGCCCGAAGCATTCGGCGATCTTACCGTGTGCCTCTATTAACAGGGGAACGAGAAACGGATGGGCATGCAGAAAGCAGGATGCCTCTTCGGTTCTTCTCAAAGCATAAAGTTGCTTAACCCACTCAACCTGACGTTCAAAACTGTGAATCGTAGAAACACCAGCCAACTTATCGGGTGGCAATTGCCGGAGTCGCTCGTCAATGTGAGAGCTCGTGATTGTTTGTTTCATTCTAAGTCGTAGGACATAATTATTTTGATATTCACCGCCATGCTGGATGCTCGAGATGTTGCTTCCCCGAATTATAAACTTACTTCTTCCAATACCGAACGTGGATTCTTCATGAACTCATCCCAAAAAGATTCAATGTTTCACCTGGTGCTTCATCAACTCGATTCCGAGCATACTCGCAATATTCTGGATTTAGGTCATAGCCGATAAAATGCCTTCCAAGTTTTTTGCAGGCAACGGCTGTTGACCCAGAGCCAATGAACGGGTCCAGGACGACATCACCGGGGCGGGTGAGGAGATGCAAAAACCCCTCGACGATTTTCACAGGATAGATTGCCGGGTGCTTGCATCTCTTGATTGATTCAACAGGTGTTTCGATGACATCTCGTTTGAGCGCGTTGCCACGTAGCCGGATGATCGTAAAGCCTTTCTTCGCGAGTTGGATTTTGCGTCCGCCATCCTGCCCACCAAATGGTTCCGCATGGAGGCCGCGAATCTTCATGCGAAAGCTGTGAATCTGTCCGGTACGAACTTCTTGAATGACTTGGGCGAGGGCAAGGCGGGCGTCACGTTTTGCTTCGTCAGGTAGGTCAGACTGATCAATCAACTCAAAATACCTTTTACCCACGTTCATCCCTTTGGTACGCGACTTCTTGGAAGCGTCCTCACTTGTCATGAAGGCATCAAGGTTGTAAAAGTAATCTTCTGATTTGACAAAGTGAAAAAATGGCTCAGTGCTGCTGACCAATCGCCGTCGAAATTGTCGCGGTGTTGGGTTGAGTTTCACCCAAGTCACGTTGTTGACCAGTTTCACCAACCCCGTTTCTGTTGCCGCAATCGCAAAGCGATACGGCACAAGCAGTAAACTACTGTTTTCATACTTATCCCCCAAGTTGAAAATAAGGCTTCCCTCTTCTTTCATGACGCCCACGCACTCGCGAAACAGACGCAATAAGTTCTCAATGTAGCTCTCCACCTCCGGTTCGTTGCCCATGCCTGCGCCATAATCGCGCTGTTGGAAGTAGGGTGGTGAGGTGATGACGAGTTGGACGCTGTGATCTGGCAACTGCTGAATCAATTCAAGATTATCCCCGCACAAAATCTGATTGAGCGGCAGAGAGGAAGAAATATCGGCCTCCTGTCGATCGGGGATTTCGCTTCGTTCAACTCGCAGTGAACGTTTTTGTGTGCCTTGGTTTATTATGGGTGTGGAATATGCCATAGTTGTGAAAGCTGGCTTTGAACTGTCCGGAATGTGCGCGTGAACTCTGGTTCTGGCAACGAACCAAGTTGACTATCCTCTAAATCCGCGATGAGCATTTTGTTGCGATACTTTGCTTGTAACTCGAATAGCGTCGAAAGCATCCCCTCGTACTGGGCAGGGGTGATGTCCATGACTGTTTTCCCTCGCCCGGTCCTCACGAGAAAATAGAGGTTAAAGACCTTTGCGCCTAACTGGTAGGCGAACTCGACAATCTCTGGAATCTCATCGTAGTTCCAGCGCGTCATAGAGGTTTGAACCAGAAAATCGAGGTTGGCGCGTTTGATGGCTTCGATTCCATTCATTGTGGCTTCATACGCCCCCTCCATCCCTCTGAACCGATCATGGTTGACCGAATCGATCGAATCTAAACTAATCCCGGCTCCGCTGACGCCGTGGTCAATCATTTTCTGAACTGTTTCATCATTCAGAAGCACGCCATTGGTCCCCATGACGACCAAGAAGCCGGTTTGGGCCGCATATCTGGAGATTTCCAAGATGTCTGGGCGCAACAGCGGTTCGCCGCCGGTCATGATGAGGAGGATATTCGGATTGATTTGGGCAATCTCATCAATCACGCGAAAGCATTGCGTTCGGCTCAATTCTGTTCGCGGTAACACCCCTCTGGAAACTCGTTCGTATCCACAAAACCGGCGGGCAGATAACAGTGTGTACATTTGAGGTTGCACAGCCGCGTGATGTTCCATGAAACCGCTTGGACTTTTGTCTCCATGATTATTGTTCCTGTTTTGGACCAGAACCATCTTGGATTCCCATCTCCTCAAGACGGGTGGTGGTGATCACACGCCTGAGAAAGACGTTTAACTGGTCAATTTCCTGTATGGATTGAATACGTTGCATGAGAGATTGAGGCAACGGGCCAAAGCGCAGTTGCATCAGATCCATCAAGGTTTCCTGTTTAGCTCTGATGGTTCCTCGCTGTTCTCCTTGTTGAATGCCCTGTTGAATGCCCCGTTGAATGCCTCGTTCAATCCAAGGATTCGTAATCATTTGACTCACCTCCGGGTAAACTTCTAAAATCAATCGTTGAAATTCTTGTTGTTCCGCATCACTTAATTTCACATAAGTTTCAAGAGCATGAACAATATCGTTCAATTTTTTCTGGGTTAGATTGGGGTGATAGTTGACTAACTTACGATAACATGCCAATTTCAGTTCCAGGGGAGAGAACCCATCCGGATTCATGAAGACCACCAGCGCACACACAACGGCTTTGTCCTCCTGCAAGAAATCGCGTACCGAGAGCATAGGCAGGCTAATCAGAGTATACTGACACCGAAGCGAAGCGGGCAGTTTGGAAGAAATCAATTTGGTATTCCTCCGTCATGATAGGCTTAGGCAGGGAATAATTACAGAAGACAAAATAGAAAAACCCCTTCCGCTTTTGCCACGCCTCAAACTCCACCGCCGAAAAGGAGTCCTTCCGTTCCCCTTCAATCTCGCGGGCATAGATCAAGCAGTGGTACCCGAGCATCCGCGCGGAAAAATCGAACCGTTTGTGCTGTTGCGATTCAAAGTGAATCAACACCACTTCTGGCGGAGGCTCTATGACACGGACTTCAATTAGGAGATCTACGCCTCGCTCGGCCCCTTGGGGAGAGTCGGTGTAAAGTTCTTTGTTCAACTCTTGTTTCTGGGAGAAATCCAATCGTCCGGCCAACTCTGGAAAAAACAGAGCCCCTATATCTTCCACAAAGTCAACAGCCAGTTCTTTCATAAACTGATCTAGTTCCATAAGTTCTCTTGACACTTCAAGTGGCTTTCAGACTCAGAGGGTGAAAGCGTCTTTCTGGGTATGGGCATCCCAGAGGACAGGCGTTTCATCACCCGCAAGGAACAGATCCATGGACATCACCTTGACGCCGAGCCGATTCATAGCGGGTTTCACGCCATCTGCGCCGTAATCAATCTGCGCGCCCCGCACGCCCTTCATCTTGGCGATGGACGGCCCATTGATGTCAGCATCAACGCCCCCGACAGCGCATCCACCCAATGCGAGGGCTGATGCGAGGTTGGCTGTGATTGCACTTTTGCCCACTCCGCCTTTGCCACTCATGACCGCAACAGTATGGCGAATCGACGCCATCCGTCTCTGGAGTCGGTTGAGTTGCGCCGTCACTTGTCCGATGATGTTAGACCCCCTGTCGCCGGGGAGGTCCTTGTAGGTTTTCATATACTTCAAGCTCCTCATTTACCGGACGTAAATATGCTTCGTAGTCACCAGCATCATGGGTGTCCCAAAAATCAGAAGCCTCCTCAATGCTGGCAAAGTGTTCAGGAATCGGGTCAATTTTCTTATCTCTTTTTTTCATATTTGGGATGCGACAATAGCACTGAGTGGTTCTTGAATTGTCATATCCATAGCACTGCGTCCTTACTTTCTCCCCACCTGTTTCGCCATGAAGATGTCCGGTTTTCCCACGCCGTTAGCGTCCGGCAGCACGCCCACAATGACAAAACCGAGCTTCTGGTAAAACGCATAAGGGTGCCCGCGCAGGTTCTTGATGTTGGCAAGGTGTTCCAAAACATTCGAGTAGAGGTCCACGCCGGAAAGCGACGTCATGTTATCCTCGTCGTCAGTACCAACCCAGAGGGTGAGCCCGCCGCGCGCTGACCCGTTCTTCCAGGTCGGCGACAAGCGCACGCCCAATTCCCTTCCCCGGCAACAGTTCAATCCCCCATCTCGCCCGAAATCCCCTGACGTCAACGTGTACGAACGGTCCATGGTAAGCCGTTTTTTCATACACCCCTAAACCGCCTACAAAGGACTTATCGGATGGTTCTCCGTACATATCATCAATGTTGTTGATAATATTGTAGAGAATAGCCACATCTCGATAATCTATCTCGCCATCGTGGTTGAGGTCATCCATATTCCCATCTTTCGGGTTCTCGTCAATGAATATATCCGTCGCGTCTCCCCAAACGTGGCGGCTATATGTCACATTCCCGATCGCTTTGTTGTAATAGGGGGTCCGGTATCCGCTCATGATATGGAACGTATCGCACCTGTAACCCTGCTCATTGGCCTTTTCGAGGATGAGCTCCAACTTCAGAAGTAGCCGCTCTCTCAACACAACATACTTGGGATAGTTATCCTCTTGCTTGCAAAGGAACTGCTTGAGTTTGAAATGTGGGGCAACGAGGGTTTCCTCATTTGCTTTTGTGACCTCAATGAAACCGCTTGGCGGTTCGTAGATTGGCAACTGCTTCAACGGGACGGTGGGGTATTCGCCGATTCGATACCCGTTCAGATATTCACCTTTCAACTGGTCGTGGAGGAACATTACAAAGATATTGAACGTCATATCGTCTAACGACTGAGAGTGAATGATTTTGATGGTGTAAAGCCCTGTTTCGAGCGGTGCCTGCCAATGCCATTTGTTGGCTCTTATTTGCGTCACTTTCCCGGTTGATGTTTGCAGATGATAGCGGTGTTTTTTGCCTTTGTCCAGCACCTGCAACGTAAGCGTCTCTTCTGGCAACACGAAAACGCCAATGACTCGGTACGGTGAAACCTCATTTTTGAATTTCACAGAAAACCCCGCTTTTTCAGAAGAAAAACCGGAGTCTGAGCCGGCAATGAGGTTCTGTGAAGAAAGCAAAATAAAAATCACTATCGGCAGAATGCTCAGAATCGGCTTATCATACACTGAGTATCGGTGTTTATCCATTTCAATGTCCTCTTAATTTACCTTGACTTTGGTAGTGCGGAAACGATGCCTAGTAGAGCCTGCCGTGCTCGTCCGAGAATCGGACTGGCTGGTTCGTTGAGGGTAGAACAAGCGAGCCGCATGCTCTACGCCCCTGCACTTCGCTGTCCCAATTTGAATTACCAAAGTCAAATTACATTTATCCTCGTTATCCATGTCATTCACGTCCCATCGAAGCGTAAGAAGGAGTCGAAAGTTTTTTGCGAAGGGCTTCATCCAGCCGCTTGTCGCGGCCGTAGATATCGTCGCGAAAGTGGGTCATCCCCTCCGCATCAACCCACGCTGTGAAATACAGCAGATGAACCGGGATAGGTTCTGGCAACCATACCGTTCGTTCGACCCATTTATTAATGGTAGCCAGTATCTTTTCACGAGTCCATTGGGGGTCGCCGTGCATGACATATTCCGCCAGTTCAATTGGCTTTTCAACGCGGATGCAGCCGGAGCTGAAGGTGCGGACGTTCCGTGTAAACAGTTCTCGATCTGGCGTATCATGCAAGATGACGCTGAACGGATTTGGGAATACAAATTTGACGCGGCCAAGGGCGTTTTTGGGCCCAGGGTCCTGACGAAATCTGTAATTGAAGTTCTTTGCAGTCACCTCGGACCAGTTGATGGTTCGGGGGTTAATTGCCTCCCCCCCTTGAAAAACTTTGATTTTTTTTCGAGTCAAATAGCCAGGGTCTTTACGAATCTGCGGCAGCTTGTCCTTTACGGCGATGGTTGATGGCACCTGCCAATAGGGACAAACGACGAGATAAGTGAGTGCACCGCTGAAAACAGGAGTGGGGCGCTCCTCTTTGCCCATGACGACCCGCATTGTCATCACGGGTTGCCCGTTTTCGATCACATTTAATTCAAAACCGGCGATATTGACGAGGATATGACGCGCCCCCAGTTCTTGCGGTAGCCAGCGCCATCGCTCCAGATTCACCTCAATCTGGCGTATCCGTTTTTCTACCGAAACATTCAATGCAGCGAGCGTAGCGGGTCCGACAACACCATCAACAGCCAATCCATGCCACTTCTGGAATCTGCGCACTGCCTAAAACCTCATCAAACAGCGTGGTGTCCTCCTGTAGCGCTTGCTCGAGGTCGCCGGTCACCATAAGCCGTGTCCATAGTGTGGGGACACGCTCGTCGCTGTCGCCCATTTGCAATTTAGGTCCATCAGGCACCTGTTGCCATCCCCCCTTTTCGGCAAGGTTACGGTAGTGCGCGAGCACCTCCCGGATCCTGGGATACCCCGGGTACGGGGGGGGCAGGCCCTTCAAAGCCTCTTCAATTTGGTTTGCGACAATCGCGGTCTGAAGCACCTGGACAAGGTCTGCTTTCCTCCGTTCAACGAGCCATTCCGTGTCAACGGTCGCCGGATTGACGCGGCCAGCCAATAGGTGGGAACCGTAAGTCAGAAAGGCGTCGGTCAGCAATAAATCCAGGTCGGCCAGCCGATTGGGGGTGAGGGTTTTTGGTTCTTGATCTTGGCGTATCCCCTTCAAGGTCGCCTCAATTTTTGCCAGATGATAATCATCCGGTCTCAGTCCTTCAAGATTCGCTTCACGGATAGTCTTGATGAGGGAGTCTGCCTGCGGCAGGGGGCCATCATCGTGACTCCAGGCGGGCTGGTAGGTTCGCCCTTCATAGAAAAGCGATAACGTCATCGAGTCATAAATGGATTCTTCGCCCACCATGATTTTCGGAGGACTTCCTGCCGCTTCGATCCGGTGGCGCAGGAGCTCTCCAACGCCAACAGATAAGGTTTGGGCAACAACGCTTGGAAGCCACCCCGGAGACCCCTGAGCCCATACCAGTGTAATCAGGAGGAGAATGCGTTTATACATAAAAGCCTTTCTGGACTCCAAAGTAGATGAAGTCCTTTTATCCGATTTCAGTCGTCCTTTAACGTGTCCACATAATCCAACACTTCCACAATATCCACTACATCGCCGAACTTGGCGTCTATATCCAACAGATTCCATTCGTGAGCCGCGGCGGCACGGTCCTGGACGCATTGCCGTGGGATGATGGCCTTAAATCGGTAAGCGCGTGCATCCGTGGCCGTTGCCCGTACACACGCGCTGGTTGAACACCCGGTAATGATCAAGGTGTCCACACCGCGCTCAATCAGATACGAAGCCAGATGGGTGCCAAAGAAGGCACTAGCATTTTCTTTGTAGATAATGAAGTCCTCATTCTGAGGCTTGAGGCGCGCGTCAATCTCGCAAGCGTGTGCATCCCAGGGCCGATACGTGATAGAGGCTTCAGGGCGCGTGTACATGGGGGCCTCCTGGTCCTCGTGGAAGGGGGAGGTCGTGTAAATGATAGGCACTTCCTTTGCTCGGCAAACAGGCAGCAGTCGCCCAATACCTTCCACTGCCTCATCCAACCGTGCAGAACCGGTCGCGTATTCTGGGTCCGTCCAGCCGTAGGCCATGTCAATAATGAGCAGTGCCGGTTTCCTGCCAAACCCGAATTTTTTCAGGAAGATTCCACGTTCGTTATAGCAGTCCCTGACCGACTGAATGGCTTCCCGTACCGCATTTAAGTCCATAACATTGTCCTTGGTGAGTTAGGCGAGGGTTAGTCATCATGCAAGCGGCAGCCCACTGGATTGGCCGGTCATGATGACCAATCCTCAGTTAGGCTGCTCATCGTAATGCAGATCTCGCCAGTTAATCCACCGATTTGGATCGGGCCGATAAACAGTGATCAAGACGGCTCACCAGTTCTGCTGATTATACGCCCAAACACTATGGACCGGATCGCCACTGAATGTCCGACCATATATCAGGCAGCCTCAATTTATCTGATGGGACCATCGTTTCGCTTAGAGCGTGAGTAACCTTTTCAAGGTTCAAACTACTTGTGCATCTTCGCGGCGTAAACGTGACAGCCAACCAGTTGTGAGCCAAATTTCCTCGCAAACGCGACAGCGAGATTGATACTCGCGTCAGAATAATCCGAGTTGTCAACAGGTACGTAAATCTTTTTAAGCATCGTTCCTCCTCTTTGCCAGGGTCATTTAATTTTCATTGGGGTGGTCCTTTTTTGAATGCCGTTTACTCCAGAATCCGCCAACGATATGTCCTAAGATCGTGGCCCCCAAAAGATAGGGGATGACTGTCCAATTCCAGTGTAGAACGAGTCGGCGGACGGCAATGTTAATGAGAATGGGTATGTAGATACATCGTCCCCAAGGGTGGGTAAATTTCTTGACGCGGGCGCGAAAAAATCCGAAGGGAAGGTTGATAACGAAAATAGCGAATGAAACGCCGAGACGTGCTGCGATATCAGGCATCAGGATGGTTCATTTCTGGGATAGTTTGTGTTTGTTCACCACCGAAATTTGTGATGAGGGTAGCAAATTGTTCTGCTCGATCTGCCCCAAATTCAGTGCGGCCATTAATAATGGATTCCTTCTTCTAATCGAATGAGAAGCCCCAAAATACGATCTGTTCCACCGGCGACCATTGTGGCAATGGGCGTTTTACCATTAAATCTTGAATTGGGTGTATGTAACCAACGGTCAATCTCGCCCTTTTCAAATTGCGATTCCAACGATTCTTTGATGCGTCGCAGATTTTTTAAAGCCTCTCCACCTCCCACATCTATCAAACGGTCAAACGCTTCTTGGTTGAGGTCAAAGAAGTTTTGCAGTTCTTTATCTGGTGGCATTTTGAGCCTCTTGCGTTGATAGCGGTAGTGATCTGGTGAATCGTTTTTTCTCCATTATTTCAACTCTCACCGAGGATTGGGTTACTTCTTCGGCCGGAAAATTCGGAAGAGCTTTCTGAGCGGGTCGTAAAATTCGTCAACGACCCTTTCCTTGAGCGGAATGATGGCATTATCCGTAATGGTGATATGTTCCGGACAAACCTTCGTGCAGCATTTGGTGATGTTGCAATAGCCGATACCACCTGCGGTCTTCAACTCTTCCAGTCGATTCTCGGTATCAAGCGGGTGCATTTCCAAGGACGCAACATAGACATAAAACCGTGGACCGATAAACTTGTCGTGAAGGTCATGCTCACGCAACACATGGCACACATCTTGACACAGGAAACATTCAATACACTTGCGAAATTCTTGAACCCTGTCTATATCTTCCTGAGCCATTCTCCATGTGCCATCTTCAGCATCGGGCGGGCGAGGATTGAACTTTTTGATTCTTTTCTTAATCCGAAAATTCCCCGACACATCTGTTACGAGGTCCTTGATCAGCGGAAAAGCGCGCATCGGTTCGATGGTCACTGGCTGATCGAGGGGTAAATCGCTCAATCGGGTCATGCACATCAATTTTGGATTTCCATTAATCTCAGCCGAGCACGAACCGCACTTTCCGGCTTTGCAGTTCCAGCGTACTGCAAGGTCGTTGGCCTGCTGCGCCTGAATCTGATGAACAGCGTCGAGGACCACCATGCCTTCGGAGATTTCGGTTTCATAATTCTCAAACTTTGCACCCTTGGCGTCGCCACGCCATATCTTAAACGTTGCTGTGGCCATCACTTCATCTCCTCGATTATCTGTTGAAGGTCTGGGCGTATTTCTGGAATCGCTTCGCGCCCAACCTGCATTTTGCCATCCGCGTCTTTTCGGACAACGGTGTTGTATTTGGGCACACCGGGTTCCTCTTTGTCAGGATAATCATCTCGAGAGTGCGCACCGATGCTCGCTTTTCGTTCCAACGCCGCAAACGCGATGGCCTCAGATACCGTGAGCAAGGCGTGTAAGTCAAGCGCAGTGTGCCACCCGGGATTATATTCCCGGTTGCCGGTAACACCCACGCGGTCTGCGTGTTCTCGAAGCTTATGAATCTCTTCTATTGAGCGGGTCAGTCGCTCTTCGCTTCGAGCGATGCCGACGAGTTCTTGCATCATCTCCTGCAAATTGGACTGGATGTGGAATGGGTTATCACCATTGGAACTGGTGTCGTTCTCGAAAGGTTTCAACGCCCAGATTGCTACCGACTCAATCTGTCCTTCGTCAACTTTGCCGGCACCGTTTTCTTTGGCAAATTGAGCGGCATATTCACCGGCGCGTTCGCCAAAAACTATCAGATCGGAGAGTGAATTCCCTCCGAGACGATTGGCACCATGCAAGCCACCCGCACACTCACCGGCGGCAAAGAGACCGGGCACGGTAGACATCTGCGAATCCGCATCCACGCGGATGCCGCCCATCATGTAGTGTGTCGTTGGCCCCACTTCCATAGGCTCCTCGGTAATGTCAATGTCCGCCAGTTCTTTGAATTGGTGGTACATACTCGGTAGCTTTCTCTTGATATGTTCAGCGGCGTTGGGAATTTTTTCCTTAATCCAGGCGATATCAAGAAACACCCCACCATGTGGGCTCCCTCGCCCCTCTTGAACTTCCCGAACAATGCAACGCGCCACATGATCGCGGGTCAGGAGCTCCGGCGGTCTGCGGGCATCTCGGTCCCCTTGCGCGTATCGCCACCCCTCTTCTTCGTTATCCGCGGTCTGGTTACGATACAGTGGAGGGATGTCGTCGAACATAAACCGGTGTCCATCTTTATTTTTTAAAATTCCCCCTTCACCGCGCACTGCCTCTGTAATCAGTAGACCCCGCACACTTGGGGGCCAGACCATCCCGGTCGGGTGAAACTGTACAAACTCCATGTCGATGAGTTCTGCACCCGCATGATAGGCGAGCGAATGACCATCGCCGGTATACTCCCAACTATTGCTGGTAATTTTATAGGCTTTACCGATACCGCCGGTGGCGAGGATAACCGCTTTGGCAGGGAACACTTTGAATCGCCCCTTTTCACGTTCGTAACCAAATGCCCCGACGACTCGTTCGCCATCTTTGAGCAAGGTGACAATCGTGCATTCCATGTGCACATCAATGCCCTGGTGAATACCGTGGTCTTGCAGAACGCGAATCATTTCCAGTCCCGTGCGATCTCCGACGTGGGCAAGCCTCGGATATTTATGCCCGCCAAAATTCCGCTGTAGGATGCGTCCATCTTGTGTCCGATCAAAGAGTGCACCCCAGGCTTCCAATTCGTGTACACGCTCCGGTGCCTCTCTGGCGTGTAGCTCGGCCATACGCCAGTTATTGAGATATTGTCCGCCCCGCATGGTGTCGGCGAAATGCACCTTCCAATTGTCTCTTTCGTCCACGTTTGCTAATGCTGCAGCGACACCCCCTTCAGCCATCACGGTGTGGGCCTTGCCTAACAGAGATTTGCACACCAGTCCGACAGACCCCCCGGCGGCCGAAGCTTCAATTGCAGCCCGTAGCCCGGCTCCACCTGCACCGACTACCAATACATCGTACTCGTGTGTTTCGTATTGAGCCATTAAAAAATCCTCCAGTCAGACAAAATCCCCATGGAACACAGCCGGACATAAATATCGGAAAATCCCACCCAGCATAGGCTCATCCAAGCCCAAAGCATGTGCCGACGATTCAGACAGCTCACGCAGTTGTAAGCGGTTCGGCGGATGGGCGCGCCCGAGAGTCGAACCATAAAGCCGCCAACGAGATGACGCAAGGAATGGCAGCCGAGCGTATACCCGCCAAGAAGAATCACATTGACCGCTAATACCAGCGTGCCTATCCCAATACCAAAGGAAGCTCCACCGTTGACATTCTTAAACCACAACGCTTTCCAAACATCATGGGCAAGAAAAACTAAGAGGAGCAGCGCGAAAGGGAGAAAATATCGATGCACGTTTTGGAGTATCAACGGAAAAGAATGTTCGCCCCGATAACCCTTTCGGGGTTCACTGACTGTGCATGAAGGCGGGTCTGCCCAAAAGGCTTTGTAGTAAGCACCGCGGTAGTAATAACACGTCAAACGAAAACAGACGGGAGCCCAAAGAATGAAAAACGCCGGTGAAAAAGGCAGCCAGGGCGGCCACCAACTCGGACTGGCCCCGAACCAGCTATGTCCTGAACCACTGTCAGCTTTTGCAGAATCGAAAACTTCTGGAGAGTAGAAGGGCGACAAATAAGGGGCAGAAAAATAGTGTTCCCCCTGAAAGGCCGCCCATGTCGAATAAATAACGAAAGTAGATAAGCCAAGAAAAACAACTAAGGGTTGCACCCACCAGGCGTCACGACGCCTTGTAACACCCAATTGACGTTCTGTCAAGGTTAATTCTGGATGAGTCATAAGTAGTACCCCCTCATTCGGATGAATTTTTTGCATTCGCGTAAGAGTCAGGATGATGGTTTACGAATGTATCGCACCATGTTGACCATTACAAATTTTTCACATTCAATTATGAATCCCTTCTTCTAATCGAATCAGAATATCTAAGATGTCATCTGTTTTCCCCTCGATTATCGCCTTGACCGGCGTTTTACCGTCAAACATGGGATTCGGCGCATGTAACCAACGGTCAATCTCTTCTTGCTCAATTTGCGCTTCCAAAGATGCTTTGATCAATCGGAGATCTTTAATAGTCCCCTCCTTTGCTATGCCTATCAGCTTGTCAAACGCTTCTTGACTGAGGTCGAAGAAGTTTCGCAGTTCTTTGTCGATATGCTTTGTGGCTAAAGCAAGGCTTCCCATACTAACCTCCTATTCTTTTGTCTTGATTGCAAATTTCTACCTGTTTGCGCGTAACACAGGCAAGTCAGCAGCGGGATGATTTCCCGGCACATCGCCGTATCCCACTGATTTTCATCATTCATTTCCCACCTGTGTTTCGTTCCCCCTTCGCTCAATGGGCAACTCACGGGGGCACCCCCAATTTCTTTTGCTCCCCGCCATAACCCATTCTGGAAGTTCAACTGATTCTAACTCGTCCAAATACCACCACCAATACACCCGCGGTATCTTGAGTCGCTCGCGCTGGTAGCGGTAGTATTCAGGCGTATAGGCATTCACAATGGCTTCCCGTTGCGCAATCAGGATTTGGTCGAGTTCTTGTAATCGCTGCCAGAAGTGGCTGAGTTCGCCATCCCATCCATACTTCTGAAAATCTTTCTCTAACTCTTCTCGAACGTAGAGCAGATAGAAGATTTCCTCTCCTACGGCATCGCTTTTGTGTTTGATGTCTCGCGGGATGATTTTTGTTAATGTCACTTCATACCCCTGCAAGTTCCGCTTGAGCCATTCTAGTGCTCGCTTTCCGATTTTCCGTTTTCTCACTGTCATTGTCATCACCCTTTAGCTATACGGACGAGTTCAAAGTCGTCCCGGCGCTGCCCATACGTCAGTCCATTTTTGATGTCAGGGATGCAGGATTTCAGCTCACTTCGCAGTCCTTCTTCGGCAGGCTGCCAGGCAATCCACACCTTGACATGCGAATGCCAAACCCCAAATCTCGGTTGCGCATGGTGAGTGTATTGGCAAATCAAGGTTGACTTACTTTTCAATGTGCGTTCCATGTCCCGGTTGGAGACACCACGCCCTAACTGCTTCTCGGAAAACTCCTTCACGACGTTTCCAGCCTCCCAGTCCGCCAACGCCGCTGCCTGAACCACTGCTGCTTCTTCCGCTGTCCACTGTCGTGCCATTCCTCAATACTTCCTTTCCTCAATCCGTATATACCCCCCTATCAACCCTATCCGAATTTCATTGTTTCGCGCAGATAAGTAAAATTGGTCTAAATTGTACTTTATCTTATGTGATAAAGTAAAGTCTATTTGTCCATTTTTGGGGTTTCAGAGCGAAGTCGCTCGTTCGGCTTGGCAATCTGTTCCTGAGATTTAACTTTTGCTTCCATAAATGTAAGACATGGTACGCAATGCGTAATGTCTAATGCGTAACGAGTCATAAGTCAATCTTTACGCATTACGCATTACGCATTACGTCAATGAGATGTGCCAACAGCGTGAGAAGCGGCGGTAGTTGTTCCAGCGTGACGGGCCCCTGCCATCAGGTCAGGAAGAAGCATAAACGCCAGGAAAACACAGATAATAAACGGAGTCAGCGCAATGGCCGTCAGGGCTTTCTTCTCAAATTTCAGGTGCATAAAATATAAGGCGACAAACGCCGCCTTGGAACAGGCAAGCCCAACCAGCAAAATGCCCTTCAGAAGTATGGGCAAATGTGGAATAACGACCACAATCTCAATAATTGTGAGCCCTAAAAGCCACCAGAAGATGCGGAAGTATTTGGGATGTTCTCTATGAGCAGTTTCCATGATTACTCTCCATTGTGTAATTACAGTAGGTAGACAAAAGTGAAGACCATAATCCAAACCAGATCCACGAAATGCCAATATAATCCTGCGATTTCGACTTCGTGGTTATACTCTGCTGTGTAACGCCCCCGCAGCCCATTTATCAAAAGGCAGGAGAGATAAATAACCCCTCCCGTCACATGAGCCCCATGAAAGCCGGTGATCGCAAAGAAGGTCGGACCAAAAAGTGTAGAACCAGACACCCCGTGCGGGAGTGTGGTTAGGGTAAGCCCATGCTTAATCAGTTGCGTCCATTCATACGCTTGAAGTCCCAAGAAGATCAGCCCCCCCAGGACTGTCAAGCCGAGAAAGGTACACATTCTTGATTGGTTACCATTCTGGATGGATTCCAGGGCTTTTACCATCGTCAGGCTACTGCAAATTAGCAGGAAGGTCATAAACGCTGTGAGCGGAATGCCAAGAATCTCAGATGGAGGAGCCCATGTCGGTGCGCTCGCTCGGATGGCACCGTAAGCGGCAAGCAAGCCCCCAAAAGACATAGCATCGCCAATCAGAAAGAGCCACATCCCGAGCTTGCCCAAACTATCAGGAGTCAAAGAAAATTCAGTCGGTTCAGCAGAATGATTGAGAGCTGTAACGTTTTCCAATTTTTACACTCCTTATAAACGTAATGCGTCATGCGTAATGCGTAAGAAGAACCTCTTATCTCCCTTATGTATTACGAATTACATATAGGTACTTATTCTTCATCTGAACGTAATGTCTGATTATCAGAATTGGCGCGTTTGTATACATAGAACACGCCGCCGCCAATGATACCCACAACTGTAAAGGGCATCGCCATGAGGAATAGGATACTCCAGTTGAACCCTCGGAAGATCGGGTCTTCAATGAGATTACATGCCGGGCACGCACTCACGACCGTTGGGATAAGCATGGCAATAGTCAATAAGATGAATGAGAGGTATCGATGAATCATAACAAATCTCCTGTTTTAAAACCTTCGGAAGGTTTAAAACCTTCCGAAGGTTAAAATCACCGGTTAGGCCAGATACACAAGCACATAGAGAATCGGCCACAAAGCAACGACAAAAATCCAGTAGATTGTGCAGAGTTCTACGCCAACGTGGCGATTTTCCGAGAAGTGCCCGGTCACTGCCATAACGAAAACCGTTAATAGCCACACCACGGCACCGAGCACATGAACGGCATGGCATCCAATCAAGATGTAAAAGATGGAACCGTACACACCAGATGAAAGCGTTAATCCAAGATTCACGAGGCGAACCCACTCAGAACCCTGCACCACAAGAAAGATGGATCCAAGTATTCCAGTGACAAGGAGCCAATTTCTGAGTTCTCTCTGCCTATTCTTCCGAATCGATCGGAGTCCCCGAAACATTGTATAGCCGCTCAAGAGCAGGAAAATCGTATTGACACCTGTCACGGCGCGGGGCAAGCGAATGTTAATATGCGAAGGTGGAGGCCAGATGACGCTCCCCAAACGGAACACGAGGAAAGTGCCAATCAGCCCTGCGAACAACATGAGTTCCGAGCCTAAGAGGATCAGTATCGCAAGTCGTGCGTTGCTGACAGAGCGCTCACGCCCCTGCAATTGCGTCTCTGATTGAAGCGTTTCGTATGCCATCTGGAAATCCCTTTAATTACGCATAATCACAATAATCACCGCAATAATAGATAATGTGATGAACACTGCAACTAAAATGAATCCTAAACGTCGATTTCGCTGGCGGGTCTCTTGTTCATTCATTCTCAATTTCAGGTATCAGGTGGTAGGTGTAAGTCTCACGGCATGTTTCAACATGCCGGTCTCATATCAAACATCACGTTTCACGCAATCCTGTCCAATGCCATCATCAAAAATATCAGCGGCAAATACACTAGCGAAGCGTGCAACAGCCATCTTGCGGCGTGGGTCGAACGAGAAATCGCCAAGTTGATACCAAATGCAAGGAAGACAACGCCCAATATCAGGGCAGAAAAGAAATAAACGGCCCCGGCAATTCCCATGAGCGTCGGTAGCAGTCCCACCGCGAGGAGGGCGAGGCAATTGCTCACGATCTGGCGTCTGGTGCTGACCCCATCCGGATGGATGACCGGGAGCAAACAGATCCCCGCTTGAGCATAGTCATCGCGATAGAGACAAGCAATCGAGAGCGAATGCGGAAGCTGCCAAAGGAATAAGATAGCAAAGAGAACCCATGCTTCGACGTCGAATGTCCCTTTTGCAGCAACCCAGCCCACAACCGGCGGGAGGGCACCAGGAATTGCGCCAATCACTGTACAGAGCGAACTTTTCTGTTTCAGGGGCGTATAAACGAAGAGATAACTGACAACGATAGATGCGATGACCAATCCACTTAACAGATTAACTGCAAGTGTAAGGTAGAGCAGACCGCTGACGGTTATCAATATACCGAAAACCAACGCTTCAGTGGGTTGAATCCGTTTGTCGGGCAACGGGCGACACCGCGTCCGAGCCATCTGCGCATCTATATCCCGTTCAAGGTATTGATTGAGCGCCAACACGCCTGCCGCCGCAAACGCCGTCCCGGTGAGCGTTTGGATGAGTTGAGCCCAATCGATCGAGCGAGGCGAGGCAAGATAGAAACCCACGAACGTCGTGACTAACACCATCACAACGATTCGAGGCTTTGTCAGTTCCAAAAAATCCTGCACTCGCCTATGAGTATCCAGTAGTTCCCCGTCTAAAGTTTCTGTTCTAGTTGTCATGCAGATATCTCTCCGGGAATAAATTCCTGATTGTTAAGGGACGCTGGTGAGGCTAACCATCGGTACGCACGCAAGGTCAGCGCGAGGGACGTGACCAGCATTAAGGCACCAATGCCGACATGAACGGTGGTTATTGCTACTTGAGTAATCGCGGGCATTGTGTTTTCAAAAGCAGTGAATTTGCTCAAATATGCCCCGATTCCCAGCATCAGTTGAAGCAGCAGCAACCCACCCAGAATGGCAGCGAGGCGTGTCAACCGGGGGAGATGTGAATAGTCCCTTAGAACTCGTCTGACAATCATAAAGACATGGATGGTCACAAGAACGGCAAATAACAGATGGGCGTCGAGCCGTGCGCCGGTGTGTCTCAACACCGCGCCAAAGATGAGTTGCAGGTAAATCAAGCTGGTCGTTAGGACACCCAAACGTTGCAATCGGGCTGCATCCGGGGTCTGGGTCTGCTGTGGTTGCCCCTGCCATTCACGGGATGTAAATAGCACGAAACTCACAGTCAGCGCAAAAAATGCCTGTGCCAAACAAGCGTGGATAATGGCGAGCACCGTCTGCAATAGAACAACGCGCAGCCCTCCAAGCACTCCCTGCGCGATGACGCCAACAAGGGCGAGCATACTAAGCCACCGCATCCATTTTCGCGGTTCTTTTACCCAAATCCCAATCACCAATGCGATGGTTAGAAGCCCAACAATCGAGCCCATCAATCGATGGCTGTGCTCATACAAAATGCCACCGACCATTTTCGACAATGGATAGAAGAACATATTGTATCCGAAGGTCGACGGCCAATCGGGGACAGCAAGCCCCGAACCGGTACTGGTAACAAGCCCGCCAACGAGGAGCAGTACGAAGGTCGCTCCAGCGGTGAGTATTGCCAGGCGATGGAGCCATGGGTGATAGGATTGATGACTATTTTCCATTACAATAAGTGAAACCTTTCATGGATGATGGAACGATGTTGGCAAGTCAGAGTCTACTTCACTTTCAAAGAACGGTGGGGCGATCAGCATCACGTTGTTGACGATGCAATCCCTCAACAATTGCCGCGCTCGAATGCGGTGCGACTCACCTCTCAAAACCAGTTTTACCATCACACTGGCATCAATGCAAAGTTCGCTCATAGACGATTCGCCCTTTCCTCTCGGATTTGCCGTATGTCTTCAGCCGAATCAAATTCGCCTTCGATACTTTCCGCAATTGTATCCAATTCTGCCAGCAATACATCTGCCATTGCCTCACGTTCCCGCTGTACCTGCTCTATACGTGATGAGGGTATCTTTAGTACCAAGCCACTCAACTGCTCGCTGATGCGCGCCACCAGTTTAAGTTGTTCAGGAGGAGGCAGTTGCATTGCTAACTGCTCTACTTGTTCAATAGTCACCTGATTAGACATCATCATTCACCACTCTCCTTTCTCATAGAAAATCCCTTAACTCGTTCATTGGAACCGGACGATAAATTTCATTTGCTCGCCAAAACAAGCTGGCAGCATGCTCTACTTCACGCTTCACGTTTTACGTTTCACGCCCCCTAGTCCGCCCCCGCTGTTGCGTGCGCGGGCTCGAATTGCTGTGTTTGCGGAAGCCAGTCTGCCTCAACTCCGGGAACGCTATATTCATAAGGTCCATGATAGACGTGCGGAATCTGAGCGAAATTGCCATGGGGCACCGGCGTTGGGGCAGCCCACTCTAGGGTGTTTGCATGCCATGGGTTGCGTTCTGCAATCTTTCCGCGGAACAGGCTCCAGAAGAAATTGATGAAAAGCAGAATTTGAACAGTTCCCAGGACAAACGCGCTCATCGTGATAAATACGTTCCAATGTTGCAGCGGGCGTAGAAACTCATATTGCATCGGGTTGTAGATACGCCGCATGTGTCCGCCAACGCCGAGGATGTGCATCGGGAAGAATGTGCAGTTAAAAGAAATGAAGGTCAGCCAAAAGTGAATCTTGCCCAGGGCTTCGTTCATATAGCGTCCAAACATCTTGGGGAACCAGTAGCAAATAGCGCCAAACATGGCAAATACACTGCCGCCGAAGACAACGTAATGGATATGCGCCACAATAAAATAGGTATCGTGAATAAACATATCCACCGGCGTGTTTGCCATATAAATGCCGCTGAGACCACCGATGACAAACATTGAGACAAAAGCCAGCGCGTTGAGCATAGGCACGGTGAACCGGATGGAACCGCCCTTGAGGGTCCCGAGCCAATTGAAGGTCTTAATCGCGGAAGGCACCGCGATGACCATTGTTGAGAGCATGAAACTGGCACCCAATGCCGGGTTCATGCCGCTCTGGAACATGTGGTGTCCCCACACAATAAAGCCGAGAAAGGCGATGGCAATCATGGCGTACACCATCGCTCTGTATCCGAAGATAGACTTGCGTGCAAAGACGGAAATAATATCTGAAACCATGCCCATGCCCGGCAGAATGAGGACATAAACCTCAGGGTGTCCAAAGAACCAGAAGAGATGTTGCCAAAGGAGCGGCTCGCCACCTCCGGCGGGTGAGAAGAAACTGGTGCCTGCCATTCTATCAAAAAGGAGCAGCGTAAGGGCAACGGTCAGGACGGGGAGGGCAAGGAGCAAAAGGATTGCGACGATGAAGAGCGCCCAGATGGTAAGTGGGAGCCGGAAGAAGGTCATGCCTGGCGCGCGCATATTGATAATTGTCGTGATATAATTAATCGAGCCCATCAAGGAGGAGATACCAAGAACAATCAGACTAATGCACCAGAGGTTCTGTCCCCAATCGACCCCAGAATAAACGGGTGACGCGGAAAGAGGAGGATATGCGGTCCAGCCCGCAGCGGCATGGCCGCCGGGAACGAAAAAGCCTGCCAGCATAATGAGCGCCGATAGCACCGCCACCCAAAAGGAAAGCATATTCAGTGTTGGAAAAGCCATATCCCGTGTGCCAATCATCAGCGGTATCAGAAAATTCCCGAAGGCACCGATGAGGATGGGCATCACCACAAAGAACACCATGATGGTGGCGTGCATGGTAAACAAGGCGTTGTAAAGCGCTGGGCTTATTACTCCACCGGGCATCGACTTCGTGAGCCAATTTTCAGTTCCCGCTTTGAACCATTGGTCCCACATTCTATCCGCACCAGTCGCAACCTCGCCAGTTTCCTGGTACTTATTGGAGAGACCGATGAGGGGCAGCGGTTTTTCAGGGTACGCGAGTTCCCATCTAACCAGCAGCACCAGCGATCCACCTAAAATCAGCATCAGCAATCCGTAAATTAGAAACTGCCTGCCAATCATCTTGTGGTCTTTTGAAAAGATATATTTACTGATAAAACTCTCTGAATGATGTTCGTGAGATTCGTGCATCTATTTGACTCCTTTCCTTCGGGGATTTGAGGGCAATCCATCACAAGGGAATTTCAATCTATTACGCTCCTTTTACAATGCTCGTTTTTTTATTGTTGATATTTTTCTTGTAGCCATTGTGTGTATGCTTCAGGGGTTTCGACAATCAAATGACCTAGCATTCCGGAATGTCCAAATCCACACAGTTCCGCACAAGGAATTTCATAAGTACCGACCTTCGTTGCCTTGAACCACAGATTGATGAATCGACCGGGGAGCGCGTCCTGCTTGAGCCGAAGGTTTGGAACGAAGAAGCTATGAATCACATCCTTAGAGGTAAGCCGAACGACTACGACTTCATTCACCGGCACATGCATATCATTATCAAGCCCGACATCATCGTCAGTTCCAAACGTTCCATCAGGTCCTGGATACCGAATCTCCCAGTTGAACTGTTTCGCGGTGACTTGAATCACAACATCGCTCGGTGGAGCCTGGGCTTTAATTCGATTCCATTGGGGCAGGCTAATCAGCGCGAGCGTAATGACGATAAGCGTCGTGGCACTGGTCCACACGATTTCAAGCGTTGTATTACCGTGGGAATATTCCGCCCGCCGTCCCTCCTGAAACCGGTATCTGATAAGGAAAAAGATTAGGGTGGCAATCACACCGACAAATACAGCCGTTGTAATGTAGTAGATTAGCCGGAACATGGAATCAATATCCCCGAAAGTCGATACATTTTCTGGAAGCCATCTAAGCATCAAGTTCTCCTCATTTTTCGATATAGGACGTAACGGCCCCCTTGCTGTTTGTTTAGCCTATCGTCCCAAAGTCTTTTTATCTATCATATTGTGCTATCGTACGCTGTTCGAGTTGCACCGAAATATGTGACAACACAGAATAAATTAGTAATGAATAGCGATAGAGCGAATTGTGGGATTTTTCCTACAGCGTTGACGTTGCTCCAGTATAGGCATTGCCGCAAGGCAGCAACACCATACGTGAGTGGATTGAACTTCATTGCCCAACCGAGCCAAATCGGTACGCCAGAGGTAGGAAAGAAGGCACCGGAGAGAATCCAAATTGGGATAAGAATTAAATTCATAATCGCATGAAATCCTTGCGTTGAATCCATGCGCCACGCGATCATCAATCCCAGGTTTGTCAACCCAAAGGAGAGGAGCAATATTACACCCGCTGTTAAAAGCACAGAAAAGAATGTTAAGGGCACGCCAGCAAAAGGTGCAAGACAAAGAAAAAGAAGGCCTTCCAAAAATGCTAGTGTTGTGCCACCGAGGGCTTGTCCCAGGACAAGACACCACCGTGGAACAGGAGCGACCAAAACGCCTTGCAGGAAACCTTCTCGGCGATCTTGCACGACAGATATGGTCGCGAAAATGGCAGTGAACAACAGAACCAGGGTAATGATACCAGGGTAAAAATATTCAATGTAACTGGTGCCTTCCGGGTTTTCAGGGGGTCGAAACGAGGCATTGAGTCCGCCTCCCAACAGCAGCCAGAAAACCAAAGGTTGAATAATCGCACTCACCAGACGGCTACGCTGGCGAAAGAATCTGATGACTTCACGCCACCATAAAGTCCCCACAGCAAATAAAATCTTCATTCGCTCCTCACATCTACTTTGCCAATGTCACATTAGAAATGAAATCTCGTCGTAGCCCAACTTTCTAAGTTGGCCTACCGAGGACATCCTCTGCGGGAACCAAGATAGAATCTTGGGCTACAGAGAAATGTGACATTGGCGAGCTACTTCGTATCTGTGTTTCCACGTTCTGATTCTGCTTCCTTGAAGCGACGCCCGGTGAGCTTAATAAAGACATCTTCCAGTGTCGGTTTGCCAAATCGCACAGATTGAATCTCCGCTGGAAATGTTGCAACAACGTCCCGAACAAACTCGTGCCCTTGGGGACACTCAATGCGAATGGATTGGTCGATTACAGTGGAGGCATATCCAAATTGCTTATGGATTTTCTGACGCAATACATCAGGAGTTAACGAATCAATCGTCACGACGTCCCCTCCGACGCGATCTTTAAGTGTATCTCTCGCTCCAATGGCGACGAGTTTGCCTTCATTCAAGATTCCAACCCGGTCACATCCTTCCGCTTCATCGAGAATGTGAGTGGTTAGGACGATGGTCATGCCAACGGTTTCTCGCAAGCGCGCCAGGTATCTCATAAAATTTCGGCGCGCCCCCGGGTCTAACCCCGTGCCTGGTTCATCAAGGAGCAGAATCTCCGGTTGATGAAGCGTCGCCTTCGCAAGCTCGACGCGCCTTTGTAAGCCCCCGGAGAGTGTCTCCACCAAATCCGACGCACGGTCTTCTAACTCCATCTGGTTGAGTGCAGCCTGGACCTGCCGCTTCAGCGCCCTACCCCACAGTCCATAAAGGTAGCCGTGATAACGAAGATTTTCGATGACCGTCAGCTTTAGATCAAGGCTCGGTTTTTGAAAAACAACCCCTAGATACTTTCGTGCGGCATGTGCATCATGCGCAAGGCTATAGCCCAGCAATCGGACGGTCCCCCTGGTCACCGGAATCAGCGTGGAGAGAATCTTAAAAAGGGTCGTCTTGCCCCCACCATTTGGTCCAAGAAAACCAAGTATTTCGCCTTTCGGGACGACAAAACTCACACCGGCGAGGGCTTGACGGGTTCTATATGTATGATAAAGGTTTGCAACCTCGATTTCAGGCATCTTATTAAACGCATCGCGGGTCAAACATGTTTGACCCGCGATTACTCCCTATGGTATCAATAGGCTGCTTCCGAAGAGAGTAGGACTTACGCAATTCAGAAGTAGAACGGGCTGGCAGCCCGTTTCAAGCGGGCAAGTCTCTAGCGAAGCGAGATCCCGCATAGCGGGGCTGCCCGCTCTACGAGAGCGTCTCATTGATTCACTGCGTAAGTCCTAGAGAGATTACTTCGCGGCTTTTTTGAGGGTGAAGTTTTGGGTGACGCTCCCACCGGCAGCAACGGTAACGGATGCCGGTTCTTTCTCATTCGTCCCACAATATTCGTGCCAGTACACGAGTTTATAGGTTCCCGGCGGCACATTCTCAATCTTATATTCACCCTTTTCGTTAGTAACGGCATAGTATGGATGAGGCATAATGGAAACCCACCCCCCCATCCAACTGTGCACATCACAGCCAATTTTTATTCCAACTTCAGCCCCCCCAAGTGGAACAGGAAGTTGCTTGCGGAACTTAGGCTGGGCGATGTTCATCTCATTTCCCTGCCCTTTACCGTGCACATGGATATTGTGCAGGATGCCGTCGCTATTGAGCATGGTCAGCTTTTGACCAAGGGGGACAACCTGTACATGCGGGATAAACTGACACCCATGCTGATCGATCTCGTAAGTTTTGCCCGCTGGGAAGTCCATCCCTTTTGAAATATCTAGGAGATAAACAAGGGCATACTTTAAGGTATTGCCCGCCCCAACGACTAAGGATTCGTCGTATTTAGGAGTTTTACCACAAACATCCTGATCTTTATTAATCTCAATCGGCTTCAGTTTCGGCACATTTCCCGAATACGTGACCACGCCCGTAATTGTTCCACCGCCGGTCACTTGGGTCGGTGTATACTTATAACCTGCTGGAAAACCAGCGCTGCTGGCCTGTACATAACACAGGCTCATCAGCATAATTCCCAAAAGGGGGAAGACCATTTTTGCTTTCATAATGTTACTCCTTAGGTTGATTGATTTGTAATAATCGGTTCATGTTAAGAAACCGAGTTTCTCTGAGAAACTCGGTTTCTCTTCATAATCTAAAGGCTATTTGCCGAGTGAAAGCAGATAATCCCTCACAAGTTGCATCTGCCTTTCTCCATCTCCACCGGCAACCTCTGGCAGAGGGGAATCATACGTCCCACCTATTTTAAGCCAGAATTGCGGCATAGCCGTTCCAGGCTGGAACTTCTGCGGATTCTTTAACCATTCGACGATCCAATCGGCTTTGAGCCGTTGTTGGGCAAGCGACAGATCCGGTCTGCCAGTTTTATCGCTGCCGATTGGGATAACTTCACCCTGTTTCGGATGACATGACGTACATTCAAGCGATTCAAAAAGCTGTTTGCCTGTTTTGAGATCTGCTGGTGTCGGGGGTTGTAAAGCAAACGTTTCATACGGGAACGGCGCATCCGAGAGTGCAGAGAAGTATTGAATAATCCCGGTTGCATCGTTGTCTGGCAATCCGAAGGTCGGCATTCGCACCTGAAGCCCGTAGCGAACGGACGTTGGATGCTTCAAAAAGCTGAATAGCCATTCTGGATAGACCTTTGCCCCCTCTGCTTCTAGCTTCGGTGGTGCGTAACGTTGCGCCTCAATCCGATCTAGCCCTTTATACGCTGCAATGACATCCACAAACTTACCCCCGGCACTTTCAATCTCATGGCACCCTTTACAGTTATATTTCCTGACGAGCCGGCGCCCATCATCAATCCATCTTGTTTTCTCAATGGGTTGATCAATATAAGAGAGCGGATAGGAATCGGGTTGGAAGCTTTTGAGTAGAACGGCAAGCGCTCGAGCGTTCTCTTGAGCGTCTGCGTTCACGTTGGGATCCAAGTACGAAAATACAGGCATTCGAGAGATGATTCGACGGGTTTGATATCGTCTTGGATTGGTAAGTTTGCCAATCGTCCAGCCGTGCCAGCTATTTTCGATATCCACCGTATCTCCAAAAACGAACTCTTCAACGGTTTTTGCACCGAACGCCCCCAATTCAGCACCTACCTTTGATTCATTTTCAAAGCCTGGGATGTTATGACATCCAAAACAGCCGTAAGTACGAATCAGGCTCTCTCCTACTTTTGGATCGATTTCCTCCGTGAAATTCCCGTAAGTAGTGACAGTAACCGCCGGCGAGGGTGTGGATGCTTTCCGAGACATCAGATACGCGACAATATTATCAATCTCTTTATCCGTCAGCCGAAGGCTTGGCATCACCGTCTTGGGGTCATAGGACTTTGGATCACGAAGCCACTGACGAAGGAAATTCGGTTTCACTTTACTGCCAACGCTGTCCAGATTCGGAGCGAAATCGTTGCCTAGTCCATCCACCGAGTGACACGCAAGGCAACCCACTGTTTTAACAGTGAACTCGCCGGCAGCAATTGCCTCCGGTGAAGTCGAGAATTCACCGCTCATTCCATCCAGCGTCGCATCCTTCATCTGTTCAAGGAATGCGGCGATGGATTTCGCCTCATCAACAATTCTATCGACGGCACTTTCGGGATAAGGGTATTGGGTTCCATCGTCCGTTTGAAGTACAACGCCATTAGACGTCGGAGTGACAATGCCCGGCCGCTTGGTTCCGTCTTTGAAGTAGACCATTTTGGTCATCCCTTCAGTCGGAAAGAGACGCGGCATTTTGGTTTTTGGCAAGTAACTCGGTGGATTTTTAATCCAACCCGCGAGCCACTCAATGCCGTTTACTTTACTGCCGACCTTCCCAAGCGAGGGGCCACGTTTGTCAAGTTTCGCCAGTGCGGGGTAATTGTCAACCGCGTGACAACCATAGCACCCTAAATCTTCAAACAGCGCCATCCCCTTAGAAAGGGTCGGTGCATAGTCCTCGTCTTTCCCCGTCTGCGAAGAAGTATAGTCTAACATCATCACCTCAGTGTGACAGCGACGACAGTTAGACTGCATGTAGCCACGGAGCTCATCTGTTGATTGCCCTCCATGTTCATCAAGTCCTAAAACCGGTGTTAGCCAATGTTCCTCATGAGAAACCGCATGCGCCGATTTAGCTGTCAGGGCTTGGCCCTGTCCCCCGTGGCAAGGCGTACAGCCAAATTTTTCAACAGGATGTTTGGCGAGAAGCACATCCCGGTGCGGGTGTGTCCAAAGCGCGGGGCCATATCCGGTTTCATACGAGATCTTGACTTCGCCAACTAGGCCGGGGTCAGTGAAGGTGATAAGCCCATTTTGGGCTAACTGATAACTGTCACTTTCTGCCTCTGCTCCATCAATTGAAACTTTTGCGCTGTCAACTTTAACAACTGGGTGCATCAATTGATAAGAAGGCTTATTTTTCCCCTCCCCTTCAATCTCGAATGTTTCTTGGGCGAAACGTTCATAGCCGC
This sequence comes from uncultured bacterium, assembly GCA_964577695.1. Classification (GTDB taxonomy): domain Bacteria; phylum Poribacteria; class WGA-4E; order WGA-4E; family PCPOR2b; genus CAZOAL01. The sequence continues at coordinate 24,815 of CAZOAL010000010.1, read as the reverse complement.
TTTTGTCCGCCGCAAAATGGCATGTGACACATCGGTCCGCTGTCTCAACATCCGGAAGATAATGCTGGATAATGGTTCGAGTGCGCGTGAACGGGCTTTCTAGCAGGCTGCCGAGGAAACTCCGATTTAAGCCTAAAGAATGGAGTTTTTCTTGCATTTTTGCGACTGCATCGTACTTCGCTTCATTTGCTTTCAACCCATCCACTTGGGTACGAATTTCATCGACTTTGGTCGTTAAATCCGGGTTTGTTGGAGCATATTTTTTAGCAAGTAAAAATTCGCCCAACGCATCTTCAAGGTGCCCATTTTTCTCATAAAACTCGGCTAAATCTCTATGAGCTTCAGAAAATTTCATTTGGGCCGCCAGCACATTTTGAGTTAGCTTTCCCTCAATCCGATTTCCGAGTTCGTCTAGCTTCTTTTTCCATTTTTCTACTGACGGATGCTTTTCCCCGGCTGTTCCAGATGTCGCGAGTGCATCGTGAAGCGCGGATTGGTAATTGTAGTTAACCGCATCAGACTCGCTTTGAAGGAATTTACGTTCCTGTAAAGCTTCTTGGAGTTTTATATCAGCGTTCTTTATTGCGCTCTCCAACCGACTTAGTTCTTTAGAATCAACAGGAGGGGGGGTAGGCATTTCAGGCAGTTCTTTTTGCGCCTTTTCCAGTTCAATTTTTGTTTTAAGATATTCATATTGATAGAAATTTTCCTGAATCTGTTTCCACGGTCGTCTTGTAATCGTTTCATTCCAAATGCCCCAGAGGGTCACAAGCCCTAACAAACCGGAGAGAATAAAAAAGAGGGCTGAATAGGATTTTGCTTCAACAGGGATTTCTTTTTTGCTCCTCACGACGCTATAGACTCCTTTGAATATTGGGTATTGAATATTGGGTATTGAAAATCCAAAATCCATCAAATCTTCAATAGACAATCTTCAATTAAATATTAAACCACGGCGTAACCCAGACATATTTGATATTCCATACCCATCGCAGCATCATTTTAATGGGCAGTGCAAGCATGGTTAAGAACAAAAATGAAGTGATGATGTAGCGTACCAATCCAAATGCTTGCAGAAATTCGCTGGTGCGTCTCTTCAAAAGGTAAAAGATGGGGCCTAATGAGTAGTAGCCCGAAACCAAAATAAACCCGAAAACAGAGGCACTGAGATTATCTCGGATGCCAAATTTATAAGACAGGTTGATATTCGTTAATTTGACAACTTTATGGGGGTCCCACTCTTGCCAAGGGGCAAAGAAATTCCAACCGGGGCCCCTCAGAAAAGTGCCAACAACCATCAAAACAATCCATAGCACGAAAAATCCGAAACAGAAGGTGGTGATCGCAAAAGGGCGCTCTTTCAGCGTATAATAGCCCTTCCCTTTGGGGTTAATGTCTATATAGGGTATAGCAATTAACCCAGCAATAATAAGCCCCGGCAACACAACACCAGCAACCCATGGGTCGAAATAAACCAGCATCTCTTGTAGAGCCAGGAAATACCAGGGTGCCTTAGAAGGATTGGGGGTCTTCGTGGGGTCGCTTGGCTCCTCTAGCGGTGCGTCAATGGTAATGGACCACACAGCGAGAATCAACATGATAATAATCGCACAGAGAAATTCAACCCGGCACAGATAGGGCCAAACGTAAACTTTCTCCTTCAGGGCGGCTTCCGCCGGTGTGCCTGCGCGGTCATTTCTGATAGCCTGGCGAAATGCAATCAACGTATAAACAATTAACAAAACAACGAGCGCAACAATTGGAATGTTATCAGCTTTCGTGAGAATCGCTATAAAATGTTCCATAATTTACCTCAGAGCGGTTGTGCGAATTGATAGACAAGGAAGACCTACAGAGGACCTGAAATACCACCGTCTTTGCGAATACGCCAGAAATGCAAAGCCATTAACACGCTCGCCAACAGCGGCACGGCAACGCAATGTAAAATATAGAACCGTAAGAGCGTCGACGGTCCGACAATGGTCCCACCGAGAAGGGCAAATCGCACATCATTAGACTGAGTCACAATATCCTGGGGGTGAAATGGGCCCTCGTGACCCAAAACAGGCGTCGCTCGCGCCATATTGGTACCGACCGTAACTGCCCAGAATGCCAGTTGATCCCACGGAAGCAGATACCCTGTAAAACTAAGGAAAAAGGTGACCAGAAGGAGAATCACCCCAACCCCCCAATTAAACTCACGCGGTTTTTTATAAGACCCCGTTAGGAAAACGCGAAACATGTGGAGCATCACGGCGATGACCATGCCATGCGCTGACCAACGGTGCATATTACGCAGTAGCATCCCAAACGGAATATCAAATTCAAGATATTGCACATCATGAAATGCGTACTCTGCCGTGGGGCGATAGTAAAACATGAGTAACACCCCTGTAACGGCAGTGACGAGGAACATCAGAAAGGTAATTCCCCCCATACACCATGTGAAGCGGACATTTATGGCGTGTCGGGGGAGGCGAGGAGGATGCAGGTGCAACCACACATTTTGAAGAATTTGGAGGGTGTATCGCCTCCCTGTATTCTCATAACCATGACGAAATATAGAACGCCAAATCTGAGAATTTGTAATCTTTTCTTTGAGCCCGTTACGTCTTTCATTCATAGGAATTTCACAGTGTTCGTTAAAATGGAACTTGTCTCTGAAGCCCCATTTGACGAATTCATATCGCTCCTTTCTCTCATGAAGATTATTATTATTCAACAAATTCAACTAAACTTTCAAAAATGAGCCCGGATTGCCCCACTGTCCCTTTTCGTACAGGAATTTGGTTGCCTTGTCAATTTCGAGCTGTCCATCTATAGCTAAGGTAATCTTCAAGCGCTCCAGTGGACGCGGAGCGGGCCCCTCATAGTTGATGCCGTCTCGATCAAAACCGCTTCCATGACAAGGGCACTTAAACTTGTTTTCAGAACCGAGCCACCGAGGCGTACACCCGAGATGGGTGCAAATTGCTAACAACGCATAAAACTCACCATCTTCTTTTCGGACAATCCACACCCGATACGGGTTCTTTTTCCACTTTTCGCTAACCGTTCCGGGGGGATATTCGTTGGGAAATCCAGCCTTAAATACCGCGGCTGGCTCGAAAAGGACTCGTGGGTATAAAAATCGAACCAGGCCAGGGCCGAAGGCAATTCCAGCAGCAGCAGCAAAATTCCCCCACCCGATAAACTTAAAAAATTGACGTCGAGATAACACCTGTTTCACCTCAAATTCACAGATTTTTTTATGATTAAAACAGCACTATACCTTGACTTTGGTAAATTAGGTAGACGATCATCTTTGTAGAACGTGTCCGATTCTCGGACGAGCACGGCTCGCTCGTTCAAAGGGAGTCGGAACAAGCGAGCCGCATGTTCTACGACTGGATCTTGAGTTGAATTTACCAAAGTCAAAATACTTTCTAGCTTTTTGCGATCAGAGAAGGGACGTGCCCGAGCGTTTCGATTGCAATCCACCAAGTTCAAATTGAGCGGAACATATTATAGCATGACCTCAAAAAGAGATCAACATTAAAATTAAGAGCATCACGGATATCCGTGACCCCATGAAATACCTCCGCATATGTCATCCTGAACGGAGTGAAGGATCTCAACTGTCCAGAAACTTCTGCCGTGATGTACTAGGGATGGCGAAATCTGGACGGTAATTTTATGTTGAGTTTTTTTATAATTGTGCTATAATTTGGGTAAGCACAAGAAATCAAGTTTCTTTGAGAAACTCATTTTCTCTTCACTATTTATTTTTAGAAGGATTATAAGGTATTTTTGCCGTCTATTCAAGCGTAAAGTTGATGGCCATTTTAGCCCGTTGGGACGCGGGGCGAAAGGAGCGATTATTGTGAAGATCGCCGATGTCGGCTGCTTTTTGACAACCGAATTGGGGAGTCCGGCTTTATTTGTTAAAATCGAAACTGATTCCGGCATTACCGGATATAGCGAGGCGCCGAGTGTGTGAGTAGGCGTGTAGACGTGTAGGCGTGTGGGGTTGTTGGTTTTACTAACCACCTAACCACCAAACAACCTAACCACCTCGGCACCCTACTTGATTGGAGAAAATCCGCAGCGGATTGAATATCTCTGGCAGTCCTGTTTCCGGCGACTGTTTATGCGCGGTGGCCCGGTCACGGGTGCGGCGATCAGTGGTCTGGATATGGCGCTTTGGGATATCATGGGAAAAAGTCTGGGCGTGCCGGTCTATCAACTTCTTGGTGGGCTGGCAAGAGAAAAGGTCCGGCTGTATGGTCATGTCACCGGAAACACGGTCGATGACATCGTCGCCCAAGCAAAAGAACGGGTGTCGCGGGGCATCACTGCCATCCGTTTTCGAGGGTTTCATGCTTACGACAAAGTGGGGCTGCACGACCATCGGTTGGCGGTTGACCAGCAGGTTGAGTTTACAGCCGCCATTCGGGAAGCCGTTGGCGATGCGGTTGATATCTTGATTGAGTGCCATGGTCGGTATGACCCGGAGTGGGTCATTCAATTGGCAGAGCGAGTCGCACCCTACCGGCCGTTTTTTATCGAAGACCCCATTCGGCATGAAAATCCTGCGGTCATGGCGCAGGTTCGAGCCAAGACCAGTCTTCCCCTGGCTGCCGGGGAGCGGTACCACAACAAATGGGAATTTAGGGAGTTAATCAACAACAATTACGTCAACTATGTTCGCCCGGATATTTGTCACTGCGGGGGCATCACGGAGATGAAAAAGATTGCCGCCATGGCAGAGACGAATTATATCGGGGTTGTGCTGCACAACAATGCTGGTCCGCTTGGCACAGCCGCCAGCTTGCATGCGGCGCTGGCAATTGCCAATGTCGTTTTGCTTGAAGCGCCGTGGATTAACCGAGACCCCGTCTCAGTATCAGATATTACGTCCCCTTTTCCATCTGTCGAAAAAGGGTATGCCTTACCTCTTGAAGCCCCGGGATTGGGAATTGAATTTAAGGAGAGTGTGGCTCAAAAGGCCAAATTTATCCCGCGACAAATACCAAAGTTAAACGGGTTTGATGGTTCTGTCCGGGATTGGTAGCAACATGCCCAAATAAAAGGAGAATCACATGAAAAACGAAGACCTATGGGTTGTCTACGAAGGCAACGAAGGGCCCGGCAAAGGGCGACACATTGTTCTCATTAGCGGCGACGAAGAGTACCGCTCCGAAGAAGCCTTACCCATGCTGGCAAGGATTCTGGCGACCCATCACGGATTTACATGCAACGTGCTTTTCGCTATTGACCCGGAAATAGGCATCATCAATCCAGAGAACCAGACGAATATCCCTGGACTTCACCATCTTGAAACCGCGGACATGATGGTGCTTTTCACACGCTTCCGTGAACTGCCCGATGCACAGATGAAATACATCATCGATTACACGAACGCGGGGAAACCGATCATGGGGTTGAGGACGGCAACGCATGCCTTCAATTACAGCCGGAATAAAAACAGCCCGTATGCCAAGTATAGTTTCCAAAGCGATACCTTTGATGGGGGATACGGACGTCAGGTTTTAGGCGAGACATGGATTAGCCACCATGGCCACCATGGCAAAGAAAGCACTCGCGGGGTCATTAACGAAGGAATGAAAGCCCATCCCATTCTGAAAGGCGTCAAAGATATTTGGGGCCCGACAGATGTTTACAGCATCAAAGAACTGACGGGTGACGCCGAGGTGTTAGTCTTGGGTCAGGTGCTTGTTGGGATGAAACCGACGGATGAGCCGAAACCGAACACCCCCACAATGCCGTTGGCATGGATTAAGACCTACACGGGTGAGGACGGTAAGACATCGCGGGTATTCTGCACGACGATGGGGGCCTCTGTGGATTTGTTGAGTGAGGGGCTCCGTCGTCTACTCGTGAACGGCTGTTACTGGTGCATGGGGTTGGAAAATCAGATTCCCCCATCCTTGATCGGGGTAGATTGTGTGGGCGAATACCATCCCACTCCCTTCGGTTTCGGAGGTTATAAGAAGGGGGTACGCCTCTCGGAACTGAGGCTCTGATTTGTCATTGCATCGGCGCGCGCATGCTATTCTGTTGGTCCTGGGTGGGAAAGTTAGCACTATACTTTTCCGCAGAATTTCTTCCTGTCGGTCGGGTTTCCAAATCCGACGCTCTGGGTGTCGAGATTGGAATCTCGACCTACTTGATGTCCTAAGTTATTTCGTGGAAAGGCATCTAACAAAAAAGAAAGGGTAAGAGGAGATAGCTATGCCAACAACTCCGCATATTGAGAAACACTTTACGGCGACTAAAACCGTTCGTGATATTGTGATTGGCATGTCCGATGGTTTGACGGTTCCCTTCGCACTGGCTGCGGGGCTGTCAGGAGCTGTAGCATCTACCAGTATTATCGTTACTGCCGGACTAGCAGAGATAGCGGCAGGTTCAATCGCGATGGGGCTCGGGGGATATCTCGCAGCTAAGACAGATTTTGAGCACTACACCATTGAGCGAACGCGCGAGCTCCGAGAGACAGAACAGATCCCCGAAGAGGAGGCGAAAGAGGTGGCCGAAATTTTTCGACGCTATGGCCTTGATGACGAGCAGATCGCCCCGGTGGTCACGGCAATTCGTGCGGATCGCGAGCGGTGGGCTGACTTTATGATGCGCTTCGAGTTGGGACTCGAATCACCTGACCCAACTCGCGCCCGGCGAAGTGCCTTTACTATCGCTGTCTCGTATATTGCCGGCGGGCTGATTCCACTCGCACCTTATATAATGTTGAGCACCATCCTCACTGCCCTTTGGGTTTCGGTTGGAGTGACGCTGGCGGCACTGTTCGTTTTCGGGTACGTCAAGGGACGTTTTACCGGGATAAACCCACTGCGTGGCGGACTCCAAACCATTTTCATCGGTGGATTGGCTGCGGCTGCCGCCTTCGGCATCGCTCGGATGATTGGATAGGGTCACGCTAATCCCATTTCCCGCACGATCGAAAAACGGTTTAAAATCTGTTAATACGAGATATAAGGAGGATTCACGTTGACCGACGAACAAAAATATCTATTTGACCTTCAAGGCTATATTGTCTTGAAAAATGTGGTGCCGCCTTCTGTGGTGGAGGCGTGTAATGCAGCGCTGGATGGATTTGAAAACATGCCGCCGGAGGAGTTTACACCTCCACTCTGTCTCGGCACACAAAAGACGGAAAAAGAGCTTTACATCTCCAATATTCTCGAAGGCGATTCCGCTTTTATTCCCTTAATCAACTTGCCCGAAGTCCTTTCCGTCATCGCAGGTGTCACCGGCGGGCCATATCGACTCAACCATACCTATACCATTTTCCGCTGGGGCGGTGGCTACACCGGTCTGCACATGCACGGCACGCCGATTATCCCCAAGTGTCAATATCACTGCCGCAACGGTCAGATGGTTTCGACGCTGACCAAAGCTGTGTTTCCCATGCTCGATTGCGAAGTCGAGGATGGGTGCTTCGCTGTCATCCCAGGGGCCCACAAGAGCAATTTCCCTAAACCCTGGGGCAGCCACCCCTCAGAAAATCCACCCTTGACCCCCATCCCTGCGAAGGCGGGCGATGCTATCATTTTCACCGAAGCTCTAACGCACGGTTCAATGGTGAACGTCTCCAATCGCCCACGTCGCACCGTTTATTACTGCTACAGCATCGGCTATATGCCGGATTGGGGCGGTCAAGGGCTGAGATTTAGTGACCGTGTCATGAATAACCTCTCGGAGGCGCAACGCGAGATTCTCCGGCTAAAATGAGGGTGAGCAAGTGGGCGAGTGAGGGAGTAAGTGAGGGGCACGGAGAAGAGAGGAAGAGTGGAAGAATGGAAGGAAAGGAAGGAAGAGGTGGTTGGGTGGTTCGTGAAGAAGGCTTTACTAACCACCTAACCATCTAACCACCCAACAACCCCCTCACGTTTTACGTTTCACGCATCACGCACAAAGGAATTCCATCATGAAAGTATTGATCACCGGTGCCAGCGGCAGGCTGGCGGGTTATGTCGTCCGCGAGTTGGCGGACTCGCATGAGATTGTGCTGACTTCACGGCGGGAGCCACCTGCGGAACTTGCAGGCTTTCCGTGGATTCAGGGGGATTTGAACCGCTTCGAGGATTGTCAGCGAGCGGTACAGGGCGTGGAAGCCATCCAGCATCTGGGGGCGCAACCCTGGCCAGTGGACCACCCCGGGATGCGCAAAAGGGCTGAAGAGCAGGGAATCCCGTTCGATGCGACGTTCAAAACAAACATGCTGGGGACCTACTACCTCATGCAGGCAGCCGTCGAGGCCGGTGTTCGGATTGTTGTCATGGCAGGTAGCAATTGCGCACTGGGGCATGGATTCCGCATCAGCAATACTCCGTTTCCAATACAGGCGTTACCGATCACCGAAACGCATCCCTGCTATCCCGAAGATTCGTACAGTTACTCCAAGCGTGCCGGAGAGGACCTGCTGGCGAGCTACACGAGCGCCTACGGCATCCGCACATACATCACTCGCCCGGCGGGCATCACCCCTTCTGAAAGACGGCGACAGATGGTAGAGAACGCCCGTCCAGCGACGGGATGGAATCCATGGCTGTGGTGTTGGGTCGGCAGTGAGGATGTGGCAAGCGCCCATCGATTGCTGATGGAAGCGGCAGATGGCCTGCCTCCGCACGATGTGTATTTCCTCAACGGGGATGACACCACCGCCTTGGAACCCTCGCGCGAATTGGTAGAACGCTTCCAACCGGAGCTGCTCCCATTAGCCGAGGGAATGACGGGCTATCAATCGTTTCTGAACTGTGACAAACTCAAGCGTACTGTAGGGTGGGAACATAAGACCTCTTGGCGGGGGTGAACTTCTACATGCTGAAAGCGGGAGGTTTCACAGCAACACGGAAGATGGTGATTCTCAAATAGGGGCGACCAACAAAAAAGCCCAAGCGATGCGCTTGGGCTTTGACTTTGATTCAGAGGATTATTGTCGATAAGCGGCTTCAAGGGCCAAGATCGCATACGAGGTGACGAGGACCCGATCGCTTTCCATCCAACGGCTTGCCTCATTTTTCCAGAACCCTTCAGGGGTTTGTTCAGAGGCCAGTTTTTCGACGAGCTCTTTGTACCAATCGTGAGAGTTGCGGAGGGCGTCTTCGATGATTGGCTGCCCATAAGTATCCAGTGCCTTTGCCATCGTGTGATAATTGTAGTAGAGCCCCTCTTTACCCATGCCGTAATTTTCTTCAAGCGTGAAGTGTTTCTTGATCCAATCCATAGCTCCCTGAGCCCGCGGGTCTTTTTTGTCAACGTTGGCATAGATAAAGCTCAATAAGCCCGCATAAGTCATGCTTGCGTAAGATTTCGGCTTGCCGTTTTCGTCAACCCCTGCTTTACTCTCCGGGGTAGGGGCGTAGATAAAGCCGCCGTCATCTCCAGACCAGCTTTGATCATTCGTCTCACTGTTGTTCTGGCACCTTTCCAGAAATTTGAGGGCTTTGTCCCATACCTGCTGGTCATTAGAACCGCTCTCTTTGAGGGCTTGGATCGCCAGGTTCAAATTGGAGAGGTCATTAACGGACTCTTTGCTTCCATAGCCGATTCCGCCATAGTAGACGCTTTTCGAGTCATGGACTTGAAGCCCTTTGATGAAGTTCTGCGCTTTGGTGATTGCCTCTTTGTACTTAGGATTCTTCGTATCTGATAGTGCCATCAACGCGATGGAAGTATTGTAATTCGGTAGAGCCGGTTGTTTCTTGATATCATAAATCGCGCCATCTGGCTGTTGCACTTTCAGTAAGACCGCGATGGATTTTTGGATAAATGGCTGGTCAGCCTCTTTGTACTTATTCAACGGATGCCTTAAAAAGGCAGAAATTGCGAGACCTGTCAAACCGGGGAGGTCAAAACCGGGCTGGTCATAGAAGAGACCATCTGGTGTCTGCTTGCTCTTTAACCACTCCAGTCCCCGATCAATTGCTTGCAGTGCTTTCTGATTCACCGCGCGATCTGAGTCAGTCGTCTCACCTTTGGCACTGTTATAAGGGCCAAAAGGCTGGATAAAAAGGATGAACGCCGCTAGACTCAATATGAACCGAAACCAATTTTTTGATGTCATCTGTATGAACCTCCATTTGTGTTGTCTTCTGCGATTTTACCACTCTTCATTGAGCAAGTGTCATGCCAATATCTGATTCCTTTTGCAGACGGGAAATCGTTAGGTTCATCGCTCGAGTTAACGTTCAATAAATGAACAGGATCGCCCACAAACTGAGCAGACTTTGTGAATCTCGACTCGTTTTTTCCCTCCATTCCAGTTTTATTTTTGAAGTTGACATTTTAACTTTTTTAATATATCTTTTTAGGCAAATGTGGACTTACGAATTTTACCAGGACGAAAAAGGTCAAGAGCCTGTCAAAGACTTTCTGATCTCACTTCCGCCTCAACCAAGAGGGAAGATATTACAAGCGGTTCAAATCCTCGCGGAGTTTGGCCTCAATCTTCCCTTTCCTTACTCGAGCCAAGTGGAGGGGAGGCTGAGAGAACTCCGGGCGCATTATGGCAAAAATCAGTATCGAATTTTATACTACTGCGATGCCAATCAGGTTTTCGTCTTACTACACACCTTTCAAAAGCGAACCCGGAAACTCCCGAAAAGGGAGATTCAGATTGCAACAGAACGAATGAGAATCGACCTACAGCGAAAGGAATTAGAACATGAAAAAAACGAGAGCCCAGATGTTTCTTGAGGAACAGTTAAAGCATCCAGCGGTAGCGCAGTCATTCCATGATGGACTCGAAGAACTACGACTGGCTGTCAAAATTGCACAACTCCGCAAGCAGCGTGGAATGACTCAAATGCAGTTGGCGGCTAAGATGAACACCAGCACGCCCGTTGTTAGCCGGCTGGAAAACCAGGGGAAATGCACCATAAGCACGTTGAGAAAGGTGGCAGACGCTCTGGGGGCTATTGTCCAAATTGACATTGTACCCAAGGAAGATATTGAAAAAGGGTATGAGTTCGCCAATGTCACATTTCACGAAAAGTGAGCCATCACGCGGGTCCGTGCGATGAGCGGCCAACTCGCATTCAAACGCATCATTTTGACACATCTCATCGCTGATAATCAAAACTGTACCGCCTCACCCGTTTCTGAAGAGCGCATGGCGGCATCGTAAACCAGCATCACCTGTCTGATCTCTTCGGGTTTAACGATAAGTTCCGCGCCTTCGTTCAAAACGTCGGAGATATTCTGATAGTACGACTTCCAGGAGCCTCTGACACTCTCAACCACGAGCTCGCGTTTCTCACCGCCCGCTTCCGTCCATACCTTCGCGTAGTTGGCGGGGTCCTCCGCTGCCGCGTCGATATTTCCCATGACCATCGGCCCCTCTTGCGGGTCGAGCCCGTACTTCACCAGCCCCCCGAGATCGCCGAGGACGTACCAGCGGGGCTTCTCGACTTTGGCAAGGTTGCTAATTTCTATCTGATAGCGAACACCGTTCTCAAATTTAATGAGGAGATTGGCGTAGTTGCCGATGTCAATGTCCCACCGCGTGTCATAGTGAATATCACAGAAAACGGTACTCACAGGGGCCGGGACAAATTGCAACGCTTGATCGACAAAATGCGCGGGCCAATCGTACAGGATGCCTCCGCTCTGTTTTTTGACGCCCCGCCACCCCCGAGGGGGGCCATACTTCATGATGCCAACCTGAAACAGGTATGGCGTTCCAAGCAAGCCCTCGGCGATTACCTTTTTAACGGTCAGATAGTCCCAATCCCACCGGCGATTGTGGAACACGCTCAACAGGACATTGTTTCGATGACTTGCTTCGATCATCGCATCCGCTTCTGCGGCGTTCATGCACATAATCTTGTCCGTGACGACATGCTTGCCAGCGTCCATCGCTTGGATCGCGAGGTCGGTGTGTGTGTCGTGCGGTGTCGCGAGGACGACGAGTTCTACGGCGTCGTCCGCGAGCACCTGATCGATGGTTTCATACATTTTGACGCCGGGGTGATGTTGAGCAGCGGATTGTCGTCGTCCGGCATCCCGCGTGGCAATTGCATAAAGATTTAGACCTTCCGCCAGACCGACGAGATAAGCATGAAAACATCGACCAGCGTAGCCGTATCCAATAACTGCTGTGTTGATCATAGAAATCTCCTTAAAACATAATCACCTCAACCCCCAAATTGGGCTGAGGTGATTGTGTTGTTAAACGAAGGTGTGTATGGTACAGGCTTCACTTACCGCTCGGGATCACCACGAAAAAAACTGGGCGGCATATCGCCAGCCTGGGCCAGGGGTAATATCCTCCACCATATCTATTACAATCCCAACCTCTCCTCGTTGCCCGGTTGTAGCGAAACTACTATCGTAAGTTCTCTTGACGTCATTCAAATACGCATTATTGTTTTTTCCACTGGGCATCCGCCCAAGACGCTTTTCACCAAAATCTTTTGGGTCTCGGTGTAACGGGTCGAGAAGTTCCGGTTTTGTTTTAGCCCATACAATTGAGGCATCATATTTTGCGTTGTCAGCTACAATTGTCTCGAGGGTTTTCTGACCATAAGGATCGCCACTACCGTGAAACCTGAATTTCCCATTACCTAAATTTAATCCGCATGCAATGGCATAAAATCGAAGTGCCTTAAAATTCCAGCTCACCACTCCAACATGTGATGGCCAATATTCAAACTTGTAAAAGAAACAAAGCATTGAGAAAAAGACATTTTCAAAGCTGTCTCGTGCATAAGATTCAACAAGGACCTCAGGTTGATTCGTGTAAAGCCCTTGATCCCTGGCGAACTCTAACATCCCTTCACCTTCGCTGTTAGTAACCTGGCCGGATTGAACTGCTGGTAGATTAGGCCGTGAATGCCCCCCACTTAGTGCCAAAACTTGGTACCCCCAAGCTGGGTCCTGCCATATTCTAAAGCCATCACGAAGGTGCTGCTCATAAATTTTATCCTCACCTTTAAAACCACCATACCATGTCCCATTCTGATAGATGGCGTGGCCACCAACTATCGATAGCCCCCTATTTTGTCCCATTGTTTTTCTCCTTATCTTTCTATTCTATTTGGTAATATTTGTAGCCCAACTTTCTCAGTTGAAACGGCTGGAACCAAGATAGAATCTTGGGCTACGTTACTTTTCCAATTGCAAATTGGTATGAATCCCAACGAGCATCGCGTCCTCATCGAAGTCGAAGCGGTCACTGTGGTGGGGATTGCACTTTCTCCATTATGCCTGCACAGTTGATATAGAATGTGCTAATGCTATATCCTCCAGCACCACTCTGCGAAAGATTTGCGGGTCGCCTAAGCGTTTATGAACGTCCAAAATTTCTATTCCGGCAATTCGCCCATCTGCCGCATAGTCCACTGCAATTCCCTCACCCACATGTTGAGTGGTAACAGGGGTCTCGATGAAACGGATATATAACGCATCCACTTCCTTATCGTAGGTGATTCTCATATTTTTCCCTCCTCATCAGAAGTAATAGACATAGACAGTCACAACGACAATCTCATCAGCCTCCTCTACGAAGATAGACCGAACTTGTTTGGTGGCATAGAATCTACCATTCCAAACCTGGTTATAAGTGAAATTTTTTCGACACTCCCACCGTCCTTTATCGGCAGGCATCCACGTTGCGGTCTGAATTGCATCAATAACTTCCTGCTCTGTAGCACCGCGGTAAAGCATATTCTCACGAGCATGTTCTGAACAGCGAATTGGTTTCATTTCATCAAATACCGTTCAACCGCATTGACGAGGGGTTGGACCCCAACGAGCATCGCGTCCTCATCGAAATCGAAACGATCACTGTGGGTGGGGTTCAAAATTTACGCCGACGTGTATTAGGGCGTGTTGACGAACTCGGGCAAATGCGCTCGTAGCCCAAGTTTCTAACTTGGCACCTCGTCCCCAACCAAGATAGAATCTTGGGCTACAGTTAGATTGCGAAACAGTTCGTCAACACGCCCTAGTAAGGCCTCCCCCTGGGATTGAGTGGCGAGGAGACTTCATTCTTGATGGGCTTGATAGTTTTCAGATAAGCCCACATTGCTTTGAGGTCTTCATCGCTGATGCCTGCATAAGCGTTCTTAATCGGCATAGGGGGGAAGATCTTCCGATTGCTTTGATTTCCTTGATGGTAACCTGTCCGCATGGAATCGATGAACATTTTTTCTGTCCATTCACCGAGCCCCGTTTCTTTATCAGGCGTCAGGTTTGCGGCGAAACTGGTTCCAAAGGGACCGGCAAATGCCGTAAACGTTGGGGAGGTCGCCATGAAGATGCCTTGTTGCATCATGCTAAAATCGTATTTGGGGGGCGGTGTACCTGCAGGGTGCCCAGCAAGATACATACTCATGTCCGGGTCTGCCCCCTTGCGCGGTGTATGGCACTGTCCGCATGCGCCAATTGCATCGACAAGGTATTTCCCTCGCTTGGCAAGGTCGCTCTGACTTTGCGCTTGATTGAAATTGAGTGCGATTAGGACCAACGTTGAAAGGATTGTTATTCCCAAAATCCACTGCTTTTTGTTCATTGCAAAATTCTCCTGATGATATGTAGTAGTAATAGACTTCCGAAGTTTCAAAAACTTCGGAAGTCTGAATGTTTCACCATACGAAAGAACAGTAGTAGAGGTCAACCTTGTGTTGCCCCCTTAGTTTTGAGAGATGATATTGCCTCAAGCTCTTTTCTGAAACATGCCAATATTATACCATTTCTTTTGAAATCCGACATAGTCATTTGTAGTACAATTTTCAACAGGGCGATTGTTTTTCAAAATTCGCGCAAGTGGTAGACCCTGATCTCTGGATGGGCTAATGCACGCATCGGAAACGGTGCCCCCTGGTCTGAGATTGAAATGCCGAGGAAACGTGGGTGTCTCTGAAAGACATGGGCAAGCTCATACCGACTGGCATCCCCGAAAATTCTTTTGTAGAACGGCACTGTCGTTTCGGGATGGATTTCCATCGGATACCAGTCGATCGCGGAATAGCTGTCGGGCTTCTCCATGTAGTTCAGAAAGACCGCCGCGTTCGGCATCAGGACGACGACCCACCTGGCGTCCTCACCACTATATTCCCGATCCAATTTCGGCAGAAGCCAATCGAACAAGATTTCAGGTTCGTGCGCAACGGCTTCATCGGGCGGGATGTTGGAGGCAATCCACTCCGCTGCTTCGATCGTTGTTGGGGGAGTTGTCAGGACCCCGGCGAAGGCAGCGGTGTAGATGAGCGAGTAAACGCCAACCCCTCCTAAAAAGAGGGCCAGAAGACAAGAAGACGTGAAACGTGAAACGTGAAGACGACTGTTAAAACGGGATGGGAAAGGCAGAAAGCGTAAAATACTTCCCTTCCTTCCTTTCCTTACATTCCTTATGCTTGCCGCGGCGAACACCGTTAGCGCCGGATAGACCAGCAATAAGTGACGAGCAAATTTCAACTTGTGCAACGCTATAAACAGTAGATAAGGTAACACAAACGCAAGGAGGATATTGTCTCCATCACGCCGCTCAATCATCCCAATCAGGATACCAATGAATGCCAGTAATGCTAACGGCCAGCCCATGCCCCACCGCAAGAGTGTCCACAGATACGTCAATCGATTCGCCCACGTTACCTCCCCTGTTGCAAATAGTCCAAAATGCCCTCGGCGATAGTGTGAGACCTCGTAGAAGAGGGCGTCAAAAAACTGATTCCATTCCGGCGAAAAGAGATCTATCAACCAGTAAGGGCAAATAAGCGTAAATGAGATTGCCCCTACACCGAGGACTGTTGCCAATTTTAGAAGGGGTCGGCTCCAGCCTTCCGTCCGATGGATGAAAAAAAAGGCAACGACGGATAACCCGGCGAACACCGTCGTGTACTTCACCGCGAAGCCAATCCCCGCGAGGACGCCAAGCCAAATCGCTCGACGAAATGAGGTCGCTTGGTCTTTGGCACAGAGCCACAGCAAGAGGGTGACACAGAACGTTGCGGGAATATCGACAAGGGCGAAACGCGACTCATTGGTGGCGTGTAGCATCGCGAGGGCGAGAAGCCCGGCCCCGATGAGTCCAACGAAACGGCTGTAAAATCGAAACCCAATCTGGTACGTCAACCAGAGCATCCCCGTTGACAGCAGTGCATTGGTAAATCGTGCCAGCCAGATGACATGAGGGACCGTGAGCACGAACCCACAGATTTCTAATATCTTCCCCATCGCCGCAATCAGATAGAACCAGGCAGTTCCAGGCCAGTTGTAGATTTCGGGCACGGCTTTGAGGTGAATGAGGTTAAGGATGTCCTGCGCAATTAGTGGTTCACGGGAATCCGGGTAATCGGGCAAGCCGACGCCAATCCCAACGATTCGGAGGATGAAACCGATGGCGAGGATAGCAATAAGAGGGAGATTGGTTTGATGAAAGCGGGTCATTTGTCAGAATAGACTATCGGTTCAAGCAGAGCACCAAAGCTTCTTATTTCGGCAGACATGCTCAAAACCTCGAATCCCTTCAAGTAATTCCGGTAGGTCTTCTTCTCGGACATGAAGGCTACCGCTGATCCTTTCCATTGCGTCATGAATCTGTTTCTTCAGTTTTTCATCAGGGGGCCATGTCCACCCTTTTTCCCGCAATAATTTTTGAATTTGGGGAGGAAGGTTATTGGTTGATGTTGACATTCAGATCTCCTTTGGCAAAAATATCAGTTAAAGTATACGTTTCAGAAGGGGGTGTCCCCCTTCCTGTTGACGTGCTGAGGTACAACCCCAGCGAAACAACTTATGAAGTTTGCTCTTGAAAATTACTCATAAAGATGATAGCATAAAATTAAGAATCTTGCATCCTCAAAATGGAGGTAAAATCTCGTTGAACGCAGAAAAAATTCCAAAATGGACGTTGTTTCATGAAAAGTTTGAAAGTCGGAAAATTTACGAAGACTCGTTGGGGGAAGTTGACTTGCGAGTTGATTTCACCTCGTCGAGCGGCAGAAAATATTCGGTGAATGGATTCTGGGATGGCGGTGATATGTGGCGTGTGCGCTTTGCCCCAGATGAACTGGGGGGCTGGAGTTACACCACGCACTGTAACGATGCTTCCAACGCCGGGCTACATGGTCAGGGCGGTGAATTCCAGTGCGTGCCATATACCGGTGATAATCCGCTCTATCAAAGCGGGCGGATTCAGTTGTCGGAAAATCGACGTTACCTGACCTGCGATGATGGGAGGTCCTTCTTCTGGCTTGCTTGTACGGCGTGGAATGGCGCACTCAAATCCGATGAGGCGTCATGGGAGAACTATCTGACCAATCGCCATGCGCATGGATTCACGGCAATCCAATTCGTGATGACGCAATGGTGTGCCGCACTTTCTGACCGTCAAGGGCAGGTTGCATTTACCCAACAAAATGGTCGGCTTCTGGTCAACCCGCCCTTTTTCCAGCGATGATCAAAGCACTCAATGTGGGAAGCCGCCTTGAAAATTGCCTCCTGGTAAATGTCCTCTGCTTCCTCATAAGATTTGGCAAGCGGCGCAATCAGCCGGATAATCCGCACTCGGTATCGTCGATCGAGCGCGGCGAGGGCGGTGAGATCGCCGGCTTTTAGCCGGATAACTAATTCCTAATCAGTTGGTTCCTGCGACATCTTGCACCTCCGAGATCTGGGTTCATTGGTTATATATACGCAAAAGGGGCAGGAAATGTCAAAAAAAAATGAGAAACTTTTGAAAGGCTGACTGACAATCATCCAGATATCAGCGAAACCAGCTTAGGAATCACATTCTGAATCACCGTCAACGTTCCGAAGATGGAATAGAACCCCGCGCACAACACGAGCCCGACCTGCCGCCAGAGGGGAGGTTGGATTTCCTTCGGCAGGAACTTCCGGTTGACGTAAAGGGTATGCAGGGAAGTGAGCACCAACTGGTAGCCGCCAATGGTTGCTGACACCAAAATCATGAAAAACGGTTGCGCAAGGGATAATGCAAGCATACCCCACAGAATGTAAAGGACGAGGATGGGGTAGTAGATCCATTTGGCGTTATGCTCTTCCAGTTTTCGCGCGCTTGAAAATCCGGTCCAGATAATATCTGTGTAACGGCGAGGTATGGCGTCCACATTTGCCAATTGGGTTGAAAAGAGGACCCAAAATCCGCACAACAGCGTCAGATACCAGAAAATCCGTCCGCCTGCTTTCGCAACCCCATCGGCTTGAAATGCCGCCGCTGACCATTGCCCTATCTGTTGCCCCGCCGGGACAAACGCCAGCGTCAACATTGCCGGTAGCGCCATACCGATGAAGCAGCCGATGACCCAGATGTAATACTGCTCAAAGCGATTATATTTCCACCACTCGCGGAAACGTTGTAGATTTTCAGGCGTGATGCGAAAAACCACCCCGATATGCGAGAGGGTTACCCGCTGCCCACCGATGATGGAGGGGATCGCACCGACGAGGCGACTCATGCCCCACCCTTTGTCACGGACATAGTTGCTGATGGTCACATTTCCCAAGCCACCACTGCCCGCATAAGCGGCAAACGCGCCAAGCAACAGCCAATCCGTTCCACCCTCGCCCTTCGGCAACGTACCAAAACTGAAGAACCCCTTGAAAATTGCCCACCAGACCTTCGGCGGCACCATAAACAGATCAATCAGGACGAGATAGCCAATGATCCAAATCACCATGAACAGTTCAGCCTTCTCAAGGGCATTGTAGATTTTTCCGCCAAACAGGACAATCGCCAGACATACGAAAAATATCAGATACGCGAACCCCCGAACGGTGTTCCCATCCGCTGCCTGGGGCATATACCCAAGCCACACCGCAGCGATGGCGGTCGCAGCAGTTGCCGCCCACCCGGGCCAGATTCCTCCCAAATCGGCGATGACATAAAAAAAAGCCCAGAACCGGGAGCCCGGTTTACATCGCATAAAGCCGCTGAACACGGGTTCGCCCGTGTAGAGGGTGTAACGGATAGCCTCCGTGTTGAGGAGGACTTGCAGCAGGATAGCGATCGTGGCGATCCACATGAGACGCCCGCCGTACTGCGCCGTGATTGCCGGCCCCAGCAGCCATTCGCCGCTGCCGATCGATGCACCTAAGGCGATAATCCCCGGTCCCAGAATGGTCCGAAACGCCCGTCCGAAGTGGTAGGGTGGAGGAGCAGGGAGATCGGCGACTTCCCAATCCGGCAAGCACCCCCCTTCAACAGTTTCTTTCGGTGATGAATCACTGACATTGCTATGAGTTTCTGGCATGTATCAAATCTCCTGAAAATTAGAGCCTGCACTGAACGAAGCCTAAGTGTTGACACGTCAAACGTAATGCGTAATGCGTAATACGTAAAGCAATTCTCTTACGCATTACGTATTACGCATTACGTTAAAGTGTAGATAGTTTTCTGAAACATGCCCGTATTTTAGCAAAAATCGATACTGATGTCACGCGAAAAATGATGGAGCACTGCTGGCTTCTCCCCTTCATTTTTCTGTTGAATAAAAACAGAATCTCTTTTATACTATTTGCCTGATAGGAAGGAAGGTCAACATGGTCTATGAACACCGAAAATAACAGAGCGCAACTTGTAGAAAACCTCAAAAAATACGGCATCCATTTCCTCGCCTCAAATGAGGTAGAAGGGGAATCGGAAATTTTCCTTTCCACAGAGGAATTGATAGCCCATCTGGCAGGAAGCAAAGACCCGCGCCTGCGTCTCGCCCTTGTGCCTTTCTTCATTCTGCATCCACAAACGGCGCATCAAGTTCCCCATCTTGTAGAAAGGCTGGACGAACCTGCTAGAACGGAGTTGATGACGTTCTATATGGCGGCTGTTTATCTGCAACGGTTTTGGTGGACTCGGTTGCGGCTGTATCTGGGAGATTTTCCGAAGCTCCCAGACCTGTATTCCCAGGCCCTTTCCCTGCCCCATGCTGACGAGCGATATGGAAAGACCGGCTTGTATGCCCTTGCAGACTGGCATGCCAGCCGTTCCGCTTATCCTTTCAACCGGCTTGCCTCTTATCACAAAGTCATGAATCTCTTGTTTGAACAATTGAAAATGGAGACACGTCATGAGCCAACGTGCATCAGTAGACCACCAACGGATTGAACGATTCCTCAGACAACTCGGGCAACGTTTTCATGGAACTGGACGAATCTATCTCGTCGGCGGAACGACAATGGTCTATGAAGGGTTTCGCAATCAGACATTAGATATTGACCTGGCACTGGAATTAAGCCCTCAAGACCACACCTCGTTCATCCAGATGGTGCGTGAATTGAAAGAGGAACTGAATGTGAATGTGGAGGAGGCGTCCCCCGGTGACTTTATTCCTCTGCCAGCCGGTTACAAAGATCGATGCCAGTTTCTAGGACGCTACGGGGCATGTTTCAGAAACTTCTTTACACGCTTTGTTGTTGGAAGGATGGAAGGATGGAAGGATGGGAACCAATCTTCCATCCTTCCATCCTTCCAAGTGTCAAGTCATTTTGGGAGAAATTTGAAACATACCCAGATGTGGGCTGGAAACTCAGATTTCATACAGGAGGAGAATCATGCAAAAAACACATAAGGTAACAATGTTAGGGACCGGATTGATCGGTATGTTTTACACGATGTCGCTTCATAACCAGCGGGGACAGGATCGCGTTCAGGTGGTCTACTCACGGACGGAAGAGCGTGCCAAGCGTTTTGCCGAGGAATGGGGAATTCCAAAAGGGACAACCGACCTCGCTGAAGCCATTAACGACCCGGAGACCGATGTGGTCGTGATAGGTCTCCCCAACAATTTGCACCTGCAAGCGGTCGAAATGGCTGCTGCGGTGGGTAAGTCAATCCTTTGCACCAAACCTCTCGGACGCACTGCGGCTGAAGCCAAAGCCATGCTGGATGCAGTTGAAAGTGCGGGCGTGTTTCATGGATACCTTGAAGACCTGGTTTATCCCCCCAAGACGCTCAAAGCGCTCCAATCCGTTAGGAACGGGGCGATCGGCAAAGTCCTGTGGGTTCGTTCCCGTGAGACCCACCCTGGGCCACACAGCGCGTGGTTTTGGGACCTTGAGCAAGCGGGCGGCGGCGCGATTGTTGATATGGGTTGCCACTGTATTGAGATTATTCGCAACTTTGTCGGTAAGGAGGTCAAGCCTCTTGAGGTGATGTGTTGGGCGGACACCCTCGTTCATCCGATTCAGGCGGAAGACCACGGGATTGCCCTCATCCGCTTTGAGAGCGGTGCCATGGGGCAGTTTGAAGTCAGTTGGGCGTTTCGTGGCGGCATGGATCTGCGTGATGAAGTCGCCGGTACGGAAGGCACCATCTGGCTCAATCACTGGTTGAGGACGGGGTTTGAAATGTTCACGGCGGGTGGCCAAGGGGGCTATGTCGCTGAGAAAGCGGAGACGGAAACCGGTTGGCTTTTCCCTGTCGGCGATGAGGTGGGTGAACTCGGCTACCGCGATATGTTCGTCGAAATGTTCAACGCCATAGACGCCGGCAAAGAGCCGATGGAAACCTTCTACGACGGTTATGTTGTCAATGCCATCATCGATGCTTGCTATCGCTCCGCGAAATCAAAGCAGTGGGAACCGGTCGCGCTGGAAGTCTGGCGTGGGACGGGTGCCAAAGATACCGGTGCCGCAACAAAAGTTGATGAGCAATACGCCCTGCTCAAGCGAGAGCGAATGCCTGATGGTCGAACCAAGCTGATGCTCAAAGACAAAAAGAGTGGCGAGGTTGTTGAGAGAATTGAGGAGTGAAACATGAAACTTGGATTGATTAATTCTGCATGGTTGGGGACGCCGGTCAGTACGGCTGAAGGGATTCGATATACCAAGGAGATTGGGTTTGATACCATTGACATCGTCGCCGACCCACTGGATACGGATGTGAAAGAACGAAAACTGATTAAAGACACCTGCGCGGCGGTTGGGCTACCCATCATCTCGGTTGCGTGTGTCGCTGTCGGCCTGATTGACCTCGCCCCTTCCGTCCGGCGATTCCATGTCGAACGCGTCAAAAGGCACCTCGATTTTGTCTACGAACTCGAAGCGAAAAACCTGCTTCTCGTGCTGGGTGAGTATATCTGGCAACTGGAAGTCGTCGCGCCGGAAGTTCAATGGGGCTGGGCCGTTGAGAATATGCAGGCATTGGGCGACTATGCCGCGGATTTAGGGGTTGAGATTGCCCTGGAATTGGAGCCGTTTCGTTTGTCGCTGGTCAACAACGTCGATAAGATGGCCCAATTCCTCAAGGATGTGGAGCGCCCGGCGGTGAAGGCGAACCTCGACATCTCCCATCTGACGCTGGCACATACCCCTGCTGAAGATATTCAAAAACTCAAAGGACAGATCATTCATGTCCATATTTCCGATTGTGACGGAAAGGTTCATGGCGACCTTCCCCCCGGACGCGGCGTCGTCGAATTTGAAAAGTACCTGATTCAGCTCAAAGACGTTGGCTTCGATGGCGCAATTAGCATTGAACTTGAATATGCACCAGAGCCCGATAAAATCGTCGAATGGGTGAAGGAGGCGTATACAGCGACCAACACGCTGATGCAAGGTTTGGGCATCCGCAATTGATAGGCTAAACCCAAAAACTCTGCACGCATTTTAGCGTGTTTCAAATTCCCTGCGAAATAACGCTTTGGAAGGATGGAAGGATGGAAGAATGGAAGGAATGAGATGGAAGGATGGGGAAAAGCAATCTTCCAATCTTCCAATCTTCCAAGTTAGATTTCTTCTTGTGAACACGGCACAAC
Source organism: uncultured bacterium (assembly GCA_964577695.1). Lineage (GTDB taxonomy): Bacteria > Poribacteria > WGA-4E > WGA-4E > PCPOR2b > CAZOAL01. The sequence goes on along the minus strand of CAZOAL010000010.1, from coordinate 2,076 downwards.
CATGATAAAATACACGTTATCGTAACGACTCTCATTGGTGCAACAGAAACATGGAAATCAAAAGAATGCTTAGACCAACAAGCGCTCTTGGTGACGGAAATGGCAATTGAGGTTCTACTCAAGTAGGGGCGATTCGTTGTGATTGCCCAACTCGGTTAAATTCACATTCGGGTATCAGGCATCAACCTGAATACCTGAAATCTTGGAGGTATATTTCAGATGACATTTGGAACAGGCAAGTACACATATAGAGTCCAGGAAGGGTGGGGGCAACTCCCCGAGGGTTGGAAATTCGGTTGGATTCCTGCCGTTGCGGTTGATTCGCAGGACCAGATTTACGTTTACAGTCGAAGTGAGCATCCGATGGTTGTCTTCGACCGCGAAGGGAACTTTCTCGCATCGTGGGGAGAGGACATCCTCAAGGACGCCCACGGACTCTTCATTGATGCCGAAGATAACATCTATTGTGTTGAGCGAAATACGCATGTGATGCGGAAATTCACGCCGGACGGGGAACTCCTGATGACATTGGGGGCACCAGACCGTCCTGCCGCAGACGGCGAGCCGTTCAATTTGCCGACTGACCTCGCACTCGGTCCCGATGGAGAGATGTTCATCACGGATGGCTATGGCAACGCACGGGTTCACAAGTATTCCCCTGATGGCGAGTTAATCATGTCCTGGGGAAGCCGGGGCACCGGCCCTGGGGAGTTCGATCTGCCGCACTGTGTCTGGGTCGATCGCCACAATCGTGTGATGGTGGCAGATCGGCAGAATAATCGCATCCAGTTCTTCACCCTCGACGGCGAATACATCACCGAATGGGGCGGCTTCCTCCACCCTGACGATATTTTTATTGATGACGATGACATCGTTTACGTTGCGGAGTTAGACCAGCGCGTCACCATTCTGACGCTTGATGGTGAGGTGATTGCCCAATGGGGGAGTCAGCGAGGGAGTGAGGTCCCCGGCGAGTTTTTCGCCTGTCCGCACGGCATCTGGACGGATTCGCATGGAGACCTTTATGTGGGCGAAGTGCAGGCGGATGGCCGGTTGCAGAAGTTTGTCAGGCAAAGATAGCAGCGGTAGCGCTTGCCCTTGAGCGAAAAAAGGAGGGGGCATTGCCCACTCTTCGAGATTTTCTTATTCTCAGAGTTTATTTTTCAAAATTAGAGCTGTTGGGCGTAAGGTCGTATGCCAAAGAAACCGAGTTTTTGGCAAAAACTCGGTTTCTCACACGTATCAGGGCTTCGTACATTAAAAAAGGGAGAATGCCTTATGAGCGTCTTAGAACAACAGTACGCGGTTGACACTATCGGTACCTCATCCGTTCGTACCTCTCAGACCGGGATTGAAATGCTCGAGCCACTGTATGCCTTCAGGGAGCGAGCAAGCGTCTTCAGGTTTATTGAGAAATATCCGTTTCTGAGTCTACTCTTACGAGAGGCATACGACAAGCTTAGAAATTACTTTCCGCATTCCCATCTTTTCCTTGAGGTCGTCACCGATCCGGAGTCAATCAACGGGGGTCAACTCGCCATATTTATTGCTACCCAATTTGCCTCGGATAAGGCGATTGACAGGCTTGACCAGTTCGATGCGGACTGGTGGCTGGATGCCTTAGACCGGGCACAAGGAAAGCTTTGTATTGACGTGGAGTTCCAATGAGCTTTGACTGGTTAGCTTATCTGAATCTGGCACAAGAACTCGCTGGGCAAGCGACAAGCCGTTCAAATCAAGAAGCCAAGTTGCGTTCTGCAATCAGTCGGGCATACTATTCAGCTTTCTGTAAGGCACGGAACCATCTGCGCGATAAAGAGGGGCATTCAATCCCATCTAGGATGAATCCTCACGAGTACGTTCGAGACCAATTTGTGAAAAGCGCTGACAAAGCGCGTAAAGGAGTAGGGGTGAACTTGAATCGCCTGAGAATAGATCGCAACAAAGCAGATTATGATGATACAGTTGCAGGATTATCTGCGACTACCAAGAAGTCTCTCAGGCGAGCGAAACAAATCATCTCGGTTCTTTGGGAATTTCTGTGGTAGCCACAAGATGTAGTGGTGTCACCACAGA